>CAWGZB010000004.1:0-314958 GCA_963827025.1 uncultured Actinomycetota bacterium | reverse complement strand
CCGTCGACGAGCTGCTCCGGGTGCTCGAGCACGCGCGCACCTCCGCCGACGTCGGCTGCGTGCTGCTCACCGGCAACGGGCCGAGTGCCAAGAACGGCAAGTGGGCCTTCTGCACCGGTGGCGACCAGCGCATCCGCGGCAAGGCCGGCTACCAGTACGAGACCGCCGGCCACGTCGATGCAGGAGCCGACCCGAACCCGATCGACAAGGCCAAGCTGGCCCGGCTGCACATCCTGGAGTGCCAGCGGCTGATCCGGTTCATGCCCAAGGTGGTGATCTGCCTGGTCAACGGCTGGGCGGCGGGTGGCGGCCACAGCCTGCACGTGGTCTGCGACCTGACCCTCGCCTCTGCCGAGCACGCACGGTTCAAGCAGACCGACGCCGACGTCGGGTCCTTCGACGGCGGCTACGGCTCGGCCTACCTCGCCCGCCAGGTCGGTCAGAAGGTCGCCCGCGAGATCTTCTTCCTCGGCCAGGAGTACTCCGCGGAGGACGCCGTCCGGATGGGTACGGCGAACCGCGCGGTCCCGCACGCCGAGCTGGAGAAGGTCGGCCTGGAGTGGGGCCGGATCGTCAACGCCAAGAGCCCGACCGCGCAGCGGATGCTCAAGTACTCCTTCAACCTGCTCGACGACGGCCTGGTCGGCCAGCAGCTGTTCGCCGGCGAGGCGACCCGGCTGGCCTACATGACCGACGAGGCCCAGGAGGGGCGCGACCAGTTCCTGGAGAAGCGCGACCCGGACTGGTCGCCGTACCCCTGGTACTACTGAGATTCGCGCGTTTGCCCAGGTCAGAGTGGGTTTAGGGGTTCGCGAACCCCCTTGTAGTCCGCAAAAAGTCCGCAGGAATCTCAACAACTACCCGCGCCGACCCGTCGGGACTGCGCCGGTCGGCGGGCTGACCTCTCGTGATCCAGGCGACTTACAACACATCACGCATCTGTTATGCAAGCTTTACGCATCTGATCTGAGGCTATGCTTGCAGGGAAGGCATCAACGAGAGCGGGAAAGGAACGCCGGTGGCTGCTGTTGCTGCATCGTCCGATCAGGCTCGTCGCACTGCTCACCGTGACTCCGTGCGTGTGGGGCAGGGCGACCTTGTCGAAGCACTCACGTCCAAGTTGGGCACCAAGGTGGTGGCCTTCATCGTTGACCGTGACCCCTCGACCATCTCTCGGTGGAAGGCAGGAGCCGAGGCGGGCGAGGCTTCGCTGCTGCCGCTGCGAATCGCGTATCAGGTCGTCAAGATGCTGGAGCCGGTCGAGGCCGACGCGACGATCCGGGCGTGGTTCCTCGGCAGCAACCCGCAGTTGGACGATCTTTCGCCTGCCGAGGCACTTCACGACGGTCTGAACCGCGAGACGCTTGCGGCTGCGCGCGCGTTCCTTGCCGGGGCCTGAGAGCCGCATGGCGGAGCCTGCGGTCGCGACCCCGCCCGACCCGTTGTTGCGGGTCGGGCGAGCAAGCGGCCTCCTCAGGTTCTCCACGATCAGCCCACTCGACGCCGCGCTGCCGAAAGCCGGGAACCGCTTCGACGTTCCGGGTGGTGGCGTCTTGTACGCCGCTACGACGGCCGAGGCTTGCTTCGCCGAGACGTTGGCACGGTTCCGGCCGACTCCGAGGATGCGGGAGCTTCTCAAGGACGAGGAGCCCGGGTTCATGGTCGTCGGCGGAGTCCCGCAGGACTGGCGGCTCCAACGGCTTCTCGCGACGATCCGCCTCGTTGACCCGCTGCCTTTCCTCGATGTGGAAGCGCCGGAGACTCACGAATTCCTGAGCGAGGTTCTTTCCAGTGACCTGGTCGGGCTCGGGTACGAGCAGCCCCTCGACCTGTCTGCTGTGACGAACCAGGACCGGAGACTGAGTCGTCTGATCGCGGAGTTCGCCTACACGGCGACAGAGGTCGATGGGACGCCGCTCTACTCCGGTATCAGGTACACCAGCCGCATCGCGTCAGAGTGGGAGTGCTGGGCGATCTTCGAAGGCACAGCGGTCGAGTTGGTCGACCAGAGTCCGATCGAGCTCGACGACGAAGCTCTCCAGCGTGTCGCTGGCCTGTGGTCACTGCGCCTGTTCTAAAGCTCCGAGCGCCTGCTTCATCAGCGCGCCGGCCGCGGCGCGGGTCCGGTCCTCGGCGGTCGGCCAGAGGTGGCTGTAGGTGTTCAGCGTGGTCGTCGCGGTCGAGTGACCAAGCGCGCGCTGCACGGTGACGACGTCGCAGCCCGCTGCGATGAGACCGCTGGCGTAGAAGTGCCGCAGGTCATGGAGTCGGACGTGCGGGAACTTCGCCGCGGTTCGGGTGGCGCGCCAGCGCCAGGTGATGTCGTTGTCGTACATCGGACGGTCATTGACCGTGAACAGCCAGTCGTCGGGCTCGGCGCTGGGCAAATGTGCGGCCACGTGCTCTGCCAGGACTGCCACCAGCTCGTCGGGCAGGAAGACGACGCGCTCGGAGCCGTACTTCGGCAGCCGGACGACGTAGGTTGACCGGTCTCGCTGCAACTGCCGGGAGACGTTCAGCGTCCGGCGAAGGAAGTCGATGTCGCCGAGTTGGACGGCCGCTGCTTCGCCCTTGCGGAGGCCAGCGAACGCGCACAGGGCGACGTAGGCGCGGAAGCCCTTGCGGGTGGAGACCCGCGTGCTGTCGGCGTGGGCGAGGAGCCGTCCGACATCCTCGGTCGTCGGGATCTGCATGGCGGCCTCGGCCTTGCGGCGCCGAGGGAGGGTGACGCCGATGCACGGATCGGTGCCGATGACGCGGTCGGCGACCGCGGCACGGAACACTGAGCGGACGATCACGAACCGGGTCTTGACCGTCGAGGGAGCCCACCGCTCGGATGCTGACTTGACCCAGGTCTCGATGTGCGAGCGGCGGATCGCCTTGAATGGCAGATCGCCGAACGGGACCGACCCGACCGCGAGGTCGGCGTTGGCTCTGGTCGAGGCAAGCCACAGCTGCCGCGGTGCCCAGTCGGCATAGAAGTCGTCGAAGGTGATGTTGCCTGCCCGGGGTTCGACCCACGTGCCGTCACGGAGCGTGGTGGTGACCTCGTCAAGCCAGCGCTGGGCATCGATGCGGCGCTCGAAGTGTCGCGAGCGTTCGCGGCCGCGTTCGTCGCGGTAGCGGGCACGCCAACGTGCCGGCCATGCGTCACCTCCTTCCGGTCACGTGCAGGGTCGATCGGATCGCGGGTCCGGGGCGACTCGGACCCGCGTTCCTGTGGAGAACCCCACGAGATTCAGGCCTGGGAACGCTCAGCGTCGGGGCGCCGGCCCTGTTCGGCTCTCCAGAGGATCAGGTCGGTCTTCCAGTAGCGGACGCGACGGCCGAGCCGGAAGCTGAAGGGGCCGTCGCCGCAGTAGCGCCAGTACCGCATCGTGGCTACGGGCACGCGAAGGTAAGCGGCGGCTTCCTCGATGCCGAGCATCTCGTCATTCTCGTGCTGGTCCTCGTCGTGAAGGGGGGTGGTCATCGGGTTCTCCTGTCGTTGTGGTGAATGGGTGACGCGGGATCTTCAAGCGAGCCACGGGTGGCGAATGGACAGCGCGGGCTCAACTTTGCTCAGGAGGCGCACCAATTTGCGCCCGTCCTGGGGGCGCCCGTCCCGGGAGGGGCGCAGGAGGGGCGATGGGAGGGGCGCAGGCGTTTGTGCTGGTCAGCGCAGTGCTGGGGGGCGCCCCTCCGAAAGTTGGAAATCTCTCGGATGGTGAGACCGCGAAGGTGGTCATGGCCCCAGCGTGAGGGGAGGGGCGCACCAAATTTCGCCCGTGGTCGAGCAGGACGGGCGGGACGGGCGCACCACGGGCGAGTACGTGGATGAGGGTGTTTGTGCAGGTCAACCCCGCCCGTGGTGACTCGCCCGTGGTGGTCTTGAAGAAACTTGGAGGATCTTCGTCAGAGACCGATGCCTGGGCTGCGGTGCGAGGGTCGAGCGGGCTCGGGCGTCTCCGACGGCCTCGGCTCGAACTGGCGCCGGTTCTCTGCCCGACGAGCCTGCGACCGACGCTTCGCGGCCGCCTGGGCACGGGCCTTCGCGGGGGCGTTGGGGCCGTGGCGGTCGATGTCGTCGATGGCTCGGAGGCGAGCGTGGGCGACGCCGAGGTCGGCACGGTCGCGGGAGAAGACCTGCTCCCAGACCGTCCTGGCCTGCTCGGGGGTCTCGGCGACCAGGTGGGAGACGTTGTCGTGTCGGCCGCGGGTCATCCCGACGTACGCCGACGCCGCCGACGTCGAGTCTCCGATGACCATGTGCCCGACGCGGGTGGTCTCGCCTTGGGCGCCGTAGACGGTGGTGGCGTAGGCGAGCTCGACCCAGCCTTCGGCGTACCAGCCGGTGAGGTCGCGGGTCGCCCCGGAGTCGTTGCGCAGGGTCACGGTGGCGTCGTCGGCGATGGCGGTGATGGTCCAGGTCTGCCGGTTCGCGACGCCGAGCTGCCAGTCGTTGCGCCGGGTCGCGATCCGGTCCCCGACCCCGAGGCGTTCACCGGTCTGGTTGACCACGACCCGCCGGTCGTCCACCCGCCCGGCGGCGACGAGGCGGTCGCGGATCGCGCCGTTGAGCGCGGTCACCTGTTCGCGGCTGTCGGCCATCAGCGCCTGTGGTGACCGGCCCGCGAGGATCGCGTCGACCGTCTCCGCGGCGAGGGCGTCGAGGCGTTCGGGGTCGCTGGCATGCAGCCGGATCTGACCTCGCTCCCACAGGTCGTCAAACACCGACTCGCCGCGTCGCATCCTGACCGAGAGTTCGGCGTAGGCGGGGTCGGTGAACCGGTGCACGACCTCGAGAGCGACGGTCTTGTCGGGGCCGGCGTGCTGGATGGCGAGGTCGAGGACTCCGCCGCGGCCGACGGCCGGGAGTTGGTGCCGGTCACCGATGAACGCCACCCGCGCCCCGCACTCGTGGGCAATCTCCAGGACGGCGCGGCCGGTGTCCTGGTCGAGCATCGCGGCTTCGTCGACCACCAGCAGATCACCCTTGTCGAGCACGGCGCGTGGGTCGACGGGCTCTGCGCGGGTGTGGGTCCAGTGGCCGTCCTCGTCCCACCGCCACCCCCACTGGTGGGCAAGCCATGCCGCGGAGAACGCGGGGGCGTCGATCTCGCCGGCGGCGACCTCGGCGGCCTTCAACGTGGGCGTGACCACCATCAGCCGACGTCCCTGAGCCGTGAGCACCTCCCGGGTTGCCGCCAGCGTGGCTGTCTTGCCGGCACCAGCCGCACCCTCGACGACCAGCAGATGCTTCGTCCCAGCCAGGGCGGCGACGGCCGTGCGCTGGCCGGGGTCGAGCATAATCGCCACCCCGGCTGGAAGGCTCACGTCCTCACCGCGCGCGTAGCCCTGGAGTCCGAGGAGCCGGGTGATGCGGTCCTCGACGGCGATCACGGCCGGAGAGGTCAGGGCGCGGACGTGTGTGGGCACGTCGTCGCGACCCAAGAGCGGGATGCAGGCGGCAACCGCTCGGGCAGTGAGGTCCTCGGCCAGCTCGATCCGCACCGCCGCGTCAGCGATCAGCCCGTTCTGGGCGATCCACTGCTCGACCTGGCCGCGGATGTCGGCGGCGTTCCACGCCGACCGCTTCGCCCCCAACCTCGACAACACCAGCTCGACAGCCTGATCGCGGTCGAGCTCCCCGACTCGTGGCCCCCCGGCCGGGGCGGTCGGCTGGTTCCGGTCGCGGTAGCCCAGACGGTGCAGTTCGTCATTCCACGCGGCGACCATCGCCGCACCGTCCGTAGGCACCACCTTGTCCGGTCGAGCCTCGGCCCACGCGCGTCGGTCCCACGCCTGCCGCAGCCGTGGCCCCGGTTCCTCGCCGGGGTGCCCGGCCCGCCAATCGGCCTCGAACCGATCCAGGTTCCGCCCGATCTGCGCAGCCCGCGCGCTGAACCGCGGAACGTACGGCGCCAACTCGACGAGCTCTCCCGACTCGGGGTCGAGGGTCAGGCCGTGCTCGGTCAGTGTCCTGCGGAACTCGGGGTCGGTGGCGACCGCGGCGTGTCCGATCCCGTTGATCGCCTCCAGGAAGTCCCGTGTTCCCACCGAGTGCAAGCCACGCCACGTGCGCTCGGCGAAGACCCGGGCGTTGATCTGCACGTGGAGGTGGCGGTGGGGGTCGCCGGCCCGGGAGGTGTAGTGCCGGATCACCGCGGCCTCGACCTGCTCGACCGGGACCTGCACCTGCCGGCCGCGTGGTCCGACCCGGGTCGTCGCATGTGCGGCGACCCAGGCGATGATCTGCTCGGCCGCCCGGCCCTGCGCTGCATCCAACGCCGCCGAGACCTCCGGGTGCAGGGCGGCGGCCAGCGACCAGGTCTTGGGGCCGTTGACGGTGACCTCGACGAACCGCAGCGCGTTCGCGTCGTCGCGCAGGCGGCCCTTTGCCTTGCCGGTCTCGACGTCGTACCCGGCGACCCATTGCTCGTAGGTGCGGCCGTCGAGCTCTCCGGCGAGCCTCACCGTCGGGCTCACCGAGTCGCTCACCTCGACGGCGTACCGGGTGACGACGCCGGAGCCTTCGGTGAGGTAATAGTCGTCGGCACGGGAGTGGTCGGACTCCACGTAGGAGCGCGCGGCAGCAGCGGAGCCGCGATAGAACTTCATCCCACCGTGCACGCCGATCACCCCGCATCCGGTGCCGGACGGAGCGGTCAGCGACTGCCAGCAACGTCCAGCAACTACCCTTGAAACGACTCGTGGGCCGCCCCTCCACGGGCGACCCATCCACGTCCTTCGTAGCATGCGTGCCGACGATCTGTGGGGTCGAAATGGAGTGTCGTCGGGTCGTTGGAGGAGAAAACTGAGCAGCCGGTGATGGTCAGCGGTGATCAGCGATTCTGGATAAGTCGGGGTCTGCGTAGCGGCCCTCAACGCGGCTACGCGCCAAACTCTGCCAGGCCGACAGACGGCGAGAAGGCGAGGGGCGCCCGCTTGCCCGGACCGTTCCCTCCGGCCACTCGTCGCGCGGAGCGTCCCACAGGCCGATCCGCTTGCGGGACGGTCTCTCATAGCCGATGACAGCGCGCTCTCATAAAGGGGGTTTCGGGATCTGTTTTGTCGAGGGTCGGATGTCGGCGAAGGCGAAGCGACACCGCACCTGGAGTCTCACCGTGCAATTGCAGGGGCTGGCCGTCACGATGGTGTCGGAACGGAGGATTGCAGTGGACTCGCAGATGACGACTGCCATCATCGCCGGCGCGATCGGAGTAGGTGGCTCTCTTGGGGGCGTTGTGCTCTCCACGATCCTCGGGCGCAAGGCGGAACATCAGCGATTGGCGGAGTCGGATGCGCGACGCTGGCTGGAGGACCGACGGCGGTCTCACTCGGAATATCTGGTCCTTGCGCAGGCGATGCTGCGCGACATCGATGGTGCGGCGTCCTTCCTTCCCTACGACGAAACGAAGCCCGCATCGGCCGAGGACGATGAACTTCGGAAGGAAGCGCTTTTCGACTACCACGTTCGGTGGGGCGAAGAGCTGCAGCCGCTGCTGGCTGATCTTTCGTTGTTGGCAGGCGCAGAGGTGGGTGAGCTGGCGGACCGTGTGTCCGGTGCGCTCATGGAGATCAGTGGCACGGTCGAGGTGGGCGGCTTCTTCGTGGACTTCTATCCTCAGCAATTTCGTGCGCGAGACTTGGTCGGTCTGTTGCGCAACGCCATGCGCTCAGAGTTGGGACTCAATGAGGTACTGGACTTGGAGTCGCCACGTGACGGCGACTGGCCATGGCCTTCAGACCTGCCCGACGAGCGTGAGTACATCCGCCGACAGACGGAGATCCCAGGAAGGCCGGAGTTGACCGAACGGGAGCGTCAACGCCTACGTGGCGCGAGCGAGTAGGGGGTCGACCTGCCCTTCCCGGAGTTGGTGAATCGCCGCTCGATCACCGATCACCGATCACCGATCGTCACGCGGAGCGTGACCAGTACGGGATCCTCGAACGATTTCTCAGAACCACCCGAGCGTTGGGTCGGGAAGTTGATTGGCAGCACGGAGTTTCCGGCGATCGATGCTGACTGATTCGCGCGAGTCATGTCCGAGGCAACTTGAACGGACCGGGGCATGCTCGTGTCAGTCCTGTTGAGGATGACCCGGTCCGTGGACCAGCCGCATGACGGGGAAAACTCGTGACGCCGCCGCCTGGTAGCGGCCCCAGCGGGGGTTGTAATCGACCAGCTCGGGCCACAGCTGGGCACGTTCCCCGACCGACAGCTCCTGGGCTGTGACTCGCATCGGAACGCCCTCGACGAGCACCTGGGCCTGCGGGTGTGCGTGGAGGTTGAGGTACCAGTGCGGAGGGCGCTCGGGGTCCGCGGCGTTGGCGGCGATCACGAGGAAGTCCGCCTCGTGACGCAAGTACATCAGCATTGTCTGGCGCGGGAGCCCTGAGGTACGGCCCGTCGTCGTCAGCATCAGCACGGGCACACCGTGGGCAGCGTTTCCCAGGCGTCCCCGGGTCAGCCGGAAGACGCGGCGATGCATGTGGGCAGTGATTGTCGTGGCGGCGAGTCGGTCGCCGAGCGTCAGCGGCTGGGCCATCGGGTTCCTCGAGGTGAGTTCACTTGCTGTGAGCAAGTGACAACGTACACGGGTCGCTTTCTCCTGACAAGTGACTGCTAGCCTGGTTCACTGTGGCTCGACGACCCATTGACCCGACTTCCCTCTCCGTCGATCCGGCTGAGGCCCGGTCGTGCGGAGTTTTAGCCGCGCTTGACGTGCTTCACGACCTATGGACGCTGGCCGTGCTGCGATGCATCTGCTTCGGCATCTGTCGATACGGAGCGATCCAGGACGAGCTCGGGATCGCGTCCAACGTGCTGGCAGACCGGCTCGCCAGGATGGCCGCCGAGGGCATCCTGGATCGAGTGCTCTACCAGACACGACCGGCACGCCACGAATACCAGCTGACCGACAAGGGAGCCGCCCTGGTGCCGGTGATCCTGGCACTCCGCACATGGGGGACGGAGTTCGGCGACCTGCGCGCACCGCTAGGTCCGCTGCGACACGCGGACTGTGGCGGGGCGGTCGCGGTCACGATCACGTGCGACACCTGCGGCGAACCAGTCTCACCCCTCGAGGTCCGTGGCGGCCCCGCGACCGTCACCGCCTGAGCGGCACTCCTCGCGAAAACAGCTCGCGGATCATGTCCACGATGTCCGGCTCCTGCACCACTGCCACCCCCCCGAACCTCAGAGAACCCGACACCTGACACGAGGACGCACATGGACATGCTCCGTGGGGAGGAGCACAGCGACCGGCCAGAATGATAGGCGCAAGGTCGGCCTGCCCAGCGTTGCCAGCGTCATTCTGGGTTGCAGCGGGGTCTGTGTCGCGTGCGCTGGACCGTCCCCTAACAGGAACGCCAGACGGGAAGCTCCGCGTCATGCCTGTGGCGGCACCCCCCGGTGGCCAGGCCATCCCGATGGACCCGTCCGGACGAGTTCCCGGGACGGGGGCGTTCTCCGGAGTCATCGTTTCGCGTAGCGCCTGGCTCGAAGCAGCAGCCCAACCTGGGGTCGGTGTGCAGCGTGTCCGCGAACGTCCGCCGTATCGAACCCCGCTCCTGCGACCTTGGCCGACCAGCAAGCTCGCGTCGGCGCTTCGGCCAGGACGCTTCTGCGCCAGTCCGCAAAAAGTCCGCAAGAAGTTCAGAAGCCGTCAGAACCAACCGTCAACGACCGTCACACCGGAATCCGCATTTGCGCAGGTCAGACCGCATCTTCAGGCGGTACCAACGGCGACCGTTAATGCCCAGATCACCCTTGCCGACTACCCCTGGTACTACTGACGCGGCACGTCTGTGCAGGTCAGGTGGGTGTAGGGCCGAAAAGTCCGCGTCTGACCCGCAATAGGTCCGCAAGAATCCGGACGGGTGCCCAGAGAGCCGCCGAAGCAGAGGCTCCGGGTTGCCGTGCGATTCGTCGTCCGTGAGCGTCTCGCTCACGGCGAGACCGAGTCGGGTCCCGGGCTCGCTGAGAACCTGATCGAGATCGCTGTGGGTGTGCGGTTCCCGTGGGGCGCCAGGAGGCGTGGCGTCATGGGCGCGTAGCGCATGAGGGACTCGCAGGGGACGTCCTCGCCTTGCTCCCAGGCACTGCCTTGGAACTCTGGGGGAGTCGAGTTTGACAGGGCCACCTCCAGGAGAGCACGGCAGTTGCCGGCGTCGACCGCTTGTGTCGCCGGGACGAAGATCTTGCAGCCCTTGCCCGTCGCCTGAACCTTGTCTGCCGTGACGTGCGCCCAGAAGGTCGTGCTGGTCTCGATCTGGTGCAGGGCGAGGATGTGTGGGATGGAATGACTCGGACCAGTACTCGAAGTGGCGGTTGTCGCGTTCGTAGAACCACCATCCGGAGACCGCGCCTTCCCAGGTCGTCACTGGTTGCTTGAACGGTGTCGCGCCCGCCTTCACTTGCACGCCGACGAGGCGACGGATGTCGGTGCGCTCGTCGTCCCGGGCCATGACCCAGTGGTCAGTCCCTAGGTCGTGCTCTGGGTTCGGTGCTACTCCCCAGCCGAGCAACTCGAACTGGGCCGTTACCGCTGACTGCGCAGCCATCCCGACGGGGTTGTTCCTCGGCGCTCTCACGGCAACGCCCTGCGGATCTCGCCGATGAGGGTCGGATACGGATCATCGAGGGGCTTTCGGGCCGCCCGTAGCTCGGCCTGGATGTGCCGTAGGGGCTCGCCAGCGACATAGTGCCGGCCACGTCGTTCGCCACGCGCCTCCAATAGGCCCAAACCGGCAGCGTTGACCAAGTCGCGGGTGGCCGTGCGCTCATCGAGTTCGGTGAGCTTCACGTAGGACGGCCGTGTCACGCGCAATCCGACTAACGCATCGAAGAGCGCTGCGCCGATCCTGTCGTTGAGGCGATGCTCTGAGACCAACTCGTCGATCTTGCGCCACTGGATCTCGGCCTCGTCGAATCGACGTCGCATCGTCTGTGCCTGCATGTGATGCGCTCGCAGGTTGAACTTCACCCACAGCGTCGCGTCGTTTCCGGGGTTCCACGCTCCGCGACCCGTAGCCGCGAGGACGTCGTAGTAGTCCTGGGTGTTGTTGCCGAGCCATTCCTCGATGCTCGAGAACGTCGGCTCGACCACTTGATCCTGGGCGAGAACCATCGTCTGCAGGGCACGCGCCATGCGCCCGTTGCCGTCCCGGAAGGGGTGGATCATGACCAAGTTGAGGTGTGCCATCGCCCCGCGCACGAGCGGGTCGTCCGGGGCAGGCATCGAGAGTGACTCCGACAGCGCCCGCATGAGGTCTGGCACCAGGTCCCCGTCAGGGCCGGCGTAGACGTTGACACCGCGCCTGTCGTCGCGGACGAAGATCTCCTTGGTCCGATATCGCCCGGGCGTCTTCGAGAGGTCGTGGTCCAGCAGCATGAAGTGCATGGAGCGAAGGACCGCTTCGTCGATCACGAACCCTGGTTCGGTTGCCACGTTGAGCACGTAGGTGAGGACCCGGCGGTAGGCGATGATCTCCAGCCACGTCTCCTCGTCAGCGCTGAGTGGGGGCTCGCCATCGACAGCGGCGACGGCGTCTTCGTCGCTGACGGTGTAGCCCTCGATGGTGTTGGACCCCTGGATGGCGCGCGCGGTCGAAGTGCGTCGGAGCAGTCCGTTCCAGCGTTTGGGCGCGCGCAAGTAGTCCGCGAGCGATGCGCGCGTTTCGTGGATCTCGCTGATGACCTGCTGGTCTTCGAGGTCTGGGTCTGGGGTGGCGAAGAGCGAAGTCATGTCCGTATGTCCTTTATTAAGTGCCAAGACTACGGGCAAGGCCGTCGGTTTGTCACTTATTAAGAGACAAACCGACAGCGTCGTTCATCGCCAGGACTGTCGCTTCCCTCCATGCAGAGGGCGCTTCGCGTGTCGGCGAGGTCCTCACCGACGATCAGGCGGCAGCGACCATGGAGCGTGCCGGCATCGGCGACCCCGCGCTCATCGCGGGGATGCAACTGAGGAATCCCGCCAGCAGGCATGCCGCGCTCACCGCCTCCAGGGAGGAGCCCCCCGCGAATCCCACCAGCGGCGACAATCCCACGAGCAAGGCAGCGGCTCGCGGCACCCGGCCGCTCCGCCACATCGCGACCGCCAGCGCCAGACAACCGAGGGCCCCGCAGCCGAGGAGCACCACGAAGACGCCCGCAGGCCCCTGGTCCACCGACGCCACCAGCCTGCGGACGGCGCCTCGGGACGGGCCGCCGCCGAGAGGAGCACCAGCTGGACGGCGTACACCCCCGTCATGCCCAGTACACCGAGGTACACCAGCGCACGTGCTGCCGCCGACCACCCCGGTGTCCGGTCGCCTGTCACTCGGGTCACGGCCTGGACGGATGGCAGCATCAGCGCCCAGGAGGTCAGGCCCAGCAGCACCGCCACGAGAAACGCCTGCTGGTGGTCGTGCACCTGGTCGACCAGGACCGTCGAGTCCTGCGCGTCGCTCGGTGTCAGGAGGCTTGCGGCGAGTCCGGTGATCGGAGCGAGCACCAGTGGCGCCACGGCGAGCATGCGGTGCGGGCGGTGCGGAGGAAGCGGAGCGGAGTCGTTCCTGGGTATCTCCTGCGAGTCGGGATGCCTCGACGAGCGCCGAGACTCGGCGACGCTAGGTCGCCGCACCCGCCGGGGACGTCGTCAGGACGGGGTCGACATCGGCGTTCTCCGACGCCGTGAGGACGATCGCGGTCCTCCGTGAGGACGACCCGCGGAGCAACGGTGCGTCCTAGCATTGGTCTGGTGAGTGGTCGCGGAGGCCGCGGACGGTCCGGCGGTCGGGTGCTCATCCTGTCCACCTTCGACACCGACGCCTACGTCTACGCAGGGTTCCGTGCCGGAGCGAGCGGCTTCCTGCTCAAGACCGTCGAACCGGTGGACCTGGTGCACGCTGTGCGCACCGTTGCGCGCGGCGACTCGCTGCTCGCGCCGACGATCACTCGTCGGCTGGTGGAGGAGTTCACCCGCCGACCGCTGCCGACGGACGGGACTCCCGAACAGTTGTCCGAGCTCACCGAGCGAGAGCTGGACGTCTTGCGCACTCTCGCGAAGGGGCTGTCCAACTGCGAGGCTCCACCATCGCCACACGAGACCATCGCCACACGAGACCATCGCCACACGAGACCATCGCCACACGAGGACGGCGAGACCGGCCGTGGCACCGTCCCGGTGTTCCAACCGACGCGCGTCTGACGCTCGGGTGGCCGCGCTGACCCGGGCTGGACCGGCCTGGCCGGGCCCTCGCCGGAGAAGCCGCGACAGGAGCATCGTCAGCCCATGGCGGAGAACTGGGACTTCAGCGACCTGCGGGCCACCTTCATCAACTGCACCCTCAAGCGCTCACCGGAGCTGAGCCACACCGAGGGCCTGGTCGACGTCAGCGCCGCGATCATGATGAAGCACGGTGTCGGCGTGGAGGTCGTCCGTCCGGTCGACCTCGACATCGCCACCGGCGTCTACGTCGACATGCGCGAGCACGGTTGGGCGAGCGACATGTGGCCCGAGGTGCACGAGCAGGTGATGGCCTCCGACATCGTGGTGCTGGCCGGGCCGATCTGGCTGGGTGACAACTCCAGCGTGATGAAGCAGGTCATCGAGCGGCTGTACGGCGCCTCCGGGATGCTCAACGACGCCGGGCAGTACGCCTACTACGGCAAGGTCGGCGGCTGCCTGATCACCGGCAACGAGGACGGCATCAAGCACTGCGCGATGAACGTCCTCTACTCGCTGCAGCACCTCGGCTTCGTGATCCCGCCCCAGGCCGACGCAGGCTGGATCGGTGCGGCGGGCCCCGGGCCGTCGTACCTCGACCCGGGCAGCGGCGGGCCGGAGAACGACTTCACCAACCGCAACACCACGTTCATGACCTGGAACCTGATGCACCTGGGGAAGATGCTCAAGGACGCGGGCGGCATCCCGGCGTACGGCAACCAGCGCTCGGCCTGGGACGCCGGCGCGCGCTTCGACCACGAGAATCCGGAGTACCGCTGAGCGCCGGCGCCCCGGCTCTCACACGTCGTCGCGTTGTCGGTCCGCGCCGGACCCGGACTCGATCCGTCGGTGCAGCAGGCGGAACTCCCTGCTGGTCCAGAACTCGTCCCATCCGCGCCGCTGCAGCTCGCGGCGGTGCAGCGCGATGGCGGCCCATTCCCCGCTGCTCTCGGCCGGCTGGAGCACGGCCAGCACGATGAGTACGCCGGCTGGCACGGCGAGTGCGACCAGCAGCCAGAGCACCGCATCGAGCCAGGCGCCCCGACCCATGCTCACGCCGACCCACAGGACCGGCGCCGCGTAGACCAGCCAGAGCAGCGGCACTCCCGCGAGCTGATGCGCCAGCAGCCGCGAGGCCCGGCGTATCCGCGCCCGCCGCAGGCAGCGCCCGCACAGGTATGCAGCGTCGGTCCCACCGAGGGTGAAGTGCGCGGTCACGGACGGGGGACGGTGCGGGACGTGGCTGTTCCCGGCGTGGTCCGGGTCGGCGAGACGGCCGTAGTGGAATGCGTACGGCGTGCCGGTGCGCGTCCGGCATCGCTCGCAGCTGTAGGTGTCCATGGAATTCACCGGCGGCCCCGCTCGTCTCGACTCAACGCTGGTCCGGGACGGCGCCGGGCGCCACCGGCGCAGGACCCGAGCCGGCAGGGCGGCGGTCCTGAATCCCCGAGCCCGGCATGATGGGTGGGTGCGTGTCGTCGTCCTGTCCGGAGCGGGGATCTCCGCGGAGAGCGGGTTGCCGACCTTCCGCGACGAGAACGGCCTCTGGGAGGGGTACGACCCGCTGGAGGTGGCGACGCCCGAGGCCTTCGCCGCCGAACCCGACCTGGTGCACCGGTTCTACGACGAGCGACGTGCGGCCCTCGGGCGGGTGCGCCCCAACGCTGCGCACGAAGCGCTGGCCCGCCTCGAGGACCACCTCGGCGACGACCTCTTCCTGGTCACCCAGAACGTCGACGACCTGCACGAACGCGGCGGTTCCCGGCGCGTGCACCACATGCACGGTCGACTCCGCACCGCCCGGTGCCTCAGCTGCGGAGACCGGCACGAGTGGACCGGCCCGCTCGGCGACCGGCCGCCCTGTCCGGCCTGCGGGGCCGAGGCCCTCCGACCGGATGTCGTCTGGTTCGGGGAGATGCCGCACGGCATGGACGAGATCCACGACGCCTTGCTGCGGTGCGAGACGTTCGTCGCGATCGGGACCTCCGGCGTCGTCTATCCAGCGGCGGGATTCGTGCACTATGCGATGGCCGCCGGTGCGGACACCCTCGAGCTCAACCTGGCCCCGGAACCGATGAGCGACTTCGCCCGGACCCGGCAGGGGCCGGCCACCGAGCTGGTCCCTGCGTGGGTCGACGAGCTCATCAAGCGGCTTTAGCCGAGCCTTCCCTTCGTTGCGACCGGTTTCGCGACGAAGGACCATGGAGCCATGACCACCCCCGCGCAGACGCCTGTTCCCGAGGGCCCCAAGGAGTTGGGGCAGCACGAGGACGAGCCCCACGGCGAGTCCGGGCTGGCCGCCCGGCTGAACGCCCTGCGGGCCGCCGTGCTCGGCGCCAACGACGGCATCGTCTCCACCGCGGGCCTGGTGATGGGTGTCGCCGGTGCGACCAGTGACCGCAACGCGATCTTCGTGGCCGGCCTCGCGGGCCTGGTGGCCGGCGCGCTCAGCATGGCGGCGGGGGAGTACATCTCGGTCAGCACCCAGCGCGACACCGAGCGCGCCCTGATCGTCAAGGAGACCCGCGAGCTGCGCGAGGAGCCCGAGGAGGAGCTGGCCGAGCTCGCCGACCTCTACCGCCAAAAGGGCCTCTCGGAGGCGACCGCACGGCAGGTGGCGGTGGAGCTCACCGAGCACGACCCGCTCAAGGCGCACCTGGACATCGAGCTCGGCATCGACGCGGAGAACCTCACCAACCCGTGGCACGCGGCGTGGGCGTCACTGTTCGCCTTCTCGATCGGAGCCCTGCTGCCGCTGTTGACCATCACCTTGTTCCCGGGCGGCTGGCGAGTGCCCGGCACGCTGGTCAGCGTGGTCGTGGCGTTGGCGCTCACCGGCTACCTCTCGTCGAGGGCCGGCGAGTCCAACCACCGTCGAGCGATGGTGCGCGTGGTCGCGGGCGGGCTGCTCGCCATGGTCATCACCTATGCCATCGGCCGTGTCGTCGGGGGTGGTTTCGTCGGTTGAGGGTGAGGCTCCCCACAGTGGATCCGATTTGCCGGTGAGACGCCCATCTCATTAGCCGGATCCCCCGGTCGGTTCCACTAGGTTGGCGCGGGTGAAGATCGCAGTCGCCAGGGAAACCCGGGCGGGCGAGGCCCGTGTCGCGATGGTTCCCGAGCTCGTCGGCAAGCTGACCGACCTCGGGTACGACGTCCTCGTCGAGCCCGGAGCCGGATCGCAAGCCGAGATCGCCGACGAGCTCTACACCGAGGCGGGGGCCACCGTCACCGACGATGCGCTGTCCCAGGCAGACGTGGTCGTCGGGGTGAACGCACTTGACCGAGATCGCCTCGGGGGGCTCCGCGAGGGCGTCGCGACGGTCTCGTTCCTGCCGGTCAACAGCTCCCATGAGCTGGTCGCGGACCTGCGGGACCGGGGGATCACGTCGTTCGCGATGGAGCTCGTGCCGCGCATCTCCCGCGCCCAGTCGATGGACGCACTGTCCTCGCAGGCCCTGGTCGCGGGTTACCGCTGCGCGATCGTCGCTGCCGGCCTGCTCCGGCGGTTCTTCCCGCTGAACATGACCGCGGCCGGCACGGTCCAGCCCGCCAACGTGGTGGTGCTCGGCGCCGGCGTCGCCGGGCTCCAGGCGATCGCCACCGCCAAGCGGCTGGGCGCCGTGGTGATGGCCTACGACGTCCGGGCCGCCGCCGCGGAGGAGATCCGGTCGATGGGCGCGAAGTCGATCGACCTCGAGCTCGAGACGCTCGAGGGTTCGGGCGGCTATGCCCGGGAGATGACCGAGGACCGAGCCGCCCGGCAGCGCGCGCTGCTCACGCCGTACATCGCCGACGCGGACGCGCTGATCACCACCGCCGCCGTCCCGGGCCGCCAGGCGCCCATGCTGGTGACCAGGGAGATGGTCGAGCAGATGAAGCCGGGCTCGATCGTGGTGGACCTGGCCGCGGAGACCGGCGGCAACGTCGAGGGGTCGGTGGCCGGCAAGGTGGTCCGGATCGGCCACGCGCAGGTCTGGGGCGGCGAGAACGTCCCCTCGCAGATGCCGGGACCGGCCTCGAAGCTCTACGCCCAGAACGTCGTCAACCTGCTCACGCTGATGACGGCCGAGGGCGAGTTCGCCCCCGACTTCGACGACGAGGTGGTCGCCGGCTCGGCGGTCACCCACGCCGGCCGGATCATGCACCAGCCGACCCGCGAGGCGCTCGAGGGCCCGGATCCCGAGCCTGTCCCGGAGCCGGCCCCCGCTGCGGAGGAGCCGCAGGCGACCCAGCAGCTCGACCTTCCCTTCGACCAGGAGGCCGACCATGAGTGACGCCATCGTCTGGCTGACCTTCTTCGTGCTCAGCGTCTTCGTCGGCATCGAGGTGATCTCCAAGGTCTCCTCGACGCTGCACACGCCGCTGATGTCCGGCGCCAACGCCATCCACGGGATCATCCTGCTCGGCGCGATCCTCGTCACCGGGACCACCGAGAACACCGTGGCCGTGGT
Organism: uncultured Actinomycetota bacterium; assembly: GCA_963827025.1. GTDB lineage: Bacteria > Actinomycetota > Actinomycetes > Propionibacteriales > Nocardioidaceae > Marmoricola. The sequence continues at coordinate 297,308 of CAWGZB010000004.1, read as the reverse complement.
CGTCGGCCTCATCGCGATCGTGCTGGCCGCGGTGAACATGGTGGGCGGCTTCGTGGTGACCGACCGGATGCTGCAGATGTTCGTGCGCAAGAAGAAGGCGCCCGGGGGCAACGCCCCGACTCCCACTGAGGGGGAGGCCCGCTGATGTCCGCCTGGGTCCAGTTCGTCTACCTGCTCTGCGCGGTCGCGTTCATCCTCGCGCTCAAGGGCCTCTCCGGCCCCAAGACCGCGCGACGGGGCAACATCATCGGTGCCGTGGCGGCCGTGGTCGGGTGCGCGCTGCCGTTCTTCTACATCGACCACATGCGCAACGTGCCGCTGATCCTGGCGGCGATCGTGGTCGGCAGCGCCGGCGGCGTCTTCGGCGCGCAGAAGGTCCAGATGACCCAGATGCCGCAGATGGTGGCGCTGTTCAACGGCGTCGGCGGTGGAGCGGCATCGCTGGTGGCCCTGCTCGAGCTCGACGAGATGCTGCAGCGGCACGGTGACCCCCAGTGGTTCACCCTGCTGGCGACGGCGTTCACGATCTTCGTCGGCTCGGTCTCCTTCGCCGGCTCGATCATCACCTTCGCCAAGCTGCAGGACCTGATGACCTCCGCGCCGGTGGTCTTCCCCGGTCTCGCCGTCGTCTTCGGCGCGGCCCTGGTCGCCGGAGTGGGGCTCGCGACCCAGGTCGTGGTCAACCCGGCGATGTGGGCCGGCATCATCCTGGCCCTGCTCGGCCTGGCGTTCGGCGTGCTCCTGGTGCTGCCGGTGGGCGGGGCCGACGTGCCCATCGTGATCTCGCTGCTCAACGCCTTCACCGGTCTCACCGTGGCCGCCGGCGGTTACGTGCTCGAGAACACCCTGCTGCTCGTCGCCGGAACGCTGGTCGGCGCCTCCGGCACCTTCCTGACCCTGCTGATGGCCCGGGCGATGGGGCGCTCGGTCCTCAACATCCTGTTCGGAGCGCTGAAGGGCGGTTCGACGCTGGGCGGCGGCCAGGCCTCGGACCGGCCGGTGAAGTCGGCGACGCCCGAGGACGTGGCGATCATGCTCAACTACGCCGAGCGGGTGATCATCGTCCCCGGGTACGGCCTCGCCGTGGCGCAGGCTCAGCACAGCCTGCGTGAGCTCGTCGACCTCCTCGGTGAGCGGGGTGTGGAGGTGGACTACGCCATCCACCCGGTGGCCGGTCGGATGCCCGGCCACATGAACGTGCTGCTCGCCGAGGCCCAGGTGCCTTACGAGCAGCTCAAGGAGATGGATGACATCAACGGCGACTTCAAGGACGCCGACGTCTGCCTGGTCGTGGGAGCGAACGACGTGGTGAACCCGGCCGCGAAGACGACTCCGGGGGCGCCGATCTACGGCATGCCGATCCTCAACGCCGACGAGGCCAAGCAGGTGGTGTTCATGAAGCGCTCCATGCGTCCGGGCTTCGCCGGCATCGAGAACGAGCTGCTCTTCGAGCCGAACACCACCCTGCTCTTCGGCGACGCCAAGGACTCGATGGGCAAGCTGCTCAACGCGGTGAAGGCGCTCTGACCCGCGCGGTCGAGTGCTGAAGTGGCTCCTCCCTGTGCGGGAGCCGGCACTCGACTCAGCGGATCCGGGGGACGCCGAGGGCGATCAGGTCCTCCGTGGCCCGGGGCACGTCGTCGTGGAAGGCGCCTTCGATCTCCAGCACGAGGACGCTTCCATCCGCGAGGACCCACTCGCCGTCGGTGTCGCCGAGAAGTCCGCGAAGAACAGGACGGCCGGGCCTCCGGCATGCAGCACGCCGAGCCACAGCCGCTGGGACCAGTCGAGTGGTGCAGATCCACAACACCGAGAGCCGTGCTGCGCCCTGCGACGGGAGCGACCGCTTCAGCACTCGACCCAGGGTGGAAAGGGGTCCCGGAGCAGCCGGACCTTCGCCCCTGTGACGTCGGGCCCGGGCGGCGGAGCGTGGAGGTGATGACCGCAGGAGGCGAGCTGGCATGGCCATGAGCACATATCCGGTCCATGTGGACGGAAACCTGGAACCCCGACTCAGCCGCGGGTTGTGGCTGGTCAAGTGGCTGCTGGCGATCCCGCACTACATCGTGCTGTTCTTCCTCTGGGCGGCATTCGTGGTGCTCAGCATCGTCGCGTTCGTCGCGATCCTGTTCACCGGCCGCTACCCACGGGCGCTCTTCGACTTCAACGTCGGGGTGCTGCGCTGGACCTGGCGGGTGAACTACTACAGCTACGGGGCGCTCGGCACCGACCGCTACCCACCGTTCACGCTGGGCGAGGCGCCGGACTACCCGGCGCACCTGACCATCGACTACCCCGAGCACCTCTCGCGTGGCCTGGTGCTGGTGAAGTGGTGGTTGCTGGCGATCCCGCACTACCTGATCGTCGGCTTCTTCGTCGGCGGCACGACGTACGTCGTCACACAGGCCGGGGACCAGGTCCGGAGCGTGTCGAACCCCGGGCTGATCGGTCTGCTGGTGATCTTCGCCGGTATCGCGTTGCTGTTCACCGGCCGCTACCCCCAGCCCGTCTTCGACCTGGTCCTGGGGATGAACCGCTGGGTGCTGCGGGTCGCGGCGTACGCGGGCCTGATGACCGACCGGTACCCACCGTTCCGGCTGGACCAAGGCGGAGCCGACCCGGACGCAGGGCAGCTGATGATGAGCACCCCGGCACCCCCGATGGACACCGCCCCGGTGCCACCGTCGGCGCCGTCCGCCACACCCGCACCCGGGGCGGGGGGACCCTCGGCGCCGCGGTGGACGGCCGGTCGCGTGGTGGCCGTCGTCGTCGGGAGTGTGCTGGTCCTGGGCTCGCTCGGGCTCGGCCTCGGTGGCACGGCGCTGCTCGTCGCCGACCGCACCATGCGGGACAGCGGCGGGTTCCTGATGAGTGGCACGCAGGACTTCACCACGAGCGCCTACGCGATCTCCACGCCGAACGTGGAGATCCACACCGACCTGGCCACCGACGTACCGCACGCGCTCCTAGGCGACGCCAAGGTCGAGGCGACTTCGCGGACCGACGCCCCCGTGTTCATCGGGGTGGCCCGCACCGCGGACGCCGAGGCCTACCTCCGCGACGTCCGGCACGCAGTGCTCGTCGACTGGCGGGACAGCCCGGTGCTGGACACCCGGGGGACCGGCGCCCCGACCACCCCGCCCACCGGGGAGGACTTCTGGGTGACCCAGGCCAGTGGCAGCGGCACCCAGTCGGTGACCTGGCCGCTGAAGAGCGGTGACTGGACCGTGGTGGTCATGAACGCCGACGCAAGTGCCCAGGTGGGCACCGACGTGGCTGCCGGCGCCACCGTGCCCGCGCTCAACGACGTCCTCATCGGCGCGCTGATCGGTGCCCTGGTCGGGCTCGTGGTGGGCGTCGTGCTGGTGTCGGTCGGCGTGCAGGCGGCCAGTCGGGCCCGTTGAGCCGGTCGGGTGCTGGTCCCCGCGTCGCCGCGGACCGCTCCAGCACTCGACCCGCGGGTCACTCAGCCAGGCCGTAGAGGCGGTCGCCGGCGTCGCCGAGCCCGGGGACGATGTAGCCGTGGTCGTTGAGATGGTCGTCGAGGGCCGCCGTGACCACGGTGACGGGCACGTCGACGCCGGTGAGCTCCTCCTCGAGCCGACGCACCCCCTCCGGCGCGACCAGGAGGCAGATGCAGGTGATGTCGTCCGCGCCCCGGTCGACCAGGAAGTGGATCGCTGCGGCCAGGGTGCCGCCGGTGGCCAGCATCGGGTCGAGGACGTAGCACTGACGACGGGAGAGGTCGCCGGGAAGGCGCTCGGCGTACGTCGAGGCCTCGAGCGTCTGCTCGTTGCGGACCATGCCCAGGAAGCCGACCTCGGCGCTGGGCACCAGGCGCATCATCCCGTCGAGCATGCCGAGCCCGGCGCGCAGGATGGGCACCACCAGCGGTCGCGGCCGGCTGAGCGAGACACCCTCGGTCACGGTGACCGGGGTCTCGATCCGGACCGGCTCGACCCGGACCTCCCGGGTGGCCTCGTAGGCGAGCAATGTGACCAGCTCGTCGGTGAGGCGGCGGAACTCCGGCGACGCCGTCTCGCGGGCCCGCAGGGTGGTCAGCTTGTGCGCGACCAGCGGATGGTCGACGACGTGCAGGCGCATGGGACAACCGTAGTGGTCTGTATCGCAGTGGTTCTCGCCGCGCGCTTCTGCCACCATCGTCCTTGTGCAGCGCCCCGGTGGTGAGCGGTGACCGAGATGACCGACGCCGAGGTCGGCGAGATCGACCTGGCCCTGGTGGCCTACCTCGACGACGGCGAGTGGAGCGTCGCCGAGCTCCCCGACCGCGCCCTGGACTCCGTCGAGGCCATCGCCCGCGAGCTGCACCGCTACCCGGGGGACAACGGGGCGCTCGCGATGCTCTCGGTCGCCGAGGACTTCGTGCTGCTGGTGCGGACGCAGGGCAACGAGGTCAGGGTGCTGCTCTCCGACGCCACCGCGGCGACCGACTGGACCCTCGCCCGGTCGGCCGTGGACCATCTCGGCATCCACGTGGACGACGAGGACGAGCAGGTGCCGGCGGGTGACCTGGGCATCGTCGCGGACCTGGGCCTGCCGGCCAGCGACATGGGCGCGCTGCTCGACGACTACGACCTCTACCCCGACGAGATCCTCAGCGAGGTGGCCGGTCGGGTGGGCTTCGGGCGCACCTTCGACGCGATGGCCGACCTCGACCAGTGACTGCCCGGAAGTGACCTCGCAGACGTGACTCAGGGCGCCGTGTCGGCGTGGGAGCCGGCGATGCGGCTCGCGCTGCGCGAGGCCGCCCTCGCCCCCCAGCACGGGGACGTGCCGATCGGCGCCGTGGTGGTGGGTCCGGACGGCTCGGTGCTGGGCGCGGGGCACAACCTGCGCGAACGGGACCGTGACCCGACCGGGCATGCCGAGATCGTCGCCCTGCGCGCGGCCGCGCACCGCCGTGGCGAATGGCGGCTGACCGACTGCACCCTGGTGGTCACCCTGGAGCCGTGCACCATGTGCGCGGGCGCGGCGGTGCTGGCGCGCGTGGACCGCCTGGTCTTCGGGGCGTACGACGACAAGGCCGGTGCCGTCGCGTCGCTGTGGGACGTGGTCCGTGACCGGCGGCTCAACCACCGGCCCGAGGTGCTGGGCGGTGTGCTGGCTGCCGAGTCGACGGCCTTGCTGGACGCCTTCTTCGCGGGGCAGCGGACCACCTAGCAGCCGACGGGTGCCAGTGCACTCCGCATCGTGGCGACCAGGGTCGCGCGGTCCGGACCGGAGGGAGGGCGGGGCTGCCATCCCGCCCGGATCATCTCCCGCACCTCGTCCCGCAACGGGTCCAGCATGCGGGGACCGAACACCATGCCCATGAACGGCCCGACGGTGTCGCGCCACTCGGGGTGCTCCGCGGAGGCGGCGAGCACCAGGTTCCAGGGGATCGGCCCGTTCGGGTCCGGCGATCGGTCGGCCCAGGCGCGCAGCTGCCAGGCGTCGCTGATCACGTGCTCCTCGAACCACGGCCGCAGGGTGGTCTCGCACCACGAGTCGAGCCGGGCCGCCCACTCCGTGACGGGATGGGCGGCGGCGATGTCGGCGAGCGCCGCGGCCGTCTGGAGCCCGAGGGATACGCCCCGGGCCCCGGCGGGGTTGGTGGTGCACACCGCGTCCCCGACGGCGACGAGGCCGGTGACGGCGCCGGCCTGCGGACGGTAGGCGTTGGTCAGGTTCGCCCCGGCCCGGACGGCGTCGATCGCCTCGCTGCGCTCCGGTGTCGTCCATTCCCGGGCGCCGGGGAGCGCCGCAGTGGCCGCGGCGAAGCCGGCCTCGTGGCGCAATTCCGCCAGTGCGTGATCGCGGCTGGCACGGACGATCAGCACGGTGAAGGCCCCCGCGTCGTGGGCGAAGATCAGCTGCAGGAAACCGTCGTGCTCGGAGATGAAGCCCGGACCCCCGTTGCGGGGGCCTGGCTCCGCTCCGGGCCGCAGCCGGAACAGCCGGGCGGCGTACGCGAAGCCGCAGTCACCGCCGGTCCGGGGCGGCCGGAGCTCGCCGCTCACCTTGTCGGCGCGGCCGGTCGCGTCGACCACGGCGTCGGCGGGGACGAGGACCCCATCCACGACGACGCCGGTCACCCGTTCGCCGTCGGTGGCGATCTCGTCGACGTGACCGGTCATCCGCACGATGCCGGTCTCGCTCGAGGTGCGCTCCCACATCACCCGCTCCATCACCGAGCGCCGCACGTGCATGTCCTGCATGAAGTCAGGCGCACCGGGCGGCGAGCTGAGCTCCGCCCCGGCATCCACCAGCGCCTGGTCCAGATCGGGGAGGCGTTGCGCCAGCACGTTGCGACCCACGGCGCGCAGGGCGTGGGGGAGGCGGAACTGCATCACCCCGACGCGCTGCCACTCCAGCCCGGGCTGCGGTCCCGGGTCCCGGTCGATCAGCGTGATGCGGTGGCCCTGGCGGGCCAGCAGCAACGCCGTGGCCATGCCGACCGGTCCCGATCCGACGACCGCGATGTGGTGTGTGTCCATCTCGAACCACTTCCTGACCGATATTGTGGTGACCCGAGAAGTATTCGTTACACTGAAAGTAACTCCAATGTCTGAGGATGGCAAGAGGTCCTACAGCTCCGACCTGCGAGGGCGCCAGGCGCGTGCGACGCGCAAGCAGATCGTCGACGCCGCTGGTGAGCTCTTCGGCGAGCGGGGCTTCGTGGCAGCGACCGTGGACGCGGTGGCCGAGCGGGCCGGGGTCAGTCGCAAGACGGTCTTCACCTCGGTGGGCGGGAAGGTCGCGTTGCTCAAGCTCGCCTGTGACTTCGCCCTGGGCGGCGACGACGAGGAGGTGACCCTGCGTGAGCGCCCGGCGCTGCTGCGGATCATCAACGAGCCGGACCCGTGGACGCGCACCGACCTCTACGCCTCCTTCATCACCGACACCAACGCCCGGCTGGCCAGGCTGTGGCTGGCACTGCACGAGGCCGCAGCCCAGGACGAGGAGGCCGCGGGCATCCTCACGGAGTGGGAGGAGGTGCGCCGCAACGCGATGCGTAGCGGACCCGTGGCCGGCCTGCAGCGGGACGGGGCTCTCCGGGAGGGGCTGCCGCCCGACCAGGCGGCCGACATCCTGTGGCTGCTGATCGACCCGACTCTCTACGACCGGATGGTCAACCGCGCCGGCTGGTCGCGTCGCCGCTTCCGCGAGTGGCTGGCCTTCACGATGCGCACCCAGACGATGCGCCCACGGGAGCGCTGAGACCGTCAGGGCGATTTCGAGGGCGCGGCGCCGCTCCGGTAGCCTCTCCGGCGGTGGCGTGTCCGAGCGGCCTAAGGAGAACGCCTCGAAAGCGTTTGTGGGCGCAAGCCCACCGAGGGTTCAAATCCCTCCGCCACCGCCGTGGTGATCTCGTACGGAGATCCGCGACAGCCGGACCCGCCACCCGTGGCCGGTCCGGCTGTCGTGGTTCCTGCGTGTTCTCAGTCGGCGCCCAGCACCGACCGCGGAAGCTCGAGATCCGGCACCAGCTCGGTGAGCAGGGCGCGGACGCGGGCGTCCAGGTCGCCGACGATCCGGCGCACGGTGGCCTCGTCCTGGCCCCCCGGGTCGTCGACCGGCCAGTCCCGGTAGGTCACGCCGGGCACGTAGGGGCACTCCTCGCCGCAGCCCAGGGTGATGGCCAGGTCGCTGGCTGCGACGGTCTCGCGGGTGAGCAGCTTCGGGTGCTCGCGGGAGGTGTCGAGGCCCAGCTGCTCGAGCACGGCCGCGACCTCGGGATGGATGTGCTCGCCGGGCTGGGTGCCTGCGGACAGTGCCACGACACGGCCCTGGGCGTAGTGCTCGGTGAGCAGCCGGGCGACCACCGACCGACCGCCGTTGCGCACGCAGGCGAACACGACCTGGGGACGCGGGGAGTGCTCAGTCGCGGTGGGGGTCATCGGGAAGCTCCAGCCGGGTCGGGGAAGAAGCGGCGGGCCCAGAGGCTCACGTAGACCAGGCCCACCAATACCGGCACCTCGATGAGCGGTCCCACCACTCCGGCGAGTGCCTGGCCGCTGCTGATCCCGAAGACGGAGATGGCCACCGCGATGGCGAGCTCGAAGTTGTTGCCCGCGGCGGTGAAGGCCAGCGTGGTGGAGCGGGCGTAGCCGAGTCCCGCGGCGCGGGAGAGCAGCAGCCCGGCGGTCCACATGACGGCGAAGTAGGCCACCAGCGGCACGGCGATGCGGGCGACGTCCCACGGCTCGTGGGTGATGGTCTCGCCCTGGAGCGCGAACAGCACCACGATCGTGAACAGCAGGCCGTAGAGCGCCCACGGCCCGATCCGCGGCAGGAAGCTCGCCTCGTACCACTGGCGGCCGCGGCGGCGCTCGCCGATCCGCCTGGTGAGGTAGCCGGCGACCAGTGGGATGCCCAGGAACACCACGACGCTGGCGGCGATCTGCCACGCCGACACCTCCAGGCCGGTGGTCGACAGGCCCAGCCAGCCGGGAAGCACCTCGAGGTAGAACCAGCCCAGCAGGCCGAAGGCGAGGACCTGGAAGACCGAGTTCAGGGCGACGAGCACGGCGGCCGCCTCGCGGTCACCACAGGCCAGGTCGTTCCAGATGATGACCATCGCGATGCAGCGCGCCAGTCCGACCAGGATGAGGCCGGTCCGGTAGTCCGGCAGATCGGGCAGCAGGAGCCAGGCCAGGGTGAACATCAGGGCCGGCCCGATCAGCCAGTTCAGCACCAGCGACAGCGCCATCGTCCGCCCGTCGCGGGCGACCTCGCCGACCTCGTCGTAGCGGACCTTCGCCAGGACCGGGTACATCATCACCAGCAGGCCCAGCGCGATCGGCAGCGAGATCGAGCCGACCTTCACCGCGTCGAGCGCGTCGGCGACGCCAGGAACCAGGCGGCCGAGGAGCAGGCCGGCGAGCATCGCGGCGCCGATCCACACCGGTAGGAAGCGGTCCAGTCGGCTCAGACCGCCGACGACGCCGTGCGCCGGCGCGGTCGTCGACGGCGAGCTGGAGGGCGGGGCGTTGGTGATGGGAACTCCTCGGATCGGATCAGCGGGGGACGAGGACGGAGCAGAGTGCTTCCAGTGCCGTGGGTACGACGGCGTACCAGACGTTGCGGCCCCGTTTCTCGCTGGTGACCAGGCCGGCGTCCGCGAGCACCTTGAGGTGGTGGCTGACCGTGGGTTGGCTCTTCCCCACCGGCTCGACCAGGTCGCAGGCGCAGACCGCGCCACCTTCGGCGGTGGAGAGCAGGGAAACCAGCCGCAGCCGGACGGGGTCGGCCAGGGCGGCGAACTGGCGGGCGAGCGTCGCCGCCGAGGATGCGTCGAGCACCTCGGCGGAGAGCGGGGCGCAGCATGCCGTCACCTGCGGCTGGGTCACGAGCGGAAGCTCTCGCGTGGACATGGCGCCTCCTCCTGGGTCGTCGCAGGCGCCACTCTAGCGGAAAGTATTGACATCAATCAATGCGTCTGTCAGAGTGATGTATCGATGACAGTGAATGAATCATTGTCCATGTTCGAGGAGGTCCCCGTGTCCCGCATCCAGCTCGCGCTCAACGTCGACGACATCGACGCTGCCACCGCCTTCTACTCCGCGCTGTTCGGCACCGAGCCGGCCAAGACCCGCCCGGGCTACGCCAACTTCGCGATCGCCGACCCGCCGCTGAAGCTCGTGCTCCTGGAGAACCGCGGTGCGGGCGGCACCCTGAACCACCTCGGGGTCGAGGTGGCGGACGTCGACACGGTCGACGCCGAGCAGAGCCGGCTCGCCGCGCACGGTCTTGCCTCCACCGACGAGCGCGGCACCACCTGTTGCTACGCCAAGCAGGACAAGTTCTGGGTCGAGGGCGCCCCGAACGGCGAGCGCTGGGAGATCTACACCGTCCTCGCCGACAGCGCGACCTTCTTCGCCGAGAACGCCAGCGGCCCGGCCTGCTGCGCCGACACCGCCGAGGCGTCCCCCGCCGAGGCGGACGCCGTTCCCGCACCGACTGCCGCCTGCTGCTGAGAGGAGCAGACCGATGGACGAGCTGGACCTGACCAGGGCTCTTGCCGCCGAACGCGCCGCCGACCTGCTGTGGGCCGCCGAGGAGTCGCGACTGCGGCGCCTGGCCCGGTGCTGCCGCCCCGCCGCCTGGCGGCGTGCCGCCAGGCGGGGCGCACGGTGGCTCGAGGCGCTCCGCACCACCCGCGCGACCGACCAGGCGTGCAGCACCTGCTGACCGCTACCGCACTCGACCCGGTCGGACCAGCCCGGTCTCGTAGGCGAGCACGACCAGCTGGACCCGAGTCAGTCCGCCGAGCTTGGCGAGGATGCGGTTCACGTGGGTCTTCACCGTCGCCTCGCTGACCACCAGACGGTCCGCGATGTCGGTGTTGGACAGGCCCTGCGCGATGAGGGTGAAGACCTCGACCTCGCGTTCGGTCAGCTCGGCGAAGACGTCGGGGGAGGAGCCCGCCGGGCCGGGGCCGGCGACGTACTCCTCGATCAGGCGGCGCGTCAGCGACGGCCCCAGCAGCGCCTCGCCCGCTGCCACGGTGTGGATGCCCTCGACGAGCCGGTCGGGCGGCGTCGCCTTGAGCAGGAAGCCGGCGGCGCCCGCGCGGAGGGCCTGGTAGACGTAGGAGTCGATGTCGTAGGTGGTGAGCACGAGCACCCGGGAGGGCAGCTCGGCCGTCTGGATCTCCCGCGTCGCCGCGATCCCGTCCAGGACCGGCATCCGGATGTCCATCACCACGACGTCGGGCCGCAGCCGGGTCGCCAGCTCCACGGCTTCACGACCGTCCGAGGCGAGCCCGACCACGTCGACGCCGCGCGCGCTGAGCACCATCTCCAGGCCGGAGCGGACGAGGTCCTGGTCGTCGGCCACCACCACCGAGGTCATGACGATGCTTCCGCGACCGGGAGCGAGACGTCGAGCTCGAAGTGTCCGCTCGGGGTGGGGCCGTGCCGCACGCTGCCGCCGAGCACCGCGACCCGTTCGGCGACACCCATCAGCCCCAGGCCGCTGCCCACCCCGGTACGTCCGGACGCGCGGTTGCTGGTGCGGATCCGGACGTCCCCGGAGCTGCCGGTCACCTGCACGAGCACCGCCCCGTCCTCGGCGTAGCGCAGCGCGTTGGTCAGCGCCTCCTGCACGATCCGGTACGCCGAGACGTCGATGCCGGCCGGCACCTCTGCCAGCGACCCCGAGACCTCCAGCCGGACGTCGAGCCCGTCGCGGCGGAACTGCTCGACCAGCGCCTCCAGGTCGGCCATGCCCGGCGTCGGCGCGAGCCCGAGCTCGTCGTCGCTGTCGCGGATCACGTGCAGCAGCCGCCCGGTCTCCGAGAGTGCCCGCCTTCCGGTGGACGCGACCCGTTCGAGGATGCCGGCGACCCGGTCGGGGTCGGTGCGCACGAGGTCCTGGGCAGCCGCGGTCTGCACGACCATCGCGCTGATCGAGTGCGCGATCACGTCGTGCAGCTCCCGTGCGATCCGGTCCCTCTCCTCGTGCACCGCCTGGCGGCGGACCAGCTCCTGCTGCTCGCGCAGCTGCTCGGTGGTGACGGCCAGCCTCCGGGCCAGCCGCCCGAACACGTACGGCGGCGCCAGCAGTGCGGTCACGAAGACCACGTCGCTGAAGCCGTGCTGCCGGGTATCCAGGAGGAGGTACTCCAGTGCCAGGGCCAGCACGATGCCGGCGACGCCGACCAGACCCCAGTAGCCGCGAACCCATCGCGCGGTGCTCCACGCGGCCAGGACCCCGATCAGGATCGGTGCGGAGACGTCCTGCATCCGGGGCCCGAACAGCGGGAGCAGCGAGGCCGCCGTCACCGCCAGCACCGCCGCGGGGATCGCGAGCGGGCGTCGCCACACCAGCGCTGCGCACGCGACGCCCTCGAGCAAGCCCGCTCCCCACCAGGCGGTCCCGGCGAACGAGACCAGCTCCGCGAGGCCGATCGCGAGGACGACGCCGGGCGCGAGCAGGTCCAGCGGTCGCGGGCGAAGCGACGGGACGGTCGGTCGCATGAGAGCAAGGTACGACCGGTGGCGCCCTGGGGGAGTCAAACCAGGGGTGGAGCCGGGTCCCGACCACGGGTCGACGCGTGGGGCGGCTCCGGCTCCCTAGCGTCGTACCCGGGCCGCGAACGCCGGCCGGATCGGAGACCACGATGTTCCTCGACAAGCACCGCGTCCTCGTCGGTCGTGCCGCCTGGGTGATGGCCTGGGTGGCGCTCGTCGTCGGGCAGCTCCATGCGCTGGCCCGCTTCCGCACCGCCGACGGCAAGGGTGACCTGAAGACCGGCCTGGTCGGCGCCTGGGCGCCGACGGCGGACCGGGCCCTCGCGCCCCTGCTCGACTGGGGCTCTCCCGACACGGTCTACGTCACCTACGGCAAGATCTGGCTCCCGGTCTTCCTCGCCTTCACGGCATGCGCGCTGCTGGTCCACCGCTCCCGGTGTCCCCAGGGCTTCGAGAAGTGGGTGTGGCGAGTCGTGCTGTCCGCGTACACGGCCGCCTGTGTCGCGATCTTCGCCGAGTACTGGACCATGTGGACCGGGGTCAACTACTCGCTCCTGGACGGCGTCTTCCTGGCCACGGTCCCCGTGCTGCTGGTGACGCTCCTCGGTTCGACGGTGCTGGGCATCGTGCTGGTCCGCAGGGGCGCGGGGCTGCCCGGCTGGTTGCTCGTCCTCGCGCTGCCGGCGCTCTTCCTGGTCCCGATGATCACCTCGCTGGGCAGCGTGACGCTGCCGATCTCCTTCGCCTTCGGCGTGTGGGGCCGGCGGCTGGCGCGCCCGGAGGCAGCGCTGGGCTCAGCGTCGGCTGTGCAGGTAGTACTCCCCGATCATGTCGCCGAGCAGCGCGCCACCGGTGATGTCGCTGGGGGTGTGACCGGCCATGTACACCCGTGACCAGTCGATCTCTCCCTGCGCCCAGAGGTAGTCGGTGCCGCGGGACGGCTGCAGCCCGCCGAGGTAGGTCGCTGCAGCCGCCCCGGAGGCCGCGTGCCGGGAGGGGTAGGAGCACGGGCAGACCTGGCCGGGCTGCACGTCGTGGTCCGGGCGCAGTGAGGGGTGCAGCACGTACGGCGCAGACTGCCGGTATCGGGTGCCGAGCTCGTCGGCGATCTTCTTGGCCATCTTCAGCATCGACTTGACGTCCGACTTCACCGCCTCGCCCTTGGTCTGCGGCAGCAGCTCGGCCTGGTCGTGGGCGTAGAGCTTCCACAGGTCCTTCTTGCCGTACTGCTCCAGCCAGGTGGCGGCACGGACGCCGCTGGGCGTGCGCGTCCCGGCGACGTCCTGCACCCTGCGGACCTCGGCGGTCCGGTCCTTCTCGCCCGGCGGCGGTGGCAGCACCTGCTCGGCCCACGCGACGAAGGCGGTGTCGTCCCGGGTGGAACCGTGTGCGTCGAACCAGTGCTGCATCAGGCGGTCGGCGGTGTGACGCTGTGCCTGCACGTCGCTCCGGGTGCTGCTGATGGCCGCATCGGTGAACAGCGGCGGCGGTGGGTCGGCCTCGATCCGGTCCTTGGCGGAGGTGTCGAGGCCCAGGCTGGTGCCCAGTGACCCCGCGATGATGGCCAGCGCAGCGAGCAGGCCGATCAGCAGCACCTGCCCGGCCCGGCTGCGCGCCCAGAGCTGCAGGTGCTTCATGCCACGTGCTCGGGGGCGAGAGGAGGTCGTTCGGCGTGCAGGTGCCGGCCGCACAGCGCTCGGACGTCGTTGTCGGGGAGACCCGGGGCCAACAGGCAGGCCGCCGCGGTGTACTTGCTGAACCAGCGGGGCCGGCAGCCGAGCTGCAGGAGGAGCCGGTCGGCGTCGGAGGGTCGCAGGCCGCCCTTGGTCTCCACGAGCACGTGCTCCTCGTCGACCCACGCCCGCCCGTGCGCGGTCGTGCACTCCACCTGCCAGTCGAGGGTCAGGCGCGCCGGCGCCTCCGCCGTGCGCGCCAGCGTCATCCGCTCGTAGCTGATCTCCATCGACGGCCGCAGCATCCGCGGGTCCAGGGTGATCCGGTGCGCGCCGAGGACCTCGGCCACGAACTCGCGCTCGGCGGCGGTGAGGCCGCCGTCGGACTGCGGGCTCTCCAGCAGGGCCTTGACCGTGTGTCCGCGCCCGTCCTTGGTCTTCACCTCCAGGCGGCACAACCCGTCCTCGAGGTAGCTGCGCCGGCGTACCTTCCAGCGCCGGCGGCGGCGCTGCACGTGCTCGCGCGCCGCCTGCCAGCCCCGGGTGTCGAAGTATCGGCTGTGGTAGTGGGTGCTCGTCCGGTCACCGATTGCGAGCGCGCGCCAGCGCTCGGGCAGCGACCCGACGAACTCCCGGGCGACCGGCACGGGCACCAGGTACTTGCGGTCGATGCGGGTCATCGCCGGGGCCTGGGCGAGCACGGTCTCCAGGGAAACGGGCGCGCGGTCCACGCGGAGCAGCTCAGCGAGCATCGACGGCCTCCGTCGGGGCGGTGCTCGCCGGCCGCCAGGACCCGGGCGGCGCCGCCACGCGTACGGCGACCCGGGTGGTGTCCCGGACCAGGTCCACGTCCTCGATCACCACGTCGAGGGGCTCCAGGTCGAGGCGGCGGGTCACCGCCAGGCTGGCCTCGGTCGAGCCGGTGACGGCGTGGTCCAGGGTCATCCGGACCACCCGGGTGACCGGCGTCCGCCACCGGGTGTCGTCGACGAACCACAAGGTGGCCAGCAGCAGCACATCGAGGATCACCGCGATGAGCACGTTGCGATCCGGCAGCGCGGTCACCAGGGCGACCACCAGCGCAACGAAGGTGTAGGCGACGTCCTTGAGCGTGAACGCCGCGCTGCGCAGCCGGACCAGGCTGAGCAGGCCGAAGAGCCCGAAGCCGACACCCGTGGGGAACGAGCCGGTACCGATCGAGGCGACGGCGGCGAACAGGCCCATGTTGAGGGCCGTGAAGACCAGAGTCATCTCCGGCGCCGCGAGCCGGCGGCGGTAGAGCCAGCCTGCCAGCAGCAGCATGGCGAGGACGTCGATGCCCAGCCGGGTGAGCAGCGGGAAGACGTCGGGCAGGACGTCGGAGATCGCGAGAGGTACGGACACGGTGCCGAACGCTAGGAAGTCAACATGACGTGAACGTGACGTCGCCGATCGGGGACGGCCCCTACTGTTGAGGCGTGCACGTGCTGGTGGTCGACGACGAGGTCCGCATGGTCGACCTGGTCACCGACTACCTGCACGACGCCGGCTTCACCACGACCGCGTCCCACGACGGCCACGAGGCGCTGGAGGCGGCGCGGAGACGCACGGCCGACGTGATCGTGCTGGACCTGATGCTGCCGGGGCTCTCCGGCCTGGAGGTCTGTCGCCGGGTGCGTGCCGAGCGGATCGACGTGCCCATCTTGATGCTCACCGCGCGGGGCGCCGTGCCGGAGCGGGTGGCCGGGCTGGAGGCCGGGGCCGACGACTATCTCGTCAAGCCGTTCGCGCTCGAGGAGCTCGTGGCGCGGGTGCGGGCGCTCGGCAGGCGCGTGGAGCCGGCGGAGGGACGCCTGGTCGTCGGCGACGTGGTGCTCGACCCCGAGGAGCACCGGGTCTGGATCGCCGGTGTGGAGGAGCAGCTCTCCCGCCGCGAGTTCACGCTCTTGGAGACGCTGATGGAGAGCGTGGGTCGGGTGGTGACCCGGCAGCGGCTCTTCGACGCCCTGTGGCAGGGCGAGGTCGACATCGCCAGCAACGCGATGGACGTCCACGTCTCCCGGGTCCGGGCCCGCCTCGAGCGGTCGGCGCAGGTCGGCATCGCCACGGTCCGCGGGGTCGGCTACCGCCTGGAGGCGGGGTGAGGTTGTGGGACCGGCTGGTCGGCCGTCGTCCCATCGGCACCCGCCTCGTGCTCACGGTGGCGGTGGCCATGACCGCCGTGCTGCTGCTCTCGGCCGGCTTCGTGTACTGGCGGGTGGCGTTCGCGCTGAACCGCCAGCTGGACCAGGACCTCGAGGCGTGGCGCAACGTCCTGGTCCGCGCTCTGGCGAAGGGCCAGACCCTGCCGCGCAACACCCCGGGTCAGACCTTCCAGCTCTACGGTCAGGACGGCCGGCTGGTGTCCGGCAACTCCTCGGTGGGACGCCTGATCTCGGCCCGTCGGATCCAGCAGGTCCTGGACAGCGGCCCGGTCAAGTACGACGTCGGTGAGCTCCTGCCGCCTCGTCGACGTGCCTACCTCGTGCGCGCCGACCGCGTCCGGACGCCGGACGGTGTGCGGGTCCTCGTTGCCGCGATCAGCCGGAGCAACCACGACGAGGCGCTGCGCGAGCTGCTCGTGCAGCTGGCGATCGCCGACCTCGCGGCGCTGGCGGCCGCGTCGTTCGTGGGCTACCGGACCGCCCGGGCAGCGCTCGACCCCGTGGAGGACTACCGCCGTGCGGCGCAGCAGGCGGAGGCGGGGGAGTTCGGCCGGCTGCCGGTGGCCGAGGGGCGCGACGACGAGCTCTCCCGACTCGGGCACACCTTCAACGAGCTCCTGGGACGCATCGAGGCCAGCGCCGTGCGAGAACGTCAGTTCCTCGCCGACGCGGCGCACGAGCTGCGCACCCCCCTCACCGTGATGAGCACCGACCTGCAGTGGGCGCGGGCGCGACGGCGTTCGACCGAGGAGATCGCGGAGGTGCTGGTGTCGCTGGACGCGCAGGTGGACCGGCTGACGACCCTGGCCAATGCCCTGCTGGACATCGAGGAACTGCACGGCGGGGGAACCCTGCCGCGCGAGGCCACCGACCTGCGCACCCTGCTCTGCGATGCCGTGCGGGAGGAGGTCGGCCCGCACGCCGAGGTGGTGGTCGAGGTCCCGGCGGCCACGGTGTGGGTGAACCAGCGGTGGCTCTCGATCGCGGTGGCCAACCTGGTCCGCAACGCGCTGGTCCACGGAAGGCCCCCCGTCCGCGTCACCGCGACCTTCGACACGCCGGCGCTACGCATCGTCGTCAGCGACACCGGACCCGGCTTCCCCGCGGAGTTCCGCTCCGCGGCCTTCGACCGCTTCAGTCGCGCCGACACCAGCAGGTCCACTCCCGGCTCCGGCCTGGGACTGAGCCTGGTGCGCTCGATCGCCGAGGCGCACGGCGGCACGGCGCGGATCCTCGACGCTTCCGGAGGCAGCATCGAGCTGCTCCTCGACGCCGGGCCGGAGCCGGCCTGAGCCGAGCGCCGCTCAGGACAGGTGGTCCGACGGGGGCCGTGCGCCCCCGGGGTAGACCATCCGGGTGCCGACCGCGACGCCGACCACCGCAATGAGCAGGCCCGCGACGTCGTCGATGAAGTAGTGCCAGCCGATGTAGACCGTCGCCACGGCCGTGCAGGCGACCCAGATCGAGAGCGCCAGCGTGGTCCGGCGCAGCCCGAACCACCAGGCCATCAGCAGCAGCAGGCTGGTGACACCGATGTGCAGGCTGGCGAAGGCCGAGATCTGGGCGAAGGAGTCGTGCCACAGCGGATGCGCCAGCATCTGCGCACGCTGGGCCATGTAGCGAGCCTGGGTGTCCTGGATCATCGTGTGCGGGAGGCCGCGGAAGACCTCAGGGGCGATCGCGAACGGCCCGAGCGACGGGATGGAGTAGTAGGAGATCGTGCCGAGGATCCACACCCAGGCCCCGGAGGTGAGGAAGGCGTAGCTGTCCCGGACTCTCGTGGGCAGCGCGACCGCAGCCACCACCGCGATGGCGACGATGGTGGAGAACGACTCGTAGATGACCATCAGCACATACATCGCGTAGTGCTGGCCCAGCAGGCCGTGCAGCAGTGCGGCCGGGTCGTGGCCGAGGAACAGCGCCCGGTCCCAGCGCAGCAGGTCGGCGTCGCGAGGCGGGTTGAACACGTCCCAGCTCTTCAGGTTGTGGTAGCTGAAGTAGACGACGTGGTAGGCGAGCAGCCCGGCCAGCGCCAGCCCGAGCCGGCGTGGCGTCCAGCGGCGCTTCAGCACCTCCCACACCCGGGAGGTGCGGCGCGGTCGTCCCGCGAGGTACGCCGCCTGGCCCGTGGCCAGCACGGCGAACAGTCCCAGGGAGATCGCCATCCGAGAGCCGAAGATCGCGAAGTGCGGGTCGCGCAGCGGGATCCCGATCTGGAGCGAGCGCGCGAGGGCCACCAGGAAGAAGCACGCGGCCACCCCCCACAGGCCCCACGCCCAGTGCAACCCGCGGTCGTGTGGGGAGTCGACCGTGTCCGAGACCGTCACCTCAGGTGCGGAGCGAGGCAAAGATGTCCCCTTCCCGGGCGCCCGGCGCCCGTCCGTGCTCGATGAACCATTCCCTGCCGAAGGCGAGGCTGAAGACGGGGCTGGGCAGGCGCAGGATCCAGGCGAGGACCCGCGGGCCGTCGCCGCCCCGGCCCTGGGTGGCGTGCGCGGCCAGCGCCGCCCGCTTGGCGACCAGGTGGCGGCGTACGTCGACCCGGTGGGTGATCGCCCGCGAGTCGCTGAACACCTGGGTGGTCCCCAGCGGAGCGGAGCGCCCGATCGTGCTGCCGAGGGCCCGCAGCACGCGTAGGACGCGGCGGTAGAGGTCCCCGGGCACGGTCGCCTCGAGCACGACCGGGGTCCGAGCGAGTACCGCCGCGCGGAGGGCGACCCGGTGGGCCTGCCGGTGGTCGGGGTGCCCGTAGCCGCCGTTCGCGTCGTAGGTCGTCAGCACGTCGGCCTGCTCCTCCACGAGCACCTCGGCCAGTCTCGCGGCCGCCTCCTGGACGTCGGTGCGGGCGAAGGCGTTGGCAGCGAGATTCTCCGCGTGCAGCCCCGAGTCGGCGTGACCGAGCTCCACGACGCGGTGGCACCCGAGCAGGCGGGCCGCCTCGTGGAGCTCGCCCAGGCGCGTGGCGGCCAGCGTCGCGCCACGGCCGTCACCGCTCGCGGCGAGGCCGAGCTCCCCTCCGGTCGCGACCACCAGGACGACCCGATGTCCCTCGGCCGCGGCGCGGGCCAGGGTGCCGCCGGTGAGCAGGCTCTCGTCGTCGGGGTGGGCGTGGAAGCTCACCAGCGTGAACCCGGCCCGGCTCATGGGCGCACCGCCCGCAGCGCCGGCCGGGTGCCGCGTCGCGCCGCCTCCTCGACCGCCAGGGCGTAGGCAGCGTGGTGCCGCTCCAGGGAGCGGACCCACCCGAGCCCCGCCGGGGCCGTCCGGTTGCGCTCGGAGATCCGCTGCCGCAACGCCGTGTCCTCCACGAGCTCGACCATGGCGGCGACCATGGCGCCGTCGGAGTCGCAGAGCAGGCCGTTGCGGCGGTGTTCGACGAAGTCGGGAAGCCCGGTGCTGGTGCGGCCGACGACGGGGAGTCCCACGCTGCGTGCCTCGAGCGCGGCCAGGCCGAACGACTCCAGGAACGCCGGCGCGACGTACAGGTCTGCGGCCGCGAGCCGGTCGAGCACGTCGCGTGGGTCGAGGCGCCCGGTCACGGTCACGGCGTCGTCGACGCCCAGGCGTCGCAGGCGTCGCTCCAGTGCCGGACGCAGGTGTCCGTCCCCGACGACGGTCAGCTCCACCGGCACGTCGGTGGCCCGGCGCAGCCGGGCGAACATCGCGGCCAGCCGCAGCGGACGCTTGCGGTAGGAGAACCGCATGGTGCTGACCAGCCGGACCGGTGTCCGCGGGCGCGGGGTGGACTGCCGCGGAGCCACGTCCACGGCGTTGGGCAGCACCAGCACGCGTCGGTCGCCCGGGAGCCGTTGCGCGACCTGCTCGGCGGCGAACCTGCTGACGGCCGACCAGACCACCGGTGCGCGGCGCAGCATCGCCGCCTCCGCGGCCAACCGGGGCAGCGGGCCGAGACCGTTCCACAGGGAGTGCACCGTCACCAGCGTCGGCACGCCGCGCCGCGCGGCCGAGGCGCTCAGCGGGGCGGCGAAGGTGGACAGCGCCGAGACGTGCCCGTGGACCACGTCGAACGACGTGACGTCGGACAGTGTTCCCCCGAGCGAGGAGACCCGGTCCACCCGCACCGGACCGTCGTCGAGGGCCGCACGCCCGTCGGCTGCGCTCGGCGTCAGGGTCCTGACCGTCACCTCGTGCCCGGCCGCGGCCTGGCGTCGGGCCAGCTCGGCGACGTGGACCTCGATGCCGCCGAGTCGGGGGGCGTAGCTGTTCGCGAGGTGCAGGATCCTCATCGCGCCACCTCGGCTGCGGGTGCGCGTCGCCGCAGCCAGGACCAGGCGCCGAGCAACCCGCCACCGACGGGCACCTCGAGCACCACGAGGAACACGCGGTAGAGCAGCACCCCGGCCACCACCGCGGCCGGATCCATCCCGCTGGTGACCAGCCAGGCGACCGTGCCGACCTCCGCGAAGCCCGCCCCACCAGGAGTGAGCGGGATGATCGAGGCCGCCCGTTCGATCGCCGCAGCCATCACCACGGTGGTGAGCGGGAGGTCCAGGCCCACCGTGCGCAGGCAGAGCAGCAGCAGCAGCACCTGCGCCGCGACGTAGCCGACGCTGCCCGGCAGCAGCCGTTCCCAGTTGCCGGTCAGCTGTCGACGGACCTGGTCAGCGACCCCGGTCGCGAAGGTCCAGGCGCGCTCCCAGCGGGCGGTCAGCACTGAGGGGAGCCGGACCCCGAGCGCGGCGAGCGCGGCGAGGCCGAGGGCGGCGCCCAGGACGACGAGGCACACCACGGCGAGTGTCCACACCGCGCCCGGGACCGTGGCCGAGACCATGATCAGGCCCGCCACGGCCAGCGGGGGGAGCACCAGCTTGCTCAGCACGTCCAGCGCATTGGTGAGGACGTAGTACGAGGCGAAAGCCTGGTGGGAGTGCCCCCAGCTGCGCAGCATCTTCCAGTTCAGCGCCGTCCCGAAGGCCCCGCCGACCGGCAGCACGTTCGACACCGCGCTCCCGGTCAGGTTGAGCAGCAGTCCGCGGCGGAGGCCGAGGCCGGGAAGCGAACCGGCCAGGACCGTGGAGTAGACGACGAGTCCGCCCAGCCACACTGCCGCGAGCAGCCCGAGCCGGGACCACGCCACGGCTCCGAGCACCTGAGCCACGTCACGCCAGGTCACCCCGGCCAGGCCGTGGGTGGCAGTCCACAGGCCGCCGACGCAGATGCCCAGGACCAGGGCGCCCTTGCCGAGGGTGTTGAGGTGGCGCCGGCGCGGGTGTGAGTGCGCAGCGGGCGGTGCCGGGGACACGTCGAGTCGGACCAGTGCGCTCATGCTGCCGACGACCCTTCCGATTTCCGGAGAGCTGGCACCCTCCGACCGTACCGAAGCGCGCGGACCGACCGGGGGAACGGCGCCTGCATCCGCCCGCGCCACGGGGCCACGAGCAGCGACTCGGCGCGCAGCGCGGCACCCGCCACCTCGGGCAGGTCCCGGGCCTGTCGGAAGCAGAGGTAGCGCGGCCGCCACTGCGGCTGGTACTTGGCGTTCGCGCGGTAGAGGGACTCGATCTGCCAGAAGCGGGACAGCCCCTGCAGCAGGCCGTGCCACAGCCGCAGCACGGGACCCGCTCCCAGCTGCTCGCCTCGAGCGAACACCGAGCGCAGGACGGCGAAGTTGAGCGACATCCGGGTCACGCCGAACTGCGGTGCCTGCGCACACACGCTGGCGACCATGTGCTCGACCAGGCCGTTCTCGGTTTCCGGGTCGCGGCGCATCAGGTCCAGGGACAGGCCGTCGGCACCCCAGGGCACCAGGTTGAGCACGCCGCGCAGGGCACCTTCTGCGTCCCGGGCGATCACCACCACCGAGGTCGCGTCACGGGGGTCGAAGAACCGGCTCAGCGCCATGCTGAAGCCGCGCTCGACCGGTCCGTCCCGCCACTGCGCGGCCCGGCGTACGAGCTCGGTCCGCAGGTCGGCGTCTAGCTCGCCGGACCGCTGGCAGGTGACCTGGGTGCCGGCGCGGACGGACCGGGCCACGGCCTGGCGCACGGTCCGCATCGCCCGGCCCTCGAGGGCGAAGGCGTCCAGGTCGAGCACGGCCTCGTCCCCGAGCTCGAGGGCGTCCAGTCCGGCCCGTTCGTAGGCACGGCCACCGCGTTCGCTGGCCCCGAGCACCGCCGGCGTCCAGCCGTAGGTGGCGGCCTGCTCGAGCCACGCGGCGATGGCGCCGGGCCAGGCCTCGGGATCACCGATGGGGTCGCCTGCGGCGAGTGAGACCCCGCGCACGACCCGGTAGCTGACCGCGGCCTTCCCCGACCGGCTGAGCACGACCGAACGGTCGTCACGAAGCGCGAAGTAGCCGAGGGAGTCCACCTGTCCCCAGCGGTCGAGCAGGGCTCGCACCGTCGACTCCTCCTCCGCACTCATCGGGTGCGGACCGCCGGCGGGTCGCAGGGCCACCAGGACCACGGTCATGGCCGCAGCGAGCCCGAGGACCACCAGGGCCACCGCGGCCGGCGCGCCCTCTGCGGTGTCGGTGAAGGCGATCGGACCGGGGACCCCGACCAGGCCCACGAAGGCCTGGACCCAACGGTCGGTCCAGGAGGTCCCTGCCACCTGGGCATGCCGGTCGAGAGTCAGCCACAGCATGCCCAGACCGGTGGCCGCGGCCGGCGCGGCCAGGGACGCGACCAGCACCTGGCGCAGGCTGCGGGGATCGGTGCGCGCGGTGAACTGGCCCCGGGCGCCGAGCAACAGCACCAGGACCAGCATCGAGAGGAGCGCTTCCTCCACGTCGAGCCCCTTGAGGAGGTTGAGCACGACGGTGCCGCCGGTGAGGAGCGTGGCCAGCCACCATGCCCGCGCCTTGCCGCGCCGCAGTCCTCGCGACAAGACGATCAAGAGGATGCCACTGGCCGCAGCGCCGGT
Organism: uncultured Actinomycetota bacterium; assembly: GCA_963827025.1. Lineage (GTDB taxonomy): Bacteria > Actinomycetota > Actinomycetes > Propionibacteriales > Nocardioidaceae > Marmoricola. The sequence goes on along the minus strand of CAWGZB010000004.1, from coordinate 274,589 downwards.
CGCGGCGGCCGCCGGGAAGGTCGCCGGGAAGAGTCGGTCGACGGCGTGGACGCGCCGCGCGAGCTCAGGGGAGAGGGCCGAGGCCAGGGTCACCAGACCGGTCAGCCCCACGATCCGGGCGATCCAGCGCGGAGTGCACATGCCGCGTGCCCACCTCCGCACCCCAGCGGCACCGGGCCGCGACCGCGGGGGAAGCGGGGCGGTGGGCGCACGCGACGCAGCGGCAGTCGCGACAGAGGACGTCACGGCGCGAGCATCCCGCGGCCACATGACGGCAGCCTGAACGCAGCCGGGCGTTTCGCCGCACATTCGACAGGTCGCGCCCTGTCGTGTGCGGAGGACCACACCCGCGCGGGCCACGCCGTACGACGACCAGGCTCGCCGGGTGGCCCAGCTCCGTCCCCGGCTCGCGCACGGCACCGCCGGGTGCCGGTCCGCCCGCGGGCCCGGGTCAGCGGTCGTCCGCATCGGTCAACAGCCGCAGCAGCGGGGCCCGACCGACCGGCCGGCACTGCTGGGCGAAGGTCGGGGTGGCGCGGAAGGTGTCGTCGCGAAGGTAGATCCGCCGGTCGCACGCCTCGGCGACGAGTCGGTAGCGCTGCTCCAGCGGTGAAGCCGCTCCCCGCTTCAGCGCGGCCACGCCACTGGGCACCCGGGCGACCACCCAGGTGGGCGCCTCGGGCCCTTCCAGGTCGCTCCGGAGCCGGTCCAGCCCCGGGTCGAGCGTGCGCGCGGGCAGGCTCCACAGGTAGGGGTACGGCGACCGGAGTCCGGCCACCCGGATCACGGCGGGGTCGCCGAGGATGCTCACCATCGTGTCGCCGGGCTCGGCCACCTCGGCGATGCTGCGGCCGACCACGTCGCCCTGCGGGTTGGGGTCGCGCAGGAGGCCGAGCGCCCAGGAGACGGTGGCGACGGCGACCAGGGGAGCGACCAGCAGGATGCGGGCCCGGCTGCGCACAGTCGCGGCGAGCAGCCCGGCGGCCAGGCCGGTCGGGACCGTCAGCTGCACCAGGTAGTGCAGCCAGTAGGAGCCGCCGGCGACCACGCTCGCGACCCCGTAGACCGCCATCGCGACCACCCCCGCCGCAGCAGGCAGCAGCGCCGCGGTGGCGGCCCGACGACGCAGTAGGACGCTCACGCCCATGGCGACCAGCACGACCGGTCCCATCGAGAGCAGCTCGGCCCCGGCCACGCGTTGCAGCCGTAGGCTGCGGACGTCGAGGTTGCTGCTGTCGATCACGCGCACCGCCTCGGCCCGGAAGGGGTACATCGCCCAGAGGACGTCGCCGGGCGGACTTCCCGCGACTGCAGCCAGGCCGAGGACCAGGGCGGCCGTGGCGCCGAAGCCGGCCAGGCACCATCCCGCCACGGCGAACGGTCGTGCGGCACGCCGACCGTGCACCCGCCAGGCGACCACGGCGGCGACCGCGGCGAACGCCACGACGTCCACCATGTTCTGCTTCACCAGCACCGCGGCCGCGGCACAGGCGCCCGCGCCCAGACCGAGCCACGGTCGGCCCCGCAGCGCCGCGAGCGCGAGTCCGGTGCCGCACGCCACGAACGGAGCCGCCAGCAGCTCCCCGTTCACCTGGGCCGCCCCCGAGAGCGGCGAGACCAGCAGGGCGGCGGTCACGGCGGCGGCGATGACGGCAGGCCGTTCGCCGGCGAGCATCCGGACGGTCATCGCGACGGCGACCACCGTGACCGCCGCCGCCAGCCCACCCAGGAGGCGGAGCCCCAGCCCGTCACCGAGCTCGCTGCCGAGGAGGTCACCCACCCAGAACAGGGCGAGCAGGAGCGGCGGCCGGTCCACCCAGTAGTCGCCGTACAGCGAGCTGCCCGGCCGCCACTGCCCCGCGACGAGCAGGAAGCCACCCTCGTCCGGGGACAGCGAGCGGGCGGCGTACGGGAGGCGCAGCAGGACGGTGAGCACGGCCAGGCCGGTGACCGCCAGGGTGCTGCGCCTCGGTGCCATGCGAGCAGTGTGCTGCCTCGCCCCGCGACGGTGCCGGGGGCGGGTCGGCACCGGGCCCGGGGGCCGGCGAGATGATGACCCCGTGAGCGAGCGGCGCCCGTGGTTGACCCGCAACCTGAAGGTGGTCTCTGCGGTCTCGCTGCTGCAGGACGCCGCCTCGGAGCTGCTCTACCCACTGCTGCCGATCCTGCTCACCGTCGTGCTGGGCGCGCCGGCCGCCGTGGTGGGCGCGGTCGAGGGCGTGGCGGAGGGCGTCGCCGCGGTCACCAAGGTGGCGGCGGGCCGGCTCTCGGACCGCTGGCGCAAGAAGCCCGTGGTGGGCCTGGGCTATGGGCTGGCTGCGCTCGGCAAGGTCCTGGTGGCCGCCGCGTCAGCGTGGCCGGTCGTCCTCGTCGGCCGCAGCGTCGACCGCCTCGGCAAGGGCATCCGCGGCGCTCCCCGGGACGCGCTGCTGGTCGCCGACATCGAGCCGCACCAGCGCGGGCGTGCGTTCGGCCTGCACCGGGCCGCGGACACCGCCGGGGCCGTGCTCGGTCCGCTGCTGGCCCTGGCCGGCTACGAGCTGCTCGACCAGCAGATCCGCCCGCTGCTGTGGCTCGCGGTCGTGCCCGCCGTGCTGAGCACGCTGCTGGTCCTCGCGCTGCGCGAGCCGCACACGCCGGTGCCGGCGCGGCGCGCGGAGCCTCGCGACCGGGTCCGGCTCGGCCGACCGTTCTGGCGAGTGGTGGCGGTGCTCGGGTTGTTCAGCCTGGTCAACTTCCCCGATGCGCTGCTGCTGCTGCGGTTGCACGACATCGGGTTCTCGGTGGCCGCGGTGATCCTCGCCTACGTGGGCTACAACGCGGTCTACGCGGGGCTCAGCTTCCCCGCCGGCGTGGTCGCCGACCGGCTGGGCCCCCGGCGGGTCGTGGCGTTGGGACTGCTCGTCTTCGCCGCGGTGTACGCCGGCCTCGGGTGGACCGAGGACCACCTGGCCGCCTGGCTGCTGATGGGCGGGTACGGCGCCTACACCGGGCTCACCGACGGGGTGGGCAAGGCGTGGGTCTCCCGGCTGCTCCCCGACGGCGCCCAGGGCACCGGGCAGGGCGTCTTCCAGGGCGTGCTCGGCGGTGGGGTCCTCGTCGCCGGGGTGTGGGCCGGCCTCGCCTGGGGGAGCGACGGACGGTGGCCGCTGCTGCTCGCCGGCGCCCTGGCCGCCCTCATCGCCCTCGCCCTGTTCGTGGGCCCCCGGGCGTTCTCGGTGGGTCGTCGCGGGCCCGCCTGACCAGCGGGGTCAGCGCCCCCCGAGCTGGTCGACGTAGGCCACCACGCGGTTGAGCAGCTCGGTGGCGCCGACGACGTCCACCAGGGTGCTCTGCGGCTCGTCGGCGAGCTCGTAGAGCAGCGGCGCCGCCTCGGCGGCACCGTGCTGCGCCGCCACCTGGGCGCACACCCGAGCCGCGGTGCGCACCGCCCGGGGCTCGATGGTCCACACGGCCTCGAACAACCGGTCGCGGTCCGGCACGGTGGACTGTCCGGGCAGCTCCCAGGCCGACAGGCACGCCGCCAGGTCGGGGGCATCGCAGACCACGGCCCACTCGCGTCGCATCGGTGCGTCCTCCGGGAGCGGGACGACCCGCGGACCTCGGCTGCCGTCCACGGTGACGCCGTCGGGGAAGTCGCCGAAGACCATCGCCGCACGCGCCACCTGGGACAGCTCGCGCCAGCGCTCCCGCGAGGGCTCGTAGAACCGGTCGGCCTGGAAGGCGCCGAACAGCACCGGCCGCCGTGCTCGCGCGCTGAACTCGTCCTCCAGCGCCCAGGACAGCGCGATCAGGGTGCTCTTGCGGAGCCGGTAGGACGCCAGGTGCGGGTGCTGGCTGCGCAGCTCGGCGTAGACCGAAGGCACCCGGGGCGCCTGCATCGCGGCGGCCTCCGCGATCGCCACGTCGAGGCGGATGCCCGCGTCGCGGCGCCGGCGTACCCGCTCCACGAGCGCGACCTGGTCCTCCCGGTAGCGCCGGTGCCCGCTCTCCAGACGGTGCGGGGTCGGGAACCCGTAGCGGGTCTCCCACATCCGCAGCACCGCGGGAGAGACGCCCGCGCGTCGCGCGAGCTCGCCGATGGTCAGCTGCGGCTCCGTCGCAGCCGGACCACTCGCTGCCGGATCGGGAGGGGGGGCTTGCGTGACGACGTCGTCTGGGTGCATGGTGTGAGCGTAAACCTAAACATGGTGTTTAGGAAAGTGTTCAACTTCGGAGGTTCTCCCATGACGATCCGCAACGAGCAGCACGCTGGCGCTGCCCCCACCGACCAGGCGGTCGACTGGGCCGACCTCGGCCAGGAGATGTGGTCCTTCCTCACCGGCCGGCAGGCCGCGATCAACTACCGGTTCATCGACATGGCCGTCGAGGTGCCGCGGGACACCGGGGCCGACGCCCCACGCGCGGTGTGGCGGTTCGACGGGACGCTGCAGGTGACGACCTCCGACGGCGCCGACGGCGCCGACGCCGCCGCCGGGGCGGCGTGACGTGGCCGCCTCGCTCGCGGTGAGCGCCGACCTGTGCTTCGAGGTGCAAGCGCCGGACGGTGTCCGCACCCGCGGCACCCTGCACGGCCAGGGTCAGCGTCTCGAGCTGCGCGTCGACTCACCCGCGGCCTTCGCCGGCGCCGCCGACGACGCCGCCGTCCGTGGGGCCGCGGCTGCCCTGGCCGCCCGCGGCCTCACCGTCGAGGTGATCTCCGGCGAGCAGACCCTCGTGGTGCTCGGTCGGACCCGGTCGAGCTGGTGGCAGCGCCGGCTCACCGGCTCGCGACACCTACGGGTCGGGAGTCTCCGCGGCCTGCTCACCAGCGCCTGGTCGCGCTCCATGCCGCGACCGGCGCTCCTGCCCGACGCCGGGCTCGCCCCACCGTCGACGCCGCTTCCCCTGGCGCCGACCTTCCTGCGGCGACCGCGCCCGTCGGTGACCCTCACCCACGACCCGGCGCGGGGCGGGGCGCCGCGCCTGGTGCAGGCGGTGCCCGACGGACGGTGGGACGGGCAGGCACTCCTCGCCCAGCGCCTGGGCGAGGTGACCACGATCGGCAGCGGGCCGGACTGCGACATCCGAGTGCCGGGACTGGCCGCGCTGCACGCCGAGGTCCGGCACGACGACCGCGACGAGTTCGTGCTCGTCCACCTCGCCGGCGACGGCGTGACGCGGGTCCACGGCGCCCCGGTCGAGCGTCAGGTGCTGCGCACCGGTTCCCGGGTCGAGGCGGGCGCGCTGACGCTGGTCTACCAGCGCGAGGAGTACGCCGACCACGGCCGTCCCTTCGGCGGCCGGATCGGGGGGGAGCTGGGTCGCCAGCGCAGCCAGCCCGCGCAGGAGCGGGTCGTCCCTGCGCGTGCTCACCCCGCGCGGAGGCCGGCACCTGTTCGAGGCCGAGATGAAGGAGGACCGGCGCAGCCGGCGCGCCGGCACCACGAGGCTGTGGCGCACGGCGGCGGCCCGCAGGGTGACCGCGGCTGAGCGTCCACCTCTGCGGCAGAATCGGCCCATGACCTGGTTCGAGTCGCCGGCCGACGTCGAGAAGCAGCTGGCCGACGTCGGATACCTCGCAGACGCGACGACCGCCGTGACGACGTACCTCGCCGGGGCGCTGGAGAAGCCGCTCCTCGTCGAGGGCCCCGCCGGTGTCGGCAAGACCGAGCTGGCCAAGGCGGTCGGCCGCGCCACCGGCGCCGGCCTGGTCCGGCTGCAGTGCTACGAGGGCCTCGACGAGGCCCGCGCGCTGTATGAGTGGAACTACAAGAAGCAGCTCCTCTACATCCAGGCGGCAGCGGCCGCACCCGCGAGCGAGCAGCAACCATATTGGGGCTCGGAGCACGGCGGCGGGAACATCTTCACCGAAGAGTTCCTACTCACCCGGCCGCTGCTCACCGCGATCCGCCGGGAGGAACCGACCGTGCTCCTGGTCGACGAGGTCGACAAGACCGACGTCGAGGTCGAGGGCCTGCTCCTGGAGGTGCTCAGTGACTTCCAGGTGACCATCCCCGAGCTCGGCACGGTCACCGCCGTACGCCGTCCGCTGGTCGTGCTGACCTCCAACGCCACCCGGGAGCTCTCCGAGGCGATCAAGCGCCGCTGCCTGTTCCTGCACATCGACTACCCCGAGGCCGAGCGGGAGCGGCAGATCCTGCTCTCCCAGGTGCCCGACCTCGAGGACCGGCTCGCCGGGCAGGTCGTGGAGACGGTCCACAAGCTGCGTGACCTCGACCTGCGCAAGGCGCCCTCGATCGCCGAGACCGTCGACTGGGCCCGCACCCTGGTGGCCCTGGGCACCGGCACGCTCGACAACGAGGCCGTCGACCGGACCCTCGGGGTGGTGCTCAAGCACGCCAGCGACCACGAGCGCGCGGTCAAGGAGCTCCGGCTCCGTGCCTCGGGAGGGCCGGGCTCCCGGTGACGCTGCTCGACCGGAACATCGAGTTCGTCGAGGCGCTGCGCGAGGCAGGGCTGCCGGTCTCGCTCGCCGAGGGCCTGGACGCGGTCCGGGCGATCGACCGGCTCGGGCTGGACTCGCGCGAGTCCCTGCGGGCGGCGTACGCAGCGACGCTGGTCAAGCGCCAGTCCCACCGCCCCTCCTTCGACCAGATCTTCGACCTCTACTTCCCCGCCCTGGTCGGCGAGGGCATCCCACCGCACGCCCCGGCCGGATTCTCCCTGACGGATCGGTCGGACGAACCGGACGACACCCGACCGGAACGTCAGGGACTACCCGAGGGGGAGGGTGAGCTGGGGGACTCGCCGCAGGCACTCGCGGACTTCCGGGAGGCGCTCGCGACCGCGATGGCGCTGGGTGATCCCGACGCGCTGGCGATGCTGGCGCGGGAGGGGGTGCAGCGGTTCGGGCTGATCCGCGGCCGCGGGCCGGCGGAGCAGCGGTGGTCGGCGTACAACGTGCTCAACCGGGTCAGCCCCGACGAGCTCGTCGCGCGGGCCCTGCAGGGGCTCGGGGTGGCCTCGACAGGCTCGACCCCCGAGGGCGCCGAGGACCGGTCCCTGCGGCGGCTGGTCGAGGCGCAGGCGCAGGTGTTCACCGACCTGGTCGAGGGCGAGGTACGCCGTCGCGCCGCCGAGGTGCGCGGGCCGTCGCACATCGCGCGGCACACCGTGCGTCCTGCGATCGAGCAGGTCGACTTCACCGCGGCGCGTCGCGGCGATCTGGAACTGATGCGGCGGGAGATCCAGCCGCTCGCCCGCCGACTGGCGACTCGGCTCAGCCGCGAGCAGCACTCCCGCCGCCGCGGCCCGCTGGACTTCCGCCGGACGGTGCGCGCGTCGATGTCCAGCGGCGGCGTGCCCCTGGAGACCCTGCACAAGCCGCGCCGCCCTGCGCGCACGGACCTGGTGGTCCTGTGCGACGTCAGCGGCTCGGTGGCCAGCTTCGCCGGTTTCACCCTGATGCTGGTCTTCGCGTTGCGTGAGCAGTTCCACCGGGTGCGTGCCTTCACCTTCGTCGACGACATCCACGAGGTCACCGACCGGTTCGTGCCGGGCGCCGACCCGGCCCGGGTGATGAGCGAGCTGGCCGCCAGCGCGCGCTACGCCACCTTGTGGGGGCGGACGAACTACGGCCGGGCGTTCACCCGGTTCGCCGAGGAGCACCTCGACGCCCTCGACCCACGCACCAACCTGCTGGTGCTCGGCGACGCCCGCAGCAACCACAGCGACCTCGCCCTCCCGGTCGTGCGCGAGCTCGTGCACGCGGCGCGGCACAGCTGGTGGCTCAACCCCGAGCACACCCGGCACTGGAACACCGGCGACTCCGCGGCGCGGGAGTACGCCGCGGTGATGCCGATGGTCGAGTGCCGCAACCTCGTCCAGCTGGGCGAGCTCGTGCACGATCTGGCCTGATCCGAGCCCACGCGCCCGTACCCTGACGGCATGTGGTCTTCCGGACGCCTCCTCCGAGCCGTCGTCTCGCTCCTGGCCCTCGGCCTCCTCGCCGCCGGGTGCGCGTGGGGTTCCGACGGGTCCTCCGGGCCGGAGCCGGGCCGGACCGGTGCCGAGCGGGTCTCTCCCGTGGCGTCGGGCACCGCCGTCAACGTCGTTGCCGTCGGGGACGTCGCCTGCCCGGCGGGCGAAGCCCCCAGCGGCGACCGTTGCCGTCAGGCGGCGACGGCCGCACTGGCCCAGAAGCTCGATCCCGACCTCGTGATCGGGCTCGGCGACCAGCAGTACGAGCACGGGTCGCTCTCGGACTTCCAGAACTCCTACGACAAGTCCTGGGGTGCCCTGCTGGCGCGGACCCGGCCGGTGCCGGGCAACCACGAGTACTACACCTCCGGCGCGCAGGGCTACTACTCCTACTTCAGCGGGCGACAGCCCGGCCCGCCGGGATACTACCGGGTCACGGCCAACGGGTGGAACCTCTACTTGCTCAACAGCAACTGCCACAAGATCAGCTGCCGCCGCGAAGCGCGCTGGCTCCGGCGCCAGATGAACGCCCACCCCGCCAAGTGCACGCTCCTCGCGATGCACCACCCCCGCTACAGCTCCGGGAAGCACGGCAACAACGGCGCGGTGAAGCGCCTGTGGAAGGTGGCCTACCGCCATCGCGCGGACGTGGCGCTGGCCGGGCATGACCACGACTACGAGCGGTTCAAGCGGATGAACCCCTGGAACCGCGTGAAGAGCCGGCGCGGCATCCAGTCGTTCGTCTCCGGAGCCGGAGGCAAGACCCTCTACCCGAGGGGCAGCCACAAGCGCGGTTCGGTCTACTTCCAGAACAGCACCCCCGGGGTCGTGCAGCTCCAGCTCGAGGACGGGTCCTACAGCTGGAGCTACCACGCCATCGACGGCCGCGTGCTGGACTCGGGCTCCAACCGCTGCATCTGAGCCGAAACCGGCCGCATCCGCCTCCCAGGAGCCGGTAGAGTTGCTCCTTCGGTCTTGGGTAGAACCCGTGTTGGATCTCCGGGGAGGGTTCCCGCGTTGAGCGATGATCGCAGTGATCTTGCCGCGCGCGAGGTCGCGCGTGAGCAGGAGTACGTCGACACCGTCTACGCCCAGATGGAGGTGGCGGCGGAGTCGGCACAGGCCCTTGCCCGCGAGGGCCTCGAGCGCGGGCGGATCGGGCACGAGGGCGGCCTGGTCGAGCGCGACGCGATGGTCTACCAGGCGGCCCGTCGGATGGCCACGCTCGACGCCGCCCACGAGGGCTTGGTCTTCGGTCGCCTCGACCTGTCTCGGTCGGTGAGCGGGAAGCCTCGTTACATCGGCCGGATCGGGCTGCGCGACGACAACTACGACGTGCTGCTGATCGACTGGCGGGCGCCGGCGGCCGCGGTGTTCTACCAGGCGACGCAGGCCGAGCCCCAGGGCGTCGTACGCCGGCGCATCCTGCGCAGCAAGGGCGTGCACGTCCTCGGTGTGGAGGACGACCTGCTCGATCCCGAGGACCCGCGCGCCGCCGAGTTGCCGGTCGTCGGTGAGGGGGCGCTGCTGGCCCAGCTGTCCCGGGCGCGGGACCGCTCGATGCACTCCATCGTGGCGACGATCCAGGCCGAGCAGGACAAGGCGATTCGCGCGCCGCAGAAGGGCGTCGTGCTGATCACCGGCGGTCCCGGCACCGGCAAGACCGTGGTGGCGCTGCACCGGGCGGCGTACCTGCTCTATGCAGACCGGCGCCGCTACGAGACCGGCGGAGTCCTCGTCGTCGGCCCCTCGGGTGTGTTCATGCGCTACATCGAGCGTGTGCTCCCTTCGCTGGGCGAGACGGCGGTGGCGCTGCGGTCGCTGGGCGAGGTGGTCGACGGCGTCCGCGGGACCCGGCGCGACGACCCGGCGGTGGCCGAGGTCAAAGGGTCCCTGCCGATGGCGGAGATGCTGCGGCGGCTGGCCCGACAGCCGGTCCCGGAGGGCCCGCACGAGTTCCGCCTGTTCTGGCGCGACGACGTCCTGCACCTCGACGGGCGCGAGCTGGGCCGGGTCCGCCGCCAGCTGCTGTCCATGGGGCCCCGCAACCGCTCCACGACGCGGGTAGCCTCCACGCTGATCGACGCGCTGTGGCGTCAGGTGCGCAGCGAGCGCGGCCGCGAGCGTGGCAAGGACGACTTCGCCGAGGACATGCGCACCAGCGACGAGTTCCTCGCCTTCGCGGCGTCGTGGTGGCCGGTGCTCGACGCGACGACGGTGCTGGGCTGGCTGCGCGACCATGACGTGCTCGCCCGCGTGAGCGACGGGGTGCTCGAGGAGGAGTCGGTGCGGCTGCTCGCCAAGTCCTGGGGGGAGACGCTGTCGGTCGAGGACGTGCCGCTGCTCGACGAGCTGCGCTACCTGCTCGGCGACCCACCGATCGTGAGCACCGGTTCGGTCGACGCCGAGCACCTCGGCCTCGAGGACGCCACCCTGCACGAGGTCACCACCGCCGCGGAGCGGGAGTACGCCGGACCGCGCGGCTGGACCCCGCCCACCAACCGGGTCGAGGACGACGGCTACGCCCACGTGCTGGTCGACGAGGCCCAGGACCTGAGCCCCATGCAGTGGCGGATGGTCGGCCGGCGCGGCCGGCTGGCGACGTGGACGATCGTCGGTGACCCGGCCCAGTCGTCGTGGCCCGAGCCCGCCGAGGCGGCCGCGGCCCGGGACGCCGCCCTGGGGGACAAGGCCCGGCACGGGTTCCACCTGTCGAAGAACTACCGCAACTCCGCGGAGATCTACCGCTTCGCCGCCCGGTACGCCGAGCGGGTCGGCCTCGACGCCGACCTGCCGGACGCCGTCCGCTCCACCGGTGTGGAGCCCGAGGAGCGCCGGGTCGAGGACCTCGAGGCGGCGCTGCGGGACGCGGTCGCCGAGATGGTGGAGGGTCTCGAGGGCACCATCGGGGTCGTCGTGCCGGTGGCTCGGGTCGGCGAGGTCAGCCGTTGGGTCTCCCGGTGGACCGATCTGGTCGGCGCCCTCGGGCAGCCCGACTCGCGGGTCGTCGTACTTCCCGGGCTGGACACCAAGGGCCTGGAGTTCGACGGCATCGTGGTCGTCGAGCCCACGGAGATCGAGCAGGAGTCCCCGACCGGTCGGGCCACCCTCTACGTCGTCTACACCCGCGCCACCCAGCGGATGGTCACCCTCACCTGAGCCGGTCGAGTGCTGGGTCCCGCGGGGAGAGCGACCTCTCCAGCACTCGACTCGTGGAAGGTAGCGTGCCGCCATGCCCGAGCCCGTGTCCGTCGCTGCTGCCCTCCACGAGCTGCGGGGGCACCAGGCCTGGGCGGTGATCCGGCTCCGGGACAGCCCGACGGTCACCCTGGTCGGCGGGGAGCTGGACCACCTCGACCAGGTGGCGGAGGTTCCGCTGGAGCAGGGGCCGCCGGGGAAGCGGCGCCGTTTCGACCGGCTGGTCGCCGTGCCGTTCCGGCAGGTCGCCGAGCGTGGCTTCGAGGCGCACGACGACGGGACGCCCCTGGCGGTGGTCACGATCACCTCCGAGCGGGAGGTGCCGCTCGAGGAGCTGGTCGCCGCACTCCCCGACGAGGAGGTGGGCTTCGCCGACCGCGGGGGCTTCGAGACCTCCGACGAGGACTACGCCAAGACCGTCGAGCAGATCATCCGCGAGGAGATCGGCAACGGCGAGGGCGCCAACCTCGTGATCGGTCGCCACTACCGCGCGCAGCTTGCCGACTGGTCCGCGTCGAAGGCGCTGACCGTGCTGCGCCGCCTGCTCGAGCGTGAGCGCGGCGCGTACTGGACCTACTGCTTCTGGACCGGCGACCGGTTCCTGATCGGCGCCTCCCCGGAGCGGCACGTCAGCGTGCACGGCGGACCCGAGCTCGCCGACGTACGGATGAACCCGATCAGCGGCACGTTCCGGCTCGGGGGCCTGCAACCGGCGGAGCGCAAGGGCCGGCTGCTGGAGTTCCTCGCCGACGAGAAGGAGATCTTCGAGCTCTTCATGGTCGTCGACGAGGAGCTGAAGATGATGTGCGACGTCTGCCACGAGGGCGGCCAGGTGCTCGGCCCGTTCCTCAAACCCATGACCCACCTGATGCACACCGAGTATCTCCTCGCCGGCCGGACGCGCTCCGACGTCCGCGACGTCCTGCGCGACACCATGTTCGCTGCGACGGTGACCGGTGCGCCGGTGGAGAACGCCTGCCGGTTGATCAAGCAGTACGAGCCGCAGGGGCGCGGCTACTACGCCGGCGCCCTCGCGCTCTTCGGACGCGACGAGCAGGGAGCGCCCACGGTCGACTCCCCGATCGTGATCCGCACCGCCGAGGTGAGTCCGGACGGGCAGATGAGGGTGACCGCGGGCGCCACCCTGGTGCGCGACTCGGATCCCGACTACGAGACCGCCGAGACCCGGGCGAAGGCGGGCGGGATCCTCTCGGCCTTCGGTCTGGCGCCCGCCGCCCCCGGGGCGCCGGGGGACGTGGCTGCGCTGGCCCTCGACGAGGACGTGCTGATCGCGCTGAGCGCGCGCAACCAGCGGCTGGCGACCTTCTGGCTGACCGACCAGTCGGGCGCAGAGCCGTCGCACGTGCTGGAGGGCCGCGACATCGGCATCCTCCACGGCGAGGACGACTTCGTGAACATGCTGGCGCACACCTTCTCGGTCCTCGGCATGCGCTCGACGATCGTCCGGCACGAGGACTACGCCCCGGGGGTCTTCGACGATGTCGACGTCGTCGTGGTCGGTCCCGGGCCCGGCGACCCGCGCGCGCACGACAACCCCAAGATCGCCGCCTACCGCCGGGCCGTCGACGACCTGCTCGTCTCCGGCAAGCCGTTCCTCGCCGTGTGCCTGGGACACCAGGTCCTCTGCGACCGGCTCGGCATCCACCTGGCCTACAAGGACATCGTCTTCCAGGGCACCCAGTCCCCGATCGTCCTCGACGGCCACGAGGAGCGCGTGGGGTTCTACAACACCTTCGTCGCACGCCTCGATCCCGGTGCGGAGCCGCCGGCCGGAGTCCGGGTGGAGACCGACCCCCGGACTCGCGATGTCCACCTGGTGGCGGGCCCGACGTACCGCGGCATCCAATTCCACGCCGAGTCGATCCTGTCCGAGCACGGCTTCACCCTGCTGCGCCGGCTGCTGCTGGAGCTGCTTGGTGGGTGAGGGGCCGGACGTGGTGGTCGTCGACCACCACGACTCCTACACCTGGAACCTCGTCCACCTCGTGGCTGCGGCCACCGGTCGACTGCCGAGCGTCGTCCTGCACGACCGGGTCTCCCTGGACGACCTCGCTCGCTTCTCCCACGTGGTGCTCTCTCCCGGACCGGGCCACCCCGCGAACCCGCGCGACTTCGCTCTCGGCGAGGCCGTCTTCGCCCTGGGCCGGCCGGTGCTCGGCGTGTGCCTGGGGATGCAGGCCCTGGTCACGGCGTACGGCGGGCGGGTGGAGCGGGTGCCGCCCGCTCACGGCGAGATCGCCCACGTCCGGCACCACGGCGCCGGCGTGCTGGCCGGGCTGCCGAGCCCCTTCGACGCGGTGCGCTACCACTCCCTGGCCGCCGTCGAGGTGCCCGCGGTCCTGGTGGCGACGGCCTGGTCCGACGGCGGCGTGGTGATGGGGGTGCGGCATCGGCAGCTGCCCTTGCACGGGGTGCAGTTCCATCCCGAGTCGGTCCTCTCGCACCACGGTGAGCAGATCGTCGCCAACTTCCTGCGGGTCGAGTGCTGACGTGGCCCCTCGACCCGCGGTGGCCAGCACCCGACCTGCGCGCCTGTTGCGGGACGGCCTCTCCCGCAGCGACCGGGTGTTCTGGCTCGACGGCGGCGGCGCGCGGCAGTGGTCCGGTAGCCGGTCGGTCGTGGGCGTCCTCGAGGAGGACGACGTCTCGCTGACCTTCGACGCCGGGCGCGGCGAGGTCGTCCGGCACCGGGGCCGGCACGAGCACGTCGTCGGGGCGGACATCTACGAGGCGCTCGAGGCGGAGCTCGCCCGGGACGCCGGCGACCCGGACGTGCACTGGGTCGGCTACCTCGGCTACGCCGCCCGGACGGACCGGCCCGCGCGGGCCTGGGGTGCCGGCCCGGACGCGGTGTGGATGCGATGCCGGCGGCCGCACGTGCTCGAGCACGGAACGGCGCCTGCGATCCCCGGGACGCAGGCGCTCGTCGAGCCGGCCGAGGCGACCCCGCCCGGGTGGTACCGCACCGCCTTCGACCGGGTGCAGGAACACCTGCACGCCGGCAACTCCTACGAGGTGAACCTGACCTACCGCGCGGAGGCAGGGCCCCGGGGAGACCCGCTGGACGCCTACCTGCGCCTCCGGGCGGCCAACCCGGCGCCGTACGCCGGGATGCTGGTCCACCGCGGGACCTGTCTGCTGAGCAGCTCGCCGGAACGCTACGCGACCGTGGACCGGCACCGCCGGCTGGAGACCCGGCCGATCAAGGGCACCACCCCGCGGGGCCGCACCCCGGCTGAGGACGAGGTGATGCGTGCCCGTCTCGCCACCGACCCCAAGTTCCGCGCCGAGAACCTGATGATCGTCGACCTCCTGCGCAACGACCTGTCCACGGTGTGCGAGCCCGGCAGTGTGCAGGTGCCGCAGCTGATGGCGGTCGAGTCCTACGCCTCGGTCCACCAGCTGGTCTCGACGGTCCGGGGGCAGCTGCGCGAGGAGGTGTCCACCGTCGCGGCGCTCCAGGCGCTCCACCCCGCCGGCTCGATGACCGGGGCGCCCAAGCGGCGCACGATGGAGATCATCGACGCGGTCGAGACGACGCCCCGCGGACCCTACGCAGGCGCCTTCGGCTGGATCAGCGCGGACGGCCGGGCAGACCTCGGCGTCGTCATCCGCGCGCTGTGGTCCGCCGACCAGTCGTGGTGGCTGGGCACCGGCGGGGGCGTCACCGTCCGGTCGGAGGCGCAGGAGGAGTGGGCGGAGACGCTCTGGAAGGCCGAGCGTCTCCGCGCCGCGCTGGCGTGATCGGGCCGGTCAGGCGGTTCCGGCCGGTCAGGCTCGGGCGCTGCTGAACCAGGGGTGGTGCAGGTCCAGGTAGCGCAGGTCCTGCACGGAGGCCATCGCGCTCTCGAACTGCTCGCGCATGACCGGCGGCATCTCCTTCTGCTCGCCCTTGCGAGCTTCGGCCTCGGAGCTGAACGCGATGGTCTCGGTGAACCAGCCGTCCTCGTCGACGGCGAAGGTGCCACCGAGGATCTCCGGCCGGGCCTCGTGCAGCGTGTCGGTGTCCTGGGTGAGCAGGTCGCGGAACGCGCCCGGATCGCTGAGCCGGCCCTGGATGACCTGCACGAAGCCCGCAGCGTCGCTGCCGCCGTCGAGCATCAGCGTGACGTCGTCGCAGTCGTGGAACGTCGGCTCACCCTCGATGCACTCCTGCATCCGGGACCACCACTCACCCTGCTCGGGTCGCGCGGAGTTCTTCGCCGCCGCCCCCTTGGAGTCGAACCGTACGACGGCCACGAACTGCCCGTCGTCGGTCACCCCGTAGGTCCCACCGAGCCATCCCTCGGCCCCCGGCGCCAGCTCGCTGCGCCACTCGTCTGTGAGCTGGTGCATCCGTTCCTCGTCGGTGCACCTGCCCTGGATCACCTGGATGAACATGCCTTTCTCCTCTCCACCCGAGAGGCAGCTCCGCCCTGGAGCGCCGCACCGATCGACGCTACGCCGGAGGTGGCTTCGTGT
The DNA here is from genome assembly GCA_963827025.1 of uncultured Actinomycetota bacterium. GTDB lineage: Bacteria > Actinomycetota > Actinomycetes > Propionibacteriales > Nocardioidaceae > Marmoricola. Next base: position 258,986 of record CAWGZB010000004.1, on the reverse strand, counting down.
CAGCAGACAAACGGTGCGGTCCTCATCCCTCGACGAGGCGGCCTCCCGGCCGGGTCAGGAGGAGCGGGTGGACTCGTCGGAGCCCAGCTTCGCGGTCACCGTCTGGGTCTTGCCTCCGCGCTCGAAGGTGATCTTGACGGTGTCACCTGGCCGGTGGCCCCGGATGGTGGCGACCAGCGACTCGGAGCTGTCGATCACCTGGTCGCCCACCTTCGTGACCACGTCGCCGGTCTTCAGCCCGGCGTCTGCGGCGGCGCCCTGAGCCTCCACGGACCGGATGCGCGCACCCCGGGTGAGCCCGTCCTTGCTGACGGCGTCCGAGACGGTGACCCCCAGGCGTGCGTGGGTCGGGATTCTCGCCGTCGACGATCTGGTTCACGATCGGCAGCACCTCGTCGATCGGGATCGCGAAGCCGAGGCCGATCGAGCCGCCCTGACCGCCGCCCAGCCCACCGCCACCCGAGGTGCGGATCGAGGAGTTGATGCCGACCAGGCGGCCGGACATGTCCACCAGCGGACCCCCGGAGTTGCCCGGGTTGATGGCGGCGTCGGTCTGGATGGCCGGGTAGGTGGTGCTGAGGTCCTGCGGCTGGTCCTGGCCGAACGGCTGCTGACCGAACGGCGACTGCGGCTGCTGCTGCTGCGGCGCGGTGGCCACCGACACCGGTCGGTTCAGGGCGCTCACGATCCCGGAGGTCACCGTGGACTCCAGCCCGAACGGCGCGCCCACGGCGACCACGGGCTGGCCGACACGCAGGTCGGCGGACTTGCCGATCGCCACCGGCTTCAGGCCCGAGGCGCCGTCGACCTTGATCACGGCGACGTCGGTGAGCGGGTCGGTCCCCGTCACCGTGGCCCGCTTGGTGGTGCCGTCGTTGAAGGTCACCGAGATCTGCGCCTGGTCGCCGGCACCGGCGACGACGTGGTTGTTGGTCAGGATGTCGCCGTTCTTGCTCAGCACGATGCCGGACCCGGAGCCGGCCGCCTGTCCGCTGGTGACGTTGACCTTGACCACGGAGGGCAGCACCTTCTGGGCCACCTTCTCGACGCTGCCGCTGGCCACCGCCTTGTCGTTGCTGGGACCGAACGCGCCGGTGTCGCTGCTCGACGAGGACGAGGAGGAGCTCGACTCCTGGGTCACGCCCTCGTAGAGCGCGGCTCCACCGACCCCGCCGGCCGCGCCCAGCACGAGGGCGCCGACGAGCACGCCGGCCGCGACGCCGCGGCCGCGTCCGGAGGCGCGGGCCGCCGGGGGCTCTCCGTGCGGTTGGCCGTGCGGTTGGCCGTAGGACGGCCCCGGCGGGGGCAGTGGCCGGGTGTGCTCCGGTCCGTACGACGGCGGCCGGCCCGGCTCACCCGACTGCGGCTGCGGGCGGTTCGGCTCTCCGTACGGCGGTTGCGGCGGTCCGGAAGGCGGGTTCTCCATGTCCCCCATCCTCCGGAGCCAACCTGAGAGGCCGCTTGGAGGTCCTTACGACCGCGCCAAGACCTCGGGAGGAGCCATCTGCCCGGGCACGGAGAACCAGAACGCCGCTCCGCCGTGCGGAGTGCTGCCGGCGCGGACCTGCCCGCCGTGGCGCTCGGCGACCGCCCGGACGATCGAGAGGCCCAGGCCCGAGCCGGGCATGCCGCGGGAGTCGGTGGAGCGGTAGAACCGGTCGAAGACGTGCGGGAGGTCCTCCGGCGCGATGCCCACCCCCTGGTCGGCGACCATGACCGTGCCCTGGTGCAGCTCGACGGTCACGGTGCCGCCCTCCGGACTCCACTTGATCGCGTTGTCGAGCAGGTTGGTCAGCGCCCGCTCCAGGGCCGCCGCGTCGCCGCGCACCCACCAGGGCTCGGTGCGGACGTCGAACTCCACGGTCGTGGTGCGCCGGCGCACCCGGGCCACGGCCTGACCGACGACGGCGGCGAGCTCCACAGGCTCCGAGGACGGTGCCGGTGGTTCCTCGCGGGCGAGCTCGACCAGGTCGCCGATCAGCGTCGTCATCTCCGAGATCTGGGCGCGTACGTCGGCCATCAGCTCTCGCCGGGAGTCCGCAGACAGCGCGGTCGAGGTGTCCGCCTGCGCGAGCAGGTCCAGGTTGGTGCGCAGGGAGGTCAGCGGAGTGCGCAGCTCGTGCCCGGCGTCCGCGACCAGCTGGCGCTGGCGGCTCTGCGAGCCCGACAAGGCCGCCAGCATCGCGTTGAAGGCGAGCGCCAGACGCGCCACCTCGTCGTTGCCCTCCACCGGGATCGGGTCGAGCCGCTCGGTGCGGGCGATCTCCTCCACCGCGGTGGTCAGCCGCCGGACGGGGCGCAGACCGTTGCGCGCCACCGCCCAGCCGGCGAGGGCGGCGCTGATGATGCCGGCCAGGCCGAAGAGCAGCATCACCAGCCCGAGCCGGTCGAGCATCTGTTCGGTGGGTTGGAGGGACTGGCACAAGATGAGCGCCTCGCCGGGGTCGCCACGCACCGCCACCATCCGGTAGCGCTCGCCCTCGAGCGCGACCGTGCGCGCCGACCACCTGGCGTGGCCCAGGGCGACCCCGAACTCCGGTCCACCGATCGCCGAGGCGGCGCTCGCGCTGGTGCCGCGGATGGTCCGCGCGGGCGCGTCGAGGAACATGATCTTCACCCCGGACGCGCCCAGCGCCCACGTCGGGATCTGGTCGCGGGAGAGGGCCTCCAGCGTGTCGGCGTGCGCGGCCTGGACCGCACGGGTGCGCAGCGACTCGTCGAGCGCCTCCAGACTCTGCATCCGCACCGTGGCGTAGGCCGAGAAGGCGACCGCGGTGACCGCGAAGCCCACGGCCATCGTGGTCAGCAGCGTCACCCGACTGGCCAGGGAGCGTCGGTACCGAGGAACCCAGCGTTTCATCTCGGGGCTTCGTCTACGGGTTCTCGCGCAGGACGTAGCCGACGCCCCGCACCGTGTGGATCAGCCGGGGCTCTTCCTCCGCCTCGGTCTTGCGACGCAGGTAACCGACGTAGACCTCGAGGCTGTTGGCCGTCGTGGGGAAGTCGAAACCCCAGACCTCCTCGAGGATGAAGGACCGCTCGAGCACCCGGCGCGGCCGGCGCAGGAACAGCTCCAGCAAGGTGAACTCGGTGCGGGTGAGGTCGATCCGGCGGTCCCCGCGGAACACCTCGCGCGAGGCCAGGTCCATGGACAGGTCCGTGAAGGACAGCTGCTCCTCGGCCGCCTCGTCCTCGGGCGTCACCCGGCGCAGCAGCGCCCGCAACCGGGCGAGCAGCTCCTCGAGCGCGAAGGGCTTGGTCAGGTAGTCGTCGGCCCCCGCGTCCAGCCCCTCGACCCGGTCACCGACGGCGTCGCGGGCGGTCAGCACCAGGATCGGCACGCTGTTGCCCACCTTGCGCAGCGCCCGGGTGGTCTCCAGCCCGTCGAGCCGCGGCATCATCACGTCCATCACGACCGCGTCGGGGTCGACCGTGCTGATCCCGGCGAGTGCCTCGGCGCCGTCGGAGGCCGTGGAGACGCGGTAGCCGTTGAACTCCAGCGATCGGCGCAGCGACTCGCGCACCGCGCGGTCGTCCTCGACCACGAGGACGTGCGCCTCCCCCTGCCGGTCCCGCGACTGCTCTGCGCTCACGTCCCCAGACTGCCACCCGGGGCTGAGCACACGCTGAGACGGTTTCCCAGGTGCGGAGCCCTTCTTGCTTCTGCACCCGGCTCACCCCGTGGGTGCAGAGGTGAGAACCTCTCTGAACCTGGGGAGCCGGATCACAGGTACCGGCGCGCGGCGGCGGCCGCGCGGGCGCCGTACCCGCCCCCGAAGAGGGCGGCGTGCACCAGCAGCGGGAAGAGCTGGTGCAGCGGCTGACGCTCCTCCCAGCCGTCGGCGAGCGGGTGCTCCTCGATGTAGGCGTCCAGCACCCGCTGCAGGTGCGGCAGGCCGAACAGCGCGAGCATGGCAAGGTCGGTCTCGCGGTGGCCGGCGTGCGCGGCAGGGTCGATGAGTACGCCGCTCGCGGCGGTCCACACGACGTTGCCCGACCACAGGTCGCCGTGCAGCCGTGCGGGCGCCTCCTCGGGGCCGGCGAGGTCGGTGAGCCGTCCGATGAGCGCCTCCACGACCGCGGCGTCGGCGGGGTCGATGTGCCCACGGTCGGTCGCGAGCTTGAGGTAGGGCAGCACCCGGCGGGTCGCGTAGAACTCCGGCCAGGTCGGCGCCGGGCGGTTCGGCAGCGGGAGCAGGCCGATGAACCCGTCCTGGCCCGCGCCGTACTCGCTGGCCCCACTGGCGTGCAGCCGCGCCAGCGACCTGCCGAAGCGCATCGCCGCGTCGGGGGAGGGCCGGGCCGGCTCCACCCAGCGCAGCACCAGGCAGTCCTCCTCGACGGCGAGCACGTCGGCCACCTCGGCGACTCCCGGCTCGGCGAGCCAGCGCAGCCCGCGGGCCTCGGCGGCGAAGAAGCCCTCGGGGGCGTTGGCGCGGGTCTTCGCCAGCACCGTGGACCCGTCGCTGAGCCGCGCGCGCGTGGAGGTGCAGATGTCCCCGCCGGCCACCGGTGCGGTGGCGACCACGGCCAGCTCGAGCAGCTCCTCGACCCGCCCGGCCACACCCCGCATCCGCGCCACGCGGCCATCTTGACCCGCAGGACCAGACGCGTCGAGCCCTCGGCGCGAGCCCGCTAGGCCGGGGCGTACGACGCCGGCAGCGAGGCGGGCAGTCCGAAGCGCTCGAAGAGGCCGGGCGAGAAGAACGCCGCGACGTGCTGGACCTTGCCGTCCACGATCGAGATGACCTGGAGCTGGAAGGGGGTGAAGTGGCCCTCGGGGCGGCGCAGGTAGAGGCCGTAGGCCGGCTGGCCGTTCGCCTGGGTCCGCAGCATCGGCATGTCGTGGCAGTGGCCCGGGCACTGGGTGTCGATGAGCGCGGCGATGTTCTCCGCCCCGGCGTACCAGCTCATGAACGGCGGCATCTCCCAGACCGCGTCGTGGGCCAGCATCGTCGCCAACGCCTCGACGTCCTTGTCCCAGAAGGCGCGCACGTAGCGCTCCAGCATCGCCTCGAGCTCCGGGGAGAGCCGGTCCTCGACGGTGCCCTCGGTGAGCTGCTTCTCCGCGAGCTGGGCGTGTGCCCGCTGCAGGGCACTGTTGACCGCCGGGACGCTGGTCTCGAGGGCGCCGGCCGTCTCCTTGGCCGACCAGCGGAGCACGTCGCGCAGGACCAGCACCGCCCGCTGGCGCGGCGGCAGGTGCTGCAGCGCGGCCACGAACGCCAGCCGGATCGCCTCCCGGTTGCCCACCACCTGCGCGGGGTCGGCGTTGGCGCCTCCCGACCAGGGATCCACCATCACGTCGGGGACCGGCTCCAGCCACGGCACCTCGCTGGCCTCCACGAGCTCGTCGCCGGCGCGCGCACCGGGCAGGCCGAGCCCGGTGGGCATCGGCCGACGGCTCTTGCTCTCCAGGTTGGTCAGGCACACGTTGGTGGCGATCCGGTAGAGCCAGGTCCGGACCGAGGAGCGCCCCTCGAAGTCCTCGAACGCTCGCCACGCACGCAGGTAGGTCTCCTGCACCAGGTCCTCGGCATCGCTCACCGAGCCGGTCATCCGGTAGCAGTGCGCGGTCAGCTCCCTGCGGTAGCTCTCGGCCACCGTCGGGAATTCCTCGACCGTGACGTCCAACGTGCTCATCCGCACCCCTTCGCCTTCTGCGAACCCTAGGCCGACCGAGGACCGTTGGGGAGCCCCGAAATCACCGCCCTCGGCGGGTGCGGTCTCACCCGGACAGCTCCTCGAGGGCCTTCAGGCCGGCCACCAGCTGCCGGCAGGTGCGCTCCACGATCGTGGCCACCTCGACGAAGCCGCTCTCGCCGCCGTACCAGGGGTCGGGCACGTCGAGGTCCTCGGGGCCGGCCAGCGGGTCGAAGGAGCGGAACATCCGCACCCGCTCGCTCTCGCCGCGTCCGCCGGTGATGTCGTGCAGGTTCTGCCGGTCCATGGCGAGCAGGAGATCGGAGCCGGCCCAGCTGTCGTCGTACTGCTGCGCGCGGTGCCCCGACGGGTCGTAGCCTCCGGCGAGCAGCTGCGCCGCGGCGCGCGGGTCCATCGGCTCGCCGAGGTGCCAGTCGCCGGTGCCGGAGCTGCGCACCTCGACGCGGGTCGCCAGGCCGGCGTCGTTGACCAGCTGGCTGAGGATGACGTCGGCCATGGGGGAGCGGCAGATGTTGCCCAGGCAGACGAAGCCGATGCGGTACGGCGTCCCCCGGGGCGCCGGCAGCTGCGGCACCGGGCTCATCGACGGTCGGGGTCGGGCAGCACGACGTCGAGCACCATCGAGGCCAGGGAGATGACGATGGAGCCGAGCACGGCGGTCCAGAAGCCCTCGACATGGAACCCCACGTCGAGCGCCCCGGCGATGGCGCTGGTGAGCATCAGCATGAACGCGTTGATGACGATCAGCAGCAGGCCGAGCGTCAGCACGATGAACGGCAGCGCGACCAGCCGCACCAGGGGGCGGATGATCCAGTTCACCAGCCCGAAGATGGCACCGACGACCACCAGCCGCAGGAACCGGTCGGTGTCGCTGCCGCCGGTGAGGGTGATGTCGTCCAACAGCCAGGTCGCGAGGCCCACGGAGAGGACGTTCACGATCAGGCTCAGCAGGAGTTGCACACCGAGAGGGTAAGGCTCCGGCGCCGCTCAGCCGGCGACCGCCTCCAGCATGGAGCGCTCGGCGCCGGCGAGGTGGTCCTCGAGCTCGGCCGCCGCGGCGTCGACCTCACCCTGCTCGAGCAGGTCGAGCAGGTGGCTGTGGGAGTGCACCTGTTCGGCGGCGTTGCGCCGGGCCCGGTCCACGTGGGCCAGGGCCAGCCGGACCTCGGCGTGCAGCGACTCCGCCACGGCGACCAGGCGCGGGGACCCGGTCAGCCCGGCCAGGGCGCGGTGGATCTCCAGGTGGGCCGCGGTGAACTCCGCTGGCGTGCAGCCGGCATGCGCGAGCTCCTCGAAGCGTCCCAGTGCCTGGCGACAGGCGTCCCGCTCTGCCTGGGTCGCCTCCGGCCAGCGGCGTACGCCGGCGCCCTCGATCACCGCGCGGGCCCGGCACACGTCGCGCACCTGCGCGGCGTCGAGGCGTCGCACCTGGGTGCCCCTGTTGGGGACCCGGTCGGCGAGACCCTCGGAGACGAGCGCGCCGAGCGCCTCGCGCACCGTCGAGCGGGACACCCCGAGCGCGTCGGCCAGGGCGACCTCGCGCAGCGGCGTACCCGGGTCGAGCTCGCCCTCGAACAGCGCTCGCCGCAGCTCCTCGGCGGTGCGGTCCACCGTGGACGCGGGCTCCTCGAGCCGCAGGCCCGAGAACGGGCCCGGGGCTGCCGCCGTGGCTGGGGTGTCGGACATGACACACCGATTGTCCGACAATCGTTTGCTTCCCGCAGCCCTGCTGCCGCACACTGGGATTGTCAGACAATCCGACGATCGGCCTGGCCGGAGTCGACAAGCGGTGGGAGGCGAACCATGGCCGAGCAGGGCGACGAGGTGCAGTGGGGCCACCACTACCTGATGGTGCGTCCGGACCACTTCCGGGTGGCCTACGCGATCAACCCGTTCATGCATCTCGACGACCAGCCCGACCCGGTGCGTGCCTACGAGGAGTGGCACGGGATCGTCGGAGCCCTGGAGGCGGCGGGCGCACGGGTCGACGTGCTCGGGCAGCTCGAGGACGCCCCGGACATGGTCTATGCGATGAACCTCGGGCTCGCGGTGCGCGCCGAGGAGCACCACCGCGTCGTGCTGTCCCACATGCGCTACCCCGAGCGGCGGATGGAGACCGACGCCGCCGAGCAGTGGTTCACCGACCGGGGCTTTCGCTGCACCGCGATCGGCCGGCACGGTGTGGGTGCCCACTTCGAGGCCGGCGACGCGTTCCCCTGGCGAGGCGAGCTGGTCGTGGGCTACGGCCCGCGCAGCGAGGAGCTGGCGCTGAAGCACCTGGCCACCGAGCTCGGTGTGCGCGTGCGCGGCTTCCGGATCGTGCACCCCGCGATGTACCACATGGACCTCGGGTTCTGCCCGCTCGACGGCACCCACGCGATGGTGTGCCCGGCGGCGTACGACGACGCGTCCGCCGCCGCCCTGCTCGACCTCGTGCCCGAGCCCCTGGTGCTCTCCGAGCAGGAGGCGCTGACCTTCTGTGCCAACTCGGTCGTGCTCGGCCGCACGGTCGTGATGCCCGCCTGTCCGCCGCGGGTGCGTGCGGTGCTCGAGGAGTGGGGTTTCGAGGTGGTCCTGGTCGAGGTGGGCGAGTTCCTCAAGGGCGGCGGGGCGATCCGCTGCCTGACCAACCCGCTGGACATCGAGGTCGGCCGCGACCTCGCACCGGTGCCGGGTGGCCGGGTCACGCTGTCCTGACCCCGTCGGTCCCTTGTCCACGTCGCCGGTCGAGCTTGTCGAGACCATAGGTTGTGCCCTGTGACCCACCGAGCACCCCGGCCACGGGAGACCGTCGCCGGCATCCCGGCGTACGTCGCCGGCCGACCCCCGCAGGCCCGCCCCGACCGGCCGGTCTACAAGCTTTCCTCCAACGAGAACCCGTTCCCACCGCTGCCCGAGGTCGTCGCCGCGGCCGAGGCCGCGGTCGCGCAGATGAACCGTTACCCCGACATGGGCAACACCGCCCTGTACGCCGCGTTGGCGGACCGCCTCGGCGTCGCCCCCGAGCAGATCGCCGCGGGCACCGGCTCGGTGGCGGTGCTCTACCACCTGCTCCAGGCGTTCTGCGAGCCCGGCGACGAGGTCGTCTACGCCTGGCGGTCCTTCGAGGCCTACCCGATCGCCGTCGCCTCGACCGGCGCCGTCTCGGTCCAGGTGCCGGTCACCGCGGACGGCCGGCACGACCTGGCGGCCATGGCCGCGGCGGTCGGCCCGCGCACCCGCGCCGTGGTGGTGTGCACCCCCAACAACCCGACCGGGCCGGCCGTCACGGACGCCGAGCTGCGTGAGTTGGTGGGGCAGGTGTCGCCGGAGGTGCTGGTCGTCGTGGACGAGGCCTACCGGGAGTTCGTGCGGATCGACGACCCGGTCGACGCCCTGCCGCTGGTGGCCGAGCACCCCAACGTGGTCTCGATGCGGACCTTCGCCAAGGCCTACGGCCTGGCCGGCTTCCGGGTGGGCTACCTGGTCGGGCACCCCGACGTGGCGACCGCCGTACGCGCCGTCGCGCTGCCGTTCGGGGTCTCCGCCGTCGCCCAGGCCGCGGCGGTGGCCAGTCTCGGCGTCGAGGATCAGCTCCTCGAGCGGGTGGACGCGATCGTCGTCGAGCGGGACCGCGTGCGGGCAGCGCTGCGCGCACAGGGGTGGGAGGTCCCCGACGCCCAGGGCAACTTCGTGTGGCTGGGGATCGAGGACACCCACGGGTTCGCCGCCCGGGCGGAGGAGGCCGGCATCACCGTGCGCCCCTTCGCCGGCGAGGGCGTCCGGGTCAGCATCGGCGAGCAGGCCGCCAACGACGTGCTCCTCGAGGTCACCGGAGCCTGGCTCCGCGCCCGCTGAAGCCCATGTAACGCGGGGTTCTGGAGGCTGAGTGCATCCCCGGCGAGGCACTCAGTGGCCACAACCCCGCGTTACAAGGATCTCCTCCAGCGCCCCTCGCGTTTGCCCTCCCCGGATCACCGGGCACCACCAGGGCATGGCTGCACACGGAGGAGAGGGCGCCTACGTCACCCAGGGCAAGGCCTTCGAGCGGGACATGAGCTACCTGCCCGACCGCATCACCAGGGACGGGCGTACGCCGGAGGACGGGTCCGGCGCGCCGACCTGGCCGGTCGAGCCCGGGCGCTACCGGCTGGTCGCGGCGAAGGCCTGCCCGTGGGCCACCCGCGCGATCATCGTCCGGCAGCTGCTCGGCCTCGAGGACGTCATCTCGATGGGCCTGTGCGGGCCCGTGCACGACGAGCGGTCGTGGACCTTCGACCTCGACCCCGGGGGTGTCGACCCGGTGCTGGGGATCCACCGGCTGCAGGAGGCCTACTTCGCCCGGGCGCCCGACTACCCCCGCGGCATCACCGTCCCGGCGATGGTGGAGGTGGCGAGTGGGAGGGTCGTCACCAACGACTTCCCGCAGATCACCAAGGACTTCTTCTTCGAGTGGCAGGACTTCCACCGGCCCGACGCGCCGGACCTGTGGCCCGCGCACTGTCGCGAGGAGATGGAGCAGGTGATGGAGCGCGTCTTCACCGAGGTGAACGACGGCGTCTACCGCTGCGGGTTCGCCGGGTCGCAGGAGGCCTACGACGCGGCCTACGACCGGCTCTGGCAGGCCATGGACTGGCTCGAGAGGCGGTTGGAGGACCGACGCTTCCTGATGGGCGACCACGTCACCGAGGCCGACGTACGCCTGTTCACGACGCTGGCGCGCTTCGACGCGGTCTATCACGGCCACTTCAAGTGCAACCGCAACAAGCTCACCGAGATGCCGAACCTGTGGGGCTACGCGCGCGACCTCTTCGAAATCCCCGCCTTCGGCAACAACACCGACTTCGACCAGATCAAGCAGCACTACCACGTCGTGCAGACCGACGTGAACCCCTCGCAGATCGTGCCCCGCGGCCCTGGTGAGGACGTCTGGTTCGAGCCGCACGACCGCAAGCGCCTGGCGCGCTGACCGGGCATTCCTGCACGCGCAGGAACGCCCGAGCGGTCACTTCCGGGCGTCGGTCTCGGCCGCCTGCTTCAGGTTCTGCAGCGTGGCGACGATGCCCTCGCGGTTGCGCTGCGGGAAGCGCGCGAGCTCGATGACCCGGCGCTGCACGGCGCCGTACGGGCTGTAGTCGAAGGACTCGGTCACCCGGGTGCCGTGGGAGATCGGCTCGAGCACGTAGCGCCAGCGGTGGCCGCCGAAGTGGCGCCAGGCGATGCGCCGGTCGTCCTCGAACTCCACGACCCGGTTCCGGATCTTGTAGGGCAGCCCGAACATCTTCATGTCCACGCCGAACTCGGCGCCCTTGCTCAGCCGGTCCGGCCCCTTGATGGTCTCCTGCAGCGTTCCGGATCCGTCGATCCGGGGATGCTGATGGGGGTCGGCGAGGATCGCGAACACCGTCTCCGGCGGGGCGGCGATGTCCACCGACTCCGAGACGATCCGGTCCGAGGGCGGGGGTACGGCAGCCATGGCGACAGTCAACCAGCCCTACCCTCGGGGCATGCCGCGGGTCCGCATCGGGATATCGGGGTGGCGGTACGCCGGGTGGCGCGGCGACTTCTACCCCACGGGCCTCGCCCAGCGCCGCGAGCTGGAGTACGCCGCCGGCAAGCTCTCCTCCATCGAGGTCAACGGGTCCTTCTACTCCCTGCAGCGGCCCTCGTCCTACGCCCGCTGGCGCGACCAGACGCCGGACGACTTCGTGTTCGCGGTCAAGGGCGGGCGGTTCATCACGCACATGCGCAAGCTCGCGAACGTGGAGACCGCGCTGGCGAACTTCTTCGCCTCCGGCGTGCTGGCGCTGGAGCACAAGCTCGGCCCGGTGCTGTGGCAGCTGCCCGAGCAGCTCGGCTTCGACGAGGAGCGGCTGCACCACTTCTTCGACCTGTTGCCCCGGACCTCCAGGGAGGCGGCGGAGCTGGCGAAGAACCACGACGCCAAGCTCGCCGAGGACCGCGCGCTGACCACGGCCGCGGTCGACGTACCCATCCGGCACGCGCTGGAGTTCCGCTCGGCCAGCTTCACCGCGCCCAGGGCACAGGAGGTGCTGCGGGAGCACGACATCGCCTGCGTGCTGGCGGACACGGCGGGCAGGTGGCCCGAGGTCGAGGCCGACACCTCGGACTTCCGCTACGTGCGCCTGCACGGCGACGCCGAGCTCTACGCGAGCGGCTACAGCGATGCGTCGCTCGACGACTGGGCCGGCAGGTGCCGCGGGTGGCGGGACGACGGGCAGGACGTGTTCGTCTACTTCGACAACGACATGAAGGGCTATGCGCCCTGGGACGCGTTGCGGCTCCGGGAACGCCTCGGCGAGTAGGAGTCAGGCCAGCGTCTCGCGCAGCGAGTCGCGGGCACTGTGCCGGGGGCTCCAGCCCAGTCCGGTACGGGCCCGGGTGGTGTCCATGACCGCCGGATGGCTCAGCGCCTCGACCCACTGCGCCCCGGAGGGCAGGAACGGCAGCTTGGACACCGCGCGGGCGGCCGCGCGCACGGGCGCACCGGGGATCGGGAGGGTCCGCAGGCCGAGGGCGCGGGCGACGTCGACCCCGCTGAGCAGGTCGTCGGCGGCGATGTTGTAGGCGCCGGGAGGACCCGCCGCCACCACGCAGAGGCGCAGCGCCTCGGCGACGTCGTCCTGGTGGATGAACTGCACCGGGGTGTCCGGCGCGAGGGCGGGTACGACGCCCGCCCGCCGCAGCAGACCGACCAGCTGCTTGGTGATCTGCTCCTTGCGCGGGGACAGCTTGGCGCCGAAGGCGTCCGGGCCGAGCACGATCGGCGGCCGCAGCAGGTAGAGCGCGGTGTCGGGGTGCTTGGCCGTCTCGCGCTCGAGCAGGTGCTCGAGCTCGGCCTTCTCCTGGGCGTAGAAGAAGTGCTCGGACGGCCGCGTCGGCCAGTCCTCGGTCATGCCGACCGGGTTGTCGGGGTGGAAGCCGAACGCCGCGATCGACGACGCGTAGACGAACCGGCGGACACCGGCGTCCGCCGCCGCCCGGAAGACGTTGAGCGTGCCGTCCACGTTGATCGCCCGGGTGGTCTCCGCGTTGCCGGCCAGGATCAGGAAGGCCAGGTGCACCACCACGTCGGCGCCCGCGAACGCCTGCTCCAGGGCGTCCCGGTCGCGGACGTCGCCCTGGCGGTACTCCATCTTCGACCACCCGCGCTGTGCCGGGTCGAAGGGCCGTCGCGCGATCCCGATGACCCGCTCGACCCGCTCGTCGGACTCGAGCAGGGGGATCAGGGCTGTGCCGAACGTGCCGGTGGGACCGGTCACCGCGACAGTCAGTCCGCTCTCGGTGGTCATGGCTGCGCAGTTCCCGGGCCGAGCGGCCGTGAAACCAGCCGTCGGTTCAGTGGCCGCGGCAGTGGGTATGCCGTGAAAAGAGGCAATCCAGGGAGGAACGCCATGACAACCGAATCCGACCCGCGCCACACCACCCGCACCCACGAGACCCGGGACGCGGCCACCCCGTCGGAGACGCAGGCCCGCGAGCCGGTCGGAGAGGCTCGCGCTCGCGAGCGCTTCGGCGGGCCCAACTGGGGCTCCGCCTTCTTCGGCTGGATCGTCGCCGTCGGCATCACCGCGCTGCTCACCGGCGTCATCGGGGCGATCGCTGCCGCCGTGGGCGACAGCACCGACTTCACCCAGTCCGACGCCGAGCGCGCAGCCGGCACGGTGAGCATCGTCACCGGCATCGTGCTGCTCGTGATCCTGATGGTGGGCTACTACGCCGGCGGCTACGTCGCCGGCCGGATGTCGCGCTTCGACGGCGCGCGTCAGGGGGTCGCCACCTGGGTCCTCGGCCTCATCGTCACCGTCGTTGCCGTGGCGCTCGGCTGGATCGCCGGCGACCAGTACAACGTCCTGGACCGGGTCGACCTGCCTCGCCTGCCGATCCCGAAGCAGGACTTCACCGTCGGCGGCATCATCGCCGGCCTCGCCGTGCTGGTCGGGACGCTCCTGGCCGCCGTGCTCGGCGGCAAGGTGGGCACCCACTACCACCGCCGCGTGGACAGGGAGTTCTGAGTGGGTGACGGCGCAGAAGAGAGCAGCGCCCAGGGTGCGTCCATGCCGGGCGCACCCCCGGCCGCCATGGAGGACTCCGAAGGAGTTCAGGGCGGTCCGGAGGGTCCGAGCGGCGACCCGGTGGTCGAGGCGGACCCGCAGACGGGCGGAGAGCCCGGCGCCAACCCGCAGCACGAGCCCGACGAGGACGCCGACGAGGTGCTCCAGCCGGGCAAGGACACCATCGACGACCCCCGCGCCCGCGCGCAGGGCGAGGCGCGCGACGACGCCTGAGGCAGCCGACTCGGCAGGCTAGTGCGGGCGGCCGCGACGGCTGCCGACGTACGCCGACTCGCGGACATCGGCCAGCCATCCCGGACCGAGCCGCCAGTCGGCCGGGTGGTTGCGGACCGGGTCGAAGGAGACCTCGGCGGACTCCCGGGGCGCGACCAGGACCAGCTCGCCGGTCTGCAGCACCCGATCGTGCCGCTCGGCCACCTGCAGGCAGATCCGCACCGGCAGGTGGTCGGCCACGCTCGCCGGATCTCCCTTGCGGAGGTCGTCGTCGAGCACCTCGGCACCGACGACCACCTGCCGGCGGCCGGGCCCGGTGTGCTGCCACGGCATCAGCGTGGTCAGCCGGGCGCCGGTCCACTGCCGGGCCGGCCACAGCAGCAGGCGTCGCCAGCCGCGCAACCCTGCGGTGGTCGTGCACAGCACGTCGATCGGCCGCCCGTCCGCGTGCGCGCGGAAGGCCAGGCCGAGGAAGTCGGGCACCGGCCCCGGCAAACCGGCCCCCTTCGACAGCCGCGCGACCACGTCCTGCTCGCCCTCGGGCAACGGCCCGATCCCGTCGATGCAGAGCCGCCCGTCGAAGGCCTGGCCCACGGGGTGGAAGGCCCGTGCGTGCCGGAGGGCGGCCAGCGCGTTGAATGCCGATTCGACGAGCTTCATGGCTGTTCGTACCCAGGCCGGGACACGCGATCCCCGATTCGCTCCAGCGGTCCGGACTCGGTACCTTGGTCCCCACCACCTCAGGTGTGGTCCCGATCACACCCGAGTGGACAACCGAATGCCCGTCCTTCGCGCACACCCCGCTCGGACCGACGGGTGTGCAGGCTCCCACCGCGAGCGCGGCAACCCCGCGCCGCCCGGATCGCAGGAGTGGCGATGAGCAACAGTCCCGACTTCGGGCCCGACCTCGTCGAGGTCTTCGGCCCCAGCCAGCAGGACGGGGGGCCGCAGCTCGTCCAGTTGCTCACTCCCGAGGGGGAGCGGGTCGAGCACCCGGACTTCTCCTTCGCCGGCGACGAGGAGATGATCCGCGGCTTCTACCGCGACATGGTCCTCACCCGCCGCATCGACGTGGAGTCCACCGCCCTGCAGCGGCACGGCGAGCTCGGCATCTGGGCGCAGCTGCTCGGCCAGGAGGCCGCCCAGGTGGGCTCGGGGCGCGCTCTGCGGCCCCAGGACTTCGTCTTTCCCACCTACCGCGAGCACGGCGTGGCGTGGTGTCGCGGCCTCGACCCACTGCGCCTGCTCGGGTTGTTCCGGGGGGTCGACCAGGGCGGCTGGGACCCCGAGGAGTCCAACTTCGCCAACTACACCATCGTCATCGGCGCGCAGACCCTGCACGCGACCGGCTACGCGATGGGCATCCAGCGCGACGGCGCCGTCGGCACCGGTGACCCGGACCGCGACGCCGCGGTGGTCGCCTACTTCGGCGACGGCGCCAGCAGCCAGGGCGACGTCAACGAGGCCTTCATCTTCGCGGCCTCCTACAACGCGCCCGTGGTGTTCTTCTGCCAGAACAACCAGTGGGCGATCTCCGAGCCCATCGAGCGGCAGAGCCGGATCCCGCTCTACCAGCGGGCGCTCGGCTTCGGCTTCCCCGGCGTGCGCGTCGACGGCAACGACGTGCTGGCGACCTACGCCGTCACCCAGGCCGCGCTGCAGCGGGCGCGGGAGGGCAGTGGCCCCAGCTTCGTGGAGGCCTACACCTACCGGATGGGCGCGCACACCACCACCGACGACCCGACCCGCTACCGGATGAGCGAGGACGTCGAGCACTGGAAGCTCAAGGACCCGATCGCCCGGGTGGAGGTCTACCTCAAGCGCAACGGCCTGGCCGACGAGGCGTTCTTCGCCGGGGTGCGGAAGGAGGCCGACGAGCTCGGCGCCCACCTGCGTGAGGGTTGCAAGGCGCTCCCGGACCCGGACCCCCGGTCGATCTTCGACCTGGTCTACGCCGAGCAGACCGAGGAGCTGATCCAGGAGAAGGCGGAGTTCTCCGCCTACCTCGACAGCTTCGAGGCGGAAGGAGCGCGGTCATGAAGGTGACCCTGGCCAAGGCGCTCAACGCGGGCCTCCGCAAGGCGATGGAGGACGACCCGAAGGTCCTGATCATGGGTGAGGACGTCGGCAAGCTCGGCGGCGTCTTCCGGATCACCGACGGCCTGCAGAAGGACTTCGGTGAGGACCGGGTCATCGACAGCCCGCTGGCAGAGTCCGGCATCGTCGGCACCGCGGTCGGCCTGGCGATGCGCGGCTACCGACCGGTGTGCGAGATCCAGTTCGACGGATTCGTCTACCCCGCCTACGACCAGATCGTCAGCCAGGTGGCGAAGATCCACTTCCGCACCCAGGGGCACGTCGCGATGCCCATGGTGATCCGGATCCCGTTCGGCGGAGGCATCGGCGCGGTCGAGCACCACTCGGAGAGTCCGGAGGCGCAGTTCGCGCACACCCCGGGCCTGAAGGTGGTCGCCTGCTCCAACCCCGTCGACGGCTACTGGATGATCCAGCAGGCGATCGCCTGTGACGACCCGGTGATCTTCCTGGAGCCCAAGCGCCAGTACCACGCCGACAAGGCGGAGCTGGAGGAGAGCGCCACGTCGCCGCCCCTGTTCGCCTCCCGGGTGGTGCGGCGCGGCACCGACGTCACCGTGCTCGCCTACGGACCGATGGTGAAGACCTGCCTGAAGGCCGCCGAGGCGGCCGCGGGCGAGGGGCGCTCGCTCGAGGTCATCGACCTGCGCACGCTCTCGCCGCTGGACATGGGCCCGGTCCATGAGTCGGTACGCCGCACGGGCCGGGCCGTGGTCGCCCACGAGGCGCACGTCAACCTCGGCATGGGCGCCGAGGTCGCCGCCCGGATCACCGAGCAGTGCTTCTACTCCCTCGAGGCGCCGGTGCTCCGGGTGGGCGGGTTCGACACGCCCTACCCGCCCGCCCGGATCGAGGAGGAGTGGCTGCCCGACCTCGACCGGGTGCTGGACGCCGTCGACCGGACCTTCGAGTTCTGAGACCAAGGAGCCCTGGATGTCCTTCGAGTACAAGCTGCCCGATGTCGGCGAGGGTCTGACCGAGGCGGAGATCGTCGCCTGGCGGGTCAAAGAGGGCGACGTCATCGAGATCAACGACATCGTCGTGGAGATCGAGACCGCCAAGTCGATCGTCGAGCTGCCCTCGCCCTACGCCGGCACCGTGCTCGCGCTGCTGGCCCCCGAGGGCGAGACGGTGGAGGTCGGCACGCCGATCATCCGCATCGGGGAGGCCGCCGGGCAGGATGCCGAGACGGTCGCCGCGCCGGACGAGCCGGCCGGGGCTGCCGAACCGGCGCCTCCGGCAGAGATGGAGATCGACCTCTCCAACCCGGCGGCCAGCGGCAGCGCCGAGGGCGAGAGCCTGGTCGGGCGCAGCAGGGCCGAGCGCGGGCCGCAGCGCCGCCGCCGCAAGGGTTCGGCCACCCCCGCCAGCGAGGCCGGGATGGCCTCCCAGATGCAGCTGCAGGGTGCCTTCACGCCCGGCGGCGCCCGGACCGACGAGGTTGCTCCTGCCGACGAGGCTCCGGTCCCGGCCGGGCCCGCTCCCACCGGCAGCGACACCGCCAGCGACAGCGGGGACGTGCGGGTGCTGGCCAAGCCGCCGGTCCGCAAGCTCGCCAAGGACCTCGGGGTCGACCTCGCCACTCTCCAGGGCAGCGGCCCGCAGGGGTCGATCACGCGGCAGGACGTCGAGGGGGCCTCCTCGAGCGCCGCTGCGCCCATGCCGGAGCCGTACGACGACCTCGCGCGTCCCGGGGTGGCGCCGATGCGCGGCGCCCGGGAGACCCGCGAGCCCATCAAGGGCGTGCGCAAGATGATGGGCCAGGCGATGGTCCACTCGGCCTTCACCGCTCCGCACGTCACCGAATGGGTGACCGTCGACGTCACCCGGACCATGGAGTTCGTCGACCGGCTGCGCACCGACCGCGAGCTCGCCGAGGTCAAGGTCTCCCCGCTGCTGGTGCTCGCCCGCGCCGCGATGCTCGCGATGCGGCGTACCCCGGAGATCAACTCCTGGTGGGACGACGCGGCCCAGGAGATCGTCTACAAGGGCTACGTCAACCTCGGCATCGCCGCCGCCACCCCACGCGGGCTGGTGGTTCCCAACCTCAAGGACGCCGACTCGCTGTCGCTGCGCGAGCTGGCGGTCGCGCTGAACGAGCTCACCGCGACCGCTCGGGCCGGCAAGACCCAGCCGGCGGAGATGAGCGGCGGCACCTTCACCATCACCAACGTGGGGGTCTTCGGGGTCGACGCCGGGACGCCGATCATCAATCCCGGCGAGTCCGCGATCCTGGCCTTCGGCGCCGTACGCCGGCAGCCCTGGGTCGTCTCGACAGGCGCGAGGTCCGGGGCCGGCGGCGAGGAGCGGTTGGAGATCCGGTCGGTCTGCACGCTGGCCCTCTCCTTCGACCACCGCCACGTCGACGGCGCGAAGGGTTCGCGGTTCCTCGCCGACGTCGCCCGGATCATGGAGGACCCGGCCACCGCGATGCTCTTCTGAGGGCTCTTCCCGGGCGCGGTTCAGCGGGTCAGCTCGTCCAACCGCCGAGGCTGGTTGGCCCGTCCGAGCAGGAGTCCCCGCGCCAGGTTCACCCCCAGCCGGGGACGGTTTCGCAGCTCGTGCAGGTCGAAGCCGATGCTCGGGTGGCCGAAAGGCACGTAGCAGCGCACGGGTAGTCCGGCCCCCCTGGCAATGCGCAGCGCCTGCCTCCCGGGCATGCCGAAGAGGAGCTCGAGCTCTCCGAACGCGCGACGGAGCTCTCCAGAAGTCAGCGTACGCAGCAGCCGATGATCGTGCGTGGCCACACCGACGCGTTCTGGCGGCCCGGGCAGCGTCGCCGTCAGGCGGAGGAAGGCCTCTTCCAGGCCGCGCGCGCTCAGCGGACCGCCGCCAGCGAGGTCCCGCCACTGGCCCTTGACCACGCGGACCCGAAGACCGGCGGCGAGTGCTTCTCGCGCATCGGTGACGCTACGCTGCCAGCGCGCCGGCACCGCCACCCCGATGTCGGCGCCGCGATGGGCCGCCACGTGTGCGAGTGCGAGCGTGGCGTCGGCGCGCTCCGGACCGTGAGCGTCGAAGACCAGTCCGCCGCCGACCTGCCGGGCCCGCTCGGCAAGCCGGGCGACGATGTATGGGTCGAAGGAGAGCGGGGGCACCTTCACCGACAGTCGAGGGGCGCAGCGCAGTGCGGCCAGCGCGACCAGGCTCCGGGTCAGTTCGTGCTCGATGGTGGCGGGGTTGTCCTGTCGTCCGTCCCAGTAGGCGAGTGTGACGGCGATGCCCTGGGCGTCGAGCCGTCGGGCGACCGCCATGGCGTCGGTGAGCCTCGGGCCGGTGAGGAAGGCGGCCCCGGCGCGTCGCAGGACGTGCGGCGTCGCTATCGAGCGGAGGGCGCGACGGGTCAAGAAGCCCCGAGCTTCCCGGGCGCGTTCGCGGCTCGACTCCGACGCTGCCGTACTGTCCGCCGAGCCAGCTCCACGGCGGTCGCCGATGCAGCGGCTGCCCCGATGGGACGCATCGGGTAGACGTGCATCTCCACGCACTCGCGCACCGAGGTGCTCCACATCTCGGTCCACGGCTCGTACCAGCCGAGGAGGTCGTAGGACCGGAGCTCCCGCTGCGCGGACCAAGCGATGCTGTGCAGCATCAGCAGGGTGCCCGGCGAGCAGCGGGCGAAGCTCCCGTCGTAACCGATCTTGAACAGGCTGAACCTGCCGGCACACTCGGCGGCCAGCTGACCCGCCGCAGCCTTGCCGTCCACGCGCAGGACGCCAAACCGGAGAATGCCCTGTTCCGCCGCGAGTTCGCAGAACTCCCGGAAGAAGGCCCGTTGGCGCGGCTGCATAGCCAAGGACGTGCCCTGGGCCGTCTTCCAGCCCGCCCCCTCCACTGCGACGAACTCGTCGAGCAGGTCGTGCGCCTCGTCGCGGGTCTTCGGGATCTCGACGCTGAACTGCACCTCACCCCGTGCGGCCAGCCGCCGGCGGGCGGCGCGAAAGTCCTGGCGGCGCTTGGAGCTGAAGTGTGACTCGGGTTCCACCCAGGTCTCGTCCAGGTCGATCATGGGCGTGCCCGTGACGGGACGGGCCAGCACTCTTGTGGTACGGGTGGCCGCGCGGTGCAGGGCAGGCACCAGGGCTGAGGCGGCCGGCAGACGTCGCAGCCGCACCGGCAGTCGGCGATCCACCAGGGCCCGGGCCAGCGGGTCCGCCCACGCAGGGTTGCGGAACATGCCGTCGGTCACCTCGCCGATGTCCGCCATGCCGAGCGTCTCGAGGAACCACGGCTTCCGTCGCCGTCGCACGAGGGGCAGCACGGCGTCCGGCGCGTCGGTGGGCCCGGCGACGAGGACCTCGGGTGAGTATTCGGCGGCGAACGTCGCGAACCATGCCCGGGTCCAGGCTTCTCCGCCGATCGGCGCCACCGAGCTGTCGAGGTCGTCCCAGGCGGCAGCGCTCTGCAGAATCTCCTCACGGGTGTGCAGGAACCGGCCGCCGTCGCACCTGACCGCCACCGCGCAGCCCCTTCCCGACGCACCGTTGCCGAGGGAAACCTACCGCGCGGAGGCACTGCGCGGGGCCGGAATGCCGAGCTCGGGGAGACTCGGCTGCTCAGTGCCTGCGGCGCATCGCCTGCACCTTGGTGACCGCCGAGGAGACCTTGTCCATCACCCCGGTCACGATCCTGGGCACGTCCATGCCCTCGGGCTTCATCGGGTGCAGGATCGCGTCGGTGCCGCCGTCGGCGAAGACCACCGAGCCCACCAGCAGGCTGGCGGCCGGGGAGAGCAGGAACGCCGCCAGCGCCGCGATCTCCTCCGGGCGCCCGGGCCGGTGCAGGGCCGTGGGGTAGCTGTCGGCGAAGATGCCGAGCTTGGGGTCCTGGCGCAGCTGGTCGGTCATCGGGGTGGCGATCAGTCCGGGAGCGACGGCGTTGACCCGGATGCCCGCGCCGGCCCAGCCGGGCTTGATGCCCTCGCGGCGGGCCCAGTAGGCGAGCGCGGCCTTGGTCGCGGGGTAGATGTGCACCGCCTCGAGGCCGCCGGCCAGCGCGCGTGCCTTCTCCTCGGCGCCGGTCAGGCAGGCCGCGGTCACCTCGGCGCTCCACCCCGGCTGGCAGGTCACGGAGTTGGAGCTGAGCAGCACCACGCTGCTGCCCTCGCCCATCAGCGGCTGCAGGCCGGTGACCAGGCCGACGGCGCCGAAGAAGTTCAGCGACACCACCAGCTGCGGATCGACCCCGGTCAGGCCGGCGACGCCCGCGCACGGCACCACACCGTCGACCCGGTCGGTGTGCTCGGCGACCACGCGTGCCGCTTCGTCGCGGCCGTCGGGGGTGCTCAGGTCGCCGATCACCTCGGCGTCGCGCAGGTCCACCCCGATGACGGTGTGTCCCTGCTCGCGCAGGAGCGTCGTCGTGGCCCGTCCGATGCCGGAGGCGGAGCCGCTGACGACGTAGGTGCGGCTCGGCGCGCTCACGCAGTCACCGTCCCGACCATCCGCTGTCCCAGCTTCGCGATGAACTGGCGGACCTCCTCCGGCTCCCGGTCCGGCAGTCCGAACAGCACCTCGTCCACGCCGGCCTCGGCCCAGCGCTCGAGCTGCCCGTCCTCCAGCCGGCCGGCGACCAGCACCACGACGCGAGGGTCGCCCTCGCGGCCGGCCTCGCGCCAGCTGGTGCGTAGGTCACTCACGCGCTGCTCGACGTCGGTCTCGATCGGCGTGGTGATCCAGCCGTCGGCGTTCTTCGCGATCCAGTCGAAGTTCTTGGGCGTTCCGCCGGCGCCCACCAGGACGGGGACCTGCCCCTGGGGCGGCTTGGGCCAGGCCCAGCTCGGCTTGAGGCGGGCGTGCTGGCCGTCGTACGCCGCGACCTCGGCGGTCCACAGCTCCCGCATCAGCTCGAGGTACTCCCGCAGCACGGTCCGTCGCCGGTTCCCGGGCACGCCGTGGTCCTCGAGCTCCTCGACGTTCCAGCCGAAGCCCACGCCGAGGGTCACCCGACCACCGGAGAGGTGGTCGAGCGTGGCGATCGTCTTGGCCAGCGTGATCGGGTCGTGCTCCATCGGCAGCGCGACGGCGGTGCCGAGCCGGATCCGGCTGGTGGCCGTGGCTGCGGAGGCCAGCGCGACCCAGGGGTCCAGGATGCGCAGGTAGCGGTCGTCGGGGATCTCCCCGCCCGTGCCCGGGTGCGCGGAGTCACGGCTGGTCGGGATGTGGGAGTGCTCGGGGACGTAGAACCCGTGGAACCCCGCCTCCTCCGCCGCCGTGGCCGCATCCGCCGGCGCGATCCCCCGGTCACTGGTGAAGAGCACCACCGAGCATTCCATGGGGCGTATTCAAACTGAAACACGTTCTAGTGTCGAGCGCCGGGTCGGGTTCCCGGGTGGACCAGGGAAACCTCAGGCCCGGAACCGCTCCGCCCGGGTACGGACCAGGTCGGCGGGCTCCTGGGTGGCGAGGCGGGCCAGCTCGAAGCGGAGCGCGTCGCCCACCCGGCGGCAGAACTCCTCGGGCTCCTCGGCGGCGTCGGGATGCTCGGGCACGATCCGGTCGACCACCCCGCGCCGGCGCAGCTCGGTGGCGAGCACGTGCTGGGAGCGCGCCATCTCCGCGGCGTGGTCGGTGTCGCGGTGCACGATCGCGCTCGCGCCCTCCGGGGGCAACGGCGAGAGCCAGGCGTGCTGGGCGGCGACGACCCGGTCGGCGGGCAGCAGCGCGAGCGCGCCACCGCCGTTGCCCTCCCCGAGCATCAGGCACAGCGTCGGGGCGCGCAGCGTGACCAGGTCGGCCAGGCACCGCGCGATCTCGCCGGCGAGGCCGCCCTCCTCGGCGTCCGCCGAGAGCGCTGCCCCTGGGGTGTCGATGACCGTGACCAGGGGAAGGCCCAGCTCGACAGCCAGGGCCATCCCCCGCCTCGCCTCGCGCAGGGCGCCGGGACCGAGCGGGCTGCCGATCGCCTGTCCGCGCCGGTCCTGTCCGAGCAGGATGCAGCCGGACTTCCCGAACCGCGCGAGCGCGATGAGCAGCCCCGGCTCCTCCTTGCGGCGGCCGGTGCCGTTGAGGGTGATCACGTCGTCGGCGGCATACCTGAGCAGGCGTCGTACGCCGGGCCGGTCGGTGCGTCGGGAGCGGGTGACCGCCTCCCAGGCGTCGATCGCCGGGATCTCCTCGTCGGGGAGTGCCGGCACCGGGGCCACCTCGCCCGGCAGCAGGACCCGCAGGGCCCGGTCGAGCAGGTCGCCGAGCTCGTCGTGCGGGAGGACTGCGTCGATGATGCCGTGCGCCACGAGGTTCTCGGCCCGCTGCACCCCTTCGGGGAAGGGCGTGCCGTACATCGCCTCGTAGACCCGCGGACCGAGGAAGCCGACCAGGGCGCCCGGCTCCGCGGCCGTGATGTGTCCCAGGGATCCCCAGGAAGCCATCACGCCGCCGGTGGTGGGGTGGCGGAGGTAGACCAGGTAGGGCAGCCCGGCGGACTTGTGGCCGGCGATCGCGGCGGCGATGCGGATCATCTGCACGAAGGCCGGGGTGCCTTCCTGCATTCGGGTGCCGCCGCTGCAGGGGGCCGCGAGGAGCGGCAGCCGCTCCCGGGTGGCCCGCTCCACCGCCGCGATGAGCCGGTCGGCGGCGTCGCGGCCGATGGACCCGGCAAGGAAGTCGAACTCCCCGGCCACGACGGCGACCCGGCGCCCGCGGAGCAGGCCCGCACCGGTGACCACGGACTCGTCGACACCGGCCTTCTCCTCGGCGCGGGCTAGGACGGTGGCGTACTCCGGGGTGATCCCTGCCCGTGACGGCGGCTCGTCCCAGCGCCGCCACGAGCCGGGGTCCAGGACGTGGTCCAGCAGGTCCTGCGCACTCTTCCGGGTCACGAGGGGAGACTAGCGAGCAGAGGGGCTCCGTGACCGAGCCCGTGCTGGAGGCCTCGGAGGTGAGATGACCGACGTGCCGGGGCCGGCCCGACCGTCCACGGTGGTCCGCCACCGCTGGATGGCGAGAGGCGAGCGCGAGATCCCGCCGGGGCCGGCGTGGCTGACCGCGGGTGAGGCCGGGCGGCTCGCGCAGCTGAGGTTCACCAAGCGCCGCACCGAGTACCTCCTGCGCCGCTGGGTCGGCAAGCAGGCCGTGGCCGCGGTGTCCGGGCTGTCGACCGACGAGGCGTCGCTGGCGCGCATCGAGGTCCGGAACCACCCCGGTGGTGCGCCGTACGTCCTGGTGGACGGGAGGACCTCCGACCTGGAGGTCTCGCTCTCGGACCGCGCCGGCTTCGCGGTGTGCCTGGTGGGCGCGCAGGCCGGTCAGGT
The DNA here is from genome assembly GCA_963827025.1 of uncultured Actinomycetota bacterium. Classification (GTDB taxonomy): domain Bacteria; phylum Actinomycetota; class Actinomycetes; order Propionibacteriales; family Nocardioidaceae; genus Marmoricola. The sequence goes on along the minus strand of CAWGZB010000004.1, from coordinate 234,692 downwards.
GGGGTGCGACCTGGAGATCGTGGAGCCACGCTCGGAGGGCTTCGTCGCCGACTTCCTCACTCCCCTCGAGCAGGAGTACGTCGCCGCCCAGGACGAACCGGACGCGGCAGCCAACCTGCTGTGGTCGGCCAAGGAGAGCGCACTGAAGGTGCTGCGCACCGGGTTGCGGCGAGACACCCGCAGCGTCGAGGTGACGGTGCTCGGCGCCGGTCAGGACGGGTGGGGCCGGCTGCGGGTGGCCTCGGCGGACGGGCGGCGCTTCCCGGGCTGGTGGCGGCGGGACGGCCGGTTCCTGCTCACCGCCACTGCCGTGACCGACTTCCCGCCTCCGGAGGAGCTCACCGGTTCGACTCGGCTCGTGGGCGCGGAACCGGTGCACTCCTGGGTCGACCGTCCGGTGGTCGACTGACTCCCGAGGACTCGTCGGCGCCGTTCTCGGCGCGGCGGATTCCACGCTCGAGCGCGTCGACGAGGTACGGCCGCAGCTCTGCTGCGGGAATGATGCGGTCGACCGAGCCGACCTCCTGGGCGCGTTGGACGGTGTGGACGCCGTCGAACTCCTCGGCCACCTCGCCGAGCTTCTCCGACCTGACCTCTTCGGTGACCCGGAGGAGCCGGGCACGCAGGCGGCCCGCCTCGGGGCCGTCGGTCCCCTCCATGGCCCGGCGCAGCTCCTGGACCCGTGGGTCGGCCTCGGTCCGTCCGCGCACCTCGCGCGCGAACACGGTCGCCGCCGCGGGCGCGCCGCCGATCACCGAGGCGTAGGAGCCCTCCACCGCGGCAATCTCCATCGACTCGTTGAGCTGCTTGGAGAACACGACGAAGGCACCGCCGTGGTAGCGCGAGATGACCACGAACACGATCGGTCCGTCGAAGTTCGTGACCGCGCGGCCGATCTCGGCGCCGTACTCGAGCTGCCAGTGGCGCATCGACTCCGGTGACCCGTCGAAGCCGGAGAGATTGGCGAGCACGACCAGGGGTCGGTTGCCGCTCGCGGCGTTGACGGCGCGCGCGGTCTTGCGGGCCGACTGCGGGAAGAGGGTCCCGGAGGTCCACGACGGTGGTCCGTCCGCGGGCACGAAGCCCCGCCGCGCCAGGGTCCGGGACTCGAGGCCGAGCAGGCACACCGCGATGCCGCCGATCCGCGCGTCCCAGACCACGGAGGTCTCGCCGCCCCGCCAGGCCCACCAGCGCTCGAGCGGCTCGGAGTCGGTGTCGGTCACCGCCCGCATCACCGAGCGGATGTCGAACGGCTTCTTGCGCTCGGCGTTGTGCTCGGCGGAGAACACGTCGCCGACCGTGCGCATGTCGGTGCCGGGCACCGGCGCGTGCGCCGAGGTGCGTACGTCGCGCTCGACCGGGTCGATCGTCGGCATCCGGCGGGGGAACCGCTCACCGGGCACCACGTAACAGCTCTCGTAGTGCCGCATCAGGATCCGGCAGGCGTCCTCGAAGGTCGGCGCCCAGTACTGGCCCTGCCCGTTGGCGCCCATCACCCGGTCGAAGCCTCCGATGCCGAGGTTGTCCTCGGCCGAGACGCCGCCGGAGAAGTCCAGCGCCTGCTTGCCGGTGAGGACCATGGCGCTGCGCGGGGTCATCACCAGGACACCCCTGGTGTGCATGAGCATCGTGGCCTCGGCGTTCCAGTACGGCTGCCCGCCGACGTTGACGCCGGTCACGACGATGTTGATCTCGTGGCCCGCCTGGGTGTGCTCGATCAGGCCCCGCAGCACCGCCGCGATCCAGTCCATGTTCTCGGTGCCGCTTTCCATGGCGATCAGGGCTCCGGAGGACACCGCAAACCACTCGACCGGCACCCCCAGCTCCCGGGCCAGCGCCAGCGCGGCCAGGATCCTGCGGCACTCCGGTTCGGCGAGGTTGCCCAACCCCCGGGTCGGGTCGCCGAGCAGGGCCACCCGGGTCATGCCCTCGGGCACCTGGGGCGTGTGGCTGGTCAGCAGGCCGACCACCACGTTGGCGGTGTTGTTGCCGGGCGCGCGCTCCACCGGCCGGAGGTGGCCCTCCTCGTCGAGGTCGTGCTCGACGAACGTGCCGGGTGGGAACTCGGCGGAGTCCCCGGGGGCGGGCGCCAGCATCCGCACGATCTCATAGGGGTACGGCGCGCCGAACCGCTGCGCCAGCAACACCCTCTGGGCGTAGGGGGTCAGCGGCCGGACCGGCTCCTCGCCGGGGGCGCGCTCCACGACGCTCGCGCCGTGTGCGTTCACCCGCGCCTCGAGGACCGCGTCCCGCAGGGTGCCGTCGTCCTCGGGGATCTGGACCCGGAGCGTGACCTTGTCCAGCTCGGCGCCTCCGGCCAGCGGGGCGAACCGCCGGGCCAGCTCCAGCCACAGCGACCGCGGGACCTCCCAGGGGGTCCTGACGTAGAGCACGATCCGGTTGGCCCTCGGCCGCTCCCGGACGGGGTACCTCGCCAGCGCGGTGCGCATCGCGGCGAGGGCCTGCAGCCCCATCCGTTCCAGCCACGGGTAGGTCAGGTTGCCGGCGCCGTCCGGAACCGCGGTGAGGTCCCGGACCTCGGCGAGCGCGAACAGCCGGTGGTCCTTCGGGTTCTGGTGGGCCACGCCGTCGAAGAGGTAGACGTCCTCGGCCGAGGCGAGCCGGCGCAGCCGGAAGTTGGACAGCCGCCACAGGTCGAGCCGCTTGGCCAGCATCGGGTGCAGGTTGCGGTAGAGGAGGTCCTCGGTGAGACCGCCGCCGGCGGTGGGCCGGTAGGTGAGGTGGACGGTGCGGAAGTGCTCGGCCCGGGAGCCTCCGGTGCTGGTGATGGTCAGGTCCAGGCGCCACGGGGTGACCCCGAATCGGCAGTGCGCCAGCAGAGCCCCGACCTGCTCGGCGGTCACCTCGGCAGGCACATGGTCCCCCGTGCGCCAGGTGGCGGCGTCGACGACCACGGAGCGGTCGGTGGGGTCGGCGAGCAGATGCTCCGCCACCGCGTCGGCGAGCGAGGGCAGCTCCCGGAGCTCGGTGTAGGCGACGACGAGCCGGATGTGCTTGTTGCCCAGGTCGTACTCCGAGACGCACAGCAGGTGGCCGCCGTACTGGACGAAACGCAGGTCGTGCAGCTCCCGGGTGCGGTAGAAACGGCGCGTGTAGATCTCGAGGACCACCCGGTGCAGCGACTCCTCCGACGAGGCGAGCCACCGGCGCAGCAACGATCCCCGCAGGGGGTGGGCCGACTGCACCAGCCGCAGCACCGCCGACTCGCGGTCCGGCCGGTGGGGGTCCTGCTGCAGGGCGTCGAGGAGACCCTCGTTGCGGTCGCGCTCCGCCGCCGTCACCGCCTCGAGCACGGGCTCGTCGAAGAAGTGGAACCGGACGTCGCGCGCCAGCTCGGCGAGGCTCTGGTGGCGACCCTGGGTAGCGGAAGCCAGCCGGTCCAGCCGCGCCCGCATCTCGTCGTCAGCGAGGCCGGCCAGTGCATCGACCTGGTGCAGCCGCCGCTCGAGCACCGACACCACGACGGGGACGAGCTCGGCGACCCGGGCGAAGGACCGGAACATCCAGACCACGGCGGCGTCGAGGTCCGCGCTGCGCTCCAGGGAGGTGACGCCGTAGCGCGCGAGCGCGGCCTGCAGTCGGCTCCGGTACTCCGCGGGGAGCCCGGCCCGCTCGGCGTCGAGCCATTGCAGGAACGAGAGCAGGTACTCCTGGGTCCCGGACGCGGTCAGCGCGTCGTCCGGGTTGGTCTCCGTGCGGGGTCGGTACAAGGCCCCGACCTCGGCGAAGAGGTCGAGCAGCCCGTCCTCGCACTCGAGCAGACCCGGATCGTCGGGCGGGCTGACCTCGCCGAGCCGGCGTTGCTCCACGAGCAGTCGGCGCAGCGTCGCCGGATCCCGGTCGTAGCCGAGCAGGTAGTCGCGCAGCGACCCGAAGACCCGCTGGCAGATCGGCGTCCCGGGGGCGGGCCGGGCCTCCAGCCCGGTGACGTCGAGCGATCGTCCTGGGCTGGTCCGCCCGGCGCCGCCGTCCGCGGCCCGGATCCGGACGAGCGGTGCGCCGGGGCTCACCTGGGCCTTGGCCACCACGTCCACGGAGGAGACCTCGCCGGCGTACGGCGCCACCACCGTCGACTCCATCTTCATCGACTCCAGCACCGCGATGGGCTGCCCCTCGACCACGTGCTCGCCCGGCCGGACCAGCACCGAGACGACGAAGGCCGGCCACGCCGCTCGCACCACGCCGCCGTCGTCACGCTCGACCAGGTGGGCACCCCCGTCGACGATGACCCGGAAGGTGGCCCCCTGGGTGACGGCGATGACCCGGTAGCGGGCCCCGCCGCAGGTGATCCGGCGCTCGTACTCGTTGAGCACGTCGACGTCGACGTCTGCCGCACCCCCGTCCCACTGGGCCCGGTAGCTGCCCGGGGAGGTGCGGAGGATCTCGAGGTCGTAGGTCACGCCGGCGTACCGCAGCTGCACGCGCGTGCCGACGCGCGTGGGAGGCTCCGGTCGGCCCCGGCGCGCGGCCGCGTGGAAGGCCGCCTGCACGCCGGCGTGGTCGGCGTTGTAGGCCTCCACAGCCGCTGCCAGCAGGGCCACCGGGGAGGGCTCGGGCAGGTGCCCGTCCGCCGCCGTCAGGCGGTCGAGCCACCGGTTGTCGAACTCGCCGGAGCGCACCTCGGGCCGGTCCAGCAGACCGAGGAGGAAGGCACGGTTCGTGGCCCCGCCCTCGATGACGACAGCGCTCTGACCCAGCGCCCGGCGGAGCCGCGCCAGGGCCTCCTCCCGGTCCCGACCCCAGGCGATGACCTTGGCGATCATCGAGTCGAACTCTGCAGCGACGGTGTCCCCCTCGCGCGTCCCCGAGTCGATCCGCACCCCCGTGCCCGAGGCCAGGCGCAGCATCGCGACGCGTCCGGGCGCCGGGACGAAGCCCTGTTCCGGGTCCTCGGCGCAGACCCGCGCCTCGACGGCGTGCCCGCGCACCGGTGGCGGCGTGCCCTCCAGCCGCCCACCGGCGGCGACGTGCAGCTGCAGCTTGACCAGGTCCAGGCCCGTGGTGGCCTCGGTGACCGGGTGCTCCACCTGCAGCCGGGTGTTGACCTCCATGAACAGGAACTCCAGGGTGACCGGGTCGACGAGGAACTCCACGGTGCCGGCGTTGCGGTAACCGACGGTCTCTGCGAGGCGTAGCGCGGCCCCCTTGATGGCGTCCTCGGCGGTGCGGTCCAGGACGGTGGAGGCCGACTCCTCGATCACCTTCTGGTTGCGCCGCTGCAGGCTGCAGTCGCGTACGCCCACGGCCCAGGAGGTGCCGTGCGCGTCGGCGATGACCTGCACCTCGACGTGCCGGGCGGCAGGCACCAGTCGCTCGAGGAAGACCGTCGGGTCACCGAAGGCCAGCTCCGCCTCGGCACGCGCCGACACCAGCGCGCCGGGCAGCTGCTCGGGGGTGCTCACGACCCGGATGCCCCGGCCGCCCCCGCCGGCGGAGGCCTTGATCACGACCGGGTAGCCCAGCCGCTCGGCCTGGGCGGCTGCCTCGCCGGGGTCGTCCACCGGTCCACCGCCCCAGGGCACGACCGGCACGTCGGCCTGCTCCGCGAGCCGTTTGGCGGTGATCTTGTCGCCGAGCATCCGGATGGTCCCGCTGCGCGGACCGACGAAGACGATGCCGGCCTCCTCGCAGCGCTGTGCGAACGAGGCCCGCTCGGAGACGAACCCCCAGCCCACCCAGACGGCGTCGCAACCTGCCTTCCGCAACGCCTCCACCACCGCCGCCTCGTCGAGGTACCGCGCCTTGCGGTGCCCGTCCTGCTCGTCGAGATAGGTGGCCGATCCCAGGCAGACGGCCTCGTCGGCCTCCTGGACGAACCAGGCACCCGCGTCCGGGTCGGTGTGCAGCACCACCGTGCGGATCGGCTCGGTCCGCTCGCGGTTGAGCTCGGCGACGGCCGACAGCGCCCGCATCGCCGGCTCGCCCCGGTTGACGATCCCCAGGGTGCGGAGCTCGCGCGCACCGGCGGCCAGGGTCACGGGTCAGCCCTCCGTCATGGCAGCCAGCAGCGGAGTCCGGATCTCCTCGGCGAGGTCACCGGGCAGCGGGACGGTGCGGTAGCCCGCCATCCGCAGCAGGACGCGCCCGTCGGGGTCGACGACCTCGCAGTCGTAGCTGCCCGGTGCCCGGGCGGGCCAAGCCAGGGCCACGGCGCCCTCGACGGTGCCCGCCCGCACGCGTTCCTCGTCGAGGACCTCCAACCGGTCGAGGTGAGCAGGGAGCGCCAGCCGACCCTCGTGCCCGGCTTCCCAGACGCCGGCGGTCTGGAAGCAGAGTTCGGCGAGCCGCGGGCACACGAGCAGGGGAGCCTGGGACGGGTCACGGTCCGGCGGCAGCCCGTCGGTCAGCCGTCCGGCAGCAGCTCCGTCGTCTCGCCAGCTCTCCCCGACGACCTGGTACGCCGGTCCGTGGAAGTAGAGCCGGTACACCTCCTCCCTGCCGACCGGGTGCCCGTGCCGGGTCGGGACCGGGCGCACCTGCTCGGCGGCCGACGGCTGCGGGGAGAGCCGGACCGATCCGGTGAAGTGGGTCGTGACCTGCCGCTCAGCGGTGCCCGGCACCGCCCGCTCGGCTCGTAGCCGGCAGTGGGCCAGGAGCTCGGCCCCTGCGGGCTGCAGCACTGTGGTGAGGGTGAGGGTGCGCGGTTCGTCGCGGTAGAACTTCAGCGGCCGCGAGAAGTCCACGTCCTCCACCGCCACCACGTGGTGGTCGGGGACCAGCAGTCGGGCCACCTCGGCGAACGCCTCCATGCCCATGACGCCCGGGAGCACCGGCGTCCCGTCGATGCGGTGGTCGTCGAGGAAGGGCTGGCGCGTCGGGTCCAGCACCGTGCGCACCGTCAGTCCTTGCTGGACGTCCGCGGCGACGACCTCGCCGATGAGCGGGCTGGTGCCGCCGCCCGGGAGCGCTGCGGGATCGAGCCCACCGGTGGGGTGGAAGCCCTCCGCCATCAGACCCAGGGCACCGGCCACCACGACCTCCCCCCGGAACGGGTGCGCAGTCAGCTCCCGGCGGATCCAGGCGACGCCGGTCTCCGGCGTCAGCATCTCCACCCCGGCCATCTCCATGATCTTGGGGATCGAGCCGCGGGTGGCCATCCCGATCCCCGCCCACGCCGTCCAGTCGATCGCGAGGGCGCGGACCTCGGGACGGGTACGACGCAGACTGCTGGTCAGCTTGCACAGCAGGTCGTTCGCGGCCGCGTAGTCGGTCTGGCCGGCGTTCCCGAACCGTCCCGCCACCGACGAGAACGCCACGAGCGCGCCGATCGGCAGGTCCGCTGCCGCATGCAGGAGGTTGAACCAGCCGTCTACCTTGACGTCGAGCACCAGGTCGAACTCGGTGGGTTCCTTGTCCGCAAGCGCCCGGCTGATGTCCAGTCCCGCGGCGTGGAGCACCAGGTCGATGCGGCCGTCGGTGCGACGGACCTCTTCCAGCACCGCGGCGACCTGGTCGCCGTCGGTGAGGTCGACCTGGTGGTAGTGGACGGTGCCACCGGCGTCACGGACCGCGTCGATCGCGGTCAGGGCGGCGGCGGAACGCTCCAGCCGGGCCAGCTGCTTCTCGATCGCGACCGGGGTCGCGCGCTGGCCGTGCTCCCGCATCCGGGCGGCCAGCGTCGACCGGAGACCGTCGCGGTCGGTGAGGTAGGCCACCAGGTCCGGATCCGCCGGATCTGGCACCGGGGTGAGGTCCAGGAGGTGGAAAGTGCCGCCGGCAGCCTTCGCCAGGTCGGCGGTGATGGCGGCGACGATGCCGCCCGCCGCTCCGGTCACCAGGACGACGCTGTCGGCGTCGAGCCGGGCCGAGCCGGGCAGGGGCGAGTCCTGCGACGGGAAGGGCGCCTCGACGAGGGCGACGCTCCAGCGGCGGCCGCCCTCGTGGCCGACCTCCACACACCCCGGGTCGCGAAGCGTCTCCTCGACCATCAGCTCCGCCAGCGCGGCGGTCTTCCTGGTGGGCGGGAAGTCCACCGCCTTCACCAGAGCGGCCGGCCGCTCGCGCTTGTAGGCCTTCGCGAAGCCGGTCACGAGGCCACCGAGAGGCGCGGTGGCTCCGGCCTCGTCGTACCCGTGGAAGCCGCCGAGGCGGGTCGCGGTGACCAGGAACGGGGTCGCGTCCGGGTCCGCGACCAGCCGCCGCATGGTGGCGTGCAGCGTCTTCACCCGGCGCCGGACCGCCTCGCGCCAGCCGGCGAGGGCGAGCCCGTCGTGGGCTCCTTCGTCGTCCAGGGCCGCCAGCCAGTAGACCCCCGTCACGTTCCCTTCCGCGGTCCACGCGTCCAGGCGGCCGGGCAGCTCGTCGGTGGGGACGTCGGGGTCCAGGACCAGGGTGGCCACCCCGGCCCTCCCGAGTCGCTTGACGAGCGCGTCGCCGACGCCTCCCTCGTCACGCATCACCACCACGCGCGCGTCCTCAAGCGTCACGCCGGTCGGCACGCACTGCTCGAGCGCGGGGCGCAGGGACGGCACCGGGATCCGCCGCGGCAGTCGGTCCACGGCATCGAGGTCCCCGACCACGGTGGTGGGGTGGACGTGCTCGGGGGCGGCCGTGGCGGCTTCGGTGACCGGTGGCTCGGTGGGCGGTGCGTCGGTGGCCGGGACCCGTTGGTGGATCCAGCCGATGACGTGGGCCAGGGTGGGGAAGTCGCGCAGGCGCAGGGTCTCGTCGCGTTCGATGCCGAAGCGGGTGCGTACGGCGGCGAAGACCTCGGCCTGCTTGACGGTGTCGACGCCGAGGTCGGCTTCGAGGTCGAGGTCGAGGTCGAGCAGCTCGGGTGGGTAGCCGGTCAGCTCGGAGACCGTGGAGACGACGGCCTCGGTGATCTCGTCGGTGCCGGTTTCGGCGTCGGTGCTCAGGGCGTCCTGGGCCTCGGGGGGGACCGGCTGGGTGCTCGGTTGGGCGGTCGGCTGGGTCGCGGTGTCTGTGCGTTGGTGGATCCAGCCGATGACGTGGGCCAGGGTGGGGAAGTCGCGCAGGCGCAGGGTCTCGTCGCGTTCGATGCCGAAGCGGGTGCGTACGGCGGCGAAGACCTCGGCCTGCTTGACGGTGTCGACGCCGAGGTCGGCTTCGAGGTCGAGGTCGAGGTCGAGCAGCTCGGGTGGGTAGCCGGTCAGCTCGGAGACCGTGGAGACGACGGCCTCGGTGATCTCGTCGGTGCCGGTTTCGGCGTCGGTGCTCAGGGCGTCCTGGGCCTCGGGGGGGACCGGCTGGGTGCTCGGTTGGGCGGTCGGCTGGGTCGCGGTGTCTGTGCGTTGGTGGATCCAGCCGATGACGTGGGCCAGGGTGGGGAAGTCGCGCAGGCGCAGGGTCTCGTCGCGTTCGATGCCGAAGCGGGTGCGTACGGCGGCGAAGACCTCGGCCTGCTTGACGGTGTCGACGCCGAGGTCGGCTTCGAGGTCGAGGTCGAGGTCGAGCAGCTCGGGTGGGTAGCCGGTCAGCTCGGCGACGACCGACACCACGGTCCTGGTGACCTCGTCCTCGGCGAGCGCGGCGGCCGGCTCGGCGTCGACGCCCCCGCGGTCCTCCGCCAGCGCAGCGACCGCCGGGGTGCCGGCCGGCTCGGTCGTCCCCTGGACGACGCTCGGGACGTCGACCTCGCGCTGCGCCTCCGGCTCGGTGGTGGGCGCGGCGGGAACCGGGGACGGAGCTTCGGGAGCGACCGGCGGGGTAGCCGTGGCTCGGGCGGACGCCGGTCCGGCGGGAGCGGCCGAAGGGGCGCCCGTGTCCACGACGCGGAGCCGGCGCGTCACGACCTCGAGCGTGGCCCCCGGGAGGCCGCTGATCTCCTCGAGCCAGCGCTGCCAGCGCTGCGGGTCGACGATGCGGTAGGCGTAGCCGAGCTCGCTGGGTGCCCGGTGCCGGCCGTCGGGCACGGGTGTCCAGCGCGTCAGGGACATGGCGATCTGCGAACCGAAGCCCGCGGCGAGCCGCAGCGCGTACCGCACGGGGTAGGCGCCGCCCCGGGACAGGTTCAGCGGGCCGAGCTCGGGGTCGGGCTCCTTGTAGTTCGGGACCGGCGGCACGATGCCGGTCTCCAGTGACTTGATCGCCACGACGTCCTCGACGCCGGCGCCCATGGCGTGGCCGGTGAACCCCTTGGTGTTGGTGATCACGACGTCCTCGGCGCGGTCTCCGAAGGTGGCGCGGAGCGCGTTGATCTCAGCGGCTGCGCTGCCCCCGCGGGCCGGCGTGTAGGTCTCGTGCGAGACGAACACCGTGGAGCCGGCGATCTCGCGGCGGTCGATGCCCCGCCGCTCGGCCTGGGCGACGACGTCCTCCATCACCTGGGCGATGTGGGCGACGTCCAGGCGCGTGCCGTGGAAAGCGCTGTTGGCCGTGACGGTGCCGAGCACCTCACACACGGGCTGCAGGCCGCGCTCCGCCGCCGCATCGGCCGACTCGACCACGAACGCGGCAGCGCCCATCCCGACGATCATGCCGTGCCGGCGCCGGTCGAAGGGGGTCGCGGCCGTCTCCACCGAGTCGTCGGTGGCGGCGGCGCCCGAGGCCAGGAACCCTGAAGTCACCCAGGGCAGCAGGACGTCGCTCGTCACGTCGTCCGCCGACACCACCACCACGCGCCGGCACCGACCGCTCCGGATCCAGTCCTCGGCCAGCGACAACGCCTGCGTGGTGCTCGCGCAGGCCGCGTTGAGCTGCGTGTTCGGCCCGCGGGCGCCGATGATCTCGGCGAACTGGGAGTGCCCCATGGACAGGCAGCGGAACAGGAAGCGTCGGTCGAAGGAGAACGGCTCCACCTCGAGCAGGTGGCGGAGCTCGGCGACGCGCCGGTCGACCTCGGCCGTGGCGTCGTCGTCCGGTCGCATGCGTGCGCGCACTGCCTCCAGGGCGAGCAGTTGCTCGCGGCGGCCGCGGTGGGTGTAGTAGCGGGTGAGGTCCTCCGCGAAGGAGTCGTAGCCGGGGAAGGCCGAGGCGAAGACGATCCCGGTGTCGTCTCGCAGCGCGTCCGGGAGGCCCCAGCGCTCGGGCAGCTGTGAGCCGAGCGTCGTGGTCTTGTAACGCATCACCAGCGGGATGCCCGCGTCGCGCAGGGCGTCGAAGCCGGCGCCGATCGCGAGTCGGGTCACCTCGTCGAGGGCGGCGTCGCGGTCGGGGTCCACCCCGAACTCCTCGACCACGTCGACCGGAGCGCCACGACCGGCCAGCTTGACCACCTCGGCCTCGTCGTCGATCACCTCGAACGTGGGGTCGCCCGCCTCCCTTTTCACCAGCCGGGTGATGTGCAGGTCGACCATCTGCTGGCGGTGCCGGTGCGGAATGGTGTCGATGAACTGCTGGCCGTCGAGGATGCGCTGCAGGTTCTCGTCGTCGAAGACCCGCTCCACCCCGGGCAGTCCGAGGGCAGCGCCGGTGATCACGACCGGTCCGGGGACGTGCGGCGCCGCAGGGCTCGGTGCGCCCGCTGGTGCGGTCCCGGCTTCGCTGTGCGCGTCGGCGTAGAGCTCCATGCCCTGCTCCAGCACCCCGGCGAACATCCGACCGAGCTCGAGGTAGGTGTCGTTGCTCATCGGGACTCCTGTGGTGGGGGATGTGGCGGGCCCGGTCGGGCCGCTCCGCGGGTCGGCGACGTCAGCGGGCGCCGGCTGTGCCAGGCCCAGGCCAGCGGCCCACAACCCGCACAGAGCGGCGTTGAAGGACGGCACGTCGCCGTTCTTGGGGTGGTTGGTGAACAGGGCGAGCACGTCCTCGCGGTCGCCCAGCACGTCCTCGACGAAGCCGTGCAGGGCGCGCTTGGGGCCCACCTCGACGAAGACCCGGGCACCGGCGTCGTGGAGAGTGTGCAGCCCACGGACGAACTGCACCGGCGAGGCGACCTGGCGCCCGAGCAGGTCGAGGACCGCTTCGAGACCGGCGTGGGGTGGGTAGAACTCGCCGGTGACGTTGGCGACGATCGGCCGCTCCGGAGGACGCAGGTCGAGCCGCCGCAGCGCGGCCTTCAGCGGCTCTGTGGCCGGGGCGACGATCGAGGTGTGGAAGGCGTGGCTCACCGGGATCCGCGCCGCCGTGACCCCCTGCGCCGCGAGCAGCTCGACGGCTCGTTCCACCGCAGCCGTGCCGCCGCCCACGACGGCCTGGCTGGTGGAGTTGATGTTCGCGACCACCGCGCCCTCGATCGAGTCCACGACCCGCTCGATCTCCTCGAGCGGTCCGAAGGCAGCGGCCATCGCGCCGGGGTCGTCCAGGCTCAGGCTGGCCATCTCGTGACCCCGGGCGCTCACCGCCTCGAGCGCCGCCTGGAACGACAGCGAGCCGGCCGCGACGAGGGCGGCGTACTCGCCGAGGCTGTGGCCCATCACCATGTCCGGCCGCACGCCGTAGGCGGCCAGCAGCCGGGTCAGCGCGAGGTCGGTGGTCAGCACCGCGGGCTGGGTGATCTCGGTGCGGCGGAGGTCCTCCTCCAGCTGCGCGACGGCCGCGGGGTCGCCGGTGTCGACGAAGACGTACGAGGACAGCGACCGGCCGAGCAGCGGGGTCATGATGCGGTCGGCCTCGGCGAAGGTCTCGGCCACGATCGGCTCGGTGTCGCGGAGGTGCTCGAGCATGTTGGCGTACTGCGAGCCCTGACCGGTGTAGAGGAAGGCGACCTGTGGCGCGGATCCCCGACCGACGAAGACGCCCTGGGCCCGAAGCATCTTCCACAGCGACCGGGCCGCGGGTGTCTGGCCCGCGGCGAACGCCTTGAGCGTCTTGCGCACCTTCGCCGCGAGGTCCGCGACGTCGGCGTAGTCGACGGCCACGCGCACCGCGGCCCGCGCGAGTGCGGGGTCGGGCGCGGTCGGCGCCGAACCGGGGAACCTACCGGCGTCCTGCTCGGTCTCCACGAGCAGTCGCTGGAGCTGTACGACGACGTCCTGGTCGTCCCGTCCACCGATCAGCAGTGCCCCGCGCAACGGGGGGCGGGGCGTCTGCGGGACGCCTGCTCGTGCCTCGGGCACGCCGGACGGGACGGCTGCGTGCTCGGCGCTCGCAGGCGCGGTGTCGTGACCGACCGGCTCGGAAGCGAGCGCCGGCGTCTCGACCGCGAAGGACCTCGGGGCGTGCTCGTCCCGGTGGAGCCCGGGCACGTACTCCTCCAGTACGGCATGGAAGTTCGTGCCCCCGAAGCCGAAGGCGCTGACGCCGGCGCGCCGGGCGCCGTCCGGGTCAGCGGGCCACTCGCGCAGCTCGGTGTTCACCCGGAACGGGATGTGGTCCCAGTCGACGTTCGGGTTGGGGTCACGGAAGTTCAGGCTCGGCGCAAGCTCGCGGTGGTGGAGCTGGAGCACCATCTTCACCAGTCCGGCGCTGCCGGCCGCCGCCTTGAGATGGCCGATGTTGGACTTCACCGAGCCGAGCGCGATCGACCCGGCGGACGCACCCTGGAACACGTCGGCCAGGCTGGCGAGCTCGGCGGCGTCGCCGACGCGGGTGGAGGTCCCGTGGGCCTCGACCGCCGAGGCACTGGCCGGCTTCAACCCGGCGTTCACCCAGGCCCGCTCCACCGCCAGCCGCTGCCCGACCGGGTTGGGCGCGGTGATGCCCTTGCCCTTGCCGTCGCTGGAGCCGCCCAGACCCAGCAGCACCGCGTAGACCCGGTCGCCGTCCCGCTCCGCGTCGGCGAGCCGCTTGAGCACGAACACGGCCGCGCCCTCGCCCATCACGAAGCCGTCCGCGCCTGCGTCGAAGGGTCGGGTGCCGGTGGCGGAGAGCGCCCCGATCTTGCAGAACTTGACGAAGCCGTTGATCCCCATGTTGCGGTCGATGCCGCCGGTGACCGCGGCGTCGTACTGGCCGGTGGCGAGACCTTGTACCGCCGCGCTCATCGCCGCCAGTCCGGACGCGCAGGCGGCATCGGTGGTGAAGTTCGGCCCGCGGAAGTCGAAGAGGTTCGCGACCCGGCCGGCGAGCACGTTGGAGAGCTCGCCCGGCATGGTGTCCTCGGTGATGTCGAGCTCGTGCGCGACGAACCCGTCGTGCCACTCCCGCAGGACGGCTGCGCGGACCTCGGCGGGCAGCGCGGCGAACGAGGGTGACTGCTCCAGGTCGCGGGCGAACTCGGGGAAGTTGATCCGCAGCCCCGTGCGGTAGTGCTTGTCGCCCCCGATGGCGTTCCCGAACACCACGGCCACGCGCTCGGGGTCCACCGACCAGCCCGGCCAGCCGGCGTCGAGCAACGCCGACCGGGACCCGGAGACGGCCCAGTGCTGGCCGACGTCCATCTGCTCGGCCACCTTGGGTGGGATCGGCAGCCGCCACGACATCGGTTCCCAGGGGTACTCGCGCACCCAGCCGCCGATCCTGCTGTAGGTCTTGTCCGGTACGGCCGGATCGGGGTCGTAGTACCTCTCCGGGTCCCAGCGTCCGGGCGGGACGTCGGTGATGCAGTACCGGCCCTCGCGGATGTTGCGCCAGAACGCCCCGACGTCCGGAGCCTCCGGCATGATCGCGGCGACGCCGACGACCGCGATGGGGCTGAGCACCGTGGGTGGTCCGGGGAGCTGCGCAGTCATCGTGTGGGTCCTCGCTTCGCGCCGGTGGCAGGGAGCCGGCGGGCGACCTCGTCCATGTCCGCCAGCAGACCGGCCTGGCTGCGGCGTACATCGTCCAGCGGCAGTGCGGCGACCAGGCGGTCCACGCTGTCCGGGTCGGCCGCTCCCGCGATCCAGCGCAGTCCTTCCTCGGCGACCTGCAGAGCCGCCTCCCGGGCGAACACCCGGCTGGTCGTGGCCAGGCCGTCCGCGTCGAAGCGCCGGTTCGCCTTCTCCGGCAGGGCGTCGGTCGCGCAAGCCGCGGCCCTGCGAGCCAGCGCTGCGGCCGCCTCGGCGTGCGCCACGAGCTCGCCGAGGCGCAGCAGCACGTGCTGGTTGCGGGTCAGCCGGCCGATCCGGCAGGCCTCCAGGACGGCGGCCAGGCAGTCCAGGGCCAGGGCCGCGGTGTCCGCGCCCACGCCGGGGTGCGCACCGTGCAGCTGGCGAGCCTCTCCGGCGAGATCCCGGTAGTGCTGCCCGCGCGTCTTCAGGTGCTGCTGCCAGCGGTCCCGGGCGATGGTCATCTCCATGATCTCCGAGGTGCCTTCGTAGATCGTGGTGATCCGCACGTCGCGGCGGATCTTCTCCACGACGTAGGGCCGGGTGTAGCCGTAGCCGCCGTGGGCCTGGATGGCCGCGTCCGCGGCCGCGACGCCCGCCTCGGTCGCGAGGTACTTGGCGATGGCGCCCTCGGTGTTCAGGGCCCCGTCCTCCCCCTCGCCGTCGTCGATGCGGGTCGCGGTCTCCTCCACGACGGCCCGGGCGGCCTCGAGGCGCACGGCGTGCGGCACGAGGAGCTTGTGGGTGTATCCCTGCTTCTCGCTCAAGGGCGCACCGCCCTGGACGCGCTCGGTGGAGTAGCGGATCGCGCGGTCCAGCGCCTCCCAGCCCCCGCCGAGGCCGAAGGCTGCGACCATCAGCCGGGTGTAGCCGAAGACCTGCTGGGCCTGGACGAGGCCCCGACCCTCCACGGCGCCGACGAGGTTCCCGGTCGGCACGAACACGTCGTCGAGGAAGAGCGCAGCGGTGTTGGAGAGCCGGATGCCGTGCTTGTCCTCCGGGGGAGCGGAGGTGAACCCCTCGGCGCCCCGCTCCACCACGAACCAGGACGGCCCACCGGGCGCCAGGGCGAGGACGGTGCATGCGTCGGCGATCGAGCCGTTGCTGATCCACTGCTTGCGGCCGGTGATGCGGTAGCCGCCCTCGACCGGGGTGGCTGTGGTCGTCATCGAGGCGAGGTCGCTGCCGGCCTCGGGCTCCGTGGCGCCGTAGGCGAAGACGATGCCCTCCTCCGCGATCCGGCCGAGCCAGTGCTCCCGCTGTTCCTCCGTGCCGCCCATCAGGATCGGGTCGCTGCCCAGGAAGGTGGCGAACACCGAGGTCGCCAGGCCGATGTCGACCGCACCCATCTGCTCGCAGACCCGGTAGGAGTCGAAGGCGCCACCTCCCATGCCGCCGTACTCCTCGGGGATGAAGACGAGCTGCACGCCGAGAGCGTCGCTGCACATCGCCCGCACCGTGTCCTCGGGACAGGTGTCCTCGCGGTCGAGCTCGAGCATCCTGCGCTCCGGCAGCTCGGCGGCGACGAAGTCGCCCAGCGCTTCGAGCAGCAGCGTCATGGTCTGCAGGTCCAGTCCCCGGCCACCGAGTCGGTGGACCGGCTGCGGCGCCGCGGACCCTGCACCCGCGCCGTGGGCGGGGTCCCGCCCCGGGCCCTGAGCGGGAACCGGTGTGGTGGTGGCACTGGTCATCTGGATGCCCCTCCCTGGGCGAACCGTCGACGCAGGTTCAGGTCCTGCGCTTGCGCACCTCGTCGGTGAGTGCGGGCAGCACCTCGTGGGCGTCGCCCACCACGCCGAGGTCGGCGATGGAGAAGATCGGCGCGTTCGGGTCCTTGTTGATCGCCACGATCGTGCGCGAGCCCTGCATGCCGGCGCGATGCTGGATGGCGCCGGAGATCCCGGCGGCGACGTAGAGCTGGGGCGCGACGGTCTTGCCCGTCTGCCCGATCTGGAAGTCGTGGTCGTACCAGCCCTCGTCGGTGGCGGCCCGCGACGCGGCGACGGCCCCTCCCATGACGTCGGCGAGCTGCTCGACCTCGCGGAACGCCTCGGCCGACCCCATACCGCGGCCGCCCGCCACCACCACGCTCGCCTCGGCGAGCGGCGGGCGGCCGGTGCTGCGCTTCGGGGTGCGCGCGTGGACCTCGGCGGCAGGTACGTCGACGGTCACCTCGTGCGTGCGGACGACCGGCTGGACGGGCGCCGGCTCGGCCGGGACGGCGCTGGGTCGCACCGTGATCACCGGGGTGCCGCGCACGACCTGGCTGGTCGTGGTCCAGGAGCCGGCGAGCACCGACTGCGTCACCACCGGACCCCCGTCGCCAGGCTGTACGTCGACGGCGTTGGTCACGATGCCGGAGTCGAGCCGGACCGCGGCCCGAGCCGCCACCTCGGCCGACTCCCGGCTGCCGGAGGCGAGCACGGCGACCGGCGCGACCTGGCGGACCACCTCGGCCAGTGCCGCCGCGTGCGGGCCGACCAGCCGGTCGCCGAACTCGCCCCCGACGACGTGCACGCTCCGGGCGCCGTACTCCCCGAGGGTCTGCACCACCGCGTCGTCGGCGGGGCCGAGGACGAGCGCGGCCGGCTCGCCCAGACGGCGAGCGAGGGTGAGCAGCTCCAGGGTCGGCTTGCGGACCGCACCGCCGGCGCTCTCGACCAGGACCAGGACCTCGGGCATGGGGATCTCCTCCGACGTTCAGAGCAGCTTGTGGGCGGCCAGGAAGTCGGCGACCCGCACGGCCGCGTCGCCGTCGTCGCTGATCACCTGTCCGGCTGAGCGGGACGGTTGCGGGGTCGCGGCGCGCACCGTGCTCGCGGCAGCCGTCGTCCCGACGACCTGCGGCTCGAGGTCGAGGTCCGCGAGCGTCCAGACCGTGATCGGCTTCTTCTTCGCTGTCAGGATCGACCGGAAGGACGGGTACCGGGCCTCGCCCACCTGGTCGGTCACCGAGACCAGTGCGGGGAGCGCAGTGCCCGCCCGCTCCAGGGCCGAACCGATGTCGCGGGTCGCCGTGACCATGCCGTCGGTGATCGCCAGATCGCTGGCGAAGGTCAGCTGTGGCACCTGCAGGCGCTCGGCCAGCATCGCCGGGACCACGCCCATCTCGCCGTCGGTCGAGGACATCCCGCACAGCACGAGGTCGAACCCGATCCGCCCGATCGCGCGGGCCAGCACCAACGAGGTGGCGAGGGCGTCGGAGCCGTGCATCGCCGTGTCGCTGACGTGGACCGCCTCGTCACCGCCCATCGCCAGCGCCTTGCGCAGCGCGTCGGTGGCCCGGTCGGGACCGACGCTGAGGTAGGTGATGGTCGCGTCCAGCCCGTGCTCGACGAGCGAGACCGCTTGCTCCACGGCGTACTCGTCCAGCTCGGAGAGCTGGGCGTCGGCACCCGCGCGGTCGAGCGTGCGGTCCTCGGCGAAGCGCACCGGGGAGGTGGGATCGGGCACCTGTTTGATGGGGACGACGATCCTCACGGCGGGGTTCCTCTCGTTCGCTTCCCCGCCAACGTAGGACCGGATTGGATCGATCCATCAGGGCCCGAAGGTCCCAGGCACCGGCGTCCTGGGTCCCCTGTGCGCATGACCTAGGGGAGTTACCCGTTGGTAGGGGTTGCGGAGCGGCCGGTGACGCGGTCCCCCGTCAGGCTTGAAGGGTGTGCCAGGCCTCCAGAACGGCCCTCTCCTCGTCCGCACTGAGCCCGGTGCGGGTGGCGTCGGGGTGCGCACGGAGCCAGGCGAGCGTGTCCTGCGCGGTCTCCGCAACCGGGCGGGTGGTCAGTCCCGCCGCGAAGGCGGCCGCGACGTCATGGGTGAGCAGTCCCCGACGGTCCTCTGGGAGCCACAGCGGCAGCGAGCGCGGGCCGGCCCAGGGGCGCACGTCGTGCTCGGCCAGGAAGTCCGCGGGCACCCAGCTGAGCTCCGCGCCGCCCCCGACGCCGGCGACGACCTCGCCCAGCACGTCACCGAGGCTGCGCACCCGGCTGGTCGCGTCGTAGGCGCCGGTGAGGCCCTGCTCGACGCCGGTGATGATCCATGCCGCGAGGTCGCGTACGTCGATGGCCTGGGTCGGCAGATCCGGGTGTTCGGGGGCCAGCGCCTCCCCGCCGGCGGCCAGGCGCTCGGGCCAGTAGGAGAAGCGTCCGGTCGGGTCGCCGGGTCCGACGATCAGGCCGGGGCGGACGAGGAAGGCCTGCTGGGCGCGCTCGAGCACCAGCTGCTCGCAGCCCACCTTGCTGGCGCCGTACTTCTCCGCCGTGTCCTGCTCGACGTCCTCGAGGATGGGCTCGAGGAGCGGGAGCTTGTCGGGGCAGCCGCCCGGGGTCGCCATGTCGGCGTACACCGAGATCGAGGACACGAAGGTCCAGTGCGGGATCCGCCCCGCGAGCGCCTCCAGGGCGGCGCGGACCCAGGACGGGGTCCGGGCCACGTCGACCACGGCGTCCCAGGAGCCGTCGAGCGCCGACCAGTCCGGCGCCGCCCGGTCGAGGTGGACCAGCCGGGCGCCATCAGGCGCCGCGCCGGACTCACCGCGCGCCGCGCAGGTGACGTCGTGGCCGCGGGCGACGGCGTCGGCCGCCACGGCGTGGGAGAGGAAGAGGGTGCCACCGAGAACGAGTATTCGCACCCGGCGACTCTATGCGGCTCCGCTCACGGCAGCGACTTGGCCATCATGGTGACGGCGTGGCCGGGGGAGCCGCGCCGCCCCACCTCCTCGAACCCGCGGGCCCGGTGGAAGGCCAGCGAGGGATGGTTCGGCGGGTCGATGTTGACCTCGAGGGTGAACAGGGGCGTGCTCCGGGCCGCGTGCTCCTCGAGCACGTCGTAGACGTGCGTGCCGAGCCCTTGGCGGCGGTGGTCCTCGTGCACCACGACCCGGTCGAGGTAGCAGAAGTCCTCGTAGCAATCGCCGAACCACGCGAAGTTCTCCCCGTCGTAGTCCGCGCCACTCACGAACGTCAGGACGAACCCGGCGAACCGACCGTGCACCTCGATCACGTGGGCGTGGTCGGCGACCGCCTGCAGCCGGCGCAGGCGCGGCTCGTCCATCGGGGCGAGCAGGTCGACGTTGCGCTCGTTGAGGGCGAGCACGTCGGGGTGGTCGTGCTCGGCGATCGGACGCAGCCGCACCGGGTCACCGCACCGGCTCGTCGAGGAAGTGCACACCGGTGGCGGCCTCGCTGATCTCCCACAGGCGGCGCTGCGCGTGCTCGTCCCGGGCCACCCGGGACATGCTCACGATCCGGGGATAGCCCCGCATCTGCATCGGGCCGCCGGGTCCGACGTAGGTCGACCCGGGCAGGTCGGCGGTGGCCGCCATCAGGATCGGCAGTGCGCCGAGGTCGGCCGGCTGCCCGGCGAGCTCGAACGCGGCCTGCCACACGGTGGCGCTCCGGCGGATCCGCTGCGCGGGGTTGCCGGTGTTGCGGCCGGTGGACATCAGCGAGGTCGCGGCGTACCCGGGGTGCGCGGCCAGGCCGCGCACCGGGGCCTGTTGCTGCCGGCAGCGCCGGTCGAGCTCCTGGACGAACATCAGGTCGGCGAGCTTGGACCGTGCGTAGGCGCGCCAGCGCCCGTAGCGGCCGTGGTCCGTCCGCGGATCGCCCAGGGGTGGCGTGCGGGCCATTCGGTGTGCCTGCGAGCCGATCATCACCACCCGGCCGTCGCCGGACTCCACCAACCGCTCCCACAACAGCCCGGTCAGTGCGAAGGGTCCGAGGTAGTTGGTGGCCAGCTGCAGCTCGAAGCCGTCGGCGGTGCGTTCGTACGGCGTGCCGAGCACGCCGGCGTTGTTCACCAGCAGGTGCAGGGGGCCGTGCGCCGCGGCCTGCTGGGCCGCCCGTCGGACCGAGGAGAGGTCGGAGACGTCGATGGCCAGCGGGTGCAGCACCGCGGTCGGCACCTGCTCGAGGACCCCGGCGATCGTTCGCTCCAGCTTGGCCGGGTTGCGCGCCGCCATCAGCACCTCGGCGCCGTGCCGGGCCAGCTCGAGCACGGCCTGCTGGCCCAGGCCGCTGGTCACGCCGGTGACCAGGGCGCGGCGACCGGTCAGGTCGGGGATGTCGCGACTGGTCCAGGCAGGGGCAGGCATGTCAGGAAGGTTCTCCGATCAGGGCGTCATCGCCAGGGCCGCGAGCAGACGGTGGCCGAGCTCCTCGTCACCACGGATGGTCGGTCGGGTCCGGTCGGGGGTGCGTCGGCCGCCGGCCAGGACGAGGAAGTCGGTGACCGCGAGGGAGACCCACGTGGTCGGCTCCCCGGCGTGGTCCGCCGCGGGGGCCGCGCGGCCGTCGTCACCGACGCGGACGGTCCACCAGCGGTCGGCACCGGGCACCTCGACCCTGACCACCGTGCCGGCCGGAGGTGCGAGTCGCTTGCCCACCACCATGGGCAGCCCGCTGCCGAACCGCTCCAGGGTGTGCGCGGCGGCCTCGGTCTCCAGGCCGCCGGGCCGGTCGAGGGCGCGCCGGATGTCCTGCTCGTGCATGAACACGTCGATCACCCGGTTGCGGAGCAGGGTCTGGACGTCCCACGGCACGCCACCGGGGGTCCGCGACGCGGGGACGGTCGGGTCGGTCGGTGGGGTGGCCAGCAGCTCGGCGTACCGCTTGGCCACCGACTCCTCGATCTCCGCGCACAGCGCCTCGAGGTCACGCTCGCGCCGCGCGAGCACGCCCTGCTCGGTGTAGACGTTCATCAGACCCGCGAGGTGCGGAGCAGGCGCGACCTCGATGGTCTCTTCCGGGGCTCCGGCGAGGACCGCCTCGAGGTGGGCGACGTGGGCGACGGTGTCCTTCACCGACCAGCCCTCGAGGTCGGTGGGCGCGTCCCCTTCGTCCTCGCGGATGCTGCGCGCGAGTGCGACGAAGTCACCCACGGCGTCGTGCCACACCGCGACGTACCGGGCGAGGTCGGCAGCAGAGGTCATGGCCGAAGGTTACGGCCCGGGGCGGGTCGGCAACCGCACGGTGAGCTGACGTGGAACGGCCCGCCCGCCGCGGGATGCGGACGGACGGGCCGGCTGGCGCTGCGGGCGGCTGGTCAGCGCGGCGGGTCGACCCGCCGCTCCTCGACCACGTGGGTGCGTGAACGCTGCGCGCTCATGATCAGGGCCAGGATGATGGCCAGCGCCCCGACGATGATCAGGATCCAGCCGAGTGTGTTCGTGGCCACGACGTCGTCGACGCTGGCCGGCAGGTCCACGACGTTCAGCGCGAAGATCAGGCCGAAGACCAGCAGGACGACACCTACTCCGATACCCATGGAAGAACTCCCTTCGTTCGGTGGACAGCCTTCCCCCGAGGTGGGCTCTTCAATCACCGCGAACCGGACGGATCACCGGTGGCGGGCGCACCCCGTCGCTGGCCTCGGCGGAATTGCCACCGGGCCCGGCTGCCAGGACCTGGTGGTGGACCTGGCGCCGAGCCCGGGACGGTGCTGGGTCAGCGTGCGGGTTTCGACACGCTCGATCCACGGGGACTAGAAGGCGGCCTCGTCGAGCTCCATCAGCGACAGGTCGGTGCCCTGGGCGATCTCCAGCTCCGCGGTCAGCGGCGGCAGGAAGTGGTGCGCGAAGAACTGCGCGGCTGCCACCTTGCCCTCGTAGAACGCCCTGTCGGCGGTCGAGACCTCGCCCCCGAGCTTGTCCAGGGCGACCTCGGCGCCGCGCAGGAGCAGCCAGCCGCAGACGACGTCACCGAGCACCATCAGCAGGCGGGTGGTGTTCAGCCCCACCTTGTAGATGTTCTTGATGTCCCCGCCCTCGGCCGACTCGTCGGCGCTCATCAGGGTGTTGATCATCAGCCCGACCAGCTCCTGGCCGACCTCGAGCGCCTTGGCGAGCAGCTCGCGCTCGACCTTGAGACGACCGTTGCCGGCCTCGCTCTTGACGAACGAGTCGATCTCACCGGCGAGGTGACCCAGCGCCTGGGCCTGGTCCTTGACGATCTTGCGGAAGAAGAAGTCCTGGCCCTGGATCGCCGTGGTGCCCTCGTAGAGGGTGTCGATCTTGGCGTCGCGGACGTACTGCTCGATGGGGTACTCCTGCAGGAAGCCGGAGCCGCCCAGCGTCTGCAGCGACTCGGTGCCCAGCAGGACCCACGAGCGCTCGGAGCCGTAGCCCTTGACGATCGGCAGCAGCAGGTCGTTGACCCGCTCGGCCAGCTCGTCGCGCTCGCCGTTGTGCTCGGCGATCATCACCCGGTCCTGCCAGGTGGCGGTGTAGAGCACCAGGGACCGCATCGCCTCGGCGAACGCCTTCTGGGTCATCAGCGACCGGCGTACGTCGGGGTGGTGGGTGATGGTGACCCGCGGCGCGGTCTTGTCCGAGGCCTGGGAGAGGTCGGCTCCCTGCACGCGCTCCTTGGCGTAGTCCAGGGCGTTGAGGTAGCCGGTCGACAAGGTCGCGATCGCCTTGGTGCCGACCATCATTCGGGCGTTCTCGATGACCTGGAACATCTGCGCGATGCCGTTGTGGACCTCGCCGAGCAGCCAGCCCTGCGCCGGCTCGCCGCCACCGACGCCGGGGTCGCCGAAGGTGACCTCGCAGGTGTTGGAGACCTTGATGCCCATCTTGTGCTCGACGTTGGTGACGTAGGCGCCGTTGCGCTCACCGGTCAGCTCGCCGGTCTCGTGGTCGAAGTGCCACTCGGGGACCAGGAACAGCGACAGCCCCTTCGTGCCGGGGCCGCCGGCCCCCTCGACGCCCTGCGGGCGGGCGAGCACGAGATGCATGACGTTCTCGGTCATGTCGTTGGTGGCGGAGGTGATGAACCGCTTGACGCCGCTGATGTTCCAGGAGCCGTCGTCGTTGGCGGTGGCCTTGGTGCGGCCGGCGCCCACGTCGGACCCGGCGTCGGGCTCGGTGAGGACCATGGTGCAGCCCCACTCGCGCTCGACCATCAGCTGGGCGATGCGCTTGTCCCGCTCGGTGCCGTTGCGGTGCACCACGCCCGCGAAGGCGGGACCCGCGGCGTACATCCAGATGGGGGCGTTGCTGCCCAGCACGAGCTCGCCGATGGCCCAGTTCAGCGACGACGGGCCGGGGGTGCCGCCGAGCTCCTCGTCGATCTGCAGGCGCCAGTACTCAGCGTCCATCCATGCGCGGTAGGACTTCTGGAAGCTCTCCGGGATGGGTGCGGTGTGCTGCTCGGGGTCGAAGACCGGCGGGTTGCGGTCGCTGTCGACGTACGACTCCGCGAGGTCCTCGCGGGCGAGGCGGTCGACCTCGGCGAGGATCGAGCGGGCGGTGTCGGGGTCGATCGCCTCGAACGGACCCTGCCCCAGGACCTCGTCGCGGCCGAGCACCTCGAAGAGGTTGAACTCGATGTCACGCATGTTGGACTTGTAGTGGCTCACTGATCCAGCCCTTCTCGACGTGGGGTCGGCAGCGCTGGGCAGTCGCTTGCTACCGACGGGTAACAACCAGTATCTGCCCGGACAACGACCGAATCAACCGTCGGGCACCGGCGTGTGACCTATCCCAAAGCGACGCCTACGCCTCGACCCCGCCCGCCGAGGCGTCACGGATGTGCGCCCGGAGCGCGCCGAGGCGTCGAGGGCGAGGGACGGATGTGCGCCCGGAGCGCGCCGAGGCGTCACGGATATGCAACCAAACTGCAACACGTTACAGTTTGCCGATGATTCAGTCCGAGCACGTCACCTGGGAAGCGCCCGACGGCGACCACCCCGTGCGCCGCGTCACCCAGCGCTCCTACGACGCGGTCTCGCGCAAGGCCAAGGACGAGTGGCTCGCCCTGTTCGCGGAGGACGCCGTCCTCGAGGACCCGGTCGGCCCCTCGTTCTTCGACCCCGAGGGCATGGGCCACCGCGGCAAGGAGGCGATCGCGGCGTTCTGGGACATGGCGATCGCACCGGTGGCACGGTTCCACTTCACCATCCGCGACAGCTTCGCCAACGGCAACGCGTGCGCGAACATCGGCACCTTCAGCACCGCCATGGAGGACGGCACTCTCGCCGACACCGACCTGATCGCGACCTACCGGGTCGACGACGAGGGCCGGATCACCTCGATGTGCGCGCACTGGGAGCCCGAACGCACCATGGCGACGCTGCGCAAGGGCGACTGACCCAGCCGCGCGCCGTTCAGTCGCGCAACCGCTCGGCGACCCAGTCGACCAGCGGGCGCAGCACCCGCCAGTCCCCGCGCACCATGTCGAGCAGGTCGCGGGAGTGGATCACCGGCTCGAAACCGTAGGAACGACCCGCGGTGATCGCCTTGCGGCGCAGCAGCTCGATGCGTGGGTGGCCGGTGTCGAAGCCGCGGGGCGCGGTCTTCAGCTGCTCGCCGCCGAGCTCGAACCCCGCGGCCGGGAGCCGACCGAGGATGCCTTCCAGCTCGCGACCGGAGTGCTCGACGTCGATCGCGTTCCGCACTCGGGCGAGGGCAGGCCCCTCCGCCCGGTAGAACCCGCCGCCGACCCGTACGCCGGGTGCGCCGATCTGCACGTAGAAGCCGGCGGAGGGGGCGACCGCGACGAACGCGCCCTGGTGGTTCTTGTACGGCGTCTTGTCCCGGGCGAACCGAACGTCCCGGTAGGGCCGGAACACCTTCGCCTCGCCGAACTCCTCGGCGAGCTCGGCGACGAGCAGTTGCATGGGTCGTCGTACCGATGCCTCGTAGACGTGCCGGTGCGCTTCCCAGAACGAGCGGGTGTTGTCCAGCTCGAGGTCGTCGTAGAAGTCCAGTGCCGCCTCGGGGAAGCCGCCGAAGCGGGCGTCGGACAGGGAGTCGCCGGCAGACATGGAGCGGATGACGAGACTCGAACTCGCGACATCGACCTTGGGAAGGTCGCGCTCTACCAACTGAGCTACATCCGCGTGACCGGCACCGTGCCGGCCTGCGCGCAGGAATGCTACCCGACGCCTGAGCGGTGTCGAGCACCCCCAGAGCTCAGGACGAGCGTCGGCGCAGGCGGAAGGCGAGCGCCACCAGGCCGGCGGCGAGGATGGCGACGGTGGTGGCCACCACCGGTCCGCGCTGGTCTCGACCCGGCGCCGAGGACGCGTGCTGGGCCTGGCGGGGGGCGGGCGTGGGGGTGGCAGACGCGCTGCTGGTCGCCCGCGGCTCGGGAACGGCGTCGACCGAGGGCTGGGTCAGGGACGGGTACCGCCGGGCGGCGACCGCGATCCCGCTGCGGTGGTGTCGCTGTCCCGTCGTCCCCCAGATCGGGTAGCGGTTCGCCACCACCCCCCGGACCTCCGCCCGCACCGAGAGGACGGCGTACCGGTGTGCCCGTGGGACTCGGACCCAGCCGGTGACCACCGTCCCGCCGCGGTTGAACAGGGCGTGGTCCCGGCGGCATCTGAGGTCGTGCAGGCGCAGTCGCCCCACCGGTCGGAGCTGGCCCCACCGCCCGAGCCGGTTCCTGGCGAGCTGTGCGGTCACCTGCTTGCACCGCACCCGCAGGGTCTTGTCGAGATGAGCGCCGAACCGCACGTGTTCGCGGGCCTGTCGCGACCGCACCGACTCCAGCGTGAACCGCACGGTGTCACCGTTGAGCAGCGCCCGGCCTCCGGCTCTGGTCCGTGGCCCCAGGCAACCCTGGCACCGGGCAGTGCGGAGCGTGGACTCGACCACACTGCTTCCCAGCCGCCACCGCAGTTCGAGGCGGGTGTCCGGGGCGACCGCGTAGCGCACGCGGGCGGCGAAGGAACCGGCGAACGCGTCCCCGGTCGGTTCGCGGCGGAGCTTCACGGTGATCCGACCCGACCGGTGGCTGATGACCCGACCGACCCGAGCGCCTCGGGCATCGATGGCCGAGCCGGCCTGGCGCACCGGGTCGAGCTGGCGAGGCAGCTGCATGGTGAAGGTCCGAGCGGGGCAGTCCCGGGGGTCGAGATGTCCCACGAGCGTGAAACCGACGGCCTCGCCCGCGGCCACGCGGCCGCGCGGGGCCAGGATCCGGGCATCCGGCACCGGACGGTGGCAGGCCCGTTCGCCGGTGCCCGTGGTCGCGGCGAGCGCCGCCGCGGACGTGGCGACCGAGGACAGGACGAGGGAGCCGAGCGCAGCGAGGGCGAGGAGAAGCGTTCCGCGCCCCCGGAGCACGGCACGGAAGGAATGGCGCATCGCTGACCCGGACGTTTGCTGGTGTGGGCATGCGGCGCTGCACGAGCGCCGACAACATCCCTTGCCCAACTGCAACGAGTTTCAACCACTCGGCCGGTGTGAGGACGCGCACGGCCAGCGCCTGCCGGTAGGTTGGCCCGGTGCTGCTGTCCGACCGAGACATTCTCACCGAGCTCCAGGCCGGCCGGATCCAGGTGGAGCCGTACGACGAGTCGATGCTCCAACCCTCGAGCATCGACTTCCGGCTCGACCGCTACTTCCGCGTCTTCGAGAACCATCGCTACCCCCACATCGACCCGGCCGAGGACCAGTCCGACCTCACCCGGATGGTGGAGGCGCCGGGGGAGGAAGCGTTCATCCTCCATCCCGGCGAGTTCGTGCTGGGCTCCACGCTCGAGGTGGTCACCCTCCCCGACGACCTGGCCGCACGGGTCGAGGGCAAGTCCTCGCTGGGTCGGCTCGGGTTGCTCACCCACGCCACCGCCGGCTTCGTCGACCCGGGGTTCAGCGGCCACGTGACGCTGGAGCTGGCCAACGTGGCGACCTTGCCGATCAAGCTCTATCCGGGCATGAAGATCGGCCAGCTGTGCTTCTTCCGGCTCTCCTCGCCCTCGGCGCACCCCTACGGCTCGGAGAAGTACGGGTCTCGCTACCAGGGGCAGCGCGGCCCGACTCCGTCGCGGTCCTACGCCAACTTCCACCGCACCCGGATCACCTGAGGGTCCGGTACCGGCCATGTAACGCGGGGTTGTGGCCGCTGAGTGCACCCCCGGGAAGGCACTCAGCATCCACAACCCCGCGTTACATCGGTGCGGGAGGGCTCAGCGGAGCGCGGGCAGGGTCAGCCGCGAGGGGTACGCCGCGGAGTTGTGGATCGTGATCGACGTCAGCGTGCCCGGCAGCTGCGGCACGGTAGGCGACAGGTGGGGCACGTCGAAGGCCTGCACCGCGATCCGCAGCCGGTGACCCGGTTGGATAGAGGCGCCGGTCGGGAAGACCTCGACGTCGACCGGCTCCACCGCCCCGGTCGGCAGCGGCTTCTCGCTGGCCTTGGTGAAGGGGTGGTAGGGCTGGACGAGCTGCCTGTCGAGGTAGCGCGAGCGCCGGCGGTCCAAGGCACGCAGTGAGATGACCTGCCAGCCCCCGGTCAACCGGGTGACCGTGCCGTCGGGCGCCACGTCCTCGACCGCAACGGACAGCATCCCGTCCCCGCCCAGTGAGGAGACGTAGAGGCGGGCGTTGATCGGCCCCTGGAACCGCACCGGGCGCCGCACCGGCTCGGAGTCGAAGGTCACGCCCGCCTGGTCGTTGAGCCGGTTGTCCCGCAGGCACGGGTTGGGCAGCGGGCTCTGGTTCATCGCCCCGGCGGTCCACTGGTTCGTGGAGCGGCTGCACAGGCCGGCGACGGGGAGCGGCAGCACCTGGGCGGTGCCGTCCTGGGCCCGGCCCTGGGTGAGGGCGCCGGGGGAGCCGTTGACCGCGCTCCCGGACAGCCGCCAGCTGGAGGCCCTGCGGTCGCGCCCCAGCCAGTTCTTACCGGTCCGCCAGGCGCCCGTGCCCTGTTCGAACCAGGTCATCGGGGGGATGTCGCGGTTCAGTGCGCGGTCCTTCATGCCCTTGACGTAGTGGTCGAACCACCGCAGCTGCAGCTCGGCCAGGGAGCCGTAGCCGGCGTCGCCGATGTCGGCGCCCGAGGAGCCCTGCAGGTGGTCCCACGGCCCGATGATCATCTTGGTCGGGACGCCGTTGCGTCGCAGGCGGTCGAAGAGCATCGGGGTGCCGCGCTGGAACAGGTCGAACTCGCCGCCGACGAGGAACGTCGGCACCTGCACCTTGTCGATGACGTTGATCGGCGAGCGCTGGGCGTAGAAGGGCCCGTCGTAGGCCGTGTCGCCGCCGGCCATCGCCTTGACCAGGGTTGGGCCGGTGAACGTGGTCGCCGTACCGATGCGACCGGCCAGCGTCTCCATCCCGGACTGCGGGTCCGAGGCGCCCACCGCCGGAGGGATCAGCCCGGTCGCGGTGACCAGCCCGAGCCAGAGCGGGATGAAGCCGGAGTCGACCTGGCCACCGGAGGCCACCACGTCGCGGTAGGTGTCGGCCGCGGGGACCTGCGGGAAGATCGCCTTGAGGCCCGGCGGGCGCCCGGAGGCGGCGAAGACCTGGCTGATGCCCATGTAGGACGCTCCGGTCATCGCGGTCCTGCCGTTGCTCCACGGCTGCCGGTGCGCCCAGGTCATCACCTCGGCCGCGTCCTTGTCCTCGCGGGTGTCGAAGGCGTTCCAGACGCCCTCGGAGGAGCCGGTCCCGCGGGCGTCGACGGTCAGCTGGGCGTAGCCCCGTTTGACCAGGTACGCCGGGTCGGCGCCGGCCAGCGTGGCGCCCGCGCCGTTGCCCAGCACCGTCTTGTTGTAGGCGGTGATGGTCACCACGACGGGGAAGCGTCCCTTCGCGGCGTTGCCGCCGGCGCCGGCGGGGAGCGTCAGGTCCCCACGAAGGACGACGCCGTCCGACATCGGGATCGCGAGGTCCTTGCGCGTGACGGTGGAGGAGTACTGCTCCGGACGGGGCTTCCAGTGCTGCTTGCGCGCGGCGGGCTTCGCCGGCGCCGTTCGTGCCGCCGCCTGCGCCGGCGTCTGGGCCGGCGTCTGGGCCGCGGCAGGGCTGGTCAGCGAGGTCGCGGCAAGGGTGCCGGTGAGGCACAGCGCGGCAGTGGTGGCGACGGCGCGTAGCGCACCTATGCGTGCTCGGGACATCGAGATCCTCCCGGTGGGCTCCCCGACGGACACCAGGGCCAACGAGCCGGGACCGGGTCGGGTTATCCCGCCCGGGTCAGCGCGGTCGGGATGTGGCGCGCCTCACTCCGCGGTCAGGTGCACCGAGCGGGCGATCGGGTGCCGCTCAGGTGCACCGAGCGGGCGATCGCAGACGACTGGGGGAGCGTGCACTCGCGGCGGGCGTACGGCGTGTGGTCCACCGGTGCCCGGTCGCCGCGCCCAGGCGTGCCAGAACTGCCCGGTCACCGCGATGACGCGTACCAGAACTGCCCGGTCACCGCGATGACGCGTGCCAGAACTGCCCGGTCACCGCGATGACGCGTACCGAAACTGCCCGGACGGCGTGGTCCGGCCGGCGCCCGTCCCGGCACCTCGCCGGCGAGCGAGACCTGGGTGCGGTCGGCTCGCCGGCGGCGCTCAGCTCAGAGGTCGAAGAGCGAGTTGCCCTCGCCGATCTCGGTGTCGGTGCGGGGCTGGTGGGCCTCGCCGGAGGACGCCGGCTTCGGCTTCTCCGCCGCCTCCGACTCCGCCTCCGAATCCGCCTGCGAATCCGCCTTCGACTCCGAGTCGGACGCGGGCTCCGACTCTGCCGTGCCCTCCGCGGAGGAGTCGGCGCTCTGCGTGCCGGACTCGGCTGGCGACTCCGGAGTCTGCTCGTCGGTGTCCGACCCGCCCTCGGCGTGCCGGGCCTTGATGTCCTTCAGCGACGGGATGTCGTCCGAGGAATCGCCCGCCGGCGGCTCCGGAGCGGTGCCTGCGTCGTCGCGCTCCTCGGCTGCCTCCTCGGCGGCCGTGGCCTGCTCGGTCGGGGCCTCGACGTCGGCGTCGGCGTCGTCGGTAGACCGGTCCAGGTCGCCACCCCCGTCGCCGGAGACCTGCGGGGCGGCAGCCGCGGGCTCCGCGGACCCCTCCGGCTCGGCGATGTCGAAGAGCGACCCGCCCTCGGGGATGTCGGAGGAGGGGGACGCGCCCGCCGACGGCCGCTCCTCCGCGGCCTCCTCCGCAGCGGAAGCCTGCTCGGTCGGGGCGGCGACGTCGGCGTCGGCGTCGTCGGCGGACCGGTCCACGTCGCCGGCGCCGTCCTCGGAGACCTCGGCAGCGCTCTGCGGGGGCTCCTCGCCGCCACCGAGGTCGAACAGCGAGCCGCCGCCGATGCCCTCGTCGGACGAGGACGACTCCTCGGTGGAGGACCCGGTCGTCTCCGGAGCCGGGGTCTGTGCCGCATCCGCACGCGGAGCGGCCTCCTCGGCCTTCTCCTCGGGCGACTCGCCGCCACCGAGGTCGAACAGCGAGCCGCCGCCGGAGGCGACGCCGGTGTCCTCCTCCTGCTCCGACCAGGTCTCCGCCTTGCCGGCGGCCTCGGCCTGGGCGGTCTTCTCCTCGTCCTTCTCCGACGGACCCGACTCGGGGGTGTCGAAGAGCGAGGAGCCGCCCGAGGCCTTGGCGTTGGGCCCCATGTCCTCGGTGTCGGTGACGGTCTCCTCGGTCTGGGTCACGTCCCCGGCGGAGGGCTCGGCCTTGGTGTCGACCGCCGTACCGCCTGTCGCGCCGGCAGCCGCGCCCGCGCCGACCTTGCTCTTGGCCTTCGCCTTGGGCGCCTCGCCCTTGACCGAGGCGAGCAGCATCTGCGCGACGTCGAGCACCTCGAGGTCCTCGCCGGCGTTGCCGGCCGACTGCTCGGCGGTCAGACCGTCCTCGAGCATGACGCGGCAGAACGGGCAGCCCACCGCGATCTGCTCGGCCCCCGTCGCCACCGCCTCCTTGGTGCGGTTGACGTTGACCCGCTCGCCGATGGTCTCCTCCATCCACATGCGGGCACCGCCGGCGCCGCAGCAGAAGGAGCGCTCGGAGTTGCGGGGCATCTCGGTGAGGTCGGCGTCGGGGATGACGTCCAGCAGCTCGCGCGGCGGGCTGTAGACGTTGTTGTGGCGCCCCAGGTAGCACGGGTCGTGGTACGTGATCGACCGGCGATCGCCCCCGTTCGCCGCGACGGGAGCCAGCTTCTTCTCCCGGACCAGCCGGTTGAGCAGCTGGGTGTGGTGCACCACCTCGAGCTCGACGCCGAACATCGAGTACTCGTTCTTCAGCGTGTTCATGCAGTGCGGGCAGGTCGCTACGACCTTCTTGACCTTGGTCTCCTTGAACACCTCGGCGTTCTGAGCGGCCAGGCCCTGGAAGATGAACTCGTTGCCCGCCCGGCGAGCCGGGTCACCGGTGCAGGTCTCGCCGTTGCCGAGCACGGCGAAGTCGACGCCGGCGGTGTCCAGCAGCTCGGCCACCGCGCGGGTGGTCTTCTTGGCCCGGTCCTCGTAGGCGCCGGCGCAGCCGACCCAGAAGAGCCACTCGACCTCGTCGAGCGACTCGACGTCCTCACCGACGACCTTGACGTCGAAGGGCAGGTCCTTGGCCCAGTCCATGCGCGCGTTGGGCGACATGTTCCAGGGGTTGCCCTTGTTCTCCATGCCCTTGAAGAGTCCGTTGAGCTCGGAGGGGAAGTTGGACTCGACCAGCACCTGGTAGCGGCGCATGTCGATGATGTGGTCCACGTGCTCGATGTCGACCGGGCACTGGTTGACGCACGCCCCGCAGGAGGTGCAGCTCCACAGCACGTCGTTGTCGATCACCGCGCCGCCGGTGGGCTCCCAGGCCGGGCCCTCGGTCTCCCCGACCAGCGGCCGCTCGGCGGCGGCCAGCACGTCGGCGGGCAGCTTCTCCCGCTTGGCCTCGTCCTCCTCGAGGAGGTACGGCGCCTTCGCGAACGCATGGTCGCGAAGGTTCATGATGAGCATCTTGGGCGAGAGCGGCTTCTCGGTGTTCCAGGCCGGGCACTGCGACTGGCAGCGGCCGCACTCGGTGCAGGTGGCGAAGTCGAGGATGCCCTTCCAGGAGAAGTCCTCGATCGACCCGACTCCCAGGGTGGTGTCCTCGTCCAGGTCCTCGATGTCCTCGAGGTCGACCGGCTTGCCCTCGGACATCATCGGCTTGACGGCGCCGAGTGCGGGCGAGGCGTCCGGCCGCTTGAACATGACGTTCAGCGGCGCGATGAAGATGTGCAGGTGCTTGGAGTTCAGCACGAAGACCAGGAACACCAGCATCACGCCGATGTGCAGCAGCAGGCCGACCTTCTCCAGGCCCTCGACCACACCGCTGTCGGTCGGGCCGCCGAAGGCCTTGCCGACGGCGTAGGAGGCGAACGCCCACTTGCCGTAGCCGAGGTTGCCCAGCGCGGAGGAGGCGCCGCGGAACAGGAACATCGTCCACAGGACGTTGAAGATCATGAACAGCGTGAACCAGGCGCCGCCGAGGTGCGAGCCATCGAAGCGGGACTTGCGACCCAGCTTCTCCGGGGCGTCCTTGATCCGGATGATCGAGAAGACGACCAGGCCGATCAGGCACAGGACGCCGATCAGGTCCTGGACGAAGCCGAGCGGTCCCCAGCTGTTGAAGATCAGGAAGTGCCACTCGGGGTTGCGCGAGATCAGCACGCCGTAGGCCTCGAGGTACACCGAGGCGAGGATCAGGAAGGCGTACATCACGAAGGCGTGGGCGGTGCCGGGGATCGTCCACTTCAGCAGCTTCTTCTGCCCGAGGACCTCGGTGAACTGGCCGCCGATCGTCTGCGCGGTGCGCTTGGTGACGTTCTCGACCCGGTCCGGTGCCGGCTTGCCCGCGGTGATCAGGCTGAAGAGGAACCACGCCCGCTTCGCGGCCAGGGGGAGCGCGATGGCGGTCATCAGCAGGCCGATGATCAACACGAGGGTCATGCGTTCACACTCCTGGTCGCGGACAGCGTCGGGCTGACCCTACGGAAATATCCGGTGCGGGTCAGCGGGTGAGCGGTGTGAGGAATGCTACCTATCGGTAACTTCGCCGGGCGCGGCGTGGGTCACCCCCGGCGGACCGAGCGGAGCTTGCCGCCGGCGGAGAACTTCACCGTGACCTTGCCGCCCCGGCCGCAGTAGGTGAAGGCGTTGCCCAGTCGGCGGTCCGGTTGCCCGACCGCCCGGAGGGTGTCCCAGTCGCTCATCCCGCGGTGCAACCGCTTGGCGAAGGTGTGCCAGGCCAGCTGCTGGCCGGTGTACTCGCAGGCGTTGGGCGCGATGCCGTAGGCGCGCTCCCAGGTCTGCAGGTAGGCCTCCGACCCGCGGGCCATGTCCTCGACGATGTCGGGTCCCGCGAGCATCTTCAGGTCCTGGATCCAGTCGGGGTAGAGCCCGTAGTGGGCCACCCCGTCCTTGTTGATGTCGTAGACCCGTTGGCCGCTGACCTGCTGGTAGACCTTCACGCCCCCCAGGGTGGTGAACGGATAGGTCACCGGGTGGTTCGTGGCCGCGCCGGGACGCGGGTCGCCCTGCGCGCCGAGGCCGTTGATGTCCGCGCCGAAGCCGAAGCCCCAGTAGGTCTTCGGGTTCGCCCAGGTGAGGTGGCGCTTCCACTTCTCCACGAAGCCGGTGCTGTCCCCCGCGTAGGGCGCGATGAAGCCCTTGTCCGCGTAGATGCGGGGGTAGGCGTCCGGGGTCGACCACGAGTGGCTGGAGAGCACGCCGCCGTAGCCCATCTGCTCGATCAGGTCGAGGGAGGACTGCCGGGCCTTGACGCTCATGTGGTCGGGGTCGAAGAGCATGTGGCGGTCGGCCAGCCCGTGGATCGTGTAGGCGCCGAGGTCGGTCAGCCCCATCGCGTTGCAGTGGTGCTTGGCGCCGTAGACCGGCACCGCCGGCAGCGAGACACCCGCGACCTTCGCGACGGCGCCGAACAACGCGTCCTGCGCGGGGATCGTGTTGGAGTCGATCGGGACCGAGTTGTCCTGGTCCTTGTCGTGCACCTCGGGATCGTTCGGCTTGCAGGTCCGCATCCGCCACGGCGAGCCGGTCTCGAGGGTGTTCGCGCTGTTGACGAGGTAGCCGGTGGAGCCGGTGTCACCCGCGACGCCCGCGAGCGCGTTGTCGAACTTGTTCACCAGCTCCATCTGGCTCACGCCCATCGCACGGACCTCGTCGAGCTGGCGGTTGATCGACGCGGCCGAGCACTGCGGGATGCCCTCCTTCTGGGTGCACCCGAACGGCACCGAGGTCTCGATGCCCATGACCACGGCCAGCTTGCCGGCGTTGATGACGCGCCGAGCCTCGGTGGGCGTGGTGACGATGCGGTACCAGCCCTTGCCCGGGCCGCCGTACTGCGCGTCGACGTAGCGCTCGAGCTCGTGCATGTCCTTGGCCTGCAACCGGATGGAGTCCATGTCGTTGCAGGAGTTGTGCTTGATCGGGTAGATCTCGCACAGCTTGTTGTTCTCCACCAGCAGGTTGACCAGGATCCGCTGCCCGGCGCGCCAGGAGCGCTCCATCCACTTGTAGTAGGTGCCCTCGTGGGTCAGCGAGTCCGGCGCCGGCCAGTCCTTGAACGTCGGCCAGCCGACCGGGTCGTGGCTCGGGCGGCCGGAGAGGAAGGCCTCCATCACCGCGCCCTTGCCGTCGGTCATCTCGTGGTCCTTGCAGTCGCGCAGGGCATAGGCCACGCCGTACGGCGACCAGGGACGGCCGCAGTGCACGTCACCGCCGAGGAACTCGAAGGCCATGCCGTGGGTGTGCGCGTCGATGAAGCCGCGCACCTCCTGCACCCGGCTCACGCCCGCGAACGGGTTGCCCGAGACATTGGTGGTGATCTCTGGGAAGTCCTCGCACCCGGCGCGCTTTCGCAGCTCCAGCAGCGTGCCGGTCCGATCGACCACGGCGCGGCCGGCGGTGCCCTCGGCGAGATAGCCCTTGCCCGGGATCTGGAGGCGGAACAGCCCCTTGCGGGGCATCTCCACGGTCCAGTCGTTGGTCGTCCCCGGGTCGGCGGCGTAGCGGGCCTGCGCCCGGCCGCCGTCGAGGAAGGTCTGGGCGGTGCTGTAGAGGAGGTACTTCCCCAGCGTCGTGGGCTTGAAGTAGAGCGGGCTGGCCGCGTCGAGGTCGGTGCCGGTGAAGGCCGGCTCGTCCAGCCCGGTCAGCCAGCGTCCGGAGGTCGAGGACTGCAGGCCGTAGCAGGCGTTGAACATGTTGTAGCGGTCGGTGGGCGCCGAGGGCTGCGGAGGTGTCAGCGGCACGCTGGTCAGCGCGGGGTCGGACTCGGAGCGCTGCTCGGCGGCCGCCCGGCGGTGTGCCTCGGCCTGCTGCGGTGTGGTCGGGTCCTTGGTCTCCTGGTTGGTGACCGGGGCACTGCGCGACACGGCGTTCTTGACGGCCGGGTCCTTGTGCAGGCGGCCGTGCTTGTCCACGGTCCCGTCGAGGTGGACGTGCGACCCGTCGGGCAGGTAGATGGTGCGCTGCCCCTGCTGGGCGGCGAGCTGGGTGGCGGCCCGGGCGGCGTACTGCTGCTTGTAGCCGTCCGCTGCGCCGGCGCCGGCGATGCCGAGCAGGCCGGTGGGCATCACCAGCGCGGCGACGACGGCACCGCCGGCGATGCCGACGGAGGCGAGGAGTCGGCGGGTGGCGCGGGGGCGGGGCGACGGGTCGGCGGAGGGCATGCGTTCGTACTCCCGGTGGTCTCGGCCCGGAAAGGGATCGCCTGACCAACGACGCAGATCCGGGTCGGTCACGCGGTCGCCGCGCGGGTCAGCCGCTGTACTCGTCGCGACGAGGCACCGCGAGCACGGCCAGCAGCGGGAAGACCGCGACGGCGGCGAACGCGGCGCCGTACCCCCACCGCGTGATCGCGGCGCCCGCCACGGGGGCGGCGACCGCGGCAGCGAGGTACTGGGTGGTGTTCTGCAGCCCCAGCGCCCGCCCGGCCCAGAAGGCGCCGGCTCGTTCGGCCACGCTGGTGAAGGCCAGCCCGTTGTCGGCCACGGTCACCGTCGAGGCCACGACGAGCAGCACCACCGCCACGCCGTACTGCTCGGTGAGGCCGAGGGCGAGCATGGTGGCTCCGGCAGCGACGGCGACCCACCGCAGCGGCCGCACGCGCGAGGACACCATGTCCGAGAGCTGCCCCGCCCCGATCCGACCGAGCGCACCCAGCACGTGGGTGGCCGCGACGAGGGCGCCGGCCGCCCCTGCGCTCCAGTGCCGGGCCTGCACCAGCCACGCCAAGGAGTAGGTCCAGACGATGAACTGCGGGATGACCAGCAGCACCGAGACGCCGTGGATCCGCCACAGGAACGAGGTGGCCCGGTAGGGGTTGGCGGTGAGCGCCGGTGTGGCCTCGGGTCGCGGCGGGTCGGCCACCACGAGCAGCACCGCGAGGAGCGCGAGCGCGGCCGCGGCCGGCTGGATCCACAAGGCAGTGGAGAGCCCGAGCCGTGCGGCTACCACGGCCATGGTGGCTGCCGCGAGCGCCACCCCGAGCGGTTGCGCCATCTGCCGGATGCCCATCGCCAGGCCCCGGCGCTGCCGAGGAAACCAGCCGACCACGATCCGCCCACTCGCCGAGCTGGTGCTCGCGGCGAAGACACCGGCCAGGAACAGCGCCGCGCCGAGCAGCGCGGTCCGGTGCGCCTGGGTGGCCGCCGCTCCGGCGAGCGCGGTGCCGGCCAGGCCGGCGAGGAGCACCCTGCGCTCACCGATCCGGTCCACGACGATGCCCCACAGGTAGAGCGCCACCATGACTCCGGCGATGGGGGCGGCGGCCAGGGTGCCGGCCTCGACCAGGGTGAGTCCCCGCCGGTCCTGGAACTCCGGGATCAAGAAGGCGGCGCCGTTGATCGAGACCGAGGCGCCTGCCTGTGCCGCCACCGTGGCGGCGAGCATGCCCCACCTGCGCGCGCTGGAGACGTCAGCGGCGGAGGCTTCGGGCGCGGGCACCCCGGAAGGCTAGGTGGGTCCGGTGGTGGCGCTTCCCTCGGGCGCCCCCGAATGTCCGATTCGCCGGCAGGGCCCGCCGGGGTGCGGCACGATGGGTCGCGACCGCCGGCGCAGGCGCCGGTCCTCGGGAGGAAGTGGGTGACTCCGTGCTACGACGAATGCTGGTCCCGGCCCTGACCGCAGCGGTGCTGGCGCTCACCGTGCTGGTGCCGTCCGCCGACGCCGCACGGCTGCCCAGTGAGCGGAAGTGGAAGCACGACGTCCACAAGGCACTGCGGGGCTCGCGTGCCTACGTCCGCGACCGGGTGGCCGAGGGCGGCAGGAAGCTGGCGTTGAACCTCGACATCGACAACACCTCGCTGGCGACCCGCTACCACACCGGCAAGCCGGTCCGCCCCACCCTCCGCCTGGTCAGGTATGCCAAGCGCAAGGGGGTCGCGATCCTGTTCAACACCGGCCGCAACGTGCGCATGCGGCACAAGACCCTCCGCCAGCTGCGGCGGGCGGGCTTCCCGGTCGACGGCCTGTGCGCGCACTACTCGGGCGAGTCCCTCAAGGCCAGCAAGCAACGGTGCCGGCAGTCGTTCGTGAACAACGGCTTCACGCTCATCGCCAACATCGGCAACCGGGGGACCGACTTCGTCGGCGGGAACTACGAGCGGGCGTTCCGGCTGCCCAGCTACGGCAAGCGGCTCCACTGAGGCGGGGCCGCCGGCCCGGGGGCGGGGCGGCTGCCCAGGAGGGACGGCTGTCCACCCACGCGCCGGGTGACCAGCGCGGCGGTGCGGGAGACCTCCGCGACGAGGGCGGACACGTCGACCGGGTCGCGGAGGTCCCAGGTGCTGGCGATCCCAGCGACCGGCGCGGCGTTGTGGTCGAGCACGGCGACCGCCACCGAGGCGAACCCGGGGGAGACCTCGCCGTCCTCGCAGGCGTGGCCGAGGCGCCGGGTCTCGGCCAGCACGCTGCGTAGCGCCGTGAGCGAGGTCGGGCCGCGGCCGTGGCGGTCCACGAACGCGTGCCGGTCGGGGTAGAGCGCGCGGACCTGGCTGTCGGCGAGCTGCGCCAGCATCGCCCGGCCACTGGCGGTGAGATGGGCCGGCAACCGCACCCCGACGTCGGTGACCAGCGGAGCCCGGCCCTGGGCGCGCTCCTCGAGGACGTAGAGGACGTCGCGTCCGTGCGGGACGACCAGGTGCGCCGACTGCCCGGTGCGGTCGACCAGCCCGGCCAGCGGGCGGTGCGCGATGCGCTGGAGCGGCGCCTGGCGGACGTAGCCGGTGCCGACCTCGAAGGCCGCGACGCCGAGGCAGTACCGGCGCTGCTCGGGGATGTGGGTCACGAAGCCCTGCTCGATCATCGCGTTGACCAGGTGGTAGGTCGTGGACCGGGGGATCTCCAGGGCCGAGGCGATCCGCTCCAGCGCCACCGGTTCGGGCTGACCGGCGAGGAACCTCAGCACGCGCAGGGCGCGGGTGGCGGCGGGGACCTGGGTCACGGTGGGCTCCTCAGAACCGGTGGAACCAGCGGGAGGCGACCAGGTGGGCTCCGGGGCACACGACGTTCTGGTCCCTGCCCGCCTCGACCCACTGGCCGAGCAGCGCCTCACCGCCCTGGAAGGACCAGTCCGGGCGACAGCGACGCAACGCCTCCGCCCGGGAGGTCTGGCCGGCCGCGCGCCACTCGGGCACGCCGAGGCGCAGGTCGCCGACGACGTGCTGCCACAGCGCGGGGGTGGAGTAGGCGCCGACCTGGTAGCCGGCCTTCCGGTAGGCCCGAGCGGCACCCCTGACGACGGCCGCGTTCGCCGCCGTGTCGCGCCCCCAGTCGAACTCCGGCACCGGCTCCACGTCGAGCCACACCGCGGGAACCTCGATGCCCAGGCGCTTCATCACCGCGATGCTGTAGCGGGCCTGCTGGTGGCCCAGGTTGCCCATCCGGCCGGTGGCGCTGCCGCTGTCGTAGGGGCCCTTGGTCGTGGCGCCGGCCGGGACGAGTCGGTTCGGTCCACTGATCACGGCGTACGCGCCGAGCATCAGGCCACGACTGCGCACCCATCCCACCTGGTCGGCCAGGCAGGGGTTCGCGGTGAAGCCGGGGCCGTTGGTGAGGCCGAGGAGCACGTACTTCGCCTGCGCCAGCGGCATCGGTGAGCCCTGCCCCTGCTTCTGCGGGATGCCCATCCCCTTGGGGCACTGCGGCCAGCTGGCGTCGGCGCCGAGCAGGCCGCCACGCAGCGGCTTGGCCCGCGGCAGCTTCGGCAGCTTCGGCACGGTGATGGACGGAGGCGCCGGCTGCTTCGGCTTGGGCGTCCGCGGTCTCGGGGAGCTCGGTGAGCTCGGTGGGGTGCTCCGCGACTCCGCCGCCTGGGCGTGCAGCGACGGCGAGGGGCTCGACGACGTGCGCGACTCCGGCTTCAGCGGCGCCTCGCAACCGGCCGTGACCACGGCGGTGCCCAGGCACACGCCGGCGACCGCGATCGACCGGACCAATCCCATGCTGCCCCTCCCAGGCGACATGCTCGCACGCCTGAGTCTCGGATACGAGACCTGAGGTGTGCGCAGGTGCTGGCTGCCGGGCGCCCGGAGGAGTTGCATGGGGGCATGTCCGCCCCTGTCCATCACGCCACCACGATCGAGGTGGGCACCGGCCCCCTCGGCGCCGCCGACGTGGTGGCGGTCGCCCGGCACGGCGCGGCCGTGCGGATCGCGGAGCCGGCGCGCGCCGCGATCGCGCAGGCGCGTGGTGTCGTCGACGAGCTCGCCGCCTCGGCCACCCCGGTGTACGGCGTCTCCACCGGGTTCGGCGCCCTGGCCACCCGGCACATCCCCGAGGACCGGCGCGCCCAGCTGCAGCGCTCCCTGGTCCGGTCGCACGCGGCCGGCTCCGGACCCGAGGTCGAGCGCGAGGTGGTCCGGGCGCTGATGCTGCTCCGCCTCTCGACGCTCGCGACCGGCCGGACCGGCGTACGACCGGCGACCGCGGAGCTGCTCGCGGCCCTGCTGACCCACGAGATCACGCCCGTGGTCCGCGAGCACGGGTCGCTGGGCTGCTCCGGCGACCTCGCGCCGCTCGCGCACTGCGCGCTGGCGCTGACCGGCGAGGGGCAGGTCCGCGACTCCTCCGGGGCTCTGGTCGACGCCGCCACGGCACTGCGCGACGCCGGCCTCGAGCCGGTCCAGCTGGCTGCCAAGGAGGGGCTGGCGCTGATCAACGGCACCGATGGGATGCTCGGCATGCTGGTGCTGGCCCTCGCCGACCTCGAGCCCCTGGTCCGCACCGCCGACATCGCCGCCGCCATGTCGGTGGAGGGGCAGCTGGGCACCGACCGCGTGTTCGCCGCCGACCTCCAGGCGTTGCGCCCTCACCCCGGCCAGGCGGCCTCGGCGGCCAACCTCAGGGCGTTGCTCGCGGACAGCGGTGTGGTGGCCTCGCACCGCGGACCGGACTGCAACCGGGTGCAGGACGCCTACTCCCTGCGCTGTGCCCCCCAGGTCCACGGGGCCGCGCGCGACACCTTCGCGCACTGCGCGGCCGTGGCGGAGCGGGAGCTGGCCAGCGCGATCGACAACCCGGTGGTGCTGGTCGAGCCCACGGACAGCGCTCCGGGGCGGGTCGAGTCGAACGGCAACTTCCACGGCGCGCCCCTCGGTTACGTGCTCGACTTCGCCGCGATCGCGGTCGCGGACGTCGCCTCGATCAGCGAGCGACGCACCGACCGGTTCCTCGACAAGGCCCGCAGCCACGGCCTGCCGCCCTTCCTCGCCGACGACCCGGGGGTGGACTCCGGGCTGATGATCGCGCAGTACACCCAGGCGGCGATCGTCTCCGAGCTCAAGCGGCTCGCGGTCCCGGCGTCGGTCGACTCGATCCCCTCCAGCGCCATGCAGGAGGACCACGTCTCCATGGGCTGGTCGGCCGCCCGCAAGCTGCGCCGGGCGATCGACGGGCTCACCCGGGTGCTGGCCATCGAGGTCCTCACCGCGGCACGGGCCCTGGACCTGCGCCGACCGCTCGTGCCGTCTCCGGCGACCGAGGCGGTGGTGGCCCTGCTGCGCGCTTGCGGCGTCGCCGGTCCCGGGCCGGACCGGCACCTCTCCCCGGAGATCGAGAGGGCCGTGGAGCTGGTGCGTTCCGGCGCCGTGCTCGACGCGTGCCGAGCAGTGATCGGAGAACTGCGATGACCGACCCCGACGGCAGCCTCAACCCCCGGCTGCCCATCCACGCACCCACGGGCACCGAGCTGACCGCGCGGTCCTGGCAGACCGAGGCGCCACTGCGGATGCTGCAGAACAACCTCGACCCCGAGGTCGCCGAGAACCCCGCCGAGCTGGTCGTCTACGGCGGCACCGGCAAGGCCGCCCGCAGCTGGGAGGCGTACGACGCCCTGCTGCGCACCCTCGCGACGCTCGCGGACGACGAGACGATGCTCGTGCAGTCGGGCAAGCCGGTCGGAGTGCTCCGGACCCACGAGTGGGCGCCGCGGGTGCTGATCGCCAACTCCAACCTGGTCGGCGACTGGGCCAACTGGGAGGAGTTCCGCCGGCTGGAGGAGCTCGGGCTGATCATGTACGGGCAGATGACGGCCGGGTCGTGGATCTACATCGGCACCCAGGGGATCCTGCAGGGCACCTACGAGACCTTCGCGGCCGTCGCGGACAAACGGTTCGGCGGGACGCTCGCCGGCACCATCACGCTCACCGCCGGACTCGGCGGCATGGGCGGCGCGCAGCCACTGGCGGTGACCATGAACGACGGGGTGGCCATCTGCGTGGAGGTCGACCGGTCCCGGATCGAGCGGCGTCTGCACCACCGCTACCTCGACCGCCAGGCCGACTCCCTCCAGCACGCCCTGGAGCTGGCGGTGCAGGCGCGTGACGAGCGCCGGCCGCTGTCGATCGGGCTGCTCGGCAACGCCGCCGAGGTCGTCCCCCGGTTGCTGGAGATGGACGCCCCGATCGACATCGTCACCGACCAGACCTCGGCGCACGACCCGCTGTCCTACCTGCCGCTGGGAGTGCCCTTCGAGGAGTGGCACGACCGCGCCCACGAGGACCCCGCCTGGTTCACCGAGGAGGCACGGGCCTCGATGGCGGCGCACGTGCGGGCCATGGTGGAGTTCCAGGACCGGGGCGCGGAGGTCTTCGACTACGGCAACTCGATCCGCGACGAGGCCCGCAAGGGTGGCTACGACCGCGCCTTCGCCTTCCCGGGCTTCGTGCCGGCCTACATCCGGCCGCTGTTCTGCGAGGGCAAGGGGCCGTTCCGCTGGGCGGCGCTCTCCGGCGACCCGGAGGACATCCGGAGGACCGACGAGGCGATCCTCGAGCTGTTCCCCGACAACGACCGGTTGCGGCGCTGGATCACGATGGCGCAGGAGCGCGTGCAGCACCAGGGCCTGCCCGCCCGCATCTGCTGGCTCGGGTACGGCGAGCGCCACCTCGCCGGCCTGCGGTTCAACGAGATGGTGGCCAGGGGTGAGCTGAAGGCGCCGATCGTGATCGGGCGCGACCACCTCGACTGCGGTTCGGTCGCCTCGCCGTACCGCGAGACCGAGGCCATGCTCGACGGCTCCGACGCGATCGCGGACTGGGCGCTGCTCAACGCGCTGGTCAACACCGCCTCCGGCGCGACCTGGGTGTCGATCCACCACGGCGGTGGCGTCGGCATGGGCCGGTCGATTCACGCCGGTCAGGTCACCGTCGCCGACGGCACCGACCTGGCGGCGCGCAAGATCGAGCGGGTGCTCACCAACGACCCCGGCATGGGCGTGATCCGGCACGTCGACGCCGGCTACGACAACGCCGCCGAGGTCGCCCGCGAGCGCGGAGTCCGCGTCCCGATGCAGGAGCACTGAGCTGCGGCTTCACAGTACGTGTTGTGAAACCGAACTCGATCACCGAATGTATTCGGTGATCCTCGCCAGTTCTCGGTGCACGACTCGCCTGCCCGGGCGAACGCCAGAACCGGCCTTAGGCTGGGGCCGTGCGCGTTGTCGTGGTCGGTGCGGGCCTTGCCGGGCTCGCCGCAGCCCGCGTGCTCCGCGAGGCGGGTGCCGAGGTCACGGTGCTGGAGGCCCGCCAACGCGTCGGTGGGCGCGTCCACGGCGGCACCATCGCCGGCGCGCCGCTCGAGCTCGGCGGCACCTGGATCGGCCCCGGCCACGACCGGATGTATGCACTGGTCGAGGAGCTGGGGCTGCGGGTCTTCCGCACCTGGAACGACGAGGGGAAGCTCCTGGTCGACCTGCGGGGCCGCCAGTCGCGGATGGCCCCGCACCGCGGAGCACTGCCCCGCTTGAACCCCTTCACGATCGCCGACCTCGGCCAGGGACTGCTGCGGTTCACACGGCTTGCGGACAAGGTCGACCTGGAGCGGCCCTGGCAGGGCTCGGCGGCCCGCACCCTGGACGGACAGACCTTCGAGACCTGGATCCGTCGCAACCTGCGCACACCCGCCGGCCGCGCCTACTTCCGCACCGCGTGCGAGGCCGTCTTCGCC
This sequence comes from uncultured Actinomycetota bacterium, assembly GCA_963827025.1. Lineage (GTDB taxonomy): Bacteria > Actinomycetota > Actinomycetes > Propionibacteriales > Nocardioidaceae > Marmoricola. The sequence continues at coordinate 190,927 of CAWGZB010000004.1, read as the reverse complement.
GCGGAGTCGGCCGACCTGTCCTTGCTGCACGCGCTGTTCTACGCCCGGTCCAGTGGTGACCTGGAGTACCTCATCTCCACCGACGAGGGCGCTCAGCAGGACCGGGTCGAGGGCGGATCGGTGCGGGTCGCGGAGGCGCTCGCGGCGGGCCTCGGCGACGCCGTGCACCTCGGCCAGGTGGTGCGGCGGATCCGCCAGGACGGGGAGCGGATCCTGGTGGAGACGCGCGCCGGCGCCCAGCACGTCGGCGACCATGTCGTGGTCACCCTGCCCCCGACGCTGACCGGCCGTCTGGAGTACGAGCCGGCGCTGCCGTCATGGCGTGACCAGCTGACCCAGAAGCTGCCGGCCGGAGCGGTGGCCAAGGTGTTCGCGGCGTACGACGAACCCTTCTGGCGCGCCGACGGCCTGAACGGGCAGGTGGCGTCCGACCGCGGTCCGGTGAAGGTGACCTTCGACGTCTCGCCTCCGGGGGGCTCGCCGGGGATCATGCTCGGCTTCATCGAGGCCGACGACGCCCGGCACTGGGTGCGGCTGTCCCCGGCGGACCGGAGGGCGTCGTACCTCGACTGCCTGGTGCGCTACTTCGGGCCGCGTGCCGCGGACCCGGTGGACTACGTCGAGCAGGACTGGACGGCCGAGGAGTTCACCCGCGGCTGCTACGGCGCCCACTTCGCGCCCGGGGTGTGGACCTCCTACGGGCATGCCCTGCGGGCACCGGTCGGTCGCATCCACTGGGCCGGTGCGGAGTACGCCGCGCGCTGGAACGGCTACATGGAGGGCGCGGTGCGGTCCGGCGAGGCCGTCGCCGCCCAGCTGCTGCGGTGACCGGGCTCAGGCCCGGGGCGTGGCGAACCAGATGGTGCGGTTCTCCCAATCCCCGGGGCCGAGACGGCGCCCGCTGCACACGATGATGGCGAGCCGGGGTCGCCCGGACTTCGCGTAGTACGGCGGGTAGCCGTCGGCCGCGCGGACCTCGATCCGCTTGGTGACCCGATAGCACAAACGGTTCTTGCGCCCCTGCACGACGATCCGGTCGCCCTGGTGCAGGCCGGCGAGCAGCTGGTTGCCCAGAGCGCTGCCGTCAGGCCAGGTGTGGGCGTTGAGCAGCACGTTGCCACGCCGGTCACCGGGCCGGATGCCCTGCTCGCGGTCCCAGGCGAACATGTGTGCCCCCGCGGTGGTCAGCGGGGGGACGCCGGGCACGCCCGCGGCGTCGCGCGGCGGGTCGATCACCGGGATCGCGCGGGCCACCCCGGGCATCGAGATCGTGGTCGGGGCGAACGGGCGGCTGGTCGACGGGCAGCTCGAGCGGGGTTCGAGCGGCGAGGGAGAGGTCCGCACGGGCATCGGGGAGGCACTGCGCCGCGCCGGTGCCTGCTCCGCCTCGGAAGAGCGGGCAGGTGCCCAGAGGAAGACACCGGCCAAGAGCCCGACCACCGCAAGGACAGCGACCGCGACGACTGCCCGTCTCATCGCCGCCACCAGCGGCGCCGGCGCGGCGGCGGTGCCGACGACGGTTCCTCGGTCGCCGGGGCCCGGCGGGCCGATCGGCGCTCCCGCCAGGCCGCCACCTCGGCCTCGACGTCGCGGGTCCGGGTGATCACCGGGGGACCGCCCTGGAGCTGGCGGCGGGCCTCGACGACGCGCCGGTTGAAGACCTCCAGCAGCTCGCGCACCCTGGCCTCGGCCGACTCCCGGTCCAGGACCTGGTCGAGCTCCGCGTCGTCCTTGCGCAGCTGCAGCGCCTCGGGCAGGACCCCGGTGATCTGCTCGCGCTCGATGAGCTTCTTCAGCCACCAGTCCCGTTCGTACGGCGAGCCCAGCTCCCCCAACGGCTTGCCGGCCCCGGGGAGGTTGTCGAAGTCGCCGCGCTCGACCGCCTGCCGGATCTGCAGGTCGACCCAGCGGCTCTGCTGGTCGATCCGGGCGCGGGCGGCGTCGCCGCCGGTGCGCAGGTCGCGGGCGCGCTCGCTGCGGTGACGCCTCGCTTCGTCACGCCCGGACATACGTCCAAGGATAGGAAGCCGGGCAACACCCTCCTAGGCCCACCAGCCGAGGACCTCGCCGCCGATGCGCACGATGAAGGCCGACACCACGACGAGGAAGAAGACGCGGACGAAACCGGCGCCCCGGCTCACCGCGGTGCGAGCCCCCGCGTAGGCGCCGACCAGGTTGCACAGGCCGATCAGCAGGCCGACCTTCCACAGCACCGCGCCCTGGGGGACGAAGACGCACATCGCCGCGAGGTTGGTGGCCCAGTTGGCCATCCGGGCCTTGGCCGAGCCCTCGATGAAGTTGTAGCCGAGCAGCCCCACCAGGGCGATCACGAAGAAGCTTCCGGTGCCGGGACCCAGTGCGCCGTCGTACATCCCGACCACGAAGCCGGTCGACATCGCGGCGGCGGTGTGCCGGTGCCCGGCGAAGCGCAGGACGGTGGACTCCCCGAGCTGCGGGCGCAGCAGCACGTAGGCGCCGACCACCACCAGCACGACCAGCACGATCGGGCTGAACGACGCCTTGGGGATGTGGCTGGCGGCGAGCGCGCCGGCCACCGAGCCGAGGAAGGCCAGCACCATCAGCGGCACGAAGGTGCGCGGGTCGGGGCGGACGCGGCGGTAGTACGTCGCGCTGCTCACCGTGGTCCCACAGATGGAGCCGAGCTTGTTCGTGGCCAGCACCTGCACCGGGGAGGCACCGGGCAGGCCCACGAGGATCGCGGGCAGCTGGATCAGGCCACCGCCTCCCACGACCGCGTCGACGAAGCCCGCCGAGAGACCGGCCAGCGCCAGCAGCGCCAGCACCAGCGGGGACGGATCAGCCACCGGGCAAGGCTAGGAGTGGAGCGGGCCGGGGCAGCGCGAGGGCCCCGAACCGATCGGCTCGGGGCCCCGTGCGCTGTGCAGCGCTACCAGACTCTGCGCGTGCTGCCCCCCATGGGCACCAGGTTGAGCACCAGGCCGACGACCAGCAGGATCGCTCCGATCCAGGTCAACACCGGGATACTGGCTACGAGGCCGATGATCAGCAGGAATTAGTCCCAGGACCACCATGTTCCGGGCTCCCTTCCGTTGTGTTTCGCCGTCCTGTCGGTTATGCCCCACTGCTGACCTGCGGAAACCCCGCGAATCCGGCACGGTTCTCAGATCCCAGACCCGCTGTCGGCCGCGGGACTGGCGGTGGGCACGCCGTTTCGGTGGACTGTCGGTCATGTCGACCCACGCCGCAGCCGGCTCAGCCGGGCCGTCCCCAGTGGCCGCGGTGGATCACCTCGGCCAGCGGGCGGCGGCGGCGACGCGTGGGGGATCCGGCGGCCCCGCCGGACGCCGGGTGGCCGAGGGTGATCGCCCCGACCGGGTCGAAGTCCTCGGGGATGCCGAGCTCGGCGCGCACCGCCGGCTCGCGCTCGGGCGGGATGCCGAAGAAGCAGGCCCCGAGCCCCTCGTCCACGGCGGTGAGCAGGATCAACAGCGACGCCATCGCGGCGTCCATGTGCCAGAACGGCACCGGCCACCGGGCCTCGTCCCGGTCGGACCAGCCCTTGTCCGGCTCGGCGTAGCGGTCGAGGTAGGCCGCCTTGCTCGAGCACGGCACCACCAGCACCGGCGCGCGCGTCATCCCCTGGCGCCAGCGGTCCGGCGCCTCGGTCGTGGCGGTCGCCGCCCAGTAGCGCCGCACGTTCTCCGGGGTGTCCAGCACGACGAACGCCCAGCCCTGGCTGAAGCCCGCGCTCGGGGCGCGCACGGCGTTGGCCAGCGCGCGGTCGATCACCGCCCGGTCGACCGGCTCGTCGGTGTAGCTGCGCACCATCCGGCGGCGCCGTACGACCTCCTGGAACTCCATGGCGACCAGTATCGAGGCCCCCGAGGGAAGGACCGGCGTGCCTGACGACTTCGAGCAGATGTGGGCCGACCTGGCGCCGATCGGGCGGTCGGCCGCGAGCGGCGGCTACTTCCGCCAGCCGTTCACCGAGGCCGAGGCGGAGCTGCGCGCGTGGTTCCGGGCCCAGGCTGTTGCGCGCGACCTCGCGGTCGAGACCGACGGCAACGGCAACCTGCTGGCCACCTGGTCGGCCTCTCCGCCGCCCGAGCGGACTACCCGGAGGGGGGAGCAGGGTGCGGTGCTGGTCGGGTCGCACCTGGACTCGGTCCTCGACGGCGGGGCGTACGACGGCCCGCTGGGTGTGGTGTCCGCGCTCGCGGCGGTCGACCGGCTGCGGCAGCGGGGAGTGCGGCCGCGCCGTCCGGTCGTGGTGGCCGCCTTCGCCGAGGAGGAGGGGTCCCGCTTCGGGATCGCCTGTCTGGGCTCGCGCCTGGCCACCGGCCGGCTCGCCGCCGCCGAGGCGCGGGAGCTCCGCGACCGGGACGGGACCGCGCTGCCCGACGCCATGGCCGCCGCGGGTCTCGAGCCGGACCTGGGTCCCGCCGCCTGGCTGGACCGGATCGGCTGCTTCGTCGAGCTGCACGTCGAGCAGGGCCGCGACCTCGTCCACCGCGACGCCGCGGTAGGGCTGGCGAGCGGCATCTGGCCGCACGGGCGCTACCGGTTCGACTTCACCGGCGCGGCCGACCATGCCGGCACCACCCGGATGGAGGACCGCGCGGACCCGATGCTGGGCTACGCGATGACCGCCCTGGCCGCCAACAAGCAGGCCCGGCTCTCCGAGGGCCACGCCCGCGCCACCTTCGGACGGGTGGAGGTGGTGCCCAACGGGACCAACGCGGTGCCCTCCCGCGTCACCGGCTGGCTGGACGCGCGCGCAGACACCGCGGCGGCCCTCGAGACGCTGGTCGAGCGGGTGACCCGGCTCGGCACCGACCGCGTCGGTCGGGACGGCACCGGCCTCACCGTCACTGCGGAGTCGGTCTCGCCGGCGGTGGCCTTCGACCGTCCCCTGACCACGCGGCTGGGCGACCGGTTGGGCGACCGGCTGGGCGACGTACCCCGTCATCGCCACTGCCGCCGGCCACGACGCCGGCATCCTCGCGGCCGCCGGGGTGCCCAGCGCGATGCTGTTCGTGCGCAACCCCACCGGGGTCTCGCACTCCCCGGCCGAGCACGCCGAGGTCGCGGACTGCCTGTCCGGCGTGGAGGCGCTCGCGTCCGCGCTGGAGGAGCTCGTCGGGTGAGGCTCCAGCACGCGCTCGTGGGCGGGGTCGTGGTCGACGACCTCGACCTCCTCGTCGAGGGGGACCGCCTCCGGCTCGGCCCCGGTGAGCCCGACAGGCAGCTCCCGGGACTGACGCTGCCCGGCCTCGCCGACTGCCACTCGCACGCCTTCCACCGCGCGCTCAGGGCCCGCACCCAGCGCGAGCGCGGGTCGTTCTGGACCTGGCGCGAGCAGATGTACGCCGTCGCGGCGGAGCTGACCCCGGAAAGCTACTTCGCGCTCGCCCGCGAGACCTACGCCGAGATGCTGTCCACCGGCATCACCGCGGTCGGGGAGTTCCACTACCTGCACCACCAGCCGGACGGGACGCCGTACGCCGACCCCAACGAGATGGGAAAGGCGCTCCTGGCCGCCGCGGACGAGGTCGGCATCCGGATCCGGCTGCTCGACACCTGCTACCTCGCCTCGGGCTTCGACCGGCCGGCCGAGGGCGTGCAGGTGCGCTTCAGCGACGGGGACGCGCACGCCTGGGCCGCGCGGGTGCGGGCGTTCGACGACCCGCGGGTGGGTGTGGCGATCCACTCGGTGCGCGCCGTGCCGCGCGACCAGCTGCCCGTCGTGGTCGAGGCGGCGGCGGGGCGGCCCCTGCACGTGCACGTCTCCGAGCAGCTGGCCGAGAACGAGGCCTGCCTCGCCGCCCACGGGCTCACCCCCACACAGGTGCTCGCCGACGCCGGCGCGCTGGGCCCTCTGACCACCGCGGTCCACGCGACCCACCTGAGCGACGAGGACGTGCGTCTGCTCGGTGGGTCGACGACGAACGTCTGCTTCTGTCCGACGACCGAACGCGACCTCGCCGACGGGATCGGCCCGTCCCGACGCCTGCACGACGCGGGCGCGACGCTCACCCTCGGGTCGGACAGCCACGCGGTCATCGACCTGTTCGAGGAGATGCGCGCCGTGGAGATGCACGAGCGGCTCGCCACCCGGCGGCGGGGACACTGGTCGGCCGCCGAGCTGCTGGCCGCCGCGACCGTCCACGGGCACCGCTCGCTCGGGTTCGCTGACGCGGGGGAGCTCGTCGACGGTGCGCGCGCCGACTTCGTCACCCTCGACCTCGCCACCGTCCGCACCCGTGGCGCCGGCGCCACCCCGGAGACCGCTGTCTTCGCCGCGACCGCCGCCGACGTGGGGCTCGTGTGCTCAGGTGGCTCCTTGGTGCACGTGACCCGGCCCACGACCCCGGAGGTCCGATGACCGCGCTGCTGCTGACCGGCATCTGCGAGCTGGTCACCAACGATCCCACCCACGACGGCACTCCCCTGGGGCTCGTGCAGGACGCCGCCGTCGTGGTCGAGGGTCACCGGGTCGCGTGGGTCGGCCGCCGCGCCTCCGCCCCGGGCGCCGACGACGTCCGCGACCTGGGCGGCCGCACGGTGCTTCCCGGGTTCGTCGACTCGCACTCCCACCTGGTCTTCGCCGGAGACCGGTCGGCCGAGTTCGCCGCGCGGATGGCCGGACAGCCCTACGCCGCCGGCGGGATCCGCACCACCGTCGCCGCGACGCGTGCGGCGACCGACGAGCAGCTCACCGCGCAGGTGGGCCGCCACGTCGCGGAGATGCGGGCCCAGGGCACCACCACGGTCGAGATCAAGAGCGGCTACGGCCTCACCGTCCACGACGAGGCTCGCAGCCTCGCCGTCGCTGGCCAGTTCACCGCCGAGACCACGTTCCTCGGCGCCCACGTGGTGCCCGAGGAGTACGCCGACGACCCGGCCGGCTACGTCGAGCTCGTCAGCGGACCGATGCTGGAGGCCGCCCGTCCGCACGCCCGCTGGATCGACGCGTTCTGCGAGCGCGGGGCCTTCGACGCCGACCAGGCGCGCGCGGTGCTGGCGGCCGGGAGGGCCGCGGGCCTCGGTGGGCGCCTGCACGCCAACCAGCTGGGCCCCGGACCCGGGGTGCAGCTGGCCTGCGAGCTGGGGCTGCCGGCGGTCGACCACTGCACGTTCCTCGCCGACGACGACGTGGACGCGCTGGTCCGGTCCGGCACGGTGGCGACACTGCTCCCGGGCGTGGAGTTCAGCACCCGGTCGCCGTACCCGGACGCCCGCGGACTGATCGACGCCGGGGTCACCGTGGCGCTGGCGACCGACTGCAACCCCGGGTCGTCGTACACCTCCTCGATGCCGCTGTGCGTCGCCCTGGCCGTGCGCGAGATGCGGATGACACCGGCCGAGGCGGTCTGGGCGGCAACCGGGGGTGGGGCCCGTGCCCTGAGCCGGGACGACATCGGCGTGCTCGCCCCCGGGAAGCGGGCCCACCTCGCGGTCCTGGACGCGCCGTCACACGTCCACCTGGCCTACCGGCCGGGCGTGCCGCTGGTCGCGACGACCCTCGACTGACCGGCGCGGATTCGATCCGGCAGGATCGGGAACCACACCGTCGGACGGCGCAACCGGCGCCGCAGACCCCGAGGAGCAACCCATGACGAGCACGCCGGACGAGCCGCTGAGCGACGACGAGATGCAGACCGACACCCCCGGTGGTGGCGGCCCGACCGGCGGCGGGGACGCCGACGGCACCGACGGGGACGCCAACGACGGGGACAGCACCGACACCGTGGACGGTGACGCCGGCGACGGTGGGGACGCGGACGGCACCGACGGTGACAGCACGGACCCGGCCGACGGCGACGCCAGCGACGGCGACAGCACCGACACCGTCGACGGCGACTCGACCGACGGCGGGGACGCCGACGGCACCGACAGCAGCAGCGTGTAGGTGTCGGCGCTCGACCTGCTGAGCGGGGACGCCCAGGACTTCGTGGAGAAGGTCTGGGCGTCCCGCGTTCACCTCCACCACACCGACCCCGAGCGGCTCGTCGACCGGCTCTCCTTCGACGACGTCGACCGGTTGCTCACCTCCGCCGCGCTCCGGACGCCGGCGGTGCGCCTGGCCAAGGACGGCCACGTGCTGCCCTCCTCGGCCTACACCCGCAGCGGCGCCACCATCGCGGGGCAGGCGCTGACCGGTCTCCTCGATGCCCGCAAGGTCATCGACCTGTTCGAGGACGGTGCGACGGTGGTGCTGCAGGGACTGCACCGCTACTGGCCCCCGCTCGCCGAGCTCGTCGCCGAGCTGGAGCTGGAGCTGGGCCACCCCTGCCAGGCCAACGCCTACCTCACCCCGCCGGACAACCAGGGCTTCGCGGTGCACTCCGACGCCCACGACGTCTTCGTCTTCCAGACCCGCGGCAGCAAGCTCTGGGAGGTGCACGCCGCACCGGGCGAGGTCGAGCAGGAGCCCCGCGAGGTGCTGCTCGAGCCGGGCCTGGCGATGTACCTCCCCACCGGCACGCCGCATGCCGCCCGCGCCCAGGGGTCGGTCTCGCTGCACGTCACCATCGGCATCAACCAGCTCACCTGGCGCCGCCTGCTCGACGACGCCGTACGCCGGACGCTGGACGACCTGGACGATCTCGACGACCTGGACGGCCCGGAGCGCCTCGACGCGGACGCACACCTACCGGCCGGCTACCTCGACGACCCCTCGGTCCTCGTCGGGGGGCTGCGCGGTCGGCTGGCCCGGCTCGGTGCGGGGCTGGCCGCCCTCGACCCGGCCTCGATCGCCGAAGACCACGTCGAGCAGTTCCTGCGCCGGCGCACCAGCAGCCTGCGCGGCGCGATGGTCGACCGGATGGAGCTGCCCCTGCTCGACGAGACCTCGCGGCTGCGCCGGCGGTCCGGCCGGCCGTGCGTGCTTCGTCCCGCCGGCGACCAGCTGCACGTGCTGCTCGGCGACCGCCGGCTCACGGTGCCCGCGCGGGTGACCGCCGCCGTGGAGGCGGTGCGCACGCTCGGCGAGCTCACGCCCGCGGACCTCCCGCTCGACCCGCAGTCCAACCTGGTGCTGTGCCGGCGGCTGGTCCGCGAGGGCCTGCTCGAGGTCGTCCGCTGAGCCGGCCCGGGCCGTTCGACCAGGACTTCCGCTGCGCCCTCGCCGCGGAGGCCCGGGCCGACGACGTCGCGGGCACCGCCACCCACCTCTCGGCCGTCCTGATGGTCGAGCACCACGGGCCCTGGGGCGCCCGCGTGCCGCAGGACAGCCGGATGCCCGCAGAGGTCACTCGGCACCTCTCCACGCACCGCAGCGTGCGGCTGCTGCTGGCCCGGCGGCACCTGCGCGCCCACCGCGGCCGCACCTACCGGATCTTCCTGGCCGTCCCCCGGCGCGGCCTGCTGCTCACCAGCACCTTCGAGGACGTCCGGGAGCTGCTGGACCTCGACGTGGAGGCGATCGCGAGGGGGCGTCTGCCCGACTGGCCGGAGGCTCCCGGACCGCTGTACGGCGTGTGCACCCACGGTCGGCACGACGTGTGCTGCGCCGAGCGGGGGCGGCCGGTCGTGGCCGCCCTGACCGGCGTCCGCCCCGGCGAGACCTGGGAGGTCTCGCACATCGGCGGGGACCGGTTCGCCGCCAACATGGTGGTCCTGCCCGAGGGCCTCTACTACGGCCGGCTGGACCCGGAGTCCGCGCTGGGCGTCGCCGAGCGCCACGAGGCCGGCCTCCTCGACCTCGACCGGCTCCGGGGACGCACCACCATGCCGATGGGCTCGCAGTTCGCCGAGGTCGCGCTGCGCCGCCACCTCGGCGAGGACCGCCTGGACGGCGTACTCCTCGAGCGCCGTGAGGGCGACACCTCGCTGTTCCGGCACGGCGAGGCACGGTGGTCGGTGACGGTGCGTCGCGTGCTCACCGAACCGGCCCGGCTCACCTGTGCGGCCGACCGCCTCAACCCCGTGCCGGTGCACGAGGTCGTCGCCCTCACGCGGCTCTGACTGACACAGCCCTGTCGGCGGTCAGCTCACTTGCAGGCGCAGCGCTGGTGGCTGGGCACGTGGCCGAGCACGTCCTCGACGTGCTGACCACAGCCGCTGTAGCTCGCCTTGCCGCACGAGCGGCAGGTTGCGGGCATGCACATGGCTCCTCCTCTCCGGATGGGCTGGTTTCCGTCTTCAGGGAATATACCCCGGGGGGTATGCGCTACGCTAGCCCACGGCGTACCTCGACACCACAGGAGCGGACATGTACTTCACCCAGCACTACCTCGACTGCCTCTCGCAGGCCTCCTACCTGATCGGAGACGAGACCACCGGCCAGGCGGTCGTGGTCGACCCGCGGCGCGACGTCGAGGGGTACCTCGCCGACGCCGCGGCCAAGGGGTTGAGCATCGTCGGTGTCATCAACACCCACTTCCACGCCGACTTCGTCTCCGGCCACCAGGAGCTCGCGTCGGCGACCGGTGCCTGGATCGGCTACGGCCGGGCGGCGCAGCCCGAGTTCGAGGTGCGCTCGCTCGCCGACGGCGACACCGTCGTCCTCGGCGACGTGGTGCTGCGGATCATGGAGACCCCCGGACACACGCCGGAGTCGATCAGCGTGCTGGTCTACGAGCACGCCGACGACGAGACGCCGTACGGCGTGCTGACTGGGGACGCGCTGTTCATCGGTGACGTCGGCCGGCCGGACCTGCTCGCCTCGGTCGGGGTGACCGCCGACGAGCTCGGTCGGATGCTCTACGACTCCATCCAGCACAAGCTGATGTCGCTGCCCGACGAGACCCGGGTGTTCCCGGCACACGGGGCCGGCTCGGCGTGCGGAAAGAACCTGTCCACCGAGCTCCAGTCCACCATCGGCGACCAGCGTCTGCTCAACTACGCCTGCCAGCCGATGAGCGAGGAGCAGTTCCTCGCCGTGGTCACGGCCGGCCAGCCGCCCGCCCCCGAGTACTTCGTCTACAACGCCATCCTGAACCGCCAGGAGCGTCAGGTCCGAGCGCTCGGCGCCACCCTGCCGCCCCTGGAGGAGGATGGCCTGGCGGCGGCCCTCGCCCGCGGTGCCGTGGTGATCGACTCCCGGGACCCGCAGGAGTTCGCGGCCGGGCACCTGCGCGGCGCGATCAACATCCCGGTCGACGGCCGGATGGCCGAGACCGTCGGCATGGTCGTCACCCCGGACGACGAGGTCGTGCTGATGGCTCCCGAGGGACAGGAGCAGGAGGCCGCGACCCGGCTGGTGCGCATCGGCTTCGACCACGCGGTCGGCTACGTCCCCGACGTCGAGGGCTTCCTGGTCACCCACCGCGACCAGGTGACGCACGCCAGCCGGCTGACCCCGCACCAGCTCGAGGAGCTCGCGCGGGACTGCGACCTGCAGCTCGTCGACGTGCGCAACGCGGGCGAGCTCGAGGCGGGCAGCCTGACCGGCGCGGTCAACATCCCGCTGGCCCAGCTCGCCCGGCGCAAGGGCGAGCTCGACCCGGCCCGGCCCACGGTCCTCTACTGCGCGGGCGGATGGCGCTCCAGCGTGGCGGCCAGCCTGCTCCGCTCGGCCGGCTTCGGTGACGTCAGCGACCTGCTCGGCGGCTTCGCCGGCTGGGAGGCGACCCAGCGGGTCCCCGCCTGACCGGGTGCGACGTCCCCGCGGATCTGAGGTAGCCCAACGCGGCGGCTAAGGCATTGTGCCGATGTCTCGACCCCGCCTCAGGCCAACGATGGAGTCATCGAGAGATGGCCCCATGGGCCGCAGGCAGGAGACATCATGTTCCACGCGCTGAACGAGCAGATCATGTTCGACCAGATGGAGCGGCAGCGGGAGCGGCTGCAGGGTCGTCGCTACAGCGAGCCCAAGGTGCGTCGGCGGCCACGTCGCGCGGCGTGACCGTGCCGGCAGCGGTCGCTCGGCCGGTCGTCGGCGCCGCGCCCAGCGGACCGCGCCTGTCGTCGCCGTACGCGATGATGGGCGACGTGCGCATCGACCGCAGCGGGGCCAGCCTGGTCGGCCGCGAGCCGGACCTCGCCGGACTGGTGGCCGCGGCGGCTGACCCCGGCGTCCGGATGGTGCTGCTGTCCGGAGACGCGGGCGTGGGCAAGACCCGACTGGTCGGTGAGGCACTGGAGCGGCTCGACGCCCAGGGGTGGCGCTCGCTGACCGGCCACTGCCTGGACCTCGGCGAGACCCCGATGCCCTACCTGCCCTTCGCGGAGGTGCTCGGTGCCGCTCTCGGCGAGGACGAGGACCTGGGCCGCCACGTTGCGGAGTCCCACCCGGCGCTGGCGCGTCTGGTCCCAGCCGCGGCCGAGGTGGTGCCGGGTCTCCGGCCGGCGGAGGAGCTCGACCGTGCGGAGGTCTTCGAGGCGCTGTACGCCGTGGTCGAGGAGCTGGCCGGGAACGGCCCACTCGCGGTCGTCGTCGAGGACGCCCACTGGGCCGACGCCAGCACGCGCGACGTGCTCAGCTTCCTGTTCTCGCGACAGTTCACCGGCCGGGTGCTGTTCTGCGTGACCTACCGTTCCGACGAGATGCACCGGCGGCATCCGCTGCGCAGGCGGGTTGCTGAGTGGGTGCGGCTCCCCGGCGTGGAGCGGCTGCAGCTGGAGCCGCTCGCCCCGGCCGCGGTGCGCACGCTCGTCGAGCAGCTCATCGGGGACTACGGCGAGCAGCACGACGCGGACGTGGAGCGCATCGTGCAACGCGGCCAGGGCAATGCCTTCTACGTCGAGGAGCTGGTGGGCGCGTTCCTGGGCGGCGGCTGGAGCCTCCCCGACGACCTCGCCGACCTCCTGCTCGTGCGCCTGGACCGGCTCGACGAGCTGGCGCGAGAGGTGGTCCGGGTCGCGGCGGTGGGCGGTCAGCGGGTCTCCCACGACCTGCTCGCCCGGGTCGCGCCGCTGAGCGCCGACGCCCTCGACCAGGCCTTGCGGGTGGCGATCGAGGGCCACGTGCTCGTCCGCACCGGCGTGGCGGCGTACGCCTTCCGGCACGCCCTGCTCGGCGAGGCGGTCTACGACGACCTGCTGCCGGGAGAGCGGATGCGCCTGCACACGGCGTACGCCGAGGCGGTGCGCGAGCTCTCCGGCGGCAACGCGGCCGCCGACCTGGCCCGGCACGCACTCGCCTCCCACGACCTGCCCACTGCCCTGGTGGCCAGCGTGCAGGCCGGTGAGCAGGCGCTTTCCGCGGGCGGGCCCGAGGAGGCCGCCCGGCACTTCACCACCGCCCTGGAGGTCTACGACCGGGCCGCACCCCAGCTCGCCGAGCCACCGGACGAGGCGGAGCTGGTGGCTCGGGCGGCCGAGGCGCTCTCGGCGACGGGTCGGCCCGAGACGGCGGTCGCGCTGGTGGAGCGGCGGCTGCAGGCGCTGCCGGCGGACGCACCGGCTCGAGCCCGCGCCCGGCTGACCCTGGCCCGGGTGGAGGCCATGCGGGAGACCGAGATGGCCGAGCCGCCCAGCCTGATCAGCGAAGAGGCGCTGGCCCTGGTCGGCCCCGAGCCCACGCCACTACGGGCGCGGGTCCTGGCCTCGCACGCCAGCATGCTGGTCTACGACCGGCGGGTCGAGGAGGCCCGGGCCACGGCCGACGAGGCACTGGAGCTGGCCGACCGTCTCGACCTGCCCCGGGTCGCCACCGACGTCGGGATGACCCTGATCCTGCTGGAGCAGCGCGGCGACGCCGGGGAGCGGAGCCGGCTGAAGCTCAAGCGGCTGCTCCACGACGCGCAGTCACGTGGTGACGTGGCCGGTGAGCTCCGCGGCCACTTCCGACTGGCGAACATGGACTACGAGCTCGGCCGGCTCGAGGCAGCCCGGGAGACCTGGGCGCTCACCGCCGAGCTGGCGCGGCGTTCCGGGCGGCCCTGGACCGTCTACGGCGGCCTCGGTCGGATGCTGTCGGCGGTGATGGCGGTGATGCAGGGCGAGTGGGACGACGCCCTGACGGTCGCCGACTTCGCCGAGGAGGACCCCCCACCCACGGCGCGGGCGATGCTGGATGCGGTGCGGGTGGCGGTCGCGGCAGGCCGAGGTGAGGTCTCGGCCCTGGACCGGTTGCCGGCCATGCGGGAGCGCTGGCACCGCGAGGGCCTGATCGCGATCGTCGGTGGAGCTGCCGCCATGGAGCTCCTCGCCAGACGCGACGGGGCAGCGGCGGCGGTGGCGCTCTACGACGACATCTGCGACCTGATGGTCCCGCTGTGGGGTCCGAGGTTCGGGGCGCGCGTCCGGCTCGCAGCCCTGGCACTGGCGGCTGTGGCGGACGAGGCGCCGCGCACGCCGACGGCGGCACGTGACGACGCCCGCGCCCTGGCTGACCGGATCGCCGCCGAGGGCATCGGGGCGATCACCGCCCAGGAGGACGACGACCGGCCGTTCTCGATCGAGGGCCGCGCGTGGTCGGTGCGACTGGAGGCCGAGCACCTGCGCGCGGTGTGGCTGCTCGGTGGCGAGGTCGATCTCTCCGACCTGCTCGACCGCTGGGGACGCAGTCGCGCCCTGTTCGCCGAGCTCGGTCACCGGCTCGAGGAGGCCCGTGCCCGTGCCCGGCTCGCTCCGGTGCTGCGGGCGGTGGGGCGGGCCGACGAGGCGCGCCAGCAGGTGGATGCGGCCCGGCGTACGGCCCAGGACCTGGGCGCGACCCCCCTGCTCGAGGAGCTCGGCGGGTCCGGCGGCAGCCCTGCTCGGGTCGCGGAGCTCACGCCGCGCGAGGAGGAGATCCTCGCGCTGGTGGCCGCCGGACGCAGTAACGCCGAGATCGGCCGGCAGCTGTTCATCTCGGCGAAGACGGCGAGCGTCCACGTCTCCAACGTGATGGGCAAGCTCGGCGCCTCCAGCCGCACCGAGGCGGTGGCGCTGGCCCGGCGCGCGGGCCTGCTCGGCTGAGGCGTCAGGACGACGGCGGGTAGTTCTCCTTGCCCAGGAGCCGCGCGAGGTGGACCGCGTTGAGCGCCAGGGTCTTCGTGGTGGTCTGGGTCTCCTCCGGCTTGGGATCCAGGTCCTTGTAGTCGGTGCCGTGCATGGCCTCGCCGACCCAGTAGGTGACGGCGTTGGCGGGGATGGTGAAGCCCACGTCGCTCAACGCCTGGTAGACCTCGGCGGTCACGTGGTGGGCGCCGTCCTCGTTGCCGACCACCGCCAGCGCGCCGACCTTGCCGTAGGTCAGCATCCGGCCCTCGTCGTCGGTCTCCGACAGCTCACCGTCGAGGCGCTCGAGCACCATCTTGCAGACCGCGCTCGGCTGGCCCAGCCAGATCGGGGTGGCGATCACCAGGATCTCGGCGTCCAGCAGCTGCTGCCGGATCTGCGGCCACGCGTCGCCGTCACCCTCGTCGGCGCTCACGCCGAACTTGATGTCGTGGTCGGCCACGCGGACCAACGTGGACTGCACGTCGTGCTCGGCGAGGGCGGCCTCCACCTCGCGAGCGAGCACCTCGGTGCTGGACTCCTGGGGCGAGGGCTTCAGCGTGCAGTTCAGGATCAGTGCGCGGGTCATGTGTCCCCTGTGCCCGGCGGTACCTCGGGCATGCCTTCGGGTGACCCGTCAGCCGCCGCCGGTGGCGCGGGCGGCGGGGAGGACCTCCCGGCCGTAGAAGTCGATCATCTCCAGCGCGTGCGGGCCCATGTTGGCGATGTAGAGCTCGTCGTAGCCGGCCTGCTCGAACTTCTCGATCTGCTCGAGGTGTGCGCTGACGTCGTTGCCGGCCACCACGGCCTGCCGGGTGGACTCCTCGGTGACCAGCTGGGTGGCCTGCTCGAAGTGCTTGGGGGAGGGCAGCACCTGGGCGAGCTCGCCGGGTAGGCCCTGGTTGGACCAGAGCCGGTGGGCGTGCTGGACGCCCTCGTCCTCGGTCTCGGCGTAGGCGACCTTGGTGCCCGCCTGGGCCGGCTTGTCACCGGCCTGCTCGCGGAACCGGCGGAGCAGCTCGTCGTCGGGCTGGGTGGAGATGAAGCCGTCGGCGATCCGGGCCGCCGCGTCGGCGGCCTTGGGGCCGAAGGCGGACACGAAGATCTCCGGTGGCTGCTCGGGGAGGGTGTAGATCCGGGCGTTGTCCACCGTGTAGTGCCTGCCGCGGTGGTTGACGAACCCGCCCTCCCAGAGCCGGCGGATCACCTCCACGGCCTCCTCCAGCATCTCCAGCCGCACGTCCTCGGAGGGCCACGGGCCGCCGAGGATGTGCTCGTTGAGCGCCTCCCCGGTGCCGACCCCGAGGGTGAAGTGGCCCTCGAGCATCCGGGCACTGGTGGCGGCGGCCTGGGCGATGATCGCCGGATGGATCCGGACGGTAGGACAGGTCACCGCGGTGGTCACGTGCAGGTCGCACACCTGGGAGACCGCTCCGATCACCGACCACACCAGGGGGCTCTGCCCCTGCTCGTCGTTCCACGGATGGAAGTGGTCGCTGATCCACAGGCCCTCGAAGCCGGCGTCCGCAGCGGCCGCGGCCTGGGCCACGAGCTGTTCGGGGGAGTACTCCTCGGTGGACAGGAAGTAGCCGATGCGCATGCGTGTCTCCTCGCGGGTCGACGGGGGGTCTCCCGGTTCCCTGGCCCCGGCCGGTCAAACGAGCCGGCGCGGTGCGGCCGGGAACCTGACCGTTTCCTGAACTCCGCGCCCACGGGCGCCTGATGGGTTGCCTGCCGAGGAAGATCTGGGGTATGCAAGAGACACAACGCGCAAAGCCGAGTCCGTGTCGATCGGAGCCTTTGCGTGTGGCTGTCCAGGAGCGTGGCAGACCCGAACCCGTCCAAGGAACGGCGGCGTCCCCCTCGAACTGACGGTGGTAGAACTCGTGGACGCAACTCTCCAAACGACCCTGCCCGCCAGACCCGAAGCGGTCGAGCGCGAGATGACCTCGCGCAGCCAGATGACCGCCGAGCTGCTGGAGCAGGCCGCAGAGACGACCGACGAGGTGGAGCGGCGCCGGCTGCTCGACGAGGTCGTCGTGCTGAACATGGGCGTGGCCGAATCCGTTGCCGCGCGGTACCGGGCGCGTGGGATCCCGGAGGAAGACCTGCAGCAGGTCGCTTTCCTCGCCCTCACCAAGGCGACCCGCCGCTACGACCAGGCGGCCGCGGGAGGCGACTTCCTCTCCTACGCGGTCCCGACCATGCGCGGGGAGGTGCGCCGCTACTTCCGCGACCAAGGCTGGACCGTCCGGCCCACCCGCCGCATCCAGGAGCTGCAGGCCGCGGTGTTCGCCGCGGGTGAGGAGCTCTCGGCGACGCTGGGCCGGTCTCCGCGACCGACCGAGATCGCAGCCCACCTGGAGGAGGCCATCGAGGACGTCAACGAGGCGCTGGCCACCGATGGCTGTTTCCAGCCGGTGTCGCTGGACCGCCCGGTGCAGGGCGGTGACGGATCCACCACGGCGTTGGGGGAGCTGCTCGGGCACGACGAGTCAGGCTGGTCGGAGGTCGAGGCGCGCGTCTCCCTCGGTCCCGCCGTACGCCGGCTCGGCGCGCGCGACCGCCGGATCCTGCAGCTGCGGTTCTTCGAGGGCTGGACCCAGGCCCAGATCGCCGAGGACATCGGCGTGACCCAGATGCAGGTCTCACGCCTGCTCAGCCGCATCATGCGGGACCTGCGCGAGGACCTCGGTCCGCTCAGCGCCTGAGCGCCCCCGCCGCGTCGGTCCGGCCACCGGGGTCACCTCGTGACCTCCGGCGGCCGGGCTCCACGCCTCACGGCTGGAAGACGACCTTGCAGGCACCGTCGCGCTTCTCCTGGAACATCTCGTAGGCCTGCGGCGCCGACTCCAGCGGCATCCGGTGCGTGGCGAAGTCGTCCACGCCCAGCGGGTCGTCGTCACCGAGCAGCGGCACGATGTCCGGGACCCAGCGGCGCACGTTGGCCTGGCCCATCCGGAACTGCAGCTGCTTGTCGAACATGGTCAGCAGCGGCATCGGGTCGGCGGCGCCGCCGTAGACACCGATGAGCGAGACCGTGCCGCCGCGGCGGCACACGTCGATCGCGCTGTGCACGGCCGCCATCCGGTCGATGCCCCCGGTCTCCATCACCTTGCCGGCCACGGCATCGGGCATGAACTGCGCCATCCGGTGCATCAGCTTGGCGCCGGGCGAGCCGTGCGCCTCCATCCCGACGGCGTCGATGACGGCGTCGGTGCCACGGCCGTCGGTCATCTCCCGGACGTGGTCGCCGAGGTCGTCGGCGGACACCGAGCGCAGGTCGACGATCTCGGCGCCGCGGGCCGCCACCCGCTGCAGGCGCTCGGGCACCAGGTCGACGGCGATCACCCGGTGACCGCGGTGGAGCGCGATCCGGGCGGCCATGTCACCGATCGGACCGACGCCGAGGATCGTCACCGAACCGCCGGCGGGGATGCCGGCGTACTCCACGGCCTGCCAGGCGGTGGGCAGCACGTCGGAGAGATAGACGAACCGGTCGTCCGGAGGCCCCTCGGGGACCTTGATCGGGTTGAAGTCGGCGTGCGGGACGCGCAGGTACTCCGCCTGTGCACCGGGCACCTGGCCGTAGAGCTTGGTGTAGCCGTAGAGGGCGGCGCCCATGCCCTGCTCGGTGACCTGGGTGGTCTCGCACTGGGTGAACAGTCCCCGGTCGCACATGAAGCAGTGACCGCAGGAGATCTGGAACGGGATCACCACCCGGTCGCCGGGGGAGATGTCGTGGACGTCGGGACCGACCTCCTCGACCACGCCCATGGGCTCGTGCCCGAGGATGTCGCCGGCGTCGAGGAACGGCCCGAGCACGTCGTAGAGGTGCAGGTCGGATCCGCACAGGCCGGTCGTGGTCATCCGCACGATCGCGTCGGTCGGCTCCTTGATGGAGGGGTCGGGCACGTCCCGCACCGAGATGTCGCGCGTTCCTTGCCAGGTCACAGCTCGCATGTCGCTCCTCCGGTGGACGTCGGGAGATCCGGTGGTGCCCGTTCGGCTCCGACGCATGCGCCTACGCCCTCGACCGCGTGGGTCCGCGGGCTGGCCGCGCCCTCGCGCACCGACCGGGGCGCGGACATACTGAACGTGTGTCAACCAAAGAGCTGACCGAGAAGCGCTTCGCCAGGATGCGGCCGGTGCCGGACGCGGCCGGCACCCCGCCGGTGCGCAGCGAGGACCTGCCCCCGGGCCCGCGGCTGCCCGGCCTGCTGCAGAGCATCGGGCTGCTGCGGTTCCGTCACCGGTTCATCCCGGCGCTGGGCCGCCGCTACGGCGACGTGTTCACCATCCGCATCCTTCCGGAGGGGCGGCACCTGGTGGTGTTCCACCAGCCGGAGCACGTGCGCGAGATCTTCGCCGCGGACCCCGAGGTCTTCCACGCCGGCAAGGGCAACGCCATCCTCGGCCCGGTGATGGGCGAACACTCGCTGCTGCTCGTCGACGGCGCCGAGCACAAGCGGGCCCGCAAGCTGCTGATGCCGGCGTTCAACGCCCATGCCCTGCGCGGGTACGAGGAGATGGTCACCGGGCTGGCCAAGAGCGAGGTCGGCAGCTGGACCGGGGCAGAGGCGTTCCGCTCGCTGGAGCGGATGAACGCCCTGACCCTGGAGGTGATCCTCCAGGTCGTCTTCGGCGTCACCGACGAGGCGCGGCTGGCCGAGCTGCGGCCGCTGGTCAACCGAACGGTGAACATCCCGCCCCTGGTCTTCCTCGGGTGGGGCTTCCCGCGCCTGCAGAAGTTCGGGCCGTGGCGTCGCACCGTGGAGAACCAGATCGAGCTGGACCGGGTGATCTTCGCCGTCATCGAGGAGCGCCGCCGCGCCGCCGACCTCGACGAGCGCACCGACGTGCTCTCCCGTCTGCTCCGGGTGCGGGACGAGGTGAGTGACGAGGGGTTGTCGGACGAGGAGCTGCGCGACCAGCTCGTCACTCTGCTGCTGGCCGGGCACGAGACCACCGCCACCGCGCTGGCCTGGACCCTGCACGAGCTGGGTCGTCACCCCCAGGTCGCCGAGCGGGCCCGCACGGCCGCCCTCGGGGGCGACCCGGAGCTTGGTGGGGACTATCTCGAGGCGGTCCTGAAGGAGTCGATGCGACTGCACCCGGTGATCCCGATGGTGGTGCGGCACCTGATGGCGCCGGCCACCGTGGGCGGGATCGACCTCCCCGCCGGCAGCAACGTGGCGGCCTCGATCATCCTGGCCCACTCCGACCCCGGCCAGCACCGGGAGCCGGAGCGGTTCCGCCCCGAGCGGTTCCTCGAGGGCGAGGTGGCGATGAACACCTGGATCCCCTTCGGTGGGGGCGTACGACGCTGCATCGGCGCGGGCTTCTCGCTGATGGAGGGGGTCGCCGTGCTCCGCGAGGTGCTCACCACCTGGGAGGTCTCGCTGCCCGAGGGCGAGCGGGACCGGCCCAAGGTCCGCAACATCACCAGCGTGCCGAGGCGCGGCGCGCGGATCGTCGTGCACCGCCGCTGACCGAAGCGCGGTCCCTGCCACCTAGGCTGCGGTCGTGAAACTCGAACGCAAGCACGCCCTCGTCCTGCTCGCCGTCGCGGTCTGGAACGTCCTCACCTACGCGCGCTTCACCAAGGCGCTGGTGCAGACCGAGGAAGAGCGCCCGACCAGCTACTTCGTCGCCCACGGCGTGCTGATCGTGGTCAACATGCTGATCGCCGCGGTCCTGGGCACCTGGGGCGTCAAGGCCCTGCGCGGAGTCCGCAGCTGAACGCTCTGCCATGACCGCGAGCGTCACGGCGCCCTCCGGGCTGGGCGCCTCCTTCTGGCGGCTGTTCGCCTCCAGCAGCACCTCGAACCTCTCCGACGGCGTGATGCAGGCGGCGCTGCCGTTGCTCGCCGCGTCGCTGACCCGCGACCCCGTGAAGGTGTCCGCGGTCGGATCGCTGGCGTTCCTGCCCTGGCTGCTGTTCGCGCTGCCCGCCGGCACCCTGGTGGACCGGGTGAACCGGCGTACGGCGATGGCCGTGGCCAACGTGGGGCGCGCCGGCCTGCTGGGTGCCCTCGCCCTCGCCGTGGCGAGCGGACACGCCTCGCTGGCGCTGCTGCTGGCGGTGGCCTTCCTGCTCGGCTGTGCGGAGACCGTCTACGACAGTGCCGCCCGGGCGATGCTGCCGGCCGTCGTGCCGCGGTCGGGGATCGAGCGGGGCAACAGCCTGCTCACCTCGGCCGAGAGCGTCGGCAACATGTTCCTGGGCGCGCCGGTCGGCGCGTGGTTGTTCGCCGTGGCGGCCTCCCTGCCGCTGTGGGTCAACACCGGCGCCTACCTCGTGGCCGCCGCGCTGGCCCTGACCGTGGTCGGGCACTTCGCCGTCCTGCGCCCGGAGGGAGGGGTGCGCCGCTCGATGCGCGCCGACATGGGCGAGGGGCTCCGCTGGTTGTTCGGGCACCGGTTGCTGCGGCAGCTCGCCGTCGCCAGCGGACTCTCCGCCGTGGTGCACACGCTGCCGCAGGGGGTGCTGGTCCTCTTCGCCCTGCAGAACCTCGGGCTGAGCGAAGGCCAGTTCGGTCTCGCGCTGGCCGGCGTCGGTGTCGGCGCGGTCGTGGGGTCCATGCTCTCGCCGGCCGTCACCCGGGCGCTGGGCCGGACGAACGCCATGGGGCTGAACCAGATGCTCTCCGGGCTGGCGGTGGCGATGATGGCGTTCTGGCAGCACCCGGTGGCGGGCCCGGCGCTCTATGCCGTCTCGGCCGGCACCATCTCGATGTTCAACGTCCAGGTGATGTCCACGCGGCAGGCGCTGATCCCCGGCCACCTCTTCGGCCGGGTCCAGGGTGCCTACCGGACGGTGATCTGGGGCGGCATCCCCCTCGGCATGCTCGCCGGCGGTGGACTGGCCGCCTGGTTGGGCCTGCCGGCGGTGTTCCTGGTCTCCGGGGTGGGCACCTGCCTGCTCGGCGGCTACACCTGGTCGGTCCTGCACCGGCACCGTGAGGAGATCGCTGCCGCGTTCGCGAGCGGCTGACAGCGGCCCGGCCGTAGGCTCGCCGCGTGGTCCGTCTGGCCGGTTGGCTCGCCATCGCGGTGCTCTGGGCCCTGCTCGGGCCCTGGGTCCTGCTCGCTGCGGTGGTCGCCCTGCTGCTCCCACCGGTACGTCGTGCCGCCCGACCGGTCCACCCGTGGCGGGTCCTCGGCGGGGTGGCACTCGTGCTGGTGCTCCTCGTCGGGGTGGGATGGCTGGCTCCGGCCGGGCGCCTGCCGATCCTGCCGGGAGCCGGCGTGCTGCTCGCACCGGCGTACTCGGGAGCGCCCGCGCGCCCTCACGCCATCGACGCCGCCGTGGCGCAGCATCCGCGTCTCGCCCCGAACGGGCGAAGCTCGATGCACAGCGACGCCTGGGCCACCGACAGCTACCGCTGGAGCGGTCCGCTCGGACGGCACCCGGAGGTGCGCACGGCCTGGTACGGCATCGAGGAGTGCGCGACGCAGGCCTTCGACTCCCATGACCGGATGGTCGCCGTCTGCGGTGACCTGCGCGGTGCGGTGCTGCGGGTGATCGACCTCGCGACCCTGCGGCCGCTGGCGAGCCGGCGGCTTCCGGACCGCCGGGACGTGGGGGACCGGGCGCCGTGGGAGAACCTGTGCGGCGGGACGTACTTCTATCTCGACGACGCCGACCACGCGCTGGTGGCCACCAGCGACCGGCGGATCCTGGAGTTCACCACCTCCGATGCCCGGGGACGCGCGGCCCTGCAGCTGCAGGAGGGGTTCGACCTCCGCGCGGAGGTGCCTTCGGACGACTGCGTGATCGCGCTGCTCCCCGACTGGTCGGGTCGGGTCTGGTTCGTGAGCAGCAAGGGCCGGGTCGGCACGCTGGACCGCGCGACCGGTGCGGCCGTCTCGATCGACCTCGGCGCGGAGATCGCGAACACCGTCGCGGTCGACGAGACCGGCGTCTACGTGGTCACCACCCACGCGCTCTACAAGCTGACTGCTGCTCCCACGGGGCTGCCCACGCGGGTCTGGCGCACGCCGTACGACCGCGGTCGCGAGCGCAAGCCGGGCCAGTTGACGCAGGGCAGCGGGACCACTCCGACGATCCTGCCGGGCAACCGGGTGGCGATCACCGACAACGCCGACCCGCGGATGCACGTGCTGTTCCTGGACACCCGCACCGGCCGGGAGGTGTGCCGCGCGCCGGTGTTCTCCGCGGGCGGCAGCGCCACGGAGAACAGCCTGGTCTCGGTCGGCGACGGGGTGATCGTGGAGAACAACGCCGGCTACTCCAGTCCGGCGCGGACCCTGCTGGGCAGGAGCACAGCGCCGGGGCTCGCGCGGGTGGATCTGCGTGACGACCACTGCCGGGTCCGGTGGACGAGCGACGAGGTGGCACCCACGACCGTGCCGAAGGTGTCCCTGGCCACGGGGCTGCTGTACACCTGGACGAAGCCGTCGAGCGTCTCGGGTGTCGCTGCGTGGTACTTCACCGCGATCGACGCCCGCACCGGACGCACCGCCTTCAAGGTCCGCGCGGGCCTGGGAGCGGGGTTCAACAACCACTACGCGCCGGTGACGCTGGGCCCGGACGGCGCGGCGTACGTCGCCACCCTGACCGGGATGGTGCGGATCCGGGACGGGGCTGTGGATTGAGCCGGCGGGTTGTCGGTGACAGCGGGCAAGGTGAGGCGCACCCACCCGAAGGAAGGACGCACTGATGCCGCCCGCCGACTCCGTGCTCGTCAAGGTCCGCAAGCTCCTCGCCCAGGCCGAGGACCCCGCCTGCACGCCCGCCGAGGCGGAGGCCTTCACCGCCAAGGCGGCCGAGCTCATCGCCCGCCACGGCGTCGACGAGGCCCTGCTGGCCGCCTCCGACCCGGCCCGCGACACCGTGGGCGACGTGGTGGTCGACCTCCCCGCCCCCTATGCCCGGGAGAAGGCCGCGCTGGGCACGTGCGTGGCCGATGCGCTGGGCTGCCGGGCAGTGCTCCGGCAGGAGCGGAAGTACGACGACGCGTGGGTGGCCCGCTCCGAGCTCAGCCTGCACGTGTTCGGACACACCTCCCGGCTCCGGGCCTTCGAGGTGCTCTTCTCCAGCCTGCTCCTGCAGGGCACCCGCGACCTCACGCGCACCCTGGTGCCGCGCGGTGAGCACGTCGCGGCCTACCGGCGCACGTGGTGGCTGGGCTTCGCCGGCGCGGTGGCACAGCGGTTGCAGGAGGTCGAGGACCGGGCCGCCCGGGAGGCCGAGGACCGCTTTGCCGCCCGCGGGACCTCGGCCGCGCTGGTGCTGGCCGACCGCGCCGCCCAGACCGAGGCCGCGATGCGGGAGGCGTACCCGCGGCTGCGGACCGCGGCCTCGCGCCAGCTCACCGGCGGTGGCGGGCTGGAGGGCTGGGCTGCCGGTCAGCGCGCGGACCTCGGCGGGACCCGCGTGCACGGACCGACGCCGGGGCAGATCGCCTGACGGACTCAGCGGGCCTCACCCGAAGCGCGCGCGGACCTGCGCCTCGGTGAGGCCGTAGTCCGCGAGGTCGTAGCGATGCCTGGGCCGTCGACCCCCTTGCCGGGACTCGGTGTCGAGGGCACGGACCGCCTGGTCGGTGCCCTCGGTCCAGTCGATCCCGAACGCCTCATAGATGGCCCGGGTGGTGCCCACCGGGTCGGCGACGAAGGCGTCGTACTCGACGTCGAAGAACTGCTCCGCCGGGTGCTTGGCACGCTCGCGCCCGAACCGCTGTGCTGCGTTGGCGAGCATGTCGAGCTGGGTGCGACCGATGGTCTCGCCGACGAAGACGTCCGACCAGCCCCGCGTCGCCTCGGCGGAGAGCGAGCAGGCGCTGGCGATGGCCACGACGGGGTCCCGGTGGGTCTGCACGACCAGCGCGTCGGGGTAGACCGCCATCAGCGCGTCCAGGGCCACCAGGTGGGAGGGGTTCTTCAGCACCCACCGCTTGTCCTGGTCGTGGAGGCCGATCAGCTGCAGGTTGGCCTGGTGCCGCTCGTAGGCGTCGGTCCAGTCCTGCTGTGCCAGCCAGGCGGAGTACTCCGGGACGTAGGCGAGCGACTCGAAGCTGATCGACTTCCCGGACTGCCGCAGGAGCCGCCAGCACTCCTCGACCGTCGCGGCGTCCATGTAGTGGATCCCCATGAACTCGGGGTTCTCCACCTGGTGCTCGCAGAAGGCCGCGTCCAGAGCGGCGTAGATCGGGTTCTCCGCCCAGGACTCGCGCGGCGGCCGGGGCTGGGGGACCTCGGTGAGCCACAGCTCCAGGCCCTGGTGCCGCGGATCGGCGTGCAGCAGGCGGTGCAGCGCGGTGGTCCCGGTCCGGGGCAGCCCGCACACGAAGATGGGTCGCTCGACCGGCACCTCGGCGTAGGACGGGTGCTCGGCGAACCCGTGTTGTGAGAGCAGCCGGCCGACCAGGGCGCTCTTGACCTGCGCGCGCTGCAGGTAGTTGCCCTCGGGGGTGAGGCCCCCGTGGGTGGCCAGGTCCTCGCAGAGCAGGCGCAGGCCCTCCTCGTGCTCGGTGCCGCCGAAGTCCTCGAGACCGGTGGTCCGGACCGCGGCGGCCGCGATGTCGTCGTACGTGCCGAGCTTCTCGCGGGTTCTAGTAGCCATGGAACTCCCCGCAGGAGACGTCGAGGGTGATGCCGGTGACGGCGGAGGCGAGGTCCGAGGCGAGGAACAGCGCGGCCCGCGCCACCTCCTCCGGTGTCGCGAGGCGCTTGAGGTCGGTGAGGTCGGCGGTCTCGCGGTAGACGTCCTCATGGGTGACCCCGCGCTGGTCCGCCAGGTAGTCGAAGTAGGCCTTGTTGACCTCCTCGTAGATCCAGCTCGGCGCCACCGAGTTGACCCGGATGCCGCGCGGGCCGAGCTCGGTGGCCAGCTCGGAGGCGATGTGCACCAACGCGCCCTTGGTCATCTTGTAGCCGCCGAACTCCGGCTGGCTCTGCCGCAGCACCGCCGAGCTGACCATGATCACCGAGCCGCCGGGCTTCTCCGGGGTCTCGGCCAGGGCGTCGGCGAACAGCGTGCTCAGCCGCAGTGGTGCGTAGGCGTTGGTCTCCATGGAGGCCCGCAGTGCGTCCACCGGCAGCGTGGTCAGCGGCTCCATCGGCGGGATCGCGAAGGCGTTGTTGACCAGGCAGTCGACCTTGCCGAACTCCGCGAGCGCGGTGTCGACGAGGTGTCGGCACGCGGCCTCGTCGGTGATGTCGGTCGGCACGACCACCGCACGGCGCCCCTGCTCCCGGACCACCTCGGCCATCCGCTCCAGTCGCTTGGGGGTGCGCGAGGCCAGCACCAGGTCGGCGCCCATCCGGGCCGCCTCGGTCCCCAGCGCCCGCCCGAGCCCCGGCCCCACCCCGGAGAGCACGATCACCTTGTCCTGCAGCAGCGGCACGGCCTGCCCCGCCTGCCCCGCCTGCCCCGCCTGCCCCGCCTGTCGTTCTGTCTCACCTGTGCTCACGGCTGCCTCCAATTTCGCCGAGCGGGCACTTCTGCACGCTGAGAAGCCGCCGAGCGGGCAGTTGTGTGCGCGACGCCGGCGCCCAGCGGGCACGTGTGCCCGACGTCTCGTCGGCTCGCGCGGGTGTGAAACTGCCCGCTCGGCGTGCCCGAGGCGCGCGGAAGTGCCCGCTCGCCGTGCCCGGGGCGCGCGGAAGTGCCCGCTCGGCGTGCTGGGGGCGCGCGGAAGTGCCCGCTCGGCGTGCTGGTCACGAGATCATCCTCCGGGCGATGCCGGTCTGGCGCGCCTCGATCCGCCCGGCGTACTCGGCCGGACCGATCGCGTGGTCCGCGTGGAAGGGGAGACGGGGGCCGACCTCGTCGAAGGGCACCACCTCGACCTGCGGCCCGTCGGCCTCCGAGAGGTGGCGGGCGAGCCGTTGCCAGCGCAGCATCATCACGCCCCGCGGGTGGCCGCAGACCTCCAGCCAGTTGCGGATGCCGGGGTCGCGCTCGCTGATCACGTAGCGGAACATCCCGTCCGGGTCGGCCTGGGACTGCGCCTTGGTCAGCGAGGTCTGGTGGTGCTCGTAGTCGGTGGAGACATACCAGCGCGACCCGATCTGGATCGCCTGGTAGGCACACTCCGAGACCGGCACGGTGACCACCATCGCCTCGTCGTCGGCGAGCGAGTAGTGCCCGATCGAGGAGAACTGGGATGCCAGTCCGCCGGGCGTCGTCTTCGGCGCCGTGAGCGTGTTCACCGGCTCCTTGTAGGTGAACCACTCCGGGAAGGCGAACCAGGTCTTGATCCGCCCGACCAGCAGCTTCGCGGCGACGCGGTACCGCTTGTCGACCTTCTCGGGGGTGAGGGCCGCACGTGCCTGCCCGGCGGTGTCCAGGCGCTGGATGCGCAGCTGTCCGCGCTCCTCGGTGTTCCAGTCGTCATAGACCTCGCGGACGATCAGGGTGCTGCCCTTCCCGAGCTCCAGCTCCGGGCCGAAGCGCCACTCGAAGCTGCCGTCGCCGGCGATGTCGAGCTCGCGGTCGTCGAAGGCGACCACGGTGTTGGGCGCGCCCTCGGCGGAGTAGGTGCCGTCCATCACCTGGAAAGACAGGTCGGCGGTGGTGCCGCGCCGACCGCTGACGACGTACGACGCCCCGGGGGCCAGGGGGGCGGTGAAGTAGATCGCGTCCGGGTTGTCCAGCCCCTGCCGGGCGTACTGGTGCGTGGGGTTGATCAGTACCGGGTGCTCGACGTCGTAGTCGAAGGCCATCTGCACCGAGCTGCGGATGCTGCCGGCCAGATAGTCCATGCCCTCGGCGAGGTCCTGGGCGGAGCACTCGAACGGCGGGTGGCGGATCAGCTCCTCGGCCTCCGCGATCGCAGCGCGGAACGCCTCGAGGCCGGAGGTTTCGACAGGCTCAACCACCGTGCGGACCCACCTTCGAGATCACCGTCTCGGCGTACCGCTCGAGGTGCTCGATCTTCTTCGCCAGCGGCTCGGTGTCCGGTCCCTCGATGTAGGGGATGCGGAAGCCGACGATGCAGTCGGTGATGCCCTTGTCCTCCAGGCGCTTGATGCCGTCGGGGTCGTAGGCGTCGTAGGAGATCGCGTGGATCTCGAAGTCCTCCCGGGTGTCGCCTTCGGCCCTTCGGATCTCGGCGAGTCGCCCGAGCAGCCGGTCCAGCTCCTCGCCGTCGCCGCCGGCGTGCATCCAGCCGTCGCCCTTGAGCACCGCCCGACGCAACGCGGCGTCGGAGTGGCCGCCGACCAGCAGCGGCACCGGCTCGGTGGGTGCCGGGGTCTGCTTCATCGCGGGCAGGTCGAAGAACTCGCCGTGGTACTCGAAGAAGTCTCCGGTCATCAGCCCGCGCAGGATGTCGATGCACTCGTCCATCCGCTTGCCGCGACGCGCCCACGGCACACCCATCGCGGTGAAGTCCTCCGGCCAGGGGGACAGCCCGATGCCGAGCCCGAGCCGGTTGCCCGAGAGCCAGGCGATGGACGACGCCTGCTTGGCGACCAGCACTGGTGGGCGCACCGGCAGCTTGAGCACGAACGGGGTGAACCTCAGCGTCGTGGTGACCGCGGCGAGGTGGGTGACCAGCACCATCGTCTCGAGGAACTGCTTGTCCTCGAGGAACTCGCGCTCACCGGCGTCGGTGTAGGGGTACGTCGCATCCGACTCGCGCGGGTAGATCAGCGAGTCGGCCACGGTCATCGACGTGTAGCCCGCAGCCTCCGCCGCCTGGGCGAGCGGCGCGTAGTAGGAAGCGTCGGTCATCGCCTCGGCGTAGGTGAAACGCATCGCCGTCCTCTCCTCGGGCCCGCCCCGTCGGGGCAGCATAGCCGAGACTAGAACGTGTTCCAGTTTTGTGCCAGGGGGCCGGCGTCCGACTCAGGCTGCGTTCGGATCGGGCTGGTGGACGCCGAAGGTGTTGCCCTCGGTGGCGAGGTGGTAGCCCTGCCAGGCCATCCCGGCCAGCGCCATCTTGGGTAGTGCGACCGTGCCGCCGGCGTGGAGGATCTTGCGCTCGAGTTGGTCAAATGCCGGTCCCTGCCATTAACCGCTGATCTGCCGAAGCCATGCACCGATGCGGAAACCACGCGCCGATATAGACGCGTCGGATATCAGGCCCCCAGAATGAGCGCAGCGCTCACCCTTGAGCGACGCATGTGCGGCCGCGCCCACCATCGAGCGAGGCGATCGGCACGTTCGAGGAGGCCTCGGCTCTGTCCGCAGCTGCACGAGTGAGCGAATATCACCGGACTTCCGTCCGCACTTTGGAAGCGCGGGAGGCGACAAACCTGAGAGAACGTTAAGTTGCGACTCGCCGGCAGCAGTTTGTCTGCGGCGCTCGGGACCGACGACAAGCGGAGGAAAGATGAGTTCTACGCAGCCCCCCTCCTCGCAGACCCCTGCTGGTTGGTATCCGGCTGAGGGTGGCAACGAGCGGTATTGGAACGGCCAGGAGTGGACGAACCAAATGCGGCCTGCGGGGCCTCCGTCCGGTCCGCCGCAGGGCCACTACCAGCAAGGGCCTCCACCGAAGAAGTCGCACACGCTCCGGAACGTGCTCCTGGTTCTCCTCCTTCTAGTCCTCCTGGCGATAGGTGGATGCTTCGCCTTGGTTGGAGGCGTCGCCAACGAGGTGGACAAGTCCATGAAGCAGGAGCGGGCGAACGATAAGCCGACGGACGTGAGGGAAGGGCAAGCCTTCTCCCACGATGGCTACAAGGTCGCCAGTGGGTGGAAGTTGGCTAACCAGTTCGGCACTGCCACCATCAGGGGGCTGAAGGTGACGAACGTCAAGAACGACGAGATGACCGGCAATGGCGGTCGCACCGCACTCCTGACGTTCCGGCTCTACAAGGGGTCGAACAACCTCGCTGAAATTACTTGCACCGGCAAGGAACTTCAGGAGGGTGAGTCCTCGAAGATGGATTGCGGTTCAGGCGACAAGATGCCGAAGAAGTTCGACGCTATTCGCGTGGCCGACGCCTTCTAGGCCTTCTGCCTGTCTCCCGCGGGATCCCCGACGGGAGGCAGGCGCAGGGCGGTCGTTCTTGTTTCTTGCACACCAGTCGAGCGCACGCGCCGGTAGAACTCCATGGCCCGCTCGGGGTCGTCGGCCTGGATCTCGAAGTGCACGACGCGTGCCATGGTGCCTCCCGGAGTTCCCGCTGCTGACACTCTTCGCCGGGCACTGGCCCGGGTCAATGCCGGACGACTAGAACATGTTGCAGTTCTGTGACAACCTGCGCCCGTGGACGTGCAGGAGCTGTCGGACCGGACCGAGATCCGGGACCTGATCACGGCGTACACCCGGGCGGTGGACACGCGCAGCTGGGACGACCTCGACGAGGTCTTCACCGAGGACGCCGTCCTCGACTACTCCTCGGTCGGTGGCCCGGTGACCTCGCTGGCCGAGGCGAAGGTGTGGGTCGAGCAAGGGCTGCGGGGATTCGACCGCTACCAGCACGTGATCGGCCAGGTCTCCGTCACGCTCGACGGCGACGAGGCCACCGCGACGGCGTACCTGGTGAACCCGATGGTGGCCAAGGGGCCCGACGGCACCGAGACCGTCTGGGAGGTGGGCGGCTACTACCACCACGAGCTGGTCCGGACGGCCAACGGTTGGCGTTCACGCCGGATGGTCGACGACATCGTGTGGCAGCGCGGGTTCTGAGCAGGGGTCTCCCGGACGTGGACACCAAGCCGCCGAACCTCGACAGCGAGACGACCCGTCGGATCATCAAGATGATGTCCACGGTCAACGTCTGGCTCTACCGCCGCACCGGAGGCCGGATCGGTGGCACCTGGCGCATCGGTGCCGGCTGGCGCAAGCCGGTGCCGATCCTCCTGCTCGAGCACCGTGGCCGCAAGACCGGCAAGCTGCGCACCACCCCGCTGGTCTACCTCCGCGACGGTGACCGCTACGTCGTGGTGGCCTCGCAGGCCGGCCGCCCGACGCACCCGCTGTGGTTCCGCAACCTCGAGGCCGACGCCCGGGCGACCGCCCAGGTCGGACGGGACCGCGTCCCCGTGCTGGCGCACACCGCAGGACCTCAGGAACGAGCAGAGCTGTGGCCGCGGCTGGTCGACCTGTACGCCGACTACAACTCCTACCAGTCCTGGACGGATCGGCAGATCCCGGTGGTCGTGCTCGAGCCCCGCTGACCGGGTTCGGTCACGATTCGGCATCCACCCCTCCTGCCTCCTTGACCGGACCGGGGCGGTGGTCGAAAGGTTGGGCGTCCCCTGATCCCGGGGTCATCACACCTGCCACACCACACCCTGGGAGGCGAGGGCCCTGAGCGCCTTGGAAGACCCCAGCGCGGCGACCGCCGGTGACGAGGCTGCGCTGGCCGCGGGCGGCGAGAAGATCCAGGGCCGCTCGCTCAGCCAGATCGCCTGGGGGCGGCTGCGCCGCGACAAGGTCGCGCTCGCGGGCGGGGCGTTCATCGTGTTCCTGGTCGTCACCGCGATCCTGGCTCCGCTGATCACCAAGATCACCGGCGGTTCGCCGTACGAGTACCACCAGGAGCTGATGAGCCCCTACATCCCGAACATCCCGGCCGGTTCCTTCGGCGGGATGAGCTGGGACCACCCCATGGGTCTGGAGACGATCAACGGCCGGGACATCTTCAGCCGGGTGCTGTACGGCGCCCGCATCTCGCTGCTGATCGCGATCCTCGCCACCGCGCTGTCGGTGACCATCGGCACCACGCTCGGCATCATCGCCGGCTTCTTCGGCGGCTGGGTGGATGCCTTCCTCAGCCGGCTGATGGACGTCTTCCTTGCCTTCCCCATCCTCGTCTTCGCGATCGCGCTCGCCGGGGTGTTCCCCAACCGGGCCTTCGGGCTCTCCGGCCTCCCGCTGCGACTGGGCGTGCTGGTCTTCGTGATCGGCTTCTTCAACTGGCCCTACATCGGCCGCATCGTCCGCGGCCAGACGATCTCGCTGCGCGAGCGTGAGTACGTCGAGGCCGCTCGCAGCCTGGGCGCACGCCGGCCCTACATCCTGTTCACCGAGCTGTTGCCCAACCTGATGGCGCCGATCCTGGTGTACTCCACGCTGATCATCCCCACGAACATCCTGTTCGAGGCCGCGCTGTCGTTCCTGGGTGTGGGCGTCCCGCCGCCTACCCCCACCTGGGGCGGCATGCTCGCGGACGCCGTGAACTTCTACACGGTCCCGCACTTCATGTTCTGGCCCGGCCTGGCGATCTTCGCCACGGTGCTGGCCTTCAACCTCTTCGGGGACGGACTGCGCGATGCGTTCGATCCCAGGAGCCGGTGACGTCGTGGCGACGCGACGTGGTCCGGTCAACCAGAGCCGCCGCCCGTGGGGCAGGAGCGGACGAACAAGGAAGGTGACCATCATGCGCATCACGCGTAAGAAGGCGGGCTGGGTGCTCGCCGCCACCACCGCGGCGCTCGTGCTGAGTGCCTGCGGCTCGGGTGGAGGCGGAGGTGGCGAGGGCGAGCCGAAGCTGAGCAACGCAGCCCTCGGCAAGATCTCCGACCCCTCGGACCAGAAGGGCGGCACGCTCAAGTTCGGCCTGGCCGGCGAGTGGGGCGACACCGTGGACCCGGGCGAGACCTACTACGGCTACTCCTGGGACATGCTGCGGAACTACGCCCGTCAGCTGGTCATGTTCAAGACCGAGCCGGGCAAGGCCGGCGTCGAGCTGACGCCGGACATGGCCACCGACCTGGGCAAGTCCTCCGACGGCGGCAAGACCTGGACCTACACGCTCAAGGACGGGCTGAAGTACGAGGACGGCAAGCCGATCACCGCGGCGGACGTCAAGTACGCCGTGGAGCGGTCCACCGACAAGAAGACGTTCCCGAACGGGCCGGCGTACTTCGACTCGATGCTGAACTGGCCGAAGGGCTGGGACGGTCCCTACCGCAGCAAGGGCATGAACACCGACTCGGCGATCGAGACGCCGGACGCCAAGACGATCGTGTTCCACCTCAAGGAGCCGTTCGCCGGGTTCGACTACCTCGCCCAGCTGCCGCAGACCTCCCCGGTCCCCAAGGCCAAGGACACCGGCGCGAAGTACAAGAACCACGTGATCTCGTCGGGTCCCTACATGTTCAAGGGCAACTACGACCCGACCACCGGGTTCACGCTGGTCCGCAACCCCAACTGGGACTCCTCCACCGACCCGAACCGCAAGGCGCTGCCTGACCAGATGACGGTCAAGCTGAACATGCAGCCCGACGACGTGGACAACCAGATCATCGCCGGGACCCTCGACGTCGACATCGCGGGCACCGGTGTGCAGCCCGCGGCGCTGACCAAGGTGCTGCAGACCCAGTCGTTGCAGGACCGGGCGGACAACCCGACCCTGGCGCGGCTCTGGTACACCTCGATCAACCCGACGGTGAAGCCGCTGGACAACATCGAGTGCCGCAAGGCCGTGATGTACGCGATGAGCCCGCGCTCCTACCAGAACGCCTTCGGTGGCAAGTACGCCGGTGGTGAGATCGCGACGACGATCCTGCCTCCGCCGATCCCCGGCTACGAGGGCTTCGACCTCTACGGCCAGAAGAGCAACCCCAACGGCCAGCCGGACAAGGCCAAGGAGGCCCTGAAGAAGTGCGGTCAGCCGGACGGCTTCGAGACCACCATGGCCTACCGGGACGACCGGCCGAAGGAGAAGGCGGAGGCCGAGGCGTTCCAGCAGTCGCTGGGCAAGGTCGGCATCAAGGTCAACGTCAAGGCGCTGCCCGGCGGTGACTACTTCTCCACCGGCTGTGGTCTGCCGTCGTTCGTGGTCAAGAACGACCTGGGCCTGTGCGCCAACGGCTGGGGCGCCGACTGGCCGGACGGCTTCGGCTTCCTCTCCCAGATCGTGGACTCCCGAGTGATCCGCGAGACGGGTGGGTCGTCGAACACCTCGGTCCGCATCCCCGAGGTCGACAAGATGCTCGACCAGGCCTCGGTGGAGCAGGACACCGACAAGCGCAACCAGATGTGGGGCGAGATCGACCGTCGCGTCATGCAGGAGGCGGTCATCTACCCCGGTGTCTACGCCAAGGCGGTGCTGCTGCGGTCGAAGAACACCACGAACGTCTTCGTCAACGAGTCGTTCGGCTACTACGACTACACCGCGATGGGCGTCAAGTGACACTCACCGCGAGGTAGTACTCCGCCCACTCACCGAAGGTAGGTGAAGGCGACGAGGCCGGCCTGACGGGACCTGCACGGCAGGGCCCGGAGGGCCGGCCTCCGAGCCGCCAGCTTGGTCGCTTACGTCATCCGCCGCCTCTTCGCGGCGGTCGGCCTCGTGATCGTGATCAGCATCATCACGTTCGCGATCTTCTACCTGATGCCACGGCTGGCCGGGGCGAGCCCGGAGACCCTGGCCTCGCGCTACGTCGGTCGCTCGGCGACCGGCGCGACGGTCAAGGAGATCGCCGACAAGCTGGGGTTCTACGACCCCTTCTACGTCCAGTACTGGCACTGGCTCAAGGGCGTGCTCTTCGGCACCACCATCGACCTCGGGTCCGGGCCGGTGCAGTGCCCGGCCCCCTGTCTGGGCTACTCGTTCAAGAACAGCGAGCCGGTGCTTCCCGAAGTCGTGCAACGCTTCCCGGTGACGCTGTCGCTCGCCGTCGGTGCGGCGGTGATCTGGCTGTTCTTCGGCCTCGCCACCGGCGTCCTCTCCGCCCTGCGCAAGGGCTCCATCTTCGACCGGGTGGCGATGACCATCGCCCTGGCCGGCGTCTCCATGCCGATCTTCTGGACCGGCCTGATCTCGCTCTCCTTCTTCAGCTACCGGCTCGGCTGGACCCCCGCCGGGGCGTCGTACGTGCCGCTGACCGAGAACCCGGCCAAGTGGGCCTACGGCCTGCTGCTGCCCTGGCTGACCCTCGCCCTGCTCTTCTCCGCGCAGTATGCGCGACTCACCCGCGCCGGGATGCTGGAGACGATGGGTGAGGACTACATCCGCACCGCCCGTGCGAAGGGACTCCCCGAGCGCTCCGTCGTGGTCAAGCACGGCCTGCGCTCGGCGCTCACTCCGATCGTGACGATCTTCGGCCTCGACTTCGCGCTGCTCATCGGCGGTGCGGTGCTCACCGAGACCGTCTTCGGGCTGCCCGGCCTGGGCCAGATGGCCATCCAGGGTGTGAAGAGCAACGACCTGCCCCGAGTCCTCGCCGTGGTGCTGATCACCGCCGTGTTCGTGGCGGTGTGCAACCTTCTGGTGGACCTGTTGTACGCCGTGATCGACCCGAGGGTGCGCGCCAAATGAGCCAGCTGACCACCGAGCAACGCCAGGCCGACACCGACCAGGCCCGCCACTACCTCGACGTGCGGGACCTGAAGGTGCACTTCCAGACCGACGACGGCCTCGTCAAGAGCGTCGACGGCCTCTCCTTCCACGTCGACCGGGGCAAGACCCTCGGCATCGTGGGGGAGTCCGGCTCGGGCAAGTCGGTGACCAGCATGGGCGTGATGGGGTTGCACACCGCCAGCAACGCCCAGCTGTCGGGCTCGATCCGGCTCGACGGCCAGGAGCTCATCGGCGCGGACCCCGAGGAGGTCCGCAGGCTGCGCGGCAAGAAGATGGCGATGATCTTCCAGGACCCGCTCTCGGCGATGCACCCCTTCTACACGGTGGGCAACCAGATCATCGAGGCCTACCGGATCCACAACGACGTGTCGAAGAAGCAGGCGCGCCGGCACGCCGTCGAGATGCTCGACCGGGTCGGGATCCCCGAGCCGGGCCAGCGGGTCGACGCCTACCCCCACCAGTTCTCCGGCGGGATGCGGCAGCGCGCGATGATCGCGATGGCGCTGTCCTGCGACCCGGACCTGCTCATCGCCGACGAGCCGACCACAGCCCTCGACGTGACGGTGCAGGCCCAGATCCTCGACCTGATCCGCGACCTGCAGAAGGAGTTCGACTCCGCCGTCGTGATCATCACCCACGACCTGGGGGTCGTCGCCGAGCTGGCCGACGACATCCTGGTGATGTACGGCGGCCGGGCGATGGAGTACGGCAGCGCCGACCAGCTGTTCAACGCACCGGAGCATCCCTACACCTGGGGCCTGCTCGGCTCGATGCCGCGCTTCGACCGGCCGCCGACCGAGCGGCTGATGCCGATCAAGGGCACGCCGCCGAGCCTGATCAAGGTGCCGCCCGGGTGCCCGTTCCACCCCCGCTGCGACTTCCAGCCACGGGTCGGGTCGGCCTGCATGGTCGACCGGGTCGAGCTGCTCGACGCAGGCAACGAGCACTTCGTGGCCTGCCACATCCCGCCCGCCGAGCGCCAGCAGATCTGGTCGCAGGAGATCGCCCCGAGGGTTACATGACCGACGCCCAGACCACCCCCGACGTCACCCCCGACGCCACCCCCGACGCCACCCCCGACGCCATGGCCGCCGGGGCGGCGCGGACCGGCGACGACCTGCTCGTCGTCGACGGCCTGGTCAAGCACTTCCCGATCCGCAGCGGGCTCCTGCAGCGGTCGACTGCCGCGGTCCAGGCCGTGGACGGGATCGACTTCTCCGTCCGGCGCGGGGAGACCTTCTCGATCGTGGGCGAGTCCGGGTGCGGCAAGAGCACGACCGCGCGGCTGATCACCAGGCTGCTGGAGCCCACCGCAGGAACGATCACCTTCGACGGCACCGACATCACGCACCTCGCCGAGAGCAAGGTGCGGCCGCTGCGCCGCGACGTGCAGATGATCTTCCAGGACCCCTACTCCTCGCTGAACCCCCGGCATACCGTCGGCAAGATCGTCGGTGCGCCGTTCCGGCTGCAGAACGTCGAGCCCGAGGGCGGGCGCAAGAAGGCGGTGCAGGACCTCCTCGAGCTGGTGGGCCTGAACCCCGAGCACTACAACCGCTACCCGCACGAGTTCTCCGGAGGCCAGCGCCAGCGGATCGGCATCGCCCGGACGCTGGCGCTCAAGCCCAAGCTGATCGTGGCCGACGAGCCGGTCTCCGCGCTGGACGTCTCGATCCAGGCCCAGGTCGTCAACCTGCTCGAGGACCTCCAGGAGGAGCTCGACCTGACCTACGTGATGATCGCCCACGACCTGTCCGTCGTCCGCCACGTCTCCGACCGGGTCGCGGTGATGTACCTCGGCAAGATCGTGGAGATCGGTGATCGCGACGAGGTCTACGAGGATCCGCAGCACCCCTACACGGTCGCGATGCTCTCCGCGGTGCCCGTGCCCGACACCCGCCGCCGTCAGCAGCGCGAACGGATCCGGCTGCAGGGCGACGTCCCGAGCCCGATCAACCCGCCGCCGGCCTGCCGCTTCCACACCCGCTGCTGGAAGGCCCAGGAGATCTGCCGCACCGAGGAGCCGCCCCTGGTGCAGCTCGGCACCGGCGCCCAGACGGGCCACCAGGTCGCCTGCCACTTCCCGGTCGAGCCCGACGAGCGCGCCGGCGCCGTCGCGTCGGCCTCCTGAGCCTGGCGCTGCGCTCGTGGGTCGATGGGGGCGCCGGATCCTGTGGGCCGTAGCGGTCCTGGGCGTCGTCGCCGTGGTCGTGCACGGGGCGGCGTACCTGATGCTGGACCGCGCGACCTGGGCCCGCTCGATCTGGTGGCGCTCCGCGGACACCGGTGACATCGACCGGTTCCCCCAACGCGTCATCCGCCGCGAGGGCCCGGTCGACGCGCTCGGCTCCTGTTCCGACCCGGCGTTGCCGGACCTGCGGGTGCGCGCCTCCGGCAGCAGCCGCCGCCTGACGTCGCTGCTGGGCTCCACCGGGTCCGAGGCGTTCGTGGTCCTCTCGGGGGACTGCGTGGCCTGGGAGTGGTACGCCGACGGCACCTCGGCCGCCACCCCGCACACGTCCTTCTCGGTCGCCAAGTCGGTCGACTCGCTCCTGGTCGGCGCCGCGGTCGCCCGCGGCGACATCGGCTCGGTGGACGACCCGGTCACCCGCTACGTCCCCGAGCTGCGTCGCGCCGACCCGCGCTTCGGGCGCATCACCCTCGCGCACCTGATGTCGATGACGTCCGGGCTGCACTACGTCGAGCACGGACTCCCGTGGAGCGACGACGCGGAGACCTACTACTCGCCCGACCTGCGCTCCACCGCGCGGTCGGCGAAGGTCGAGGAACCCCCCGGGCGGCACTGGCTCTATGACAACTACAACCCGTTGCTGATGGGGCTCGTCCTCGAGCGGGCCACCGGCATGTCGGTGCCCCGCTTCGCCCAGGAGGTGCTCTGGGGGCCGCTCGGTGCCGAGCGGGACGCCTCGTGGAGCCTGGACAGCCGCCGCTCGGGCTTTGCGAAGATGGAGAGCGGCTTCAACGCCGTGGCTCGCGACTACGCGCGGCTGGGGCTGCTGGTCGCGCACGACGGCCGGGTCGGGGACCGGCAGGTGCTCCCGCGGTCCTGGATCGACCGGTCCACCTCGGACGGGTCGACTGCCTCGTCCGGCGGTGACCTCGGCCCCGGCTACGCCTGGTGGTGGTGGGTCGACCGCGGGGCCGGGGGCCACCCCTACGCGATGGGCAACCACGGGCAGTTCGTCTACGTCGACCGGGAGCGGGACGTCGTCGTCGTCCGGCTGGGACGGGACTACGGCATCTCCGACTGGCCGGTGGTGCTCCGCCAGGTGGCCGCCGCCGCGCCCGACGGCTGACGCCCGTCTCACCGTGTCGGACGGGTCGCGCGTGGTTGGGGCCCGGTGCGGTCATACTCGTCAGCGTCATGGACGAGGACTACGACGACTACGAGGACGAGGAGCGCCCGGACACGGTCCGCAGCGCGCTCCTCACGGGTCTGGTCGCGCTCGCCGTGATCGCGGTGCTGATCGCCGTCGGGACCACGATCTTCGTCCGGAGCCTGGGGCTGGACCGGGGCGGCGCGTCCGGTCCGGTCGGGGCCGGGCAGCCGAGCGCCTCGCCGCTGCCGACCAAGGCGCTCACGCCGCGCAACCAGAAGAGCGCTACACCGTCACCGCCGCCGTCGACCCAGGAGAGCCCGCAGGCCGGCGCGCGGGGGTCGATCAAGCTCAGCGCCACTCCGCTGATCGTCAAGCCGATGGAACGGATCAACCTCACCGGCAAGTACGCCGGCAAGGACAACGTCGGCCTGCAGGTGCAGCGCTGGGAGGCCGGGGGATGGGCCGACTTCGGGGTGAGCACGACGGTCCGCGTGGGCACCTTCGAGACCTACGTGATGACCGGCCGCCGGGGGGACAACCGCTTCCGGGTCTTCGATCCGGCGACGAACAACGGCAGCAACCCGGTCGTCATCACCGTGGACTGAGCGCCCTCGAGGCGTTCGAAGGAAAATCCTCGGCGCACCCGGGAACAACCCCGCCGGTTGCCTCGTTGGGACCAGTGTCAGCAAAGTTGAGCGTCTCGGACTCAATTTGTTTGACAGCAGACGAGCAGCACCAGCAGCATGCGGGCTGACCCGATCAGGGCCCCGGACGCATCTCACACGGAGGTAGACACACATGGCACGAGCGGTCGGCATCGACCTCGGTACGACGAACTCCGTCGTCGCCGTCCTGGAGGGTGGAGAACCCACCGTCATCGCGAACGCCGAAGGCGCCCGCACCACCCCGTCGGTGGTCGCCTTCGCCAAGTCCGGCGAGGTCCTCGTCGGCGAGGTCGCCAAGCGGCAGGCCGTCACCAACGTCGACCGGACCATCCGGTCGGTCAAGCGCCACATGGGCACCGACTGGACCACGAAGCTCGACGACAAGTCCTTCACCCCGCAGCAGATCAGCGCCTTCGTGCTGCAGAAGCTCAAGCGGGACGCCGAGTCCTACCTGGGTGAGACGGTCACCGACGCGGTGATCACCGTCCCGGCGTACTTCTCCGACGCCCAGCGCCAGGCGACCAAGGAGGCCGGCGAGATCGCGGGCCTCAACGTCCAGCGCATCGTCAACGAGCCGACCGCGGCCGCGCTCGCCTACGGCCTGGACAAGGGCGAGACCGACCAGACGATCCTCGTCTTCGACCTCGGTGGCGGCACCTTCGACGTGTCCCTGCTCGAGATCGGCGAGGGTGTCGTCGAGGTGAAGGCCACCAGCGGTGACAACCACCTCGGTGGCGACGACTGGGACTCCCGGGTCGTGGAGTGGATGGTCAAGAAGTTCAAGGACAACAACGGCGTCGACCTGAGCAAGGACAAGATCGCCCTCCAGCGCCTCCAGGAGGCCGCGGAGAAGGCCAAGATCGAGCTGTCCAGCTCCAGCGAGACCACCGTCCACCTGCCCTACATCACCCACGGTGAGAGCGGCCCGCTGCACTTCGAGGAGAAGCTGACCCGCAGCGAGTTCCAGAAGATGACCTCCGACCTCCTCGACCGGACCAAGGCGCCGTTCCAGCAGGTGCTCAAGGACGGCGGCGTCAACGTCGCCGACATCGACCACGTCGTGCTCGTCGGCGGCTCCACCCGGATGCCGGCGGTGACCGACCTGGTCAAGAACCTCCTCGGTGGCAAGGAGCCCAACAAGGGCGTCAACCCCGACGAGGTCGTGGCCGTCGGCGCCGCGCTCCAGGCCGGTGTGCTCAAGGGGGAGGTCAAGGACGTCCTGCTCCTCGACGTGACGCCGTTGAGCCTCGGCATCGAGACCAAGGGCGGTGTGATGACCACCCTGATCGAGCGCAACACCACCATCCCGACCAAGCGCTCGGAGATCTTCACCACCGCGGACGACAACCAGCCGTCGGTGGAGATCAAGGTCGCCCAGGGTGAGCGGCCGATGTGGTCGCAGAACCAGCCGCTCGGCAACTTCGAGCTGACCGGTCTGCCCCCGGCGCCGCGTGGGGTGCCGAAGATCGAGGTCACCTTCGACATCGACGCCAACGGCATCGTGCACGTCTCGGCGAAGGACCAGGGCACCGGCAAGGAGCAGTCGATGACGATCTCCGGCGGCAGCGCGCTGTCGAAGGACGAGATCGACCGGATGGTCTCCGAGGCCGAGCAGTACGCCGCCGAGGACGCCAAGCGCCGCGAGACCATCGAGGCCCGCAACCAGGGCGACTCGCTGGTGTACTCGACCGAGACGTTCCTCACCGAGAACGCCGAGAAGCTCCCCGAGGACGTCAAGACCGAGGTCCAGGCCGACGTCGACGCGCTGAAGAAGCTCCTCGAGGACGAGGCCACCGAGGCCGAGGCCATCACCGCAGCCATCACCAAGCTGGGCGAGTCCAGCCAGAAGATGGGGGCGGCGATGTATGCCTCCCAGGAAGGTGCCGGCGAGCAGGGCGGTCCGACCGAGGGCGCCGCGGGTGAGGCCCAGGGCGACGAGGACGTCGTGGACGCCGAGATCGTCGACGAGGACGGGCCGGAGAGCGGCGCTGGGGAGAACCAGTGACCGATCGGCCAGACCAGCCCGACGAGGCAGTCGAGCAGGACGCCGCCGCACAGTCGCATCCGGTGGAGGGGGAGTCGCAGTCCGCTGCGGCTCCTCCCTCCGGCGACCAGCCCGGCGGCGAGCCGGAGGACCACAACCCGGCGCGGACGGGCACGCCCCTGGACGAGGAGGAGCCGGCCCCTGCGGAGCAGGACATGATGGGCGGCGAGCTCGCCGACGCCCGGCGCGCGCTGGGCGAGCTCACCACCGACCTGCAGCGCCTCCAGGCGGAGTACCTCAACTACAAGCGGCGCGTCGACCGCGACCGCGAGCTGGTGCGCCAGAACGCCACGTTCTCAGTGCTCAGCGAGCTGCTGCCGGTCATGGACAGCATCGACCGCGCGCGCGAGCACGGCGAGCTCGACCCGGGGTTCAAGGCGGTCGCTGACGCGCTGGAGACGGCGGTCACCAAGCTCGGACTCACCAAGTTCGGCGAGTCCGGCGAGGAGTTCGACCCCAACCAGCACGAGGCTCTGATGCACGGCCACTCCGCGGAGGTGACCACCACGACGGTCGACGTGGTGGCGCAGGCCGGCTACCGGATCGGCGAGCGCGTCGTACGCCCCGCCCGGGTGACCGTGCTCGACCCGGAGGCCTGATCACCAGCAGCACGGACGACAAGGAGAGAGGAGGGGTGCGATGAGCGGCAATGCCGACTGGGTGAACAAGGACTTCTACCAGGTGCTCGGGGTGTCCAAGGACGCCGACGAGAAGACCATCAAGAAGGCCTATCGCAAGCTCGCCCGCGAGAACCACCCCGACTCCAACCCCGGGAACAAGGCCGCGGAGGACCGCTTCAAGCAGGTCGCCGAGGCCTACGACGTGATCGGTGACGCCGAGAAGCGCAAGCAGTACGACGAGATGCGCTCGATGTTCGCCGGAGCCGGCGGTGCCGGCGGTTTCGGTGGG
This sequence comes from uncultured Actinomycetota bacterium, assembly GCA_963827025.1. GTDB lineage: Bacteria > Actinomycetota > Actinomycetes > Propionibacteriales > Nocardioidaceae > Marmoricola. The sequence continues at coordinate 148,877 of CAWGZB010000004.1, read as the reverse complement.
GGCTACTCCGGTGGCGGGTTCCCCGGAGGCTTCGGCGGGGGCCGGGCAGAGACCGGGTTCGACATCTCCGACCTGTTCGGTGACCTCTTCCACCGCAGCGGTGGCGGTGGTGGCGGTGGGTTCGGCGGCGGCACCCGCTCCCCACGCCGCAGCCGCGGTGCGGACCTGGAGACCGATACGACCCTGTCCTTCGAGGACGCGCTGGACGGCACCACGATCAGCCTGCGGCTCAGCTCCGACGCGCCGTGTCCGGTGTGCCAGGGCACCGGCGGCAAGCCCGGCACGCGGCCGCACGTCTGCCCGACCTGTGAGGGTGCCGGCGTCGTGGTCAGCTCCGTGGGCGGGGGGTTCTCGATGAACGAGACCTGCCCGGAGTGCCACGGGCGCCAGCTGGTCTACGACGAGGCCTGCCCCAGCTGCCACGGCTCCGGGCGCGGCCTGTCCAGCCGCACCGTCTCCGCGCGGATCCCCGCCGGGGTCCGCGACGGCCAGCGGATCCGGCTCAAGGGCAAGGGCGCCGTCGGCGAGAACGGCGGCCCCCACGGCGACCTGTTCGTCACCGTGCACGTGCGTGCGCACTCGCTGTTCGGCCGCAAGGACGACAACCTCACCCTCCAGCTGCCGGTCGCCTTCGACGAGGCTGCGCTCGGCGCGGAGGTCAAGGTGCCCACCCTGGGCGGCGGGCCGGTGACCCTGCGGATCCCCGCGGGCACGCCCAACGGGCGGGTGCTGCGGGTGCGCGGACGGGGTGCTCCGCGCCGCGACGGCAGCAGGGGCGACCTGCTGGTCACCGTCGACGTGCAGGTGCCCACCACCATGGACGAGGCGATGCGGGAGGCGCTGACCGCCTACCGCGAGGCCCGCGGACCTCGCGACCCACGGGCGAAGCTGTTCGGGGCAGGTGCGTGATGGCTGGGCGTCCGCGCGGCCCGGTCCCGGGTCCCACCGTCCCGGTCTACGTGATCAGCGTCGCCGCCGAGCTCACCGGCCTGCACCCCCAGACGCTGCGCCAGTACGACCGTGCGGGCATCGTCTCGCCCGGGCGCACCGGCGGCGGGGGGCGCCGCTACTCGCTGCGCGACATCGAGCTGCTGCGCGAGGTGGCCCAGCTGACCGCCTCGGGCATCGGACTGGAGGGCGTGCGCCGCATCCTCGAGCTGGAGCACCAGGTCGACGCGCTGCGTGCCCGCAACGCCGAGCTGCGCCGCCGCAACGCCGAGCTGCGCGCCGCCCTGGAGCAGACGATCGCCACCTTGGACGAGCGTCGGCCCCGGCTCCCGGTGCTGCGCCGACCGCCGGGCGGCCTGGGCCCGTTCCCGCCGGCGCGCTGACCATCTGCTTCCATGTAACGCGGGGTTACGGCTACTGAGTGTCCTCCCGGGGACGCACTCGGTCTCCATAACCCCGCGTTACATGTGTGTGGGTCAGTCGGCGAACCACCCCGAGGCGCCGAGCTCGGTGCCCATCCGGGGGACGTACTGGTCGAAGTAGATCCGGGAGATCAGCTCGCGCCGGCTGCGCACGTCGGCCTTGTCGAAGATCGACTTCAGGTGGTCCTGCACGGTGTAGGTCGACAGGTGCAGGGCCCCGGCGATCTCCTTGGTGTCCACGCCCTGGAGTACGAGCTGGGTGACGTCCCGCTCCCGCGGAGTCAGGTCGAAGGCGGCCACCACCAGCGGCACGATCTCCGGCGGCCGCGCCTCCTCGATGGTCACCACGATGTCGCCCTGCCGCTCACCCCCGCGTTGGCGCAGGCCGCTCAGCGGCGAGGCGTGCAGCACCAGCCACATGCCGCTGGTGCTGCGGACCCGGGCCCGGGGCAGGTGTTCCTGCTCGCCGCGGGCGTAGCGGCGGGCGGCGCCCACCAGGGCCGAGACCGGCGCGATCGGGTCGCTCGCGGCCTCGCCCTCGATCAGCTCGCCGAGCCGGTCCTCGAAGCCGAGGCTGGCCTGGACGACCTGGTCGTCCGCGTCCACGACGAGCACCGCCGGGCCGCGGGTAGGGCCATGCGGCGCGGCCACCACGTCGCCTATCCGGGCGAGCACTCCGGTGCGCACCCCGCGGGCGAACATGGATGACAGTGAGGCGAGGAACTCGATCTCGGCGAGGTCGAAGGGCGCCTCGTCGGAGCCGCGGAACAGCGCCATCGCACCCCAGGCCCGGCCTCTGCCGTCCGCGCCGTCGCGGAAGATCACCCGGGCCTCGTCGCCGAAGCCGAAGTGCGGCACCATGAACCGGCTCATCCGCTCCGAGCGCTCCAACTCGCCCCTGGTGAGGAGGTGCACTCCCGCGGCCGGAACCTCGGCTCGGGCCAGCTCGGTGAAGGCGGTCGGCTCGACGCCGCCGTACTCGAGGATCCCGAACTCGTGGTCGTGGCTGTTCTCCTGGCGCAGGTGCCCGTACTTGCGCGCGCTGGTGAGCATGTGGGTGCTGGGGTCGTGCGTGCCCAGGCACGCGGCGACCCACGGCACGGCGCGCTGCACCGAGGCGGTGGCCTCCTCGAGGAAGGTCTCGATGTCCAGCCCGGCCCTGGACACGACCTCCACGTCGCGGCGCACCCGCTCGGAGGTCAAAGTGGTGGGCATGGCCGGAGTATCCCAGCGGGGAAGACCCGGCGGTATCCCACCTTTCTGGGTGGTCCATACGGGCCAGAGTCGCCGGCTGCGAAGAGCCCCGGCACAGGGGATGGTGTCCTCGACGACGGCGGAAGAGGCTCCTGCCATGGACAACACCATCACGCCCCCCACGGGCGCACCCAAGGAAGAGCTGCTCGTCCCTGCGCAGCCGCCCAGTGACACCCTCGCCCAGGGCGACCGGTTGCGTGCCCTGCTCGGCAGGCTCGCTGACCGCATCCTGCTGCCCGGTGAGCGCGGGTACGACGCGGCGCGGACGCCGTGGAACCTCGCCGTCGACCAGCGCCCGGCAGCGGTCGCGCTGCCGCGCTCGGCCGAGGAGGTCGTCGCGATCGTCCGGGCGGCCACCGCCACCGGGCTGCGGATCCTGCCGCAGAGCACCGGGCACGGCGCCGCCCCCTTCGAGTCGGCGGACCTGCGCGACGTGCTGATCATGCGGATGTCGGGGCTGACCGGTGTGGTGGTCGACTCCGATCGCCGTACCGCCCGGGTGCTCGGCGGGACTCAGTGGCAGCAGGTCGTGGAGGCGGCAGCCGAGCACGGCCTGGCGGCCCTGCACGGCAGCGCCCCGGACGTCGCGGTGGCCGGCTACCTGCTGGGTGGCGGCTTCTCCTTCTACGGCCGCAAGCACGGCCTTGCCGCGCACGCGCTCCGCTCGGTCGAGGTGGTGACCGCCGACGGCCGGCTGGTGCACGCGGACGAGCAGACCAACCGCGACCTGTGGTGGGCGGTCCGCGGCGGTGGCGGGAACCTCGGGGTCGTGGTCGCCTTGGAGATCGAGCTGCTGCCCTTCGCCGACTGCTACGCCGGGATGCTGCTGTGGGACGCCACTCGCGCGGCCGAGGTCGCACCCGCCTGGGTGCGGTGGACGCAGGAAGCGCCCGAGGAGGCCACCACCTCGCTGCGGGTGATGAGCTTCCCGCCCCTGCCCGAGCTGCCGCCCTTCCTCAGCGGCCGGCAGCTGGTGGTGATCGACGGCGCCCTGCTCACCGACGACGACACCGCGACGGAGCTGCTGGCGCCGTTGCGGGCCCTGGCCCCGGAGATGGACACCTTCGCGCGCATCCCGACCACGGGGCTGCCTGCGGTGCACATGGACCCGCCCGGTCCGACACCGGCGGTGTCCCGGCACCTGCCTCTCGGTGAGCTCGACGCCGCCGCAGTGCAGTCCTACCTCGCGGTGGCACCCGGTGCCGGCTCCGCGCTGATGTTCGCCGAGCTGCGCCACCTCGGCGGGGCCTTCGCCCGCCCGGGGGAGGGAGCTCTCGCGCGGGTGGACGCGTCGTACGCGCTGTTCTGCGTCGGTGCCGCGCCGGTTCCGGAGGTGGCGGCACTGGCGGCCGCGCAGGCCGACGCGGTCGTGGTCGCGCTCGCGCCGTGGCAGCAGGGGCGGCGGCTGCTCAACTTCACCGACGAGCACGTGGACGCCGCCACGGCCTACGACGCGGAGGCGTGGGAGCGCCTCCGCACGGTGCGGGCGAGCGTTGATCCGGGCCTGCGGATGGTGGCCAACCACCAGGTGCGGTGAGAGCAAGGTCTCCAGTGACCCCTCAGGGGCGCAGCCGTTAGTCTCAGCGACAACCTGCGCCCCTGAGGTGGTGACGAATGCCGCTGGAGATCGACTGGTTCCTCCAGCATGCCGACTGGTGGCACATCGTCACGATCCCGATCTTCACCGGTGTGGTGGGCTGGCTGATCAACTGGACCGGCCTGGTGATGCTCTTCCGGCCGGTGCGCTTCCACGGGTTGACCGTCCCCGGGATGCGCCAGCTCTCCCGGGCGCTGCCCCGCAAGGTGCAGGAGGTGCCCGGCATCCTGCAGGGTGGTCTCGGCTGGCAGGGGATCGTCCCGGCGCGGGCCGCGAAGATGGGCAGCATCGCCATGGACAAGGCGATCGCCAAGCTCGGCACCCCGGGTGAGTTCTACCAGCAGCTGGAGCCTGACCAGATCGCCGCGCACATCGTCCGGGTCGTCGAGCCGGAGCTGCCGGAGATGATCGAGCGGATCATGCTGCGCGAGGACCCCAGACTGTGGCGCAACCTGCCGCAGCGCGGCAGACAGGCCGTGATCACGCGGGTCCAGGCCCAGCTGCCCTCGGTGGTCAAGGAGGTCACCGACCAGATCGGTGAGCACATCGACCAGCTGCTCGACCCCAAGATCATGGTGATCGAGCACTTCCGCAAGAACCCCGACCTGGTGGTGCGGATCTTCCGTGACTTCGGCCAGAAGGAGCTGAACTGGATGGTGGCCTTCGGGTTCATCTTCGGGTTCCTGCTCGGGATCCCGGTGGCGATCGTGGACCACTGGTTCGGCCAGTGGTGGATGCTGCCGGTCCTCGGCGTCATCGTCGGCTGGGTCACCAACGCGCTCGGCATGTGGCTGATCTACGAGCCGCCCGAGCCGCGCCGGATTCTCGGGATCAAGGTGCACGGCCTCTTCCTGCGTCGGCAGTCCGAGGCGGCGGAGGTCTATGCGCGCATCATCGCCGACGACGTGATCACCCTGGAGCACATCGGCGACTTCCTCCTCGAGGGTCCGCGCGGCGACCGCACCCGGCAGATGCTCGCCGACGCGCTCGGTCCCGCCGTCGATCGGGCCGCGGGCCCGGTCCGGGGCGCCGTGCGGGTCGCGGTCGGGCCGCGACGCTTCGACAACATCCGTGAGGCCGTCGCGGTCGAGGCGGTCGACCGCACCATCAAGCCGTTCAAGGACCCGGAGTTCAGCAGGCGGCAGGCCGACAAGATCAACGCCCTCGTGGCCCAGCGCACCAAGGAGCTTCCGCCTCGCGACTTCGTGGAGATGATGCGCTCGGCGATCAAGGAGGACGAGTGGATGCTCTACGCCCACGGCGCGATCATGGGCTTCGGCGGCGGACTGCTGCACCTGGCCCTGTTCGGAGTGGGAGGATCGTGAGCGAGCTCAACGGTCACGACGGCCGCAACGGCCACCGTCGCGCCACGCCGGCGTTGTGGGACGACGCCGCGGAGGCGCTGCCCGGGATGGCGCGGGTGGCGGCGACCGTCGCCGCCCGGTCGGCGGCCTGGTCGGTCGGCTCGGGGGTGCGCTCGGGCCGGCTGTTCCTGCGTGCGCTGACCAGCCGGGAGGCCGCCGGCGAGCTGGTGCAGGAGGTGGCCAGCGACGTGGCCGAGGCCAGCCGGACGGTCAGCGACGTCGCTCGTGCGGTGTCCGCGGGGGTGCCGGTGCCGCGGGCGCTTCTGGACGCCACCGTGACACTGTCCTCGGTGGTGCTCCCCGACCCCACGCCTGGACAGGACCGGGCGGAGCGGCCCCGGACGCTCCGCGAGCGGGGCGAGCAGCTGCTGCAGCGGTCCCGGGACGTGTGGAGCGAGGACGACGCGCATCCTGCCTACGCGCGCATCCTCGAGGAGCTCGCACCCGACGAGGCGCGCATCCTCCTGCTCCTGCTCCGCGGCGGTCCGCAGCCCTCGGTCGACGTGCGCACCGGTGGCCCGGTGGGGATGGTCAGCTCCACGCTGGTCGCCCCGGGTCTGTCGATGATCGGCGCCCGGGCAGGGTGCCGCTACCTCGACGAGGTGCCGGCGTACCTGAACAACCTGTTCCGCCTCGGGCTGATCTGGTTCTCCCGGGAGCAGCACGAGGACCCGATGGAGTACCAGGTGCTCGAGGCGCAGCCCGACGTGCTCGAGGCGATGCACTCGGTGCGGTTCCCCAAAGTCATCCGCCGCAGCATCCACCTGACGCCCTTCGGCACCGGCTTCTGTCGCGCCTGCCTGGTGGATGCCGAGGAGACCGCCGAGCTGCCGGAGCACCAGATCCCCGAGGAGTAGGCCCGGAAGCAGACCCCGGACATGCCACGCGCCCACCGGGCCCCGCGAGCGGGCCCGGTGGGCGCGTGATCCTCCCCCGCCTAGAGAATTGCCCTGAGGATCGCCCGGTTGCTGTGGGGCTTGGCCGACGCTCCCGACGCGGGTGCCGTGGCGGCGAGCGTGCATCCCGCCACCAGACCTGCGACGACGATGCTGGTGACCTTGACCCTGATCCTGCTCATGAGGTTCCTCCCTATGTTCTTGCTCCCGACGCCCGAGGTGTCCCCCGGCCGAACAATTCGTATCCGGACTTTCGGCCGTTTGGCATTAGTCCGAACGGCTCATTCACTATCGGACACGTCCGACATGTCATGCCAGAGTTGAGGGGAATGCGCTCAACTTCTTCTGCGTTGGGCTAGACAGCTGCCGATGAGTCCTTGACCCGAGGCCCCAGCAGGCGGCGTGGATTGGCATCGATTTCGAGCAAGAACTGGAGTCACGCGTGGACGCATCCCGTCTGACCTCGCGCAGTGTCGAGGTCATCAACTCCGCCAGCACGCTGGCGGTCAACGAGGGCAACCCTCAGGTGGAACCCGTGCACCTCGCCGTCGCCCTGCTCCGCCAGGAAGGTGGCATCACCCCGTCGCTGATCACCAAGACCGGCGCGGACGCCGCCCAGGCCGCCGGCCAGCTGGACCAGGCCCTCCGCGGGCTGCCGAAGGCGTCGGGGTCGACGGTCTCCACGCCTGCCGCCTCCGCCGCGTTCACCCGGGTCCTGGCCAAGGCTCTCGACCTGATCGGCGAGATGCAGGACGACTACGTCGCCACCGAGCACCTGCTGCTCGCGCTCACCATCGTGGACACCCCGGTGAAGTCCCTGCTCGCCGGCGCAGGCGTCGACGAGCAGGGCCTGCGCGCCGCGATCACCGCGGTCCGGGGCAATCGGCACGTCACCAGCCAGGACGCCGAGGCGACCTACGAGGCACTGGAGAAGTACGCCGTCGACCTGACCGCGCGCGCCGAGGAGGGCAAGCTCGACCCCGTCATCGGCCGGGACAGCGAGATCCGGCGAGTGGTGCAGGTGCTCTCCCGGCGAACCAAGAACAACCCGGTGCTGATCGGCGACCCCGGCGTCGGCAAGACCGCGGTCGTCGAGGGACTGGCCCAGCGCATCGTCGACGGCGACGTGCCGGACTCCCTCAAGGGGCGCCGGCTGCTGAACCTGGACCTGGCCGCGATGGTCGCCGGGGCGAAGTACCGCGGAGAGTTCGAGGAGCGGCTCAAGGCCGTCCTCGAGGAGATCAAGTCCTCCGAGGGACAGATCATCACCTTCATCGACGAGCTGCACACCGTCGTCGGCGCGGGCGCAGGCGGCGACTCGGCGATGGATGCCGGCAACATGCTCAAGCCCATGCTCGCCCGGGGCGAGCTGCGGCTGATCGGCGCGACCACGCTGGACGAGTACCGCGAGCGCATCGAGAAGGACCCGGCGCTCGAGCGCCGCTTCCAGCAGGTCTTCGTCGGAGAGCCGAGCGTCGAGGACACCGTGGCGATCCTGCGCGGACTGCAGGAGAAGTACCAGGCCCATCACAAGGTGGAGATCACCGATGCGGCCCTGGTCGCCGCGGCGATGCTCTCCGACCGCTACATCTCCGGCCGGCAGCTGCCGGACAAGGCGATCGACCTCGTCGACGAGGCCGCGTCCCGGCTGCGGATGGAGATCGAGTCCTCCCCGGTCGAGGTCGACCAGCTCCGGCGCACCGTGGACCGGATGAAGATGGAGGAGCTGGCGCTGGAGCGCGAGACCGACCCTGCCTCCCAGGACCGGCTGGAGCGCCTTCGCGCGGATCTCGCCGACCGGGAGGAGGAGCTGCGTGGTCTCGAGGCGCGCTGGGAGCGGGAGAAGGCCGCCCTGGAGGGCTCCGGTGAGCTGCGCAAGCAGATCGACGACCTACGCGTGGAGGCCGACCGGCTGCAGCGCAACGGCGACCTGGCGACCGCCTCGGAGATCCTCTACGGCCGCATTCCGACCCTGGAGAAGCAGATCGAGGCCGCGGAGTCGGCCGAAGTGGTCGAGGACCCGATGGTGAACGAGAAGGTGGGGCCGGCCGAGATCGCCGACGTCGTGGAGTCCTGGACCGGCATCCCGACCGGTCGCCTGCTCGAGGGAGAGACCGCCAAGCTGCTCCGGATGGAGGAGATCATCGGCGACCGCCTGGTCGGGCAGCGGGCCGCCGTGGCGGCCGTCTCCGACGCCGTACGTCGCTCCCGGGCCGGCATCTCCGACCCGAACCGGCCGACGGGGTCCTTCCTCTTCCTCGGCCCCACGGGCGTGGGCAAGACCGAGCTGGCCAAGTCGCTGGCCGACTTCCTCTTCGATGACGAGCGCGCGATCGTGCGCGTCGACATGAGCGAGTACTCCGAGAAGCACTCGGTCTCCCGCCTGGTCGGTGCCCCTCCGGGCTACGTGGGCTACGACGAGGGCGGCCAGCTCACCGAGGCCGTCCGCCGCCGTCCCTACTCCGTGGTGCTGCTCGACGAGGTCGAGAAGGCCCATCCCGAGGTCTTCGACATCTTGTTGCAGGTGCTCGACGACGGGCGCCTCACCGACGGCCAGGGCCGGACGGTGGACTTCCGCAACACCGTGCTGATCCTGACCAGCAACCTCGGCTCGAACTACCTCGTCGACCCGTCGCTGGACGAGGAGAAGAAGCGGGACTCGGTGATGTCGGTGGTCCGGCAGGCGTTCAAGCCCGAGTTCCTCAACCGGCTCGACGAGATCGTGCTCTTCGACGCGCTCGGCAAGGACGAGCTGGCCCACATCGTCGACCTGCAGCTGCAGGCCTTCGACAAGCGCCTGGCGCCACGCCGGATCACCGTCTCGGTCACCGGGGCGGCCCGGCAGTGGCTCACCGACAACGGCTACGACCCGGCGTACGGCGCCCGCCCGCTGCGGCGCCTGGTGCAGACGGCCATCGGCGACCCGCTGGCCCGGATGCTGATCGCCGGCGAGGTGGTCGACGGCCAGCAGGTCACCGTGGACCACGAGAAGGGCGCGGACCAGCTCGAGCTGCGCGTGGCCTGACCTGGTCATCGGCAGGACCGGGTGCGCGCCCGCTGCGGTGCCGGTTGGTTGAATGACCGCCATGAGTGAAGCGGCGCGCGCCCGTCCACGCCAGCTCACCACGGCCCTGTGGCTGGTCGTGGTCGGCTCGGCGTTCCAGGTGCTGTCGGTCTTCGACCGCATGTCGACGCTGAACTCCGTGGACACCCGCAAGGAGATCGAGAAGGTCCTCGGCTCCGGCAGCGGGTCCGGCCTGGGGCTCAGCGTGGACCAGGCGATCACCGGAATGCGGATCGGCCTGACCGTCTCGGCCCTGTGCGCGGCCGCCGCCGTGGTCCTGGGCGTCTTCGCGCTGCAGCGCCACCGCGGCGCCCGCCTCGCTCTGACCGTGCTGGCGGTCCCGCTCCTGGCCACCGCACCGTTGACTGGTGGGCTCGTCGGGGCGCTGGTCGCGGCCGCGATCGTGTTCACCTGGACCGGACCCGCGCGCGACTGGTTCGCCGGCCGGCCCGTGCGCGAGCGGCCACCGTCCGCCCCGTCGCCCTCCGAGCCCGTTCCGCCGCCGCCCCCGACTCCTCCGCCACCGCTGCCGGAGCCGCCGTCGGCGCAGCCGCAGCGACCGCCCTCGACCGACGACACCTCGACCGCTCCCCGACCGGTGCGGGGGTTCGGCAACGTCCCGGTCCACGCCCCCGTGCTCGAGCGGCCGGACGCGCCGGTGCCGCCCCCTGCGCCCGGAGCGACGTCCCCGGCTCGACCGCGCGTCCCGGCCTCGGTGCGCTTCGCCTGCGTGGTCACGTGGCTCTTCGCCGGGGCGGTGGCGCTGCTCTACGCGGTGATGCTGGCGGTCCTGCTCGTGGACCGTCAGTGGATCGTCGACCAGGTCGTCGCCTCGCCGGCCTGGAGCGAGGCGGGCCTGGACCGGGACCTGCTCGTGCCGGTGCTCTGGGTCGGGTGCCTGATGTTCCTGGGCTGGTCGATGTCTGCGGTGACGCTGGCCTTCTTCACCTGGCGCCGGCACAACTGGGCGCGCTACCTGCTCGTGGTCAGCGCCGGAACCACGATCCTGGCCGCGTTCTTCGCCTTCCCCTTCGGCCTGCCGCACCAGATCGCGGCGGCGTACGTCGTCTGGGGGCTGTTCACCCCTGCCGCGAAGCGCTGGTTCGCCGCGCCGTCGGGTTCGTGGGGCCCGCCCGGGCCACAGCCGCCGGAGAGTGGGCCGCCACCTCCGCCCCCGGGGGGCAAGCCGCCGGTCTGGTGAGCGCTCTCGCGCCCGAGCGGTCGATCGCGAGCATGCGAGGTGCGGGCGGTCAACCGCACCAGGCGGCCGCTCCTGGCCGTCAGGCCCGCAGTGCGTCGCCGGCCTTCTGCAGTCGGCCGAGCCCCTCGTCGAGCACGTGCTGCTCCTTGCAGAAGGCCCAGCGCACCAGGTGCCGCCCCTCGGCGGAGCCTTCCTCGTAGAACTGCTGGACCGGAATGGCCACCACCTTGGCGACGTCGGCCATCGCGGTGCAGAACGCGACCCCGTCGGTGTGCCCGAAGTCGGCGACGTCGGTGAGCACGAAGTAGGTCCCCTGCGGCGCGAACACCCGTAGGCCCAGGGAGGACAGCGCCTCGCACAGGTCGTCGCGCCGCCGGGCCAGCGAGGTGCACAGGTCCGCGTGGAAGCCCTCCTCGTGGTCGAGGGCGTGGGCGATCGCCGGCTGGAACGGCGCGCCGGAGGAGTAGGAGAGCCAGTTCTTCGCACCCTCCACCGCCGCGACGAGGTCGGCGGGGCCGCTCGCCCAGCCGATCTTCCAGCCGGTGAACGAGAACGTCTTGCCGGCACTGGAGATGGTCACCGTGCGGTCGAACATGCCCGGGAGCGTGGCGATCGGCACGTGCCGGTGGCCGTCGTAGGTCAGGTGCTCGTAGACCTCGTCGGTCACCACCACGAGGTCGTGGCGCTGGGCGACGTCGGCGATCGCCTGCCGCTCGCTCTGGTCCAGCACGTGGCCGGTGGGGTTGTGCGGAGTGTTCACCAGCAGCAGCCGCGTCCGGTCGGTGACGGCTGCCTCGAGCTCGGCCGGGTCGAGGCGGAAGTCGGGGGCGCGCAGCGTCACCGGACGGCGTACGGCGCCCGCGAACTGGATCATCGCCTGGTAGCTGTCGTAGTAGGGCTCCAGCACCACCACCTCGTCGCCGGGGTCGACCAGGCCCAGGAGCGCGGCGGCGATCGCCTCGGTCGCGCCGGTGGTCACCACCACCTCCGGGACCTCCAGCGCGAGCCCGTAGTGGCGCTGCTGGTGGCGCCGGATCGCCTCGACCAGCTCCGGCGCGCCGTGGCCGGGTGGGTACTGGTTGCGGCCCGCGCGCATCGCCGCGCACGCCACGTCCACGACGCTCGACGGACCGCTCAGGTCGGGGAAGCCCTGCCCGAGGTTCACCGATCCGGTCCGGACGGCGAGGGCCGACATCTCGGCGAAGATGGTGCTCTGCACACCCTCGAGCCGCCGGGCGGCACGTCGTCCCTGCGAAGTCATGCCCCGAAGGTAACGCCCGCCCACCGGCTCTCGACGCCGTCGGACACAATGGCCCCATGCCAGCCGGGTCCGAACGCCGCAGTCGTGGCCGGCGTCTCGCCCTGTGGATCGGCAGCCTGATGATCGTCGCCGGGCTGGCCCTGCTCGGGTACGTCGCCTGGCAGTTCTGGGGCACCAACTGGGTCGCCCACCGCGACCAGCGACAGATCACCACCACGCTGCAGCGCCAGTGGGAGACCAAGGGCGTCAAGCTCAGCCCGAAGTACGTGCCCACGGGCCAGGCGTCCGCGCTCGTGCGGATCCCCAAGTTCGGCAAGAAGTACGTCGTGCCGGTGCTCGAGGGCGTCACCGACGAGGTGCTCGCCAAGGGCTACGGGCACTTCACCAAGACCGCGGACCCCGGCGAGAAGGGCAACTACGCGCTGGCGGCCCACCGGGTCACCCACGGTGAGCCGCTCCGCCGGATGCCGGAGCTGCGTCCCGGTGACAAGGTGATCATCGAGACCGTCGACACCACCTTCGTCTACGAGCTGGACACCAACCCCAATGCACTGGTGATCCCGTTCACCGGGGTGTGGGTGCTCGACCCCCTGCCGAAGAACCCGCGGCCCGGCGGAGCGCAGCCGGCGCAGCAGAAGGGCCAGCGGTTGATCACGCTGACCACCTGCTCGGAGCTTTTCCACACCGACAACCGGATGATCGCCTTCGGTCATCTGGTCAAGAAGATGAGGAAAGGGTGAGCGGTAGCCTGCGTCGCGTGGTTTCGACAGGCTCAACCAACGATCTGGCCCGGGACATCGACGCCTGCTGCCGGCTGACCGGCGAGTTCACGCTCCGGTCGGGCCAGGTGGCCGGCGAGTACTTCGACAAGTACCTCTTCGAGTCCGACCCCGCGCTGCTGGCGCGGGTGGTGGAGGAGATGGTCGGCCTGGTGCCGCAGGGCACCGAGCTGCTCGGCGGGCTCGAGCTCGGCGGAGTGCCCCTCGCTACCGTGCTCAGCGCCCGCACCGGCCTGCCGGTGCTGTTCGTGCGCAAGCTGGCCAAGGAGTACGGCACCTGCAAGCTGGCCGAGGGTCCCGACGTGGCCGGTCGGCGGGTGACCCTGGTCGAGGACGTGATCACCACCGGCGGTGCGGTCCGCGACGCGACCCGGGCGCTGCGGGAGGCCGGCGCGGTCGTGGAGACCGTGGTGTGCGCGATCGACCGGAGTCCCGAGGGGGAGAGCCCCCTGGCCGACGTACGGCTCGAGGTGCGCCCGGTGCTCACCAAGGTCGAGCTCGATGCGGCGCGCGCCGCGTCGGCCGGCTGACTACTCGGTGGGTTCCGCGGGTGCCTTGCGGCGGTGCTTCCACCACTCGTAGGCGATCGGCACCACCGAGAAGGCGAGGATGACCAGGATCGCCTTGTCGATGTTGGCGCCCAGGCTGGGGAACGCCGAGCCCAGGAAGTAGCCGAGCAGCAGGACGCTGAGCACCCACGCGACGGCGCCGACCAGGCTCCACAGGAAGAACCGGTGCCGCTGCATCCGGGTGACCCCGGCGACGACGGTGATGTAGGTCCGCACGAACGGCACGAAGCGACCGATCACCAGCGCCTTGTTGCCGTGCTTGTCGAAGAACGCGGCGGTGTTGTCGAGGTACTCCCGCCGCAGGAACCGCGAGTCCCGGTCGTAGAGCGGCTCGCCGATCCGCCGACCGATCTCGTAGCCGAGCACGTTCCCGGCGAAGGCCGCGACCATGAAGAGCAGGATCGCCACCGGCAGGTCGGTGAAGTGCGGACCGGGCACGATGTCGTTGCGGCTGGAGATGAACAGGCCGGCGGCGAACAGCAGCGTGTCGCCGGGCAGGAAGGGGAAGAACAGTCCGCACTCCACGAGCACGATCACCATGCTCACCCACAAGAACCAGGGGCCGAACTGGTCCAGCAACCAGTTGGGGTCCATCCACTTGATCCCGAACAGCAGGGGCAGGACCACGAGGGCGGCGGGCACGCCCGCACCCTAACCGGCCTAGCCTGACGCTCATGTCCGGCCCTGGTGAGAGCGAGCCGATGGAGGGAGACGGCGACCGGCGGGCGCCGTACGACCCGATGCCGCACGGTCCCGCCGAGGTCGGCGTCGGGCCGTGGCAAGGGCCCTGGCCCGCCGGTGAGCAGTACGACGCCCGGCTGCTCGCCGAGGGCGACCGCCGCAACGTGGTCGACCGCTACCGCTACTGGACCGTCGAGGCGATCGTCGCCGACCTGGACACCCGGCGCCACGACTTCCACGTCGCGATCGAGAACTGGCAGCACGACTTCAACATCGGCACGATCGTCCGGACCGCCAACGCGTTCCTCGCCCGGGAGGTGCACATCGTGGGCCGCAGGCGTTGGAACCGGCGCGGCGCCATGGTCACCGACCGCTACCAGCACGTGCGCCACCACCCGACCCCGGCGGAGCTGGCGGCCTACCTCCACGAGCGCGGCGTCCGGCTGATGGGCGTGGACAACCTGCCGGGCTCGGAGCACCTCGAGAGCTGGGACATGCCGCGTGCGGTGTGCTTCCTGTTCGGCCAGGAGGGCCCGGGACTCTCCGAGGAGGCGCGCAGCGTGTGCGACGGCACCTTCGCGATCGCGCAGTTCGGCTCCACCCGCTCGATCAATGCCTCCGCTGCGGCGGCCGTGGCGATGCACACCTGGGTGACGAAGTACGCCGACCTGAGCCTGGCCTGGCGGGGATGAGGCGGGGTCAGCCCTTCCTGGACAGGCACCGCACGAAGTGGTCGCCGGCGTCCCAGCCCTCCCGGCTCGGCGGCTGCCAGTAGCCCCCGGGCCCCATCAGCTGGTCGCAGCGATCCCGGGCCGCGCGCTCGTACGCCGGTCCGGGGTAGCTGCCCACCTCGAAGACCTTCTCCACGCGGAACACGTGCGGGCGGCCGCAGGAGATGTCCGCGCCGTCCTCCCCCTGGCACACCCGCAGGACCTCCGGGATGCCCCTGCGCAGGATGGGCAGCTTCTCCGGCAACGGGACCAGCTGGCCGCCGCTCTGGGCGAAGACGTCGCAGCGCACCCACCGGGCCCCGCGGGCGAGCTGCTCGGTCGAGGGATTGAACATGGTCCAGCCGAGCAGCGTCATGGCCCGGTCGGCCTTGCTGCCGCCCACGGCCCGCCGGAAGGCAGGCACGCAGAGTCGTCGGGCGATCTTGAGCCGTCGGGCGGCCGGGGTCCGGGAAGTCACCGCAGGCTTCACCACGCCCGCGTAGGCGACCACCGTGGTGTGCTGCCGGGGGCAGTCCACCGGCGTCGCGGTCGACACGGTCGAGCGGAGCTGGCCCGCCGTGGAGCGGAAGCACTGCGCGGGCCGCGGCATCCCGTAGCGGGGGAGCGGTCTCGCCGGCGGCGCCGGGACGCCCGAGGAGGACTCGGTCGACGAAGGAGATCCCGGCGAGGAGCTTCCCGGCTGTGCCTTCGGCTCCTCCTGACCACCACAGGCGGCGAGGACCAGCGCGGCGACCAGCACGGCGGCGTACCGGCCGAGCCACCGGCGCGCGGGGACACCTCCGGTCCCGCCCATGGGCACCTCCACGCTGCACGGCCCCCCGTCGGGGCGGTCCGAATCCTGCCATGACGGCCCCGCGGGAGCACCCGACTCGGTGGATATGGTGGGCGGACCAGACGTCATGTCCTGCGAGGAGAGTGCGCCATGCCCGTCGCCACCCCGGAGAAGTACGCCGAGATGCTCGACACCGCCAAGGAGCGGTCCTTCGCCTTCCCGGCGATCAACGTCAGCTCCTCGCAGACGCTGAACGCCGCCCTGGCCGGCTTCGCCGAGGCCGGGAGCGACGGGATCATCCAGATCTCCACCGGCGGTGCGGACTATCTCTCCGGGCCCACCGTGAAGGACATGGTCACCGGCTCCCGCGCGTTCGCCGCCTACGCCCGCGAGGTCGCCGCGAAGTACCCGGTCAACGTCGCGCTGCACACCGACCACTGCCCCAAGGACAAGCTCGACGGCTTCGTCCGGCCGTTGCTGGAGATCTCCGTCGAGCGGGTGAAGAACGGCGAGGAGCCGCTGTTCCAGTCGCACATGTGGGACGGGTCCGCCGTACCCCTGCAGGAGAACCTCCAGATCGGCCGCGAGCTGCTGGAGAAGGCGGCGGCCGCGCACATCATCCTCGAGGTCGAGATCGGCGTGGTCGGCGGCGAGGAGGACGGCATCGTCGGGGCGATCGACGAGAAGCTCTACACCACCCCCGAGGACGCGCTGGCCACCGTCGAGGCGCTCGGGCTGGGCGAGCAGGGTCGCTACCTGACCGCGCTCACCTTCGGCAACGTGCACGGCGTGTACAAGCCCGGCAACGTCAAGCTGCGCCCGGAGATCCTCAAGCAGGCCCAGGAGGCGATCGTCGACAAGCACGGAGCCGAGGCCGGCTTCGGCCCGAAGGCGCTGCCGCTCGACCTGGTCTTCCACGGCGGCTCGGGCTCGACGGCGGAGGAGATCAGCGCGGCGGTCGACTACGGCGTGGTGAAGATGAACGTCGACACCGACACCCAGTACGCCTTCACCCGGCCGGTCGCGGCCCACATGTTCACCAACTACGACGGCGTGCTGAAGGTCGACGGCGAGGTCGGCAACAAGAAGGTCTACGACCCCCGCTCGTGGGGCAAGGCCGGCGAGGCCGGGATGGCCGCCCGCGTCGTCACCGCCTGCGAGAACCTGCGCAGCTCGGGCAACACCCTGCGCTGACCTCCGGGCCTGACCTCCCCCACCACATGTAACGCGGGGTTGTGGAGGCCGAGTGCCTCCCCGGGGCGGCACTCAGTAGCAGGA
The DNA here is from genome assembly GCA_963827025.1 of uncultured Actinomycetota bacterium. Lineage (GTDB taxonomy): Bacteria > Actinomycetota > Actinomycetes > Propionibacteriales > Nocardioidaceae > Marmoricola. The sequence continues at coordinate 132,060 of CAWGZB010000004.1, read as the reverse complement.
ACCCCGCGTTACACGGTGGGCGGCGGTGCTGAGCCCTCGCGTCCACAAGCGCGCCACGAATGCCGTCGTCCACAGGACCTCGGCGACCGGGCGCGGACCCGGGGCGGACGCGGCCAGTGTGCCCTCGCATGCGACCAGGACTTCGAGCGACAGCGGCGGCACAAGGTGGCGTCTTCACCCGCAAGCAGGCCCTCATGGCCGGCTACACCGAGACCGAGATCCGCGGCCATGCGGGCAAAGGGTGGGTGATGGTGCGCCGCGGGGCCTACGTCGAGAGGGATCTGTACGACGCCCTCGACGCCCGCGGTCGGGACCTGCTCCTGCGCGACCGGGCTGGCCACCTCTTCGTGGAGCGTCCGCACTTGATGAGCCACGACTCGGCTGCCCGAAGCTGGCGGCTGCCCATGCTGAAGCCGGAGGCCGACCTCGTGCACCTCACCCGTTTCGGCGTCGGGGGTTCGCGCACGATGGGTGGGATCAAGCACCACCTCACTCGGGTGGAGCTGCTCGACCGCGGCATCGTCGACGGGATGGACATCACCGGGCTGGCCCGAACGGCACTCGACCTGGCGCGCGAGCACGGCGTCGAGGTCGGGGTGATGGCCTGCGATGCCGCGCTACGTCGCGGCGTCACGCGTGGCGACTTGCTCGAGAACCTCGAACGGATGTGGTGCTGGCCGGGCGTCTCCGCAGCGCGCGCCGCCGTCGAGCTCGCCGACCCGGGTGCCGAGACGCCCGGTGAGAGCCTCATGCGCCTCTTCCTCCACGAGCTCGGGCTCGGCCCCATCACCACGCAGTTCCCGGTGATCACGCACGGACGCACCTACTGGGCCGACTGCCGCATCGGCTGTCACCTGTTCGAGTTCGACGGCTTCACCAAGCTGCTTCCGGTGGAGCTCGGTGGCGCGGCGCAGCGCTCTGCCGCCGAGGCCGTGTGGGAGGAGAAGATCCGGCAGGACCGGGTGACGAGCGAGGGCCTCGGCATGTCGCGTGTGGTCTGGGAGGAGATGTTCGGATCTGCCCGGAAGCGCGCCCGTGCCAGGATCCTCCGGGAGAACGAGCACACACTGAAGCGGTACGGTGACCGGCCGCCGGAGCATGTCGCTCGCGCGGCCGCCCGGCTCGAGCAGGAGCGGGCGCGACGGCTTCGGGCGCCCTGGGTCGACCCGTTCAGCACCTGGATCCTCTGACCCCGCTCGCTCATGGTGACCTCGGACGAGAGCCCATGTAACGCGGGGTTACTGCTGCTGAGTGCGCCCCCGGGGAGGCACTCAGCCTCCATAACCCCGCGTTACATGGAATGCAGGCCGCGACGGGTCAGGTCTCCCGGGAGAGGCCCAGGATCACGCCGGGCAGGACGGTGCGGACCAGCTCGTCCGGCTCGAGGGTGCCGAAGCCGAGGCCGGCCTGGCCGAGGCTGTGCACGTAGAGCGCGATCGCGGTCTCGGTCAGCTGCTCGACCGGGATGGTGGGGGTGCGGCCGAGCCGGCCCACCACCTCGGTGATCAGCGCGCCCATCTGGTCCTCGAACCGGTCGCGGTGCTCCTGGAGGAAGGCACGCACGGACTCGCGGCGCAGAGCCAGCAGGGTGCACTCGGTCTGCAGCACGTACCACCGCGCGCTGAGCGGCTGTACGGCGTCGAGCACGGTGGCCATCGACTCCATCGAGAACTCACCCTCGGGGATCGCGCGCACCGCGTCCTCGACGATGTGCAGCATCTGCTCGGACTGCTGTGCGAAGACGGCGAAGAAGACCTCCTCGATCGAGGAGAAGTTGGAGTAGAAGGCGCCCCGGGTGAAGCCGGCGGCGGCCACCAGGTCGTCGACGGTGGTCCGGCCCAGCCCCTTGCGCACGAAGACGTCCTCGGCCGCCTCGAGCAGGCGGGCGCGGGTGTTGACGCGGCGGCGTGCGCCGGGACGGGCCGCTTTGGCGGGGCCGGTCGAGGCGGGCGGAGTCGTCGCTGTCATGCAGGTCACTCTACTCCGTCGATCCGAATACGTATTGAATACGCTACCGTATTGAACCGTGTCCTCCTTCCTCTACCGCCTGGGCCACGCGGTGGTGCGCCGCGCCCGCCGCGTGCTCGCCCTGGCGGTCGCCGCGCTCGTCCTCGTCGGGGGTCTGGCCTTCGTGCTCGGAGGCCAGCTGCAGGACGACCTGACCATCCCGGGGACCGAGTCGCAGAAGGGCCTCGACGTCCTCGCACAGCGGTTCCCCGAGGTGGCCGGCACCAACGGCCAGGTGCTCTTCGTCGCGCCCCGCGGCGACCGCATCACCGAGCACAAGGCCGAGGTGCGCGCGGTGGTGAAGGAGCTGCGCAGGACCGACCACGTGATCGTGGCCACCGATCCGTTCGAGAAGCAGAACCGGTTGATGCTCGCCGAGAACGGCCGCGACGCCCTGGTGCAGGTGCAGCTCGACGTCCCCCTCGACCGGTTGCAGAAGAGCACCATCGCCGACCTGGAGGACGCGGCCCAGACGCTGCCCGCGTCCTCCGAGCTCGACGTCCACCTCGGCGGCCAGCTGTTCGCGAAGAAGACCGTGCCGGTCTCGATCACCGAGGCGGCCGGCGTGCTGGTCGCGCTGCTGGTGCTGGTGGTGACCTTCGGGTCGATCCTGGCAGCCGGGATGCCGATCCTGACCGCGCTGCTCGGCGTCGGCATCTCCATGTCCGGGCTGCTCGCAATGGCGGCGTTCGTGGACATCAACACCTCCACGCCGTCCCTGGCGATGATGATCGGCCTTGCCGTCGGCATCGACTACGCCCTGTTCATCGTCTCCCGGCACCGCGGCCAGCTCGCGCGCGGCATGGACCCGGCCGAGTCGGTCGCCCAGTCGGTCGCCACCGCCGGCAGCGCGGTGATCTTCGCCGGGGCGACGGTGGTCGTCGCGCTGTGCGGGCTGGTGGTCTCCCGGATCCCGTTCCTGGCGATCATGGGGTACGCCGCCGCGGGTGCGGTCGGCGTAGCCGTCCTGGTGGCCCTGACGGTCGTCCCCGCCCTGCTCGGGCTCGCCGGCGAGCGCCTCCGGCCCAAGCCGGGCTCCCGCGCCGCCCGCAACGCGGTGGTGGGTCCGGACGAGACCCACACCCTCGGCGCCCGGTGGGTGCGGCTGGTCACCCGCGTGCCGCTGCTCACCGTCGTCCTGGTCGCCGCCGTGCTGGTGGTGATGGCCCTGCCGGCCCGCGACCTGACCCTCGGGCTGCCCGACAACGGGTCCTCACCCAAGGGCAGCACCGAGCGGACGACCTACGACCTGGTCACGCGCGACTACGGCCCCGGCTTCAACACCCCGCTGCTGGTGACCGCGGACATCGTCCGGACCCGGCACCCGGTCGCAGTGATGAAGAAGCTCGGCAACGACATCGAGGGCCTCGCGGGTGTGCGCGCCGTCGCCCTCACCACCCCGAACCGCACCGCCGATCTCGGCATCGTCCAGATCATCCCGGACAAGGGACAGACCGATCCCGCGACGTCCGCGCTGGTCCGGCACCTCCGGGAGATCCATCCGCAGTACGAGCAGAAGTACGGCATCAGCCAGGTCCGGGTCACCGGGCAGACGGCGGTCGCCATCGACGTCTCCGACCGGCTCTCCGGGGCCCTGGTGCCGTTCGGCTTCGTGGTCGTCGGCTTCTCCTTGCTGCTGCTGATGCTCGTCTTCCGCTCGATCGCGGTCCCGGTCAAGGCGACGCTGGGCTACCTGTTCTCCGTCGGCGCCTCCTTCGGCGCGGTGACCGCGGTCTTCCAGTGGGGCTGGTTCGCCGACACGCTCCACGTCCCCCAGGTGGGTCCGGTCGTGTCGTTCATGCCGATCATGCTGATGGGCGTCCTGTTCGGCCTCGCCATGGACTACGAGGTCTTCCTGGTCTCCCGGATGCGTGAGGACTTCGTGCACAGCGGCGCGGCGCGGCAGTCGGTGCTCACCGGGTTCACCGGCAGCGCCCGGGTGGTCACCGCCGCCGCGGTGATCATGATCAGCGTCTTCGCCGCCTTCGTGCCGCACGGCGACGTCTCGGTGCAGCCGATCGCGCTCGGACTGGCCGTCGGCGTCTTCGTCGACGCCTTCCTGGTCCGGATGATGCTGGTGCCGGCGGTTCTCGCCCTGCTCGGTGACCGGGCCTGGTGGCTGCCCGGCTGGCTGGACCGGCGGTTGCCCGAGCTGGACATCGAGGGCGCCGGCATCCGCAAGCACGTGGAGCACGACGAGTGGGTGGCCGAGCACGGCGCGGCCGTCGTACGCGCCGAGAACCTGCGCATCGGCGACGGCGACGACGTCCTCGTGGACGCCCTGGACGTGGTGCTGCGGGACGGCGACGTGCTGGTGGCTGCCGGCGGTGACCGGGTGGCCCGTCGGGCAGTGCTCGCGACGCTCTCGGGCCGACTCGCTCCGACCCAGGGCCGCCTGTTCGTGCTCGGACGCGTCCTGCCGGAGGAGGCCACGGCCGTACGCCGGCGGGTCGCCCTGCACCGCCGCTTCCCGACCCGGCGCGGCCGGCACCTGCGTCGCCGACCCGCGTTGCTCGTGGTCGACGACGTCGATGCCGCCGGCCTGTCCCCCACAGAGGTCGAGGAGCGTTGGGAGCTCCTCGCCGATGCCGCGGCCGCGGGCGTCACCGTCGTCGCCGGCTGCACCGAGCTCCCGCCCGACCAGCTGCGGCCGGCGCAGCTGGTCGGTCTGGACCACCCCACCGAGCGCGAGGACCGCGACCTCGACGCCACGCTGCGCCTGGACGATCTCGGCCGGGCGCCCGAGGAGGCGACCCTGTGAACCGCATCCACCTCAACGACCTCCGCCACCGCCTGCGCCTGAACCGCATCGTCGTCGGCACCGTCCTGCTGCCGATGATCCTGGGCGGCCTGATCCTGTGGTCGCTCTCGGACCGCGCCGAGCGCTCGGACCGGATCCCCACGGCGGTCGTCAACGCCGACAAGCTCGTGCACCGGCACGGCAAGCCCGTGTACGCCGGCCGGTTGCTCGCCGCCGAGCTGACCTCGCCGCGCAACGAGGAGCGCGGCTCCCTCGGCTGGGAGCTCACCGACGCACGCGACGCCCAGGAGGGCCTGCGCGACGGCGACTACTACGCGGTGCTCACCATCCCGCCGGGCTTCTCCCGGACCATCGCCGGGCTGCAGGGCGCGGACCCGCAGACCGCGCAGATCCAGGTCCGCACCAACGACTCCTCCAGTGCGCTGGTCGGCGAGATCAGCCGTCAGGTGGGGGACATCGCCGCCAACCGGCTCGGCCACCGGATCACGGCCACGTTCGTCGAGGGCTTCCTCTCCCAGTCCGGCGTGCTGAAGGAGCAGCTGGGCGAGGCTGCCTCTGGTGCGGGCCGCATCTCTGCCGGCGACTACCGGATGGCCGACGGCGCCGATCGACTCGGCGACGGCGCGAAGCGACTCCAGCACGGCCTCGGTCGGCTCGCCGCGGGGGCCGACCAGCTCTCCACCGGTGCGGACAAGCTCTCCCGCGGTGCGGACCGGCTCTCCACGGGTGCGGACAGGCTCTCCACCGGCGCGGACCAGATGGCGGTCGGTGCCGATCGGCTGGCCGACGGCATGCACCGGACCAGTGCGGGACAGGACCGCCTTGCCGATGGCCTGACCAAGCTCAGCCGGAGCGCGCACGGAGCCTCCGGGCCGGTGCAGCAGATGGATCCGGCCACCCTGCAGCGGCTCCAGGAACGGATGCAGGCGGCCTCCGCGCTGCTGGGCCAGCTCCAGGAGGCGTGCGCGAACGCCGTCCTCGGTGACGGAGCGCGGGAGCTGTGCCGTTCGGTGGAGCAGGTGACGCTGGGCTCCGAGGACACCCGGCAGCTCGAGGCGATGACCACGTTCCTGGCCGGCTGGCCTCAGTTCGTCGACGCCCTCGACCGCTCGGCCGCCGGCGCCCGCCGACTCGCCACCGGGATGGATCGACTCGAAGGTGGCGCCCGCCGGCTCTCCACGGGCGCCAGCCGGCTCGCGACCGGAGCCGACCGGCTGGCGACCGGAGCCGACCGGCTGGCGACCGGAGCCGATCGACTGTCCAGCGGCGCTGACCGCGTGGCCGTCGGTGCTCACCGGGCCGAGGGCGGCGCCGGCAAGCTCGCCGCCGGCGCCTACGAGCTGGCCGACGGTGCCGACCAGCTCGGCGACGGGGCGAGCAGGCTCGCCACCGGCTTGCAGAAGGGCGCCGACAAGATCCCGGTTCCCGACGACCCTGCACACCAGGCCGAGGTGCTGTCCGACCCGGTCGACGCCATGTCCAGTGACACCAACCCCGTCCTCGACGGGACCACCCTGCTCACTCCCGGAGCGCTGGCCCTGGCGCTGTGGCTAGGGGCCTTCGTCATCTACCTCGCTCGTCGGGGCGTGCCGGAGCGTCTCCGCGGCGCTGCGGTCTCGCCGGTCCAGCTCGCCTGGGCAGGCTGGTGGCCGGCGCTGGTGCTGGCCGGCGTGCAGACGGCGCTGCTGCTGGCGGTCCCGCTCGCCCTGGGCGCCGACCTGGCCTCGCCGTGGGGCGTGGTCGGGGTCAGCCTGTTCGCGGCCGCGGTGTTCACCGCGATCAACCAGGCGCTGGTCACCTGGCTGGGCGCGCCTCGCGGCTGGATCGTCTCGATCGTCTTCGCCGGACTGCAGATCGTCTCGCTGGGGGGCCTGCTGCCCATCGACACCGCTCCTGGCCCGATCCAGGCGCTCAATGCGGTGCTGCCGATCGCCCGGGCCACCGACGCCTTGTCGCAGCTCACGCTGGGCGGGTCGGTGGGCAACGTCGGTGCCGACGTGCTCGTGCTCGGCCTGTGGGGAGCCGCCGCCCTGGGCGCCACGGTGGTGGCGGCGCGCAAGCGGCAGGGGACCACCGTGGCCGAGGTGCGCCGGGAGCTCGCACCGGCCACCTGAGCCAGCGGCTGGCTACGCGGCCGGCGCCGGCGGGGCCGCGGCCGGCTGCACGCCCTGCTGGTGCCGGGGCCGGGCGAAGGACACCGACGCCAGTAGCCCGAGGACCAGCACGGCGGCCGGGAGCAGCATGGACTGGGCCATCGCGTCGCTGAACGGGCCGAAGACCTGCGCCGGCAGCTGACCCCTTCCCCCGCCCTCGGTGGGCGAGAACCGCAGGCCCGCGGCAGCCAGCCGCGAGTCCATCAGCACCGCGATCGCCGCCGAGCCCAGCACCGCGCCGACCTGGCGGGTGGCGTTGTAGATCCCGGCGCCGGCACCGGCCCGGTGGATCGGCAGGTTGCGCGTGGCGGTCGCCGAGTTGGGTGCCCAGATGAAGGCGTTGCCGATCCCGAGCAGGGCCATCGGCAGCAGGATCTGCCAGGTCTGGCTCTGCGGCGTCATCTCCCGGCTCAGCCACACCAGCGAAGCGATCGTCGCGGTGAACCCGAAGCCGGTGAGGTAGCGCGGGTGCACCTTGTCGGTGAACCTCCCGACCACCGGTGCCAGGACCAGGGACATCAGCGCCATCGGCACCAGGAGAAGGGCCGCCCCTGTGGGCGAGAGCCCGCGCACCAGCTGGGCGTAGAGCATGATCGGGAACGCCAGCGCGGTGATCGCGAAGCCCATCGAGCTGATCGCCACGTTGGCCAGGGAGAAGTTGCGGTCGCCGAACAGGGAGAGCGGCACCAGTGGCTCGGTGCGGTTGACGGCCTGCCAGCCCACGAAGAGGCCGAGCACGACCACACCCGCCGCGATCAGCGAGGGCACCGTGATCAACCCGGTGATCTGGCCCCAGTCGTACTGGTGGCCCTCCTGGATGCCGAAGACGAGCAGGAACATGCCCACGCCGGAGAGAGCGACGCCCAGCCAGTCGAAGCGGTGCCTGTGGGTCTCGAGGCGGGGCACCAGCCGCATCGCCAGCGCGAACCCGAGCAGGCCGACCGGGACGTTGATGAAGAAGATCCACTCCCAGCCCGCGGCGTCGACCAGCACGCCGCCCAGGATCGGACCGACCAGGGTGGCGACCCCCGCGGTCGCTCCCCACAGCGCCATCGCCTGGCCACGTCGCTCGGCGGGGAAGATCCGGGTGATGATCGCCATGGTCTGCGGGGTGATCATCGAGGCGCCGAACCCCTGGAAGACCCGGGCGATGATGAGTCCCTCGATCGATCCGGTCAGCCCGCACCACAGGGACGAGACGGTGAACACGGTGAGGCCGACGAGGTAGAGGTTCTTCGGGCCGAAGCGGTCGCCGAGCCGGCCGGTGATCAGCACGGGGACGGCGTAGGCCAGCAGGTAGGCGCTGGTCACCCAGACGACCTCGTTCACGCCGGCACCCAGGTCCGCGATGATCGCGGGCGTGGCCACCGACACGATGGTCGAGTCGACCAAGATCATGAAGAAGCCCAGGCACAGGGCGAACAGCGCGGGCCAGGGGTTGACGTCGGAGGGCACCGACGCCGGGGACGCACCGGTGGCGCCGGCAGCGTCGGCGGCGTCGGCGGCGTCGGCGGAGCGCGCGGTCTGGGTCACGAAGCCACTCAACACCCCACCGGGGACAATTACTCCCATGAACGAGTCGATCACCGGGCGCGACCTGATCGCCGGGCCGCCCCCGACCCTGCTGCCCATCGACCCTGCGGCTGCCGAGCTCGACAGTGGCGCCGACCCACGAGAGGTGGTCCGGCAGCATCCGGAGTCGCCGCTGGCGTGGGCGACCCTCGCCGAGCAGGCGCTGACCGCGGAGCCTGACGACCACGGACGGGCCGACCGCGACGTGACGGCCTACGCCTACGCGCGGGTCGGCTACCACCGCAGCCTGGACCTGCTGCGCCGCAACGGGTGGAAGGGCCATGGGCCGGTGCCGTGGGAGCACGCGCCCAACCGCGGCTTCCTGCGCGCCCTGGACGCTCTTGCCCGCGCCGCCGCCCGGATCGGTGAGGACCCCGAGCGGGAGCGCTGCGAGCAGTTCCTGCGTGACTCCAGCCCGGAGGCCTGGGCCGCGCTCCGCGGCGAGGCCTGACCCGAGCAGCCGGATCCGGTCACAGCGAGATGCTGATCCCCTGGCCGTTCTCGGGCAGCGCCACCTCGTAGCGGTCGCCGGCATCGGCGAGCAGGTCGTCGAAGAACCGGTCGGGCCGAGCGAGCCGAGGTGGAAGGGCCCATGCGCACCTCCCGAGACGGTGGGCTGCCACCCTTCCACCGGCCCCGGCACGGACCGAAGCCCGGAGAGGTCATCGGCTCGCGCCGGGCTGGTGATCCCGCAGCTGTTCGAGGACTCCTTCCCGAGCTGGTTCGCCGGCGTCGCCTTCGCGGCGGTGGCGATCGGCGCCCTCGTCCCGGCGGCGATCATGTCGATCGCGGCGGCCAACACCTTCACCCGCAACATCTACAAGGAGTGGCTCAAGCTCGGCGCCACCCATGCCGAGGAGGCGAAGGTCTCCAAGCTGACGTCCCTGGTGGTCAAGGTCTTCGCCCTGGTGTTCGTGCTGTCGATGGACAAGCAGAACGCCATCGACTTCCAGCTGCTCGGCGGCAGCTGGATCCTGCAGACCTTCCCGGCGATCGTGTTCAGCCTCTACACCCGGTGGTTCCACAAGTGGGCGCTGCTGGTCGGCTGGGCGGCCGAGATGGTCTACGGCACCGTCGCGGCCTGGAACGTCAGCAGCCCGGCGACCAAGCAGTTCGGTGGTTCGCTCGCCGACTTCCCCGGGCTGGGCCAGCTGGGCTACATCGCGGTGTCGGCGTTCGTGCTCAACGTGGTGGTCGCGGTGGTCCTCTCGGCGGTGCTCAACGCGACCGGGACCGACAACGGCGTCGACGAGACCACGCCGGGCGACTACTTCGCGGACGCGGTCGACCCGCGGGTGGAGAAGGACAAGGCGCTGCGGGCTCAGGAGGAGGCCGCGGACGGCACCAGCATCTCGTAGGCAGCCTGCTCGAGGTGCCAGGAGCGGCGTCGCTCCGGCCCCTCGATCTCGCCGTCCGCGGAGAGGTAGAAGTCCTCGCCGCTGATCGTCACCTGCTGGGCCCGCAGCGCGATGACGTCGTCGCGCTCCTCGTGCTCCCCCTTGCGCAGCCGCCAGCCGTAGCCGATCCGCTCGACCAGCCCGGTCGAGAGCGAGACCATCACGTCGAGCTTGCCGTCGGAGGGATCCGCCTGCGGGTTGAGCTCCGCGCCACCGCCGACGCTCGCACCGTTGGCGATCGAGACCATGAACACGTGCTGGTCCATGTCGCAGACGACCTTGCCGTCGGCTTCGACGCGCATCCGGACGAAGGGCGGCTTGAACGCGGCCATCAGCGCCCCGATCGGGTAGCCCAGGATGCCGATGCCGAAGGGGCCCAGGCGCTTCTTCCAGCGGGCGCCCCGACGGCTGGCCTGGGCGCTGGCGCCGGCGTGCACGTTGTTGACCACGACGCCGCCGAGCTCGTCGACGATCAGGTCCATGGTCTGGGTGTGGCCCTGCAACAGCACGGCCGCGGCCTCAGCGGGGTCGAGCGGAAGCCGTTGGGTGCGGGCGTAGTCGTTGCCCGTGCCCAGCGGGATCAGGCCGACCGTGTGGTGCTTGAGCTCGTTGCGTCGGTGCAGCGCGGCGATCACGGCGTGGATGCTCCCGTCCCCGCCCGCCACCACGACGGTGCGCGACCCCGCCCGCTGGAGCACGCCGTCGAGCTCACCGGGGTTGGAGGTCTCGGCGACCTCGACATCCGCGTCCTCACGCAGCACCCCGAGGGCGGTGTCCAGCGCCTTCCGCTGGGCGCCGCCGGCGTCGGAGTTGGTGATGAGGAGCATGGGATGCACGGGGCGAGGGTAGCGAGCGCGCGGACGCGGTCGTGCCGGTGCACCCCTACGATGGGCTGCGGCCCGCACGGTCCCCGATGAGGAGAAGAGATGCCGGCGATAGTCGTGCTCGGAGCCCAGTGGGGCGACGAGGGCAAGGGCAAGGCGACCGACCTCCTGACCACCGAGCAGTCGATCGACTACTGCGTGCGCACCAGCGGCGGCCACAACGCCGGGCACACGATCGTGGTGGACGGCGAGCGGTTCGCCACCCACCTGCTGCCCAGCGGCATCCTCACCCCCGACTGCACCTCGGTGATCGCCAACGGCGTCGTGGTCTCGCCCGAGGCGCTGTTCCGCGAGCTCGACGCGCTGGCCGAGCGCAACGTCGCGATGGGTCGGCTGGTGGTCAGCGCGAACGCACACGTGATCGCCTCCTACCACTCCACGATCGACAAGGTCACCGAGCGGTTCCTGGGCAAGAAGAAGATCGGCACGACCGGACGCGGCATCGGGCCGGCGTACGCCGACAAGATCAGCCGGGTCGGCATCCGGGTCGCCGACCTCTTCGACGAGGAGATCCTCGGGGAGAAGGTGGAGGCGGCGCTGGAGGTGCGCAACCACCTGCTCACCAAGGTCTACAACCGGCGGGCGATCACCGTCGAGGAGGCGGTCGAGGAGCTCTTGTCCTACGCCGACCGGCTGCGCCCGATGGTCGAGGACACCTCGCTGCTGCTCAACCGGGCCCTCGACGAGGACAGCACCGTGCTGTTCGAGGGGGCGCAGGCGACCATGCTCGACGTCGACCACGGCACCTATCCCTTCGTCACCTCCTCCAACCCGGTCGCCGGCGGGGCGTGCACCGGAGCCGGTGTCGGCCCGCGGCGGATCGACCGGGTGATCGGAGTCGTCAAGGCCTACACCACGCGCGTCGGGTCGGGGCCGTTCCCCACCGAGCTGTTCGACGACGACGGTCGAGCGCTGTGGGAGATCGGCGGCGAGGTGGGCGTCTCCACCGGTCGGGACCGGCGCTGCGGCTGGTACGACGCCGTCGTCGCCCGCTATGCCGCGCGGGTCAACGGGCTCACCGAGTTCTTCCTCACCAAGCTCGACGTGCTCAGCTCCTGGGAGCAGATCCCGGTCTGCGTCGCCTACGACATCAACGGCACCCGTCACGACGAGATGCCGATGACCCAGTCGGAGTTCCACCGCGCGAGGCCGATCTATGAGTTCCTCGACGGCTGGGGTGAGGACATCTCGGCCTGCCGCTCCTTCGAGGACCTGCCGAAGAACGCACGCGCCTATGTCGAGGCGCTGGCGGAGATGTCCGGCGCGCCGTTCTGGGCCGTGGGCGTCGGGCCGGGCCGGGACCAGACCGTCGTGGTGCGCGGCTGACCCCTGCTCTGCGTCGAGTGCTCGCGTGGTCCTTCGTGCCGCGGGACCCAGCACTGGACGCCCTCAGGGGCGGCGCGAGACCGCCGCGAACAGGTCGCCGGCGACCTGGATCAGCTCGTCGCGCTCGACCTGCAGCTCGCCGGTGAGCCAGGCGGCGAGCAGCTCGGCGAAGCCGGCGATCCACACCAGGCCGTGGGTGCGTGCACGCTCGCGCGGCCAGGCCCGGTCGCCGTACAGCTCCTCGGCCTCGCGGGCGACCAGGTCGGCGAAGACCCCGACGAGCTCGTGCCGACGTGCCCGCAGCTCGGGCGTCGCGGCGGAGTGCACCACCGCCACCATGCCGAGCGCCGGGTCGTGCTCGACCAGGTCGACGAACGAGGTCATCACCGCGTGCACCCGCGCGTCGGGCGGACCGGGGGTCCCCTCGAGCACCTGCACCGCGTCAGCGGCGATCCGGTCGCAGACGTGGTCCAGCGCCGCGAGCATCGCGTCCTCGCGCCGGGCGAAGCTCTCGTAGAAGTACCGCTCGGTCAGCCCGGCCTCGGCGCAGATGGCGGTCATCGTGGTGCGTGCCTCGCCGCGCTCCGCGAGCACGCGCACGGTGGCCTCGACCAGGCGCCGCCTCCGCTCCCGCACACGCTGCTCGGCGGACTTGCCGCCGTAGCTGCGCTCGGAACTCGCCACAGGTCGCATCTTGACCAACCACCGCCTCGACCACAAAACTGACAGGGAGTCCTGTCAGATAGGAGTGTGGCATGGTCGAGGCGCCCGTGGCGGCCCCGGAGCAAGGACTGCAGGCGGCTCCGCGCAAGAGGTCCTGGCCGGTCGTGGGCAGCACGCTGTACTACATCCGGGATCCACTGCGGATGATGCGCGAGCAGTACGACGCCTACGGGCCGGTCTCCGAGATCGACTTCATCGGGGGTCGCTGGACGGTCCTGCTCGGGCCGGACGCCTGCGGAGCCGCCCTGCAGAACCGGGACAAGGCCTTCGCCAACCGGCCGGGGTGGGGCAAGCTCGTCGGCCCCTTCTTCGACCGTGGGCTGATGCTGCTCGACTTCGAGGAGCACCATCGGCACCGCCGGATCATGCAGGAGGCGTTCACCCGCCCCCGCCTCGCCGGCTACACCGCGGCGCTGGGGCCCGCGGTGGCGGCGGGCCTCGACGCCTGGGAGCCCGGAGCGGACTTCCGCGTCTACCCGGCGCTGAAGTCGCTCACCCTCGACCTCGCCACCCGGGTGTTCATGGGCGGAGCCGACCTCGCCTCCCCCGACGAGCTCGACGCCGTCAACCGGGCCTTCGTGGACTGTGTGCAGGCGGCCACCGCCATCGTCCGCGTCCCGGTCCCGGGCACGCGCTGGGGCCGGGCGGTCGCGGGGCGCCGGTTGCTGGAGGAGTTCCTGCGTCGGCACCTGCCGGCCAAGCGGGCCGAGGGCGGTGCGGACCTCTTCTCGGTGCTGTGCTCGCTGCGCGACGACGACGGCACCGGCCTCAGCGACGACGACGTGGTGAACCACATGGTCTTCTTGCTGATGGCCGCGCACGACACCTCGACGATCACCGTCACCTCGATCATGCGTCGGCTCGGCGCCCATCCGGAGTGGCAGGACAGGCTGCGTGCCGAGGCCGCCGACCTGCCGGACTGCCCCACCCTCGACCAGCTGGACGCCCTGGAGTCCTTCGACCTGCTGATGAAGGAGTGCCTGCGGCTGCTGCCCCCGGTGCCGGTGGTGGCCCGCAAGACCGTCAAGGACACCGAGGTGCTCGGCTACCGGATCCCGGCCGGTCGGCTGGTGGCGGTGATGGTCCATCTCGGCCACCAGATGCCGGAGTACTGGCCGGACCCCGAGCGCTTCGACCCCGAGCGCTTCGCCCCGGACCGGCGCGAGGACAAGGTGCACCGCTACGCCTGGGAGCCCTTCGGCGGCGGCGTCCACAAGTGCCTCGGCATGGCGTTCGCGTACGCCGAGGTCAAGCTGATCGTGCACCAGCTCCTGCGCCGCTTCGACTGGAGGGTCGACGCGAACTACGTCGATCGGCTGAACTACCACTCGTTGCCCTTCCCCGCAGACGGCCAGCCGGTCGACCTGCGCCCCCGTGAGAGGACCTGTGCATGATCACCGCGACCAAACGCTCGCTCCCCTTCGCTCTCGCGGGGGGCGACGAATGAGCAAGCGCCAGATCGCCGGACGCACCGTGGTCGTGACCGGGGCCGCCCGGGGCATCGGGGAGGCCACCGCCCAGCTGCTCGCGACCGAGGGCGCGCGCGTGGTCATGGGAGACCTCGACGCCGGGCTGGTGCAGGAGACCGCCGCCCGGATCGGTCGCGGCGCGGTCGCCGCGCGCCTCGACGTGACCAAGCCCGAGTCCTGGCAGCAGTTCCTCGAGGAGACCGCCGGCGCCGGTCCGGTGGACGCCCTGGTCAACAACGCCGGGATCATGCCGCTGGGCTCGGTCCTCAAGGAGCCCACCGAGCTGGCCCGCGCGATCATCGACGTGAACGTGCACGGCATCATCAACGGCACCAAGGCCGTCGCGCCGGGCATGGTCGAGCGCGGTCACGGTCACATCGTCAACGTCGCCTCCGCCGTGGGGCGGCTGGCCGTGCCCGACGGTGCGACCTACTCGGCGTCCAAGTTCGCCGCGGTCGGCTTCACCGAGGCGACCCGGGCCGAGCTGGCGCCGCACCACGTGGACGTCACCATGGTGCTGCCCACCGTGGTCCGCACCGAGCTGGCCGCCGGGGTGCCCACTGCCCGGGGGGTCAAGGCCGTCGGTCCCGAGGACGTCGCCAAGGTGATCCTGTTCGCGCTGCAGAAGCCGAAGGCCGAGCTCTGGGTGCCCCGGTGGGTGCAGGGCATGACCAAGACGACCGGCGTGCTCCCGCGCCGGCTGCAGGAGGCCATCGGGCGCGCGTTCCAGGCCGACCGGGTGCTGGCCGACCGGGACGACGCCCAGCGGTCGTCGTACGAGGCCCGGGTGCGCGCCCAGGCCGAATGAGACCGGGAGGGGACGCGCCGCGAAGGCTCGTTAGCCTCCCGGTGTGATCTGCCTCGTCATCGGCACCGGCGGCCGCGAGCACGCGCTCGCCCTTGCGCTCTCCCGCGACCCCTCGGTGACCGAGGTGCACGCCGCCCCGGGCAACCCCGGGATGGCGGCGGTCGGGCCGCTGCACGAGGTCGACGCCGCCGACGGTGCGGCGGTTGCCGACCTCGCTGCGCGGCTGAGCGCCGACCTGGTCGTCATCGGCCCCGAAGCCCCACTGGTCGCCGGGGTGGCCGACGCCGTCCGGGCGCGCGGGATCAGCTGCTTCGGCCCCTCCCGCGAGGCCGCGGTCCTGGAGGGCTCCAAGGCTTTCGCCAAGGAGGTCATGCACGCCGCCGGAGTGCCCACCGCGGCGGCCCGGGTGTGCACCACCGTGGAGGAGGTCGAGGCAGCGCTGGAGGAGTTCGGGCCGCCGTACGTCGTCAAGGACGATGGGCTCGCCGCCGGCAAGGGCGTGGTGGTCACCGAGGACCGGGCGTTGGCCCTCGAGCACGCCCGGTCGTGCGAACGGCTGGTGGTGGAGGAGTTCCTCGACGGCCCGGAGGTCTCGCTGTTCGCGCTCACCGACGGGACGACGGTGCGGCCGCTGCAACCCGCCCAGGACTTCAAGCGCGCCCTGGACGGCGACGAGGGTCCGAACACCGGCGGCATGGGGGCCTACACGCCGCTGTCGTGGGCGCCGGAAGGGCTCGTCGACGAGGTGCTCCGCACGGTCCTCCAGCCCACGGTGGAGGAGATGGCCCGTCGGGGGACACCGTTCGTCGGCCTGCTCTACGCCGGCCTCGCGCTCACCTCGCGCGGGGTGCGGGTCGTCGAGTTCAACGCCCGCTTCGGGGACCCGGAGACCCAACCGTTGCTGGCGCTCCTGGACTCGCCGCTGGGGGAGCTGCTCGGGGCGGCCGCGGAGGGTCGGCTCGACGAGGTGCCGGCGCCCCGGTGGAAGGACGGCGCGGCGGTGGCGGTGGTGATGGCCAGCGCCGGCTACCCCGCCTCCTCGCGCAAGGGCGAGGTGATCCGGGGCCTCGATGCCCTCGGCGGGGACCCGGACCTGCAGGTCATCCACGCCGGGACGGCCCTGGTCGACGGCGCCCTGGTGACCGCGGGCGGACGGGTGCTCGCGGTGACGGCGGTGGGCGAGGACCTCCCGGCCGCCCGGGCCCGCGCCTACGACGGCGTCGCGGCGATCGACTTCGACGGCGCGCAGTACCGCACCGACATCGCCGCCGCGGCGGCGCAGGGGCTGTGAGGCCGACGGGCCGGATCCGCCGTGGGAGCATGGGGGACGCCCCGGCCTTCGCCGCAAGGAGACCTGCGTGACCGTCCCGAACGTCCTCGCCACCCGCTACGCGGCTCCTGACCTGGTCGGGATCTGGTCGCCGGAGCACAAGGTCGTCCTCGAGCGGCGGCTGTGGATCGCGGTGCTCAAGGCGCAGCGGGACCTCGGTGTCGACGTCCCGGACGGCGTCGTCGAGGACTACGAGCGCGTGGTGGGCAAGGTCGACCTGGGCTCGATCGCCGAGCGGGAGCGGGTCACCCGGCATGACGTGAAGGCCCGGATCGAGGAGTTCTGCGCCCTCGCCGGGCACGAGCACGTGCACAAGGGGATGACCTCGCGCGACCTGACCGAGAACGTCGAGCAGCTCCAGGTGCGCCAGTCCCTGCAGCTCCTCCGGCAACGGACGGTGGCCGCGCTCGCCCGGCTGGCGCGGCTGGCCGGTGAGCACGCGACCCTGGTGATGGCCGGGCGCTCCCACAACGTCCCGGCCCAGGCGACGACGCTGGGCAAGCGGTTCGCGACCGTGGCCGACGAGATGCTGGTCGCCCTGGACCGGCTCGACGAGCTGCTCGCGCGCTACCCGCTGCGCGGGATCAAGGGGCCGGTGGGCACCGCGCAGGACATGCTGGACCTCCTCGGCGGGGAGCCGGCTCGCCTGGCCGAGCTGGAGCGTCGCGTCGCCGCGCACCTGGGCTTCGAGCGGGTGCTGACCAGCGTGGGCCAGGTCTACCCGCGGTCGCTGGACTTCGACGTGGTCTCCGCGCTGGTGCAGGTGGTCGCCGGCCCCTCGAGCCTGTCCACCACCATCCGGCTGATGGCCGGTCAGGAGCTGGTGACCGAGGGTTTCCGCGAGGGCCAGGTCGGGTCCTCGGCGATGCCGCACAAGATGAACACCCGTTCCTGCGAGCGGGTCAACGGGCTCGCGGTCGTGCTGCGCGGTCACCTCTCCATGGTCGGCGCGCTGGCCGGGGACCAGTGGAACGAGGGTGACGTCTCCTGCTCGGTGGTCCGCCGTGTCGCCCTGCCCGACGCGTTCTTCGCCGCCGACGGGCTGTTCCAGACCTTCCTCACCGTGCTGGACGAGTTCGGCGCGTTCCCGGCGGTGGTGCAACGCGAGCTGGACCGCTACCTGCCCTTCCTGACCACCACCAAGGTGTTGATGGCGGCGGTCCGTCAGGGGGTGGGGCGCGAGCAGGCGCACGAGGCGATCAAGGAGCATGCGGTGGCGGTCGCCCTGGAGATGCGCGCCGGGCGCACGGACAACGACCTGTTCGACCGTCTGGCCGCCGACCCGCGACTCGGGCTCGACCGCGCTGCGATCGAGGCGCTGGTGGCCGAGCCGATCGAGTTCACCGGTGCGGCGCGCGACCAGGTGGCGACCGTCGTACGCCGGGTCCGGGAGGTCGTCGCGACCGACCCCGGGGCGGAGGCCTACCAGCCGGGCGACATCTTGTGAGCCTGCGGGGGAGTCGGCGAGCACGCGGCGGCGTGCTCCTGCTCGGCGCATTCGCGACTCTCCTGTCCGCGTGCAGCGCACCCTCGAGCGGAGGTGACGGGAGCGATCTCGGCCGGGTTCGGCCGGCCCAGCCGCACCGGGTCACCGACCTGCCGGCGGCAGTGCGTCTCTCCCGGATCGAGCGGCACCTGGATGCGTTCGCCGCCATCGCCCAGAAGCACGACCACACTCGGGCGGCCGGGACTGCGGGCTACGAGGCTTCCCGCGACTACGTGGTCCGGACGCTGCGGGCCGCGGGCTACCGGCCGCGGGTCCAACCCTTCGAGGTCTCCTCGTCATGGGAGGAGGAACCCTCTCGCCTCCAGGCATCCGGTGCCGGCTCGCCCAGCTTCGCGCACGACGAGGACTTCGCCACCCTGTCGTTCTCCGGGTCCGGTGACGCCGACGGCGAGGTGGTGGCCGCAGGAGGCGCCCGGCCCGGGGATGTGGCCGGAGCCGGCTGCGCGAAAGGGGACTACGCCGACTTCCCGGCCTCCGGTACCCAGGTCGTCGTGGTCGGCCGCGGCAGCTGCACCTTCCGGCACAAGGTGCAGCTCGCCGAGCAGGCAGGTGCGGAGGCGGTACTGGTCGCCAACGACGACGCCGCTTCGGGTGACCTGCCGGTTTCCGGCACCCTGGTCACACCGGTGGACATCCCGGTGCTGGGCGTCAGCCGGAATGCGGCGATGCAGCTGATGGGGGCCGGCCGGGTCCGCGTGATCACCCGGACCCACCACGAGACGGAGACGACGTGGAACGTCATAGCCGAGACGGGCGGCGGCGACGCGCGGCACGTGGTGATGGTCGGCGGGCACCTCGACAGCGTCGGGGCGGGCCCCGGCATCGTCGACAACGCCACTGGCGCGGCGGCGGTGCTCACCGTCGCCGAAGCACTCGCCGGTGCCACCAACCTGACGCAGCGGGTGCGCTTCGCCTGGTGGGGTGGCGAGGAGGAGGGCCTGTTCGGCTCGCGTCACTATCTCGCCGACCTCGGCACGCGCGACCCCACGGAGCTCGCCGACCTCGTCGCCTACCTCAACCTGGACATGATCGGGTCGTCCAACTTCGTCCGCCTGGTCTATGGAGGCGCGGGAGCCATCGGCGGGCTGCCGACGGCGCAGGCACGTGCCTCGGCCCGGGTGGCGCGACCGCTCACCTCCTGGTTCCGCTCCCACGAGCTCGCGAGCCAGCAGCTGCCCTTCGACGAACGCAGCGACTACGAGCCCTTCCTGCGGGTCGGTGTGCCCACCGCGGCTCTCTACTCCGGGGCCGACGGGGTCAAGAGTCCGGCCGAGGCGAAGCGCTATGGCGGGGTTGCCGGCCGCATCTACGAGCCCTGCTACCACCAGGCATGCGACGACCGTGACCAGGTGAACTCGAAGGTGCTGGACCAGATGAGCGATGCGCTGGCCCATGCTGTCCAGGTCCTGGCGCTGGGCCCGGAGTGGGACCGCGGAGCTGCGGCCACTCGCAAGCGTGGCGCAGCGGAGGTCCGGGCCGAGGCCCGGAGCGGATGGAATGCGGTGCGCTGACGTCGGGCGGTGGCGAGGGCGCGCCTCGGACTACCGTTGGGGCATGGGCGTGGTCGCGGTCGAGGTGGTCGTCAGGGGCCATGTCCAGGGCGTCTTCTTCCGGGCGCGGGCACAGGAGGAGGCCGAGCGCCTCGGGGTGCGCGGCTGGGCGCGGAACGAGCCGGACGGGACTGTGCGCGCCCATCTCGAGGGTTCCTCCGACGCGGTCGAGCAGATGGTGGACTGGTGTCACCAAGGGTCTCCGCGGGCCCGGGTGGACGACGTGGCCCGTCGGGACCGGAGACCCGAGGGTCACGAGCACTTCGTCGTGAACTGACTAGGCCTTTTGTCCGATTTGGACATAAAGATCCAAATCGGTGTTAGGTTCGGAATTCAGTGGCGGTGCCATCGGGGCCCCGCACCCAGGGGAGGTATCACCGGATGAAGATCAACAAGAGCGCCAAGGCTGTCCTGCTCGCGGTGGCCGTGGCCGTGGCGGTCGGCTCGGTTCCGGCTGCCGGCGGTACGGCGGACGCCAAGCCGCACAGCAACAGGGCCATCCTCAAGGCCATCCTCTGACCCAGAGGAGCTAGACCCGACAAGGGGCGTGCCGCATCGCGGCACGCCCCTTGCCGCACCACCTCGCCGGTCGTTTCCTAGGCTCGGCTCGTGAACATCCCTGTGGCGCCGGCCATCCCCGGCACGACCCACCTGCACTCGGGCAAGGTGCGCGACGTCTATCGGATCGACCACGGCGAGCACGCCGGGCGGCTGCTCATGGTGGCCAGCGACCGCATCTCGGCCTACGACTTCGTGCTGGACAGCACGATCCCGGACAAGGGCGAGATCCTCACCCGGATGAGCCTGTGGTGGTTCGAGCAGCTCGCGGACCTGGTGCCCAACCACGTCGTGTCCACCGAGGTCCCCGAGGCGGTCGCAGGCCGGGCCGTGATCTGCGAGGAGCTGGCGATGTATCCCGTGGAGTGCGTCGCCCGCGGCTACCTCACCGGTTCCGGCCTCCAGGACTACCAGGCGACCGGCGAGCTGTGCGGCATCCCGCTGCCCCAGGGGCTGGTCGACGGCAGCCGCCTGCCCGAACCGATCTTCACCCCGGCGACCAAGGCGGCGGTGGGCGACCACGACGAGAACGTCTCCTACGACGCCGTGGCCCGCCGGGTCGGCCCCGACGTGGCGGCCGGACTCCGCGCCCTCACCCTGGCGGTGTACGACCGGGCCGAGCGGATCGCCCGGGGGCGGGAGATCGTCCTGGCCGACACCAAGCTCGAGTTCGGCGCCCGTCGTCCGCACGACCCGGCTGCCGAGTTCGGCTCGGTGCACCAGACCTCGATGGTGCTCGCCGACGAGGTGCTCACCCCGGACTCCAGCCGGTTCTGGCCGGCCGAGGAGTGGCGACCGGGACGGCAGCAACCCTCGTATGACAAGCAGATCGTGCGCAACTGGCTGGTCTCGGCCGAGAGCGGGTGGGACCGGTCCTCCGGCCAGGCGCCACCACCGCTTCCGGCCGACGTCGTGGAGCGGACGAGGGCGCGCTACATCGAGGCCTTCGAGCTGCTCACCGGCGAGCGCTTCTAGCGGGAAGTGGCGATGATCGCCAGCGGCGAGGTGACCTACGACGTCGCGGTGGGGACGGCCTTCGACTACCTAGCCGATCCCCGCCACCGGCCGCAGTGGCAGTCCTCCCTGCGCCGGGTCGAGCTTCTCGACGAGGGTGCTCCGCGGGTGGGCATGCGCTGGCGGGACCACACCGCGGCCGGCGTCGCACCGCTGATGCAGATCACCGACCTCGACCCCGCGCGATCGTGGTCGGAGGAGGGGCGCTGGCGCTTCCTGGAGGCCACGCTGGAGCTGGTCTTCCGCCCCGCGGCGACCGGCTGCGTCGTCGGCTACCGGTTCGAGGTCCGTGGCCCCGGCCCAGCGGTCCCGGTCGGGTGGGTGCTGACGGTGCTCGGGCGCCCGGCGGTGCGCTCGGACCTGCGCCGGGCGGGACGGATCCTCGCCGCGCGCGCCGGACGCTAGGTTGGGGCCATCGATCCGTCTGCATGGAGGTCCTCGTGCTCAACCTCGCGTCCCTGCTCGAGAACAGCGCTGCTCGTTTCCCCGACCGCGAGGCCGTGGTCCTCGGGGACACCCGGCTGACCTACCAGCAGGTGAACGGCCTCGCCGACCAGGTGGCCAACCTCCTGGTGGCCCGGGGGATCGACCGCGGCGACAAGGTGGCGCTGAGCTGTCCGAACCTGCCCTACTTCCCGATCGTCTACTACGGGATCCTCAAGGCCGGAGCCACCGTCGTGCCCCTCAACGTGCTGCTCAAGGGCAGGGAGGTCGCCTACCACCTGGCCGACTCCGACGCGAAGGCCTACTTCTGCTTCGAGGGCACCGACGATCTGCCCATCGGGCAGGAGGGTCACGCAGGCTTCGAGAAGACCGACACCTGCGAGCACTTCTTCGTGATCACCGCCGACCCTGCGGCCGCGTCGCCGATCGAGGGGACCCAGACGCTGGGCCAGGCGATCGCCGACCAGCCGCCGACGTTCGCGGCGGCCGAGACCGACGAGGACGACACCGCGGTCATCCTCTACACCTCCGGCACCACCGGCCAGCCCAAGGGCGCGGAGCTCCGCCACCGCAACATGCACTCCAACGCCCTGACCGGCAAGGAGCTCTTCGGCGCCGACGAGGAGGACCCCGACACCTATCTGTGCGTGCTGCCGCTGTTCCACTCCTTCGGCCAGACGGTCATCATGAACGGCGGCTTCGCCTTCGGCGCCACCGTGGTGATGCTGCCGCGCTTCGAGGCCCAGGCGGCCCTGCAGCTGATGCTGAAGGAGGGCGTCTCCTTCTTCGCCGGCGTGCCGACGATGTACTGGGGCCTGCTCGGCGCGCTCGAGGAGGGGTACGACGTCGCGAAGCTCGCCGAGAACCTCCGCGTCGCCGTGGCCGGGGGTGCGGCGCTCCCGGTCGAGGTCCACAAGGAGTTCCAGAAGCGCTTCGGCGTCACCATCCTGGAGGGCTACGGACTTTCCGAGACCTCGCCGGTGGCCAGCTTCAGCCCCTTCGGCGAGGACGTCCGGGTCGGCTCGATCGGCAAGCCGATCCCGGGGGTGGAGATGAAGCTGATCGACCAGGACTGGTCCGACGTGGCCGACGACCCCGACGCCGTCGGCGAGATCGCGATCAAGGGCCCGAACGTGATGAAGGGCTACTACGAGCGCCCCGAGGCGACGGCGGAGGCGATCCGCGACGACTGGTTCCGCACCGGTGACCTGGCGCGCAAGGACGCCGACGGCTGGTACTACATCGTTGACCGGTCCAAGGACATGATCATCCGTGGCGGCTACAACGTCTATCCGCGGGAGGTCGAGGAGGTGTTGATGTCGCACCCCGACGTCTCCCTGGCCGCCGTGGTCGGCGTACCGCACGAGAGCCACGGCGAGGAGATCAAGGCGTTCGTCATCCGCCAGCCCGGCGCCTCGCTGAGCGAGGACGAGCTCGTCGCCTGGGGCAAGGAGCAGATGGCGAACTACAAGTACCCCCGCGTCGTGGAGTTCCGTGACTCGCTCCCGATGACCGCCACCGGCAAGATCCTCAAGCGCGAGCTGGTCTGATGCTCGGCCGGGTCGTCGCGGCAGTGCTGGGCCTGCTGATGACGGTGACCGGTGCGCTGTGGACCTTCCAGGGCCTCGGCTACGTCGAGGGGAGCCCGATGACCGGCAGCACGGTGTGGGCGATCATCGGGCCGGTGCTCGCCGGCCTCGGCGTGGCGCTGATCCTCGTGGCTGTCCGGCGCCGCCGGCTCTGAGCCCGGTGCTCCGAGTCGATCGGGCAGGTGCCGGATGACGACGGCGGTCTTCGACCTCGGCGGCGTCGTCGTCGTCTGGGACCCCGTGCCCGCCGTCGCGGCGGAGGTCGGGCGGGAGAGAGCCGAGCGCTTCGTGCACGGCGACGACTTCGACTTCGTGGCGTGGAACCACGCACAGGACTCGGGCCGTCCCTGGGCCGACGCCGAGGCAGCAGCCACGGCGCGCCATCCGGATCTCGCTGCCGAGATCGCCGCCTACCGCCCCAACTTCGCCCTGGCGTTGTCTGGCCTGGTCCCCGGGACCATCGAGATCGTCCACGCGCTCCGTGAGCGTGGCGTAGGTGTGGTGGCGCTGACGAACTGGTCGGCCGAGACCTTCCACCACCTGGAGGAGGCGCACCCCGAGGTCGTCGCTGTCTTCGACGACATCGTCGTCTCCGGCGAGGAGGGCGTCGCCAAGCCCGACCCACGGGTCTTCGCGATCCTGTCCGAGCGCCTCGGGTGCCCGCTCGCGGGCGTCTTCTACGTCGACGACTCGGTGGCCAACGTCGAGGCCGCGCGCGCGGCCGGCATGGACGCAGTCCACTTCACCGACGCGGCCGCGCTGCGCCAGGAGCTCGAGGGCCGCGGGCTCCTCGACCACTGAGCCCTGATCCACCGATGAGTGTCGGGGTGTGAGCGTGCCGTAACGCAGAGATGCCCTTGTGGGACGGGAGAATCGGGCTTGTCTAGGGTCCGAATCCGCCGCTCACGAAGGGCACCTCGTAAGTGAAACCTTCTCACACGATCCGCCCTGTCTTCGATGATCCGAATCTGGTGTCGGAAGCGGGTCTGGTCCCGGCGCTGCGGCTGGCCGAGTCCGCCGGGTTCCACGACCTGCTCGAGGGGTTGAGCGTGCCCTCGGCGAGTGCGGGCGCGAAGACCGCTTCGGTGGTCGGGGGGATGCTGGCCGGCGCGGACTCCATCGATGACCTCGATCTGCTCCGCCACGGCGGGATGCCCCTGTTGTTCAGCGGGGTTCGTGCTCCCTCGACGCTCGGCACGTTCCTGCGTTCCTTCACCCACGGCCACGTCCAGCAACTCGACCGGATCGGGGCGGTGCTGCTGGCTGGGCTTACCCGCCGGGTGCCCGATCTGCTGGCTGGTAGGGACCGGGACGGGATCGCGTTCATCGACGTCGACGACACCGTGCGTGAGGTGCACGGGTACGCCAAGCAGGGCGCGGCCTTCGGCTACACCGGCGTGCGGGGGCTGAACCTGCAGCTGGCGACCATCAGCACGCCGGCGGCGGCGCCGGTGATCGCGCGAGCACGGCTCCGGGCGGGCAACACCGCCTCGGCCACCGGCGTCGGGCGGCTGCTGGCCCAGGCGATCAAGACAGCCCGTGCTGCCGGTGTCACCGGCCAGCTCCTGGCCCGGGCTGACTCTGCCTACTACGGCTACGCCTTCGTCGGCACCGCCCTGCGGCACAAGACCTGGTTCTCCGTCACCGCCCGGATGACACCGACCGTGACCGCAGCCATCACCAGCATCGACGCCGACGCTTGGCAGACGATCAAGTACCCGAACGCGGTCTTCGACCCCGACGAGCAACGCTGGGTCAGTGATGCCGAGGTGGCCGAGGTCGATTTCGTCGCGTTCACCGGCCGCCGCAAGCACGAGCACGTGCCCTGCCGACTGATCGTGCGTCGGGTCAAGCGACTTCAACCGCTGGCATCGGACGGGACCGAGCAGGGTGAGCTGTTCGCCACCTACCGCCACCACGCGTTCATCACCAACGGCACCCTGGGCGTGGTCGAGGCCGACCAGCGGCATCGCGATCACGCCCTGATCGAGCAGGTCATCGCCGAACTCAAGGACAACGCGCTGGCGCACCTGCCCAGCGGGAAGTATGCGGCCAACGCCGCCTGGGTCTCGTGCGCGGTGATCGCGTTCAACCTCGCCCGCGCCACCGCCGTCGCAGCCGACATGCGCACCGCCCGCTGGGCCACGTTGCGCAAGAAGGTCATCCAGATCCCCGCCCGCATCGCGACCACCAGCAGACGGCTCGACCTGCATCTCCCCGTGCACTGGCCCTGGGCACGCGCCTGGGAGCTGCTCTGGTCGGCCGCGACCGGACCACCACTGGCCGTCACCACCTGACCACCCAGCCCCCACCTGGGGCGCGACCCGAGACGAATGGAAGAGCCGGCACAGACCGGCGGCCCCGCCACGTCGGCAGCCAGGACCACGCCGCCCAAGTCCGAAATCAGCGATCCGAAATCAAGGCCGGCGGATCAGGGCTGAACCGGCGTTCGTCACGTGCGTCTGCGGTAGCGGAGGTCGCCGTTGGGCATCCGGGTGGTGGTGTAGCGGTGGTCGTGCGCTTTGTGGTGGTGATGGGAGCACAACAAGACGCCGTTGGTCAGGTCGGTGTTGCCGCCGAGGGTCCAGGACTGCAGGTGGTGGGCTTCGCACCAGGTGGCGGGGGTGGTGCAGCCCTCGGCGCGGCAGATCCGGTCGCGTAGCGCGAGGGCTTTGCGTTGGGCGGGGGTGAACAACCTCTGGGCACGACCCAGATCGAGGACCTCGCCGGTGCTGCCGAGGACGGCGGGGATGATCGTGGCGGTGCAGGCCAGGCGGCGGGCCTCGGTCGCGGAGATCCGCAGCTGGCCGTCGGGGTGGGTGGAGGTGGCCACCCCGGCCGCGCCGAGCGCGGTGGTCAGGGTGGCGAAATCGAGGGTGACCATCACGGTGGTGGCGTCGCCGCCGTGCAGCGGTAGCCGCTTGGGGTCCAGGGTCTCCAGCAGTGCGGTGAAGGCCTGGCCGAGCTTGCGGGGCATCGGGGTCCGCCGGGCGGGCGGGAGGTCGGAGTCCGGGGCCGGGTCGCCCAGGCGGCTCGTGGCAGCTTTGCGGGGTGCGGTGAAGGCTTCGAGGTAGGTCTGCAGCCGCGCGGCGGTGGCGTCGGGCAGCCGGATGCTGATCCGCGTGGAGCCGTCACCGAGCCGCTTCGAGGTCAGTGTGGTGGTCTCCCGGGCGCGTTGTTCCTCGGCGGCGAGCTTCTTGCCTTCCTCGGCCTCGGCGATGTCGGGGGCGACGACCTCGAGGATCCGGCGGCCCAGGGTCTCCAGCTCGCGCGGAGAGAACTCCTCGGCCCCGACGATCAGCTCTTCCTCGGCCAGGGCGAGGATCTCGGGGTCGAGGTCCTCGGGCAGCTCGGCGAGGACCCGGACGATCACCCGGACCTGGGCGGTGTTCACCCGCCCCTGCCCGAACGCGGCGGCCAGGGCGTGCCAGCGGTCCTCCAGGTCGGTCGCCAGCCGGGTATCGCGCCGGGCCGCGGGGCGCTCGATGCGGGTGTGGTGGGCCAGCCAGGACGCCATGTCGCGGGCGGCCTCGGCCTCCGCGACGTCCCCGGCCACCGCCAGCACCCGCAACCGCAACGCGTTCACCTGGTCGACCACCCGACCCAACAGCAGGAGCGCCTCGGCCTTCTCCGTCGTGGTCATGAACACCGGCTGCACGTCGGCCACGTCCTTGACCGCCGCCTCGACCACCGCCGCGCACGCCAGCACCGGGTGCCTTCCTGCGCCGTCCGGCGTGCTCTCACTCATGAGGACAACGCTGTCAGCGAGCACCGACAACGAGCCCCTGTGGTCTCAGTATTCGAACATCCGCGCGAAACATTTTCGGGCTGACCGTCGAGCACTCGTGTCCTGAGACATCACGGACCGTCGCGCCCACGCGGCGCGCCCCTGCGCTTCGCGGAGGACCCGCGAACGGCCTTCAGCAGGTCTTCTCGACGGCCGACTCGAGGTCGGCGAGTGCGGTCTTGAGCGGCTGGAGAGCAGCGGCTACGGCTGCCACGCTCGCGCCAGTCGGGGTGGCGATCGCTGCGTCGAGGCTGGCACTGAAGGACGCGGACGCCGACGTCACGGCGTCGATCTGCGAGCCGAACTCAGACTTCGCTTCGCTCTTCAGCTGCGCGAAGTCCTGCTTCATGGCTGCGAACTTGTCCTCCAGCTCGGCAAGAGCGCCCTTCTCGACCTGGACGTCCGTCAGGGCCGAGGCCGAGCTCTTGACGGCATCGACGTCCGAGCAGACGGGCGACGTCTGGCCACACCCGGACACTGTCAGCATCGCCACCAGGAGTCCGGCGGCGAGCAGGCGGCCAGGTGGTCGCTGGATCACGCTCCATCCCATGGACCCCACGCTCCCGACACCGGCCCCGGTCGGCCTCCCCCGAGGAGGATGAGAAGCCGGCCGGTCACGAGCGGTGGCCGACTCCCGCCCGGGGTCGAGCCCCTGGCGCACCCGCGCGCTGCATAGACTCGGCACGTACCGCCGCAGGCACTGCGCGCAGCCCCGCACCGGAAGGTGGACTCCGTGGCCCGAGTCGTCGTCGACGTGATGCCGAAGAGCGAGATCCTCGACCCCCAGGGCAAGGCCGTCCAGGGCGCGCTGCCCCGGCTGGGTTTCGAGGGTGTGCTGGACGTCCGGCAGGGGAAGCGCTTCGAGCTCGAGCTCGACGGCGAGCTCACCGACGAGCGCCTGGACCAGGTCCGGCAGATGGCCGAGCTGCTGCTCTCCAACCCGGTGATCGAGGACTTCGAGGTGCGGGTGCTCGAGGAGCGCGCGGAGCCCGGCCCCGATCGGGAGGTCCGCGCATGAGGATCGGGGTGGTCACCTTCCCCGGCTCGCTCGACGACGTCGACGCTGCCCGGGCGGTGCGCCTCGCCGGGGGCGAGCCGGTGGGCCTGTGGCACGGCGACCACGACCTCAAGAACGTGGACGCGGTGGTCCTGCCCGGTGGTTTCTCCTACGGCGACTACCTGCGCTGCGGCGCCATCGCCCGGTTCGCGCCGGTGATGTCCGAGGTGGTCTCGGCGGCGCAGGGCGGGCTGCCGGTGCTCGGCATCTGCAACGGCTTCCAGATCCTCTGCGAGTCGCACCTGCTGCCCGGCGCGCTGGTCCGCAACGACCACCGCAAGTTCGGTTGTCTCGATCAGCGCCTGGTGATCGAGAGCAACCGGACCGCCTGGACCTCCGCCTACGCCGCCGGCCAGGAGGTCACCATCGTGCTCAAGAACGGGGAGGGCTCCTACGTCGCGGACGCGTCGACGCTGGACGCGCTCGAGGCGGAGGGTCGCGTGGTGGCCCGCTACGTGGGCAACCCCAACGGCTCGCTGCGCGACATCGCCGGCCTCGCCAACGAGCGCGGCAACGTCGTGGGGCTGATGCCGCACCCCGAGCACGCGGTCGAGAACCTGTGCGGTCCGGGGACCGACGGCCTCGGCTTCTTCACCAGCGTCCTGACCGCGGCCGCCAACGCCTGAGCGAGGGTTGGACGACGGGAAGCTGCCCCCTCAGCGCCGCCGGCCGGCCTCCAGGGACCTCCAGGTCGCGCGGGTCACCACGCCGGAGTGGCGGAGGTGCACCTTGGCCTGGTAGGCCCGGACCGCCCTCTTCGTGGCGCGGGTGAACTTCCCGGTGACCGACAGGTGCGGCGCCATCGCGGCGTTCAGGGCCCGCTGGACACGGACCACGTCCGCCGAGGAGGCGCCCCGGCGCAGCCTGCGGCCGCTGTTGCCGGTGCTCAGCAGGCTCATGAAGTCGGGCCGGCCGGCGGCGGCGCGCACCCGGTGCCCCGCCTTCCTCTGGAAGGCGTTGAGTCCGTCGGTGGTGGGGGCGTTCCAGGTGCCGGTGACCACGTAGTCGTAGAGGCCCTGCTGCTTGAGCAGGCACTGCAGCGGGACGACCAGGTGGGGGCGCACCTTGGCGCTGGTGTAGCGGTAGGCCGACTTGCTGATCGAGCCCGGGTAGCACTTCGGGTCCGACATCGAGGTGCTCTTGGCGGGCATGCTGCCGGTGCTGCCGCCGGACCCGGTGTCGCCCGGCTGCGGAGCCGGAGCGGGGTCGGCCGAGCCGCCGCCGATCTTGGGCGTGCGGAGCTTGAGGTAGTTGGTGTCGATGTTGATCGTCACGCCACCGTGGGTCTCGTTGTGGCCGCCGCGGAACTGCTTGGCCCGCGCGTAGGGCTGCCATCCGTCGGCGCGGATGTAGGAGGAGGAGGTGTTCGCCTTGCCGTTCCAGTCGGCGATCCAGATCTGGTCGGGCAGCGTGTACGGGTTGCCCGACCGCACCCGCGCGTCGTCGACGATCTTCATGCCGGAGGCGGCGCTGGAGTAGTAGCCCGAGGCATAGCCACGGTCGTGCAGCTGCCGGGTCCACGCGTGCAGGAACCACAGCGCCGAGGAGGTGCACGCCGTGCTGTGCTTGATGTTGAAGGCCTCGAGGTCGTAGAAGAGCGTGCTACCGCGGACGATGCCCAGCGCCCCCGCCGCGTCGGCCGCCCGGTTGGCCTCGGTGGTGCCCTGGGACCGGGCCGCGGCGTAGGTGTTCGTGCTGCTGGGGCTGATCGTCGGGTCGATCCTCTTGCCGTAGCGCGGGAACCGCGTCGAGCAGGAGGCCTGCGGGCCGAGGGTGATCGGCATCAGGTGCCATCCCGCGGCCAGCTGCTTGCTCACCCAGGTCGGCGAGAGGTTGCTCTGTCGCTTGCAGGCCCGGGAATTGCCGGAGATGTAGATGCCGGCCGCCTGGTAGGGCGAGTACTTGATCCACCGGTCCATGGCGTACTGGCTCGGCGCCTCGCACTGGTCGAAACCGAGGCCGGTGTAGTTGCCCGGTGTCACCGGGTTGGCGGCGTACGACGGCGCGCTGGTCGCGGTCACCACCAGGCCGGCGGTCACGGCGGTCGCCAGCGCGGCGAGCACCGCGTGCCAGGTCCGGGCGGTCCGCTGCAGAGTGGCCGAGGGCATCGCAAAACTCCGTAACAACTCGGGAAAATCGCCTCACCCTAACCTCAGTTTTCACATCAGTAACAACAGATCTACTGAATTACAAATATGTAATTCTTTGTCGCCTTTTCCTGAGCGGGCAGTTCAGCACGCCTGCACGACGCTGAGCGGGCAGTCCGGCACGCCTGCACGACGCTGAGCGGGCAGTCCGGCACGCCTGCACGACGCTGAGCGGGCAGTCCGGCACGCCTGCGCCTGCGGTGCCCACCTAGACTTCCGGCGTGGTCAGCCGCCCTGCCGTCCGAGCGCTCGACACCGTCGCCGTGGCCGCCGAGGACCCCGAGCACCAGCAGCCCTGGGACGAGCTCGGCCTCAAGGCCGACGAGTACGCCCGCATCCGCGAGATCCTCGGGCGTCGGCCCACCAGCGCGGAGCTGGCGATGTACTCGGTGATGTGGAGCGAGCACTGCTCCTACAAGTCCAGCAAGGTGCATCTGCGCCAGTTCGGCGAGCTGCCGCAGGAGACGGCGACCGGGCCGATGCTGGCGGGCATCGGTGAGAACGCCGGCGTCATCGACGTCGGCCAGGGCTATGCGGTCACCTTCAAGGTCGAGAGCCACAACCACCCCTCGTACGTCGAGCCCTACCAGGGCGCGGCCACGGGGGTCGGGGGCATCGTGCGCGACATCCTCGCGATGGGCGCCCGGCCGGTCGCGGTGATGGACCCGCTGCGGTTCGGCCCGCTCGAGGCGCCGGACACTCACCGGGTGCTGCCCGGAGTCGTGGCCGGGGTGGGCGGCTACGGCAACTGCCTGGGGCTGCCGAACATCGGCGGTGAAGTCGTCTTCGACCAGACCTACCTGGGCAATCCCCTGGTCAACGCCCTGTGCGTGGGCGTGCTGCGCCACGAGGACCTGCACCTCGCCAAGGCCAGCGGCACCGGCAACAAGGTCATCCTGTACGGCGCCCGCACCGGCGGTGACGGCATCGGCGGGGTCTCGGTGCTGGCCTCGGAGACCTTCGCCGAGGAGGGACCCACCAAGCGGCCCAGCGTCCAGGTGGGCGACCCGTTCATGGAGAAGCTGCTCATCGAGTGCACCCTGGAGCTGTTCTCCGCCGGTGTCGTGGCCGGCATCCAGGACCTCGGCGGTGCCGGCCTGTCCTGCGCCACCAGTGAGCTGGCCAGCGCCGGCGACGGCGGGATGAGCGTCGAGCTCGACCTGGTCCCGCTGCGCGACCCCACGCTGACTCCCGAAGAGATCCTGATGAGCGAGTCGCAGGAACGGATGATGGCGATCGTCGAGCCCGGCGACGTCGAGGCGTTCCTCGAGATCTGCGGGAAGTGGGACGTCGAGGCCACCGTGATCGGTGAGGTCACCGAGGTCACCGAGGCCGAGAAGCAGCGCGGGGGTCGGCTCCTGATCACCTGGCACGGTGAGCTGATCGTGGACGCGCCGCCGCGGTCGGTGGCCCACGAGGGGCCGGTCTACCAGCGGCCGTTCACCCGCCCGAGGGATCTGGACGACGTCCAGGCCGACGCCGCCGAACGGTTGCCGCGGCCCGCCGACGGGGACGACCTGCGCAAGACGCTGCTGCGGCTGGCTGCCAGCCCGAACCTGTGCGACCGGTCCTGGGTCACCGACCAGTACGACCGCTACGTCCGCGGCAACACCGTGCTCGCCCAGCCCAGCGACAGCGGCATGGTCCGCGTCGACGAGGACTCCGGGCTCGGGGTGGCCGTCGCCACCGACTGCAACGGCCGGTTCGTGCGTCTGGACCCGTACGCCGGGACGCAGCTCGCCCTCGCCGAGGCCTATCGCAACGTGGCCACCGGGGGCGCCGTCCCGCTCGCGGTGAGCGACTGCCTGAACTTCGGCTCGCCCGAGGACCCTGGCGTCATGTGGCAGTTCGCCGAGGCCTGCCGCGGCCTGAAGGACGGGTGTCTCGAGCTCGGCATCCCGGTGACGGGTGGGAACGTCAGCCTCTACAACCAGACCGGCGAGACCGCGATCCTGCCCACCCCGGTGGTCGCCGTGCTCGGCGTCATCGAGGACGTCGACCGCCGCACCCCGACCGGCTTCCAGGCGGCCGGGGAGCGGATCTACCTGCTCGGCGAGACCCGTGAGGAGCTGTCCGGCTCGGAGTGGGCGCACGTGGTGCACGGGCACCTGGGCGGCCGGCCCCCGCGGGTCGACCTGGCCCGCGAGCGCGCGCTGGCCGAGCTGCTCGCCGGCGCGGTCGGGGTGGTCGGCTCAGCGCACGACCTGTCCGAGGGCGGGCTGGCCCAGGCGCTGGTGGAGTCGTGCCTGCGCCAGGGCGTCGGCGCCTCGGTGACGCTCGAGGGCGATCCGTTCGTCGCCCTGTTCAGCGAGTCCGCGGGACGCGCGCTGGTCACCGTGGCTCCCGACCGGGTGGCCGCCGTCGAGGAGCTGGCCCGCCGGCACGGCGTACCCCTCCAGGAGCTGGGGGAGACCGGGGGCTCCTCGTTGAACGTCTCGAACCGGTTCGAGCTGCCCCTGGAGGAGCTCGGCGCGGCGTGGAGCTCGACACTGCCGAGCGCGATGGACTGAGGGTGTGCAGACTCACCACCTGCGAGCCCTGACCGGGATCCGCTTCTTCGCCGCGCTCTGGGTCGTGCTCTACCACAGCGTCCGGCACAACTCGGAGGTCTTCTCGCAGGGTCATCCGCAGCTCTACCACGCGGTCGCCCCACTGGCGTGGGCCGGTGTGCGCGGCGTCGACCTGTTCTTCATGCTGTCCGGGTTCGTGCTGGCGCTCAACTACATGGACCGGCTCGGTTCGCGCCTCGAGGTTCCCGCGACGCTCCGGTTCCTGTGGCTGCGGCTGGCGCGCATCTGGCCGCTCTACCTGCTGGTCATCCTCACCGGCGGTGCACTGCGCATCGTGCGTCACGACCTCTGGGACTCCGCCAGCGTCGGTCCGGTGACCTGGACGAACCTGCTGCGCCAGGCGTTGATGGTGCAGCAGTGGTTCCGGCCCGAGCACGGGCCGACGAGCTGGGTGGGGCCGGCGTGGTCACTCTCGGCGGAGTGGCTCGCCTACCTGCTGTTCCCGGTGATCGTGCTGGGGACCTGGCGGCTGCGCAACCGACTCCGGCCGTGGCAGCTGCTGGCCCTCGTCGGGGTCGCGCTGGTTCCGCTGGTCGTGGGCATCACCGTGCAGCACGCGATGACCGCGTGGGTGTGGATCCCCCGCATCCTGTGCGAGTTCACCGCCGGCATGCTGCTGTGCGCCGGGTTGTCCCGGCTCGAGCCGACGGCGCGCACCCGCAGGGTGGCCGGAGTCGGTGCCGTGGTGACGGTGCTGGCGGTCGCGACCCTGATCACGCTCTCCCCGCTGGTGGCGTTCTGGACGCACACCTACGTGGTGGTGCTGTTCGCCCCGCTGATCGCCTTCCTGGCCCTCGGTTCCGGACCCCTCGTCCGGTTGCTGGGCTCACCGGCATTGGTGCTCGGCGGCGGCGTCTCCTACGCGCTCTACCTGGTGCACAGCCCGATGCTGCACCTGCTCCGCGACGTGACCGCCCACGTCGGCGTCTTCCGGCTCGACCGGCTGCACACGTTCTACGCCGAGATCGCGTTCGTCCCGGTGATGGTGGTCACGGCCTGGCTGCTCTACCGGTTCTTCGAGGAGCCGGTGCGGCGGCTGATGCGGCGCTCGCTGGGAAGCCGCCCCGGTGAGGTGGGCAGCAACCGTGTGCCCCGCCGGGTGAGGGAGCCGTCCTCCTTGACCAGGTAGCGATAGAGCAGGCCCTCCTTCTCCAGGAAGGCCAGCAGGGAGTCGGCGTTCTGCACCGGTGCCAGGACCGTGGGGTCGGAGCGGACCCGCGTCCTCAGGCCGCGGCGATAGCTGTTGGTGATCGCGAACGGGGCCAGCAGGAGCAGCACCAGGCCGAGCAGGACGAGCCAGCCGAGGGTGACCTCCCAGTACCACTCGACGCAGGCCCCGGAGCCACCGGACGGGCACCGGCCGTGGCCGTGGAGCACGAGCAGGTAGGTGAGCCAAGCGGCCAGCAGCGCGACGATGCCGTAGGCGACGGCCCAGGTGGCGGCGACGCCGACCGGCAGGTCCAGCTGCCGGGTCTCGAGCTCGGCCCCCGGCCGGGGCCGTGCCGGCCACACCCGCAGGCCCCGGCCGCGGCCGTAGGCGACCAGCGCCCCCAGCAGCGTCACCACCACGCTCCCGATGGCGAGCCAGAGCAGTCCGAGCCCGGCGAACCAGTCGCGGAGCCAGGCCGCGGCGTCCCTGATCGGCGCTCGCTCGACCCAGGCCGCGACGAGCAGCACCACCACGACCAGCAGGGCCCAGCTCTCCCACTTCCGGACAGTGGCCCGGAGGGTGGCCAGCGGGGACAGCAGCGGCCAGGGCAGGCTGGCCAGCACCCAGAGCGCCGCGACCACCCCGAGGACCACCGCCAGTCCGCCCAGCCCGTTCCCCGCGTCCTCCTGGGTGCTGTAGGCATAGGCCGCGTACGCCGCCAAGGGGACCGTCGGACCGAGCAGGACCACGCCGTGCACCAGGCTTCCCGTGCGCAGCGCCGAGTAGCCGAAGACGGCCAGCAGCGTGGCCACCCCGACGGCGGTGGCGCTGCCGGAGGCGTTGCCGAGCACCCCGAGCAGCCCGAGGGCGAGCAGCACCCCGCCGAGCACCACGCCCAGCCGGGCCAACAGCCGGGCGATAGAGCTGCCCTGGGTGAGGCCCCGCAGCGCCCAGTGGGGCAGGAGCAGCGCGCCTCGGACGGCATGGGTGAACGGCTTGACGGCCTTGAAGCCGAGACGGTCGCTGTCGAGCACGGTCGCCGTCACGGCGACGGCGTTGCTGGCGGTGCGGATCATCGCGTCGCTGCCGGCCTCGACGCCGAGCTGCTCGCGTCCCACCCCCGCCCTGTCGAAGGCCTCGAGCGCCGCGGCTCCATGGGTGCGCCAGGCCTCGGGGTCGTCCCGGAGCACCTCCAGCAGCCGCTCGTTGTCGGCGAGGAAGAGCTCGCCGCGGGAGAACGGGTTCTGCTGCTCGCTGCGGTCGGCCCGGATCGCCGAGGCCAGCAAGGGCAGCTCCTCGGCGATGATGCGCCACTGGATCGACCGGCACAGCAGGGCCGCGGTGGTCGGCAGCCCGGACGGCAGCTCCTGTGCCGGATCCAGAGCCCGCCGCAGCTCCGCACGAGCCGTCTTCTCCTCCTCGCGGGTGACGGTCCCGGCGCTGCCGGCGACGCGGTCCCAGGCGCGGTCGACGACGGCGCCGAGATCGCTGGACATGGCGCCCACCCGGCGCAGCCGGTCGGGCGCGAGCACGAGATCGGTGAGCAGTCGGGCCGCGTCCAGCCGGCCCCAGATCCAGTCGTTGGCCCGCCACGAACGCTTCAGGAACCCGGCGAAGTGGCCGAGGCCGAGCCCGGCGACCTTGTCGCGGGGGCGCCTGCTGTGCCGGGCGAAGGGATGGTCGACGGCCAGGGTCATCTGCACCAGCCGGATCGGCAGGTTGCTGCCGGTGTTCTGTCCGTTCGCGGTGAGCCACGTCGCGGTGTCCAGGGCGAGGAACCGGCGCAGCAGCCGGCTCGCCCGGTCCGCCGGCTCGCCGGCCTGCGCGGGGGTCTCAAGGAGCACCCGCCAGTGGTCGAGGCCGCTGGTCCGGGCTCGGTCGGGGTCGGCCAGGATCGAGCCGATCAGGGACCGCTCGCGGTCCTGGCCGCCGGCCGGTGTCATCAGGTCCAGGAGGGCGGAGACCGCGTCCTTCACCGCCGCCGCGGCGCGCACGCCCTGGCTGCCGTCGAGCGCCAGGATGGCCCTGACCAGCGCGGCCTTGGCCGTCCGCTCGGTCTCCGCCTGCGCGTCCGGGTCGGTCGCGTCATCGCCGGGTACGGCGTACCGGAGGCCGCCCACCAGGATCTCCAGCGCCGCCTGGTCGGCGTCCCGGGGGCCGGTCATGGCTCGGCGGAATCCCAGCAACCGCGCCCGCCAGTACTGGGGGTCGGGCTCGAAGCGCTCGGTGCCAGGTGCCTCCCAGACGCCGTCGAACGCAGCCCGCGATGCGTTGACCTCGGCGCGGGCCTTGTCGATGCAGGTGCGGGCCGCGGCCACTGCACCGGTCTCCGGCTCGCGGGCGACGTTCGCGGCACACCGGACCACCGTCTCCACCGAGTCGATCACGCCGAGGCCGCCCCCGGGTCCCCAGTGCCATCCGGCCGCGCCCTGCGGGTGCGGCTCGCCGCCCTCCGGTGCCAGCCCCATGCTCGCCGAGCCCGAGCGGGGGACGTAGGGCACGCCCTCCTCGGCCGGCAGTGCCTGCCGGACCGGCTCCGGGCTGTCCGGCAGCGAGGGGGCCTCCTGGGCGGCCACCGCCGCCCGTCGGACCCGCTCGAAGGACCAGCCCTCGCAGGTGACCAGCCCGGCCAGGGTCTGTGCGGCCAGCCGGCGGCGCATCTTGTCGTACTGGCCCCACCCGGCCCGGACCAGGTCGAACAGCGTGGCCAGCTCGTCCGCTGTGCCGGGGAGCGCGTCGTCGCGGCCGCCGCGCCAGCCGGACACGCTGCGGTTGTGCTGCTCGATCTGCTCCACGAAGGTGAGCGAGCCGTGCGAGCGCAGCGCGCCGAGCATGCCGGACGCCGCGTCGAGCACCGTGGGCGGCTCCTCGGGATCGACCAGCGTGGAGGTCTCGTCGAGCTGGGCGTGCGGGAACACCAGGACCATCACCCGGCGCACCGAGCCGACCGCCGGGCGCTCGTCGATCAGCGCCAGCGCCTGCGGCACCGGCGAGTTGGCCAGCAGCCCGCCGTCGACGACGAACCGCGAGGCGTCGCTGTTGTCGTTGGGAACCCACGAGGCGTAGGCCGCCATGTCCGGTCGCAGCAGCCGGTCCGCGCGGTCGGTCGGGCCGTTGACCGGCAGGTACGTCGGCTCGAAGGCGAACGGAAAGCCGGCGGAGGCCCGCGAGGCCAGCGCCACGGCACGGGCGGTCGTCTCCAGCCGGGAAGGCTCGAACATGCGGTCGCTGAAGAGGAAGTGACCCTCGTTCACCTGCTGGTAGGTGATCTTGCCCAGGTCGTCGGGGATGCGTCGCTCGCTCGGCTCCAGCAGCGTGGTGGTCACCAGGAGGGACGGCCTGGGCCGGCGCGCCTCGCTGCCCTGCGCGGCCCCGTCCCGGGGCGCGCTCGGCGGGGGACCCTCGGGCGAGGTGCGGCCTGCCGTGGCCAGTCGCTGCATCGCGTCCGCGAGCTGCGGCAGGAAGTAGTCGTCGCCGCGCAGCAGCGACGTCGGCTGCCCCGCGAACGGCGTGCGTAGGAGTGCGTCGATGCGACCCTGCTCCAGCCAGAGGTCGCGCAGGGAGGTGAGGTCGACGTGGGGGTTGGCCTGCGCGAGTGCCAGGGCAGATCCGTTGATCCCGCCGGCCGAGGTGCCGGTGAGCACGTCGATCACCACGCGGGTCCGGGTCAGGCCGAGCAGCCTGGAGTAGTCCTCGCCGTCGTCCGGCTCGGCGTGGGCCAGCCGGTTCAGCTCGTGGGCGACGCCGCCCATCCAGACGGCCAGGCTGACTCCGCCGTTGAGCGCCCCGGCGATGCGGAGCTCCTCCAGGGGAGCTTGACCTCGGTCAACGGCCACGGGCGCCTCCACGTCGGGTTCGGCCAGTCTCGACCCATGGCTCGGCCAAGCTCAAGGGGCCGCACCGCCGGAGGCGGGCTAACCTGCCTCGCGTGGTGGCCCGTCTCCGACCCGAGGCTCCCGACGCCGTCGCCCAGGCGCTGGCCCGGCCGGAGCGTTCCCCTGAGGACCTTCGCCTGCTGACCCGGCATTTCCTGGCCGTGCTGTCCCAGCGGGCGCCGGGCCGGTCGGTGGAGGTGCGGGTGCCGCCGTTCGCGGCCGCGCAGGTGGTCGAGGGCGTGCGGCACACCCGAGGGACGCCCCCGGCGGTCATCGAGCTGGACCCGGAGACCTGGGTGGAGCTGGCCACCGGACGGACCACGTGGACCGAGGCGGTGGAGACCGGTCGGGTCCGCGCCTCCGGGGAGCGGGCCGACCTCTCGCCGTACCTGCCGCTGCTTGACCCGTAGGGTCGGGTGCATGGAGCTGGGAGAGCTGCGCACCCGTCTGGAGCAGGAGATGCCGCGACTGCGCCAGGACCTGGAGGACCTCGTCCGGATCGAGTCGGTCAGCGCCGACCCGGCCCGCGCCGGCGAGGTGCGGCGCAGCGCCGAGGCGGTCGCCGAGCTGTTCCGCGCCGAGGGTCTCGAGGACGTGCAGATCGTCAGTGCCGAGAGCGACGGCCGTGCCCCGGCGGTGCTCGCCCGGAGACCGGCGCCCGCGGGGGCGCCCACGGTGCTGCTCTACGCCCATCACGACGTGCAGCCGGAGAACGACCCCGCCGACTGGGACTCACCGCCGTTCGAGCCCACCGAGCGGGGTGACCGCCTCTACGGCCGTGGCGCGGCCGACGACAAGGCCGGCATCGTCGCCCACCTCGCGGCGCTGCGGGTGCTCGGGGACGAGCTCGGCGTGGGCGTGACGATGTTCGTCGAGGGTGAGGAGGAGGTCGGCTCCGACACGTTGCCGGACCTGCTGCGCCAGCACCGCGACTTCCTGGCCTCCGACGTCATCGTGATCGCCGACTCCGGCAACTGGGACATCGGCGTTCCCGCGCTCACCACCAGCCTGCGCGGGCTGGTCCGCGTCGACGTGGGGGTGCGCACCCTGACCCACGCGGTGCACTCCGGGATGTGGGGCGGCCTCGTGCCCGACGCACTGATGACGCTCTCGCGCCTGCTCACCTCGCTCTACGACGACGAGGGCGACGTCGCCGTCGAGGGCCTGCACGCCGGACCGGCAGCCGAGGTCGACTACCCCGAGGACCGGCTGCGCGCCGAGTCCGGCATCGCCCCCGGCGTGGAGTGGGTCGGGAACGGCCCGTTCGTCGAGCGGCTCTGGACCAGGCCCTCGGTCACGATCACCGGGCTGGACGCCCCCAAGGTCGACGGGGCCAGCAACACCCTGGTGCCCTACGCCCGGGCGAAGCTGTCGGTCCGCACCGCCCCGGGCGACACCACCGCGAACGCCGTGGACTGCCTGCGCCGCCACCTGGAGGACCACGTCCCGTGGGGTGCCGACCT
The DNA here is from genome assembly GCA_963827025.1 of uncultured Actinomycetota bacterium. Classification (GTDB taxonomy): domain Bacteria; phylum Actinomycetota; class Actinomycetes; order Propionibacteriales; family Nocardioidaceae; genus Marmoricola. The sequence continues at coordinate 92,919 of CAWGZB010000004.1, read as the reverse complement.
GGACTTCACCGTCGTGGACACCGGCGAGGCCACCCAGATCGAGGCCAGCGGGCCGGCGTACGAGATCGCGCGGAGTGCGTTCACCGACGCCTGGGGCGGCACCGCGCCGGTCGACATGGGGGTGGGTGGGTCGATCCCGTTCATCGCCGAGTTCCTGGAGAGCTTCCCCCGGGCCAGCGTGCTGGTGACCGGGGTCGAGGACCCGGACACCCGCGCCCACGGCGCCAACGAGGGACTGCACCTGGCCGAGTTCGAGCGGGTGTGCCTGGCCGAGGCGCTGCTGCTCGACCGGCTGGCGGCCCTGGAGACCGGAGGGTCCTGACATGCCGCTGACCACCGACGCGGTCTCCGAGCTCATCCAGCGGGTGGCGGCCGACGTCATCACGCCGCGGTTCCGCTCGCTCGGCGACGCCCAGGTCGCGGAGAAGGGGCCCGGCGACCTGGTCACCGTCGCCGACCACGAGTCCGAGCGGCTCCTCACCGAGGCGCTGCTGGAGGCCTACCCGGACGCGGTCGTGCTCGGTGAGGAGGCCTACGCCGAGCGGGAGGAGCTGATGGAGGAGTTCCTCGCCGCGGAGCACGCCTTCACCGTCGACCCCGTGGACGGGACGAAGAACTTCGTGCACGGCTCACCGGACCACGCGGTGATGGTCGCCGAGGTGCGCGACGGCGAGGCCGTGCGCGGCTGGATCTACCACCCGGCGTACGACGTCTCCTGGGCCGCCGAGCGAGGGGGCGGCGTACGCCGCAACGGGGAGCCGGTCCACCGCGAGCCCCCGGGCGACGACCCGCGCGGCGCCACCTCGATGTGGTCCAAGCGCGGCCGGCGGCCGGAGGGCCTGTCCCCGCTCCACGGCACCTGGGTGTGCTGCGGGATCGACTACGCGCGGATGCTCGAGGGCCAGGCCGACTACCTGCTCTACGGCCACAGCAACCCGTGGGACCACCTGCCCGGCACCCTCATGGTCGCCGAGGCCGGCGGGGCGAGCGCCCACCGCGACGGGTCGCCGTACACCGCCCGCTCCGGCGGGGCCGGCCTCGTCGCCGCCGCCGACCCGGCCACCCTCGAGCGCGCGCTCGAGGCCTGCCGCGACCTCTAGAGCCCTCTGAAATCCCATGTAACGCGGGGTTATGGAGGCTGAGTGCGCCCCCGGGGAGGCACTCAGCCTCCATAACCCCGCGTTACATGCGGACGAGGCCGCGAACCCGACGCATCCGGCCCGTACACTCGGCCTCGTGGCGATCAACCCGCGCCGTGGTGACGGCCGCCTGACGCACGACCTCGACCCCCACGACCGCTCCCCGCAGGACGCCTGCGGCGTGTTCGGCGTCTGGGCCCCGGAGGAGGACGTCGCCAAGCTGACCTACTACGGCCTCTACGCCCTACAGCACCGCGGCCAGGAGTCCGCCGGCATCGCGGTGAGCAACGGTCGCCAGATCCTGGTCTACAAGGACATGGGGCTGGTCAGCCAGGTCTTCGACGAGGGCACCCTGGAGGCGCTCAAGGGCCACCTCGCCGTGGGGCACAGCCGCTACTCGACCACCGGGGCCAGCACCTGGCACAACGCCCAGCCGACCTTCCGCCCCACCGCCGAGGGCTCGATCGCCCTGGCCCACAACGGCAACCTGACCAACACCCGCGAGCTGCAGCGGATGGTCAGCGAGCTGCCCGCCGAGACCGGCGAGCTCGACCTGCACGCCCGCAAGCTCGAGTCGAGCACCAACGACACCTCGCTGGTGACTGCGCTGCTGGCCAGTCACCCCGACACCTCGCTGGAGGAGCGCGCTGTCGAGCTGCTCCCGCAGATCCGGGGCGCGTTCTCGTTCGTGTGGATGGACGAGGGCACCCTGTACGCCGCCCGCGATCCCCAGGGCATCCGGCCGCTGGTCCTCGGCCGGCTGGAGCGGGGCTGGGTGGTCGCCTCGGAGACGGCGGCGCTGGACATCGTGGGGGCGTCGTACATCCGCGAGATCGAGCCGGGCGAGATGGTCGCCGTCGACGAGCACGGCCTGCGCAGCCGCCGGTTCGCCGAGGCGCAGCCGAAGGGCTGCCTGTTCGAGTTCGTTTACCTCGCCCGACCGGACACGTTGCTCTCCGGCCGGAGGGTGCACAGCGTGCGGGTGGAGATCGGTCGGCGGCTGGCCCGGGACTTCCCGGCCGAGGCCGACCTGGTGATCCCGGTGCCCGAGTCCGGTACGCCGGCCGCGATCGGGTTCGCCGAGGAGAGCGGCATCCCCTACGGCACCGGCCTGGTCAAGAACTCCTATGTCGGGCGCACGTTCATCCAGCCCAGCCAGACCATCCGCCAGCTCGGCATCCGGCTGAAGCTCAACCCGCTGCGGGACGTGATCGAGGGCAAGCGACTGGTGGTCGTCGACGACTCGATCGTGCGCGGCAACACCCAGCGTGCCCTGGTGCGGATGCTCCGGGAGGCGGGAGCGCGTGAGGTGCACGTGCGGATCTCCAGCCCACCGGTGAAGTGGCCGTGCTTCTACGGCATCGACTTCGCCACCCGGGCCGAGCTGATCGCCACCGGCCTGGGGCCTGCGGAGATCTGCGCCTCGATCGGCGCGGACTCGCTGGCCTACATCTCCCTGGAGGAGCTGGTCGAGGCGACCGAGGTGCCGATGGACGCGCTGTGCCGGGCGTGCTTCGACGGCGTCTACCCCGTCCAGCTGCCCGATCCGGAGGACCTCGGCAAGCACCTGCTGGAGTTGCCCACCCTGCTCGACATGCCGGCGTCCGAGGCCAGGACGCCGGACGGCCTGGCCACCTCCCTCGCCGGCGGGGGAGCCTCCGACTCCCTGCAGCGCCCGTGAGCGGCCCCGGGGCGGCCCGCGCGAGCGGGGCGACCTACGAGGAGGCCGGCGTCTCCATCGACGCCGGTGACCGCGCCGTCGAGCTGATGAAGGTCTGGATCGAGCGCGCCCGCCGGCCCGAGATGGTGGGCGGCATCGGCGGCTTCGCCGGGTTGTTCGACGCCAGTGCGTTGAAGGCCTATGAGCGGCCGCTGCTCGCCAGCTCCGCCGACGGCGTGGGCACCAAGGTCGCGATCGCCCAGGCCATGGACAAGCACGACACGATCGGGTTCGACCTGGTCGGGATGCTGGTCGACGACCTGGTGGTCTGCGGCGCCGAGCCGTTGTTCCTCACCGACTACATCGCCACCGGGCGGGTCGTGCCCGAGCGGATCGCGGCGATCGTCAAGGGGATCGCCGAGGCCTGCGTGCAGGCCGGCTGCGCCCTGGTCGGCGGCGAGACCGCCGAGCACCCGGGGCTGCTCGAGCCCGACGAGTACGACGTCGCCGGGTCGACCACCGGCGTGGTCGAGGCCAGCCAGGTGCTCGGACCGGGGCGGGTCCGGCCCGGCGACGCGGTCGTCGCGATGGCCTCCAGCGGACTGCACGCCAACGGCTACTCCCTGGTGCGGCACGTGCTGCTGGCCCGGGCCGGCATGTCCCTGGACCGGCACGTCGACGACCTCGGCCGCACGCTGGGCGAGGAGCTCCTCGAGCCGACGCGCATCTATGCCAAGGCCTGCCTGGAGCTGGCCCGCGCCACCGAGACCCACGCGATGTCGCACATCACCGGCGGCGGCCTGGCCGCCAACCTCGAGCGGGTGCTCCCGGTCGAGCTCACCGCGCGCATCGACCGGTCGTCGTGGTCGCTCCCGCCGGTCTTCGCGCTGGTCTCGCGCGTCGGTGACGTCGCCCGGGAGGACCTCGAGCGGACCTTGAACTGCGGCGTGGGCATGGTGGCGCTGACCGCCGCCGACGACGCCGACCGCGCCGTCGCGGTGCTCCAGGGGCTCGGCGTGGAGGCGTGGGTCGCCGGCAGCGTGGAGCCGACGCAGGGCGACCAGGGTGGCCGAGCGGTGCTGTACGGCGACCACCGCTGACCGACCCGACCGGGACCGCCTGTCGTGACCCGGTCCGTCCGGCTGCGCGGGCCGAGGTGCGAATATGCCCAGCCGTTGGTTAGGGTTGGACCACGAACGGTTGGATTTCGACCGGCAGCCCATGAGCGCCGGCCAAGTTGCGAGGGGGTCGACCCAATGGGGCGCGGCCGTGCAAAGGCGAAGCAGACCAAGGTTGCCCGCGACCTGAAGTACCGCACTCACGAGACGGACTTCGGCGCGCTGGCCAAGGAGCTGCACGGAGAAGACGACTCCGAGTCCGACAGCGACGACTCGGGCACTGACTACGACGGGTGGTCGGACTACACGGGCTCCTCGCCGGGCCCGCGCGACTGACCTGACCCCGCCGGCGCGCTTCTAGTCCGCCGACCGGGCACTTCTGCACGCTTACAACACGCTGAGCGGGCACTTGTGCGCAGCTTGGACGCCCCGAGCGGGCGTTTTCGCACGCCCTTGGACGCAGTGACCGAGCTTCCGGGCATCTCGGCGGGCGGCCAAGCAGGCTTCCTGGCGTCACAAGGCGTGCAGAAGTGCCCGCTCGATGTACTGCGGGCGTGCAGAACCGCCCGGTCAGCGGGGTGTGGGCGTGCAGAACTGCCCGGTCAGCGGGGTGCGGGCATCCACATGGTGCTGCTCCCGGCCTCGGCGATGCGCCGCTCCGCGACCCGGTCGGCCGCCACCGCCGGCGGCACACCCTCGGCCTCGGCGACCTCGAAGACCTCCACGGTGGTGTCGAAGATCCGGGCGGCCCGGGCGCGGGCACGCTCGAAGTCGAAGCCGTGCAGCTCGTCGGCCACCTGGATGAGCCCGCCCGCGTTCACCACGTAGTCCGGCGCATAGAGGATGCCGCGGTCCGCCAGCTGCTTCTCCACGCCCGGGTGGGCCAGCTGGTTGTTGGCGGCCCCGCACACCACCGTGGCGCGGAGCCGGGCGACCACGTCGTCGGTGAGCGCGTCCCCGAGGGCACAGGGTGAGAAGACGTCGAGCGGCACGTCCGCCATCGCGTCGGCGTCGCGGACGCCGCGCACCTCGGCGTGGGCCTCCAGCACGTGCCGCACGGCCGGCTCGTAGACGTCGGTCACGACCACGCTCGCGCCGTCCTCGAGGAGGTGCTCGACCAGGTGATGGCCCACCTTGCCGACCCCGACGATCCCCACGGTCCGTCCGGCCAGGCTCGGCGTGCCCCACCGGGCCTGGGCGGCGGCCCGCATCCCCTGGAAGACGCCGTACGCCGTGAGCACCGAGCTGTCACCGGCGCCGCCGTGCTCCACGGTGCGCCCGGTGACGAACCGGCACTCCTCGGCGATGACGTCCATGTCCTCGGAGTAGGTGCCCACGTCGCAGGCGGTGATGTAGCGCCCGCCCAGGGACTGCACGAACCGTCCGTAGGCGCGCAGCAGGTCCGGGGTCTTGTCGGTGAGCGGGTCGCCGAGGATCACCGCCTTGCCGCCGCCGAGGTCCAACCCGGCCATCGCGGCCTTGTAGGACATGCCGCGGGAGAGGTTGAGCGCGTCCCGGAAGGCGGCCGCCTCGGAGGGGTACGCGTGGAACCGGGTGCCGCCCAGTGACGGTCCTCGGGCGGTGGAGTGGATCGCGACGAGGGCCCGCAGACCCGTGCGCTCGTCGTTGCAGACCACGACCTGCTCGTGGCCCTCGAAGTGGTCGAAGACGTCGAACTCGAGAGGGGTCACTGTGGGTGACCTTTCCGGTTTGTGGCGCATGGGTCGCATGCACAAATTGTCGTCGAAGACAAGGGTGGGCCTTCGTACGGTCTAGACTACAATGGTCGAATTCCCCGGCTCCGCGGTGAATCGGTACATATCAGGTTTCACGTCTCTGCCCCGGTGGCAGACTCGTGTCCAGAGCCTCAACAGCTCCGGGCAAGCAAGCGTATGAGGGGAATCGCCGTGGTAACGCGACCTACTGAATCAGAATCACTGCTCACTCCTGCGGAAGTGGCGGCGATGTTCCGGGTCGATCCTAAGACGGTCACCCGTTGGGCCAAGGCAGGCAAGCTGAGCGCCATCCGGACCCTGGGTGGCCACCGACGCTACCGCGAGTCCGAGGTCAAGGAGCTGCTCGGCGAGGTCATCCCGACCCAGCGCTCGGGGGAGTGACGCTCCTCTCCAGCTGAGTGCGACCCGATCGCACCGACGGGGTCCCTGCCTGTGCGGGGGCCCTGGCACACATCCGGACGCAGGAAGACTCAGGCCGGCTCTCCGTGTCGTCCGGCGCCGGCGCCGAACCGCTGCGCCCCTTGCGTCGCGTCCGCGGCCAGGGAGACCAGTCCGCGGCGCAGCTCGGCAGCCATCGCCTCCGGTGCGGGCTCTCCCCACTGCTCCACGACACCGAGGCGGTCCTGGCGCAGACAGGTCTGGGGCAACGCGGCGAGGTCCTGGGCCAGCGTCCGGGCCGCGGACAGTGCCTGGCCGGGCTCGACCACCCGGTTGACCAGACCCATCCCGAGCGCCTCCTCCGCGCCGACCGCGCGCCCGGTCAGCACGAGGTCGAGGGCCCGGGACTGGCCGATGAGCCGGGGGAGCCGGACGGTGCCGCCGTCGATCAGCGGCACGCCCCAGCGACGGCAGAACACACCTAGCACCGCGTCGCGGGCGGCCACCCGCAGGTCGGCCCAGCAGGCGAGCTCCAGACCGCCGGCCACGGCGTACCCCTCGATGGCGGCGAGCACCGGCTTGCCCAGCCGCATCCGCGTGGGTCCCATCGGCCCGTCGCCCTCCGCAGCGACCCGGTTGCCCTCGCCCTCGGCCACGGCCTTCAGGTCGGCGCCCGCGCAGAAGTGCCCGCCCGCTCCGGTGAGCACCGCGACGGCGGCACCCTCGTCGACCTCGAAGGCGCGGAAGGCCTCGGCCAGCGCTTCGGCCGTACGGCGGTCGACCGCGTTGCGCACCTCCGGCCGGTCGAGGGTGATCGTGGTGACCGCCCCGTCCTGCTCCACCAGCACCGTCATCGCAACCTCCTCAGCGCACCCCCAGTGTGCCGGTCGGGTCGAGTGCCTCCTCCCGCGGGGATCGCGACCGGTTGGGCACTCGACTCACAGGGCGGCGCCGGAGGGCTCAGGCGACGCGCAGCGGGCGCCACTCGCGGTTGCCCCGGCGCTCGGCCAGCGGCGCCACCGGGTGCTCGAGCTGCTCCAGCAGCTGGGCGGCGGCAGCGCGGCCGTCGGCGATGTGCTGGGCGGTGAGGGAGAAGTCGCTCATCCGGACGCGCCGGTCCGGCGTGTTGATCCGGTGGACCTCCACGTCCGGCCCGAAGTCGGGTTGGGGGGTGACCCGCATGGCCACCCCGAAGGAGGCCACCAGGATCTGCAGGGGCGAGCGTCCGCGTGGCGGTCGGGCGGGCACGCTCGCATCCAGCACCCAGATCCGGGTCGGGGCCAGGTCGGCGGCGCCGCGGATCGGGATCAGGTCGGTCACCCCGCCGTCCACGTGCGGGCCCGGGTGGCCACAGCTCGGCGGCAGCTCGACCGGGGCGAACACGGCGGGGACGGCGGCCGAGGCCAGCAGCAGGGGGCGGATCTCGCCCGCGGAGTGGTGGACGGCGCACTCTCCGCCGAGCGGGGTCGTGGTGACCCGGACCGGGACCGCCAGCTCCTCGAGCCGGCGGGCCGGCAGCCAGTCCTCGATCAGGTTGCCCAGCGCCTCGTTGGAGAACAGGTAGGGGCGCTGGCGGATCAGGTTGGTGACCTGGGTGAGGGTGCCGCCGGGGAAGATGTCGTGGGTCTGCAGGCGCAGCCAGCGCTCCCGGAGCTCGTGGACCCGGCTCGGGCAGGGGTCGCAGGCGACGAAGGCGGCGTTGAGCGCACCGACCGACGTACCGACCAGGGCGTCGGGCACGATGCCGTGCGCGAGCAGCACCTCCATCATCCCGACCTGGACCGCTCCGCGGGACGCCCCGCCGGAGAGCACGAACACGTCGCGCTGCTGGTCTGAGGCTCCACTCCGCTGCATCGATTCCCCCGATCGGTCCCGTCCCGAGGTGCTTCAGAACGGTGTGTCAGTTATGACCGGGATGGTGAGGGCCCAAACCTTCCGGCGCTCAGGCGGCGCGGAGCAGGCGCAGCGTCCGGGAGGTACGCCGGCCCGGGCCGGGCACGCTCTCCAGCTCCTCCAGCAGTCGCGCGGCGGCCGCCCTTCCGTCGGCGATGTGCTCGTGCGTGGCGGAGAAGTCGGTCATCCGTACGCCGCGGTCCGGCGTGCTGATCCGGTGCACCTCGACGTCCGGGCCGAGGTCGGGGTCGGGCGTGACCCGCATCGCCACCCCGAAGGAGGCCAGGAGCACCTCCAGGGGCGAGCGTCCGCGCGGTGCCCGGGCCGGGACGCTGGCATCGAGCACCCAGACCCGGGTGGGGGCGAGATCGGCGGCACCGCCGACGGGCACCAGGTCGGTGACCCCGCCGTCGACGTGCAGGCCGGGGTGGCCGGAGCTCTCCGGCAGGTGCACCGGGGCGAAGACCGCAGGCACCGCCGCCGAGGCCAGCAGCAGCTCGCGCAGCTCGCCCTGCTGGTGGTGGACCGGTCGGTCGCCGCCGAGCGGGGTGGTGGTGACCCGGACGGGGACCGGCAGGTCCTCGAGCCGGCGGACGGGCACCCACTCCTCGATCAGGTTGCCCAGCGCCTCGTGGGAGAACAGGTAGGGCCGCTGCCGGATCAGGTTGCTGACCCGGGTCAGCGTGCCGCCCGGGAAGATGTCGCGGGTCTGCAGCCGCAGCCAGCGCTCGCGGAGCTCGTGCACCCGGCTGGTGCACGGGTCCCAGCCCACGAACGCGGAGTTCAGCGCCCCGACCGACGTGCCCACGAAGGCGTCGGGCACGATGCCGTGCGCCAGGAGGACCTCCATCATCCCGACCTGCACGGCGCCGCGCGCCGCGCCACCGGACAGCACGAAGACGTCTCGATGTACACCCAAGGTCTGGCTCATCGTCCGCCCCTCCCAGCGCGTTGACGACCCGAGACTTCTTCGATGGTAGGCCGGGTATGTCCGGTTTGTTGGCGATTCAAGCAACTCGGTTAGCCCAGGCCGGTCAGCCGCTTCAGGGCCTCCAGGCCACTGGGGGTGCCGGGCCAGTACCGGTCGACGGCGTCGACCCCGGCAGTGCGTACGACGAGACGAAGTGCGAGCGCCACCACGATCGCGTCGTCGGCGTACCCGGCGACCGGGATGAAGTCCGGGACGAGGTCGATCGGCATGGCGAGGTAGACGGCGAGCGCGGCGAGCAGCCACCGAACCCGGCGAGGCACCTCGGGGTCCGCCGCGAGCCGGCGCAGCAGGCGCAGGACGTCCGGCACCAGGCGGAGCAGGTCCCGCAGCCGGGTGGGCTCGCCGGCCGTCTCGCGCCGTCCGAGCACGTACAGGGTGGCGACCAGGGCCAGCCAGGCGAGCAGGAGACCGCCGGCGACTCCGAGCAGCACGCGCCAGACGTCCACGGTCTCTCCTCGGGCCCTGCGGACCGAACGGCGAGAGCCGCAAGCCTGATGGCCTGCGGCTCTCGGAGTGGTGGGCAGGGGCGGGGTCGAACCGCCGACCTTCCACTTTTCAGGCGGACGCTCGTACCAACTGAGCTACCTGCCCAAAAGGACCGGTTTCCCGGTCCTCTGCGACCCCGACGGGACTCGAACCCGCGGCCTCCGCCGTGACAGGGCGGCGCGCTAACCAACTGCGCTACGGGGCCTTGGCTGGCTTCCCACACCCTCGTGCAGGAGCCACGGAATGCTAACGCATCACCGGTGCTGCTTCCGAATCGGCGCCGTCCGCTGTGGGCGAACGGAACCTCGTGCCCCGCTCGTCTGGACCGGATCGGCGCGATCCGCACCCCCAACGGGATTCGAACCCGTGCTACCGCCGTGAAAGGGCGGGGTCCTAGGCCGCTAGACGATGGGGGCCAGCCGCCCGGGCGGGCGACGACGGCCAGTGTAGGGGGGTGGGGCGGTCGGTCCAGTCGGCCGGTGGGGCCGGTTTCAGCCGTAGCCGAGCTCGTGCAGCTCTGCGTCGTCGATGCCGAAGTGGTGGGCGATCTCGTGGACGACGGTGATCCGGACCTGGTCGACGAGCTGCTCGCGGGTCCGGCACATCCTGGTGAGCGGTCCGCGGAAGATGAGGATCCGGTCGGGGGCGACGAAGGTGTAGTTGCTGTCGCGCGCGGTGAGTGGCACCCCGACGTACTGCCCGAGCAGGCCTGGATCCGCCGGCTCGGGCTCGACCAGGACCACGCAGTTGTCGATCAGCTCGGCCAGCTCGCGCGGGACCCCGTCCAGCGCGACGGCGACCAGCTCCTCGAACTCCGCCGCGCCGACCTCGACCACGCTCCCAGCCTGCCAGCCTGCCAGCCCGCCGGTCGCGCGGTCGCCGCCCCCGGACATGCGAATGTCGCTCCTGGGGCTGGTGTGGCGATCTGCTGGCTCCAGGGCCACATTCGCATGTTGCCGTGCGGCCCCGGCCCCTCAGGCAGCCGCAGAGACCGGCGCCGCAGACCGCCTCGGCAGCGGCGTGGGAGCCGCGTTGGCGCCGAGGAAGTTGTTCGGCAACGACAGGCGGATCACCTTCCGCCACGCCGAGGCGACCTGGCGGGGCAGGGACCCGGTCGTGTACTTCAGCCCGTAGCGGTCGAAGAGGTCCCGCACCCGCGGCGCGATCTCGGCGTACCGGTTCGAGGGCAGGTCGGGGAACAGGTGGTGCTCGATCTGGTGGGACAGGTTCCCGGTCATCAGGTGCAGCAGCGGGGAGCCGGAGATGTTCGCCGACCCGAGCATCTGGCGCAGGTACCACTCACCGCGGCTCTCTCCCTCGATCGAGTGCTTCTCGAAGGTCTCCACGCCCTCGGGGAAGTGGCCGCACATGATCACCGAGTGGGTCCACAGGTTGCGGACCAGGTTGGCCACGAAGTTCGCGCTCAGCGTCGACAGGAACGACGGTCCGGACAGCAGCGGATGCACCAGGTAGTCCTTGGTCGCCTGCCGGCGGATCTTCCGCAGCGTCTTCTTCGCCTCCGCCTTGAAGCCGGCGTCGAACTTCTTGCCCTTGCGCAGGTAGTTGCCGAGCTCGAGGTCGTAGGCGGCGATGCCGTACTCGAAGATGCACGCGTTGATGAAGTTCCACAGCGGCTGGGCCAGGTAACGCGGGTGCCAGCGCTGGTCCTCATCCACCCGCATGATCCCGTAGCCGAGGTCGTTGTCCTTGCCGATCACGTTCGTGTAGGTGTGGTGCAGCTCGTTGTGGCTGTGCTTCCACTGCTCCGACGGCGAGGCGTTGTCCCACTCCCAGGTGGTGGAGTGGATCTTCGGGTCCCGCATCCAGTCCCACTGGCCGTGCATGACGTTGTGCCCGATCTCCATGTTCTCCAGGATCTTGGCGACCGACAGGCCCGTCGTACCTGCCCACCAGGCCGGCGGGAACAGCGAGAACAGCAGCACCGCCCGCGAGCCGACCTCGAGCTTGCGCTGGACGTCGATGACCTTGCGGATGTACGCCGCGTCGCTGGCGCCGCGGGACTCGATGACCGAGGCGCGGATCTCGTCGAGCTCGGTGCCGAGCTGCTCGATGTCCTCCGCGCTCAGGTGGGCGACGGGGCTGGTGGGCTTCCTCTGCAGGACGGTCATGGATCTCCTCGGTGGTCGGTCAGTGGTCGATCTCGCAGCTGCCGGCGGCAGCGTTGATGCAGGTCTGGATCGGTACGCCGCCCCGGTCGGTCTCGCCGGGGGTGGCGGTGGTCAGGTCGCCGGTGCGCAGGTCACGCACCGAGCCTTCGCGCAGCGGCAGCACGCAGCCGTAGCAGATGCCCATCCGGCAACCGCTCGGCATCAGCAACCCGGCGTCCTCGGCCTCCTCGAGCAGCGGCCGGGTGCCGGTGGTCGCGACGGTGGTGCCCGTGCGGGCGAAGGTGACGGGTCCGCCCTCGCCGACCACGAGATCGGCCGGGCGGAACTGCTCGGTCTGCAGCGGCAGGCCGCGAGCCGCGTGGTGCTGCTCCAGCGCGTCGAGGAGGCCCCCGGGCCCGCAGGCGTACGTCGTCCGCTCGGCCAGGTCGGGGACGAGCGATCCCAGCTCCTCGACGTCGAGCACGCCGTGCTGGTCGTCGTACCGGGCGGCCAGGCGGATCAGCCCCGCGCCCGCCAGCTGCTCCAGGTCGCGCAGGAAGATCGAGTCCGGCCGGGTGGGCGCGACGTGGACGACGGTGATGTCGAGACCACCGCTGCGCCGGAGTGCGAGCGGGCCGGCGTCGGTGACCGGGAACAGGTTGCGGAGCATGCCGATGACCGGCGTGACGCCGGAGCCCGCGGTGACGAAGAGGAGCCGGGTGACTGCGACCGGCTCCACCACCGAGTCAGGCAGCACGAACTCGCCGGCCGCCTGCTCGAGGTGCACCAGCGTGCCGGGGCGCACCTCGTGGACGAGGTAGGGGCTCACCGTTCCGCCGGGGACCGCCTTGACCGTCACCGAGATGTGCCCGTCGGCGCGGGGACCGTGGGTCAGTGAGTAGGCGCGCCAGTGCCGCACGCCGTCGACGTCCACGCCGATGCGGGTGTACTGGCCGGGCGCGTGCCCCGCCCAGTCCTTGCCGGCCTGGATCACCAGGGTCGCGGCGTCGGCGGTCTCGGGGACCACCTCGACGATCCGGCCGCGCAGGTCGGCGCCCTTGCGGAGCGGGTCGAACAGGTCGAGGTAGTCCGCCGGCACCAGCGGCGTGGCGGCGGCCTCGGCCGCCCGTGCGAGACCGGTGCGCAGCCGTCGTACGACGGACCGCGGCGTGCCGGCGCCGGACGCGCGGCGGCCCGTGGGGTCGAGGAACGTCGCCATGACCACCAGCATGCTGAGGCTGGGAGGTAAAGTCATGACCGGTCCGCGTGAATCCGCCGCACCCTCTTGTTCACAGGAGACAAAATCATGCCTGATGCCCCGGTGCGGCTGCGCCTCACCAAGCGCACCGTGAGCGCGTTGCGGCGACAGCTGCCCGAGGTGGCCGAGCAGACCGTGGTGGCGATCATCGACGAGGTGCCCAGCTACGCCGACGCGTTGAGCGGGCCGATGGGGGAGAACATCCGCACCGCGGTGCAGCTCGCGCTGGGTGGGTTCATCTCCCTCGCCGGTCGCGGCCGCGCCGGCGATCCGCGGATGCCGACCGCCCCTGCGGTGGACGGCGCCTACCAGCTGGGACGCGGCGAGGCACGGAGCGGTCGGAGCGCCGAGGCGCTGCTGTCGGCGTACCGCATCGGGGCGCGGGTGGCGTGGCGGCGGATGGCGGAGACCGCGGTCGCCCAGGGCGTGGACTCCGGGACGATGGCCCGCTTCGCCGAGCTGGTCTTCGCCTACATCGACGAGCTCTCCGCGGCCAGCGTGGCCGGCCACACCGACGAGCTGGCAACCAGCGGCCGGGTGCGCCAGCGGCTGCTCGAGCGGCTGGCCAGCCAGCTGCTGGGCGGGGCGCCGCAGGAGGCCGTCACCGCGACCGCCGAGCGCGCCGACTGGCAGCTGCCGGAGACGCTCACGGCCGTGCTGGTCCCGGAGTCCCAGGTCCGGGCCGTGCTCCAGGGGCTCCCCGGCGAGACGCTGCAGGCTCCGGAGAGCGTCGCGGAGGCCGGCGAGGACGGGCTGGTGCTGCTGTTGGTCCCCGACCTCCACGGCCACCGTCGCGGTGCCCTCCTGCGGGTCCTGGAGGATCGCGGCTCGGTGGCGGGTCCGCCGCGTCCGCCCGGCGAGGTCGCGGCGTCGTACGCCCGGGCGGTGCGGGTGCGTGCCCTCGGCGGGGGGCCGGACTCCGAGGCGCACCTGGCCGCCCTGGTCCTGCACGCCGACGAGGCCGCCCTGCGCGACCTGCGGGCGCGGGTGCTGGCCCCCCTGGACGGCGTCCGGTCGGGGAGCCGGGAGAAGCTCGAGGAGACCCTGCGCTCCTGGCTCCTGCACCACGGCCGGCGCGAGGACGTGGCGGCCGAGCTGTTCGTGCACCCCCAGACGGTGCGCTACCGGATGGGCCAGCTGCGCGAGCTCTTCGGCGACACCCTCGAGGACCCGGCCGGGGTGCTGGACCTGACCCTTGCCCTCGGCGCTCCGTGAGCTGACAGGATTCACAGTACGTACTGTGAAACTGGACTCGTGCACCGAATACTTTCGGTGTTCGGTCTCAGAATCACAGTACGTACTGTGAAACCGAAACCCCCGAAACCTAATCAAGCGTGGAGTGCACCAGCCGGCCGTCCACCCAGGTGGCGGCGACGGGCATCGCGCGCAGTGCCGCTGCCTGGTCACGGGTGCTGCCGGAGGGCAGCGGGTCGGCGTCGAGGAGCGCCAGGTCGGCGGGGTGGCCCGGCGCGACGGTGCCCCAGCCGTCGGTGCTGGCGGCCAGCGCCTCCCGGGGGGTGAGAGATTGCTCGGGGGACCACGGGTCGCGCTCGTCGGCACTGCGGTGCACAGCCGCGGCGAGGGCCTGCCACGGGTCCAGCGATGCGACCGGGGCATCGGAGCCCATCGCGATCGTGACGCCCTCGTCGTGCAGCCAGCGCAGGGCGAAGCACCGCTCCGAGCGGTCCGGCCACAGCCACTCGGTCAGGTCGCGGTCGTCGAGGAGGTGCGCCGGTTGCACGCTCGCGCGCACCCCCAGCGCGGCCATCCGCTTGGCGTCCTGCCACTGGATCAGCTGCGCGTGCTCGATCGTCCCGCGCGCACCGGTCGCCTCGTAGGCGTCGAGCGCCTGTGCCACCGCGGCGTCGCCGATGGCGTGGATCGCGACCTCCAGGCGGTGCCGGTTGGCGGCCTCCATCACCGCGCGCAGTCCCGAGCTGGTGATGTTCGGGGCGCCGGTGCTGCCGTCCTCGTACGGCGAGCAGCACCACGCGGTCCGCGTGTTCAGGGACCCGTCGGAGATCACCTTCAGCGGACCCATCGTGATCAGTGGGCCGCACCCCGGCATGTGTGCGCCGGTGCGCAGTCCGGCGCCGAGGAAGGCGTCCATCGTGTCGACGTACGCCCCGACGCGGACGCGGAGCAGCTCGGCACCGGCGGCCGCCCGGTCGGGCCAGTCGCGGACGCCCTGGTCGAACTCGAGGTCGACGAGCCCGACCACGCCCTTGGCGGCCGCCTGCTGCATGGTGTGCAGGTAGGCGTCGGGGGAGAGCCCGTCGCTGCCGACCAGCCGGACCAGTCGCGGGTAGACCCGGAACCACTCCCGCTCGCTGATCATGCCCTCGCGCTCGGGCACGCCGAGTCCGCGCATGGCCACGCTGTTCATCCAGGCGTGGTGGCCGTCGCCGCTGATCAACACCACCGGTCGCAGGCCGGCGAGGTCGTCGAGGTGGGCGACGGTCGGCTGCTCGGTCCAGCCCGCGGGACGATGACCCCATCCGACCACCGGCACGTCGGGGTAGGCATCGAGCCGCTCGCGCACCAGCGCCAGCACGTCGGCGACCGACCGGGTCCCGGCCAGGTCGAGCCGGTGCGAGGCCAGCGTCCACTGGCCGAGGTGCACGTGCTGGTCCCACAGTCCGGGGATCAGCCACCGGCCCTCGCCCTCGACCTCCTCGGTGCCCGGCGCCGCCGACAGGGACGGGCCGACCTCGGCGACCCTGCCGTTGTCCACCAGTACGTCGACCGGGTCGCCGGCGGTCCTGCCCTGCTCCGGCGGCCCGCCTTCCAACGGCACCGGGCGCACGGAGCGGAGGACGAACCGGGTCATGCCGCACACGCTAGGCGAGTGCCCCCAGCGGCGGTTCAGCCGGTACGGCGGTCGTCGTGCGGCAGGTGCAGGGGACCGTTCCACGGCGTCGGGGGCCGGCCGGCTGCCTGGCGCTCGAACTCGGTGAAGTACCACGTCTGCAGCTCCAGCAGCAGGTCCGGCGGCCGCACCGCCAGCAGGTGCTCGGAGGAGAAGACCTCGTAGACCTGGTCCAGCAGGTCGCGGATGTGCGCCATGTTGGCCGGGGAGCTCAGGGGCACGCGGTACTCGAGGTCGACCACCGCCTCGCGGCGCCGGATCGCCTGGTCGAGGCGTTCGATGCCGCGGGTGGCCCGGCGTTCGCGGTCCCCGCGGAGGAACGCCTCGGTGAGGGTGACCGCCAGCGGGTAGTCCTCGGGGGCGGTCATCGCCAGCAGCCGCAGCTCGCGGCGCAGCTCGAAGTGGTAGCGCCGCAGCTCGCCGAACAGGACCGCCGGCACCTGGCACAGCTGGACCGCCATCCGCTTGCCGTCGACCTTGTCGGCAGGGTCGACGCGATCGGGGTCGAAGGCGAAGATCTGGGCCTCGCCCTGGTCCTCGGTGTGGGCGCCGTCGGTGGGCTCGAACCAGACCGTCTTGCTCCGGCCGTCATGGCCGAGGTCGGCCCCCCAGCGGGCCGACATCATCGCCACCAGGTCCAGGCCGCGGCCGTAGGTGGTCAGGTTGAAGTCGTCGACGTCCTCGGGCGCGGGGGCCACCGGCGCGCGCTGGGGCGGCACGGGGGAGGAGTCGACCACCTCGATGCGCGGGTGGTCGGTGGTGCCCAGGATGCGCACGAGCAGCGGCGGCCGGGAGTGGATCAGCGCGTTGGTGACCAGCTCGGAGACTCCCAGCTCCGCTGCGTCGACCAGGTCGTCGCGACCGATGTCATGCAGGACGGTGGAGACCCAGGACCGCGCCAGCCGCACCGAAGGGGGGCTGGCCGGCAGGGCGAGGGACCTCCTGGTCAGCGGCACCTGGCCTCTCCTCTGGGCTCCGGGCGGGACGCAGGGGAAGGCGGATTCCCCCGTCGGCCCCTCCACAGTAGGGGAAGAACCGTTGCTCGCGGTGCTATTGAGCCGTCAATTTCGTTGAACCTGCAGCAAGGCGTTCTCCACGACCTCGCTCAGGGCGGGGTGGATCCAGTACTGCCCGCGGGCGATGTCGGCCACCGTCGAACCCAGGCTCATGCCCTGGACGAGCGGCTGAATCAGCAGGCTCGCCTCCGGTCCGATGATGTGCGCGCCGAGCAAGTGGCGGCGCTCCGGATCGGGGCCGGCGTCGGCGAGCAGCTTGACCACGTGCTTGCTCTGCGCGCCGGGCACCGGCTCCATCGCCCAGCCGTAGGCGACGTGGGAGTACGGCGTCACGGCGGTCACGTGCTCGATGCCGCGCTCGCGGGCCTCCTGGGAGGTCAACCCCACGCTGGCGATCTGAGGGGCGGTGAACACCGCGCTGGGCACGAAGCGGTGGTCGGTGGACACCGGGTCGTCGGGATGCAGCAGGTTGTGGCGCACGGTCCGTGCCTCGGCGTTGGCCACGTGCTTGAGGTAGTAGTCGTTGCTGACGTCGCCCAGCGCCCAGATGTGCTCCACGCTGGTGCGCTGCTGCTCGTCGACGACGACACTTCCGTCCTCGACCGCCACGCCGGTGTTCTCCAGGCCGAGGTCGTCGGTGTTCGGCACCCGGCCGGTGGCCATCAGCAGGGCGTCGGCCTCCAGCTCCTCGCCCTCCACCAGGTCGAGCCTGAGCGTGTCCCCGTCCCGGGTCACCTTGCCCACGTGGGCGTTGAGCCGCACGTCCCACTGCGCGCAGGCCGCCTCGGTGAACAGTGTGGAGATCTCCTCGTCGAGGCGCTGCAGCAGCCTGGGCCCGCGCTCGAGCACGGTCACCTCCACGCCGAGGGAGGAGAAGATGTGGGCGAACTCGGCAGCCACGTAGCCGCCGCCCACGATCGCCAGGCGCCGGGGCAGCTCGGCGAGGTGCATCACGGTGTCGCTGGTGTGGTAGCCGACCTCCTCCAGCCCGGGGATCGGGGCCGGGTGCACCCGGCTGCCGGTCGCGATGACGATGCGGTCGGCGGTGACCTGCTCGCCGCAGCCGGTGTCGATGGTGTGGTCGTCGACGAACCTGGCGTGTCCGGTGTGCACGTCGACGTTGGCCTGTCCTCGGCGGAACGAGCGCCCCTCGTCCTCGTGCTGGTCGACGCGGGCGAAGACCCGGTCGCGGAGCCGGGACCAGCGCGCGCCGTCGTAGGAGGTGCGTACGCCGAGCCCGGGTCCGGACTGCGCGGCGCGCACCACGTCAGCCGGGTGCACGAACATCTTGGTCGGGATGCAGCCGGCGTTCAGGCAGGTGCCGCCGAAGCGGTTCTCCTCGCAGATCGCGATCGACCAGTCGGCGAACTGCCGGTTGGCCACCATGTTGCCCGACCCGGTCCCGAGCACGGCGAGGTCATAGTGCTTCATCGCGAGGATCGTTCCCCTTCGGGCGTGTGATCGAACCAACGAGTCGGTCGGTGTAGGGACGACGGCGAATTGGGCACCATGGAGCCATGGCAGAGACCCTCGCGCCCGACAGCGTGCCGTCCGTCCCCGCCGGTGACGGCCCCTCCGGTCGGCACCGGGTGGTGGTCATCGGTTCCGGGTTCGGCGGCCTGTTCGGCACCAAGGCGCTCAAGCGGGCCGACGTCGAGGTCACGATGATCGCCCGCACCACGCACCACCTCTTCCAGCCGCTGCTCTACCAGGTCACCACGGGCATCCTCTCCGAGGGCGAGATCGCCCCGCCGACCCGCGAGGTCCTCGCACACCAGAAGAACGCCACGGTGCTGCTCGGCGAGGTCACCGGGATCGACCTCACTGCCCGGACGGTCACCCACGAGGTGCTCGGCCGCGAGACGGTGACGCCGTACGACTCGCTGATCGTCTCCGCCGGGTCCAGCCAGTCCTACTTCGGCAACGACCAGTTCGCCGAGTACGCCCCCGGCATGAAGAGCATCGACGACGCACTGGAGCTGCGCGGCCGCATCTTCGGTGCCTTCGAGCTCGCCGAGGTGATGGCCGCCAAGGGCGAGAACGTCGACCACCTGCTGACCTTCGTGGTGGTGGGCGCGGGCCCCACCGGCGTGGAGCTGGCCGGTCAGATCGCGGAGCTCTCGCGCCGGACGCTGGCCAGCGACTTCCGCCACATCAGCACCAAGAAGGCGCGGGTGATCCTCGCCGACGCCGCCGGCCAGGTGCTGCCTCCGTTCGGCGCCAAGCTGGGGGCGAGGACCCAGAAGGACCTCGAGGAGCTGGGTGTCGAGGTGCAGCTGGGTGCGATGGTCACCGATGTCGACGAGCGCGGCCTCACCGTCAAGGACAAGGACGGCGGCGAGCGGCACATCGACGCGGTGACCAAGGTGTGGGCCGCCGGCGTGCAGGCCAGCTCGCTGACCGAGACCCTCTCGGAGCAGACCGGTGCCGAGCTCGACCGTGCCGGCCGCATCGCGGTGAACCCCGACCTCACCCTCCCGGGGCACCCGGAGGTGTTCGTGGTCGGCGACATGATCGCGCTGAACAACCTGCCCGGCGTGGCCCAGGTGGCCATCCAGGGCGCGAAGTACGCCGCGAAGGAGATCAAGCGCCGCGAGAAGGGCAAGCCCCCGCAGGGCCCGTTCAGCTACTGGGACAAGGGCAGCATGGCGACGATCTCGAAGTTCGACGCCGTGGCGATGATCGGCAAGCTGCGGATCAGCGGCTTCCTCGCCTGGCTGATGTGGCTGGGCGTGCACCTGGTCTACCTGACCGGCTTCAAGAACCGCATCTCCACGCTGCTGCGCTGGACGATCACGTTCCTGAGCAACGACCGCTCCGAGCGCACTGCCACCGAGCAGCAGATCTTCGCCCGTGAGGCGCTCAAACGACTGCCCGGAGGCGCCCGGCACCTGGTCAGCTCGCCCTCGACGGGTCAGGGAGCGGTGACCGAGGACCCGGAGGTCCGGCGCAAGGAGCTCGAGGCGATCGCGGCCGAGGAGGCGCGGCTCACCGACGCCAACGTCCGCGGCAGACCCGTGGAGGCGGCGGGGAGCCGGTAGGCCTCACTCGAAGGCGTGCCGCTCCATCGCCTCCCGCGCCCAGCGCGGGAGGATGAAGACGCCCTCGGCCTCGACGCTGGTCTCGCCCTCGGCGTTGCGCAGCTCGCCCTTGACGATGGTCTTGATGCCGTCGACGCGCTCGATCCAGGCCGCGCCGGAGACCTCGCCGAGCGGGGTCGGGCGCCGGTAGCGCAGGGTCAGCGTCCCGGTCATCCCCGGTGCGCCACCCGCGGCGGCGGCCTCGCCGAGCAGCTGGTCGAGCAGCAGGGCGGACACCCCGCCGTGCACCATGCCGGGCGGCCCCTCGTAGACCGCGCCCAGCCGGAAGCTCGCCCACGCCCGACCCTCCTCGGACCGCTCGATGTGCAGCGGCACGGCCACCGGGTTGCGCAGGCCGACGACGGCGTTGCCGTAGCCGCGCACGGTGCCGCCGGTGCTCACGCTCACCCCGAAGCTGCCCTCGATCTGCTGCTCGGTCAGCCGGGCGGTGAGCTGGTCGACCTCGGCCCGGACCTGCTCGACCACCCCGGGATCCACCGTCGTACGCACGCACGCGTCGGCGAGGGCCCGGACGCTGTCGGCCAGGCCGCCGAAGACGCGGCGCTCCTCCTCCAGCTGCTCCGGGGAGAGCTCGACGACGGAGTACTCGATGGGCGACGGCATGGACCGCACCCTAGAACCTCCCGGGGCGAGGGCCCGGTCACGGGTGCGGTCAGCGGCCGACGCGGGGCAGGGGCGCGTTGACCAGCCGGATGGCGACGTACGTCGCGCCGATGCCGCCGGCGGCGACCAGGCACAGGGTCGGCAGGAGTGCCGGGAGGCCGGTGCCGGCGTAGGCGAGGAGGATGGCCAGCCCGAGGACCGCGCAGGCCAGGGCGGTGGTGCGCCACCGGCGGAACACCTCGCCCCGGTGCACCAGGGCGGCGAAGTCGATGGGGGCCGCATGTGCCGGGCGCCGGGCCTGCGCCATCCGCTCGGCCAGGCCGGGCGCGGCCGGGACGGCGGAGACCGGCCAGCCGGGTCGGGGCTGGATCGGCAGCACGAAGGAGCGCTCCAGCCACTCGGGAGTGCAGTAGCCCCCCTGCCGAGCCAGGCGCTGCTCGGGCGCGACCTCGGGAGCCGGTCGGCCCCTCGTCGCGAACAGGTCGGCGCGCAGGGTGTCCCTGCGCGCACGGAGGCCGGTGCGCAGCAAGATCTGCTCGGTGGTCTGTTCCTGCGTCGCCTGGTTCATCGCTTCTCCCCGAGTGGTCGTTTCGCACGCATTTCAACGAGGAGATGTGGTCCAGGTCACGCGGCCGCACCAACTGGTCCACACCCGGCCCACTTTCCGGGTAGTCCCTGACGTTCTGGTCGGGTCGTGTCCGGTTTGCCCGACGGACTCGTCAGGGACTATCGGCGCTGGGCGCGGGCGCGGGCCCGGCGAAGCTTGCGGCGCAGCCGGCGGATCCGGGCGCGCTGCGCCGAGAGTCGTACGTCGGCCCGGGCGGCGTCCTGCGCCCAGGCGGTGGCCAGCACCCGGGAGCGGGTCTGCGCCGGCAGACCCGCGAGGGCGCGGGGCAGCAGCTCGGCGCGGAACGCGGGGTCCCGACGCGCGCTCCGCCAGGTCCCGTGGGTGTTCCCTGCATACCAGCGCTTGCGGTAGACCGCGTCGGTCGGCGCGAACGGTCCGAGGGTGAGCATCTCGACCGCCCAGAGGACGTCCGCCCAGGAGCCCGCGGCGTCGGTGTCCGGCAGCGGCACGGCGCGGTCTGGCCGGAAGACCCCGCGAAACGCGGCGCCCAGCGGGCTGGCGTCCCCACGCAGGGCGACCTCGAGCGCCGCGAGCATCCGGTCGACGGGGTCGCTGCCCTGGAACGGCGGGTGCGGGTCGTATGCCAGCGGAGCCGCCCCGGGTCGGTCCACCGAGCGCAGCCGACCCAGCGCGAGCACCGCGTCCGGGTGCGCGTCCAGCGCCTGCTCGCCGAGCCGGACCCAGTCCGCGTCCACCTCGTCGTCGTGCGGCAGCCAGGTGACCAGCTCGGTCCGGGTGCGAGCCAGCAGGTCGTTGCAGTGCGCCACCCAGCCCGAGCGCAGTGGCCGGGGACCGAGCCAGGCGATGCCGGGCCGCTCGCCGAACCTCCGGCGCAACCGGTCGAGCGTGTCGTCCACCCCGGTGGCGTCGGAGACCACCAGGTCGGCATGTCCCGTCAGTCGCGTCAGGTTGCCGGCCACGACCTCCTCCCACGCGCCCGAGGCGTGCAGCGGGACCAGCACGGTGGTCCTCATCGGTCCACCAGGTCCGCGGCCGCGTCGACGGCCAGCCGGGCGGCGAGGGGTGCGGTGGTGAGCTTGAAGTTCGTCGCGACCACCATGCGCC
Organism: uncultured Actinomycetota bacterium; assembly: GCA_963827025.1. Lineage (GTDB taxonomy): Bacteria > Actinomycetota > Actinomycetes > Propionibacteriales > Nocardioidaceae > Marmoricola. Next base: position 70,870 of record CAWGZB010000004.1, on the reverse strand, counting down.
CGTGCCGCGCGGGGCCGAACTCCGAGCGTCGGTGCAGCGCCGAGCCCCGCTCGTGGATGTCGAGGTCGCCGTGTCCCGCGATGAAGCCCCCGACCAGCTCCGCACCCTCCGGGGCGACCTCCGGGACCAGGCCGAGCTTGCGCAACGGAGCGAGCTGGGCCTCGACGAGGTCGTTCCGGTCGCGCAGGGACGCGAGCCGGTGGTAGGCGGCCGGCGACGGTGTGGCGGCGTGCTCATGGGTGAGCCTGGCCGCCGGGTACCAGGAGGCGTACACGTAGCTCTCGTGGGTGACCACGTCTCCGTACGGCCCCTGCACCAGCGTCACGGTCGGGGTGCGAGCACCCTCCCGCGGCAGCCGTACGGCGCACTTGAGACGGAAGTTGTGCGCCACCTGCGCCGTCTGGGGAAGCAGAGCCTGTCGCTGGTCCCACGCGGCGTTGACGACCGCGTCGAACCTCTCGCGGCCTTCCTCGTCGGACTCCTCCCAGCGCACCAGCGCGCCGGTGCCGGTCTCGCGGACCCCGGTGACCCGGCAGCCGACCCGGATCGTCGCGCGCGGGTCGGACTCCAGTGTCTTGACCAGCAGCCGGCCCAGGGCGGTCGGCTCCACCGACCGCTCCTGGGTGCGGAACGACGGCAGCCCGGACCACGGGTCGCGGCGTACGACGGGGTCGACGATCCATGGCAGCGGGGCCCCGAGGTAGTCCGGAGCGCCGGAGGCCACCCAGCGGTCGTTCATCGCCCGGTAGCACGCGCCGAGCTGTTCGGGGGCGAGGAGGCTGTCGGGCATCACCAGGTAGTCGAAGCAGTCGGTGGTCAGGGACTCCCAGGGCACCGGGCCGTCGACGGCCTCCTCGACCACGGACCCGAACCGGGCGGCGCCACGCTGGAGGACGTCGAGCGTCGCCCGGTCGCCGAGGGCGAAGACCGGCCCCAGGTGCACCTTGCCCTCGTTGATGGCGCTGGCTCGGGACCACAGCTGGGGCTCGGCCTCGAGCAGGGTGACCTGCCACCCGCGGCGAGCGGCCAGCAATGCGGCGGTGACGCCGACGATGCCGCCACCCACCACGGCGACTCGTGCCATCGCCCAGACCCCCGGTCAGCTGCGTGTCCCCGGTAACGGGACCCTAACCACTCACCCGCGGCCCGGCGTGGACCGTCTCGCCACGGACGCGAGCGTGTCCGGCCACCGCACTACCGCGAGACGCGGAACAGCCCGTGCGCGCCGCGCTCGGCGTCGACCATCACGTGGGAGATGAACGGGTAGTCGCCCGGTTCGGGGAAGGTCAGCTCCACGAAGCCTCCCTGCGCCGGCTGCAGGCCGAGCGCCTGGGCGCCGCCCGCCGACCCACCGTCGCGGCGCAGCCGCCAGGCGCCCTCGAGGTACGTCGCGTCGAACTGGCCGCCGACCACGTGGAAGGACGTGGCCCGGCTCGGTCCGGCGTCGAGCACCCACACCCGCACCCGTTCGCCCACCCGCGCCGGCAGCGGCCGGTGGTCGTATTGGTTGGCGTAGCCGTTGAACACCACCGCGTCCGGCCGCTCGGCCATCACCTTGGCCGGGTCGACGTGCTGCGCCCCGAGGTAGAGCTCGCTCTGCACCAGCAGGTAGCTGCGGTCGACCTCGGGCAGGTCCGGCGGCTCGATCACCACGGCGCCGAACAGGCCGGCGGCGATGTGGGTCGACATCGGCATCGTCGAGCAGTGGTACATCCACACCCCGGCCCGTCGCGCGGTGAACCGGTAGACCAGCGACTCCCCGGGCTCGATCGTGCGCATCGGCCCGGACGGGGCCAGGGCGCCGGCGTGGAAGTCGATCGAGTGGCCCATGGTGCCGTGGTTGACCAGCCGGATCACGAACCGGTCGCCGACCCGGCCGTGCAGGATCGGCCCCGGCGCGGCGCCGTCGTAGGTCCACATCGTCTGCACCACACCGGGTGCGACCTCGGTGCGGACGTCGCGGACGGTGAAGGTACGACGGTGCACGCGGCCCTTCTCCAGCGGCGGCAGCGTGGCGTCGTGGGACCGGAAGTCCGGACCCGGGTCGGCCATGAAGTCCGGCGTCGGCGCCCGGCCGTCCTGGCCCGTCTCCTGGTGGGCGGCGGGGGCCGCGGCAGTGCCGGTGGCGTCCACACGGAGCACCATGCCCTGCTGGCGATGTCCCACGATCGAGCACCAGCCGTCCAGGTCGCGACCGACCACGCCGACGTCGAGCCGGGCGTGCTCCCCGGCGGCCAGCCGGGGCGTGTGCTGCCCGGTCTCCAGGGTCAGGTCGTGGGCGTGGTCGTCGGCGTTGGCGACGTCGATGACCAGCCGGTTGCCGGCCGGGACGGTGATCCGGGCGGGGCTGAACCGCATCTGGGCGGCCTCGACCCGGACGACCGTCGTACGCCCCGTCGCCCGGACGCCCGCCGCCGCGTCACCTGTGCCGGACCCGCCGAGGGCACCGGGGTCGACGGCGGCGCCGGTCGCCACCGCCACCAGCACCACCGCGAGCCCGGTGACGGCGAGTCCGGCGCGTTGGCCCTGGGGCCGCTGCAGGACGGTGCGGGAGGCGAGCGCGTCCGCCGTCGCGGCGGTACGACGCACGCGCAGCGTGGCGAACAGCAGGGGCACGAAGGCCGCCGCGGCGACCAGGACCACGACCGAGGCGGCCACCCGCACCGGGCTGGGCACCGGCAGGGCGCAGACGACCAGGCCGGCGTTGGTCGCGGTGACCCTCAGGGCGCTGCCCCGGTCCATCGCGGCCGTGGTGTGCCGGGTCACCACCGGCCCACCGCCGAGGGCCATCGGCACCAGGTAGCTCAGCGCCCCGAGCAGCACCTGCGCCCCGAATCCGGCGGCCAGCAGCGGAGTGACCCACTCCAAGCGGCTGCCGGCGACCTCCCAGTCCGGCGCCGAGGCCAGCGCGGTGGCCAGGGCGACGAGGCAGCCCACCAGCCAGAGCAGCCCCGCCCCGACCGACCAGGTCGCGAAGGTGGTCGGCGGCTTGGTCCGCCCGGCGCGCACCAGCGGGCGGCCCAGCATCGCGAGTCCGGCGAGGTAGACCGCCACGCCGCCGGCAGCCCCGCGCCAGGAGCCGGCCGCACTGGCGGCCGCGCCGCCCAGGACGCCGGCGAGCAGCACCGGCAGGGCCTGGCGGGCGAGCCGGTCGGTGCCCTCGGGCAGCCGGGTCCGGAGCATCGTCGGCCACAAGGTGACCACGGTGCCGGCGACGGTGAGCCCCATCCAGCCGAGCACGTTGACCAGCACGTGGGCGAGCATCAGCCGGTGGTGCCACGGCTCGGGGAGGTCGCGGGCCAGGGCGGCGCCGATCGAGCCGCCGACCGGCAGCAGGCAGGCGGCGGCGACGTAGTAGCGCACCACCGGCGTGAACCGCGACGGCAGCGCCCGCCGCACCATCCGGCCCAGGGCCGCGCCGTGCCAGGCGGCCGCGACGACCACGCCGGCCGCGCCCACCAGCGTCACCGGCCAGACCCCGGAGAGCACCCCGGTGACGACGCCGACCGCGCCCAGGTCGAGCGTCGCCAGCCGCGCCGACTGGACCCTGCGGCTGGCCGCGGGCACGTGCAGCAGCGTCTCGGCGAAGTGGGTGCTCCAGACCAGGATCGCGTGCGAGACCGCGCCCAGGAGCAGCAGGTGGATCATCAGCCAGCGTGGCGCCGGCAGCACGGGGTGGAGCAGGGTGCTGACCACCAGGGCCACCAGCCAGAGCACCACCGGCAGGTCGCGCAGCGGCCAGAAGCCACGACCGGCCGGCTGCTGCCGGGCGCTCACCGCCGCCCCCGCAGGAGGCACCAGACGGCGACGGCGACGAACAGCAGCAGCGCGGCGACGTTGAGGGCCCCGCCGACCTGCCAGGCGGTCGCCGAACCCAGCGCGTCCCCGAGCCACAGCCGACCCGCCAGCGAGAGGTGCAGCAGGCCCAGTGGTGCCCACAGGGCCGGGTGGTAGGGCAGCGGCCGGCGCAGCACCGCCGGCAGGATCACCGGCGCGTGCACGATCACCATCGAGATGGTGAAGCCGAGGAAGACCGCGTGGACGACGGCGTCGTACGCCGCCCCGTCGGTCACCGGCGCCGCGAGCAGCCACACCGCGCCGGCCACCGCCAGCCACACGTAGCCGGCGAGCATCCCGGCGGCGGAGAACCGGGGCAGTCCGGTGGCGTGGACCGTACGCCGCGCCACGTCGTGCCCGGCGAGCCAGCCGGTCAGGGCCAGCACGGCGACGCCCAGCAGCGGCTGCCCGACCGCGGGCCACAGCAGCGCGGCCAGGGCCGTGCCGGCCACGGCCACCGCCAGCCCGACGGCCTGCGGGGCAGCCTCGGCCATCACCAGCCGGGCCAGCTCGACGCGCTCGCCGGCGATGGTCAGCACGATGAAGCCGGCGAGCCACGGCAGCAGGTCGGGTACGGCGACCCCGCCCCACCACAGGATCGCGGCGCCGAGCGCGAGCACCGCGCCGAGCGCCTGGACGAGCACCGCCTCCTCGCGGCGACGGCGCCACAGCGGCACGTAGACCGCGACCAGCGCAGCGGTCCCGGAGACCAGGCCGAGCCGGCCGAGGTCCGGCCACGGCGTCAGGAGCAGCAGCCCGCCCGCGCCGAGCAGTGCCGGCGCCGCCAGCCCGGCGGGCCGGCCCAGCGCCACGGCGCGTTCCAGGGCGATCAGCGTGCCCAGGAAGCCCAGGACCATCAAGAACCCGTGCACGTCGCCCAGGCGCGCGGAGCTGATCGGACGCGGCACCCCGATGAGCTGCAGGGCGGCGTCGAGCCCGGCCAGCAGCGCCAGCCCACCGGGAACGAGCAGGAGGGCGTGCCGGGGGACCGGTCGGCGGGTACGTCGCTGCGGCGGTGCGGTGACCGCGGCGGTCACCGCGCGTCCGTCTCAGAGCCCGTCGCCGGGTCCGGGGGCAGCAGCCGGAGCAGGCAGGCGCCCGGCTCGGAGAAGGCGTGCAGCTCGCTGGTCGCCTCGTCGCCGCCGTAGGCGGCCATCGCCCCGCGGACGATGCCGAGGTGGACGTTGCAGACCACTTCGGGGTGCCGGTAGGCCGCCTCGAGCAGCGGGCAGCGCGTCAGCTTGACCTCGACGGCCTGCTCGTCGGCCTGGGGCTCGAAGCCCATCTCCTCGAAGACCTTCACCACCTGGCGCCGGCGCGCGACCTGGCTCTCGTCCTGGGGACGACCGGCCTTCACCGCCAGCTGCCGGCCCCACTCGGCGCCGGCGGCGACCGCGTCCTCGACCGGGTCGGTGCTGGTCCGCTCGATCACCGAGGCGAGCGCGCCGGTCAGGCCGGCGTACTCGGAGTCCGGTCCGGCCATGGGGCCCACCTTGGCGGCGTACAGCCAGGCCGGGCGGCCGCGGCCGGTGATCGGTGCCCGCTCCCGGGTGACCATGCCGAGCTCGACGAGGCCGTCCATGTGCTCGCGGACGGTGTTGCGGTGCAGCCCGGTGAGCGCGGTCAGCGCCGCCAGGCTGGTCGGCTGCGCCTGCGCGCGCAGCGTCTCCAGCAGCGCCGCCCGGGACTCGGACATGGCGCGTCCGGTCCGGGGCGAGACGGGCCGGGGCCCGAGATTTTTTTGCACGGAGAGAACTGTACTAAAATCGAGTTGCGGGTTCCAGCCGGGTCCGCGAGGAGATCGAGGAGCACACATGAACGTCGTCATCGCCTCCAGCGAGGGAGACCACCGCGCCGTCGAGGCCATCCGCGCCCACCACGCCGAGCTGGCCGGCGCCCTGGCCGTCCGGGTCGGGGCGGTGGAGGCCGCCGTACGCCAGGGCACGGACGTCGCCGAGCCGCGCGCGGAGCTGGCCCGCTGGGCGCGCGCCGAGCTGCTGCCGCACGCGGCGGCGGAGGAGGAGTCGGTGTACGCCGCTGCCGGCGCCCTCGACGAGGGCCGCCTCCTCGTCGAGGCGCTGGTCGCCGACCACGTGGTCATCGGCGGCCTCGTCGACGCGCTGGAGAAGTCCGGCGACCCGGTCGCCACCGTGGCGGCCGCGGCGGCGCTGCAGACGATGTTCTCCGCGCACCTGGAGAAGGAGAACGAGCAGGTCCTGCCCCTGCTCGCCGGCCGCTCGGAGGTCTCGCTGGCCGACCTGCTCGAGGGGATGCACCACGAGCTCGGCGGCCACGAGGAGGGCCACGACGGGGAGGCACGCGGCGGCTGTGGCGGCGACTGCGGCTGCGGTGAGCAGGACGCCGGCACCGATGTCGAGCTCGACGCCCGCGCGGTGCCGCACGCGATCCGGCACTCGACGATCTTCGGCGCGCTCGACGGCCTTCCCGAGGGCAAGGTGATGGTCCTGGTGGCACCGCACGACCCGCTGCCGCTGCTGGCCCAGCTGGAGCAGCGCTCGCCCGGCGTCTTCGAGGTCGGCTACGACGAGCGCGGCCCCGAGGCCTGGCGACTGCGGTTCCGCCGCCGCGCCACCGTGTCGGCGTAAGCCCGACTCCGCGAACCGGGGCGCCCGACCCCTTGTAACGCGGGGTTGTCGAGACCGAGTGCATCCCCGGGGGAGCACTCAGTAGCCACAACCCCGCGTTACAAGGTTGCGCGCGCGGGTGCCGGACCGCACGGTCGCCGTACTCCGTGGGCGCAGCGCTAGGTCGTCCGGCCGAGCACCGCCTTGAGGACAGCCAGCAGGACCAGGATGCCGGCGATGATCAGCATCCACTTCACAGCGGCGACGATCAGCCCGATCACCCCGAAGATGACCGCCAGCACGACCAGCGCGACGACCCAGCCCATGGATCTCTCCCTCCCGCGCCGCGGTGCGGCGCTGAGGAGTCAGTGCCCCACTGGGGCGCGCCTACACGGGGACCGGGGTGCGGTGGGCCCCCAGGGGATCGAACCCTGAACCCGCGGATTAAAAGTCCGCTGCTCTGCCGATTGAGCTAGAGGCCCGGGAGTGGCGCTGCAGTCGGCAGGCGCCGACCGGGCTACGAGGCCCTCGCTCCACCCACGGTGCCTCAGTATGCACGGTGCTCCGTGGCCCCTCCCGTCGCCACCGCGACGGTCCCGGAGGCATGCCTGCGGGCGGCGCCTGAGTGGGCCGGGCCGCGGGCCTTCTCCGGCCTCGAGCCGACCAAGGTCCTCCGACGTCCGCATCGACCACATCCGCGGACCGACCGGATCGGTCGCGCACCCGAGCCCCTCGCGCCGGGGCCCGCTGCACCTCAGCCCTTCGTTGCCGGCACGAGCTGCTGGGCCACCTCGTCGGCGAAGGACCGCACCGCGTCCCAGTCGGTGTAGTCGTAGTCGCGCGAGGTGTCCACTCCCAGACCGCCCGGCTTGCTCTTGACGATGCGCCGCATCAGCCGGCGCTTGAGGAAGCCGTAGCGCGTGTAGGGGAGCGAGCCGCCGAAGGTCCGGATCGTGGCCGGTCGCCAACCGGTCTGGTCGTGGAACTCGGCGACGTACTTCGTCAGCTCGACGGGGTCCCCCGCGGCCGCCAGGCTCACCGAGAAGAAGGCGGACACCATGCGCCCCAGGGCCGCCCGGTTCTGCCGGGCGAACTCCACGACGTGCTGGTCGTGCTTGCCCATGTGCACCGAGGCGCCGAGCACGACGGCGTCGTAGCCGTGCGTCCCGGTGGTGGGCGCTCGGCGTGCGTCGACGACGCTGACGGTGTGGCCGCGTGCTCGCAGCGAGGTGCCGATCGCCTCGGCGATCTTGGCGGTCTGTCCCTCGGTCGTCCCGTAGAGGACGAGGATCCTGCTCATGGTGACCTCCCGGTCTGCTCCTCCTGCCACGGTCTCGCGGGCCGGGGATGCCCTGCAGAGGCGAAAGTCCGCGCGGGAGGCGCCGCCCGTCCTTCGCTTGAGGCGGCAACCCTGGTCGAGGAGGTGTGCGCGTACGACGGTCCGCCACGCTGAGGGGCGGTGCCTGGTCGGGTCGCCCGCTCAGTCCCCGGAGTCGTCCTGCGGCTGCTGGCGAGGGTGACGCAGGTGGTGCTCCACGATGGCGGCGAACTGGCGGGCCTTGACCTGCCCGGCGTGGACGGTGACGTCCTTGGCGCCGGACCGATGGACCGTCATCCGCCACCACGGTGAGCCGACGTTGCTGCCGAGGTCGACGTCGGTCCGCGGATCACGCAGGTCGACCTGCTCGCCGGTCGGGCCCTTGGCGACCTCCAGGATCCCCTCGCGGATCGAGACGACGGTCGGCTCCCAGCTGAGCAGCACCCACGCGGCGAGCAGGGCGACCAGGATGAACACCCCGCCGAGCACGACGTGCGGCAGCGACTCCGCCTGCACGGCGTAGAAGATGGTCATCACCGCGGCGATGGCAGCGATCGCGAACAGCCCGCCGGAGAGGTAGCGCAGCAGGTTGCTCGGGCTGTACTCGATGAACTTCGGGATGAAGACGGTCTCGGCCTGCTCGGCTGCGGGCGTGTCCTCGGACCGTTCGGACTCGGGCGGCAGGGCCTGCTTGCCCCCCGCCTTCTCGTTGATCCACGTGTTGGTGACCGTCTCGGTGGCCACGGCCAGCGGCCCACTGCTGCCGTCGGTCTCCGGGATCGGCGCGTCCTCGTCCTTCTCGGACCGGTCCCTATCCGACCGGTCCTTCTCGGAGTCGTCCTTCTCGGGATCGTCCTTCGCCGGAGCTGCCTTGCCGTCGGCCTCCGGCCGCTCCTCGGTCTCGGTTGCCTCGGGTTGCTCGGGGGTCTGCGCGTCGGCTTCGCCCTCGGCCTCGGCCGGCGCCGGGCTCGCCTGGTCCTCGTCGGTCTCCCGCCCCTCCGGCGCCTCCGGGGCCTCCGGAGCCTCCTGGGCCTCCTGGGCTTCTGGCGCCTCTGGTGCCTCCCGGGCCTCCGGGGCCGCTGGGGTCTCCTGCGCCTCGTGGGCCGCCTCGACCACGGCCGGCGCCTCGATCGCCGGCTCGACCCCGGCCGCCGGCGGGGCGTCGGCCCCGGCTTCGGACCCGGCTTCGGACCCGGCTTCGGACCCGTCCGTGGGCTCCGCCTCGACCGGAGTCTGTTGCTCCGTGGACGGGGGCTGAGACTCCGGTGCCTTCTCGGTCTCCGCGCCGGCGACCCGGGCCGGCGCCTCGCCGCTCCGCTGCTCGTCGGTCGCCCCACCGTGGTCCGTCGTACGGTTCTCCACGCTGGGGTCGTGGGCGAGGGAGTCGTCCTCGTGCGAGGGGTACTCATAGACCACGCCGGTCTCGTCGACCATGGTCCCGTCGGCGTAGTGGTAGAGCCACCCTTCGAACCCGTCGGCTTCGACCTTGCGGTGGAAGATCCAGCCCGGATCGGGGCGGGTCCCGTGGTCGCCGGAAGCGGCCCCCGTGGCCGTCTCCTCGCCTTCCGGGGGCGTCGGGGACGCCGCGTCCTCCGAGTCCGGGTCGGTCCCCGCGGACCTGGCCTCGGCCTTCCCGGCCTTGTGCGCCTTCTCCGACTTGCCGGTGTGCACGGACTCACCCGACGTGCCGGGCTCGTCGTTCTCGGCTGCCTTGTCGGGCTCGGAGTCCGCGGTGATCGCCGCCTTCGCCTTCTCCACCATGTTGCCGATGCGTTCGCGAAGGGGGGACCCGGGGTCGTTCTCCGCCCCGTGCGCTGGGCCCTCGGTCTCCGCCGACAGGGCTTGCCGAGTCACCGCCAGCGGGTCCAGGGAGCCCCGGTCGGCACCCGCGCGACCCCAGGAGTCCGGGGGCAGGTCGGGCCGGGACTGGTCGGACGCCTCCGGCCCGGCCTGCTGGCCACGGGAGCGGAAGCGGGACAAGAAGCCGCTGGGCTGCTTGGCCTCGGGCGGGGACTCCTCGTCGGCGGAGCTCAGCGCGGCCGAGGCGACCGAGATCGGGTCGTACTTGTCGTTCCCGGTCTGCTCCTCGCGCGTGCGCCGAGGCGTCTGGGCAGGGACTTCCCCGGGAGTCTCGGAGGCGTTCTCGCGTCGAGACTGCGCCACGTGCCTCCCCCTCTCCTTGGAGTGTCTGCAGAGTTCAGTGTCGTCGCCACCCGCGCGTACGTCGAGCGCGCCGGACGACTCCCGACCTCCTCGAGGACCTGCCACGCGAGGACAAACGAGCGATGCCCGGTTTGGGCACGCCGGTCTGCTCCTACCCCGTGCGGTGGTCGTCGAACCGAGTTCGGAAAACACCTCCCGGGTCCACTCTGCTTTCGTGGGCTGTGGTTGGTACGCTGGGTGCTGCAGGGTGCAAGTTCCAGCGGTAACAACAACGCTCGTTGGAGTTTTGTGATCCAACGGCGTTTCTTCTCTTGGCTTCCAGGCTGGCGAGGCGGGACGGCGTATCACGCAGCCTGCGCCGGACCGTCGACATGGTGTGTCCGGTCGCCTGTGAAACAAGGAGAAAGAAGAGCATGGCTCAAGGCACGGTCAAGTGGTTCAACGCCGAGAAGGGCTTCGGGTTCATCGCCCAGGAGAACGGCGGAGACGACGTCTTCGTCCACTACTCGGCGATCCAGTCGCAGGGCTACAAGTCGCTGGACGAGAACCAGCGCGTGGAGTTCGACGTCACGCAGGGCCCCAAGGGTCCCCAGGCGGACAACGTCCGCCCGCTGTAACCCCACACGTGGAAGGAGGGGTCCCGGCTTCGGTCGGGGCCCCTTCTTCTTTTTCGCAGAACCGGACAAATTGACCCGTTCGGAGCAGTGTCGCCGGTTGCCTGCGGTGCGATCCTGGAAGCGTTTTCTGCCCGCGCCAGCGGGTAGAACTCACAAAAGCACCACTCGGGCCCGGACTGGCGGGGGCGCACAAGAGCGGTCGTTGGGTGGTTCATCCGCGGGAGCAAGGGAAGGATGCGCAGGGCGTGGACCCCTTCGACGTACGGCTCGAGGACGACGAGCTGCTCGATGAGGTCGAGCTGACCTCGAACCTCATCGTGGCCGCGAACCAGTCCGACCGCCCCCTGAGCCGCGCCGAGATCGATCGCATCCTGGGTCTGCCGCCCCGCTCGCCGCAGCACCGCTCGGCGTAGCCGCGGACTCGCCGGCACGTCCTTTGCGCCACCGGCTGCCGCGTCCGAGGCCTCCGGGCCCTAGCATGTGTCCGAACTGATGCCCGATCCGCAGGAGTGGACCCGGTGGCCTTGCGCTTCAAGCCCGTGGACAACGCCTTCTACGAGCTTCTCCAAAGATCCGCCAACCAGCTCGTGCACGGCGCCGAGATCCTGGCCGAGGTGCTCGCCGACGGTGCGAACCACCAGGAGATCGGTGGTCGGATGCGCGAGGCCGAGCACGCCGCCGACGAGATCACGCACGAGATCGCCAAGAAGGTCAACTCGACGTTCGTGACGCCCTTCGACCGCGAGGACATCTACTCCCTCGCCTCGGGGCTCGACGACATCATGGACTTCATGGAGGAGGCGGTCGACCTCACCGTCCTCTACGAGGTCACTGCCCTCCCTGCCGAGCTGGCCGAGCAGGTCGAGGTGATCCAGCGGTGTGCGGAGCTCACCGCCGACGCGATGCCGCGGCTGCAGACGATGAAGAACCTCGAGGAGTTCTGGATCGAGGTCAACCGGCTGGAGAACACCGGCGACAAGAGCTACCGGCGGATTCTCGCCCAGTTGTTCAGTGGGCAGTACGAAGCCCTGGAGGTCCTCAAGCTCAAGGACATCGTGGATTCGCTCGAGCACGCGATCGACGCCTTCGAGAAGGTGGCGAACATCGTCGAGCAGATCCACGCCAAGGAGTCCTGACCGGTGGAGCTCGGGATCATCATCGCGGTCGTTGCGATCGCGTTGGTCTTCGACTACACCAACGGCTTCCACGACGCGGCGAACGCCATCGCCACCTCGGTCTCCACCCGGGCCCTGACCCCGAGGCTGGCCCTGCTGATGGCGGCGGTGATGAACTTCGCCGGCGCACTGCTCGGGCAGGAGGTCGCCCACACGGTCAGCGACGTGATCAACCCGGGCCTGGGCAACCACGCGCTGGTGGTGGTGATGGCGGGACTGCTCGGCGCCATCACCTGGAACCTGATCACCTGGTACTTCGGCCTGCCCTCGTCGTCCTCGCACGCGCTGATCGGAGGCCTGGTCGGCTCCGCGCTCGCCGCGGGCGCGTTCGTGAGCTGGCAGACCGTGATCGACAAGGTCGTCATCCCGATGGTGCTCTCACCCGTGGTGGCCTTCGGGCTCGGTTTCGCCGCGATGCTGCTGATCATGTGGATCTTCCGGAGGCGGTCGCCGAGCCGCGTCAGCAAGGGCTTCCGGCTTGCCCAGACGGTCTCCGCCGGGGCGATGGCGCTCGGTCACGGCCTGCAGGACGCCCAGAAGACGATGGGCGTGATCTTCCTGGCCCTGCTCTCCGGCGGCTACGTGGCCCAGGACGACCCGCTCCCGCTCTGGGTGATCATCGCGGCAGCGAGCGCGATCTCGTTCGGCACCTACTCCGGCGGTTGGCGCATCATGCGGACCCTCGGGCGCCGGATCATCCACATGGACCCGCCGCAGGGGTTCGCGGCCGAATCGGTCTCGGCCAGCGTGCTCTACACCACCGCGTTCGTGTGGCACGCCCCCATCTCCACGACCCACGTGATCACCTCGGCGATCATGGGCGTCGGCTCGACCAAGCGCTTCTCGGCCGTCCGCTGGGGCGTGGCCCGCTCCATCGTCGTGGCGTGGGTCCTCACCTTCCCCGCCGCCGGCTCCGTCGCCGCCTTGATGTACGTCGTGCTGACGAACGTCCTCCAGCTCCCCTGAGCCGCGTGCCTGGCCGGGGTCGTGTCGCGGCGCGCTGGCACCCGAGTACTGCGGCCCGCCGCGCTCCGACATGCGAATGTCGCTGGTGGGGCTGGCGTGGCGTTCTCCCGCCTCTCAGGCCACATTCGCACGTCTGCGTGCGAGGTCGACTACCCCGAGCAGCGTCTCGCGCACGTACGCCGGCTCGAAGTGGACCTGGTACCAGCTGAACCTGACCAGGATCCATCCCATCAGGGTGAGCTGGTTGTAGCGCCGGCAGTCGCGCGTCAGCTGCGCCGACTTGCCGTGCCACTCGAAGCTCTCAGCCTCAACCGCGATCTTCCGGAGCGGGTCGCCGAGGTCGGGGTGGATCAGCTTCGTCGTCCCCGGGATGCGCACGGGAGGTTGCGCCTGGAGGTCGAGTCCTGGGACGAGAGCTGTGTGTGCTCGCAGCAGTGACTCGAATTCGTTCGCGGCCTTGCTCGTTGCCTCCTCGGCGACAGCCATGATCCGGGCCCGGCCCCTGCCCTGGGTGGACTGCGCAATCGCCTTCACGTCTCGGTGGGTGAAGTCGTCAGCCCGGATCGCCTCGTCGACGATCGGCACGGAGTCGTGCAGTGGAAGGTTCCTCATGCAGTCCACGAGCGTCCGGCGGCGGGACGTGACGATCCCCTCGACGTCCGCGTCGTGGAGGTCTACCCAGTGCGGCACGACGAGGCGGCGCGCTCCGGAGCTGAGGTGTCGGTTGCGCGGAAAGGAGACATCGGGCCGCTCCGGCAGGTGAGGCAGCGCCCAGCCGTGGAACAGGGCGGCGCTGCGGTGGGAAGCGATCCCCCCGACCCTGCTGGCTGTGACGACGAAGTCCCGAGCGTTGCCCAGGGCGTAGCGGCCACGGCCTGTACGGATCAGGTCGCCGGCGGCGAGGGCGCGGTCGAGGTCGGCGCGCGAGTGCGTCTCGAGAAGAGTCGACCGGTGGCACGCACCACCGAGAAGGGTCACCCGGCTGATCACATCCATGGGCGGCACGTTGGCGATTCCCGCGCCATAGCGTCGGGCGCGTCGCCTCCGTCTGTGGACGGTGAGCTTGTGCGCTGGGCTGTGGACCAGACGCCTTCGCACCCAAACATGCGAATGTTGCTGTTGGGTTCAGAGTGGTGTTCTCACGCCGCCCGGACCACATTCGCATGTCTCCGTACGCCCAACCGCGGTGGTCGGGTCAGGGGACCTGTTGCGTCGGCGCGATAGGGCAGCTAGCAGTCGGTGGCCGCACACAGACATGCGAATGTCGCTATTGGGGCCAGAGTGGTGTTCTCACGCCGCCCGGACCACATTCGCATGTCCCGGTGCGCCGCTCCCCCCGGTCAGCCGAAGCGGCCGGAGATGTAGGCCTCGGTGGCGGGGTCGTCGGGGACGCTGAAGATCTTCCTGGTCGGGTTCATCTCGATCAGGCGGCCGGGCTCGCCGGGGCCGTCGATGTTGAAGAAGGCCGTGTCCTCGGAGACCCGGGCGGCCTGCTGCATGTTGTGGGTGACGATGACGATCGTGTACTCGTCCTTCAGCGAGTGGATGAGGTCCTCGATCGCCGAGGTCGAGATCGGGTCGAGCGCGGAGCAGGGCTCGTCCATCAGCAGCACCTGGGGCTGTACGGCGGTGGCCCGGGCGATGCACAGGCGCTGCTGCTGCCCGCCGGAGAGGGACATCCCGGGCTTGTCCAGCCGGTCCTTGACCTCGTCCCAGAGGTTGGCGCCGCGCAGCGAGCGCTCGACCACCTCGTCGCCCTCGGAGCTGGAGATCCGTCGGTTGAGCCGGAGCCCGGCGAGCACGTTGTCGCGGACCGACATGGTGGGGAACGGGTTCGGCCGCTGGAAGACCATCCCGATGACCCGGCGTACCTCCACCGGGTCGACCGCGGGCTCGTAGAGGTCCTGCCCGTCGACGACGATCTTGCCCTCGACCCGGGCGCCGGGGATGACCTCGTGCATCCGGTTCAGCGAGCGCAGGAAGGTCGACTTGCCGCAGCCGGACGGTCCGATCAGCGCGGTCACCGAACGCGCCGGGATCGTCATCGTCACGTCCGCCACGGCGCGGAAGTCGCCGTAGTAGATGTCCAGGTTCGAGATGTCGATGCTCTTGGCCATGATTACCTCTCAGTGTCCCCGACGGGGGGCGAAGAACCTGCCCAGGACCCGCGCGAGCAGGTTGAGCAGCAGCACGATCAGGATCAGCACCAGCGCGGCGCCCCAGGCCATCGGCCGGGCGATCTCGGGGTGGCTCCCGGGCTGGGTGTAGCTGTAGTAGATGAAGACCGGCAGGGTCATCATCTGGTCCTTGAACAAGTTGAAGTTCGTGGAGTCGGTCGAACCGGCGATGATCAGCAGCGGCGCGGTCTCGCCGATCACCCGCGCGATCGCCAGGGTCACCCCGGTGATGATGCCGCCCAGCGCGGTCGGGAGCACCACCCGCAGGATGGTCTTCCACTTCGGCACGCCCAGCGCGTACGCCGCCTCGCGGAGCTCGTGCGGCACGAGCTTGAGCATCTCCTCGGCCGAGCGGACCACGATCGGGATCATCAGCAGCGACAGCGCGACCGCCCCGCCCAGGCCCATGTGGATGCCCGGTCCGAAGAAGAGCACGAACAGCGCGTAGGCGAACAGGCCGGCGACGATCGAGGGGATGCCGGTCATCACGTCGACCAGGAAGCGGATCCCCGAGGCGAGGCGGGAGCCTGCGCCGTACTCCACGACGTAGATCGCCGAGAGCAGCCCGATCGGCACCGAGATGACCGTGGCGGCCATGGTGATCAGCAGCGTGCCGAGGATCGCGTGGTAGACGCCGCCCTTCTCGCCGATGATGTTGCGCATCGACCAGGTGAAGAAGCGGGCGTCGAGCACCGGCAGGCCCTCGACGACGACCTTCCACAGCAGCGAGACCAGCGGGATGAACGCCAGCACCAGCGCGATCCACACCAGCGCGGTCATCAGCCGGTCCACGGCCGCACGGCGGTTCTCCACCGCCAGCGACCAGCCGGGGAGGGCGACCACGTAGAGCACCCCGCCCACCACCGAGAAGGCGACCACGCCCCAGCCGAACGCCAGGGTGGGTACGGCGGCCGCGGCGAACGCGAGCACCAGCACGAGGGCCGGCGCCCAGCGGGGCAGGCGCGGGCGGCGCAGGCGGAGGTGCTCGGCCGGCGGGGCGGGAGCGTCGATGAGCAGGGACATCACTTCGTCCTCACGTCGCCGCGGGCCACGATCCCGCGGGCCAGGAAGTTCACCGCGAAGGTGATGACGAACAGCACCAGGCCGCTGGCGATCAGCGCGTTGACCTGCAGGCCGGTGGCGTCGGGGAAGGTGAGCGCGATGTTGGCCGCGATCGTCGAGGGGTTCGTCGAGGAGATCAGGTTGAAGGTGACCACGCCGCTGGCGGAGAGCACCATCGCGACCGCCATCGTCTCGCCGAGCGCGCGGCCCAGACCGAGCATGGCGGCCGAGACGACGCCGGAGCGGGCGTAGGGGAAGACCGCCATCCGGATCATCTCCCAGCGGGTGGCGCCGAGGGCGAGGGCAGCCTCCTGGTCCAGGCGCGGGGTCTGGACGAAGATCTCCCGCGAGATCGCGGTGATGATCGGCAGCACCATCACCGCGAGCACCACCGCCGCGGTCAGGATGGTCCGGCCGGTGGTCGAGGCCGGCCCGGCGAAGAAGGGCAGCCAGCCGAGGTGCTTGTCCAGCCACTCGTAGAGCGGCACCAGGCGGGGGCCGAGGAAGAGGCCGCCCCACAGCCCGTAGATGACGCTGGGTACGGCGGCCAGCAGGTCGATCAGGTAGCCGATCAGCACCGCGACCCGCCGGGGCGCGAAGTGCGAGACCGACAGGGCCACCCCGACCGCGACCGGCAGCGAGATCAGCAGCGCCAGGGCCGCGGCCAGCAGGGTGCCGAAGACCAGCGGCCACACGTAGGCGGTGAAGGACGAGGCGCCCTTCAGGTCCTCCGGGGAGGCCGAGAAGGCGGGAACGCCCTCCACGGTGAGGAAGACGGCCACGCCCGCGAGGGCCAGCAGGATGAGCAGGCCGGCGCCGCGGGTGAGGTTGCCGAAGACCGCATCGCCCAAGCGGCGCTTGGGCGATGCGGTCTGGAGGCCGAGCGGGGTCACTTGCTGGCGATGCCGTCGATCAGGTCCTGGGCCTTCTTCGCCAGCGAGTCGGGGATCGGCGCGGAGCCGGCGTTGTCGGCCGCCTCCTGCTGGCCCTCGCTGCTGATCACGTAGGTCAGGAAGCCCTTGACGAGGTCCGCCTGCGCCTTGGTGTCGTAGGTCGGGCAGGCGATCAGGTAGGACACCAGCATGACCGGGTAGGCGCCGTCGGCGGTGGTCTTGCGGTCGATCTTCACCGCCATCGAGCTCTCCGGCCGGCCCTGCTCGAGCGGGGAGCTCTCCAGGGCGGTGGCGGCGCCGTCGGCCGAGGGCGCGACGTAGGACGACCCGACCTTGACCTTGGCGATGCTCAGGTCGCCGGCCTGGCTGAGGTCGGCGTACCCGATGGTGCCCTTGCCGCCCTGGACGGCCTGGATCACGCCGGACGTGCCCTGTGCGCCCTCACCGGACTTGGTAGGCCACACCTTGTCGGCCTCGTGGCCCCACGCGCTTCCCGCCGCCTGGGCGAGGTAGTCGGTGAAGTTCTTGGTGGTGCCGGACTCGTCGGAGCGGTGCACCGGCACGATCCGGTCGCCGGGCAGGCTGGCGTCGGGGTTGTCGGCCTTGATGGCCGGGTCGTTCCACGACTTGATCTTGCCGTCGAATATCTGGGCGATGGTCTTCGGCGAGAGCTGCAGGTTGTCGACGCCCGCGAGGTTGTAGACGACCGCGATCGGGCTGACGTAGTCGGGGACCTCGATGGCGTCGGCGCCGCAGCGCTTCTTGGCCGCGTCGATCTCGCCGGCGTCGGCGGAGAGGGCCGCGTCGGACCCGGCGAAGGCCACGCCGCCGGCGGTGAACTTCTCCACACCGGCGCCCGAGCCGGAGGGGTCGTAGTTGACCGTCGCGTCGGGGTTGGCCTTCTGGAAGCCCGCCCGCCAGGCGTCCATCGCGGACTCCTGGGCGCTGGACCCGGCGCCGCTCAGCTTGCCGGAGAGGTTGTTGCCGCCGCTGGCGGTGGAGGCCTGCTCGTTGCCGGCCCCGCATGCGGACACGGCCAGACCTAGGGTCAGTGCCGCCGCGCCGGGCACCAGCGCGCGGCGGAAGGAAGTGCGGTTCACTTCGTGTCTCCTGGGTGTCAGTTCGTTCGGACACCAGGGAACCTAGGCAGCCGACGTGACCGGACGGCCTGCCGCGGGTGAACAGCGGGTGAACGACTGCGCAAATCCCGTGTGGCTAGCCGGGGAAGTGGCGCTCGGTGGCCAGGATGCGCCCCTTGCGGTGGTGGCAGACGACCATCTCGCCCTTGGCGAGCGGCTCCTCGTCCACGCCCAGCATCGCCAGGATGCGGGGCAGCTGGGGGCGGTGCACGCAGAAGACGTACGGCGTCCGCCCGCCCAGCGCCGCGTCCAGGTGCTCGCGGGCGTGGATCTCGTCGAAGGCCTCCTCGCTGAGCCGTTCGGTGGCCTCCATCGGCAGGTCGCTGGTCCGGGCGAAGGGCTCCACGGTCTGCGCGCACCGCACGCTGGCGGAGGTGACGATGTGTCGCACGCCGTAGGCGCTGAGCACGGGCGCGAGGGCCTCGGCGTGCTCGTGCCCCTCCGCGGTGAGCGGACGGAGCGGGTCTGGTTGCTCCCAGCCGTCCCGGGCGACCGCGTCGGCGTGGCGCAGCACGATCAGCGGGGTGGTCCGCCGTGGCTCGTCGTGCAGGTCGTCGAGCACGTCGATGTCGTCGCGGTAGGTCAGCCGGCGCAGCGCCTTGTCCAGCGACACCCAGGCCACCTCGTCGACCTCGCCGTCGGGCACCCGCGGCTCGGCGTCCCCGGTGAGGTGTCCGACCCAGTAGTGCACCTTCTTGGTGCGGCCCTTCGCGTCGGCGTACAGCTGGGGGAGCAGCGGCCGGCCGAGCCGGATCGGCACCCGGGTCTCCTCCCAGACCTCGCGCACCGCGGTGGCGGTCACGTGCTCGCCGGGGTCCTGCTTGCCCTTGGGGAAGGACCAGTCGTCGTACTTGGGTCGGTGCACCAGGAGGACCTGGCGCTCGCCGCGCTTCTTGCGGATCACCAGCGCGCCGGCGGCCACCACCTCGACGCCCAGGGCGCTCGATCCTGAGCGCGGAGACGACGCCATGGCGTCATCCTCACACGGGCTACCCTCGGCGCGGCAGGCAGAGGTGGTGAGGCGCATGGCGATCCGGTCGCGGGGCCGCACCGTGCTCGTCGCCGCGCTCGCCCTCGTCCTGGTCGCCGGCGCCCTGGTCGCCGGCACCTGGCTGTGGCGGCGGGCGCACCGCACCCCGCTGGAGGAGGCACTCGCGGTGGTCCCGGCCAGCTCCAAGCGGGTGGCGTTCACCGACTGGGCGATGGTCCGCGACCGGCTCGGGTCGAAGGTCGACGCGGGCTCCTCGCGCGCCGAGGTGGACGCGTTCCTGGGCAAGGCCTACGACACCGACTTCGCCGCCGCCTCGAGCGTCGACGAGGCCGGTGGGGCGCTGCAGGAGAAGTTCGGCTTCTCGCCCGCCACCGCCGCCTGGGAGGCGTTCGCGCAGGGGCGGGAGGGCGCCACCATGGTGCTCAGCCTGCCCGGCGCCGACTTCGGCAGGCTCGCGGACAAGCTGTCCGGGCTGGGCTTCCGCAAGCCGTCGGAGGACGACGGGGTGTGGCGCGGAGGCGTCGACCTGGTGGCCGCGATCGACCCGACGATCACCCCGGAGCTGCAGTACGTCGCCCTGCTCGCCGACCAGCACCTGGTGGTCACCAGCGACACCCTCGGGTACGCCGGGAAGGCGGCCCGGGTCGCCGCCGGGGACGGCGACGCCGCCGCCTCGGTGGACGGCGTGGGCGATCTCGCCGACGGCCTGGGCAACGTCGCGAACGCGGTGCTGTGGACCGGCGACTTCGCCTGCGAGGACCTCGCCATGTCCCAGGCCGACGAGGAGGACCAGCAGCTGGCCGACCGGCTGATCGGCCGCGCCGGTGGGGTCTCACCCCTCAACGGACTGGCGATGGGGATGTCCCGCGACCGGGCGCTGCACGTGGTCGCGGCCTTCGAGGACTCCGACCGGGCCCGGCACGACCTGCGGCCGCGGGCCGTGCTGGCCGTGGGCGAGGCGGTGGGACGCGCCGGCAGCTTCGCCGACGACTTCCGGCTGGTCTCCAGCAAGGCGGTCGGGCGCACCGTGCGGCTGGTGCTGCGGCCGAAGTCCCGCACCGCCTACGTGCTGTCGGCGGTCTACGACGGCCCGGTCATCTTCGCCAGCTGTTAGCTCACCCGTGCGGGCCCTTGGCCCGGCGCCGACGGTGCAGCTCGATCTGCAGCTCCTGGAAGTCGACCAGGGGCTCCTCGTCCGGCGACGTGGTCCGCGCCCAGGCGCCGTCGGCGTCGAGCTCCCAGGCCGCGGTGTGGGCGTCGAAGGCGACGTCGAGCAGCGCCTTGACGTAGTCGACCTGGTCCTGGTGCGGCAGCCGGACCAGCACCTCGACCCGGCGGTCGAGGTTGCGGTGCATCAGGTCCGCCGAGCCGATCCACGCGGTGGGCTCGCCGCCGTTGGCGAACATCATGATCCGGCTGTGCTCGAGGTAGCGGCCCAGGATCGAGCGGACCGTGATGTTCTCCGACAGGCCGGGGATCCCGGGCCGGATCGCGCAGATGCCGCGGGTGAGCAGCTGGACCGGGACGCCGGCTCGGGAGGCGGCGTACAGCTCGTCGATCAGGGCCTCGTCGACCACGGCGTTGGCCTTGACCCGGATGCGTGCCTCGCGGCCGGCCTGGTGGTGCTCGATCTCGGCGCGGATCTGCTCGGTCAGGCCCGAGCGCACCGAGCCCGGGGCGACCATCAGCTGGGCGTAGGAGGCGTTGCGGGAGTAGCCGCTGAGGTTGTTGAACAGGTGGGCGACGTCCTCGCCGATCGCCTCGTCGGTGGTCAGCAGCCCGATGTCCTCGTAGAGCCGGGCGGTCTTGGGGTTGTAGTTGCCGGTGCCGATGTGGGTGTAGCGGCGCAGTCCGTCGTGCTCGTCGCGCACCACCATGGACAGCTTGCAGTGGGTCTTCAGCCCGACCAGTCCGTAGACCACGTGGCACCCGGCCTGCTCGAGCTTGCGCGCCCACCGGATGTTGGCCTGCTCGTCGAAGCGGGCCTTGATCTCCACGATCACCAGCACCTGCTTGCCGGCCTCGGCGGCGTCGACGAGGGCGTCGATGACCGGGGAGTCGCCGGAGGTGCGGTAGAGCGTCTGCTTGATCGCCAGCACGTGCGGGTCGGCGGCCGCCTGCTCGAGGAAGCGCTGCACCGAGGTGCTGAACGAGTCGTAGGGGTGGTGCAGCAGCACGTCGGAGCGCTGCAGCGCCTTGAACACGTCCACCGGGGAGGCCGACTCCACCGGCGCCAGCTGGGAGTGGGTGGTGGGGATGTAGACCGGGTAGCGCAGGTCCTCCCGGTCGAGGTCGGCGACCTCGACGAGGTCGCGCAGTCCCAGCGGCCCGGGGAGCCGGAACACCTCGCCCTCGGTCACGTCCAGCTCGGAGACCAGCAGCTCGAGGACGTGGTCGTCCATCGACTCCTCGACCTCCAGCCGGACCGGGGGGCCGAACCGGCGGCGTACCAGCTCCTTCTCCAGCGCCTTGAGGAGGTTCTCGGCGTCGTCCTCCTCGACCTCGAGGTCCTCGTTGCGGGTGACCCGGAAGGTGTAGGTCTTGAGCACCTGCATGCCGGGGAAGAGCCGCTTGAGGTGCTCGGCGATCACGTCCTCCAGCGGCACGAAGCGCTGGTGGCCCAGCGGCACGAACCGGCCGAAGTTCGGCGGCACCTTCACCCGGGCGAAGTGCTCCTTGCCGGTCTCGGGGTCGCGGACCAGCACGGCGAGGTTGAGCGAGAGCCCGGAGATGTAGGGGAACGGGTGCGCCGGGTCGACCGCCAGCGGGGTGAGCACCGGGAAGACCCGGTTCTTGAACAACCGCTTGCAGTGCCGCTGCTCCTCGCGGTCCAGGTCGTCCCAGCGGAGCAGCTCGATGCCCTCCTTGGCCAGGGCGGGCACGACCTCCTCGCCGAAGAGCTGCGCGTGCCGCTGGGAGAGCTCCTGGGCGGTCTCGTGGATGTGGTGCAGCACCTCGCGCGGCATCCAGCCCGAGGCCGCGCGTACGGCGACCCCGGCGGCGATCCGGCGCTTGAGCCCGGCCACCCGGACCATGAAGAACTCGTCGAGGTTGCTGCAGAAGATCGCCAGGAACCGCACCCGCTCCAGCAGCGGCAGCGTGGTGTCCTCGGCGAGCTCGAGGACCCGCTGGTTGAAGCGCAGCCAGGACACCTCGCGGTCCAGGAACCGGTCCTCGAACTCTGCGACCGCCGGCTGCTCCTCGGGGGAGTACGGCGGGTCCACGTCGAAGATGTCGGTGGACATCACGCGCGGGGCCGAGTCCGGACCCTCCTCCGGGCTCGCCGCGGCCGTGGCCTGGAACTCCGACGTGGACATGGGTGAAGCATGTCACTGCACGGTGAACGTGGAGTGTCTACGTTTTCCCCGTGACCAGTCCACTCGCCTCGATCCGCCACGCCGCCGAGCCGCACCTGCTGCGGGCGGCCATGAATCTCCCCGTCCCGGTCCAGCGTCTGCTGGTGCGTCGCCCCGTCGTACGCGACGGCCAGGTGCTGGCGCCGGAGATCCAGCTGCTGCTGGCCCTGCAGCGGCTCGCCCGCGTCCCGGGCGCCGAGACGCTGCCGCTGGAGCAGGGCCGGCGGGAGCTGGTCCGGCACAGCCGGATGGTCGGTGGCCGGCAGCCGGTCGGTGCGGTGCGCGACCTCGAGGTGGCCGGCGCGGAGGGGAAGCTCGCCGCGCGGCTCTACACCCCGACCTCGGAGGTGGGGCCGGACCCGACGGCGACGCTGCTGTTCCTGCACGGCGGCGGCTGGGTGTACGGCGACCTCGCCTCGCACGACGCCGCCTGCCGGTTCCTGGCCGAGAGCTCCGGGGTCCAGGTGCTGGCCGTGGACTACCGGCGGGCGCCGGAGCACCAGTTCCCGGCCGCGGTCGAGGACGCCCAGGCGGCGTACCGCTGGCTGGTGGAGCACGTCGAGGACGTGAACGCCGACCCCGCGGCGCTGGCGGTCGGCGGCGACTCGGCGGGCGGTGCGCTGGCCGCGTCGACGGCGGTGTGGGCGGCCGAGCAGCGCCTCCCGATGGCCTTCCAGCTGCTGGTCTACCCGGCCACGGACTTCGTGGAGCGGGCGCCGAGCCGCGGCATGTTCGGCGACGGGTTCTACCTGACCACCGAGTTCATGGACTTCGCCGAGGACTGCTACTTCGGCGCCGAGGCCGACAAGGCCCACCCGGACGCCTCCGCGGTCCGGCGTACGTCGTTCCCCGACGGCCTGGCCCCGGCCCTGGTCGTCACCGCCGGCTTCGACCCGCTCCGCGACGAGGGCGAGGCCTACGCCCAGCTGCTCGCCGAGCACGGGGTCAACGTGGAGATGCGCCGCTTCCCCTCGATGATCCACGGCTTCTTCAACCTCGTCGGCGCCGGCCACGAGACCGTGGAGAACAACCGCGAGATCGCCCGCCGCCTCGCCCAGGCGCTGCGGTAGGCGCCTCCGGTTCTCAGTTGCGGTGATCCGGTTTCCCAGGTGATGAACCCGAACTGCCTCTTCACACACGAGACTCTGTGTGTGAAGAGGCAGTTTGCTGTGTGAAGTTGGCGAGCCGGGATCTGCGGTACGCCGGTTCTGCCGGATCAGGCGCGGACTGAGGTACGCCGGGCGCCGGTTCGTGCTGCCGGCCGCATCGCTGCGGCGTACGGAGCCCGGGGAGCATCGCCGGCACCAGCTGGTGGCGAGGAGTTACCCCGAATCCGCAGGGTTCGGTCGTGCGAGCTCCGGTCCGTTCTCTTCACACAAGGAACCGCCTCTTCACACACCGCGCAACCTGTGTGAAGAGGCAATCTGGGTTCATAACCTGGGAAACCGGTCCACCACGCCGCGGTACTGCGCCTCGGCCCGCTCGACCGCGAAGCCGAGCCCCCGGTAGAGCCCGACGGCGGGGGTGTTGTCGCCGTCGACGTAGAGGACCACCGAGGGCAGGCCCAGGTCGTGCAGGTGGTGCAGCCCGACGTTGGTGAGCAGCCGGCCCAGGCCCCGGCCGGCGGCCTTGGGGTTCACCGCGACGACGTAGACCTCGCCGTGAGGCGGGACAGCGGAGCCGTGCGGCGGGCGACGCGGCGGCGTGCACCTTCGTCCAGTGGAAGCCGAGCAGCGTCTCCGGGCCCGAGGCCGGCACCGCCAGGAACAACCCGGCCGCGGAGAACCACGGCTCGCCCATCCGCTCGCGCAGGTCCTCCAGCGTCATCGCGCCCTGCTCGGGGTGGTGGGCGAAGGCGGCGGCGTTGACCTCGAGCAGCGCCTGCTCGTCGCCGGGCTCGAAGGTCCGGACCCGCACGTCGTCGGGCACCTCCACCGGCGGCAGCTCCGAGGAGAGCGAGCGCCGCATGATCAGCAGCTCCCGCTCCCGGGGTACGCCGAACCGCTGGGCCAGCCGCGCCGCCCCGGGGTGGTCGGCGTGGGACCAGGCCTCCACGCGTCGGCCGGGGGTGAGCGCCGCGCGGGCCAGCGCCGTACCCACCCCTTGCCGACGCGCTGTCGGCGAGACGGCCAGGTCGAGGTCGTCGCCCTGCCGCAGCGCGAAGCCGACCTCGTCGGCCAGCCACAGCTCGGCGTCGCGCAGCCCGCGGTTCTTCAGCCGCAGCTCGGCCTGCTCGTTGAGGGGGCTGACGCCGTCGGCGGCGGTGGCCGCCTCCGCGATCCGGCGTACGACGGCCGCGGGCCCCTGCGGCGAGGTCCAGTCGAACTCCTCGGCCGCGACCTGGCGGACGCTCACGACGGCTGCAGCACGAAGCGGTAACCCACGTTGCGCACCGTACCGATCAGCGTCTCGTACTCCGCACCGAGCTTGGCCCGCAGCCGCCGGACGTGCACGTCGACGGTGCGGGTGCCGCCGAAGTAGTCGTAGCCCCACACCTCCTGCAGCAGCTGCTCGCGGGTGAACACCCGGCCCGGGTGCTGGGCCAGGAACTTCAGCAGCTCGAACTCCTTGAAGGTCAGGTCGAGCACCCGGCCGCCGAGCTTGGCGGTGTACGTCGCCTCGTCCACGGTCACCTCGCCGGAGCGGATGATGTGCGCCTCGGGGTCCTCCTCGACCGCCTGGGCCAGCCGTCCGACGGCGACGCGGATCCGGGCGTCGATCTCGGCCGGACCGGCGGTGTCGAGCAGCACGTCGTCCATGCCCCAGTCGGCGGCGACGACGGAGAGCCCGCCCTCGGTGACGATCAGCAGGACCGGCTCCTCGACACCGGTGGTGCGGATCAGCCGGCACAGGTCGCGGGCGTGGGCGAGCTCGCGCCGGCCGTCGACGAGCACGAGGTCGCACGGCGGCGTGTCCACCAGGGCGGTCCCCTCGGCGGGGAGGATCTTCACGTGGTGGGGGAGCAGCGCCAGGCCGGGCAGCACCTCCGCGGAGGGCTGCAGCGCCTTGGTCAGGAGCAGGAGGGTGCTCACCCGGGCGCCACCTCCTGACCTCTGGCCCGATAGGGGAGGATATCGGAGTGCAGGACGTCACCGGGCCGAAAGACCGCTCCGCGGGAGGGGCGGTGACGCTGCGCTACTGGGCGTCGGCGCGGGCCGCCGCGGGCACGGACACCGACGTCGTCGCGGTCGACGGCCCCTGGACCCTGGACCGGCTGACCGCCTGGGCGCGGGCGCAGCACGCCGGCTCCGCGAAGTTCGCCGACGTCCTCGGCTGCTGCGCGGTGATGGTCGGGGACCGCCCGGTCACCTCCGACGACCCGGCCGCCGTGACCGTGCCGGTGGGCGCGACCGTGGAGTTCCTGCCGCCGTTCGCCGGCGGCTGAGGACGTACGCCGGCCGGGCGTCTCGGCCCTCGACCACGCCGGGGAAGAAGCGCCCGGTTCCCTAC
The DNA here is from genome assembly GCA_963827025.1 of uncultured Actinomycetota bacterium. Lineage (GTDB taxonomy): Bacteria > Actinomycetota > Actinomycetes > Propionibacteriales > Nocardioidaceae > Marmoricola. The sequence continues at coordinate 45,141 of CAWGZB010000004.1, read as the reverse complement.
GCTGTGCCGGTCATGTCCACCGGCCTCTGGATCCTCATCGGCGCCGTCGTGATCGCCGTGCTGTTCGGTCTCTACCGCGCGGCCACCGACGGCCGGTTCCGCGGCACGCACCCGGTGCACGGCCTGGACGGGCCAGCGCAGGCTGCCGCGAGCGCCCCAGCGGACGAGCCGGTCTCGGTGCTCGCCGGCACCGAGTGGGAGACCCAGCTCGGGGAGCGGGCCACGCTGCTGCAGTTCTCCTCCGCCTTCTGCGCGCCCTGCCGGGTCACCCGCCGGATCCTGCACGACGTCGCCGCCTCGACCGAGGGCGTGCCCACCTCGAGGTCGACGCCGAGCACCACCTCGACCTGGTCCGCCGCCTCGGTGTCCTGCGTACGCCGACCACGCTCGTCCTCGACGCACGCGGGACCGAAAAGACCCGGGCGGCCGGAGCGCCGACCAAGCAGCAGGTGTTGTCCGCGCTGGCACAGGGGGCGTGACCCCACCCCGCTCGGATCGTTGGAGCGGAGGTGTTGGCCCGAACGATCCTCGCAGACCTCGAGGCGCACGTGGACCCGCGCCAGCCTGCGCCGGTCTTCTGGGCGAAGGTCGCAGGCAAGCTCCTGCTCGACCCCGCCGCGCAGGTGGTGGTCCTCTACCGCTTCGCCCACGTGCTCTACCAGCACCTGCTCACCCGGCCGTTCGCCTTCGTGCTGCGCACCATGGCCGTCGTCTGGGGCGGCACCGAGATCCATCCCGCCGCGGAGATCGGCCCCGGCTTCTGCATCACCCACAGCAACGGCGTGGTGATCGGGCAGCACGTGCGGATCGGCAAGAACGTGCGCATCTCGCACGGCGTGAGCATGGGTGGCGACCCGGGGCGTGGGGCGCCCGCGGAGCTGCACGGCTGGCCGGTGATCGGCGACGGCGTCACCGTCGGCCTGCACGCGATCATCATGGGGCCGCTCACGGTCGGTGACCATGCCGTCATCGGCGCGCAGTCGATGGTCGTCAAGAACGTGCCCGCCCACGGGGTGGCCGTCGGGTCGCCGGCCCGGGTGGTCAAGAAGCTGGACGAGGACCTGCCGAAGTACGGCGACCTGATGGGCGGAAGGACACGCCGATGACCCAGAGCTACGACCCCGCCGAGCACTACGACCGGGTGACCGAGGCCTGGGGGCTGCTCCTGGGCGAGGAGCTGCACTACGGCGTCTTCGACCACGGCGACGAGCCGCTGGCGCAGGCCACCCGCCGGCTCACCTCGCTGATGATCGAGGCGGCGGCCTTCGAGCCGGGCCAGCAGGTGCTCGACGTCGGCTGCGGCTCCGGCGCCCCGGCGTGCCGGTTGGTCCAGGACCACGGGGTCGAGGTGCTCGGCATCACCACCAGTGCGGTCGGCGTCGCGGAGGCCACCGAGCGGGCCCGGGCCCTGGGGCTCCCCGGAGCGCGCTTCGAGCAGCGCGACGGGACCGCCAACGGACTCGCGGACCAGAGCTTCGACCGGGTGTGGGTGCTGGAGTCCTCGCACCTGATGCCCGACCGCGGCGCGCTGATCCGCGAGTGTGCGCGGGTGCTGCGCCCGGGCGGCCGGATGGTGCTGTGCGACCTGATCCGCCGCCGGGAGATCCCCTTCGCCGAGCTGCGCCAGCGCCGTCGGGAGTTCGCGGTGCTCCGGGCTGCCTTCGGGGCCGCCCGGATGGACCCGCTGGCGTCGTACGCCGAGCTCGCCGAGGACGAGGGCCTGGTCGTGCAGCGGCTCACCGACCTCACCGAGCAGACCCGTCCGACCTTCGCGCGCTGGGCGGCCAACGCCGAGGCCCACCGCGCCACGGTGGTCGACCTCATCGGGGAGGACAGCCTGCACACCTTCGAGGAGTCGGTGCGCATCCTGGACGACCTCTGGGGCGACGGCACCCTGGGCTACGGCCTGATGACCGCCTCCCGGCCCGTCGTACCGCCTGGAGGTTCGGACGCGCGGGGTGGTTCCGATTAGGGTCACCCTCGCGTTCTGCGGCGCCTCGGGTCGCCGTTCCTTCCCGTTCCCCCGCCCGATCCGAGACGAAGGCAGTCATGACTAGTGCCACCACCTCCACTGTGGAGACCACGGTTCGCAACTTCCTGCAGGTCGCCGGCAAGCTCCCGGACGAGTTCGGGGCGCAGACGCCCCTGTTCGAGGGCGGCGCCGGGCTCGACTCGCTCGAGACCGCCGAGCTGTCCGCGCTGCTCGAGGACGAGTTCGGCTCGGACCCCTACTCCGAGGGCGAGCTCCCGCAGACCGTGGGCGAGATCCTCGACTTCTACCGCGGCTGAGCTGCGCCTTCGTGTACGAGCTGCTCGCGCGGGCGGCCGCCGCCGATCCTGACCGGCCGGCGGTGGTCACCCACGACGCCGAGGTCTCCTACGGCGAGCTGGCCGCCGCTGCCCGCCGGGTCGCCGCGGCCCTGGCCGCCGAGTCCGTGGAGCGCTTCGCGGTCGTCGACCACGAGGCGGCCGACGTCGTACCCCTCCTCGCCGGCGCCTCGCTGGCCGGCGCCGAGGCGTGCCTCTACCCGCCCGACGACGCCGACGCGGTGACCTCGCTGCGGACCCGCTTCGACCACGACGTGCTCGTCTCCGCCCGCACCGACCTGGATCCCGCGGCGCGGGTCGTCGCCCCGGCCGCCTGGATCGGCGGACCCGAGGCGCCGGCCGGGGAGCCGGCCGGGCGCCCCCACCTGGTGCTCACCACCGGCACCACCGGCGTCCCGCGCGGGGTGCGGCACGACTGGAGCCGGCTGCTCCGCGGCACCGCGCGGGTGCGCCCCGGAGCGGGGGAGCGCTGGCTACTCGCCTACGGACTCCACCAGTTCGCCGGCCTGCAGGTGCTGCTGCACGTGTTCGCGGCCGGCGCGACCCTGGTCGCCCCGGCGCCCCGACGGCCCAAGGAGGGGCTCCGGGCGATGCGGGAGCTCGGCGTGACGCACGCCAGCGCGACCCCGACGTACTGGCGCTTCCTGCTCGCCCAGCACCGCTCCGACGGCGGGCCGACGCCTGGGCTGCGCCAGGTGACCCTGGGCGGCGAGGCCATCCCGGGGCCGCTGCTGGACGACCTGGCAGCGGCGTTCCCCGACGCCTCGGTCTCCCAGGTGTACGCCGCCTCGGAGTTCGGCTCGACCGGCTCGATGAAGGACCGCCGCGCCGGGCTGTCGGTCGAGGTGCTCGACCGCGGCGAGGACGCCGACGTGGACATGCGCATCGTCGACGGCGAGCTGTGGATCCGCTCGCGCAGCGGGATGCTCGGCTACTACGGCGAGCCACCCGTCGAGGCGGACGGCTGGCGCCCGACCGGCGACCTGGTCGAGGTGGTCGGCGACCGGATCCTGTTCCGCGGGCGGACCTCGGAGGTCATCAACGTCGGCGGGGTGAAGGTGCACCCGCTGCCGATCGAGGAGCGGGTCAGCGCCGTACCGGGCGTGGACATGGCGCGTGTCTTCGGGCGTCCCAGCGCGTTGACCGGGGCGATCGTCGCCCTCGAGGTGGTGCTCGCGCAGGATGCCGACGCCGCAGGAGTCAAGGCGGCGATCCGGTCGGCGTGCAGCGACCTGCCGGCCGCGTCGCAGCCGCGCAGCATCAAGTTCGTCGACGACGTCTCGACCGCAGGCGGAAAGATCCTCAGGAGGCAGCAGTGAGCCAGAGCACCGGGTCCGGCGACCCCCGCGTAGTGGTCGTGACCGGCGGCAGCCGCGGCCTCGGCGCCGGCATCGTGCGGTCCTTCCTCGACTCCGGCGACCTGGTCGCCACCTGTGCCCGCTCGGTGACTCCCGAGGTGGAGAAGTGGCAGCAGGAGGAGCCGGACCGGTTCCTCTTCCAGCCCGCCGACCTGGCCCGGGTCGAGGACGCCGACGCCTTCGTCAAGGCCGTGGTCGACCGGTGGGGGCGCATCGACGTCCTGGTCAACAACGCCGGCGTGGCCCGCGACGGCATCCTGGGCCTGTTCTCCGACGAGGACGTCGACACCGTCGTCGACCTCAACCTCAAGGGCACCATCTACGTCACCCGCCAGGTGAGCCGGCGGATGCTGGCCCGTCGCCGCGGGCACATCGTGAACATCTCCTCGATCGTCGGCCTCTCCGGCTACCGCGGCCTCGCCGTCTACAGCGCCACCAAGGCCGCCCTGGACGGGATGACCCGCGCGCTGGCCCGCGAGCTGGGCTCGCGCGGCATCGTGGTCAACGGGATCGCGCCGGGCTACCTGCGCACCGAGATGTCCCACGGGCTCGACGAGGAGCAGCTCCAGCAGATCGTCCGTCGTACGCCGGCCGGCCGGCTCGGCGAGCCCGACGACATCGCCCGCGCCGTGCAGTTCCTCACCGACCCGGCCAACGACTACCTCACCGGCCAGGTGATCGTCGTCGACGGCGGCCTCACCGCGTAGGGGGCGGCGGGCGGTTTGGGGTAAGTCCCCGGCACCAGGCGCCGGTGAGTTTCCCCGGATCCGCGGAGGTGGGTCCTCGCGTCGGTCCGGGGGTGGCTTTGGGCGGTCGGCCGGCGGTTTGGGGTAAGTCCCCGGCACCAGGCGCCGGGGAGTTTCCCCGCACCTGCTGCCGGTTGGCGTGGGCCCGTCGGTCGGCTGGATGGGCGGCTATGGGGGGTCCCCTGGCGTGGTTTGGGGAACATCCGCGGAGTTGTGCCGGTGAGTTTCCCCGGATCCGCGGAGGTGGGTCCTCGCGTCGGTCCGGGGGTGGCATTGGGCGGCCGGCCGGCGGTTTGGGGTAAGTCCCCGGCACCAGGCGCCGGAGAGTTTCCCTGGATCCGTCGCCGACCCGGCCGGACCTGTCGAAACCGCCCCTCCGTCGGCCGGGTTGACGGGACGGGCGGGCCGCCGAAGGGAGCGTAAAAGCGACGCGCGGCGCGACAAGGCCTCGCCTGGGCACTGCAGGGCAGTCGTCGCGACGCGGGCCGCCAAGCGACTGAGGTGGACCGCACGGCACGGCCAGCCGCACGGCGCCCCGGCGGTTTCGACAGGCTCAACCACCGGCGGCAGGCTCAACCACCGGCGGCAGGCTCAACCAGCGGCTCCGAGGGCATGCACTTCCCGGCGGACCAGGGCGACGCCGTCGAGGTTGGTGTGGCAGCCGTCCTCGGTGAGCTCGGCGCGCAGCTCCCCGGAGGGCGCGGCCAGCGCCGCGGTGGCGTCGAGGAGCCCGGCCCCGGGAGTGGCCGCGACCGCGGAGGCCAGGGCGTCGCGCAGCCGGTCGAAGGCGGCGACGCGCTCCTCGATGGAGCCGACGACCGGGAGCTCCTCGATGTTGGGCACGGTCCGGCTCGGCGGTGGCGGGACCACCACCACGAGCCGCGAAGCCCCCACCTCGTGGGCAATCCCGGCGCAGCGCTCGACGTACGACGCCACGAACTCCATCGGCCCGGTCCGGTGCGCCAGGTGGCAGCGCACGTCGATCTCGCCGGCCACGAAGTACGGCACGAACGCGCCGGGTCGCCCGAACCGGCCGATGAAGCCTGCGAGCTTGTGCACCCGTGGCGGGAAGCCCTTGGTCGCCAGGGAGAACATCAGCCGGGCGCCGACCCGCAGGACGAGCTGACCCTCGGGCGCCTTCATGAACATCGCCAGCCCGACGTGCTGGTTGAAGCTCATCGCGTGCGAGTCGCCGATCCACAGCTCGGTGGTCCGGCGGCTGCGGAGCCGGAGCAGCAGGTGCACCCACGCCTGCAGAGGGCGCAGCTTGGCGAGCGCCCGGGGCAGCAGGTGGCTGGGAAGCACCCGCGGATCGTAGCCGCGCACCGTGACCTGCGGACCGGTTGAGCCGTTCACCGGGACAGCCCCATACTGCAATCCCGCCGACGGCCGTCGGCGCGCCCGAGGAGTCCGATGAGCCAGCCCGCACCCGGGTCGAGACCCGCGCCGCTGCCGCTGCCGGTGCGCGTGCTGGTCAAGGGCGCCTCCACGGCGCTCTGGACGTCGTGGATGGGCGGGCCTCGCTCGGACCTCGCCTTCCCGCGCGCCGTCGAGGACGAGCTGCTCGCCCTGGGGCGCCCGGCAGAGGTGCGCAACCTCGCGGTGCTCGCCCAGCCGACCCAGGTCGGCACCCTGCGCTGGGAGCGCGAGGTGGTCGCCTGGTCGCCCGACGTGATCGTGCACCTGGTCGGGCACTACGAGACGATCCACCTGTTCCTGCCGCACGGGTTCGAGCGGCACGCCAACAAGGTGATCCCCCGGCGCCCGCTCAGTGCCGCCTACCGCAAGTACCTGCTGCGCCCGGTCTGGAAGCTGGCCTGTGAGGTGCAGGCCTCGGTCGACCGGCGCGTCGGCCGGCTGGTCGCCCGGCGACGGGCGCGGCGCGTCGCCGCGGACCTGGAGCGGTACGCCGGCGTGGTGCGCCAGGTCGCCAGCCCGCTGCTGGTCTTCCTGGAGCTCCTGCCGCCCGGTTCCACGGCGGCGACGTGGTTCCCCGGGATGCCGGCCCGCGTCGAGGCCATGAACGAGGCGATCGAGGCGATGGTCCGTCGGGTCGACCGGCCCGACGTGCGCTTCTTCCGCACCAGCGAGATCGCCCACAAGGTCGCCGGCGACGACCCGGACGCGGCTGCCCCCGATGGGTTCCACTTCACCCCGGAGCTGCACCGTGCGGTCGGCGAGGCGCTCGCCCAGGAGATCGACGACTGGGCGGCCACCCAGCCGCACCTGGTCTTCCCGCGCCAGCGATGAGCCGTCCCCTGCGCGTCGCCGTCGTGCACAGCTACTACTCCAGCCGGGTGCCCAGCGGCGAGAACGTCGTCGTCGACCTCCAGGTCGAGGCGCTCCGCCGGGCGGGCCACGAGGTGCGCGTGGTCGCCCAGCGCCAGGACGAGGTCGAGCAGGACCGGCTCTACCCGGTCCGTGCCGCGCTGCGGGCGGCCACCAACCGCGGCCGCAGCCCGGTCGAGGAGCTCGAGGCGTTCGGTCCCGACGTGGTGCACGTGCACAACCTGTTCCCCAACTTCGGCCGCACCTGGGTCGAGCGGTACGCCGACCGGCTGGTCGCGACCCTGCACAACTACCGGCCGATCTGCCCGGCGTCCACGCTGTTCCGCGACGGACACTCGTGCACCCTGTGCCCGGACCGGGGCAGTGCCTGGCCGGCGGTCCGGTACGGCTGCTTCCCCACCGGTGGCCGGGCGGCCACCGTGCCGGTCGCACTCGGCACCCGCTTCGCCCGCGACCCGCTGCTGGCGCACGCGGCGCGGATCACCGTCCTCAACGACGACATGCGGGTCCGGTACGCCGCGGTCGGCGTCCCGGAGGACCGGCTGGTGACCGTGCCGAACTTCGTCCCGGAGGCTCCTTCGAGGGGTCGGCACGACGGAGACTTCTGGCTCTACGTCGGCCGGCTCACCCCGGAGAAGGGCGTGCTCCCGCTCGTCGAGCAGTGGCCGGCCGGACACCGGCTCCGCGTGGTCGGCTCGGGCATCCTCGAGGACGACGTACGCCGCGCCGCCGGCCCCGAGGTCGAGGTGCTCGGGCCGGTGCCCCACGAGCGGGTGGTCGAGCTGCTCGGCGCCGCCCGTGGCCTGGTCTTCCCGAGCCTGTGGCCCGAGGGCCTGCCCACGGTCTACCTGGAGGCGCTGGCCGCCGGGACCCCGGTGCTGGCCTCGCCGCACTCGGTCGTCGGGTCGCTCGTCGCGGCCGAGGGCACCGGACTGGTGCTGACCGACGACCTGGCCGCCGACCTCGAACGCGCCGGCGACAGCTTCCCCGGTCTGGTCGAGCACTGCCGGGGGACCTACGAGTCGACGTACACCGAGACCGCGTGGGTGAGCGCGATTGAGGTCGTCTACCGCGACGTCCTCGGCTGACCTCACCCGCGCGACATTTCCGGAACCGCGGGTTCCACCGTGACGTTTCGCACGCCCCGTCGTTGGGCGGATCACACACGTCTCGGGGCGGAACGAGAGGAACGACTGTGTCGAAAACCGTGGACGTTCTGGTTGCCGGTGGGGGCGGTTTCATCGGGGGCCATCTGGTGGCGGACCTGCTGGGGCAGGGGCTGAGGGTTCGTTCGGTGGACGTGAAGCCCTTCGAGGAGTGGTACCAGGTCCACGAGGGCGCCGAGAACGTCCAGGCGGACCTGTCGCTGCTGGAGAGCGCGATGTCCGCGACCGAGGGCGCGGGTGAGGTCTACATGCTCGCCGCGGACATGGGCGGGATGGGCTTCATCGAGAACAACAAGGCGCTGTGCATGCTCACGGTGCTGACCAGCACCCACATGCTCCAGGCCGCGCAGGCCCACGGGGTGGAGCGGTACTTCTACTCCTCCTCGGCGTGTGTGTATGCCGCGGGCAAGCAGACCGACCCGGACGTGACGGCGTTGCGGGAGGCCGATGCCTATCCGGCGATGCCGGAGGACGGCTACGGGTGGGAGAAGCTGTTCACCGAGCGGATGTGTCGGCATTTCTTCGAGGACTTCGGGCTGACCACGCGGGTGGCGCGCTACCACAACGTCTACGGCCCCGAGGGGACGTGGACCGGTGGTCGGGAGAAGGCGCCGGCGGCGGTGTGCCGCAAGATCGCCGAGGCCTCGGTGACCGGGAAGCACGAGATCGAGATCTGGGGCGACGGGGAGCAGACCCGGTCGTTCATGTACATCGACGACTGCGTGGCCGGCTCGCAGATGATCATGAAGGGCCAGAGCCCGGAGCCGGTGAACCTGGGCTCCTCGGAGCTGGTCTCGATCAACCAGCTGGTCGACATCGTCGAGGACATCGCCGGGATCACCTGCGAGCGGCGCTACAAGCTGGACGCCCCGCAGGGAGTGCGGGGCCGCAACTCCGACAACACCCAGATCCTGCAGACCTACGGATGGGAGCCGTCGATCTCGCTGCGTGAGGGCCTGGCCGAGACCTACCGATGGGTCTACGACCAGGTCAAGCGCGCGCACGACGCGGGACAGGCCTGAGGTGGCCGGGATGCGGGTCCTGGTCCACGACTACAGCGGTCACCCGTTCCAGGTCGAGCTGAGCCGCGAGCTCGCCCGGCGCGGCCACGAGGTGACGCACTCCTGGTGCGAGGCCCACGTCTCCGGCAAGGGCCACCTGAGCGCCGAGGAGGACGAGACGCTCGTCTTCGAGTCGATCGCCTGCGGTGATCAGCTCGACAAGATGCGCTTCCGCACCCGGCTGCTCAAGGAGCTGCGGTACGGCCTACAGCTGGCGCGGCAGACCCGTCGGATCGGTCCCGACGTGGTCCTGGTCGGCAACGTGCCGATCCCGATGCTGGTCGTCTACACGCTCTACCTGTGGGTGACCCGGACCCCCTGGGTGCACTGGCAGCAGGACGTCCAGGCGGTCGCCGCCCGTTCGTTCGCGGGCAAGCAGCTCTCCCGCGCCTTCGTGGTGGCCGCGTGGCTGATGGAGCTGGCCGAGAAGTGGTGCACCCGCCGGGCCCGGCACACCGTGGTGATCGCCGAGTCCTTCATGGACGTGCACCGGCAGTGGCGCACTGCGCACAAGGCCACGGTCATCCCCAACTGGGCGCCCCTGGAGGAGATCGTCCCGGTCGAGCGCAAGAACGACTGGGCGGTGGAGAACTACCTCGACGACCGGCTGACCCTCGTCTACTCCGGCACCCTCGGCCTCAAGCACAACCCGGCGCTGCTGGTGCAGCTGGCCCAGCAGGTCCGCGAGGCCGGCCGCCGCGTCGAGCTGGTCGTGGTCACCGAGGGCCCCGCGGTGGACGTGCTCCGCGCCGAGGCGACCGCCCGCTCGGTCCCGCTCACGGTCCGCCCGTTCCAGCCCTACGAGCGGCTGCCGGAGGTGCTCGGCAGCGGCGACGTGCTGGTCGTGCTGCTCGAGCAGGACGCCGGGGCCTTCTCGGTGCCGTCCAAGACGCTGTCCTACCTGTGTGCCGGCCGTCCGATCCTCGGGCTGATGCCCAGCGAGAACCTCGCCGCCCAGCTGGTCAGCCGGGTCGGCGGCTGCGTCGAGGCGCCGAGCGAGGACGCCGTACCCGCGGCCGCGGACTGGCTGGTCGACGTGCTCGGTGACGCCGAGCGGCGCGCCGAGCTGGGCCGGGCGGCCCGCTCGCTGGCCGAGGCCGAGTTCGCGCTGGACGGCTGCGCCACCCGGTTCGAGGGCATCCTCGAATCCGTGGCGGGCATCGAGCACGTCAGTCAGCCCGTCGCCTCCGCGCCGAGCGCCGAGGACCAGCTCGACTCGGCCGCGGACGTGGTGGCGGCCTGAGGTGACCAGCGTGGTGCGCCAGGTCGACCACGACCACGTCGCTGCGGTCGTCGCGGCCCAGGACGCCGGCCACGAGCCCGGCCACGACTACGACAAGGGCTCCCCGCACCTGCGGCACCGCCGCCTGCGCACCATGGTCGAGGACCGGCTCCGGTCCCTGGTCGCCGAGCGGCTGGAGGCGACCGGCTCCTGCGAGGTGCTGGAGATCGGCGGCGGGCACGGCACCTTCACCGAGTGCCTGCTCGACGCGGGCGCCACGGTGACGGTCACCGAGGCCAGCGCGGCCAGCGCACAGACGCTGCGGGAGCGGCTCGGCAGCCGGTACGCCGACCGCGTGGAGGTCGTCCACGACGAGTCCGGCGAGGGCATCCTGGCCGCCGACCGGCAGTGGGACCTCGCGGTGATGACCGCGGTGCTCCACCACATCCCCGACTACCTGACCTTCCTGGACCGGCTGACCGCGCTGATCCGTCGGGACGGGGCGCTGTTCACCGTCGCCGACCCGCTGTACTACCCGCGGATGTCCTCGCTCACCCACCGCACGGTGCGGGCGATGTTCCTGGCCTGGCGGGTCACCCAGGGCGACTACAAGCGCGGCTTCGCGACCCGGTGGCGCCGGCTGCGCGGGGTGTACGACGACACCAACCCCTCCGACCTCGTCGAGTACCACGTCCAGCGCGACGGCGTCGACGAGGAGGCGATCCGCACCCTGCTGGCGGCGCACTTCGGCGACGTCGAGATCTTCACCTACTGGGCCTCCCAGGCGCCGGTCTTCCAGCGACTGGGCGAGCAGACCCCGATGGTCTGCGACTTCGGCGTCTCCGCCCGCCACCGCCTTCCCGCCTGACCAACCCGCCGAGGCGTCGCAGATGTGCGCCCCGAACCCGCCGAGGCGTCGCGGATGTGCGCCCCGAACCCGCCGAGGCGTCGCGGATGTGCGTCCCAAACCCGCCGAGGCGTCGCGGATGTGCGCCGGGGAGCAGCCGGGACGGAGGGACCGGACGGTGGGGCCGCCGAAGCGTGGTCTTGTCTTGCCGCGCGTCCGCTTATGCGCTCCTTCGGGTTTGGGGTGAGAATTCGGCGTGTGGTGCCGGGGATGTTCCCCGGATGGTGCGGGACAGGGACGGACGCCCCATTGCCGGTGCCTGGGGCCGCCATCGGTGCCGTTTGGGGCAACAAATCGGCGCAGAGCGAGGGATGTTCCCCGAACCCGGCGGGACCGGCGCCAAGCGGCTGAGACGGGCCGCGCGGTGCCGCGAGGCATCGCGGCCCCGCATCGGCGCTTCCGGCCAGCTCGCCTCCGGCTGCCCCCGAGCGTCTCACGAGATGGACCACTGTCCCGAATACTGAGAAGCCGATTCACCAGGGGCCGGGCCCGTCCATACTCTTCTCTCGTGAGCTCGACCATGCTGACCAAGCGCCGCGCAGTGGACCACTGCCGCGTGCGCTCGTCGCTGTGTCGAATGTCCTGACCGGCCGCCCTTCGTAGCGCCGGCGCTCCGCGTCGGTGGTGGCCCGTAAGCGCGCGTTCGCGCCTCCTCAACAAACCAGGACCTCTCACCTGTAGGAGCACCCATGTCCGACACCCGGACGCAGATCCCTGGATCGAGCCGTGTCGAGATCGATCCGCGCGGCCCGCAGTTCACCGCCGCCCTCACCACCGTGGTGCTGGCGACGATCCTGCTGACCGCGCCCGGGCCGGTGGCCGTCGTGCTGCTGGCCCTGCAGACGGCCCTGTTCGCCCTCGGCGTCGTCCTCGGGGTGCAGCGCACCCCGGTCGCCTGGGTGTTCCGGACCGTCGTCCGGCCGCGGCTCGCACCGCCGGCCCACCTCGAGGACGCCGCGCCGCCACGCTTCGCCCAGGGCGTCGGCCTCGCCTTCGCCGTGGTCGGCCTGGTGAACCTCCTGGCCGGCGCGACCCTGGTCGCGGAGGTCGCGGTCGGGTTCGCCCTGGCGGCGGCCCTGCTCAACGCGGCCTTCGGCTTCTGCCTGGGCTGCGAGATGTACCTGCTGATCCGGCGGGTCGCCCCGGTCGCCCGACCGGCTGCTCGCCGTACCCCCGTCCACACCAACGCCTGACCACCGCAAAAGAAGAGGAACCACATGAGCCGCGAGAACACACTCGTCACCGCCGACTGGGTCGAGGAGCACCTCGACGACCCGAACGTCGTGCTCGTCGAGGTCGACGAGGACACCACGTCCTACGACAAGGGCCACATCCGTGGCGCGGTGAAGCTCGACTGGACCACCGACCTGCAGGACCCGGTGCGCCGCGACTTCGTCAACAAGGAGCAGTTCGAGGCGCTGCTCTCCGACCGTGGCATCGGCAACGACCACACCGTGGTGCTCTACGGCGGCAACAACAACTGGTTCGCCGCCTACGCCTACTGGTACTTCAAGCTCTACGGCCACGGCGACGTCCGGCTGCTCGACGGCGGCCGCAAGAAGTGGGAGCTGGACAGCCGCGCGCTGACCGACGAGCGCCCCGAGCGCAAGCAGACCTCCTACACCGCGCAGGAGCAGGACAGCTCGATCCGCGCGTTCCGTGACGAGGTCGTCGAGGCCATCGGCGCCCAGAACCTCGTCGACGTCCGCAGCCCCGACGAGTACGCCGGCCGGCTGCTCGCCCCGGCCCACCTGCCGCAGGAGCAGGCCCAGCGCGCGGGACACATCCCGACCGCGGCGAACGTGCCGTGGAGCAAGGCGGCCAACGACGACGGCACCTTCAAGTCCGAGGACGACCTGCGCAAGATCTACTCCGACGCCGGCGTCGACTTCGGCAAGGACACCATCGCCTACTGCCGCATCGGCGAGCGCTCCTCGCACACCTGGTTCGTGCTCAAGGAGCTGCTCGGCCAGGAGAACGTGAAGAACTACGACGGCTCGTGGACCGAGTACGGCTCCCTCGTGGGCGTGCCCGTGGCCCTGGGCGACGAGAAGGGTGAGGCCTGATGTGCGGCGCGACCGAGGGCGGCCTGTCCCTGGACGGGATCAACGTCGCCAAGGAGGCGGTGATCCAGGGCCAGGTGCAGCACGACGGCCAGCCGGTCGAGAACGCCTACGTGCGACTGCTGGACCGCAACGGCGAGTTCACCGCCGAGGTGCCCACCTCGGCGACCGGGCACTTCCGGTTCTTCGCCGGGCCCGGTGACTGGACGCTGCGCACCCTCGCGCCCAAGGCCCAGCCGGTGGACCGCAAGGTTCACGCAGAGATCGGCTCGGTGGCCGAGGTCGCCGTCGCCGTCTGAGGTTTCCTCAGCCGAGCCCGGTCGAGAACTGACCCCCCGAGGTTCTCGGCCGGGCTCTCTGGCGCTCGATGCCGCGTGCCCGCCTATTCTCGACCTCGTGAGTGCTCCGGAGCAGACCGGCGACTCGGGCGACAGGGGAGGGATCGCGGTCCCTCCGGAGGTCCCCGAGGAGTTCGCGGCTGCCTACCGCGCCGCCTATGCCCGGGCCCTGGCGGCCCAGTCCCCGCACCCGCACCGGCGGCTGCGCCACGATCCGGGCCGCGAGCGGGGCGAGGTTCGCGACGACCCCGACGCGCTTCCCGAGCGCGACGAGGACCCCGTGGTCGGCACCCACCGGGAGGGGGACGACACCTCCTGGCACCGGCTGCGCGCCGAGCCGTGGTTCATCCCCGGTCTGCTGCTGGTGATCGGCCTGCTGCTGGTGCTGATGTCCTACCTGATCGGCATCGCCTTCGCCGCGCAGCTCAACTCCACCCGGTGACGGCTGCTCAACGACCGGCTGATCAAGGACCAGGCTTGACGGCCTCGACGTACATCGAGCCGGGCTTGTACTCCTCGCCCTGCGGCGTCTCGTCGAGCAGGTAGCCGCGCCAGTCGGGGATCCGGCTCTCGGTGTTGGAGACGACCCGCGGCTCGACGAACCCGGCCTTCTCCAGCTCTGCGGGCAGGCTGACCCGGTCCCACATCCACTGGTGGGTCTCGCCGCGCTTGCGGGCGTCGCCGAGGACGAGGTTCTCCACCTTGCGGCGCGCCGGCGCCTTCTGCGCGGTCCAGTAGGCCTCGCGCCGGACCATCTGCTCGATCAGCACCCGGACCGCGTCCTCGTGCTCGACGGCCGTCCGTCTGCCGGCGAGGGCGGCGTCGAGGGAGGCGACGTAGGCGCGGGCGTCCGCCTCGAGGTCGGGTACGACGATCCGGTGCACGCCGCCCGGACGGAGCACGCGCAGCACCTCGGCGAGGAAGACCGGGACCACCTCCCGATCGAGGTGCTCGAGCAGGTGGGAGTGGTAGACCGCGTCGGCCGACCCGTCGGGGAAGGGGATGCCCTTGCGCAGGTCGTGGCGCAGCACGTTGTCGGAGAGGGCGTCGTACCCCTCCTTGCGGGCGCCGTCGAGCACCAGTGGCGCGATCCGCCGACCCACCGGTGAGGCCTTGAGCCGGACCGGGATGGACCAGTCGATGTTGGTGCAGCGTTCGCTGGTCTGGTAGCCGCAGCCGAGGTTCAGGACCAGCGGACTCATGGGCGCTCCTCGGGGCTTCGGGACGCCGGGAGTCTAGTGGTGCGCGCGGGCCCGGTGGGGGCGTTCTATGTCCTGATACGGGCCCGTTCGACCGGCCGCCCGCTGCTACGCTCACGCGAGCCCACGCCTCCCCGGGAGAGCCCATGCCCCTCCTCGACTCGGCGCTGGTGCGCCGGGTCCGCCAGTCCCCGATGCTGCGCCCGCCGGCCATCGCCGCCTACCGAGCAGTCGACCGGATGCTGCCCGCCGGCGACGGTCCGCGGGTGGTCGCCAACAGCATGCCGAAGTCCGGCACCCACCTGCTCGCCACGCTGCTCGACGGCCTGGGCGACCTGCGCTTCGCCGGCCGGCTGGTGAAGTTCGAGCCCCGCGACCGGCTCGCGCCCAAGCCGTTCCTCGACGAGATCGACAAGACGCTGCGCCGGCTGCGGCCCTCGCGCTACATCGGGGCCCACCTGGTCGCCGATCCGCAGGTGCAGGAGGTCCTCGCCCGCCACGACGTCCGGCTGGTCACCATCCTGCGCGACCCGCGCGCGGTCGTGGTCTCGGGCGCCCACTACGTGCGCGACGCCCCCCAGCTGCGGGACCGGGACGAGGCGCTGGCGCTGTTCCCCGACCACGAGGCGATGCTCACCGCGATGGTCCGCGGGTACGGCGACCCCGGCGACAAGTGGTGGTTCCCGCCGATCGGGGAGCGCTACCGCGACTACGCCGCCTGGGCGCAGTCCCCACTCGGGCTGACCGTCCGGTTCGAGGACCTGATCGGCGGCCGGGGCGGCGGGTCGGACGAGGCGCAGCTCGACGGCGTCGCGCGGGTGCTGGACCACCTCGGGTACGGCGACCGCGGGGTGCCGGTCCGGCAGGTGGCCGAGCAGATGTTCTCCGAGAAGGCGATCACCTTCCGCGCGGGACGGATCGACTCCTGGCGCGAGGAGCTCCCGGCGCACCTGGCCCGGGAGATCGAGGAGCAGTGCGGCGAGACGATGACGCTGCTGGGGTACCGGGGGTGAGCGACGGAGCGCCTGCCGCCGGGTCGAGCGCCGCGGCTCCGGCCGGCCGCCGGGTCGCCTGGGGACTGCTGGACCAGGTGCTCGCCAGCGGCTCCAACTTCGTGGTCACCATCCTCGCCGCGCGCAGCCTCTCGGCCTCCGGGTTCGGTGGCTTCGCGCTGGCGATGAGCGTCTGCATCGTGACGGTGTTCCTGGTCCGCGGGATGGCCAGCGACCCGCTGAGCACCGCCCACGCCTCCGACGAGCCGGCCCGGCTGCGCGCGGCGGTGCGGGCCTCCGGCGGGACCGCCGTACTCCTCGCCCTGGTGGTGGCCGCGGGCACCGCGGTCGCCGGTGTGCTCATCGGCGGCGGACTGGGGCGGGTGCTGCTGGCGCTCGCGGTGACGCTTCCGGGGATGGCGCTGCAGGACTTCGTGCGCTACGCGCTGATCGTGGACAAGCGGGCGCGGGACACCTTCGTCAACGACCTGGTCTGGTTCGTGGTGCAGTTCCCGCTGATCGCGGTCGCGATCGCCCTGGACACCGGGGCGGCGGGCCTCGTGCTCGCCTGGGGGATCGGCGGCAACCTGGCGGCCGCCCTCGGACTGCTCCAGCTGCGTACGGCGCTCGGCGGGCCCGGCCAGATGCGGGTGTGGCTGCGTCGGCACCGCGACCTGTGGCCGTTCTTCGTGCTGGACAACCTGGTCTACCAGGCGACCAACCTGGTCCTGGTCGTGGTGATCTCGGCGGTCACGTCGCTGGCCCAGGTGGGTGGCTTCCGGGCGGCGATGACGGTCTACGCGCCGCTGGCGATCCTCGGACGCGGCATCGTCGGAGTCGCCGTACCGGAGCTGGCGCGGCACCGCGACGACCCCGCGGCCATCCGCCGCGGCGCGCTGAAGATCGCCTGGCTGCTCACCCCGCCGGCGGTGGTGTGGGCGCTGCTGACCCTGCTGATCCCGGACAGCGCGGGGCGGGCGTTCCTCGGCGACTCCTGGCGGCTGGCGGAGCCGCTGCTGCTGCTGGCCGGCGCGCCGATCGTGGCGGCGCAGTTCACCGTCGGCACCGCGGTCGGGATCCGCGCGCTGGGCGCCGGTCGCGAGGGGTTGGCCGCGCGCACCCTGGTCTCGGTGGTGGTGCTGGCCGCCGCCACGGTGGGCGCCTTCGTCGACGGCGCCTGGGGCGTGGTCGTAGCCCTGGCGGTCACTTCGCCGTTGCAGATGCTGACCTGGTGGTGGTTGCTCGTGCACGCGGCGCGGGTACGGCGATCCGTGGCGCCACCGACGATGGAGAGGACGACATGAGGACTGTGGTGACCGGCGGGGCGGGCTTCCTGGGCTCGCACCTGTGCACGCGCCTGCTGGAGCAGGGCCACGAGGTCGTGTGCCTCGACAACTTCCTGACCGGCGTACCGGAGAACGTCGCGCACCTCATCGGCGAGCCCGGCTTCCGGCTGATCCGCGCCGACGTGACCGACTTCGTGCACGTGACCGGTGCGGTCGACCTGGTGCTGCACTTCGCCTCCCCGGCCTCGCCGATCGACTACCTCGAGCTGCCGATCGAGACCATGAAGGTCGGCTCGATCGGGACGCTGCACGCGCTGGGGCTGGCCAAGGAGCGCGGCGCCCGGTTCGTGCTTGCGTCCACCTCCGAGACGTACGGCGACCCGCAGGTCCACCCGCAGACCGAGGACTACTGGGGGCACGTCAACCCGGTCGGTCCCCGCGGGGTCTACGACGAGGCGAAGCGGTTCGGCGAGGCGCTGACCATGGCCTACCGCAACCACCACGGCGTGAACACCGGCATCGTCCGGATCTTCAACACCTTCGGCCCGCGGATGCGGCCCAACGACGGGCGGGCGATCCCCAACTTCGTCCGGCAGGCGCTGAAGGACCAGCCGATCACGGTCGCCGGCGACGGCAGCCAGACCCGCTCGGTGTGCTACGTCGACGACCTGATCGAGGGCATCCTGCGCTTCGCCGACGACCGACCACCCCGGCCCGATGAACATCGGCAACCCCAGCGAGATCTCCATGCTCGGCCCTGGCCGAGTGGATCCGCGACCTGGCCGGCTCCTCCTCGGAGATCAGCTTCATCGACCGCCCGGTCGACGACCCCGGCGTCCGCCGCCCCGACATCACGCTGGCTCGCGACGTCCTCGGCTGGGAGCCGGTGGTCGAGGTGGAGAAAGGCCTGCTGCAGACGATCGAGTGGTTCCGCAGCCACCCGGAGCTGCTGGGCTGACGGTTGGCCGTTTCGGTTTCACAGTACGTACTGTGAAACCGCGCCCGAACACCGAAAGTATTCGGTGCACGAGCTCAGGAATGGGTGTCCGGATCGGGGTGATCGGTTTGCTGGCTGCCCCGTGGGCCCCGAAGCGCGTTTCTGAGGGGATCGGGGAGGAAGATCGGCAGGGCGCAGGGGATGTTCCCCGAACCGGCAGGAGTCGGGTGCGGATCGCCCAGGTTCGGCAGCAAGGTGGTGGCCCTGGCGATGTGGGGTGAGGAATCGGCGCCTGGTGCCGGGGATATTCCCAGAATCGCCCGGTCCGGCCTCTGGCCGGTCGGACCGCCGCACGATCTGTCGGGAGTGGGCCGATCTCAGCCCAGCCGCTGAACCGGTACGTCGACCTCCATGGTGGTCTCCTCGGCGCCGTGCTGCCGCACGACCTGGCGGACCGGCTCGAGGTCGTCGACGTCCAGCTCGATCACGCGCTCGCCCTCGTGCAGGACCAGCGTGACGTCGCCGTGAATGTGTCCGTCCGCGGCGTCCCGGAGCTGGCCGACCAAGCCGGCGATCTCGTCGCGGCTGCGAATCGTCACGTGGTGCAGCTCGTCGTCGGCCACTCGCCTTCCTCCGCTCTCGCGCGTGCCGAAACACCCCGATTGATCGCTTATGCCCGCTGCGAAGTCAGGGAAACAACCGCTCGACCCTCGGATCAGCCCCTCATGACCCCGGTTCGGGGAAAGAGATCGGCGCCTGGTGCCGGGGATGCTCCCCGCATGCGTAGGGCGCGGGCACAGGTTGCGGAGCGGGGGCGAGTCCTCCCCAGGCCGGAGCGGTGACCGGCCTTGCACAGGCCGGTCGGAGTGGCCTCGCCGGGCCGATCAGGGGGCATCCAGCATGCCGGCATGGATCCCCTCGTCGAGACCGCCATCCAGTCGCTGATGGCAGAACAGCACGGTGTGGTCAATCGCCGGCAGGTGCACGAGCTGGGCGGCACCGAACCGTTCATCGAGCGGCAGCTGCGCCGGCGCTACTGGGCGCGGGCGCTCCCCGGGGTGTACGTCGACCACACCGGCCCGCTGAGCGTCGTACAACGCCAGCTGGCGGCCGTGCTGTACGCCGAGCCGGCCGCCCTGGCCCTTCGCTCTGCGCTGGTCGCGCACGGCGCCCGCAACGTGGTCGCTCCGGACGGTGTGGAGGTGGCGGTCGACTGGACCAGGAGAGTCCGGTGTCAGCCGGGGGTGGTGATCAGTCGACTACGCAATCTCGACCCGCTCGTGCAGTGGCAGCGCACCCCGCCACGGTTGCGGGTGGAGAGCGCGGTCCTCCTCGAGGCATCGGAGCGCCTGCGCCAGCGGCGGGAATCCGACGCGATCGCGGTGCTGGCGGACGTCTGCCAGCAGCGGCTGACCACGGCCGGGCGCCTGGTGCGGGTGCTGAAGGAGCACCATCGCAAGCTGTTCGGACGCAGATTCCTCCTGGCGGTCCTCTGCGACGTGGCGACCGGCACCTACTCGGTGCTCGAGCACCTCTACCTGACCAAGGTGGAGCGGCCGCATGGTCTTCCGCGTGGCGAGCGGCAGCAGGGCCCGAAAGGGGTGTACCGCGATGTCACCTACCGGCGGCAGAAGACGCTCCTCGAGCTGGACGGGCGCTTGGGCCACGAGTGGGACGCCGACCGCTGGGACGACTGGGCGCGCGACATCGCCGCCGCCGGCAACGGCCAGCTGACGTTGCGTGCCGGTTATGGGCAGGTCCTCGAGCCGTGCCGGATGGCCCGCGGGATCGCCCGGATCCTGACCGCCCGCGGCTGGCGTGGCACCCTCCGGCCGTGTCCGGACTGCTGAGCCGGCTGCTTCGACGTACGCCGAGGAGCACGTGCTTGCCCGATGCAGGGAAACAATCCCGCTCAGTGCGAGGGATGTTCCCCGAACCGGCTGGGCGGGCCCGATTTCAGCCTCTCAAGCGGTCCGAACGGCCCCGGGGTCCGATGTGGGGAAAGGATTCGGCGCCCGGTGCCGGGGATGATCCCCAAACCGCTGGGCGGGGTCGGTCCGGTGCCGGGGGGCGCGGAAAGGCGGCTACTCGCGCGGTTCGGGGAAACAATCCCGCCCGGTGCGGGGGATGTTCCCCGAACCGGCTGGGCGGGCCCGATTTCGGCCTCTCAAGCGGTCCGAACGGCCCCGGGGTCCGATCCGGGGAAACGATTCGGCGCCTGGTGCCGGGGATGATCCCCAAACCAGGACTCACGCCAGCAGCTGCTCCAGCTGGTCGGCGAACAGCGCCGGGTCGACGGTGATGTCGGTGAGGACGCCGTTCATCGGGGCGCCGGGGCCGCGCGGGTCCGGTCCGCAGACCAGATAGCGGTAGTGCACGTCGGGGATGTTGGCGGCCATCACCCAGTAGCAGGGGTTCACATACCGGGGCGCGAACAGCTCCAGGATCCGCACCCCCGGGTTGCAGAACGCCAGGTTGGCCAGCGCGGCGCCGTGCGGGGCCACGATGACCGAGGCGGCGGCGAACTGGTCGATCTGCTCCTGCACCGACACCGTCCCGGGGTCGAAGACCTCGAAGCCGTGGCGCGTCAACAGGGAAAGGACCTCCGGCTCGTTGACCACCCGCCGGGTGTTCGGCGCGGAGCCGCGGGTGACGTAGATCCGCTTCGGCAGGCCGGAGGTACGCCGCGCGGGCAACTGCGACTTCAGCCAGCCCGTCGTCCACCGCGGGGCCATCAGCTCCGGGTTCGGGATGCAGGGCGCGAGCAGCCGGTCGGCCTGCAGCGCGGTGTCGCGGGAAGGCGCGACCTTCGAGACATCGGAAAGCCCCAGCAGCGCAAGGAACTGCTGCTGATATCGCGACCCATGGTTGACGAAGAACCGGTCCGGCACGAAGCCCGGCATCGTCTCCTGCAGCACGCCCCAGCGGGGCAGCACGTCCATCACGAAGTGGTAGTAGTTGCCGGCCGAGCCGCGCGTGGCCAGCGACACCAGGCTCCCGGAAACCCGCGAAGAGGCCGGCAGCCGGTGCCGCAGGTAGATCGGGTGCTCGCGCCAGCCGGTGATCCCGAAGTAGGTGCTGGTCTCGTAGTCCAGCGTCCCGCCGGGCGTGATGTGTGCGGCGTAGTCGCCGACCACCATCCCGTCGGTGACGTCGAGGGTGTAGCGGCGCGGGATGTCGAAGCGCCCCCACCGCTCGAAGACCCAGTGCCCGGAGGGGTGCCCCGGCGGCATCGGCCGGTCCAGGTGCTCGGCCGGCCCGCCGAGGTGCAGGCGCACCCGGTCCGGCTCGAGGCGGGCGGTGTCCTCGGCGCAGTCGGTGGCCCGCAGCGGGACGGGTCGCCCGCCCGCGAGGACCGGCGTACGACGGGTCACCGCGCCCACGGTCCGGGTGGCCAGCCGGTGGCCGCGCTTGACCAGCGGCCACGCGGGTTGCAGCCGCGACGGGAGCCGCGCCATCAGCGCCGCCCGGGGCCGGTGACCTCGACAGACCCAACCACCGATCCCCCGGACTCGATGGTTGGGCCGGTCGAAGCCACCGGCCTGCGCGACGCATCGGTGGTTTCGACAGGCTCAACCACCGTCCCGGGCTCACCCCCCGGCTCGGCCGAGGCCTTGCGCTCCGCCAGCAGCGCGAACGCCAGCGGCGCCCAGATGAACCGCTCCCAGATGCTGTTGCTGACCACCGCGGCGAGCGCGTAGGCGAACGGCGTGTAGGCCAGCCGGGTCAGCGGGCCGCCACGCAGCAGCAGCGGCCGGACCAGCACCCACATCAGCACGCAGAAGGCGAGCACGCCGACGATGCCGAGGGCGACGCCGATCTCGACGTACACGTTGTGCGCCGCCAGGCTCTTCTCGGTGAAACCGTGCCCGGTGAGCGGTCGGGAGACGAAGTCGCTGAGCCCGGTGGTGAGCACGTTCTCGCGGGCGGTGTCCGAGGTGCTGCTGGTGCTGTCCCCGAGCAGGCGCTTGACCGCGGAGACGCCGGCGCTGTCGACCGAGGAGGTCCCCGCGACGGCCACGGCGCCGACCAGCCCGACTGCCATCACGTAGGCCGCCTTGGAGGAGTTCTCCAGGAAGGGGTAGGCGAACAGGATGAGCCCGGCGACCAGCAGCGCCGCGCGGCTGCCGCTCTCCAGGACGCCGACCAGGTTGATCAGGCCCGCGACCACCACGATCCACCGGTGCTCGCGCCGCATCGCGCCGTAGAGGTAGAGGCACAAGCCCACGGCGAGGGTGCAGCCGAGCCCGTAGAAGTTCGGGTGGGTGGTCAGCGCCTGGTAGCGGTCGTTGGCCTCGGGGCCCTGGGCGGTGCCGACCACCACGTCGAAGGCGGCCCCGGCGACGTAGGCCCAGGCCATGCCGGTCACGATCCGCTGCGAGGGGTTCCACAGCGAGACGACCAGGGGCAGCACCACCACGGCGCTGAGCAGCCGGAAGGCGCCCTGCAGGCTGAGCATCGGGTCGGCGCTGACCAACGAGGACCCCACGCACATCACCGTGAGCGTCAGCCAGGCGGCCACCGCGAGCCCCGGCGGCCGCGCCTTGTTGGCCGCCAGGGCCGGGACCAGCAGCGCGATCCCGGCGGCGAGGAAGACGTCGGAGACGGTCACCAGACCGTCGGGGATCGGGCGGACCGACTCCAGCGGGGCGAAGAACATCCCGGCGGCGAAGAACGCGGCGCCGGCCCGGGACAGGTCGACCGCGGCCACCAGGATCACCAGCAGGAGCAGGCCGATGCAGGCGAGCGCGGGGATCAGGCCGAGCGTGGCGACGTACGCCAGGGTCACGACGACCGCGACGCCGACCGCGGGCAGGCCGGCCCGGAGGGTGAGCTCACGCACCGGGACGTCCCAGGGACTTGTACTCCCATCCGGCGTCGATCCAGGCGTGCCGGTCGAGCGCGTGCCGGCCGTCGAGGATCCGGCGGCCCTTGACCAGGTCGGCGAGGCGGCGCGGGTCGATCTCGCGGTACTCGCGCCACTCGGTGAGCAGCAGCACCACGTCGGCGTTCTCCACGGCCTCCTCGACGGTCTCGGCGTAGGAGAGCGCCGGGCTCTTGCGGCGGGCGTTGGGCAGCGCCCGCGGGTCGGTGACCACGACGTGGCCGCCCATCAGGTGCAGCGCCTCGGCGACGGCGAGGGCGGGGGAGTCGCGGATGTCGTCGCTGTCGGGCTTGAACGCGGCCCCGAGTACGGCGACCCGCCGGCCGGCGAGCCAGTCGTCGAGCCAGGCGGTGACGATCTCCACGACCTTCTGCCGGCGGCGCAGGTTGATGTGGTCGACCTCCCGCAGGAAGGTCAGCGTCTGCTGCGCGCCCAGCTCGCCGGCGCGGTGCATGAACGCGCGGATGTCCTTGGGCAGGCAGCCGCCGCCGAAGCCGAGCCCGGCGTTGAGGAAGCGTCGGCCGATGCGCTGGTCGTGGCCGAGCGCGTCGGCGAGCTCGACCACGTCGGCGCCGGCGAGGTCACACAGGTCCGACATCGCGTTGATGAAGGAGATCTTGGTGGCCAGGAACGCGTTGGCGGCGACCTTGACCAGCTCGGCGGTGGCGTAGTCGGTGACGATCAGCGGGGTGGTCTCCAGCATCGGCCCGTAGACCTGCTCGAGGATCCCGGCCGCCTGCTCGCCCTCGGGGCCCTCGGCGACGCCGAAGACGATCCGGTCCGGGCGCAGGGTGTCCTCGACCGCGAAGCCCTCGCGGAGGAACTCGGGGTTCCACATCAGCAGGGCGTCGGGGCAGGCCGCCCGGATCCGGTCCGCGAGCACGGTGGCGGTCCCGACCGGCACCGTGGACTTCCCCACGACCAGGTCGCCGGGCTTGACGATCAGGGCGATGTCGTCGATCGCGGCGTCGACGTAGGACAGGTCGGCGGCGTTGAGGCCGTGGCTCTGCGGCGTACCGACGCACAGGAAGTGCACGGTGGCCTCCGCGGCCTCCTTGATGTTGGCGGTGAAGCAGAGCCGTCCGGACTCCAGGCCGCGGGCCATCAGGTCGTCGAGGTCGCGCTCGTAGAAGGGGGCGACACCCTGCATCAGCGCCCGGCAGCGCTCGGGATCGGCCTCGACGCCGATGACCTCGTGTCCGAGCTCGGCCATGGCGGCCGCGTGCACCGCGCCGAGGTAGCCGCAGCCGACGACCGAGATCTTCACCGGACCGTCTCCTTGACCGGGGCCTCCGCCGAGGTCTTCGCCGAGGACTTCGCCGACGTGCGGCCACCAGGTGGTCGCGGCCAGCCGAGCCGGGAGGGCTTCGGCGAGCTCTTGGTCTGGGGGGCGTACTCGTAGGTGTACTCCGCGGCGTAGCCGTAGGCCCGGCCGCCGCGGCGCGGGGCCTTGTTGACCACCACGCCGAGCAGGCGGGCGCCGACGCTGTCGAGGCGGTGCCGGGCGCCGCGCACCTCCTCACGGCTGGTCTTGCCGTAGGCCACGACCATGATCGCGCCGTCGGTGTCGCGGGAGAGGATCGCGGCGTCGGCGACCGGCAGCAGCGGCGGGGCGTCGATGATGACCACGTCGTACGCCGCCCGCAGCCGGCCGAGCAGCTCCCGGGTGGCCGGCGACTGCAGGACCTCGGAGGGGTTCGGCGGGGTGGGGCCGCTGGCCAGCACGTGCACGCCGCTCTCGGAGTGGACCTGGATCGCGTCGGCCAGGTCGGTGCGGCCGATCAGCGTGGTGGTGAAGCCGACCGAGCGCTCGAGCCCGAACACCTCGGCCGCCCGGCCGCGGCGCAGGTCGCCGTCGACGAGCAGCACCCGGCGGCCGGCCTGGGCCAGCGCGATCGCGAGGTTGGCCGAGGTCAGCGTCTTGCCTTCGCCGGGCACCGCGCTGGTGACCACGAACATGCCGAGGTCGGCGCCGATGTCGACGAACTGCAGGTTGGTGCGCAGCACCCGGAACTGCTCGGCCCGCGGGGCGTGCGGGTTCTGCCCGGTGATCAGCGGGACGCGGGTGACCTCGTTGTCGAACGGGATGGTCGCCAGCAGCGCCGAGGAGGCGAGCTCCTCGATCTCGTCGGGGGTCTTCACGCTGGTGTCGAGCAGCTCACGCAGGATGGCGATGCCGACCCCGACCAGCAGACCGATCACCGCGGCCAGCCCGAGGTTGAGCGCGATCCGCGGGGACACCGGGGCGAGGTTGAGGCCGGCGGGGTCGACGACGGTGGCCTTGATCGGGGTGCTCGACTTGCCCTTCGGGGTCTCCAGCTCCTCGAGGTAGCTGCTGAGCTGCTCGGCGTCGGCCTGCGCGATCCGCTGGGCCCGTTCGGCGCTCGGGTCGGTGACCTGGATGTCGATGATCACCGTGCTGTCCGCGACGCTCGCGGTGACCCGCTTGGCGAGCTGGGCGGGGGACTCCTTGAGGTCCAGGGTCAGGATGACCCGCTGCATCATCTCGTAGCTGTCGGCCAGGTCGGCGTAGGACTGCACCCGCGCGCTGGAGAACAGGCTGGACAGGTAGGCGTCGCCGGCGCCGCTGGTGTCGTTGGAGATGAACACCCGGGCGTGGGAGGCGTACTGCGGGGTGGCGGAGAAGGTGAAGGCCGCGCTGGCCAGGAGGGCGAGGAGCGTGGCCCCCGCGATGGAGAGCCAGCGACGTCGCACCAGTGTCAGCAGGTCCTTGAAGTCCACGGCGTCTCAACGACTGGACAACAGAAGCGTCACGGGTCCGTCGTTGACCAGCTGCACCTGCATGTCGGCGCCGAAGACGCCCTCCTCGGTGTGCGTGCCGGCCGCCCGCAGCCCGTCCCGGACCTGCTCGACCAGCGGCTGGGCCACCGCCGGCGGAGCGGCCGCCTGCCAGGTCGGGCGCCGGCCCTTGCGGGCGTCGCCGTACAAGGTGAACTGACTGACCAGCAGCACCGGCGCCCCGAGGTCGGCCACCGACAACTCCTTGCGCATGATCCGGACGTCGCGGATCTTGCGGACCATCCACGCGACGTCCTTCGGCCCGTCGTCGTGGGTGATGCCGAGGAGTACGACGAGCCCGGGCCCGTCGATCCGCCCGACCACCTCGTCGTCGACGCTCACGGACGCCTCGGTCACCCGCTGCAGCACGGCACGCATGCCCGGCATTGTTCAGATCGGCGGTTGAGCTTGTCGAAACCACCGCCCCGCTCCGCGAGTACCTTCACCCCGTGACCCCGAGCAGCCCCGGCCCGCGCCTCGGTCGCCGGGCCCTGCTGCTCTCCGGCGCCGGGGCGGCCCTGTCGGCCTGCGGCCGCTCGAACGACCAGCCCATCGGGGAGCGGCTCGCGCAGCTCTCCTACGGCCCCGGGAAGTGGCACATCGGCATGCTCGGCACCCCGCCCGTCGAGAAGCCGCGCGCGACCGTGGTGATGGTGCACGGGGGCGGCTGGCTGGCCAACGCCAGCATGGCCGGCTTCCTGCCGATGCAGCGGGCGCTGATCGCGCTGGGGTATGCGACCTGGAGCATCGAGTACCGCGGGGTCGGCCTGGGCGGCGGCTTCCCGGGCACGTTCGAGGACGTGGCCGCCGGCATCGACCACCTCGCCTCGATCGGGCGCTCGGAGTCCGGCTACGACAAGGGTGTGCTGACCCAGAAGGTGGTCTACCTCGGCCAGTCGGCGGGGGCGCAGCTGGCGGTGTGGGCGGCGTCGCGGACCCGCCGTACGCCGGGCGGTCCGCCGCGCCTGAAGCCGCTCGGCGTGATCTCGCTGGCCGGTCCGCTGAACCTGGCGCTGGCCGCGCGCGAGCACCTCGGCGGCGAGATCGTCGCGGACTTCATGGGCGGGCTGCCGTCGGAGGTGCCGCACCACTATGCCCTCGGCGACCCGATCGCGCTGGTGCCGGCGCGCTGCCCGGTCTGGGCGATGCGCGGCAACCAGGACACGATCGTCAGCGCGGCTCAGGGCCAGACCTACGTGGTGGCCGCCCGGAAGGCCGGCGGGTCGGCGTACAACGTGCCGACGACCGCCACGCACACCACGATCCTGGCGCCGACCGGGCCGTCGTGGGGCCTGGTCCGTGCCCTCCTCGCCCGCGCCACCGGCAGCTGATGACGCGCAGGCGCTGGGCCGGGTCTGTGCCTTGCATGACGCCTGGCGGCTCTGCTCCGACTGTCCCAAGACACCACACGCAGCCCGGGGGATCAGGACTCAAAGCCGGAAGAGCCCCCCTGATATCGGGTGGGAAGTCAGGTGTACGACTTCGCAGCCATCTAGCATGACGCCGAGCAACTCAACGGGGGCTTTCAGGCCGGTGCCGGTGGCCCAGATGGACCCCGCCGCGTTCGGCGCATCGACATCGGCTGGCGATGTTGCCGCGCCGACCGGAAACCGGACGCGGGGACGGCCTCACAGAGTGAAGGTCTGAGGTGCATGACGCACCAGGATGCGAAGTTGAGAGAGTGAGCGCATGAAGGTTTCGGTCTTCGGCTGCGGCTACCTGGGTGCCGTGCACGCCGCCTGCATGGCGAGCCTGGGTCATGACGTGGTGGGCATCGACGTCCTCGAGTCCCAGGTCACGGCGCTGTCTGCAGGGGAGCCGCCCTTCCACGAGCCGGGTTTCGCGAAGATGCTGCAGGAGACGCTCGCCACTGGGCGGCTTCGCTTCAGCACCGACCACACCGCGGCCGCCGACGCGACCGTGCACTTCATCTGCGTGGGGACGCCCCAGCGCAAGGGGGAGAACGCCGCCGACGTCTCCTACGTCGACGCGGCGATGGCGAACCTCCTGGAGGTCGTCAAGGCCGGCGATCTGGTCGTCGGCAAGTCCACGGTGCCGGTCGGCACCGCCGAACGCCTCGCCGAGCTGCGCAAGCGCTCAGCCCGGGGCTCGGCTGATGTGGAACCCGGAGTTCCTCCGCGAGGGGCACGCGGTCGAGGACACCCTGGAGCCCGGACCGCCTGGTCTACGGCGTCCGCCCGGGCGATGCCGAGCGCCGAGACCGTCGGCGTGCTCGACGAGGTCTACGCCCCGATGCTCGCGGCCGGGGTGCCGCGCCGGGTCACCGACATCGCCACCGCCGAGCTCGTCAAGACCGCGGCCAACTCCTTCCTGGCCACCAAGATCTCGTTCATCAACGCGATGGCCGAGCTGTGCGAGGCCGCCGGCGGCGACGTCACCGAGCTCGCCGACGCGATCGGGATGGACAAGCGGATCGGGCGCAGCTTCCTCAATGCCGGCCTCGGCTTCGGCGGCGGCTGCCTGCCCAAGGACATCCGGGCGTTCATGGCCCGCGCCGGGGAGCTGGGCGCCGACCAGGCCCTGTCGTTCCTGCGCGAGGTGGACGCGATCAACATGCGCCGCCGGGTGCGGATGGTCGACCTGGCCCGCGCGGAGTGCGGCGGCTCGATCGTGGGCCGTCGGGTCGCGGTGCTCGGCGCGGCGTTCAAGCCGCACAGCGACGACATCAGG
Organism: uncultured Actinomycetota bacterium; assembly: GCA_963827025.1. Lineage (GTDB taxonomy): Bacteria > Actinomycetota > Actinomycetes > Propionibacteriales > Nocardioidaceae > Marmoricola. The sequence goes on along the minus strand of CAWGZB010000004.1, from coordinate 16,874 downwards.
GACTCCCCGGCCCTCAACGTGGCCGCGCAGATGCAGCTGCAGGGCGCCTCCGTGGTGGTCACCGACCCCAAGGCGGTGCCCAACGCCGCCCGGCGGTGGCCGGACCTGCGCTATGCCGCCACCGCCGAGGAGGCGATGCAGAGCTCCGAGCTCACTCTGGTGCTCACCGAGTGGCCGGAGTACGTCGACCTCGACCCCGCCGAGGCCAAGACCTGGGTCGCGGTGCCCCGCGTCCTCGACGGCCGCAACTGCCTGGACCCCGAGCGGTGGCGCGCTGCGGGCTGGACCTACCGGGCGCTGGGTCGGCGGGATGCGCCGCCCTCTGCCTGAGCAACCCCGCCCTGACCCCACGGATCCGGCAGAACGGCTGCTGCCCCGGCACCGCCGGGCGTTCCTGGCCGTCTGGGTCGTCTACCTGGCGTTCCTGGCCCTGGCGGTGTTCACGCCGTCCTCGGCGTCCAGTCCGACCTGGTCTGGGACCGGCGACCATGCGCTGCAGTCACCTCCCGCTGCCGTCGTCCTGGGTCACCTACGAGCGGCTGGAGGTGGTCAGCAACGCGGTCATCATCGCGCCGGTCAGCCTGCTCGGCTCGATGCTGTGGCCGCGGCTGCGGTGGCGCGACTGGACCGCGTACGTCTTCCTGGCCTCCGTGGCCGTCGAGGCCGCCCAGGCGGTGATGCCCGGGTCGAGAAGCCGCGATGAGCGACGTGGTCGCGAACACCACCGGAGCGCTGCTGGGCGCCTGGCTGTTCCTCGCGCTGCGGCGGCACCGGCGCCGGCACGCGCGGTAGCGGCGGCTCAGCTCCTGCTGTCCAGCAGCACGGTCACCGGCCCGTCGTTGACCAGCGCCACCGCCATCTGCGCGCCGAAGACGCCGGTCGACACGTGCGTCCCGGCCTCCCGGAGCCGGTCCACCACCTGCGCGACGAGCGGCTCCGAGTGCTCGCGGGGCGCGGCCGCCTGCCAGGTCGGTCGGCGCCCTTTGCGGGCGTCGCCGTAGAGGGTGAACTGGCTGACCACCAGCACCGGCGCGCCGAGGTCGGCCACCGACTTCTCCTCATGGAGCAGGCGCAGGTCCCGGACCTTGCGGACCATCCAGTCGACGTCGGCGCGCGCGTCGTCGTGGGTGACGCCCAGCAGCACGACGAGTCCGGGCTCCTTGATCCGCCCGACCATCTCGTCGCCGACGGTGACGGAGGCCTCGGTCACCCGCTGGAGCACAGCACGCATGCCGGTAACTTTCCCTCCATGGGAGACCTCCTGATCACCGTGGCGCCCACCGGCGCGGAGACGGCGAAGACCGACTGTCCGCAGCTGCCCACCACGCTGGCCGAGCTGGTCGAGACGGCGCAGCGCTGCGAGGCCGCGGGCGCGGCGATGATCCACGTGCACATCCGCGACGACGAGCACCAGCCGACCCTGGACCTGGGCCGGCTGAAGGAGACGGTCGCGGCGCTGCGGGAGTCGACCTCGCTGGTCGTCCAGCTCTCCACCGGCGGCTCGGTGCACGACCACCTCGAGGACCGGCTCCGGGTCCTGGACGCCCAGCCGGACTCCTGCTCGCTGACCATGGGCACGACCAACTTCGGCGACGACGTCTTCTCCAACCCGTGGCCGTTCGTCTGCGAGCTCTACCAGCTCTCCCAGGAGCGGGAGGTGGTGCCGGAGTTCGAGCTGTTCGACCTCGGTCACGTGGCGGCGCTGCACCGGCTGCTGGACCGCTACGGGCTGCCGTACGGCGGCCGGGTGCACGTCGACCTGGTGATGGGCGTCCCCGGCGGGATGCCCGGTACGGCGGACGCGCTGGTCGCATCCGTCGCCGCCCTCCCGTCGGCGGTCACGAGCTGGTCGGCCACCGGCATCGGCCGCTCGACCCTGCCGGTGGCGCTGGCTTCCCTGTCGAAGGGGGGCCACCTGCGCGTGGGCATGGAGGACGTGCTCACCCTGGCCCGCGGCGTCCCGGTCGAGCACAACGACCAGCTGGTGACCCGCGCCGCCGAGCTGGGTCGGATGGCCCAGCGCGAGCCGATGACCCCCGCCGAGGCGCGGGAGCTCCTGGGGCTGCCGGCGGCCTGATCCGGCTGCGGTGCCCCAGTCTTGGTGCCGGTTCGGGGAACTTCGCCGGCATTGGTCGGGAAAGGATCCCCGAACCGCCGCTGAGAGTGCGGTTTGGTGCCTCCGGAGGCCCGAACGGACTCCGCGTTGCGGGTTCGGGGTAAGTCGTCGGCGCCTGTTGCCGGAAAGTTACCCCGCATCGGCGAAGCGAGGCGGTTCAGCGACCGAGCTGCGCGGCCACCATCGCCTCGATCTCCTGACGCAATGTCCGCTGCGGGCGCCAGCCGAGCGCCGAGGTGGTGAGGCTGATGTCGCCGACCACGCCGCCGTAGTCGTTGGGGCGGTCGGGCGCGGCCGAGGAGCTGACCAGCGACGGGGAGGCGCCGGCCGCCGCCAGCGCCCAGGCGGCGACCTCGGAGAGCCGGTGCAGCTGCCCGGTGGCGACCACGTAGTCACCGGGCGGTCCGTCGGCGGCGCAGGGCGAAGGCGCGCACGAAGTCGTGGGCCGAGCCCCAGTCGCGGGCGATCGTGGGGTCGCGGAGCTCGAGGACGTCTCGGTCCCCGCGGGCCACCTCCACCGCCTGCCGCACGATCGTGGGCAGCACGAAGCGGTCGTCGTGGAGCGCGCTGGTGTGGCCGAAGAGGATCAGGTTGGTCGCGGCCACGCCGGCCCCCCGTGCGGCGACGACGGCCCGGTGTGCGGCGGCCTTGGCCTCGCCGTACGGGTTGACCGGCGCGAGCGGGGTCGCGGGGGAGGCCACCCCGGAGGCCACCTGCCCGAAGACCTCCGAGCTGGAGGCGAACACGAACCGCGGGCCGGAGGCGTCCAGCCGGGACAGCACCGCCTCCACGGCCGTCTGGTTGACCTCGCGGGTCCCGGCCGGGTCGTCCCAGCTGGCGCCCACGGAGCTCAGCGCGGCGAGGTGGTGTACGACGTCGGGGCGGTGCTCCCAGATCAGCTTCTCGTAGGCGTCGGTGTCCCGGACGTCCAGGGCGACGACCTCCACCCCGGGCAGCTCCGAGAGCAGGTCGCGCTCCCCGGAGAGGGTGGTGGCGACGACCCGGTGGCCCGCGGAGGACAGCAGCCGGGCCAGCAGGATCCCGTCCTGGCCGCCGGCCCCGGTGACGAGGTGACAGCTCACCGGGCGGTCACTGCTGCTTGAGCAGATGGCCCATCTGCTCGATGTCGGCGTCGACCATCAGCCGGGCCAGCTCCGGGCGCCTTGGTCTCGGCCTTCCACCCGAGCACACGGTGGGCCTTGCTCGCGTCCCCGATGAGGGCGTCGACCTCGGTGGGCCGCTCGAACTCCTTGTCGTAGACGACGTGGTCGCGCCAGTCCAGGCCGGCGTGGGCGAACGCCTCGCGGCAGAAGTCCTCGACGGTGTGGCCGGTCTCGGTGGCGAGCACGTAGTCGTCGGGCTCGTCCTGCTGGAGCATCCGCCACATGCCCTCGACGTACTCCTTGGCGTAGCCCCAGTCGCGCACCGCGCTGAGGTTGCCCAGCTCGAGGGTGTCGGTGACGCCGTGCTTGATCGCGGCGACGCCGAGGGTGATCTTGCGGGTCACGAAGCTCTCCCCGCGCCGCGGCGACTCGTGGTTGAACAGGATCCCGGAGACCGCGAAGAGGTCGTAGGCCTCGCGGTAGTTGACCGTCACCCAGTGGGAGTAGAGCTTGGCGGCGCCGTACGGCGAGCGGGGGTAGAACGCGGTCGACTCGTTCTGCGGCGGGGGAGTCGCGCCGAACATCTCCGAGGTCGAGGCCTGGTAGAAGCGGCAGTCCAGCCCGGAGGCGCGGATCGCCTCGAGCAGGCGCAGGGTGCCGACGGCGTCGGTGGAGGCGGTGTACTCCGGCATCTCGAAGGACACCTTCACGTGGCTCTGCGCGGCCAGGTTGTAGACCTCGTGCGGCTTGATGGCGTGGATCAGGTTGACCAGGCTGACGCCGTCGGTGAGGTCGCCGTAGTGCAGGTGCAGGTTGTGGTCCTGGTGCAGGTGGTCGATCCGCAGCCGGTTCAGCGTCGAGGCGCGCCGGACCAGCCCGTGCACCTCGTAGCCCTTCCCGAGCAGCAGCTCGGTCAGGTAGGAGCCGTCCTGGCCGGTGATGCCGGTGATCAGTGCGCGCCGCATGCGTGCACGGTAGGTCACCGGCTGGGCGCGATCCGGTCAGTACACGAGCGCCTGGACCTGCGGATCCAGCGCGGCCTCGGCGAAGGCGGCGGCGCCGGCGATGCGTACGCCGGGCACCAGGTCGTGCTGCTCCAGCGACCGGCGGGCGGCGCACTGGCTGCACACGGTCACCGAGCCCGACGGCCAGGACGGTGTCGCGGAGCTCGGCGAGCGGGGTGGCCAGCGGGAGGTCGAAGGCATCCGCCCGGCCGGGTACGGCGAACCAGGTCGCCTCCCCGGTCAGCCACAGCGACACCGGCGCGCCCATCGCCGCGCCGGCGGCGGCGACCGTGAACGCCTGGTTGGCCCGCTCGGGCTCCTCCGCACCGACCGTGCACTTGATCAGCAGCGACCTCACGGGTCGACCCTAGACTCAGCCGGGTGGAGGCCCTCTTCGTCGTGGCCGTCGCGGCGGCCGCGCTGGCCGTCGGAGCGCTCGCGTTCGTGGCGCTGCGCCGGCTGAAGCGGGCCACCGACCCGACGACCGACGACGACTTGGAGCGCTGACGTGCCGTTCGAGATCCCGGACAACATCCACCCCAACTGCGCGCGGCTGTCGTGGCTGCTGGGCCGCTGGGTGGGCAACGGGCACGGCGACTACCCGACGATCGAGCCGTTCGACTTCGGCCAGGAGATCATCTTCCAGCAGGACGGGCGGCCGTTCTTCCACTACCTCAGCCGGGCCTGGATCCTCGACGAGCAGGGCAACCACGTCCGCGAGGCCGCCCAGGAGACCGGCTTCCTGCGCTGCCTGGAGGACGGCAAGCTGGAGCTCCTCTTGACGCACAACACCGGCTTCGTGGAGATCTGGTACGGCCAGCTCCACGAGGAGCAGCCGCGCTTCGAGATCGCCACCGACGCGGTGGCCCGGACCGCCACCGCCAAGGAGTACGCCGGCGGCAACCGCCTCTACGGCTACGTCAACGGCGACCTGATGTATGCCTTCGACATGGCCGCCGTCGGCCAGCCCCTGCAGCCGCACACGCACGCCCAGCTGAAGCGGCAGTAGCGATGGCCGACCCGGTCGAGACCGACTGGCAGGAGCGGCTGCGCGCGGGCGGCCACCGGCTGACCCCGCAGCGCGAGCTGGTGCTGCGGGCGGTGGAGAAGCTCGGGCACGCCACCCCCGACGAGGTGTACGCCGAGGTGCGCACCACCTCGGAGTCGATCAACCTCTCCACGGTCTACCGGACCCTGGAGCTGCTCGACGAGCTCGGCCTGATCCGGCACGCCCACCTGACCGACCGGGCGCCGACGTACCACTCCGCCCGCGGCCACGAGCACGCCCACTTCGTCTGCCGCAGCTGCCGCAAGGTGACCAGCATCAGCCGCGACGACATCGAGGCGGCGCTCGGTCCGCTGGCCGCGGCGCACGACTTCGAGCCGGACTACGGCCACCTGACCGTGTTCGGCACCTGTGCCGACTGCCGTGCCTGAGGAACGCGTCGCCGCCCGGCTTGGCGGTCCCCTGGCGTAGGCTCACGTCATGTCGACGCCAACGGCGGTTCCGTTCCAGGAGCTCGCCCGGGACCTCTACGCGGAGGTCGAGCAGGCCGGTCGGGTGATGACCGGTGCGGACACCGTCCCGGCGGAGGTGGCCAAGCTGATCGACAAGGTCGCGGACCGACTGGAGACCGCACAGCGCGGATGGGGTGTGCAGGGCGTCGATCCCTACCTGGGACAGGCGCTGCTCGCGGCCGCCCTCTCGGCTGAGAAGGGCCTGCGGCACGACAACGAAGCAGCTCGTCGACGACAAGTGCGCCTGGCGCTGGAACGTCTGCGCCAAGCGCTGCGCGACATCCTCGATGAGGCGCCAACCGACGAGGACGCACCGATCCAGGACGTGCTGGGGTGGCTGCTCTCGGTGCTCGCTGCGCCCCAGACGGAGGTCGCCGCGCTCTTGGGCGTCTCGCCGAGGACCTTCCAGCGGTGGGTTGCCGGCACGGCGCCTTCCCGGCCCAGTGGTGCAGACGAAGCGCGGCTGCGCGCCGTTGCCCGGGTGGTGGGACACCTCCGCCACGTCTTCACCGGGCCCGGTGTCTTGCGCTGGTTCGACCGTGGCCATCCGGATCTCGGTGGACAGGCCCCGCGGGAGCTCCTGGCGGACCCGTTGGCACTGCCGCGCCTGGTGCGACTGGCCTCGCGGGCACGCTCGACGGTTGCCGGATGACGACGTGGCGACGATCGTCTATCGCCATGCCCAGTGGGATTCTCCCTGGTGGGTCAGCCCGAATCGGAGCGCCGGCCGGTACAACCGGGCCTCGGACCAGGTCACGCAGTACTGGTGCGTCCATCCGCTGGGACCGGCCGCTGAGCTCCTTCGTTGGTCAGGACGCGCCCTCGCCGATGACCTGGACACCGTCAGGTTGCGCCTGTGGGCGGCCCGGCTGGACACGGCGGCACTGCCCTCGGTGACCTTCGACAACGCCGGATCGTTCGGGGTGTCTGCCGAGCAACTGGTGTCCGACGACTTCCGGCCCACCCAGGATCTGGCCGAACGTCTGCGCCGGGAGGGACACGAGGGGTTCTCGGCGCCGTCTGCGGCACTACCCGGCACAGAGGTCGTCGTGCTCTTCGGCCCGAGGCTGCTGGCGCCCTACCTGCTGGAGCCGGTGGACCCTGAGCAGCAGGTTCCCACTGCGCACGTGGCCGAGTCGCTGGTGGCCACCGAGGTGGTCCCGGCGGTGCGGTGGAGAGGCAGCAAGCACGCGGCCCTCGAGGAGTGGCGAAGGACGGGGACCTACTCCGCTTGGCAGGACCCGCCGGTGCCACGCTGAGGGCGGCGATGAGCACGTGGACCGCCGCGGAGACGAGCGCGACCAGTCATCGGGGAGGATGGGTGCATGCGTAGTCCACTGCTTGACCTGCCCGGTGCGGTCGCCGGGGACGGCATCGACGCCCCGGTGGCCGCGCACTACGGCTCGTTCAACGCCGAGCAGCGCACCCTGTCGCAGGGGGAGGGGTTCGTCGACCTCTCCCACCGCGGGGTGCTGCGCGTCTCCGGGCCCGACCGGCTGACCTGGCTGCACTCGCTGACCACGCAGCACTTCGAGTCGCTGCAGCCCGGTGCGCCGACGGTGGCGCTGGTGCTGTCCCCGCAGGGGCACGTGGAGCACGTGATGTACGGCGTGGACGACGGCGAGGCCTTCACCGCGCACACCGAGCCCGGCCAAGCGGCCGCGCTGGTGGAGTGGCTGGACCGGATGCGGTTCATGATGCGCGTCGAGGTCGAGGACCTCACCGAGCAGATGGCGGTCGCCTGGCGGCCGGTGGAGGACGCCGGCAAGTACGACGTCTTCCCCCGCACCGAGCTGGGCAAGTACGCCGAGGCCGCGGGCCCGGCCTGCGGGCTGTGGGCCTTCGAGGCGCTGCGGATCGCCCGCGGCGAGCCGCGGTTCGGCGTGGACACCGACCACCGCACCATCCCCAACGAGGTCGGCTGGGTCTCCGACGCGCCGTGGGGGGCGGTGCACCTGGACAAGGGCTGCTACCGCGGCCAGGAGACGGTCGCCCGGGTGCACACCCTGGGCCGCCCGCCGCGGCGGCTGACGCTGCTGCACCTCGACGGCTCGGAGAACCGGCTGCCCGAGGTCGGGGCGCCGGTGGTCGAGCGGCGAGAAGCAGGTCGGCTTCGTCGGCAGCTCCGCGCGACACTTCGAGGCCGGCCCGATCGCGCTGGCGCTGCTCAAGCGCAACGTGGCGCTGGACGCGCCGCTGGAGGTCGACGGGATGCCTGCGACGCAGCAGGTCGTGGTCGACCCCGAGGTCGGGCTGCACGTGCGACCTCGGCTCTGAGCGGTGCTGCGACGGGGGGAGCAGTCGGTCGGCCCGCGGACGCGGCGCTGGCTGCTGACGGCACTGGTGGGCTACTGCGCCGTCCTCGCCTTCATCCTGCTGTGGCCGAGCGCCGGGCCGGCAGCGACCGTGGTCCGGGGGACCACAGACGTGCTGCTGCGCCTGGGCGCACCGTCGGGCGTGGTGTCCGGTGGCCGGGTCGAGTTCGGCCTCAACGCGCTGATGATCGCGCCGGTCCCGCTGCTGGTCTCGCTGCTGTGGCCGGCGTGGTCCTGGGAGCGGTGGACGGCCTACGGGTTCGTCGGCTCGCTCTCGATCGAGGCGGTGCAGGCCGTGCTGCTGACCGGCCGGAGCGCCCAGTTCCGCGACGTCGTCTCCAACACCCTCGGCGCCCTGATCGGGGCGCTGCTCGCGCCCGCCGTACGCCGGTGGTGGCTCGCGCGCGACCGCTGAGGCCGCGTCGCGGCTTGCGCACTCTGGTCCCGGACCGGGCGCCGGGCCGTTACGCTGACCGACGGCGGTTGGGTGGCGACTCGCACCCGACCGTCCTAGACCGCTTGGGGATGGTTTGTCACCCTCTCCGTGGGCTGCCGTTGGACGGGACGTGATTATGTTGGAGCAGCGTGAGGCGAGCGACCTGACGACGACGCTGGACAGCGAGCAGCGCCCGTGGGGCTCCTGGCACGTGATCGACGTCAACGACGGCTACAAGATCAAGCGGATCCACGTGAACCCGGGCTGCCGGCTCTCGCTGCAGACCCACGAGCACCGCTCGGAGCACTGGGTGGTGATCCACGGTGCGGCCACCGCCACGGTCGACGGCGCCGTCCGCGTGGTCCACGCCGGCGAGTCCATCGACGTACCCCTCGGCGCCATGCACCGCCTGGCCAACGAGGGCGACGAGGAGCTGATGATCGTCGAGGTGCAGCTCGGCGGCTACACCGGCGAGGACGACATCGAGCGGCACGAGGACGACTACGGCCGCTGCGACTGAGGCGATGAGGCCGGGCGTGGGCCCATTCCCCGGTCGGCAGGCGGCGGACCGATAGCCTCGCGTCCGTGAACTTCCCCGCCCTCGGCCGCCGGCTGCAAGAGGCCCTCGTGGTCCTCGCCGCGATCGCGGTGACGGCGTACGCCGCGTGGGTGGTCTACGACTTCCGGCAGCACACCGGGGTGGAGGCCTCCGGCGCGGGGCCGACCGCGGCCGCAGGACACGGACGCGGCGAAGCCGTCCGCGGAGGAGTCGCCGAAGGCCGAGCCGAAGCGTCCGCCGAGCCTGAAGCCGTTCGCCAAGGCCGTGGCCGCGGCCGGCGACGTCCTGGTGGTCGGGCGACTCCACGGGCGACGAGCCGGGGGAGTGGGTCTCGCTGTGGGCGCAGGACCTGGCCCGCAGTGGCGCGCGGCAGGTCTCGCTCCAGCAGTGGGACCCGGTCGAGCAGTCGTTCACCGAGTTCCGCTACGGCAGCGGGGGTCGGGGCGCTGACCATCTGGAACCTCAGCTATCGCTCCGCGGAGGCCGACTACGCCACCAAGCTGGGTGAGGTCGACGCCAGGCCCGACGCCGTGCTGCTCAACGTCGGGCACGACCGCACGCCGGCCGAGCTGGACACGCACGCTGAAGGCGCTGGACAAGGGCATCACCAAGCGCTGGGACGACGTGCCGGTCGCCTGGGTCCTGCAGAATCCCTCCACCGGGGACGCCGCGGAAGAGCAGGACGCAGCGGTCGACGCACCTGCGCGAGCGCGCGGTCGAGGACCAGGTGCCGGTCATCGACGTGCACAAGGCCTTCGTCAAGCGGGGCAACCTGCCCTCGCTGCTGCTCGACGGAGCCCGGCCCAACGCCGCCGGCTCGGCGCTGTGGGCCAGGACTGTGCAGGCCGACCTGAATCAGTAGGGATTGTCAACCGCGGCGCCTCATCGCGGATTTTTCACGGACAAGTGGTCCAGAAACGGTACAGCTGTACACCGGTTCGGGTTGACGCCTTGCGCGCATGACGGCACCGTGACCTGTTGGGGTGGCGAACAGACTCCCGGGGGAAGTTCGTGAAACAGATGTTGAACGCGGTCCGGCCGGTGCGGACCTACTGCTCGTGCTCTGGGACATGTGTGCCTGGGTGGCGGGCTTCGCGGCGATGGCACTGCTGCAGTACGCCGTGGGCTACAGCCACTTCGGCGTCATCTATCCGGCGGTGGCCCTCGGGCTGGGGTCAGGGTTGGCCTTCGTCGTCCTCGGCCTCCCGCTGCGCTTGCACCAGGGCCGGGCGCGGCTGGGCTCCTTCGAGGACGCCGTGCTGACCTCCCTGGTCTTCGCGACGGTCGCCTCGGGCGCCCTGGCGGTCAATCTCGCGCTCGGCGCTCCGGCGCGGATCTCGGTCTCGGTGACCGGGCCGATGTGCACCTTCGTGCTGATCATCGGAGCGCGCGCGGCCTACCGGGTGGTCAAGGAGTGGGCGGTCCTGCGCGACGTCGGCGCCACCGAGGGCCGCGAGCCGGTCGTGGTGATCGGCGCCGGCGAGGGCGCCGCCCAGCTGATCACCGACATGCGCCGCGACTCCCGCTGCCCCTGGGTGCCGGTCGCGCTGGTCGACGACGACCCCCTCAAGCGACACCGACGGTTGGGCGGCGTCCCGGTGGTGGGTCGCACTCGGGACTTCGCCGACGTCGCGGAACGACACGGCGCGACCACCGCGATCCTGGCCATGCCCAGCGCCGGCAACGACCTGGTGGGTGACTTCAACCGGCTGGCCAACTCCGCCGGCCTGGACCTGAAGGTCCTCCCCGGCCGCAACGACCTGACCAACCCGATGCACGTCCAGATCGAGGACGTGCGCGACATCGAGGTCACCGACTTCCTGGGCCGCCACCAGATCGAGACCGACGTGGACTCGATCGCGGACTACCTGACCGGCAAACGGGTGCTGGTCACCGGCGCGGGTGGCTCGATCGGCAGCGAGCTGTGCCGCCAGATCCACAAGTTCGGCCCGGCCGAGCTGATCATGCTCGACCGGGACGAGTCGGCCCTGCACGCCGTGCAGCTCTCCCTGCACGGTCAGGCGCTGCTGGACTCCGACGACACCGAGCTGTGCGACATCCGCGACCCGCGCTACCTGCTGGACCTCTTCAAGCGGCGCCAGCCGGAGGTGGTCTTCCACGCCGCGGCGCTCAAGCACCTGCCGCTGCTCGAGGCGGCGCCCGGGCAGGCGGTGAAGACCAACGTGTGGGGCACCCAGGCGGTGCTGGACGCCGCGCTCGCGGTCGGTGTGGAGCGCTTCGTCAACGTCTCCACCGACAAGGCGGCCAACCCCGGCTGCGTGCTCGGCTACACCAAGCGCCTGGCCGAAGGGCTCACCTCTGCGGCGGCCCGCGGAGCCGACGGGCGGTTCATGAGCGTCCGCTTCGGCAACGTGCTCGGCAGCCGGGGCTCGGTGCTCACCACGTTCACCGCCCAGATCGCCAACGGCGGTCCGGTGACGGTCACCGACCCGCGGGTGAGCCGCTACTTCATGACGATCGCCGAGGCCGTGCAGCTGGTCATCCAGGCCGGCGCGCTGGGCGAGAACGGTGACGTGCTGGTGCTCGACATGGGCGAGCCGGTGCCGATCAAGCAGGTGGCCGAGCAGCTCATCGAGCTCTCCGGGCGGCGGATCGAGATCGTCTACACCGGCCTGCGCGAGGGCGAGAAGCTGCACGAGGAGCTCTTCGGTGAGCACGAGGCCGACGTCCGGCCGCACCACCCGCTGATCTCGCACGCCCCGGTGCCGGCGTACCGGCCGGACGCCGCCGCGGACCTGGACCCCTACGCCCCGCCGGTGTCGATCAGCCGCGACCTCGCCCGCGCCTGCCGCCAGCTGGCCACCCGCACCCGGATGCTGAACGCGGCCCCCTGGTCCTCGTCAGACGACTTCGAGGCCGCCTCCAACTGACCTACAGCGACCGCCGCGGAGGAGCAACGCGCTCCTCCTCCTGCTCCTTCACCCGCCGCTTCGGCTCCGACGTGGCCCGCCGGGTCTTCGGCGTCTTCGCCGCGGCCGGCTCCTCGGGTGCGTAGCCGTAGCCGTAGCCGTAGCCGTATCCATACCCGCGCGCCGCGGCGCATCGGCATCATGTTGAAGATGACGCCCAGCGGCCGGCTCTCCACGCCCTCGAGCCGCTCCACCGCGCCGGTGAGCTGGTCGCGGGTGGTCTCGCCGTGCCGCACCACCAGGATGGCGCCGTCGGTCTGGGCGGCCAGCAGCGCCGCGTCGGTGACCGGCAGCAGCGGCGGGGCGTCGATGATGATCACCGAGTAGCGCTCGCGCAGCTTGGTGAGCAGGTCCTCCATCGCCTGGGACTGCAGCAGCTCGGCGGGGTTGGGCGGGAGCGGGCCGGCGGCCATCACGCTGAGGCCGGACTGGGCGTGCACCTGGATGGTGTCCTCGATGTCGGCGTGGCCGACCAGGGCGGTGGTGAGGCCCGACCTGGCCCTCGAGCCCGAGCATCTTGGCCATCTGGGGCCGGCGCAGGTCACCGTCGATGAGCAGCGTGCTCTGACCGGCGCTGGCCATCGCGATCGCGGTGTTCACCGCGGTGGTCGACTTGCCCTCCTCGGGGACCGAGCTGGTCACCACGAAGGCCTTGGTGGCCTGGTCGACGTCGATGAAGGACAGGTTGGTGCGCAGCACCCGGAAGGACTCCACCCGGGCGGCGTGCGAGGGCAGCGTGCTGATCAGCGGGTGCACGCTGCACGTCGTTGTCGTAGGCGAGGCCGCCGAGCACCGGCACCTCGGCCAGGGCCGGCACGTCCTCGATGGACTTGACCGAGGTGTCCAGCAGCTCCCGCAGCACGGCGAGGCCGAAGCCGAGCAGCAGCCCGAGCACGAGGGCCAGCCCGAGGTTGCGCACCGGGTTGGGGGAGACCGGCGACGTGGGCAGCCGCGGGGTGTCGACCAGGGTGCCCTTCAGCAGCGGCGTCGACTTGCCCGGCGGCGTCTCCAGCTCGGTGACGAAGTCCTTGAGCTCCTTGACGACCGCCTGGTTGATCCGCTGCGCCTGCCGGGCGTTGGCGTCGGTGACGGTGATCTTCAGGACCACGGTCTCCGGGCACGACCGAGGCGTCGATCTTGCTGGACAGCTCCGAGGCGGACATGTTCAGGTCGAGGTCGTTGATCACCCGCTGGGCGAGCTCGAGACCGCCGATCACGTCGGCGTAGGAGCTCACCCGCTGCTCGGAGAACAGGCTGCCCTGGTAGGCGTCGGAGGAGTTGCTCGGGGTGGTGGAGATGAACACCCGCGAGGTGGAGGCGTAGAGCGGCGTCATCTGCGAGGTGACGGCCGCGGCGATGGCGACCGCGGCCACGACGGTGCCGAGGATGAGCACCCAGCGCCGGCGCGCGATGCGCAGGTAGTCACGGAGTTCCAAGATGCTCCCTGTCGACGTGCGTCCCGCCGTCCCGGCGTGATCCGGGCAAGCCTAGATCACATCGGCCCGTGGCTCAGCATCCGGAACGGTACGTCGTCACCGACTCGGGGAGCGGTCCCCGGACCCTTCAGCAGGCAAGCTAGGTGGCTGACCGCGGAGGTCTATACCGATGCATTGCTGCGAATCAGGCAGAAAGAGGCCACAATGGCCAGCGCCAGAGGACTGCCAGAACGCTTTCGGGCCGATTTCGTTAGGCTGACGATGCACTTGTTTCGGGGCAGGGGAGTTGTAGACGTGGTCGATGCACGTTCGACGTCTACGCTCCGTCCGACCCGTCGCGCTGGCTGTCGCCGACGCCCTGGCCTGGCTGTCGGCGTTCGTGGGTCTCGCCTCCCTGCAGCGGCTCGCCGGCGAGACTGCGGTCCACCCGCTTGCCCAGGTGTTCGTCCTCGGCGGCTGCTGCGGTCTCGCCTTCGTGGTGCTCGGCTGGACGGTGAAGCTGCACCAGGGCCGCTCGGTCATCGGGAGCTTCGAGGACGCCGTCCTGCTCGGCACGGTGGCCGGAGTGGTCGGCCTGGTCCAGCTGGTCGTCAACTACGCGCTCGGGCCGTTCGCGACCGGGCCCGTCGTGGTGCTCGCGCCCGTGGTGGCGCTGGCCCTGATGGTGTGGGCGCGCGCGATCTACCGCGTCGTCCGGGAGCGGCGCAGCGCCGCGGCTCTCGGCGGTGGGCCGCGGTCGCGGACCGTCGTGATCGGCGCCGGCGACGCCGGCGACCAGCTGATCCGCTCGATGCTGCGCGACTCCGACAGCGCAGTGGCAGCCGGTCGCGCTGCTGGACGACGACCGCGCCAAGCGACACCGGCGGCTGCGCGGCGTGGCCGTGCTCGGGCGGACCACGGACCTCACCGAGGTGGCCGCCGAGGTCGGTGCCCGGACGGCGATCGTGGCGATCCCGAGCGCGTCCGCGGACCTGATGCGCCAGCTGAGCACGCTGGCCCGCGAGGCCGGCGTCGACCTCAAGGTGCTGCCGAAGACCTCGGAGCTGCTGCACAGCGGCCGGGTGGCGATCTCGGACGTGCGCGACATCGACGTCACCGACCTGCTCGGCCGCCACCAGATCGACACCGACGTCGCCTCGATCGCGGACTACCTCACCGACAAGCGCGTGCTGGTCACCGGCGCGGGCGGCTCGATCGGCTCGGAGCTGTGCCGCCAGATCGCGAAGTTCGGCCCCGCCGAGCTGATGATGCTCGACCGCGACGAGTCGGCCCTGCACGCCGTGGAGCTGTCCATCTATGGCAAGGCGATGCTGGACACCGACGAGACCGTGCTCGGCGACATCCGGGACACCGCCTTCATCCACGACCTCTTCGAGCAGCGCCGCCCGCAGGTCGTCTTCCACGCCGCGGCGCTGAAGCACCTGCCGCTGCTGGAGAAGGCGCCCGGCGAGGCGATCAAGACCAACGTCTGGGGCACGCTCACCCTGCTCGAGGCGGCCGCCGAGTTCGGGGTGGAGAAGTTCGTCAACGTCTCCACCGACAAGGCGGCGAACCCGACCAGCGTGCTGGGCTACTCCAAGCGCCTGGCCGAGGGCCTGACCGCCGACATGGCCCGGCAGAGCGACGGCACCTTCCTCAGCGTGCGCTTCGGCAACGTGCTCGGCAGCCGCGGCTCGGTGCTCACCGCCTTCGCCGCCCAGATCGCCGCCGGAGGCCCGGTCACCGTGACCGACCCCCGGGTGACGCGCTTCTTCATGACGATCCAGGAGGCCGTGCAGCTGGTCATCCAGGCGGCCGCGATCGGCAGCGACGGCGAGGTGCTCATCCTCGACATGGGCGACCCGGTCTCGATCGAGTCGGTCGCGCGGCAGCTGATCGAGATGTCCGGGGAGGACGTCGAGATCGTCTACACCGGCATGCGCGAGGGGGAGAAGCTGCACGAGGAGCTCTTCGGGGACGGCGAGCTGGACACCCGGCCGGTGCATCCGCTGATCTCGCACGCCGGCGTGCCGCACTACGACGCCCTCGACGCCCGCACCCTGGACCCGTGGGCGAGCCGGCACGGCATCGTGCGCGAGCTGAGGGACGCGTGCACGACGCTGCAGCTCGGCTCTCGAGACGAGGAGCGTTTCGTGACCTTCAAGATCCTGCTGTCGCCTCCGGACGTCGGCGAGCACGAGCAGGAATACGTCCTGGCCGCGATGCGCTCCGGCTGGATCGCGCCGGCCGGTCCGGATCTGGAGATCTTCGAGCGCGAGGTGGCCGACCGCTGCAAGCGGCAGTACGCCGTGGCGCTGTCCTCCGGCACGGCGGCCCTGCACCTGGCGCTGGTGTCCTGGGGCGTCGGGCCCGGTGACGTCGTGCCGGTGTCCACGCTGACCTTCGCGGCCACCGTCAACGCGATCCGCTACGTCGGCGCCGAGCCGCACTTCGTGGACAGCGAGCCCGAGTCGGGCAACATCAACCCGGACCTGCTGGACGAGGCGCTGACCAGGTTGGCCGCCGAGGGGCGGCGGGTGCCGTGCGTGCTGCCCGTCGATCTGCTCGGCAAGTGCGCGGACTACACCCGGATCTCCGAGATCGCGTCGCGCCACGGAGTCCGGCTGCTGGCCGACGCCGCGGAGTCGTTCGGCGCCAGCCATGCGGGTCGCCCGGCCGGCAGCTTCGGCGACGCCGCGGTGCTGTCGTTCAACGGCAACAAGATCATGACCACCTCCGGCGGCGGGATGCTGCTCACCGACGACGAGCAGATGGCGCAGCACGTGCGGAAGCTGTCCACGCAGGCGCGCGAGCCCGTCACGCACTACGAGCACACCGAGACCGGCTACAACTACCGGCTGTCCAACATCCTGGCCGCGCTTGGGACGGGCGCAGCTCGCCCGGCTCGACGACATGATCAAACGGCGCCGGAAGTGGCGCGAGCACTACCGCGACATCGTGGACCAGCAGCCCGGAGTGCGCATCCTCGGCGGAGAAGACGACGACGAGGACAACTGCTGGCTGACCGCTCTGGTCATCGACGACCTGGCGGCCACCTCGCCCTCCGCCCTGCACGACGCCTTCACGAGCAGCCGGCATCGAGACGCGGCCGCTGTGGAAGCCGATGCACCGGCAACCCGTCTACGAAGGGTGCCACGGCACCCTGGACGGGACCGCGGACGCGCCTCTTCGCAGCGGGTTGACGCTGCCCTCCGGCTCTGTCATGACCGACGAGCAGTTCGCTGAAGTCTGCGAGGTGCTGGCGATGGCGGGGACTCAGCGTTGAGGGGTCGCGCCTACGACCCGCTCAAGCGGGCCATCGATGTCGTCGCTGCGCTGGTCGGGCTGGTCGTCACCGCGCCGATCCAAGCGGTCATCGCGTTGCTGGTGCGCAGGAACCTTGGGTCCCCGGTGCTGTTCCGCCAGCAGCGGCCCGGCAAGGACGAGAAGGTCTTCGAGCTCGTCAAGTTCCGCAAAC
>CAWGZB010000003.1:0-365649 GCA_963827025.1 uncultured Actinomycetota bacterium | reverse complement strand
TGACCTCTTCCGTGTCAAGGAAGCGCGCTACCGCTGCGCCAATCGCCCGTGGGGTGAAGCCTATTGAGTTCGAGGTGGGTACGGGATTTGAACCCGTGTAGACGGATTTGCAGTCCGTTGCCTCGCCTCTCGGCCAACCCACCGTGGAGGCCCAGCGGAACGGGGCTTCTCTCCGAGCGGACGACGAGGCTCGAACTCGCGACCTCAACCTTGGCAAGGTTGCGCTCTACCAACTGAGCTACGTCCGCTTGCGACCGCCGGATCCCCCCGCGGTGCGGACGTAACCATAGCCGATGCCCCGAGAGGCACAAACTCGGCGTTCCTCCCGCGAGTCGGCGGGTTGTGACAACTAACCTCGTGCCGTGCAGACGTGGCTCAACGGCCGGTTGCTGGAGGATCCCACCAGCCCGATCATCGGGGCGACCGACCACGGTCTGACCGTCGGTGACGGGGTCTTCGAGGCGGTCAAGGTGGTCGACGGAGTGCCGTTCG
The DNA here is from genome assembly GCA_963827025.1 of uncultured Actinomycetota bacterium. GTDB lineage: Bacteria > Actinomycetota > Actinomycetes > Propionibacteriales > Nocardioidaceae > Marmoricola. The sequence goes on along the minus strand of CAWGZB010000003.1, from coordinate 365,157 downwards.
CGCTGAGCCGCCACCTGCGGCGGCTGGCCCGCTCCGCCGAGGCGCTCGGCCTGCCCGCGCCGCCGGAGTCCGCCCTGCGTGCCGGCGTGGACGCAGTGCTGGCAGCCTCGCCGCTTGCGCTGGGACGGATCCGGATCACCTACACCGCAGGGCCGGCCCCGCTCGGTTCCGGCCGGGGAGAGGGCGCCGCCACAATGGTCGTGGTCGCGGCACCGCTGCAGCCGCCGCCGTCGACAGCGGCGGTGCGCGTGGTCCCGTGGCCGCGCAACGAGCGCGGAGCGCTGGCAGGGGTGAAGTCCACGTCGTACGCCGAGAACGTCGTCGCGCTCGCCTGGGCCAAGCAGAGAGGTGCGGACGAGGCGGTCTTCGCCAATCTCGCCGGCGGCCTGTGCGAGGGGACCGGGACCAACGTCGGCTACGTCGTCGACGGCGAGGTGCGGACCCCGACCCTCGCCGCAGGGTGTCTGGCCGGAGTCACCCGAGCCCTGCTGCTGGAGTGGTACGACGTCCGCGAGGTCGACGAGCCGGTCGCGGCACTGGCCTCGGCCGACGAGGTGTTCTTGATGTCGACCACCCGCGACGTGCAACCGGTCCACCGGTGGGACGACCGCGACCTGCCGGCGCCCGGGCCGGTGACCCGTCGGCTGCAGGAGCTGTGGCGCCGCAGGGAGGCGGAGAACTCCGATCCCTGAGGTGTCAGCCCAGGAGCTGGGCGAGCTCGGTGTCGAGGTCGACGAAGGAGGCCTCGTGCCCCTCGGGCACCGAGCCCATCATCTGGGCGACGAAGGCGCTGACCCGGCGGGCCGGCGCCTGCACCAGGAGCTCGCCGTCGGGGGAGCAGAGCTCGACGATGACCACTGCCGAGCCGTCCGAGGCCAGGCACGGCCACACGTGCACGTCGCCGTCCCCCGTGGGCTCGTAGAGGCCATCGATGAGCAGTTCCCGGCCGAACGTCCAGCGGACTTCCTGCACGCCGGTCCGGAAGACCATGGTGGCGGCGTACGGATCGGCCGGGTCGAAGACCAGGTCGGCATCGAGCGAAGTGGCAGTGCCCTGCGGATCGACGAACTCGAGTTCGACGTTCTCGGTGACGACCGCTGCGGTCTTCGTCTGCTTCATCGTTGTACCCCTCAGTTTCCCCGTTTGGGGGCTCCCTCCACGAAGTCCCCTGTCGCCCTCCATGCGACGAGAAGAGTTTGCGCCCAACCCTCTGGACCTGACAGGCCAACGGGGGAAATGTCCGTTAGATCCCCTCGGTGGTCTAACTTCGGTAGGCGTCTGGTCTATTTTGCGGGGCCCGCGGTCTAGTCCGTACGGAGACAATTCTTGGTGCTGGGCCGGGGTCGGGCTAACGGCGGTTCGCCCGGCCCGGGAGCCGCCGGCCGCCGGTTCGAGCGAGGCCCACGCGTGCGCTAAGGTGTGGGCCGCGAGGTCGCCGAGAGGCCCTCGCCCGGGGCGATTGGCGCAGTGGTAGCGCGCTTCGTTCACACCGAAGAGGTCACTGGTTCGAACCCAGTATCGCCCACCCCTCGTGTCCTGGCCGGCCTGGGCAGCAGCGGCCGATCTCCCTTCCGGACGCGCGTCGGTCCGCCGATACGATCGCGACGTCGCATCCGTCCCCTCCCAGGAGCTCCTCCGTGCCCGACATCCGTGTCGTCCTCGTCTCGCCCGACTCCCGCGACCAGCGGACCGTCGAGACCGGCACCCGGGCGTGGGAGCTCTTCCGCGACGACCGTGAAGTGGTCGCGGCGCGGGTGGACGGCACCCTGCGCGACCTCGCCACCGAGCTGAGCGAGGGTGCCGAGGTGGAGCCGGTCGCCATCCAGAGCCAGGACGGCCGCGACATCCTGCGCCACTCGACCGCCCACGTGCTGGCCCAGGCCGTGCAGGACCTCTTCCCGGAGGCCAAGCTCGGCATCGGGCCGCCGGTGGAGAACGGCTTCTACTACGACTTCGAGGTGCCCACGCCGTTCGTGCCCGAGGACCTGGCGAAGATCGAGACGCGGATGCGCAAGATCATCAAGGAGGGGCAGAAGTTCTCCCGTCGGGTGGTCACCGACGAGGACGCGCGCGCCGAGCTGGCCGACGAGCCCTACAAGCTCGAGCTGATCGGTCTCAAGGGCCCCGGCGCCGAGGAGGAGGCCGAGGGCGCGAGCGTGGAGGTCGGCGGCGGTGAGCTGACCATCTACGACAACCTCGACCGCAACGGCGAGCCGGCCTGGAAGGACCTGTGCCGCGGGCCCCATCTGCCCACGACCAAGCGGATCCCGGCGTTCAAGCTGATGCGCACCGCGGCGGCGTACTGGCGCGGCAGCGAGAAGAACCCGCAGCTGCAGCGCATCTACGGCACCGCGTGGGAGAGCAAGGAGGCCCTCGCCGAGCACCTGCACCGGCTCGAAGAGGCCGAACGCCGCGACCACCGCCGGCTAGGCACCGAGCTGGACCTGTTCTCCTTCCCGGAGATGATCGGACCCGGACTGCCGGTCTTCCATCCCAAGGGCGGGGTGCTCAAACGGGTGATGGAGGACTACGTCCGGCAGCGGCACATCGACGAGGGCTTCAGCTATGTCGGTACGCCGCACATCGCCAAGGAGGAGCTCTTCTACACCTCCGGACACCTGCCGTACTTCTCCCACGGCATGTTCCCCCCGATGGACCTCGACGGGCAGGACTACCGCCTCAAGGCGATGAACTGCCCGATGCACAACCTGATCTACCGCTCCCGGCAGCGCTCCTACCGCGACCTGCCGATGCGGTTGTTCGAGTTCGGGACCGTCTATCGCGACGAGAAGTCCGGTGTCCTCCAGGGCCTGACCCGGGTCCGGATGATCACCCAGGACGACTCACACTCCTACGTCACCAAGGAGGGGGCCGCCGACGAGATCCGGCACCTGCTCCGCTTCGTGCTCAGCCTGCTCGACGACTTCGGGCTCGACGACTACTACCTCGAGCTGTCCACGCGCGAGGAGAAGAACGTCGAGAAGTTCATCGGCTCCGAGGAGCAGTGGGCGGCCGCGACCGAGGTGCTCGAGGGGGTCGCGAAGGAGACCGGCCTCGAGCTGGTGCCCGACCCGGGCGGGGCGGCGTACTACGGGCCGAAGATCTCGGTGCAGGCCCGCGACGCCATCGGCCGCACCTGGCAGATGTCGACCATCCAGTACGACTTCAACCAGCCGCACCGGTTCGGGCTGGAGTACCAGGCCGCCGACGGCTCCCGCCAGGAGCCGGTGATGATCCACTCGGCCAAGTTCGGCTCGATCGAGCGGTTCGTCGGCGTCCTCGTGGAGCACTACGCCGGCGCCTTCCCGCCCTGGCTGGCGCCGGTGCAGGTGCAGGGCATCCCGATCGCCGAGCGGCACCACGCCTACCTGACCGACGTGGCGCGGCGGATGCGGGCCCGAGGAGTGCGCGTGGAGGTCGACGACTCCGACGACCGGATGCAGAAGAAGATCCGCAACGCCCAGGTGCAGAAGGTGCCCTTCATGGTCATCGCGGGGGATCAGGACGTGGAGGCGGGCGCGGTGTCCTTCCGCTACCGCGACGGTCGCCAGGACAACGGGATCCCGGTGGACGAGGCGATCGCGCGGGTCGTCGAGGCCGTCGAGACGCGCGTGCAGGTCTGAGCCGTTGTCCGAGTTCTTCCAGGACGGCATCGGAAGCCCCGACGGCCTTGATCGGCTCTGGACGCCGCACCGGATGGCCTACATCCGAGGGGAGAGCAAGCCCGCCGACGCCTCCTCGGGGGAGTGCCCCTTCTGCCGCATCCCCGGGCTCGACGACGAGGAGGGCCTCGTCGTACGCCGAGGCGAGCTCGCGTACGCCGTGCTGAACCTCTACCCCTACGCCCCCGGCCACCTGATGCTCTGTCCCTACCGGCACCTCGCCGACTACACCGAGACCAACGCCGAGGAGGCCGAGGAGATCGCGGTGCTGACCAAGCAGGCGATGGCCGCCCTGCGCGAGGTCTCGAAGGTGGATGGCTTCAACATCGGGATGAACCAGGGCGTGGTCGCAGGAGCCGGCATCGCTGCACACCTGCACCAGCACGTCGTCCCGCGGTGGCTCGGCGACCAGAACTTCATGCCGATCATCGCCAGGACCAAGACCCTGCCCGAGCTGCTGCGCGACACGCGGGACCTGCTGGCCGAGAACTGGCCCCTGTAACCCTCTGCTGCGGAACCGGTTCTGTTTGCGCGGGTATGGGGACTTGCCTCGCGCAGGGGCGACGAGGAGCGTGAGAAGTCTTCGGTGGCGCCGTCCCGGCGCTGCTCCGAGCGAGGGAGGGCCCATGTTCGCCCGATCCACCACCATCCAGTCAGACCCGCAGGACATCGAGCGGGGCATCGCCTACGTCCGTGACGAGGTCGAGCCACGCGTGAGCGAGATCGAGGGCTGTGCCGGGCTCTCGTTGCTCGTCGACCACGGCACGGGGCGCTCCATCGTGACCACCTCCTGGGACACCGAGGAGCACCTGCAGGCGAGCCGTCCGGCGGTCCTTCCGCTGCGCGACCGCGGCGCGCAGCTCATGAGCGGGACACCCGAGGTCCAGGAGTGGGAGGTGCTCCTGATGCACCGTGTCCGCGAGCTCCCCGACGACGCGTGCTGTCGCCTGACCTGGCTGAAGATCGAGGACCCCTCGCTCATGGAGGAGTCCCACGCGGCCTTCCGCAGCGAGATCCTTCCGCGGATCGAGCAGCTCTCGGGGTTCTGCAGCTTCAGCCTGCTCGCCGACCGGCAGAGCGGGCTCACCGTCGGTACGACCACGTTCGCCTCGCGCGCGGACCTGCAGGCGAGCAGTGGCGCGGCGACGACGCTCCGGGCGCGGGCGGCCGACGTCCTGCACGGCGAGGTGACCACGGTCGCCGAGATGGACCTGATGATCCACCACCTGCGCGTTCCCGAGCTCGTCTAGGCCGTGGCGGGAGCAGGCCCGCCACCGGAGGTCGATACCCTGCTCCCGCCATGCTCGAGAGATTCCGTCAGTTCTGGACCAACGTCTGGAAGCCCCTGGGCGACCTGCTGCTCCGCCTCGGCGTCAGCCCCAACACCGTGACCTTCGTGGGCACCCTCGGCGTGGTCGCAGGCGCCGTCATCTTCTTCCCGCGCGGCCAGCTGCTCGTGGGCGTGGTGGTCATCACCGCCTTCGTGTTCAGCGACATCATCGACGGCTACATGGCCCGCGCCAGCGGGCGCACCTCCCCGTTCGGCGCGTTCTGGGACTCCACCCTCGACCGCATCGGCGACGCGGCGATCTTCGGTGGGCTCGCGATGTACTACGTCGGGCCCGGCGACAACCCGTGGTTCGCGGCACTGGCGATCTACTGCCTGAGCATGGGGTCGGTCACCTCCTACGCCCGGGCGCGGGCGGAGGCGCTGGGCATGCAGGCCAAGGTCGGCATCGCCGAGCGGGCCGACCGGCTGGTCTCGATCCTGGTGGTCACCGGAGTCGCCGACCTGATCAACAATCTGGGGGCGGGAGAGAAGGTGCTCTGGGCCATCCCGGTGACCCTCGGGGCCCTGGCGATCGCCAGCACGATCACCGTCGGGCAGCGCGTGGCCGTCGTACGCGCCCAGGCCCGTGCGATGACCGCGCCGTAGGATTTCCCCATGACCGACGGGCCCACCAGCACCTCGCACGACCAGGCTGCGACCGGCACCGGCACCTCCCGCGTCAAGCGGGGGATGGCCGAGATGCTCAAGGGCGGCGTCATCATGGACGTCGTCACGGCGGAGCAGGCGAAGATCGCCGAGGACGCCGGCGCGGTGGCGGTGATGGCCCTCGAGCGGGTCCCCGCGGACATCCGCGCGCAGGGTGGCGTCAGCCGGATGAGCGACCCGGACATGGTCGACGGCATCATCGAGGCCGTCTCCATCCCGGTGATGGCCAAGGCCCGGATCGGGCACTTCGCCGAGGCGCAGGTGCTGCAGAGCCTGGGCGTGGACTACATCGACGAGTCCGAGGTGCTCACCCCCGCCGACTACGAGAACCACATCGACAAGTGGCCCTTCACGGTGCCCTTCGTGTGCGGCGCGACCAACCTCGGCGAGGCGCTGCGCCGGATCACCGAGGGCGCCGCGATGATCCGCTCCAAGGGCGAGGCCGGCACCGGCGACGTGTCCAACGCCGTCACCCACATGCGCACCATCCGCAAGGAGATCCGCCGCCTCGGTGCGCTCGCCGACGACGAGCTGTTCGTGGCGGCCAAGGAGCTGCAGGCGCCGTACGAGCTCGTGGTCGAGGTGGCCCGCGCCGGCAAGCTGCCGGTGGTGCTGTTCACCGCCGGCGGCATCGCGACGCCGGCGGACGCGGCGATGATGATGCAGCTCGGCGCCGAGGGCGTCTTCGTCGGCTCCGGCATCTTCAAGGCCGGAAACCCGGCCCAGCGCGCCGAGGCGATCGTCAAGGCGACCACCTTCCACGACGACCCGGACGTGGTCGCGAAGGTCTCCCGCGGACTGGGCGAGGCGATGGTCGGGATCAACGTCGAGGAGATCCCCCAGCCGCACCGGCTCGCCGAGCGCGGCTGGTAAGACTTTCCGGAACGGTTTTCGTTCCTTCGGACCTTTAGTCCGATTTCGGCCCCTCGGCCGCGGCGGTGTCCCATCCTCGAAGGAGGGGGACGGGCATGCCCAGCCCGTCCGTGGGAGGAACTGACATGCGGAAATCACTGAAAGGTGCCCTCGCCGGGGGCACGGCCGCCGCGTTGCTGCTGGGGGGAGCGGGGACGCTGGCGTACTGGACCGACACCGAGTCCGTCACCGGCGGAAACATCGATTCGGGTCATCTCGCTCTGCTGACAGACAGCACGAACACCGGGTGCGGCAGCTGGACCCTGGACACGGGCGAGTCGGCCCCGACCACCTACTCGGCCGGAGATCCGTTGGTGCCCGGCGACGTGCTCACCAAGACGTGCACGTTCACGATCAGCGCCTCGGGCAACCACCTGCGGGCGACTGTCGACCTCAGCGCACCGAGCTTCTCCGGAACTGACACTGACTTCGGCGGCAAGCTCACCGCAGACGTGACCGACATCAAGGTCAACGGCTCGGCGGCGACGGAGTTCACCGAGGCGAACGACGGCGAGGCCCTCGCCGCGACGGTCACCGTGACCTTCGACTCCACCGCGGGCAACACCACCCAGGACCTCAGCACGGTTCTCGACGACCTGACGCTCACCGCCAGCCAGGTCCACTCCTGACCGGAGCCCGGAGCCGGCGATGTCCGTCCATGACGTCCGGCGCCTGGCCCGGCGAGGGGGCCAGGCGCTGGCATGGGTCCTCCTGATCAGCACCGCGGCGGTTGTGAGCATCGCGGTGCTGGTGCCGCGCCTGGGCGGCGCGACGCCGTACGTCGTGCTGACCGGGTCCATGCGACCGGAGTTCCCTCCGGGCACGCTGGTGGTCGTCCGGCCGGTGCCCGTCGGCCAGGTGCGGGTCGGTGACGTGGTCACCTACCAGCTCGAGTCGGGCAAGCCCGAGGTCGTGACCCACCGGGTCGTCGCCCAGGGTGTCGACGGCCGGGGGCGCCGCTCGTTCCAGACCAAGGGAGACGCGAACCGCACCGCGGACCAGAAGTGGGTGCGCCCGGTGCAGATCCGCGGGGTGCAGTGGTACCACGTGCCCTACCTCGGCTACGTCACCTCGCTGCTCACCGGCGACCAGCGCGAGCTGCTCCTGAAGGGCGTGATCGCGGGGCTGCTGGGCTATGCGCTGTGGATGTGGGGGAGTGCGGTGCACGACCGCATTCGTGACCGCAGGCGGCTGCCGGCATGAACCGGCTGCGGTCGTGGTGGCGCAGGGCCCGGTCCGTCCGCGGTCGGGCCGTCCTCAGCCTGGGCGTGGTGGCGTCCCTGAGCGCGACCGGCACGCTGGCCTACTGGACCGACGAGGCCACGATCTCCGGGACAACCCTGACCAGCGGCACCATCGACCTGAAGGTGGGCGGCCAGGACTCGGTCACCGGCTACACCGATCTGGACCTGTCCGCCATGGTGCCGGGCAACAGCACGGCCGCGACGATCACGGTGCAGAACACCGGGACGGCGCCGTTGCAGTGGACCCTGGCGTCGTCGTACTCCGACACGGGCGGTCCCGGTCTGGGCGCTGCCCTGTCGGCGACGGTCACCGACGCGGCGAGCATCTCGGGCACCGCGCCGGCCGAGACCTGCGGGGGCACCACCCTCAGCTCGGCGACGGCGCTGGGCGGCGCGCTGGTGAGTCCGGGCCGGCCGCTCGCCGCGGGGGCGTCGGAGACGGTGTGCCTCCAGATCACTCTCGACGCCACTGCCTCGAGCGCCTTGCAGGGCACCTCGACCGCGGTGACCCTCGCGTTCACCGGGACGTCGCCGTGAGGGGCGGGTCCGCGCCCGCTCGCCGCGCGGGGGAGGTCGCACTCACGCTCGCCGCCGTGGTCGGCGCCGCCTGCCTGGTCGCCTTCGTCGCGGGCCTCGCGATCGGAGTGCGGCCGCTGGTCTTCCGCTCGGGTTCGATGTCACCGGGGATCCCGACAGGCAGCCTGGGCTTCGTGCGCACCATCCCGTCCGACGAGGTGCGGGTGGGCGACGTCGTCTCGGTGCCGTACGGCGACACGCGGGTCACCCACCGGGTCCTCGCGGTCCAGCGGGGAAGCGGCCCGGTGACGCTGCGCCTGAAGGGCGATGCCAACGAGGTCGCCGACCCGCAGCCGTATCCGGCCCTCGGCGCACAACGGCTGTGGTTCTCCGTCCCGGTCCTGGGTGGGGTCATCGCCTGGCTGTCGAAGCCGCCGGGCGCCTACCTGCTCGCTCTCTACGCCGCCCTGATGATCACGCTGCTGCTGCGCCGCCCCGGCAAGGACGTCGGCGACCGCGGGGCCCCGCCCGACGCCGGTGCCGGCGCGAGCGAGGAACCCGGGACGAGGTCGGGGTCCGCCGCCGCGCGCGCGTTCGCCGCCTCCGCCCTGGCGCTGGTCGGCATCGCGGTGAGCGCCGCGCCGGGGCGGGCGGCCTGGAGCGACGGCGCCACCGTGAGCGGGACCCAGCTGAGCGCCGCGACCGTCCCCGCGCCCGCCACCTTCGAGTGTGGCGCGCTGGGGATCGCCTCGGTCACCTTCACCTGGGCGCCCGTCGCCGGCGCCACCTCCTACCGGTTGCACTACGGGAGCGGTGGGTCCTCGACCGTCAGCACACCCCTGACGTCGTGGACGATCACGACCCTGGCTGCTTCGGGCACTGCCTGGGTCGAGGCAGAGCGCGCCTTCGCCTCGACGACCTGGACGTCCGGCCCCTCCGCCACCCGGACGTACTCCAACGTGGCTCTCGTGCTCAGTTCGTGCTCATGACACCCGTGCCGAACCATCGCCTAGATTCAGAGCATGGCTTCCGTCGGTGTCCTCGCCCTGCAGGGCGACGTACGCGAGCACCTGTTCGCGCTGGCGCAGCTGGAGGTGCCCGCGCTGCCGGTGCGCCGCCCGCAGGAGCTGGAGTCCTGCGACGCCCTGGTGATCCCCGGTGGCGAGTCGACGACGATGGCCAGGCTCGCCCGGATATTCGAGCTGTTCGAGCCGCTGCAGAAGCGGATCGCCGGCGGCATGCCCGTGCTCGGGACCTGCGCGGGGATGATCATGCTGGCCGACCGGGTGGAGGACGCCGCGACGGGCCAGGAGACGCTCGGCGGCCTGGACGTCACAGTGCGGCGCAACGCGTTCGGCCGCCAGGTCGACTCCTTCGAGGGCGAGCTGGACTTCGCCGGGCTGGACGCGCCGGTGCCCGCCGTCTTCATCCGCGCGCCGTGGGTCGAAGCCGTCGGGTCGGGTGTCGAGGTCCTCGCGCGGGTGGCGGGCGGAGCGGCCGCGGGTAGGATCGTCGCGGTCCGGCAAGGCCCGCTGATGGCGACGTCGTTCCACCCCGAGGTGGCCGACGACCTGCGCATCCACCGGCTGTTCCTGGACCTGGTCTCCGAGAGTCGTGCGGCGCAGGTGCACGCAGGCGCCTAGGACGGCTCCGGGGCGACCCTGACCGACGTACGGAAGGACCCGCCATGTCTGGCCACTCCAAGTGGGCGACGACCAAGCACAAGAAGGCGGTGATCGACGCCCGCCGCGGCAAGCTCTTCGCCAAGCTCATCAAGAACATCGAGGTCGCCGCGCGGATGGGCGGGGGCGACCCCACCGGCAACCCGACGCTGTACGACGCCATCCAGAAGGCCAAGAAGTCCTCGGTCCCCAACGACAACATCGACCGGGCGGTCAAGCGCGGCTCCGGCGCCGAGGCGGGCGGCGCGGAGTACCAGACGATCACCTACGAGGGCTACGGCCCCAACGGCGTCGCGTTCCTCATCGAGTGCCTCACCGACAACCGGAACCGCGCAGCGATGGAGGTCCGCACGGCGATGACCCGCAACGGCGGCTCGCTGGCCGATCCGGGGTCGGTGTCCTACCTGTTCAACCGCAAGGGCGTGCTGATCGTCCCGGTCGACCAGGACGGCAGGTCCGTGACCGAGGACGACGTCCTCGAGGCGACGCTGGACGCGGGCGCGGAGGAGGTCAACGACCTCGACGACACCTTCGAGGTGGTCAGTGAGGCCGGTGACCTGGTCGCGGTCCGCACTGCCCTGCAGGCCGCCGGCCTGGACTACGACTCCGCCGAGGCCAGCTTCCTGCCCTCGATGCAGGTCGAGCTCGACAAGGACGGCGCCGGCAGGGTGTTCCGCCTGGTCGAGGCGCTCGAGGACCTCGACGACGTGCAGAACGTCTTTGCCAACTTCGAGGTCTCCGACGAGATCATGGAGGCCCTCGAGGCCTGAGCCTCACCGGTTGGAACAGCCGGACGGCGTACGACGCTCCGTGGCCGTCCTCCTGTTCCGACCGACGCCTCAGGGCGGGCCCGGCTCCCGCAGCAGTCGCCAGCTGCGGGCCGTGCTGGACAGCTCGGCCCGGCGCACGGTCGAGCGCATCCGGTCGAGCACCAGAGGGATGTCCTCCAGGTCCTCACCGACCACGACGAACCCGTGCAGCCCGACGCGGCCGAACCCGTCGTGGCGACGGGCGTCGCTGCGTCGCCGCCGTCGGTCGCCGTGGTCGTCCCCGTCGTACTCGCCGTACGTCGCCAGCTCGGTGCACAGCAGGTCCGGCTTGCCGATCCGGTGCCCGTCGTCGTCGGCGACGGGCCAGTTGCACCGTGGTCGCGGATAGGCGGCGTCGAGCACCCAGATCAGCCGCATCCGGGTCTCCTGCGGCGAACGGCTGCGCGGATCGGCGAGCTCGAGCGCCGCTCGCATCGTGCGCACTCGCGGCCATCCGCACTTGCGGACCGTGAACCGGCGCAGCTCGGGCAGCGTGACCAGGCCGGCGACCAGCGCCATGTCCACCACCACGACGGCTTCTCGCAGATCCGTGGCGCGCACCGCGGCGTCGAAGACGGCACGAGTCGACGTGGCGCAGGGGATGCCGTGCCGTGAGGTCACCTCCGCGGTCTCGATGCGCTCGCGAGCCACGGTGCAACCGTCTCCTCGACGGAGCTTCAGCCCCGGCGGCACCAGCAAGGGGACAGGCAGCTCGCGCATGGAACGAGGGTCGAGGCCGTCGAAGAATCCGCCACCGGCCAGGCGCAACGCCGCCCAGCCGGTGACCAGACCTCCGGGTGGCAGGCGTTGTGCTTCCTCGAGGATCCGCTGCTCGACAACGCTGCGATCGGTGGCGGCCGGGACGTAGCGACGAGGACTGCTCCGCCGCCAACCGGGACCGGCTGCCTGCCCCTTGGTGGGGCCGGTCCGGCCCGTCGGATCCACACCGACCGGGACCACCAGGCCGCGCGGCGGCGGGCAGCGGGGCGACCAGCGATGAGGCACCGGGCAACGATCCGGCTCTCCAGCAAGCCGCGGAAGGGCGTTCACCCGGTCTGTGGATCGCCGGTTGGAACAGCCGGACGGCGTACGACGCCCTCGGGGCGTCCTGGTGTTCCAACCGGCGAACAGAGGCCCGACCGGTCAGCCGCGCACCAGCTCGCGGCGTCAGACGAAGTGGTTGTCGTGCCGCTGGTAGAAGGCAGCCTTCTCCTCGTCGGTCATGTCGGCGGTGCCGCCGGAGAAGAGCGTCTCGAAGTACTCCTCCCGCGGCGCCCCGGGAGTGAAGAGCAGCAGCATCGACGCCGGCGCGTCGGCCTCGTTCCGAAAGCCGTGGATGCCCCCGGGTGGCACGTGGACGAAGTCGCCGCCGCGTGCGTCGACCCAGTCGTTGCCGTCGTGGACCCGGACGTCGCCGGAGAGGATGAAGAAGGACTCCGAGATCGTGCGGTGGAAGTGCGGCTCCGGCCCGCCCGCGCGCGGGCCCATGTTCCAGCGGTAGAGGCCGAAGACGCCCTCGGTGCTCTGCCCGCGGGCGAGGTAGTCGACGGTCACGAACGGTGGGATGCCCAGGTCGGGTTCGGAGTCGCCGCCGCGCACCCAGGCGGTCACCTCGCCGCCCTCGCCGATGTAGACGGGATCGGGGTAGGACATGTCGTCATGCTGGCACCGCCGCGGCCCCGCGTCGATGCTTCCGCGGCGCGTCGTACGACGGCCCAGCGGCTCGTCGACCTAAGGTGCTGAGCGAACACACGTTCGGACACGAGTCGAGGAGGGGTCATGCGCGTGCTCGGCATCGACCCCGGCCTGACCCGCTGTGGAGTGGGTGTGGTCGAGGGGGCTGTCGGTCGGCCGCTGTCGCTGGTGGCCGTCGACGTGCTCCGCAGCGGCCCAGCGGTGCCGCTGGAGCACCGGCTCCGGGCCATCGAGGAGGGCCTCGAGCGGTGGATCGATGCCACCACACCGGACGCGGTCGCCGTCGAGCGCGTGTTCAGCCAGCACAACGTGCGGACGGTGATGGGCACCGCCCAGGCCAGCGGGGTCGCGCTGCTCGTGGCGGCCCGCCGCGGTCTGCCGGTGGCGCTGCACACTCCCAGCGAGGTCAAGGCCGCCGTGACCGGCAGCGGACGCGCCGACAAGGCCCAGGTCGGCGTGATGGTGACGCGGCTCCTGCGTCTGGCCGACACCCCGAAGCCGGCAGACGCCGCGGACTCGCTGGCGCTGGCCATCTGCCACATCTGGCGCGGCGGCGCCGCGCACCGCATCGAGGCCGCGCTCGGCGCGGCGCAGAGGAGGTCGTCGTGATCGCGTTCGTCCGGGGCCGGGTGGCGGCCGTCGGTCTCACCTCCGCGGTGCTGGAGGTCGGGGGAGTCGGGCTGGAGCTGCAGTGCACCCCCGACACGCTCGCCGGCCTGCGCAACGGCACGGAGGCGACGCTCCCCACCAGCATGGTGGTCCGAGAGGACTCCTTGACCGTGTTCGGCTTCGCCGACGAGGACGAGAAGCAGTTGTTCGAGCTCGTGCAGACCGCGAGCGGTGTGGGGCCCAAGCTCGCCCAGGCCATGCTCGCGGTGCATCGGCCCGAAGCGCTGCGCCGCGCGGTGGCCGAGGACGACGTACGCACGCTCACCACCGTGCCCGGCATCGGCCAGAAGGGCGCCCAACGCATCATCCTCGAGCTGCGCGACCGCATCGGGGCGCCCGGGTCCGCCTCGTCGGGGGCCGCTCCGGCGGCGCCTGCGGCCCCGTGGCGCAGCCAGGTGCAGGCCGGACTGGTCGGTCTCGGCTGGTCGGCGAAGGAGGCCGACCGGGCGGTCGACCAGGTGGCGGACCAGGCCGAGGAGATGCCGGTGCCCGACGTGGCCCAGCTGCTGCGCGCCGCCCTGCGGACGCTGAGCAAGGCCTGAGCCGATGGACGACTCCCAGCTCGAGGCAGCCGAGATGGCCTACCTGACCAGTCGGCCCAACCCGGTGACCAACGCCGAGGCGGAGGGCGACGAACGGGCGGTGGAGGCGGCCCTGCGTCCGCGTTCCCTGGTCGACGTGATCGGCCAGGACCGGGTCTGCGAACAGCTTCAGCTGGTGCTCGACGCGGCCCGGGCACGCCAGCGGGTGCCCGACCACGTGCTGCTCAGCGGTCCGCCGGGGCTGGGCAAGACGACGCTGGCGATGATCATCGCGGCGGAGATGTCCGCCCCGCTGCGGTTGACCAGCGGCCCGGCGATCACCCACGCCGGTGACCTCGCCGCCATCCTCTCGGGCCTCAACGAGGGCGACGTGCTCTTCGTCGACGAGATCCACCGGATGTCGCGTCCGGCCGAAGAGATGCTCTACATGGCGATGGAGGACTTCCGGGTCGACGTCGTGATCGGCAAGGGCCCCGGGGCCACGGCCATCCCGTTGGAGATCCCCCCGTTCACCATGGTCGGCGCGACCACCCGCGCGGGGCTGCTGCCCGGACCGCTGCGCGACCGGTTCGGCTTCACCGCGCACCTGGAGTTCTACGAGCCCGAGGACCTCGACCGGATCGTGCGCCGCTCCGCGGGGCTGCTCGAGGTCGAGCTGCTCTCCGAGGGGTCCGCCGAGATCGCCCGGCGCTCCCGCGGCACGCCACGCATCGCCAACCGGCTGCTGCGACGGGTGCGCGACTTCGCACAGGTGCGTGCCGACGGTGTCGTCACCCTGGACCTGGCCCATGCGGCCCTGGAGCTCTTCGAGGTCGACGAGTCGGGACTCGACCGGCTCGACCGCGCGGTGCTCGACGTGCTCTGCCGCCGGTTCGGCGGCGGCCCGGTCGGCATCAGCACCCTCGCCGTGGCGGTGGGAGAGGAGCGCGAGACCGTCGAGGAGGTCGCCGAGCCGTTCCTGGTCAGGCGGGGACTGCTGGCCCGCACTCCGCGGGGACGGATCGCCACTCCCGCCGCCTGGGAACACCTCGGCGAGCCGGTGCCGGTGAGTGCCACGACACCCGACGCGACCCTGTTCGACCAGGACGAGACCTAGCCGAGGCTAGACTGCACCTTCGGCGCCGCGCCGGGTCCGCCCGGCGGTTCTCCCCGGTCCTGTGGGAGCAGGGCGCCTGTGGACCGTGTCCCCCCTGCAACGGAGTTGGTTCTCGTGCCTGCCTACGCGCAGCTGCTTGTCGTGCTGGCGGCGTTTCTCCTCTTCTGGGCGCTGGTGATGCGCCCTGCCCGCACCCAGCAGCGCCGTACCCAGCAGCTGCAGTCCGAGCTCGTGGTCGGCGACGAGGTGGTCATCTCCGCGGGGATCTTCGGCATCGTTCGCTCGTTGGACGACACGCGGGTCCAGCTGGAGATCGCTCCCGGGACCGTGGTGACCGTGGCCCGCCAGGTCGTCGTACGTCGTGCCGGTGAAGTGGACGCCCTCCGGGGCCCCGCAGCCGCGGACGACCGCCCGTCGCCGGACACCGAGGACTGAGGAGAGACCACCCGTGGCGAAGAGAACGCCCCGTCCGGGCCGCACGCTGCTGGTCTTCGGACTCGCGATCGCCGTGCTCTACGGCATCGCGGCGATCGGCGGCACCTGGAAGCCGAGGCTGGGCCTCGATCTCGAGGGCGGCACCCGCATCACCTTGTCCGCCATTCCTGCCGGCGGGGCCGTCACGCCGACCAAGCTGAAGCAGGCCGCCTCGATCGTGGACGCGCGGGTCAACGGCAGCGGTGTCTCCGAGGCCGCGGTCTCCACGCAGGGCAACCGCAACATCATCGTGGAGATCCCCGGCACGAACCGCAGCGACCTCGTCGACTCGGTCAAGCGCACCGCACAGCTGCGGTTCCGCATCGTCGCCGGCCAGCCGCAGCCGGGCCGGATGCCCTCCAGCACGCCGAAGGCCAGCCCCACCGGCAAGCCCGGCACGAAGCAGACGCAGAAGACCGAGCCGTCCACCACGGCGAAGCCCAAGCCCCGGCCTGCGCCCTTCGCGCAGGCTCAGGGCAAGCGCAAGCCGAAGCCCTCGGCGAGTCCTTCCCCGAGCCAGCCGGCCGCCCCGGCCCAGGACGCCAAGGGGGCGCCGGTCGACCAGCCCCTGGCGTGGTCGCAGAATCCGGGCGCGGAGTGGCTGGCCAAGTTCGCGACCTACCAGTGCCCGCCCAAGGGCAGCACGACCCGGCTCGCCGACGACCCGGACAAGCCCCTGATCGCGTGCAACGACCAGGGCCTGAAGTTCCTGCTTTCCTCCTCCCTGATCGAGGGCACCCAGCTGAAGTCCGCCTCCTACGGCACCCCGCCCAACGGGGTCGGCTGGGCGGTCAACCTGAGCTTCAAGGGCAGCGCCCGCAAGGTCTTCGGTGACACCACCACGGCGCTGAACCAGAACGGCGGCACGTTCGCCATCGTCCTGGACGGCAACGTCATCTCCTACGCCGGCGTCAACGAGCCGATCCTGGACGGCAATGCCCAGATCACCGGCGACTTCTCCGAGGCTGAGGCGCGGTCCCTGGCCAACTCGCTGAAGTACGGCGCCCTGCCGATCAAGTTCGCCAAGCCCACGGTGGAGACGATCGGTCCGTCGCTGGCCGGCAACCAGCTCTCCGCCGGCATCATCGCCGGCCTCGTGGGTCTCGGGCTGGTGATGATCTACTGCATGTTCTACTACCGCGGCCTCGGCATCGTGGTGATCGCTTCGCTGGTGATCGCCGCCCTGATCACCTACGCGGTGGTGCTCGTGCTGGCCCAGGCAGCCAACTTCGCGCTCACCCTGCCCGGCATCGCGGGACTGATCGTGGCGGTCGGCATCACCGCGGACTCCTTCATCGTCTACTTCGAACGCATCCGCGACGAGATGCGCGAGGGCCGGTCGATGCGGGTGGCCGTGGAGACCGGTTGGACCCGGGCACGACACACCTGCCTGGCGGCGGACGCCGTGTCCCTGCTGGCGGCCGTGGTGCTCTACATCTTCGCCATCGGGGTGGTCCGCGGCTTCGCGTTCACCCTGGGGGTGAGCACGCTCATCGACGTCGCGGTGTTCTTCTGGTTCACCAAGCCGATGATGACCTTCCTGGCGAAGCACCGCTTCTTCAACTCCGGGCACCGGCTCTCCGGGCTCTCGGCGGAGACGCTGGGAGTCGAGGACCTGCCGGGCCGGGCACGTCTCGCAGGGGGGAGGGCCTGATGGGCCGGGTGAGCAGGCTGGGCAACGCGCTCTACGAGGGTGACGTCTCCGTCGACTTCGTGGGCCGCAAGTGGCTCTGGTACGCCGTCTCCGGGCTGATCGTGCTGGCCGCGGTCTCCGGACTGTGGTTCAAGGGCCTGAACTTCGGCATCGAGTTCGTCGGCGGCGTGGAGTACACCGTCAGCCTCCCGGCCAACCAGGTGACCCAGGACAACGTCGACAAGGTGCGCACCGCCGTCGCGGACACCGGCATCAAGGAAGCGTCCTCACCGATCGTGAACACCTCGGGGGCGGACTCGATCCGGGTGCAGACCGCGGAGATGACGAACGACCAGGCTGCCAAGGTCACCGGAGCCATCGCCGACGCCGTGGGTGTCAACGCCGATCGCGACATCTCCACCTCGGAGGTGGGTGCGAGCTGGGGTGAACAGGTGGCCAACCGCGCCGTGACCGGGCTGGTGGTCTTCCTGGTCCTGGTGCTGTTGTTCATCTGGGCCTACTTCCGCGAGTGGAAGATGTCGGTTGCCGCGATCGTGGCCCTGGCCCACGACCTGGTGATCACCGTCGGTGTCTACGCACTGTCCGGTTTCGAGGTGAGCCCTGCGACGGTCACCGGTGTGCTGACGATCCTCGGGTTCTCGCTCTACGACACCGTCGTGGTCTTCGACAAGGTCAAGGAGAACACCCGCAACATGCGCCAGAGCCGGCGCACGTACGCGGAGCTGGCCAACCTCGCGGTCAACCAGACCCTGGTCCGCTCGATCAACACCTCGCTCGTGGCGCTCCTCCCGGTGGCCGCGATCCTCTACGTGGGTGTGGCCACCCTCGGGTCCGGGTCGCTGAAGGACCTTGCCCTGGCGTTGTTCGTGGGCATGGCTGCCGGTGCCTACTCCTCGATCTTCATCGCCACGCCGCTGGCGGTGCAGCTGAAGTCCAGGGAGAAGGCCGTCACCGAGCAGGACCGGCGCGCCAAGGCCCGGGCCCGCCGGGACGCCGACCGCTACGCCGACGTACCTGCGTTCACCGAGGACATGCCGGTGCAGGGCGATGCGGGCGAGGAGCCCACCCCGTTCGAACCCGACGACACCGGTGCGCCGCCACCCACGCACAGCGCTCCCCGCCGCCCGCAGGCGAGCGGCTCCGGGCGGGTCGTGCCCGAGCCCAAGCGGCCCTCGGCCGAGTCGAACTCCTCCGGCCGGTCCCAGCCGATGCGCCAGCCGCGCTCCAAGCGCGGCAAGTAGGACGCATGAGGAGCGAGCCGCTCTCGGAGCTGATCGACGGCCTGGTCCGCGACATCGCGGACTTCCCGACCCCCGGGGTGCTGTTCAAGGACATCACCCCGCTGCTCGACGACCACGCCGCGTTCACCCGGGTGGTCGAGGCGCTCGCCGACGCCGGGCGGGACGGGGAGGGTGCCGTGGCCGTCGACAAGGTCGTCGGTATGGAGGCCCGCGGCTTCATCCTGGCCGCGCCGGTGGCGCTCGCCCTGGGCGTCGGGTTCGTCCCCGTCCGCAAGCCCGGCAAGCTTCCCTGGCGGACCCGCTCGGTGTCCTACGCCCTGGAGTACGGCGAGGAGACCCTGGAGATGCACGTCGACGCGGTCCAGCCGGAGGAGCGGGTGCTGCTGGTGGACGACGTGCTGGCCACCGGCGGCACCGCCGTCGCCGCCGGCCAGCTGGTCGAGCAGGCCGGTGCCCGCGTGCACGGCCTCGCGGTGCTCCTCGAGCTGGGCTTCCTCTCCGGCCGGGACCGGCTCGACCACGTGCCGCTGACCGCGTTGCACACCGTGTGACCACTCGAACCAGACCAGCGCAGGAGCCGGGCTCCTACACTGGGTAGTCCAGGGTTGGCGCGCACGCAGGAGGGCCTGATGGCCGAGGAACGGGTGGTGGCTGACACGCCCGAGACGCGCCCCACGACAGCCGACCGACCGGCGCAGGAACCGGCCGACCGACCGGGGCCGCTGACGGGGCGTGGCGTACGCGCGCGCCTCGCCCGCATCGGCACCAGCCGGCAGCCGGGCAACCCGGTCCTGGAGCCGTTGTTCCGCACCGTCCGGGCCAACCACCCCAAGGCCGACCTGGCCCTGCTCGAGCGGGCCTACGACACGGCCGAGAAGCACCACCGCGGCCAGAACCGCAAGAGCGGCGACCCCTACATCACCCACCCGCTCGCGGTGACCACCATCCTGGCCGACATCGGCATGACCGAGTCCACCCTGGTGGCCGCGCTGCTGCACGACACGATCGAGGACACGGCGTACACCCTCGACGAGCTGCGGGCGGACTTCGGTGAGGAGGTGGCGCAGCTCGTCGACGGCGTCACCAAGCTGGACAAGGTCAAGTACGGCGACTCGGCCCAGGCCGAGACGATCCGCAAGATGATCGTGGCGATGAGCCGGGACATCCGCGTCCTGGTCATCAAGCTCGCAGACCGACTGCACAACATGCGCACCCTGCGCTACGTCAAGGCCGAGACCCAGGAGCGGAAGTCGCGCGAGACCCTGGAGATCTACGCGCCGCTGGCCCACCGGCTGGGCATGAACACCATCAAGTGGGAGCTCGAGGACCTGGCCTTCGCCACGATGCATCCCAAGATCTACGACGAGATCGTGCGGCTCGTCGCCGAACGCGCCCCCTCCCGCGACCAGTTCCTGGCCCAGGTGATCAACCAGGTCGAGACGGACCTGCGCTCGGCGAAGATCAAGGCCCGGGTCACCGGCCGCCCCAAGCACTACTACTCGATCTACCAGAAGATGATCCACGGCGGCCGGGACTTCGCCGAGATCTACGACCTGGTGGGCATCCGCATCCTGGTCGACACCGACCCTGACTGCTACGGCGTCCTCGGCGTCCTGCACAACCGGTGGAACCCCATCCCGGGCCGGTTCAAGGACTACGTGGCGATGCCGAAGTTCAACATGTACCAGTCGCTGCACACCACGGTGATCGGTCCCCAGGGCAAGCCGGTGGAGATGCAGATCCGCACGGTGGCGATGCACCGCCGGGCGGAGTACGGCGTCGCGGCCCACTGGAAGTACAAGGAGGTCATCCGCAACGGCGGCGAGAAGTCCTCGGTCGCGAAGGACTCCGAGACCGACATGCAGTGGCTGCGCCAGCTGCTCGACTGGCAGAACGAGGTCGACGATCCCGGCGAGTTCCTGGACTCGTTGCGCTTCGAGATCAACAGTGCCGAGGTCTTCGTCTTCACCCCGCGTGGCGACGTCATCGGTCTGCCGATGGGGTCGACACCGGTCGACTTCGCCTACGCCATCCACACCGAGGTCGGCCACCGCACCATCGGTGCCCGGGTCAACGGCCGGCTGGTGGCGCTGGAGTCCAAGCTCGAGCACGGCGACGTGATCGAGGTGTTCACCTCCAAGTCGCCGAATGCCGGACCCAGCCGCGACTGGTTGGATTTCGTGGCCTCGCCGCGCGCCCGCAACAAGATCCGGCACTGGTTCACCAAGGAACGTCGCGAGGAGGCGATCGAGCAGGGCAAGGAGCAGATCGCCCGGTTGCTGCGCAAGGAGGGACTCCCGCTCAAGCGGGTGATGACCCACGACTCGCTGACCCAGGTCGCCCACGAGCTGCGGCTCACCGACGTCTCCGCGCTCTACGCCGCGGTGGGCGAGGGCAACCTCGGCGCGCAGACGGTGGTCCGCAAGGTGATCGAGGTCTCCGGCGGCGACGAGGCCACGGCCGAGGACCTCGCCGAAGCGGTCACGATCACCCGACCCCGGCGGCCCGCGCCGGCACGCACCGACTCCGGTGTCGTGGTCAAGGGGATCAGCGACGTGCTGGTCAAGCTGGCGCGGTGCTGCACTCCCGTGCCGGGGGACAACATCCTGGGCTTCGTCACCCGCGGGGACGGCATCTCGGTGCACCGTCGCGACTGCACCAACGCCAAGCAGCTGCTCAGTCAGCCCGAGCGCATCGTCGACGTGGAGTGGGCGCCGACCGCACAGTCGACGTTCCTGGTGCAGATCATGGTCGAGGCCCTCGACCGGCCGCGCCTGCTCTCCGACATCACCATGGCCCTCGCCGACGAGCACGTGAACCTGCTCTCCGCCAGCCTGAGCACCGGCCGGGACCGGGTCGCGAAGAGCAAGTTCAGCTTCGAGATGGGCGACCCCAAGCACCTCGGTGCGGTCTTGAAGTCGGTGCGCCAGATCGACGGCGTCTTCGACGCCTACCGCATCACCGGCTGACCGGACCGCCGGGCGGCTTTTCCGGAGTCCCGCTCAGCGGAGGTCGGCGGCGGACTTGCGGGCCATCTCCAGCAGCGAGCGGCGCGAGTCGAGGTTGGACTCCAGGTCGCGGACCCTGCGGTCGTCGCCGGCGGCACGGGCCTTCTCGAGGTCGGCCTCGAGGTCGGCGACGGCGCGCTCGAGCTGGCCGAGCATCCCCTCGGCGCGGGCGGACTTCTCCGGGTCGCTGCGCCGCCACTGCTCCTCCTCGACCGACCGGATGGCCTGCTCGACCTTGCGGATCCGACCCTCGAGGGACTTGATCTGGTCGCGCGGGACCTTGCCGGCGGCGTCCCAGCGCTCGGCGAGCCCGCGGAACGCCCGCTTGGCCGCGTCGAGGTCCTTCACCGGGACCAGCGCCTCGGCCTCCTCCAGCAGCTGCTTCTTGACCTCGGCGTTGGCGGCGAACTCCTTGTCCTGGGCGGCGTTGGCGGCGTCCCGGGCGCCGAAGAAGCGGTCCTGCGCCCCACGGAACCGCGACCACAGGTCCTCCTCGGCATTGCGCGGCGCCGGACCCGCGGCCTTCCACTGCTGCATCAGGGAGCGGTACCGACCGGTCGTCGGACCCCAGTCGGTGGAGTCGCTGAGGGTCTCCGCCTCGCGGACGAGACGTTCCTTCACCACCCGGGCACCCTCCCGCTTCTCGTCCATCTCGGCGAAGTGCGCCTTGCGACGCCGGGTGTAGTGCGTGCGGGCCGCGGAGAAGCGGTGCCACAGCTCGTCGTCGGTCGACTTGTCGATGCGGGGGAGCGACTTCCACTCCTCGAGCAGGTCCCGCAGCCGGGTCACGCCGTTGCGCCAGTCGCGCCCCTCGGCGATCTTCTCGGCCTCGGCGGCGATCTCGTGCTTGCGCCCGGCCGCTTCCTCCTGCCTGCGGGCCTTGTCCTCGCGGCGCTTCTCCCGCTGCAGCCCGATCAGGGGGAGCAGGGCGTCCAGACGCGCGGAGAGGGAGACCAGGTCACCGACCATGTTCGGCTCGGCGAGCTGAGCCGAGAGCTTGCGCACCGCCTCGGTGGCCTCGGTCGGGCTGACCGCGCCGTTGCGGACCCGCTGCTCGAGCAGCTGCACCTCGAATGCCAACGCGTCGTAGCGCCGGGTGAAGAAGGCCAGGGCCTCCTCGGGCGAGCCCTCCGGATAGGCCCCCACGGCGCGCTCGCCGTCGGGGGTGCGCACGTAGACGGTGCCGTCCTCCGCCACGCGGCCCCACTGGGCGCTCTGCTCCTGGGCGCTCACGACACCTGCCTTCTGGGTCGGGGGGTGCTCGGGTTGATCATCGTACGCACCGATGGGCGCAGATCGCCCGGCAAGTAGGCTGGGCAGCCCCATCCCCGATGCAGGAGACGTGCTCGTGCTCATCGCAGGCTTCCCGGCCGGTCCGTGGGGCACCAACTGCTACGTCGCCGCCACCGGCCCGGGCACCGAGTGCGTCGTGATCGACCCCGGCAAGGACGCCACCGCGGGAGTCGAGCAGGTCGTGCGCGAGCAGCGGCTCAAGCCGGTTGCCGTGCTGGTCACCCACGGCCACATCGACCACATGTGGTGCGTCGCGCCGGTCGCGGGCGGGTACGACGCCACCGCCTGGATCCACCCGGCGGACCGGCACCTGCTCGCGGACCCGATGGCCGGCATCTCCTCAGAGATGAGCGCGATGCTGCTCGGCGGGACCTACGAGTTCGCCGAGCCGGACTCGGTCGAGGAGCTCGGCGACGGCCAGGCGCTCGAGCTGGCCGGCTTGCGGTTCGCGGTCGACCACACTCCGGGGCACACGCCCGGTTCGGTGACCTTCCGGTCGCCCTATCCGGCGCAGGAGGTGTCGGAGGTGATGTTCTCCGGTGACCTGCTCTTCGCCGGGTCCATCGGCCGCACCGACCTGCCGGGCGGGGACCACCCGACGATGCTGCGTAGCCTGCGGGACAAGGTGCTGCCCCTTTCCGATGACATCGTCGTGCTCCCCGGGCACGGCGAGCAGACCAGCATCGGCCGCGAGCGCGCGACCAACCCGTTCCTGCTGGACGTGGCGTCGACCGAGCTCGCCCCCCGCCTCGAGGACGCACCCGGCACCGACCCGGTGAGCCGGGGGCTCTGACCCGTGGCACGACCCACCCCGCTCAGCGGGTTCCCCGAGCTGCTGCCCGCACACCGGCACGTCGAGCAGCGGGTGCTCGACACCCTGGCGCAGACCTTCGAGCTGCACGGCTTCGCCTCGGTCGAGACCCGCGCGGTCGAGCCACTCGACCAGCTGCTGCGCAAGGGCGAGACCTCCAAGGAGGTCTACGTGCTGCGTCGGCTCCAGGCCGCCGATCACGACGACGCGGGCAGTGCGGCAGGCCTGGGCCTGCACTTCGACCTCACCGTGCCGTTCGCGCGCTACGTGCTCGAGCACTCCGGCAGGCTGGACTTCCCGTTCCGCCGCTACCAGATCCAGAAGGTCTGGCGCGGTGAACGGCCGCAGGAGGGGCGCTACCGCGAGTTCACCCAGGCCGACATCGACGTGGTCGGCCGGGACACCCTCGCCTTCCACCATGACGTCGAGGTCGCGCGGGTCATGCTCGACGCCCTGGGGCGACTGTCCAGCCCTGACCTGCTCGGGCTGCCGGCGTTCCGGCTCCAGGTCAACAACCGCAAGCTGATCCAGGGCTTCTACGCCGGCGTGGGCGCCCCGGACGCCGAGGCGGTGATGCGGGTCGTCGACAAGCTCGACAAGCTGCCCGAGGCTCAGGTGGCCGAGCTGCTCATCACCGACGCGGGGCTTACCGACGAGCAGGCCCGGGCGTGCCTCGAGCTGTCGCGCATCTGCACCGCCGACGACTCCTTCGTCGACCGCGTCCGGGCGCTCGGCGTCCGCCACGAGCTGCTGGAGGAGGGCCTGGAGGAGCTCGCCGCGGTGATGCAGGGCTGCGCCCCGCTGGCCACCGAGCACGTGGAGGTCGTCGCCGACCTGCGCATCGCCCGGGGCCTGGACTACTACACCGGCACGGTCTTCGAGTCCCGGCTGGCCGGGCACGAGAGCCTGGGATCGGTCTGCTCCGGCGGCCGGTACGACGCCCTCGCCTCCGACGGCCGGACCACCTATCCGGGCGTGGGCATCTCCTTCGGGGTGACCCGCGTGCTGGTGCCCCTGCTGGCCCAGGACGTCGTCACGGCCAGCCGGTCGGTGCCGAGCGCGGTGCTGGTGGCGGTGGTCGACGAGGAGTCCCGGCGGGTCAGTGACGGGCTCGCGGCGCAGCTGCGGGCCAACGGCGTGCCGTGCGAGGTCGCCCCCAGCGCCGCCAAGTTCGGCAAGCAGATCCGGCACGCCGAGCGTCGGGGCATCCCCTGGGTGCTGTTCCCGGGTGCCGAGGCGCAGGCGAAGGACATCCGCAGCGGCGAGCAGTTCGCCGTCGACCCCGCGACCTGGCGGCCTCCCGCCGACGACGTGCGTCCGCGCATCGTCACCGCAGACCACCAGAACCAGCCCCAGAGCAAGGAGCAACACCTGTGATCCGCAGCCACCAGGCCGGCACCGTCCGTGCCTCCGACGTCGACCTCGAGGTCGTCCTCGCCGGGTGGGTGGCGCGCCGCCGCGACCACGGTGGGGTGGCCTTCATCGACCTGCGCGACGCCAGCGGCGTCGTCCAGGTGGTGGTCCGTGACGAAGAGGTCGCCCACGGCCTGCGCAACGAGTACTGCCTGAAGGTCACCGGGACGGTCTCCCGGCGCCCCGAGGGCAACCAGAACCCACACCTGCCCACCGGTGAGGTCGAGGTGATCGCCTCGGACGTCGAGGTGCTCAGCCAGGCTGCCCCGCTGCCGTTCCCGATCGACGAGTCTCCGTCGTCGGGAGGTGACGTGGGGGAGGAGACGCGGCTGCGCTATCGCTACCTGGACCTGCGTCGCCGGGGTCCCAACGCAGCGCTGCGGCTGCGCAGCGAGGTCAACAAGGCCGCCCGGGACGTCCTGGACCGGCACGGGTTCGTGGAGATCGAGACGCCGACCCTGACCCGGTCCACCCCGGAGGGAGCGCGCGACTTCCTGGTGCCCGCGCGGCTGCAGCCCGGCAGCTGGTACGCCCTGCCGCAGAGCCCCCAGCTGTTCAAGCAGCTGCTCATGGTGGCCGGCATGGAGCGCTACTACCAGATCGCTCGCTGCTACCGGGACGAGGACTTCCGCGCCGACCGGCAGCCGGAGTTCACCCAGCTCGACATCGAGATGAGCTTCGTGGAGCAGGACGACGTCATCGCCCTCTCCGAGGAGATCATCGCCGCGCTGTGGCGGCTGGTCGGCCACGAGGCAGCGCTGCCCCTGCCGCGGCTGACCTACGCCGAGGCGATGGCGCGCTACGGCACCGACAAGCCGGACCTGCGGTTCGGCAACGAGCTCGTCGACTGCACGGAGTTCTTCGCCGACACCCCGTTCCGGGTCTTCCAGGCGCCGTACGTCGGCGCGGTCGTCATGCCCGGGGGTGCCTCCCAGCCGCGCAAGCAGCTCGACGGCTGGCAGGACTGGGCCCGCCAACGGGGCGCCAAGGGCCTGGCCTACCTGCTGGTGAAGGAGGACGGCGAGCTGGCCGGGCCGGTGGCCAAGAACATCAGTGAGGAGGAGCGGGCCGCGATCGCGGCGCACACCGGCGCACGGCCCGGCGACTGCATCTTCTTCGCCGCCGGCCCGCCCAAGAGCGCCCGGGCGCTGCTGGGCGCCACCCGGCTCGAGGTGGGGCACCGCTGCGGACTGATCGACGAGGACGCCTGGAGCCTTCTCTGGGTCGTCGACGCGCCCCTGTTCGAGCCCACCGCCGAGGCGACGGCCTCGGGGGACGTGGCGCTGGGCTACAGCGCCTGGACCGCCGTGCACCACGCCTTCACCAGCCCGAAGGACCTCGACACCTTCGACGCCGATCCCGCGAACGCGCTCGCCTGGGCCTACGACATCGTCTGCAACGGCAACGAGATCGGCGGCGGCTCGATCCGTATCCACCGCCAGGACGTCCAGAAGCGGGTCTTCGCGGTCATGGGCATCGAGGAGGAGGAGGCCGAGGCCAAGTTCGGCTTCCTGCTCGACGCCTTCGCCTACGGCCCGCCGCCGCACGGCGGCATCGCCTTCGGGTGGGACCGGATCACCGCCCTGCTGAGCGGCAGCGACTCCATCCGGGAGGTCATCGCCTTCCCCAAGAGCGGAGGCGGACTCGACCCGCTGACCGGTGCGCCGGCTCCCATCACGCCCGAGCAGCGCAAGGAGGCCGGCGTGGACGCGGGTCCGGCCGAGCAGCAGCCCTCCGGTGGAGAAAGCGCGGCGGCGGAGCGTCCCGACGGCAGATGATCGCGCCTTGGTAACAATCCGGCGCACATTCGACGTGGGGGACTCCCCATGGGGCGGGGCGGTGCCTAGTGTCACCCCTGTCCGTGGCGGCCCGTGCAGGTCCGCACATGTCTCGGTCGCGTCGTCCTGACGCACCAAGGAGGAATCTCGTGAGAAGAAGCCGAGTGACCGCCGCCTTGACGGTGGTCGCCAGTCTCAGCCTGGCGCTGACAGCCTGCGGTGGGACGTCCAACAAGGACCAGCAGCAGTCGCAGAACGGCGCGAAGTCGATCTCGGTGGGATGGAACCAGCCGTTCTACTCCTACAACGACAACTCGTCGACCGGTAACAACGTCACCAACGCCAACGTGCGTTACATGACGTCGAGCTGGTTCTACTACTACGACGCGCAGCAGGAGCTGAAGACCGACGACAGCTTCGGCACCTACGAGAAGACCTCGGACAACCCGCTGACGGTCAAGTACACCGTCTCCCAGGACGCCAAGTGGTCCGACGGCACGCCGGTCGACGCGGCTGACCTCCTCCTGGTCTGGGCGGCCAACAGCACCCAGGTCAACACCGTCTCCGGTGACAAGGTCAAGCGCGACAAGGCCACCGGTGCGGCCAAGCCGACCGGCAACCAGGTCTACTTCGACAGCGCGGCGGCGACCCCCGGTCAGAGCCTGGCCCTGGTCAAGGACACGCCGAAGATCAGCGACGACAACCGCACGATCACGCTGGTCTACAGCAAGCCCTACGCTGACTGGCAGCTGGACATGGGCCCGACCGCGGTGGACATGCCGGCGCACGCGATCGCGCAGAACGCGCTCGGCATCAAGGACCCGACCGAGGCCAAGAACGCCGTCATCAAGGCGATCCAGACCAAGGACGCGGCGTCCCTGTCCAAGATCGCGGACTTCTGGAACACCGGTTTCGACTTCACCTCGCTGCCCAGCGACAAGTCGAAGTACCTCTCCTCCGGTCCGTACGTCATCTCGGACATGAAGAAGGACAGCTACGTCACGCTGAAGAAGAACCCGGAGTACTCCGGTCAGTTCAAGCCGGAGTTCGACACGGTGACGGTCCGGTTCAACCCGGACGCCAACTCGCAGCTCCAGCAGCTGGGCAACAAGGAGATCGCCCTGATGGACCCGCAGGTCACCAGTGACCTGGTCCAGGCGGCCGAGAAGCTCAACGACGTGCAGATCCACAAGGGCTACGAGAGCACGTTCGAGCACATGGACCTGGTGATGAACAACAACGGTCCGTTCGACCCGGCCAGCTACGGCGGCGACGAGAAGAAGGCCCTGCTGGTGCGCCAGGCGTTCCTGCACGCGGTCCCGCGCAACGAGATCGTGCAGAAGCTGATCAAGCCGATCACGCCGGACGCCGAGGTGCGCGACGCGTTCGAGCGCGTGCCGGGCTCGCCGGGCTACGACGACATGACCTCCAGCAACGGTTCGCAGGCCTACGCCAAGACCGATCCGGCCATGTCGCAGAAGCTGCTCAAGCAGGCCGGCGTGAAGACCCCGGTCAACGTGCGCCTGATGTACGACAAGACGAACCCTCGTCGTGCGGCGGAGTTCAAGATCGAGCAGCCGATCATGAAGAAGGCCGGGTTCAACCTGATCGACAACGGTGACGCCGACTGGAGCTCCAAGCTCGGTGACGGCAGCTACGACGCCGTGTTCTTCGGGTGGCAGGCCACCACGCTCGCGGTCACGCAGGATGCCGCGATCTACTCCTCCGGCGCCGGCAGCAACTTCGTCGGCTACAGCAACAAGACGGTGGACGGGCTCTTCGACAAGCTGGCGGGGACGACCAACCCCGACGACCAGCTGCCGATCCTGAACGACATCGAGAAGGAGCTGTGGAAGGACGCCATCGGCATCCCGATCTTCCAGTTCCCGGCGGCGGTGATGTGGGACAAGAGCCGACTCACCGGTGTGGACCCGGCGGTCCTCTCGCCGACGATGTTCTACGGGTACTGGAACTGGAAGCCGGCCAGCAAGTAATCCGGTTCGTGGGGCCCACCGGGCCCTGCTGACCGACACCGAGATGGGGTGTCGCCGATCGGGCGGCGGCACCCCATCTGCGGTGTAGCGTGACGAAACGCCCTTCGAGCGAGGTCCCCTCAGGCTGCAATGATCACCTTCTTCCTCCGTAGGTTCTTGACTTCAGCGCTGGTCGTGCTGATCTCCACGTTCCTCATGTATCTCCTGGTCGCCCAGGCGATCGACCCCCTCTCCGACCTGCGGGCCAGCCAGTCACCGAACAAGGACCAGCTGATCGCCAACCGGGTGGCCGCACTGCACCTGGACCAGCCGGTGGTGCAGCGCTACTTCGGCTGGCTCAAGGGCGCCTCGGGCTGTGTGGTGGGTCGCTGCGACCTCGGGGCCGACTGGATGACGCACGCGACCGTCACCAGCGAGCTCAAGGGAGCGATCCTCACCACGTTGCAGCTGGTGACCGCCGCGACGGTGATTGCGATCGTGCTCGGCGTGGCCGTCGGCATCATCAGCGCGCTGCGGCAGTACAGCGGCTTCGACTACTCCATCACCTTCATGTCGTTCCTGCTCTACTCGTTGCCGGTCTTCTGGGTGGCGGTCCTGGCCAAGACCTTCCTGGCCATCGACCTGAACAACTTCCTCGCCGATCCACGGCTCTCGGCCGGCTTCATCGTGCTGGCGGCGGTCGTCGTCGGAGTGATCGCCTCGGCAGCGATCGGAGGGTCCTGGAGACGACGCCTGCAGAGCTTCGGCGCGGCCGCGGTCCTCACCGGGCTCACCTGTCTCTACGTCAACGCCTCGGACTGGTTCACCACCCCGAGCAACGGCGGACCGGTCAACCTGCTGCTCATCGCCGCGTCGTCGGTGGCGTGGGCCTTCGCCGTCACCGTGCTCAGCACGGGTCTGCGCAACCGCCGCGCACTGGGGGCTGCCCTCACCGTCGCGGCGCTGGGGGCGGTCCTGTACTTCCCGATGCTCGCGTTCTGGAACGCCGTGTACGGCTTCACCGGTTGGCCCCTCGTCCTGGGGATGGGCGTGGTCGCGGTCCTGGTCGGGATCCTCGTCGGTCGGCTCTGGGGCGGACCGGACTGGCGTGCCTCGTCCCGGACGGCGGCGCTGACGGCGCTGCCGGTCTCCATCATGCTCTTCGTCGACCGTGCGCTGCAGAGCTGGCCGGTCTATGTGAACACCAACGCGGTGCACGGGCGGCCGTTCGCCACCACGGACTCCTCGACGCCGAACCTCGTCGGCTCGTTCTGGATCGACATCCTGGACCTGTTCGGGCATCTGCTGCTGCCGACGATCTCGCTGATCCTGATCTCCTTCGCCGGCTACACCCGCTATGCGCGCGCCTCGATGCTCGAGGTCCTCAACCAGGAGTACATCCGCACCGCCCGATCGAAGGGGCTCACCGAGCGGACGGTGATCATGCGACACGCCTTCCGCAACGCGCTGATGCCCCTGGCCTCGGTGGTCCCCGTGGACATCATCACCCTGATCGGAGGCGCCGTGCTCACCGAGACGGTCTTCAACTGGTCCGGGATGGGGCACCTGTTCGTCGACTCCCTGGCGCGCAACCAGCAGGACCCGGTGATGGCCTACATCCTGATCGTCGGGATCTTCGCGGTGCTCGCGAACCTGGTCGCCGACCTGGTGTACGCCGTGCTCGACCCACGGATCCGGGTGGCGGCATGAGCCCGACCGGATCGAGAGGCGTCCAGGTCACGGTCCGACCGGCCGGCGCGCCCAGCAGGGAAGGAGGCGAGCGCCGGTGACCACGCCACTGGACACCCAGGGACGTCCTTCCGACGAGCCGGACGATGGGACCGCCGAGACCGTCGAGAACGCCATCGAGCTCCGTGAGGTCGAGGGGCTCTCCCAGGGCCAGATCGTCCTGCGCCGGTTCTTGCGACACCGTGGCGCGATCATCGGCTTCCTGACCCTGGCGACCATCGTCGTCCTCGCATACACCTCCATCGGCGTCTTCGGCCTGCACGGCTGGTGGAAGTGGGACCCCAACGCCCAACCGCCGCTCGAACGCCAGGGCGGCACACCGACCCTGAGCCTGCCGAGCTGGCTGGGCGGCAGCGGCTTCGCCATCGGCGACCATCCGTTCGGCCAGGACGAGCTGGGCCAGGACACCTTCGCCCGCACGATGAAGGGCACCCAGACCTCCCTCAACGTCATGTTCGTCATCGGCCTGGTCGCCGGCGTCGTCGGGATGACCGTCGGTGCGGTCGCGGGCTACTTCCGCGGATGGCTGGACCAGCTGCTGATGCGCATGACCGACCTGGTGATCACCTTCCCGGTCATCGTCATCGGCGCCGTCCTGGGCAAGGCAGTGCGGCAGAGCAGCCCGCTCCTCCTGGCCGTCTGCCTCGGGGCGATCACCTGGACCACCCTGGCGCGACTGGTGCGCGGTGAGTTCCTGAGCCTGCGTGAGCGGGAGTTCGTCGACGCCGCCAAGGTCGCCGGGGCGAGCAGCTTCCGGATCATGCGCAAGCACATGCTGCCCAACTCGATGGGCGTCATCATCGTGAACACCACGCTGCTGATGTCCGTGGCCGTCCTGCTCGAGACGGCGCTGAGCTACCTGGGTTTCGGCGTGCACTCGCCGGACGTGTCCCTGGGCAAGATGATCGACGACTACCAGTCCGCGTTCTCCACCCGTCCCTGGCTGTTCTGGTGGCCGGGCCTGTTCATCATCCTGATCGCGCTGTCGGTCAACTTCATCGGCGACGGGCTGCGCGACGCCTTCGACCCGCGGCAGAAGCGCATCCCCTCCGCCCGCAGGATGCAGAAGGCGGCAGAGCGCGCCGCGGCCCACTCCAAGACCCCGAGCGGTCCCTCCTCGGGCGCCCCCGGCGAGGAGCAGCCGTGACCGCGACCCGTCCGGTCCGCGGAGCGGGTCGGTCCTCAGCCGAACAGCGGGAGCAGGACTGCTGCCACGAGCAGGACCGCGGCCACGGCGACCGTCCGGCGGTGCCAGCTCACTGTCGGCCCGGGCCTCTCCAGGACCGCGTCGTCGAGGTAGCCGGCCGCTCTCAGCTCGGCCCACCGTGCGGAGACCTGGTCGGCCGCCGACCCGCTGCGGCCCCCGGCGCGCTTACGTCCCGCGGGGGCCGGAGCGCCCCACGCGGTGATCGCGCCGTACGCCGTGCGCAGCCGCAGGCCGTAGCGGCCCTCCACCTCCACGACGGCCGGCCACGGCACGTCGACGGTGCGCCAGGTGTTCGATACCTGCACGCCACCGTCGGAGACCTGGACGTGCGGCTGCCAGAAGGCGGCCCAGCCGAGGTAGCCGAACAGAGCCAGGGCGGCACCGTAGTCGAGCAGCGCGGCCACCCCGTCGATCACCAGCAGCACGACGCCCACCAGCCCGGTGATCATCATCGCCAGCCCGAGCGTCTGGCCCGGGCGGGAGCGCACCACCTCGGTGGGGCCGGGTTCTCGCTCCATGGCCTCACCCTGACAGATCCGCGCGCGTGAAAGGCGACTCGTGAGCGACACCAGCACCCCGCAGCCACGCCGCCCCGTCGTCCCCGAGGACGAGGGACCGGTCCTCGAGGTCGAGGATCTCAGCGTCTCCTTCTTCGTCGACGGTGAGTGGTTCCCGGCTGCCCAGCACGTGAGCTACCACGTCGACCCCGGCGAGGTGCTCGCCATCGTCGGTGAGTCCGGGTCGGGCAAGACCCAGTCGTCGATGTCGTTGATCGGGCTGCTGCCACCCAACGGACGGGCGAGCGGCAGCGCCCGGTTGCGCGGCCAGGAGCTGATCGGGCTCGGCGGGGCACCGCTGCGGCGGATCCGGGGCAAGGAGATCGCCGTCATCTTCCAGGAGCCGATGACGGCCCTGAACCCCGTCTACACCGTCGGTTTCCAGATCGTGGAGACCCTGCGGACGCACTTCATCATGTCTCCCAAGGAGGCGAAGGCTCGCGCCATCGAGCTGTTGACGATGGTCGAGATCCCGGAGCCGGAGCGGCGTTTCGACGCCTTCCCCCATCAGCTCTCCGGTGGCCAGCGGCAGCGCGCGATGATCGCGCAGGCGCTGGCCTGCGAGCCCAAGCTGCTCATCGCCGACGAGCCCACCACGGCGCTCGACGTCACCGTGCAGGCCGAGATCCTCAAGCTGATGCGCGACCTGCGCGAGCGCATCGACTCCGGCATCGTCCTGATCACCCACGACATGGGGGTGGTCGCCGACATGGCCGATCGCATCGTGGTGATGCAGAACGGCCGGATCGTCGAACAGGGCACCGCCGAGCAGATCTTCAACGAGCCGGAGCACCCCTACACCAGGCAGCTGCTCGCCGCGGTCCCGCACTTCGGTGCCGTGACGACCGGCGAGGGGGCCGTGGTCGAGGAGCGCCGGCCGGAGGAGCCCGAGCACGCCGAGCCGATGCTGCTGGCGAAGGACCTCGTGCTCGAGTACCCCAAGCGCGGCAACCAGCCGGTCTTCCGCGCGGTGGACGGGGTGGACCTGGAGATCGGTCGCGGCGAGGTCGTCGGCCTGGTGGGTGAGTCCGGGTCGGGCAAGACCACGATCGGCCGTGCGGCGCTGGGGCTGATCCCCGTGACCGACGGCTCCCTGCGGGTCGCCGGCATCGAGCTCCACGGCGCCAAGCCCAAGGACATGCGTCCGATGCGCGACCAGGTCGGGATCGTCTTCCAGGACCCCGGCTCCTCGCTGAACCCGCGCTTCCCGGTCGGTGAGTCCATCGGCGAGCCGCTCTACCTCCACGAAGGGCTGCGCGGCAAGGAGCTCTCGACACGGGTGGAGCAGCTGCTGGACCAGGTCCACCTCGAGCGCGGCTTCCGCAACCGCTACCCGCACGAGCTCTCCGGCGGACAGCGCCAGCGCGTCGGCATCGCCCGGGCGCTCGCCCTGCAGCCGCGCCTGCTCGTCGCGGACGAGCCGACCTCCGCCCTCGACGTGTCGGTGCAGGCCAAGGTGCTCGAGCTCTTCCAGGAGCTGCAGCGCGAGTACGGCTTCGCCTGCCTGTTCATCAGCCATGACCTCGGGGTGGTCGAGCTGCTCGCCAAGCGCATCGCGGTGATGCACCTGGGCAAGATCGTCGAGCTCGGTCCGAGCAGCCAGGTCGTGCACGATCCGCAGGACGAGTACACCCAGCGCCTGGTCTCGGCCGTTCCCGTCCCCGACCCCGCCGAGCAGCGCCGGCGCCGCGAGGCGCGCGACGCCCTCATCGAGCGCGTCGGCGTCTCCTGACGGTCCCTGCGTAGGGTCGGGGCGTGGACGGGCTGTTCGAGTACGACGCGCCGGCCGCCTCGTCCGGGCCGGCGGGCTCGGGGGGCAGCCTGGCCGGCAACGCGCACGCCTCAGCGCCGCTGGCGGTGCGGATGCGGCCCCGCACCCTGGACGAGCTGGTCGGGCAGCAGCACCTGCTGGCGCCCGGGGCGCCCCTGCGCCGGCTCGTCGAGGGCGACCAGCCGATGTCACTGCTGCTGTGGGGACCTCCGGGCACCGGCAAGACCACGATCGCCGCGATCGTGTCGGGCCGGACCAATCGGCACTTCGTGGAGGTCTCCGCCGTGGCGGCGGGCGTCAAGGAGGTCCGGGCGGCGATCGACACCGCCCGCAGACGACTGGTGAGCGCGGGCGAGGAGACCGTGCTGTTCATCGACGAGGTGCACCGCTTCACCAAAGCCCAGCAGGACGCCCTCCTCCCCGGCGTGGAGAACCGTTGGGTCACGCTCGTCGCCGCCACGACCGAGAACCCGTTCTTCTCGGTGATCTCGCCGCTGCTGTCGCGGTCGCTGCTGCTGACCCTCGAGCCGCTCGCCGACGACGACGTGCGCGGGGTCCTCGAGCAGGCGCTCGCCGACGAGCGTGGGTACGCCGGCACGGTGGTGCTCGCCCCGGACGCGCTGGACCACCTGGTCCGGCTGGCCGGCGGGGACGCACGCAGGGCCCTGACCTACCTGGAGGCGGCCGCCGGTGCCGCGGTCTCGACAAGCTCGGGGGGTGAGCCTGTCGAGACCTCCGAGAGGCTCGAGGTGGACCTGGAGAGCACCGAGCGGGCCGTCGACCGTGCTGCGGTGCGTTACGACCGCGAGGGCGACCAGCACTACGACGTCACCAGCGCCTTCATCAAGTCGATCCGTGGGTCCGACGCCGATGCCGCGCTGCACTACCTGGCCCGGATGATCGAGGCCGGTGAGGACCCGCGCTTCATCGCTCGGCGGCTGGTGATCCTCGCCAGCGAGGACATCGGGCTGGCCGATCCGACGGCACTGACCACGGCGGTCGCCGCTGCCCAGGCGGTGCAGCTCATCGGCCTGCCCGAGGGCCGGCTCAACCTCGCCCAGGCGGTGATCGCCCTGGCGTTGGCCCCGAAGTCCAACGCCGTCATCCGGGCCATCGACGCCGCCAGTGCCGACGTCCGGGCCGGCAAGATCGGTCCGGTGCCGTCGCACCTGCGCGACGCCCACTACGGCGGCGCGAAGAAGCTGGGCCACGGCGGCGGCTACCGGTACTCCCACGACGCCCCCTACGGCGTGGTCGAGCAGCAGTACGCGCCGGACGTCGTGCTCGACGCGGAGTACTACCGACCTGGCGAGCTCGGCGCGGAGGCACCCCTGCGCGAGCGGTGGGAGCGCATCCGGCGCCTGATCCGGGGCAGGTAGGGTCGGACCCCATGACAAGCACGGTCCTGCTCGCCCTGGCCGGCGTCCTCGTCGCCCTGGCGGTGCTGATGCTGGTCGTGCTCCTGCTCCGACTCCTGGGCGACCGCTCCCGGGCGCGCGCCCAGGCGGCGCTCGCCCGTGCCGAGGCGGAGGCGCTGCGGGTCCGGCTGGACGAGCTGGCCGCGTCGATGGAAGAGCTCCGGGGGGCCCGCGAGCGCGAGCAGGCCTACCTGATCACCGATGCCGGGCAGGGCCGGGCGCAGCCGACGGTGTCCGACGCGGTGGTGCTCAGCGCCACGGTGGGGGAGCCCCTGGTGAAGGTGGTCGCGTTCGGGCACGGCCTGCGCCGGGCCCTGGCCGCGGAGTCGAGGGATCGCATCCGCCTCGCCGTACGCCGCGAGGTCCGTCGGCAGCGCAAGCAGCGGCGGCGGGAGATGAAGGAGGCCTGGCGCCGCATGCAGGACCAGGAGAGAGCCCAGCACAAGGCGGACGCGCGCACCGCGGACGCGGCCTAGCCCATGCGCAGGGGACTCTGGTTCGTCGCCGGGGCCGGCGTCGGCGTCTACGGCATGGTCCGTGCGCGGCGGGCGGCGCAGGCGCTGACCCCCGAAGGCCTCCGTGACCGCCTGGCAGGCCTGGAGGTCGGAGCCCATCTGTTCGCCGAGGAGGTGCGCGCAGGCATGGAGCACAAGGAAATCGAGTTGCGCGAGCGGCTCGGCCTGGCGCTCGATGGACCGCGGGAGCTCGCCGCCACCCCCGCCGGCACCAAGCCCGAGATCACACCGAGGAAGGAACTCTGATGGACACCGCCGAGATCCGCCGCCGCTTCGTCGCGCACTTCGAAGCGGCCGGTCACCAGGCAGTGCCGTCGGCCTCCCTGCTGGTCCCGGACCCGAACCTGCTGTTCGTCAACGCCGGCATGGTGCCCTTCAAGCCCTACTTCCTCGGCCAGGAGACCCCGCCCTACCAGCGTGCGGTCTCGGTGCAGAAGTGCGTGCGCACCCCCGACATCGAGGACGTCGGCAAGACCACGCGGCACGGCACGTTCTTCGAGATGTGCGGCAACTTCAGCTTCGGCGACTACTTCAAGCAAGGTGCCATCGAGCTGGCGTGGGAGCTGGTCACCAAGCCTGTGGCCGACGGCGGCTTCGGCCTCGACGAGAGCCGGCTGTGGCCGTCGGTGCTGCACGGCGACGACGAGGCACTGCAGCTGTGGATGAAGGCCACCGGTCTGCCGGAGAAGCGCATCGTCAAGCTGGGCAAGAAGGAGAACTACTGGTCGATGGGCATCCCCGGACCCGGGGGGCCCTGCTCGGAGATCCTCTACGACCGCGGCCCGGCGTACGGCCCCGACGGCGAGTTCGGCACCACCTCGCGCACGGCGATGCCGGTGGAGCTCGAGGATCGCTACCTGGAGATCTGGAACCTGGTCTTCATGCAGGACGAGCTCAGCGCGGTGCGGTCCAAGGAGGACTTCGACATCGCCGGGTCCCTGCCGAAGAAGAACATCGACACCGGCATGGGTCTCGAGCGCGTGGCCTTCCTCCTGCAGGACCGGGAGAACATGTACGAGATCGACGTGATGTTCCCGGTCATCGAGAAGGCCGAGGAGCTGACCGGCCGCCGCTACGGTGCGGACCCCGCCGACGACGTGCGCTTCCGCGTGGTCGCCGACCACGTGCGCAGCTCGATGATGCTGATCGGTGACGGCGTCACGCCGGGCAACGAGTCCCGCGGCTACGTGCTGCGGCGCCTGCTGCGCCGGGCGGTCCGCTCGATGCGCCTGCTGGGCTTCGAGGACCGGGCACTGCCCGAGCTGATGCCGGTCAGCCGGGACCGGATGCAGGCCGGCTACCCCTCGCTGGCGGCGGACTGGGAGCGCATCTCGACCGTGGCCTACGCCGAGGAGGAGGCGTTCCGCCAGACCCTGCGCACCGGCACGACCATCTTCGACCTGGCTGCCTCCGAGCTCAGCGCCTCCGGCGGCACCACGCTGCCCGGTGAGCAGGCGTTCGCCCTGCACGACACCTACGGCTTCCCGATCGACCTCACCCTGGAGATGGCCGCCGAGAAGGGGCTCAGCGTCGACGAGGAGGGTTTCCGCCGGCTGATGAGCGAGCAGCGGCAACGCGCCCGGGCCGACGCGCGTGCGAAGAAGGGACGCCACGAGCTCGCCGGCGCCTACCGCGAGATCGCCGACACCCTCGGCCGCTCGGTCGAGTTCACCGGCTACGGCGAGACCGTCACCGAAGGGGCCGTCGCCGGCATCGTCGCCGGCTCCGGCAGCGTGCCGACGGCCGTGGAGGGCGACGAGGTCGAGCTGGTCTTGGACCGCACGCCGTTCTACGCCGAGGGTGGCGGCCAGCTGGCGGACCACGGCGTCATCGAGCTGGACAACGGTGCGCGCCTGGAGGTCCACGACGTCCAGTCGCCCATCACCGGCGTGATCGTGCACAAGGTGCGGGTGCTGGCCGGCGAGGTGCGCGCGGGCGCGCACGCCCTCTCCCTGGTCGACCAGGAGCGCCGCCGCTCGATCAGCCGCTCGCACACGGCGACCCACATGGTGCACAAGGCCTTCCGGGAGGCGCTCGGTGAGACTGCGACGCAGGCGGGCTCGGAGAACTCTCCTGGCCGGTTCCGCTTCGACTTCTCTGCGGGCGGGCCGGTGCCGGCATCGGCGATGACCGACGTCGAGGCCCGTGTCAACGCGCTGGTGCTCGACGACCTCGCGGTGCATGCGGAGGTGATGAGCCAGGAGGAGGCGGTCAAGTCCGGCGCGATGGCGCTGTTCGGCGAGAAGTACGGCGACCGGGTGCGCGTGGTCTCGGTCGGGGACTGGGCGCGCGAGCTCTGCGGCGGCACCCACGCGCCGCGCTCGAGCCACCTCGGCGTGGTCAAGCTCCTCGGGGAGAGCTCCATCGGCTCCGGCGTACGCCGGGTGGAGGCGCTCGTCGGCGGTGACGCCTACCGGTTCCTGGCGCGCGAGCACCTGCTGGTCGCCCAGCTCAGCGAGGCGCTCAAGGCGCGCCCGGAGGAGCTGCCCGAGCGGGTGCACGACATGGTGGAGCGGCTGCGCGCGGCGGAGAAGGAGATCGAGAAGTACCGGCTCCAGCAGCTGCTCGCCTCGGCCGGCGAGCTGGCGGAGCGGGCGGAGGACGTCGTGGGCGCCTCGTTCGTGGGCCACGAGGCGGCCGGCGCCACCGGGGGCGACGCCCGCACCCTGGCCCTCGACATCCGCTCTCGGCTGCCGCACGACCGGGCCGGCGTGGCGGCGATCGTCGGCACCGGCGGGGGCAAACCGTCGGTGGTCGTCGCGGTCAACGACGCCGGGCGGGCGGCCGGACTGTCGGCCAACCGGCTGGTCCGGGCAGCGGCGGAGGTGCTCGGTGGCCGTGGCGGCGGCAAGGACGACGTCGCGCAGGGCGGTGGCGCGGACCCGACCCGTGCCGCCGAGGCGCTCGCGGCGATCCGCGTGATGCTCGCCGACCGCGCGGGCTCCTGAGCGGTCTCGGCGCCGACCCGATGAGCGACGACCCGCTGGCCGGCGTACGGCTGGGGATCGACCCGGGAGAGGTGCGCATCGGCGTCGCGTCCAGCGACCGGGACGGCATCCTCGCCACGCCGGTCGAGACGGTCGCGCGCGGCGCCGGCGACCTGGACCGGTTGGCGGCCATCGTGGCGGAGACCGGCGCAGTGCGCGTCTACGTCGGGCTGCCGCGCTCTTTGTCCGGGAATGAGGGACCCGCGGCGGGTAGGGTGCGAGAGTTCGCGCGCGACCTCGCCTCCCGGCTGGCGCCGGTTCCGGTGCGGTTGAGCGACGAGCGCCTGAGCACGGTGACCGCCGAAGGCCAGCTCCGTGCCCAGGGTCGCAAGGGCAGGAGAAGGCGTGCGGTGGTCGACCAGGCCGCCGCGGTGGTGATCTTGCAGGGAGTCCTCGACCGGGAACGGGCAACCGGCGAGGAGGCAGGTGAGCGGGTCTCGCCGGCCGAGTGACGAAGGACGTGCATTGAGCGAACCGGGGGCCGGTCCCGCCCATCCTGCCCAGCCTGATCAGGTGTCCGAGCCTGGTCCCGACCAGGGGCTGCTGCCCGAGCAGGATCCTCGCCACAGCCGTCGGCGGCTGCGGGGATGCCTGTCGGTCCTGCTCGCCTTCGCGGTGCTCGCGGCGGTCGTCTTCTTCGGCGGCCGGTGGGCGCTCGACCAGATCAGCAGCCGGCTCGGCTCCGCGCCGGACTACGCCGGTCCCGGGCACGGCCGCGTCGTCTACGAGGTCCAGGACGGCGCCACGTCCGCCGACATCGCCCGGGACCTCAAGGACGCGGGGGTGGTCAAGAGCGTCGACGCCTTCACCACCGCCGCCAACAAGAACGACCGGTCGCGCACCATCCAGGTCGGCTTCTACCAGCTGAAGAAGCGGATGAAGGCCTCCCAAGCCCTCGACGTCCTCGTCGACCCCGGGAACCTGATGCAGAGCGTCGTCGTCGTCCCGGAGGGGGCACGGGTGCGGCAGATCGTCGACTCCATCGTCGAAAACACCGACATCAGCCGGAAGGCGGTGACCAGGGCGCTGGCCGACGGCGCGGCGATCGGCCTTCCTCCGGCCGCGAAGGGCAATCCGGAGGGCTACCTCTTCCCGGCCACCTACACGGTCCCGCCGAAGCAGACCGCCACCGGACTGCTGCGCCAGATGGTCGAGAAGGCCAAGGAGGCCGAGCAGGAGCTGGGGGTCGCCGCCAAGGCACGAAAGCTGGGCCTGACCCCCGAGCAGGTCGTCACCGTCGCCAGCATCCTGGAGTACGAGGCCAACCGTGAGGAGGACTACCCGAAGGTGGCCCGCGTCCTCTACAACCGGCTCGACGAGGGCATGCCGCTCCAGCTGGACTCCACCGTTGCCTACGTGAGCAAGCGGGAGGGCGACGTGTGGACAACCGCGGCCGAGAGGTCCAGCACCTCGGCGTACAACACCTACCAGCACAAGGGCCTGCCGCCCGGGCCGATCGGCTCGCCCGGCGTCGCGACGCTCAAGGCTGCGCTCAGCCCCGCCGAGGGCAACTGGCTCTACTTCGTCCCCGACTACGAGGAACACAGCACCCACTTCTCGCGCAGCTACGCCGAGCACCAGAAGTGGGTGGCCAAGCTGCGCAAGTACTGCCGCACGCACAAGGAGTGCTGAGCCGGTGACGACGTCGGCGTCGTCCGGCGAGCCACGCCGGTGCGCGGTCCTGGGCGCACCGATCGCCCACTCGCTGTCCCCGGCCCTGCACCGGGCGGCGTACGCCGAGCTGGGGCTGGACTGGCGCTACGACGCCATCGAGGTCGACGCCGCGCGGCTGCCGGCGTTCCTCGACGGGCTGGACGCGACCTGGCGGGGCCTCTCCCTGACCATGCCGCTGAAGCGGGCGGTGCTGCCGCTGGCCGACAGCGTCGATGCCTGGGCCGAGCTCGCGGGGGCGGCGAACACCCTGGTGCTGGAGGCAGGCGCCCGGGCGGCGTACAACACCGACGTGCCGGGTGCCCGGGAGGCGCTGCGGGAGCGCAGCGAGCGCGCCCTGGGGTCTGCGGTCGTGCTGGGCGGAGGTGCGACGGCCGCCTCGACGCTGCTGGCGCTGGCCGATCTCGGCTGTCGTGACGCCGTGCTGGCCGTGCGCGACCGCTCCCGGGCCGAGGAGACCGCCACCGTCGTACGCCGGCACCCAGAGGCCCCTGAGCTGTCGGTGGTGACGCTGGATTCCCTGACCGCCGTGGAGGCTGACGTCGTGGTCTCCACCGTCCCCGCGGCCGCACAAGACGACGTGCTCCGCGCCGCACTGCGCGCGGTGCCCATCGTCTTCGACGTCGTCTACGACCCCTGGCCCACGCCGCTCGCCCATGATGCCGTCGCGTCCGGCCGGGTGCTGGTCAGCGGGCTCGACCTGCTGGCGCACCAGGCGGTCCTGCAGGTGCGGCTGATGACCGGCCGGTCGGTCGGGGTGGAGGTGCTGCGGCGGGCGGGGGAGCAGGAGCTGGCCCGCCGGTCCGTCCACAGGTCCGCCGACAACCCCGCCGACGCCCCCTGACGTCCCCTACTCTCGGCGCATGTCCTGGGTCGACGCGGCACACGTGTGGCCGGCGGTGGCGATGGCCGCGACGAGCGGCGCGGCCGGCGCGCTCGCCCCGCGGTGGATCGCTCGGCTACCCGAACCCGGCCCTGGATCCGGCCCCGAGCCCGGCCCCGAGCCCGGCCCCGAGCCCGGGCATCCGACGACGGAGCGCGGAGGCACCGGACGGATCGCCGCGCCCGGCGCGAAGGAGCCGTACGCCGACATCGCCGCGGTGCCGCGCCTGGGGCTGTGGCTCGGCCTGTCCTCGGCGCTCGTCGGCGCCGTGCTCGGCGCGGTCCTGGGCTGGACGGGTGCCCTGGTCTACCTGGCGCCGCTGGTCCCGATCGGGGCCACGCTGCTGGTCATCGACTGG
Organism: uncultured Actinomycetota bacterium; assembly: GCA_963827025.1. Taxonomy (GTDB): domain Bacteria; phylum Actinomycetota; class Actinomycetes; order Propionibacteriales; family Nocardioidaceae; genus Marmoricola. The sequence continues at coordinate 323,573 of CAWGZB010000003.1, read as the reverse complement.
CGGACCACGCTGCTGCCCACCCGGATCATCCACCCGACCTACGTCCTGCTGGCCGCGCTCCTCCCCGTCGCGGCGCTGCTCGACCGGGACTGGCATCCGCTGCTGACCGCAGGCGCGGGGTGGCTGGTCGTCGGGGCCTGGTTCTGGGCGTTCTGGTGGTTGCTCGGCGCCTGGGGCTTCGGGGACGTGCGGCTTGCCCGCGTGCTCGGACCGGCGCTGGGCTACCTCGGCTGGTCCTACGTGTTCGTCGGCCTGGCTGCGATGGTCCTGGTGGGCGGTCTGGGCGGCGTGGTGCTGGCGGCCGTCAACCGCTCGTTGCGCCGTCGTTTTCCCTACGGACCGTTCATGCTCGTGGGTGCCGTGCTCGCGGTCCTGTGTGCCCCGCAGCTCGCCGCAGGTCTCGGCTACTGAGGGACGGCAACGCCGGCCCGCGTGCGCGTGACAGACTTTCGGCCATGCTGCGCTGGCTGACTGCGGGAGAGTCGCACGGCCCCCTGCTGACCGCGATCCTGGAGGGCCTGCCGGCGCACGTCGAGATCACCTCGCACGACGTCGCCGACGCGCTGGCACGGCGTCGGCTCGGCTACGGGCGCGGCGCCCGGATGAAGTTCGAGCAGGACGAGGTCCGGATCACCGGAGGCGTCCGCCATGGCCGCACGCAGGGCGGACCGGTCTCGGTCGAGATCGGCAACACCGAGTGGCCGAAGTGGGAACGGGTGATGGCCGCCGACCCGGTCGATCCCGCGGAGCTCGAGGCCGTGGCCCGCAACGCCCCGCTGACCCGGCCGCGGCCCGGGCACGCCGACCTCGTCGGCATGCAGAAGTACGGCTTCGACGAGGCGCGACCGGTCCTGGAACGCGCCTCGGCGCGGGAGACCGCTGCCCGGGTGGCCCTCGGCGCCGTGGCCGCGGCGTTCCTGGCTCAGGCCGGCGAGGTGCGGATCCTCTCCCACGTGATCGAGCTCGGGGGCGTCCGGGCGCCGGCCGGCCTGGTCCCCGCGCCCGAGGACGTCGCGGCGCTGGACGCCGACCCGGTGCGCTGCCTGGACCCCGACACCGCGAAGCAGATGGTCGCCCGCATCGACCAGGCCCACAAGGACGGCGACACCCTCGGCGGTGTGGTCGAGGTCGTCGTGCACGGGCTCCCGCCGGGCCTGGGCTCACATGTGCACTGGGACCGGCGCCTGGACGCCAGGTTGGCCGGTGCCCTGATGGGCATCCAGGCGATCAAGGGCGTCGAGGTCGGTGACGGGTTCGAGCTCGCGGCGACACCGGGCTCGCTGGCGCACGACGAGATGATGCTCGAGGATTCAGCGTCTTCATCGGGGTCCCCGCGGGGTCGTGCGGAGGAGCGAAGCGGGGGAACAGGCCCTCGTGGGGCAATTCGGCGTACCTCAGGACGCTCGGGGGGCACCGAGGGCGGCATGTCGACCGGCGAGGTGCTGCGCGTGCGGGCGGCGATGAAGCCGATCGCCACGGTGCCGCGGGCGTTGCGCACCATCGACGTGGCCACCGGTGAGGCAGCCGTGGCCCACCACCAGCGCTCCGACGTGTGCGCGGTGCCCGCCGCCGGCATCGTCGCCGAGGCCATGGTGGCGCTGGTGCTCGCCGACAGCCTGCTGGAGAAGTTCGGCGGCGACGCGGTCTCCGAGACCCGGCGCAACCTGCAGGGCTACCTCGACACGCTGCGGTTCCGATGAGCGTGGAGCACCGCCCCCGGGTCGTGCTCGTAGGCACCATGGGCGCCGGGAAGACCACGGTCGGGCGCCGGCTGGCCGAGAGGTGGCGGGTCGGCTTCCGCGACACCGACGAGGACGTGGAGCGCGCCGCGGGCCGGACGGTCTCCGACATCTTCGTGGAGTCCGGCGAGGCCGCCTTCCGCGCCCTGGAGCGCGACGCGGTCGCGCGCGCCCTGACCGAGCACGACGGCGTCCTGGCCCTGGGCGGCGGGGCGGTGCTCGACCCGGCCACTCGGGAGCGGCTCCGGGGCCACCAGGTGGTGTTCTTGAGGGTGGGACTGGCCGACGCCGCCCAGCGCGTCGGTCTCGGCGTCTCCCGCCCGCTGCTGCTGGGCAACGTCCGGAGCCGGGTCAAGCAGCTGATCGACGAGCGCACGCCGGTCTACGAGGCAGTCGCCACCCTCGTGGTGGACACCGGCGGCCGCGACGTGGACGACGTCGTGCAGGCGGTGGTGGCCGCGGTCGAGGACGACCAGGAGGTGCGCCGTGGCTGAGACCCGCATCCGCGTGGGCGGCGCGGCGCCGTACGACGTCGTGGTCGGGCACGGCGTCCTCGGCGAGGTCCGTGCCCTGCTCGGCCCGGAGGTACGCCGGGTCGCCGTCTGCTACCCCGCCGACCTGCCCCAGCTCGCCGAGCGGGTGCTCGATCAGCTCGCGGACCTGGATCTGCTCCGGCTGCCGCTCCCCGACGGCGAGGCCGCCAAGACCGCCGACGTGGCCGTGGACGCGTGGGAGCGCCTCGGCGCCGCGGGCTTCACCCGGTCCGACGCCCTGGTCACCGTCGGGGGCGGGGCGACCACCGACATGGGTGGGTTCATCGCCGCCACCTGGTTGCGTGGCATCCCCGTGGTGCACGTCCCCACCACACTGCTGGCGATGGTCGACGCGGCCGTCGGCGGCAAGACCGGGCTGAACACCTCGGCGGGCAAGAACCTCGTCGGCGCCTTCCACGAGCCCGCCGGTGTGCTCTGCGACCTCGACCTGCTGGGGACGTTGCCTGTCGAGGAGCTCGTCGCCGGCAGCGCCGAGGTGGTCAAGTGCGGCTTCATCGCCGACGCGGCGATCCTGCAGCTCGTCGGTGACCGTCCCGACGCGGTCCGCGACCCGGCCTCTGCGCAGCTACGCGAGCTCGTCGAGCGTGCGATCCGGGTCAAGGCCGAAGTGGTGTCCGCGGATCTGCGCGAGCGTGGAGGCGGTGCCGGTCATCCCGGACGCGAGGTGCTCAACTACGGACACACCCTGGCCCACGCCCTGGAGAAGACCACCGGCTACGGGCTTCGCCACGGCGAGGCGGTGGCGCTGGGCATGGTCTACGTAGCCGAGCTCGCGCGGCGCGTCGGCCGGCTCGACGCCGACGCCGCGGCAGAGCACGAACGGCTGCTCGCGGCGGTCGGCCTGCCGATCCGGTTCGACCAGGTGCCGTTCGAGGACGTGCTGCCGGTGATGCGGGTGGACAAGAAGGCTCGCGGCAACCAGCTCCGGTTCATCGTGCTGGAGGAGATCGGGCGTCCGGTGCGGCTCGTGGACCCGCCCGAGGAGGCGCTGCGGGCGGCGTACGACCACCTCCGGGGGCGCGCATGAGCGGCAGGATCCTGGTCCTGAACGGGCCGAACCTCGGCCGGCTGGGGCGTCGACAGCCGGAGATCTACGGCACCACGACCCATGACGAGCTTGCCGAGCACTGCCGGCAGTGGGGCAACGACCTCGGGCTGGAGGTCGAGGTGCGCCAGACCAACCACGAGGGCCACCTGCTCGACTGGCTCAACCAGGCTGCCGACGACCGGATCCCGGTCGTCCTCAACGCAGCCGCTTGGACGCACTACTCCTACGCACTGCTCGACGCCTGCGCACAGCTGACCGCGCCTCTGGTCGAGGTGCACATCTCCGACCCCGCCTCGCGGCCGGAGGAGTTCCGCCACCACTCCGTGGTGACGCCGTACGCCGCCAAGGTGATCGCGGGCCAGGGCGTCGGCGGCTACCGTCAGGCGCTGGAGTTCCTGGCGGCCGGTTTCCCAGGTGATGAACCCAAACCGCCTCTTCACACATGATGCGCGGTGTGTGAAGAGGCGGTCTGCCGTGTGAAGTACGCCGCCTACCCGCCGAAGCCCGGGGCCCTCGACGGGCGCTCGCCACGACTGGTGCGACAACTCCGGAACAACGCCTTGCGGCGGTTGTGGTCGCGGCCGTTCATCCAGGGACGTTCGACCCTGTCCCCGGGATGGCGTGTGGCTAGCGTGAAGTTGTGGACACCTCGCTGTCTGTGCCGGGCAAGATCTACTTGTCTTGCGTCAACTGCCATGCAGCAGTCCCCGAGGGTCCGGGCACGTCACCGATCGATGCCTTCCGCTGCTGCAACTGCGGCCAGCCGTTCACCAACAAGGTGGCGCGGTGCCTGTGGTGTGGCTTCTCCGGGAGCGCCGACAAGTTCCGTTGGTCGGCCCAGGAGGGGTGGTGCCCACAGTGCGGGCGGAGCCTCACGAAGTGGCAGGGGTACGCCGACGTCGACTGTCCCGCGTGCCACGCGACCTTCCCTACCCGCGTGGGCAGCAGCCTTGGCGGGGTGCGCGTCGCCAATCGTTGGGGGACGGCACTGAGGGTGAAGAGCAAGCCCGGACGCCATGGCGGCTTCGTATGCCCCCGGTGCAAGGCGAAGATCGGGTCGAAGCACGGCAAGCCGACAACAGAGGTCCCCGAGGTCGCGATGACCTGCTCGCTGTGCGGCGGGAGTGTCTCAGTTTCCGGCAGCGCCCAGCGCGCGAGCTGTGCTGGCTGCGGAGCCACCGTTCGGTGGCCACGCTGCACCGCCTGCGGCAAGCCCTCGAGTATCTGGTTGCTGCGGGACACCCCGGTCTGGCGGTTCACGTGCCCGCAGTGTGGTGCATCCCAGGAGCGCGAGTTTGCCGCCGGCCCCGCTCCCACCGAGGAGGGGGTCTGACCATGAACACGACAGGAGGACAGGGGCAGGCGCCGGCCCCGGTGGCCGCGGCGTGGTATCCGGACGCTCTGCACCGTCACGAACTGCGTTACTGGGACGGACACACGTGGACCGAGCACGTCGCCGATCACGGTCGGGCTTCCAGCGATCCGATCACCGCGATCGCCCCCGCAGACTCGATCGAGCACTCTGCGGTCGCCTCGCAAAGCCCCCAACCCCGGGGCTCGGCCGGACGCATCAACCCAGAAGCGCCGATCGTCGGGGTGCAGAAGACGGGGCAGGGCACCGACTCGGTCGCGGTTCAGGTGAGACAGCGACGCTGGCAGGACGTCCCCGACCGGCTGCGAGCCGTATTCGAGGCTGCGATGGCCCCCGGCGAGATCCCGTGCGTGTGCTCCTGGGCGGGACTACTCCTCACCGACCGGTCGCTGGTGGTCGCAGAGAAGTTCCCCGGCGGCATCCGCAGCAAGAAGGCAGAACGCTTCGAGCTGGCGGACATCTCCGACGTCGACGAGAACGGCTTCACCTGCCGCGGGGTCCGCCAGAAGCTGAAGTGGAAGAAGGGCGACGAGACCGCAGTCTCCGACGGCTTCTTGTGGTTGTTCTTGCGACTCCACCCCGAGTGCGCTCCCCGGATCATCTTGCAGGACAGTGAGCGGCAGGACCGGGCAGCTCCGCACGCCACCGTACAGGTCGGTCATCTGGTGACTGGGCACTCCTCGTCCATCACGGCCGGGTCGACCTTGATCCAGACGCAGTACGCAACCAGTCCTGTACAGGCGATCCTGCGACCCCCGGACTCCCGCTCCGTGGACTACTACCAGTTCGTGGATTGCCCGGTGTGCGGCGCGGCGTTGCGGCTGCGCGCCCACGGCGAGGACTTCTCCCTGTGCAACCCAGGAAAGTCGGTGAGCGTGCCGGGAGGCACGTACGCCGTGGTCGCCGCGCAGCACAAGGTCTCGCGGCCTGACTCAACGAGCTAGCCGGTCTGGAGCTTCTCATCGAAGAACGCCAGCACCCGGTCCACACCCTCCTGCTGGCGGTGCTCGGTCAGGGTGGAGTGCTTGCGACCGGGGAACTCGACCTTGATGAAGGCATCGCCGAGCTCGTGGGTGAGCCGGTCGAAGCGGCGTCCGACGGCGGGGTCCTGGGCATAGCGGAGCCCGAGGACCTCGCAGCCCCCGGCGGCGCGTTCCCTGACCGTGGCGAGATCCGCGGGACTGAGGTTGAGGTCCTCCGAACGCTTCCGGCCGACGGCGAACGGCGCCGAGGGCTGAGCCAGCACCGGCGCGGCGACCGAGGTGTCGACCATCATCGCGAGGGCGAAGCCACCGGTGAAGCACATGCCGAGGGCGCCGACGCCCGGCCCACCGAGCTCCCGGTGCAGGTCGCGGGCCAGGCTGCGCAGCCACCCCGCGATGGGAGTGGTCTGGTTGGTCGCCAACTTGGTGAACTCCCGGCTCACACAGACCCGGGGGAGGACCTTCGCGGTGTTCGCCGGCGTCGCCGGGGCCTCCGCCTCGCCGAAGAGGTCCGGAAGCACCACGGTGAAGCCGGCGTCCACGACCTCCTGCGCGAACCCGATCACCTTCGGCGTCAGTCCCGGGATCTCGTGCATCACGACCACGCCGGGGCCGGTGCCCTTGCGGTACGTCGGGTGCGTGACGCCCTCGAAGGTGTGCTCACTGCGGGTCCAGCTGTCCAGGAGGCTCATGCGGTGATCCTGCCAGCAACGGGTCGTGACAGGCTGCGTCCGTGCGCGACGACGGCGAGCGGCCCCTGTCCCTCCGCTGGTGGGTCACCGACCGGGAGGGCCGGGTCGCGGTGGCCCAGCTCCCGAACCCGGCGATCGCCGTCTGGCTGGTCGCCGTCGTGATCGGGTGGACCGGGCTGCTCGACCGCGAACGTGCCGAGACCCTGAGGCTGATCGGGTCCGGCGCCCTGGTCGTCTGGGCGCTCGACGAGCTGGCCCGGGGCTCGAGCCCGTTCCGCCGGGTGCTGGGCGCGGTCGTGCTGGGATTCCAGCTGGTCCGGCTCTTCGGCTGAGGGAGCTCACACAGGAAACTGCCTCTGCACACACCGCGCAACGTGTGTGCAGAGGCAGTTCGGGTTCATCACCTGGGAAACCGGCGCCTACGCCGGGGTGAGCACACAGTCGGCGAGGACGGGGGCGCCGTCGCGCTCGCCCCCGCCGGCGATGGTGGCGGAGACGACGATGCCGTCGTCGGTGCGCCAGGCGCGGGTGCGGATGGTCTCACCGGGGAAGACGACGCCGGCGAACCGGGCCGTGAAACCGCCTACCTGGGTGGCGTCACCGTCGAGCAGCTGCTCGGTGACCGTGCGCAGCACGATGCCGTAGGAGCACAGACCGTGCAGGATCGGCGCCGGGAAGCCCGCCGCCTGGGCGAACTCGGGGTCGGCGTGCAACGGGTTGCGGTCGCCGCACAGCCGGTAGAGGAGCGCCTGCTGCGGCGTGACGGCGTACGTCGAGTCGCAGTCGGGCTCCCGGTCGGGCAGCTCGACCTTGACCGAGGTGCCCCGGTCACCGCCGAAACCCCCCTCGCCGCGCACGAAGATCGACGACCGCACCGTCCACAGCTGCTCACCGGTCTCGGAGACGGCGCACCCCTTCTGCCAGATGACCGCGGCCTTCCCCTTGTCCCACACGTCGCTGATCCGGGTCGACAACGTCGCCTTGCCGCTGGTCGGCAGCGGTCCGTCGATCGTGATCTCCTGGCTGCCGTGCACCACCTGGGCGAGGTCGATGTCGCAGCCGGGCAGGTCCAGCGGCGGGGGATCGGTCTCGTGGAAGGTCGGTGCGACGATCCCGAAGCTGGGCAGCACCTGCAGGCGGTCGTCGTCCAGGGTCCAGCGCAGTGCCGTCGGGTCCAGGTTGGCGCCCCGGTGGGACCCCGCGCCGATGGCGAGGTGGTAGAGCAGCACGTCACTGCTGTCCCAGGAGAACGTGCGCTCGGGAAGCTCCGCGCCGATGGCGACGGTGGGGTCGATGGGCACAGATTGTCCTTTCGACGGTTGGCCAGGACCCGCTTCGGGTCAGGCTGATCTCTCGTCTTCCGTGTCGCCTGAGGGGTCGCCGAGGCTTCGCAGAGGCGCTCGCTCCGCTTCGGCCATCTGCGACGCCTCGGCTCCGTCTGCGCGGGTTGCTCTTCCCGCGATGTCCTCCGCGGCGAGGTAGCCGAAGACGAGGGCGGGGCCGATGGTGGCGCCGGGGCCGGCGTAGGTGTGGCCCATCACCGCCGCAGAGGCGTTGCCGGCGGCGTACAGGCCCTCGATCGCCGAGCCGTCGGCGCGGAGCACGCGCGCGCACTCGTCGGTCACCAGACCACCCTTGGTGCCGAGGTCGCCGGGCACGATCCTGACCGCGTAGAACGGCCCTTGGTCGATGACGTGCAGGGACGGGTTCGGTTTGACCGTCGGGTCGGAGTAGTACTTGTCGTAGGCGCTCTCGCCGCGGTGGAAGTCCTCGTCGATGCCGCTGCGGGCGAAGCCGTTGAACCGCTCGACGGTGGCTTCGAGCGCGTCCGCCGGCACCTCGATCTGCGCGGCCAGCTCGGCCAGGGTCTCGGCCTTCGTGACGGTGCCGAACTTGTACCAGCGCCCGGGGAAGGGCTGGCGCGGCGAGAGGCCGGCGAACAGGTAGCGGTTGCGGTAGCGCTGGTCCACGACCATCCACGCCGGCACGTGGGGGACGCCCGTGGCCTCGCCGTCGTAGATGGCGTGCACGGCCTCCACGTAGGGCAGCGCCTCGTTCATGAACCGCTGTCCGGCGCCGTTGACGATGATCGAGCCGGGCAGGTTGCGCTCGGCCAGCGCGAACCACGGGCCGCGGGGCAGCGGGATCGTCGGTCCCCACCAGGCGTCGTCCATCAGCGCCACGTCGGCTCCGGCCCCCATGCCCGCCGCGATGCCGGCGCCGGTGTTGTTCTCCGAACCCGTCGTCCACTCGATGCTGGTCGGTCGGGGCTGGTAGCGCTCGCGCATCTCCAGGTTGCGCTCGAAGCCGCCGCTGCCCAGCACCACGCCGTGGCGCGCGCGGACCACGCGCTCGACGCCGTCGCGCACGACGCGTGCCCCGGTCACTCGGCCCTCCTCGACGAGCAGGCCGACCAGCTCGGTCTCGTACTCGACCGCGACGCCGGCGTCCAGCAGGCCCTTGCGGAGGCCGATCGCGAGCGCGTTGCCCATCGCGTACATCTTCCGGCCGCGCAGGATGCTCCACAGCCGGGTGACCATCACCTTGAGCATGGTCAGCGGGCCGCGCCAGGTGCGCATGCCGAGGCTGATCTTGCGGAAGTCCGCCTGGGTGACGATCAGGTTCGCAGGCGCCTTGGTGTACGGCGGGTGCAGGCGCGCCAGCTCCTCGCCGAGGAACCGTGCGTCCATCGGGACCGGCTCGACGCTGCGGCCGCGAGATCGCCCGCCCGGCCGCTCGGGCAGGTAGTCGGAGTACTCCGGCACCCAGGCGAACCGGACGGGGGTGTGGTCGCGGAGGAAGTCCATGACCTCGGGCCCGCGGGACAAGAAGGCCTCACGGCGCTCCACCGGGACCACGTCCCCGACGATCGCCTGGAGGTACTCCCGGGACCGTTCGGCGTCGTCCGGGTCGACCTGGCCGGCCTCCCGGAGCGCGTAGTTGCCGGGGATCCAGACGCCGCCTCCGGAGCGCGCCGTGGAGCCCCCGAACCAGCGGCTCTTCTCGAGCACGACGGTGTCGAGGCCCTTGCTCGCCGCCGCGAGAGCCGCCGCCATCCCGGCGCCTCCGGCGCCGATCACGACCACGTCGTGGACGGCCTCCTCGGCGGCCGGGTCACGGGGCTTCATGGCGCAAAACTGTAACAGGTTCTATTGTTGCCCCATGCTCTCCGACGACGCGCGGCGCACCGTCGCCGACAGCCTGCGCGAGGCCGAGGCCAGCCGTCGACCGATCCCGCCGATCCGGGAGACCTGGCCCATGGCCGACGTCGTGGACGCCTACCAGATCCAGCTCCTCAACATCCAGCCCAGGATCGATCACGGCGCCCGCGTCAACGGCCACAAGGTCGGCCTCTCCTCCCGGGCCATGCAGGAGATGATGGGCGTCGACGAGCCCGACTACGGCCATCTGCTCTCCGACATGGAGCTGCACGAGGACCGGCCGGTCCAGGCAGGCCGCTACTGCTACCCGCGGGTGGAGGTCGAGGTCGGCTTCGTCCTCGGCGAGTCCCTGCCCGGTGCCGGCTGCACCGAGGAGGACGTGCTCCGCGCGACCGAGGCGGTCGCTCCGGCGATCGAGCTGATCGACAGTCGGATCCTGGACTGGGACATCCAGATCACTGACACGATCGCCGACAACGCCTCCTCGGCCGGCTATGTGCTGGGCAGGCAGCGCGTGGCGCCCGACGCCCTGGACCTGACGGCGATCGAGGCGGTGCTGACCCGCAACGGGGAGAAGGTCGCCGAGGGTCGTTCCGATGCGGTGCTGGGCAATCCGGTCCTGGCGGTCGCCTGGCTGGCCCGGAAGGTCGCGAGCTTCGGGGTCAGCCTCGAGGCCGGTCACGTGATCCTGCCCGGCTCGGTGCACCGCGCGATCGACGTACGCCCCGGCGACTCCTTCGTCGCCGAGCTCGAGGGGCTCGGCTCGGTCTCGCTCGACTTCACCTGACACGGAAGGAACAGCGTGGTTTCGACAAGCTCAACCACCGACGCAAGCTCGACCACCAGTCGGCTCACGGCCGCGATCGTCGGGCCGGGCAACATCGGCACCGACCTGATGTACAAGCTGCTGCGCAGTGCCGAGGGCGGCGGCCCCATCGAGCCGCGCTGGATGATCGGCGTGGACCCCGAGTCCCCGGGTCTCGACCGCGCGCGCCACCGGGGTCTCGAGGCGAGCCACGAGGGCGTGGACTGGCTGCTGAAGCAGGACGTGCTGCCCGACCTGATCTTCGAGGCGACCAGCGCCTACGTGCACGAGCAGTACGCCCCGCGGTACGCCGAGGCGGGCATCCGGGCGGTGGACCTGACTCCGGCCGCGATCGGCCCGCCCGTGATCCCCGCGGTCAACGGCGACGAGCACGCAGCGGCCGACAACGTCAACATGATCACCTGCGGCGGGCAGGCGACCATCCCGATGGTGGCGGCGGTCTCCCGGGCCACCCCGGTGTCGTACGCCGAGATCGTGGCCTCGGTCGCGTCCCTGTCCGCAGGTCCTGGGACCCGGCAGAACATCGACGAGTTCACCCGGACCACCGCGGCCGGCGTGGAGACGATCGGCGGCGCCGAGACCGGCAAGGCGATCATCATCCTCAACCCCGCCGAGCCGCCGATGATCATGCGCGACACGATCTTCTGCGCGGTCGGCCCGGAGGTCTACGAGGAGGGGCAGGACCGGGTGGCGGAGTCGGTGCACGCGATGGTCGAAGCCGTCCAGGACTACGTGCCGGGCTACCGGCTGCTGCAGGACCCGCAGTTCGACCCTCCCACCGACTACACCCGCGGGCAGACGAAGGTGAGCATCTTCTTGGAGGTGGAGGGCGCCGGCGACTTCCTGCCGCCGTACTCCGGCAACCTCGACATCATGACCGCGGCCGCCACGCGCGCCGGTGAGGGCATGGCAAAGAGGCAGCTTTCGGTCGCCGTCGGCGACGACATGGCGAAGGAGGACTGAGATGTCCAACGTTGCAGGAGACCCGCGGCTGAACGACCTGACCCGCACCTGGTCCGGCACCCACGGCGAGGAGCCGTGGGGCGAGCTGGACATCCGCCTCACCGACACCTGTCTGCGCGACGGCTCGCACCACAAGCGCCACCAATTCACCGCAGAGGAGGTGCGCTCGGTCATCGCCGCGCTCGATGCGGCCGGTGTCCCGGTCCTCGAGGTGACCCACGGCGACGGCCTCGGCGGGTCGAGCTTCAACTACGGCTTCAGCAAGACCCCGGAGCAGGAGCTGATCAAGATCGCCGCGCAGACCGCCCAGCGGGCCAAGATCGCCTTCCTGATGCTGCCGGGCGTCGGCACCAAGGACGACATCCGCGAGGCCCAGGCCAACGGCGGCTCGATCTGCCGGATCGCCACCCACTGCACCGAGGCCGACACCTCCGAGCAGCACTTCGCGCTCGCCCGCGACCTCGGTCTGGAGACCGTGGGGTTCTTGATGATGAGCCACACCCAGCCACCGGAGGTGCTGGCGAAGCAGGCGCGGATCATGGTCGACGCGGGCTGCCAGTGCGTCTACGTCGTCGACTCCGCCGGCGCGCTGATCATGGAGGGCGTCTCCGACCGCGTCGCCGCGATCGTCGCCGAGATTGGGTCGTCGGCTGACGTTGGTTTTCATGGCCACGAGAACCTCGACCTCGGTTGTGCCAACACCGTGATGGCCGTCCGGGCCGGCGCCACCCAGATCGACGGCTCCGTGCGCCGCTTCGGCGCGGGCGCGGGCAACACTCCCCTGGATGCGTTCGTCGGCGTCTGCGACAAGCTGGGCTGGCGCACCGGCGTGGACTTCATGCAGATCATCGACGCCTCCGAGGACGTCGTCCGCCCGGCGATGCCGGAGGAGTGCCGGCTGGACCGGATGACGATGATGATGGGCTACGCCGGCGTCTACTCCTCCTTCCTCAAGCACGCCGGCAACGCCGCGGAGCGGTACGGCGTCTCCGGCGCCCGCATCCTGCAGATCGCGGGGGAGCGCAAGCTCATCGGCGGCCAGGAGGACCAGCTCATCGACATCGCGCTGGAGCTGAGGGCCAAGCAGGACGCCAACGCCTGAGGTCGCCGAGGCGTCGCAGATGTGCGCTCCGGGGTCGCCGAGGCGTCGCACAGTTGCGCTGTGATCGGCCACGTGTCGGCCAGGTGCAGAGCGCTGACGCATATCTGTGACGCCTCGGTGCGGCTGTCGTGCATATCTGTGACGCCTCGGCGGGGCTGTCGTGCACATCTGCGACGCCTCGGCGGGGTCTTGTCCTAGGCGGGGTAGGGGCCGTCGCCGTAGCCGGAGATCTGCACCGGTCGGTAGCCCTGGGCAGCAAGCTGGTCGGAGGTCTGCTGGTAGTCCTCGGCGGTCATTCCGTGGCGGGCCTGCCAGACCGGGCCGACGTCGCCGCGCCAGACCGAGGCGAACCGGCCGGTGCCGGTGTCGCTGTAGCCGCACACGCCGGTCATCCGGTACCCCTGGCTGACCATCTCGTCGCAGGCCTGCTCGTGCCGGCTGGCAGTGAGCCCGTGCCGACCGGCGAAGGTGACACCGTCCTCCCGGTGCCAGATCGCCGCGAACTGCACGTCCACGCCGACGCGGTAGCCGCAGACCTGCTCGAGGACGAAGCCCGCGGTGGCCATCTCCGCGAAGGTCTGCTGGAACTCCGAGCTGCTCAGCCCGTGCCGGGCCCGCCACTCGGGTCCCGGCGACTGCTCCCAGATCGCGGCGTACCGCGGCTGCCCGGCCTCGGCGTACCCGCTGAGGCAGGTGAGCCGGTAGCCCTGGTGGACGAGCTCGTCGAAGACCTCTCGGTAGGCCTCCTCGGTGAGGCTGTGCCGGGCCTGCCACGCCGGGCCGTGCTGGCAGACCCACACGGCGTTGAACCGTGCCTGGGCGCCCTCGCTGTAGCCGCACACCGTGCTCAGGCGGTATCCCTGATCGACGAGGCGGTCGAAGACCTGCTGGTAGGCGCCCGCGTCCAGGCCCTGCCGAGCCTGCCAGGCCACGCCGTCGTCGACGTGCTCCCACAGTGCGGCGAAACGGGTGGTGAAGCGCGAGAGGGTCACTTCCTCGCCGGTCGCGAGGCGGCCCCGAGCGTGGTAGATGTCGTGGAAGTCCAGGTCGGCGTCGAGCTGGAGGCCCTGCCGGGTGCCGGGCGTGCTGGCAGCGGGGTCGGGGGCGATGAACGCACGCAGGTGCGCGCCGTTGTCGGTGAGCTCTCCGTTGAGGTCGTGCCGCCCGTCGTCGAGGTAGATGCTTCCCAGCCTGGTCGGCTCGCCGGGAGCTGCGAAGTCGTCGTGCCGCCGGAGCAGCATCCGGTGAGTCTGCCCGGTGACGGTGAGGAACCAGGTGCCCAACCAGCAGGCCTCGTTCTGCACCCAGGTGGGGTCGGCGACGCCCTCGAGGTACCAGCCCGACCGGATGGTCCAGGTGGGGTCGTTCTCGTAGCTGATCTCGAGGAGGTCGTCCTCGCCCCAGTGGTTCTTGGCCCAGAACACCCGACGGTTCCGGTCGAAGCCGACCAGGGTCATGACATGGCCACCCCGCGGTGGCTGCACGTGCTGGACGTCGCAGACCACCTCGTGCTCGGCGAGCAGGGTGTTCTCCAGCTGCGCCACGGTCGGATCCGGACCGAGGGACTGCCAGCCGGTGGCGCGGTAGCGGCAGCTGACCCGGGCGCGCAGGGGGATGTGCTGCTCGCAGAACTCGAAGGAGTCGAAGTCCTCCTGGGTGACGAGCTGGCCGCGGCCGCGCCGGAAGCCGAGGGTCGGAAGGACGTCGAGCAGGTGCTGCTGGAGAGGCAGGTACGGCGCCACCTCCTCGTCGGGGACCGCACACTGGGTGAGCACCTGCACGACGTCCCCGGCCCGCTGGAAGCCGGTCAGCGAGCTGTTGTTCTCCACCGGCTCGACGACGCTGCCGTCGCCGTCGCGGTTGAGCGCGAACACCTTGCCGATGTGGAAGAGGTACTCCTCGGAGACGTCGACCTCGACTGCGTGGGTGCGTCGGTACGCCGCCTCCAGCGCGGCGGCGCCTGCGAACGCCCAGCAGGTGCCCCGGTCGTTCTGCTGCTTCGGCGGCGACTGCCACTGGGCCAGGGAGAAGACGCCGGCGACGGGGGTCTGCACGGGCGTGCTCTCGGGATGGATCCTTCCCAGCGCCTCAGCCCGCTCCAGGGAAGTGCGCAGGAGGCGCTCGTGGGCCTCGTGGTTGAGCAACGGTGCGATGACGTCGTCGACGCGTTGGGCAGGGATCTGGATCGGAGTGAGAAGTGGATCGTCTCCGGTCATATCGCCTCCCTGTCGCTGCCCTCGATGCTCACCGGGAGGGAGCAGAGCCACAGCGGAACCGGGGAAATTGCCGCAGCCTGGTCTAGTCGGCCGCTCGGGTCGTCGACGCGGGGGGCTTCGGGCGTGCCTCGCGGGTGCGTGGGTACGTCGACGTGGAGTCCCAACGCGAGCACAGGAGTGCGTCTCATGCAGTGGTTCCTGGTCGGTCTGTTCATCGTCGTGATCGCCGTGGTGGTCACCTTCGTCCTGGTGGGGCGCACCGCCTCCGCGGGCACCGTGGATCCCTTCACCGAGGTGGAGAAGGGTCCGCACGTGCGTTACCGGGTCCCCCCGGGCCAGGACCCGGTGGTGGTCATCAGCAACCTCCGCGAGTCGGGCTACCAGGCCGTGCCGGACCAGGGCAGCCACGAGCAGGTCGTGGTGGTGGGCCTGCGCGAGGACACCGGTGAGGCGCGAGAAGGTGTCCGCCGGGCGATCGCGGACGCCCGGGCGACCAACGTGGACGGTCCACCCGTGCTCGACCCCGCTCCGGTCCGCTTCGAGGGGGAGACCGGCAGCCGCTGAGCGCCGGCCGCGCCGTGCTCGGGTTCGTTGCCGCAACCTAGAACGTGTTCTAGTATTGCCGCGACCGACCACGACAGGAGAAGTCGATGAGCAAGGCCGTTCTCGACGGCGTCCGGGACCTGCTGCCTACCTTCCGCGAGCGCGCGGACGAGGCCGAGCGGCTGCGCGTGGTCCCCGAGGCGTCGATGAAGGAGCTCGAGGAGACCGGCTTCTTCCGGATGCTCCAGCCCCGGCGCTTCGACGGTCTGGAGTGCGACCCCGTCGACTTCTTCAGCGCCGTGCGTGACATCGCGAGCGCCTGCGGCTCCACGGGCTGGGTCTCCAGCGTCCTGGGTGTGCATCCCTGGCAGGTAGCCCTTTTCGCCGACGAGGCGCAGGAGGCGGTCTGGGGCAGTGACACCAGCGCCAGGCTCAGCTCCTCCTACGCGCCCACCGGCAAGGCCGTGCTCACCGACGGCGGCTTCACGCTCTCGGGCAAGTGGAGCTTCTCCTCCGGCTGCGACCACGCCCAGTGGGTGCTCCTCGGTGGCCTGGTGTTCAACGAGGAGGGTCAGGTCGTCGACTTCCGGACCTTCATGGTGCCGCGGGACGACTACCAGATCGTCGACGTGTGGAACGTCGTCGGCCTGCGCGGCACCGGCTCCAACGACATCGTGGTCGAGGAGACGTTCGTCCCCGAGGCGTTCACCCTGTCGATGAGCGACACGGGTCGCTGTTTCGGGCCCGGGCAGGAACAGAACAGCGCGGATCTCTACAAGCTGCCGTTCCACTCGATCTTCACCACCACGATCAGCACCCCGATCATCGGCATGGCGCTGGGCGCCTACACCGAGCACGTGGAGATGCAGCGCAAGCGGGTCCGGGCGGCCTACCTGGGGGAGAAGGCATCCCTGGACCCGTTCGCCGCGGTCCGGATCGCCCGCGCGAGCTCGGAGATCGACGCCGCCTGGGCGCTGACCATGAACAACATCCGCGACGAGATGGCGCTGGTGTCCCGTGGGGAACAGATCCCGCTCGCGTTGCGGCTGAAGGTGCGTCGCGACCAGGTGCTGGGCACCCAGCGGGCGATCGACGCCATCGACGCGCTCTTCGAGGCCTCCGGTGGCCGCGCGCTGGCCGAGGGCACCTACCTGCAGCGGACCTGGCGGGACGCGCACGCGGGCCGGGTCCACGCCGCGAACGACCCCGAGCGCGCGCTGCAGATGTACGGCGCCCACGAGTTCGGGCACAAGATCGACCCGGGAATGTACTGAGCCGGTGCCTGAGGACTTCACCAGGGAAGGCGCCCGCCGCAGCGCCCGTGTCGACGCCGGCTACGGCGAGATCGCGCTGGACTACTACGAGGCCGGGACCGGCTCGGAGCTCGGCGGCGGGCTGCCGCTGCTGATGCTGCACGGCGGCGGGCCGGGCGCCTCGTCGTGGAGCAACTTCGGGTCCGCGCTGCCCGGTTTCGCGCAGTCGCTGCGGGTGCTGATGGTCGACCAGCCGGGGTTCGGCGGGTCGGACAAGCCGGAGGTGGAGGGCAACTACTACCGCTTCGCCGCCGACCACGTGGTCGCGCTGCTGGACCGGCTGGGCATCGACCGGGTGCACCTGCTCGGCAACAGCCTGGGCGGCGGCACCGCGATGCGGCTGGCGCTGAGCTACCCCGACCGGGTGGGCCGGCTGATCCTGATGGGCCCCGGCGGCGCCTCGCTGAACCTCTTCCACGCCGACCCCACGGAGGGGGTCAAGCGGCTGATGGACTTCGGGGCCGACCCGACCCGGGAGAACCTGCGGGCCTTCATCTCCACGATGGTGGTCAACCAGGACCTGGTCACCGACGAGCTGGTCGAGGAGCGGTTCGCCGATGCGACCGCCCCCGGCGCGCAGCGGGCGATGGCCTCGATGGGCGCCTCGTTCTGGAAGCCGGACACCTTCGAGGACGGGATGCTGTGGCGCGAGGCGCACCGGCTGCGCAAGCACACGCTGCTCACGTGGGGCCGCGAGGACCGGGTCAACCCGCTGGACGGTGCGCTGGTGGCACTGAAGACCATCCCCAGGGCGACGCTGCATGTCTTCCCCAACTGCGGGCACTGGGCGCAGATCGAGGCCGCGGAGGAGTTCCGCGAGGTCGCGCTGGCGTTCCTCGCCCGACATCGCGAGCGGCCCGGTCAGGACCAGCGGGGAGAGGAGGGACGGTCGTGACGATCGACCTGCGCAGCATGGGCTACGTGCGCGTGGCCAGCACCGATCTCGAGGCCTGGCGGACGTTCGCCGGCAAGGTCCTCGGCCTCGCCGAGAGCCGCGGACCGAACCCCGACCACCTCTACTACCGGATCGACGAGGTCTCCGCCCGCCTGGTGGTGTTCCCCTCCGACCGGGACGAGCTGTCCTGCGTGGGCTGGGAGGTCGCCGACCATCCCGCGCTCCAGGCAGTCCGTGAGCACCTCGCCAAGGAGGGTGTGGAGTTCGAGGAGGGCAGCCAGGAGGAGCTCGACGAGCGCCGGGTGCAGGAGCTGGTGCGCTTCCGCGACCCCTTCGACAACGTCTTCGAGGTCTTCCACGGGATCACCTACGAGTCCCGACCGCTGGTCACGCCGTACGCCGCCAGGTTCGTCACCGGCGACCAGGGGATGGGCCACGTCGTGCTCCCGGTGAGCGACGACGTCGAGGCGCTGCGGTTCTACACCGACGTGCTCGGCTTCCGGCTGCGTGACTCGATGAGCATGCCCGGGGAGTTCGTCGGCAAGGAGCCCGGCTCCAAGGTGTGGTTGCGGTTCCTCGGCGTGAATCCACGCCACCACAGCCTGGCCTTCCTCCCGATGCCCAACC
Organism: uncultured Actinomycetota bacterium; assembly: GCA_963827025.1. Classification (GTDB taxonomy): domain Bacteria; phylum Actinomycetota; class Actinomycetes; order Propionibacteriales; family Nocardioidaceae; genus Marmoricola. Next base: position 305,539 of record CAWGZB010000003.1, on the reverse strand, counting down.
CGAGCAAGTGCGTGCACATCATGCTGGAGGTGGACGCGCTCGACGACGTGGGCCGGGCGCTGGAACGGGTCCGCAAGCACAAGGCACCACTCTCGGCGACGCTGGGACGGCACATGAACGACCAGATGGTCTCCTTCTACGTCAAGTCGCCGGCCGGGTTCGACGTCGAGTTCGGCACCGACGGCCTCCAGGTCGACGACGCCCGGTGGGTGGCGCGGGAGAGCACCGCGGTCTCCTACTGGGGCCACGTCTTCGGCGGGCAGTAGGCCGCCGTGTCTCGACCCGAGATCCCCGAGGGCATCAGTCCCGACGCGAGGGAGACCTGGCCCAGCCGGGAGCTCATCGACTCCTTCCTCGGCACCGGGTTCGACTTCGAGCTGCGCCTGGGGGAGCACACCCCGATCCCGGAGGACGACCCGGAGGCCGCTGCCCGGGCTCGTCAGTTCCGCGACGTGCTCGGACTGTTCGCCACCGGCGTCGCCGTGGTCACCTCGGTCTCCGACGGTGCCCCGGTCGGGATGACCTGCCAGTCCTTCTCCAGCGTCTCCCTGGAGCCGCCGCTGGTGATGTTCTGCCCGGCGAAGACCTCGCGTGCGTGGCCACTGATGCGCACCGCAGGGTTCTTCTGCGTCAACTTCCTGCACTCCGGACAGCAGGACCTTTCCAACCGGATGGCGACCAAGGGCGAGGAGAAGTTCGACGGCGTGCGCTGGAAGCCGGCCGGCACTGGGGCCCCGCTGCTCGAGGGGGTGATCGGCTACGTCGACTGCAGCGTGCACCGCGTCTGGGAGGCCGGTGACCACTACGTGGTGCTGGGCCGGGTGCAGGACCTGGACCTCGGCGACACCGCGGGCCACGAGGACGCCGATCCGCTGCTGTTCTTCCGCGGCCGTTACACCCGAGCCGAGGGCGACGGACCGCGCTGAGCGCCGCGCGTCCTGCGGGACTGGTGGGACGGATGTGGCTAGCGTGACCGATGTGCCGGTCTTCCCCTACACCCCGCACGGCGCCGCTCTGGCCCTGCCGGAGCGGCGCGTCGGAGTGGACGCCGCGCCTCCAGAGCCGGCAGTCCGTGACTTCAGCGACCGGTTGCTGCGGACCTTCCTCGGCATGTGCGAGAACGCGCGTTCCCGCGAGCGGGTGCTACGGCTGGTGCAGGCCTCGGTCGGCAACGGCGCGGCCGGCCGCCGCTTCTACGCCCTGGTGAACCGCGCCGTGGTGCATCCGGTGGCCCGGCTCACCGGCGTGCACGCCTCGGCGCTGCGGGTGGAGCTGGTCTGCGGGCAGCTCGTCGGGCTGGCGATGATGCGCTACGTGCTGGAGGTCGAGCCGGTGGCCTCCGCGGACCTGGACGAGCTCGTGCGCCAGTACGCGCCGGCGATCCGCGCGACCGTGGCCGGCGCCTGAGCCACGAGGCCCCAGCGGCGCACAGGAGCCGCACCTGTGGATTGCGCCTGCAGCGGGTCGACGATCTGGGTCATCGTGGGCGCATGGACTCCAGCCCCGCCGTTGCCCTCCCCCTCGACTCCGGCGACTCCGTGCTCCGCACGGACCGACCCTTCACCACCGCGATGGCCTCGGCCGCGGGCGTGGACCGGGCGACGCTGGACCGGCTGCGTCGGACCGGTCAGGTGCGGCGGCTGCTGCGCGGGGTGTACGTCGACGCGACGGCGCCGGACTCGGTCCAGCTGCGCGCCCGGGCGATGAGCCATCTGGTGGACCGTCGCCGGGTCGCCGTCGACCGGAGTGCGGCCTGGGTCCATGGACTCGCCCTGCCGGTGACCTCCCGACGCACCACCACCGGGGCGCCGGTCGAGACACTGCTCGCGACCCGGCCCGTGCACGGCTCTGGTGGTGCCAGCCGGGCGCTGTCCCAGCGTGACGTGGAGTCGATCGAGGGCCTGCGGGTCACCACCCCGCTGCGCACCGCGCTCGATCTCGGCCGGACGCTGGCGCCGGGCCTCGCCCTGGCCACCCTGGACTGGTTCCTCGCGCACGGGCGCTTCACCCATCAGCAGCTCCTCACCGACCTGCCCCGGATGGCGGGCCACCGCGGCGTCGGACAGCTGCGCGAGCTCGCCGCGCAGGCCGACGCGCGGGCGGGCTCGGTGGCCGAGTCGGTGCTGCGCCTGGCGTGGCACCGGGCCGCGCTGCCCACCGCGACCCCAGGAGTCGTCGTGGCGGCGGGACCTCGCGCCGTCCGGCTCGCGTTGGCGGTCGAGCGGCGGCAGTTCGGAGCGGTGCTCACCGGCTCGGTGACCGCCGCCGACCTCGTGGCCCTGGAGGGCCGCGGCTGGCGGGTGCTGCTGCTCCCGGAGCGCCGGGTGCTCGACCCGGACGGTGAGGCGTTGCGGATCCACCTCGAGCGGGAGTTCCACCAGCACCTGCTCGACCAGCTCGACTGAGTGATCAGCAGGCACCGGCGAGGCCCTAGGGTGGTCGCGTGGAGCAGCCGAGCGTGGATGAGACCAAGTGGCCGACACACTGCCCCGAGTGCGGCACCGAGCTGCAGCATGCGGTCATCGACTTCGACGAGTCGAACGACACCCGTGCCGAGCTCACCCCGGGGGAGATGGCGGCCGTGGACTTCTGTCCCAACCCCGAGTGCCCGTCGCACCGCAAGCCGGTGCGCCGCCCGGCGCAGGGCTAGCACAGCGCGTCAGAAGACCCGGATCGCGGCCCGGGAGATCGTGAAGCCGTGGGCGCGCGAGGTGCAGCTCAGTCCGGTCTCCCTGCTGGTGCACACGATCCCGCGGTAGCGCGCGGTCTCGCCGTACTGCAGCACGCGCGACCCGTCGGTCTGCCCGTGCAGCTCCAGCACCGTGTCGCCGACACAGGCCAACCGGCCGCGACCGCCACGTGCCAGCTCGACGGCGTGCCCCCAGTCGAGCTGGCAGTCCGCGGGCTTCCCGGCGGGCGCCCGGTCGAGCTCGCGGCGGTCGCACCGCACGTGCGCCCCGTCGTAGTGATCGAACAGACAGCCGATGTTGTGGCTGGGCGTCACGAACCCCGGCATGTCCATCCCGCTGAGGTCGTAGGTCGGTGCGGCGAGCTTGGGGGTCGAGGGTGCGACGGTGGCGCCCTCGTGCCCGAGGCCCTCCTCGGCTCCGTGGCCGGTGCCGGCCGAGGAGAGGCGCGGGGAATTCGGGGTCGCGGTCCTCGTCACGGTGACCGTGGGTGGGGAAGGCGCCGACGCGGCTGCTTCGGGTGACTTGTCCGCCTGCTGGCGCGGGCTCGTGCCGCAGCCGCTGAGCACGAGCGCGGCGAGCACCAGAAGCAGGAGAGCGGCGCGAGACACGTGCAGGTTGCGAGGCACGGCGGGATCGTGCCACGTCCCGGGGCCCGGGCGGAGCCGCGGAACCGCTTGTCCGAGCTCGCGGCCTAGTCCTCCTGGAGTGCCCGGATCGCCTCGTGGATCGTCAGCGTCCGTCGCGCCGACTCGACGTGCAGGTTCTCGATCATCCGGCCCTTGTAGGTGACCACGCCGGAGCTGCCGGACTCCCACGCCTCGAGGGTCCCGCGGGCGTCCTCGACCGCCTCGGCGGAAGGGGCGAACGCCTCGTTGGCGCCCTCGACCTGGCCGGGGTGGATCAGTGTCTTGCCGTCGAAGCCCATCTGCCGTCCCTGCCGGCACTCGGCGAGGAATCCGTCGGTGTTCTGCACCTCGTTGTAGACACCGTCGAGGATCGCCTTGCCGGTCGACCGGGCGGCGAGCAGGGCGAGCGACAGGCCGGCGAGCACCGGCTGACGGCCAGGCACGTGCTCGGCGTACAGCTCCTTGACCAGGTCGTTGGTGCCCATCACCAGGACCGTGAGCCGCGTCGAGGCCGCGGCGATCTCCTCGGCGTGCAGCATGGCGTACGGCGTCTCCACCATCGCCCACAGCTTGGTGTGGGCCGGGGCGTCGTAGCCCTCCATGGCCTCGACGAGCCGCAGCACGGCATCAGCGGAGTCGACCTTGGGCACCACGATCGCGTCCGGGCCGGCCTGGCAGGCGGCCCGCAGATCGCCCTGGTGCCACTCGGTGTCGGCGCCGTTGACCCGGATGGTCACCTCGCGCTTGCCGTACTCGCCGGAGGCGGCTGCGGCGCAGGCGGCATCACGGGCCGAGGGCTTCGCGTCGGGGGCGACGGCGTCCTCGAGGTCGAGGATCAGCCCGTCGCACGGGATCGACTTGGCCTTCTCCAGCGCCCGCTCGTTGGAGCTGGGCATGTAGAGGACCGAGCGGCGGGGGCGGAACGCGTCCTCCATCAGTCCACCTCGATCTGGTCGTAGGCGGCCTTCAAGTCGTCATCGATGGCCGCGAGCTCGTCGGCGAGGGCCACCATCACCTGGCACTGCTTGACCGAGGCGTCGTCCTCCATCTTGCCGTCGAGCATCACCGCTCCGGTGCCGTCGCCCATCGCGGCGATCACCCGCCGGGCGTGCCGCACGTCCTCGACGCTGGGGGAGAAGACCTTGTTGGCGATCGCGATCTGCTTGGGGTGCAGCGACCAGGCGCCCACGCACCCGAGCAGGTAGGCGTTGCGGAACTGGTCCTCGCAGGCGACGGTGTCGCTGATGTCGCCGAAGGGGCCGTAGTAGGGGTAGATGCCGTGCATCGCGCACGCGTCGACCATCCGCGCGATGGTGTAGTGCCACAGGTCCTGCTGGTACGTCGTCCGGTCGGCGTCGAGCTGCGGGGTGCCGTCCTCGCCCGTCGGCGGATCCTGGCGGACCAGGTAGCCGGGGTGGCCGCCGCCGACCCTGGTGGTCTTCATCCGTCGGTCGGCGGCGAGGTCGGCGGGGCCGAGGGAGAGACCCTGCATCCGCGGGGAGGCCCCGCAGATCTCCTCGATGTTCACCATCCCGCGCGCGGTCTCCAGGATCGCGTGCACCAGGATCGGGCGCTCCAGCCCGGCCTTGGCCTCGAGCTGGGCGAGGATCCGGTCGACGTAGTGGATGTCCTCGGCGCCCTGCACCTTCGGCACCATGATCACGTCGAGCTTGTCGCCGATGGCCGGCACCAGCGTGGTGAGGTCGTCGAGCACCCAGGGGGAGTCGAGCGCGTTGATGCGGGTCCACAGCTGGGTGGGACCGTTCTGCCCGCCGAGGTCGTCGGTCTCCTGGCCGATCGTGACCAGGCCCTCGCGCGCGACCTCCTTGTTCTCCGCCTTGACGGCGTCCTCGAGGTTGCCCAGCAGCACGTCGACCTTGCCGACCATGTCCGGCACCTTGGCGGCCATCTTCGGGTTGCCCGGGTCGAAGAAGTGGATCGCCCTCGAGGGGCGGGCCGGAATCTCGTGGAGCGGAGCGGGCGCTCCGAGGGCCAGCGGGGCGAAGAAGTCCTTGGCACTGCGCATGGGCCCGGACGCTAGCAAGGCGCCCTCTCCGGCGATATGACGGGCGCCACGCCGCCACCCCGCGCCCCGCCGGCCCCGGGACGGAGGTCCTCAGGGCTGGGGGTCTTCGGCCGCTACGGAGCGATACCCCCCCGGGTTAGCGTCGAAGAGACGTCAACAGGAGGCAGAGATGCGCAAGCTCGTCGTGCTCGGTGCCGGAACCGCGGGCACCATGGTCGCCAACAAGCTCAGCAAGCGGCTGGATCCCCAGGAGTGGTCGATCACCGTGGTCGACCGGGACGACCAGCACCACTACCAGCCCGGATACCTCTTCGTCCCCTTCGGGGAGCTCAGTGCCGACCAGGTCGTACGCTCCCGGCACGCCCAGCTGGCCGATGAGGTCGAGTTCCTGACCGGCACCATCGACCGGGTCGACGCCGGCGCGAGCGAGGTCCTCCTGGAGGACGGGCGCAAGCTGGGCTACGACCAGCTCGTCATCGCCACCGGCACGACGCCACGTCCCGACCAGACCGAGGGCATGCTGGGTCCGGAGTGGCGCAAGAGCATCTTCGACTTCTACACCCTCGAGGGCGCCCAGGCACTGGCGAACGCGCTGCTGCGCTTCGACCACGGACGACTGGTCGTGCACATCACCGAGATGCCGATCAAGTGCCCGGTCGCTCCGCTGGAGTTCACCTTCCTGGTCGAGGGCTTCCTGCGCGAGCGCGGGCTGCGCGACCGGGTGGAGATGGTCTACGTCACGCCGCTGGACGGGGCGTTCACCAAGCCGATCGCCTCGGCCTACCTCGGGCAGATGCTCGAGGAGCGCAAGGTGCACGTCGAGCCCGACTTCATGATCGAGCGGGTCGACCAGGACCGGAAGGCGCTGGTCTCCTTCGACGAGCGCGAGGTGCCCTTCGACTTGCTGGTCACGATCCCGCTGAACATGGGCGCCGACTTCGTGGCCCGCTCGGGCCTCGGCGACGAGCTGAACTACGTCCCGGTCGACCGGGGCACTCTGCTGTCGAAGGCGCACGACAACATCTTCGCGATCGGTGACGCCAGTGACATCCCCGCCTCGAAGGCCGGCTCGGTGGCGCACTTCTCGGTCGACATCTTCGTGGAGAACTTCCTCCAGCACATCGGGGGTCGGGCGATGACCGGCGCCTTCGACGGGCACGCGAACTGCTTCGTCGAGTCCGGCGACGGCAAGGCGCTGCTGATCGACTTCAACTACGACACCGAGCCGCTGCCCGGGAAGTACCCGCTCCCGGTGGTGGGTCCCATGGACCTGCTCAAGCCGACCCGGGCCAACCACCTCGGGAAGCTGGCCTTCCGGTGGATCTACTGGAACGTGCTGCTCCCCGGCCGCCCGGTGCCGTTGCCGGCCCTGATGTCGATGGTCGGCAAGGTCCCGCAGGAAGAAGCACTGAAGCACGCCCCGATCCACGGGGGAAAGCAGGAGGAGGAGATCTAGATGCCGGTGACGACGCTGGACGGTCACGAGATCCACGTCGACGACGAGGGGTTCATGACCGAGTACGACGAGTGGAGCGAGGAGCTGGGCAAGAGCCTGGCCGCGCGGATCGGCATCGAGATGTCCGACGAGCACTGGCAGGCGATCCGGTTCCTGCGCGAGGACTTCCCCGGGCAGGGCGAGACCGCGACCCTGCGTCGCGTGGCGACCGTCGGTGGCATCCCCACCAAGAAGTTGTTCGCCCTGTTCCCGCAGAAGCCGGCCAAGAAGATGGCCTACGTCGCCGGGCTGCCCAAGCCCCGCGGGTGCGTGTGAGTAGCAAGGAGCCCATGTCATGACCACCACGGCAACTCCTGCGGCGGAGCCGCTCGTCCCCGACTTCGGGGGCGCCGAGACCGACCGCAAGCTCGCGATCATCTGCTCCAAGGGCAACCTGGACATGGCCTACCCCGGGCTCATCCTCGCCAACGCGGCGCTGGGTGAGGGCGTGGAGACGCACCTGTTCTTCACGTTCTGGGGCTTCGACATGATCAACAAGAAGACGATGGGCGAGCTGAAGTTCACCATGCTGGGCAACACCGCGACCCACATGCCGCAGGGCCTCGGCGGCCTGCCCGGCATGACCGCGATGGCGACCCATCAGATGAAGAAGTCGATCGCCGAGATCGGCGTACCCGAGGTTCCGGAGTTCCTCCAGCAGATCGTCGACTCCGGCGGTCACCTGTGGGCCTGCCGGATGTCCGCGGACATGCAGCACCTCGACGAGGGCGACCTCTACGACGAGGTCGAGGGCATCATCAGCGCCTCGGACTTCATCGAGCTCACCGAGGGAGCGCAGCTGCTGTTCATCTAGCTGGCTGTAGGACCTGTCAATGGGGTGCGGGGGCGCGGTCGAGCTGCTCCGGGGCATCGGCGTCGGAGTTGGGGGGCCTGCGTGGTCGGGGTCGGTTGGCGGTGACGGGTGGCCGGGCGCGCTCACGCTGACGTATGCGACCTCGTGCGGGTCATCTGGCGTCGTTCGAGCTGCGAGGAGGGCGAAGGGCCGGGCGCCAAGCTAGATGCGGCGTAACTCCAGCGGAGTCCGCCATAGCCGCGGCGGCGTCTGGTCCGGCCCTTCGTCACCGTCCAGCCTGCACCCTGATCGCTCGGTGAGGGAAGGGATCTGCTCGGTCAGACCTCCTGCGGCCACCGAGTCGGGTCATAGGGCGCCTGGTCGCGGACCAGGGCGTAGGCGATCCGGTTGGCGCGGTTGGCCAGTGCGCAGACGATGACTCCGCCCTTCTTCCCGCGTGCGCGCAGCACCGCGGCGTAGGCCTTGGCCGCCGGGTCGTTGAACCACAGACCGATCCCGAGATCGATCAGTGCCCGCCGCAGGACGACGCTGCCTTCTCTGCTGATGGTTCCGTCGCGGCGTTTGCCGGCCGACTCGTACTGCATCGGCGACAGCCCTGCGGCGCGGTAGACCTGCCGCGGTCCGGGCCACCGCGCGGGGTCGCCCAGCGCAGCGCCATAGGCGCTGGCGCGGACGGTGGCCCAGCCCGGGACCGTGGTCAGGACCGCGAACGGGGTCTGCGGCAACAGGCCGTCCAGGCATGCCTCCGCCTCAGCGACCTGCCGGTCGAGGACGGCCAGCAGCTGCAGGTCATCAGCCAGGATCTCCCGGGCTGCTGCGGCATCTCGGGTGGGCAGCGCTTCACGGGCTGCGGCTACCACTCGTTCAGCCAAGGGCCGTCGGACCTGCAGCCCACGATGGGCAGCGAACCGGATGAACCGCGCCTCGCCCAGCGCGACCAGGCGTGCGGGGTCGGCGAACTCGGTGGCCACCAGTCGCCCGACCTTGGTGCCCAGCACGTCGGGCAACGCCAACGTCAGACCTGGGAAGGCTCGATCCAGCTGGCCCAGGAGCTGGTTCTTGGTCGCGGTGCGGACCTCGATCCGACGGGTCCGGTGCGCGACCCGTGCGGCGAGCTCTCCGAGCACGAGATCTCGATCGGTCACCACGTGACCGGCGCCGGCGAGCATCAGCTCGGTGATCGCCTCGAGATCGATCGCGTCGGTCTTGACCCGCCGTCGGCCCTGGACCCGACGCTGCTCGGTCACGTGCGCCGGGTTCAGCTCTCGCAGCTCCCAGCCCGAGGGCCAGGAGGAGGACATCATCAGCGGCTGGTGATAGTGACCCGCAGCCTCGATCCCGACCCTGACCACAGCGGCCGGCGGGACAAGGGTCTCGATCTTCGCCACGGTCGCTGCTAGACCGGGGCGAGTCATCGCGAAGTCGATCGGACCCAGCAGCCGATGCCGCTGGTCGTCGGTGACCGAGCACGCCACCGTGTTCTTCCCGACGTCGACGGCCACCACGACCATCGACGATGCACAATCGTGAACAGACACAACCCACCTCCGGGGGTCGCCAGGAGGACCCGGCGCGGCAACGCCAGATCCTCGAAGGGAATCAGACAGATCCCTTCTGGCACCTCCGGAGGTGTCTTGTGAAGGACCCCCGACCTATATCAGCTGCTCTCGCGCGTCAGCCCGGCTTCGTGGGCCAGGACGACCAGATGCACGCGATCGCGACATCCGGTCTTGGCCAGGAGCCGGGCGACGTGCGACTTGACCGTCGCCTCGCTGAGGAACAGCTCGGCGGCGATCTCGCCGTTGTTCATCCCGCGGGCGATCAGTCCCAGCACCTCGCGCTCACGGTCGGAGAGCGAGACGAGCCGTTCGGTGCCGCTCGGCGGCGCGGCGAACTGCTCCACCAGGCGGCGGGTGATCTCCGGAGAGAGCAACGACCCCCCTGCGGCCACGGAGCGTACGGCGGCCAGCAGCGTCGCGCGGGGCGCGTCCTTGAGGAGGAAGCCGCTCGCCCCCGCCCGCAGGGCCCGGTAGACGTACTCGTCGAGGTCGAAGGTGGTGAGCACCAAGACCTTGGTCTCGGGGACGTCGGTGAGGATCTGGCCGGTCGCCTCGAGCCCGTCCAGCCCCGGCATCCGGATGTCCATCAGCACCACGTCGGGACGCTGCTCGCGCACCAGGGACACCGCCTCCGCACCGTCGGCGGCCAGCCCGACGACCTCGAGGTCCGGCTGGTTGCCCAGGATCATCGCGAAGCCGTCGCGGAGCAGCTCCTGGTCGTCGGCGAGCACCAGCCGGATCATGACGTCCTCCCTGCGACAGCGGCCGGGATCCGCGCACGCACCCGGAACCCCGATCCTTCGGGTCCGGCCACCAGGGTCCCACCGAGCAGCCCGACCCGCTCCCGCATCCCGAGGAGACCGTGCCCGGGCGTGTCCGCGCTGGGTGGAGCCGCGGGCCCGTCGTCCTGCACGTCGAGGTCGACCCAGTCCCGCCCGTAGGAGACGGCGAGCCGCACCCGCCGGGACTGGGAGTGCTTCATGACGTTGGTCAGGGCCTCCTGCACCACGCGGTAGACGGTCTGGGTCGTTGCGGCGGGAACGTGGTCGGGTGAGCCGGTGAGCTCCAGGTGCGTGTCCAGTCCGGCGGAGCAGGCGGAGTCCACCAGGTCGTGCAGGGCCGAGGGACTGCGGGGCGCGGCCAGCTCGGCGGCCTCGCTGCCCCGAAGGGCCCCGATCACCTGCCGCAGCTCGAGCAGGGCCTCGCGCCCGGTGGCCCCGATCCGCCGGATCGGCGTACGCGCCCGCTCCGGGTCGCGATCGAGCGCGTCCTCCGCGGCCTCCGCCTGCACCACCACCACGGTCAGGCTGTGCGCGATGGAGTCGTGCAGCTCCCGGGCCATCCGGGCGCGTTCCTCGGCGAGGGCGGTGCGGGTCTGCTGTTCCCGTTCGTGCTCGGCCTGCGCCGCCCGCTGGACCAGTGCCTGCTCGTAGAGGCGCCGGGCCCGAAGCCAGGAGCCGGTCAGCCAGGCTCCGACGACGGTGAGGTCCCACGCCAGCGCGGCCCGGGTGGCCGGCCAGTCGACGTTGCTCGGGTTGTGGGTCTCCCGCACCAGCAGCAGGAGCACCGCGAGCGGAAGCGCCACGTACGCCGCCCTCCGGGAGCCGTGCGCCGCCACCGAGTACGTCGCCACGAGCGCCGGAATCAGCGCTCCGTTGCCCTCGCTGGCCCCGAAGACGAGTGCATGCGCCGCGAGCGCGCCGGCGACCACGAGAAAGACGGCAAGGGGATGCAGCCGACGCCAGGCCAGTGCGACGCCGCAGAGCACGAAGACCAGACCGAGGACCCACCGGGGACCGGTCAGGTGGGTGCTGAACAGGTCGGGCGCGAACACGTCCAGCTCGGCGAGGACGGTGACACCGACGGCCAGGAGCAGATCGCCCCGGGTGGGCAGCCGGAGCCGGGGGAGGGACACAACGGCACGCTACCGAGCGCGCGTCCTGCATGGCATCCGTCCGCGGGACCAGCACGATTCATCCCGCGGACGCATGCGTTCGGTCCCAGCGGGGATGTGCCGAGGCCCTTGCCAACGGGAGTCTTGCGGCCATGACCACAGGAGAACTCGTGAACCACCAAGACACCCCCACGGCGGGCGCGACTGCGAACCGACGCGCCGGTCTGGCCGGCATCGGGGCGGCCGTCCTCTTCCCGACCCTCATCGTGCTCGGAACCGCCCTGCAGTGGGACTACATGCACCAGCAGTGGGGCTGGCGCCTCACCGAGGAGACCGCGGTCCCGTTCCCCTCCGGCCTCGCCACCGGGCCGTGGGGCTTCCTGCAGATCACCAACTTCGCGGTGACGGGTCTGCTCGTGCTGGTCTTCGGCCAGGTCCTGGCCTCCAGCCTGCGCGTCGGCCACGCGCGCCACGTCACCCGCTTCGGCATGGGGGTGATGGGGGTGGCGCTGATGGCCTCGACGTTCCCGACCGACTTCGTCTACCGTCCCGCGGCGTCGCCTCCGCCGGAGACGTGGCACGGCATGATCCACACCATCGCGTTCTTCGTGCTGATGCTGCTCGGCGTGCTGCCCGGCACGATCGGCTTCGCCCTGGGTGCCCGCCGGACCCGGGCCTGGAGCGGCTGGGCGCTGCCCACGCTGCTGGTGCCGCTGGTGCTGGTGGCGATGATCGTCGGCCTGATCCCGGACCCCTGGGGCTTCTACCTCCTGATCGTCGCCTGGTTCGGCTGGATGGGCCTGGCCGGCGCCAAACTGCGCCGGCTGGCCTGAGCGCGCCTCAGCTCAGCCGCGCAGCAGGGAGGCCCTGGCCACGTGCGGGGCCTCCCACAGCCGGTTCAGGGCGTGCGCGCGCTTGAACACCAGCTGAGCGTCGTGCTCCCAGGTGATCGCGATGCCACCGTGGAGCTGGACCGTCTCCGCCGCGATCTGCTCCAGGGCGTCGGTGCAGTAGGAACGGGCTACTGCAGCCCGGCGCAGCAGCTCGTCGCGGGTGCGGTCCCCCGGGTCCGCCACGTACGCCGCCACGGCGGCGGTGGCGCCCCAGGAGGCGGACCGGGAGGCCTCGACCAGCACCAGCATGTCGGCCATCCGGTGCTTGAGTGCCTGGAAGGAGCCGATCGGGCGGCCGAACTGCACGCGTTCCTTGCTGTAGGCCACGGTCATGTCGAGGCCGCGCCGGGCGCAGCCGACCTGAAGCGCGCTGGTGAGCGCGGTCGCCACCGCGTGCACGGGATGGTCGACCGGGAGCTCGGGCACACCGTCGATCCGGGCGAGGCGGAGGGTCTGGTCGAGGCTGCCGACCGGCGTGACCTCCTGGTCGAGGAGGCGAACCTCGTCGCCGTCGAGGCACAGCACCCTCGCCGCTGCGGCCCCGTCGAGCACCAGGTCGCCGGTCGCGAGCGTGACCACCTCACCGGCGGCGATGCGGGGCAGCAGCTCGGTCCGCCGCTCCTCGGTGCCGTGCAGCAGCAGCGCGGCGGTGGCCAGGGCGGTCGCCAGCAGGGGGGCCGGCGCCAGGTTGTGCCCCAGCTCCTCGAGCACCACTGCCGTCTCGACGAACGACGCCCCGAAGCCGTCGTGCTCCTCGGGCACCGGCAGCGCCGCCACCCCGACCTGCTGGCACAGCGCCTGCCACAGGGCCACGTCGTAGCCGGGCACACTCGCGACCGCGGTGCGCACGGCGGCGCTGTCACTGCGCTTGTCGAGCAGCCCCCGGACGATGCCGGCCAGCTCCTCCTGGTCCTCGGTGCGCGCGACCTCCATCACGCGGCCTCCGGTCCGGATCCGAGCGCGCCGGCGATGCGCTCGCGGTGCCGACTCGTGGCGCCCCAGGCCCCGACGAGCGCCCGGACCCGCGCGATCCACAGCCCCAGGTCGAACTCGGCGGTGTAGCCGACGGCGCCGTGCACCTGCAGCGCCACCCGGGAGGCGAGGTACGCCGCGTCGCCGGCCGCGACCTTCGCACTGGAGACGGCGAGCGCCGAGGGTGCCTGCAGGCCCTGCTGCGGCTCGTCCATCGACAGCGCGGCGCCGTGCACGAGCGGGCGGGCGAAGTCCAGGGCGATCCGCACGTCGGCGAGCTGGTGCTTGATCGCCTGGTAGGAGCCGATCACCCGGCCGTACTGCTTGCGCTGCTTCACGTACTCCACGGAGTCGGCCAGCATCCGCTCGCCACAGCCGAGGAGCTCCGCCGCGGTGGCGAGTGCGGCCAGGTCGAAGGCACGGGCTGCGTCGGTGAGCTCGAGCGCTGCTCCGGGAGTCACCTCGCACAGTCGTCGGGTGGTGTCCACCGACGGGTGCGCCGCTCCGGCCGACGCCTCGGCGAGCGCGCCGTCTCGCACGACGTACACCTGCTCGGCGACGTCGCCGTCCAGGGCGAACGGCGTGTGCGGCGGCGCCGCCACCGTGACGAGACCACCCTCGGCCAGCGCCGCGAGCCGGTCGGCCGGCAGCGCCGCGGGGAGGTACGCCGCCGCCTCGATCCACGGACCGACCGCGAGCTGGTGGCCGAGCACCTCGAAGGCGGCGACGAGGTCCGCCGGTGAGCCGCCCAGGCCGCCCTGCGCCTCGGGGATCAGCAACGCGTTGATCCCTTGTGCCGCCAGGCGGCGCCACAAGGAGAGGCCGGGCTCGTGGTCGCCGGCGGCCCAGGCGCGCGCGGCGCCGACGGCGTCGGCGCCGGCCATCAGGTCGGTCAGCGACCGGCCGAACCCGGTCTGCTCGGGGGTGAGGCGGAAGTCCATGGTCACACGCCCTTCGGCTCGCGCGGGAGTCCGAGGATGCGCTCGGCGACGACGTTGCGCTGCACCTCGTTGGTGCCGGCGTAGATGGGGCCGGACAGGGAGAACAGGTAGCCGTCCAGCCAGGCCGAACGCAGCTCCGCCTCGGGTCCGAGCAGGTCGAGCGCGGTCTCGTGCATCCGCACGTCCAGGTCGGACCAGAACACCTTGTTCACCGAGCCGGCGTAGCCGATCTGTCCGCCGTCGGCCAGGCCCGAGACGGTGTTCCAGGTGTAGAGCCGGTAGGCCTCCGCGCCCACCCATGCCTCGACCACCCGGTCGCGCTGCTCGGCCGGGCAGCCGCGTGCGCGCCACAGCTCCACGAGCCGGTCGGCGGTGGCGCAGAACCGGCCCGGGGACCGCAGCGACAGACCCCGCTCGTTGCCTGCGGTGCTCATCGCCACCGCCCAGCCCTGGCCCGGCTGCCCCAGCACGTCGGAGTCCGGCACGAAGACGTCGTCGAAGAACAGCTCGGCGAAGCCCGGCTCCCCGTCGAGCTGGGCGATCGGGCGCCGGGTGACGCCCTCGGCGTCGAGGGGGAAGCAGAAGTAGGTCAGGCCGCGGTGCCGCTGGGAGTCCGGGTCGCTGCGGAACAGCCCGAAGCCCCAGTGCGCGTACGCCGCCCGGGAGGACCAGGTCTTCTGGCCGTTGAGCACCCAGCCGCCGCGCTCGTCGTCGCGGCGCGCGGTCGAGCGCAGCGCGGCCAGGTCGGAGCCCGCCTCGGGCTCGGACCAGCACTGCGCCCAGATCACCGCACCGGTCGCCATCGAGGGCAGCCAGCGGTCCTGCTGCTCCTGGGTCCCGTGCTCGAAGATGGTGGGGGAGAGCAGGAAGATGCCGTTCTGGCTGACCCGGCCGGGTGCACCGGCGCGGTAGTACTCCTCCTCGAAGATCACCCACTCCACCAGCGAGGCGTCCCGGCCGTGGTACTTCTCCGGCCAGCTCACCACCGCCCAGCGTGCCGCGGCGAGGGCGGCCTCCCACTCCTGGTGGGCGGCGAAGCCCTCGGCGGTGTCCATCGAGGGCAGCGGCTCGGCAGGGACGTTGGCGGCCAGCCACTCCCGCGCCTCGGCCTGGAAGGCCAGCTCGTCCGGGGTCAGATCCAGGTTCAACGGAGGTCCTTCTTGAGCACCTTGCCGGACAGGTTGCGGGGGAGGCCGTCGAGGAAGGCGACGTCGCGGGGCACCTTGAAGTTGGCCAGCCGCTCGCGGGCGAAAGCGAGGACGTCCTCCTCGGTGAGGCCGTCGCCCGCCCGGACGACGTACGCCCGGCCCACCTCGCCCATCCGCTCGTCGGGGACGCCGACCACGGCCACGTCCGCGACGCCGTCCAGCCGCATCAGGGCCTGCTCGACCTCGGCGGGATAGACGTTGAACCCGCCGGAGATGTACATGTCCTTGAGCCGGTCGGTGATCGTCAGGTTGCCCTGGTCGTCGAGCCGGCCCACGTCGCCGGTGTGCAGCCAGCCGTCCTGGTCGATGGCCTCGCGGGTGGCGTCGGGGTCGTCGAGGTAGCCGAGCATCACGAAGTCGCCGCGCAGCAGCAGCTCGCCCTCCCCGGACTCCGACGGGCTGTCGATGCGGGCCTCCATGCCCGGGATCGCGCGCCCGCAGGTGTTCGCCACCACCTCGGCCGAGTCACCCTCACGGCACATGGTCGCGACGACTGCCTCGGTCATCCCGAAGGCCGTGACCACGTTGTCGATGCCCAGGCCCTCGGGCTGCGGCGCCCGCATCCGCTCGATCAGCACCACGGGTACGACGGCCGCGCCGGTCACCGCGAGCCGCAGGGAGGAGAGGTCGAAGTCGCCGCGGTGGGGCGCGTTCAGCAGCGACT
This sequence comes from uncultured Actinomycetota bacterium, assembly GCA_963827025.1. Taxonomy (GTDB): domain Bacteria; phylum Actinomycetota; class Actinomycetes; order Propionibacteriales; family Nocardioidaceae; genus Marmoricola. Next base: position 289,757 of record CAWGZB010000003.1, on the reverse strand, counting down.
GGTAGATCGTCGGCGCGCCCGGCAGCACCGTGATCCGCTCGTCCTGGATCAGCCGCATGGTCGCGTCGAGGTCGAAGGTGGCGACCGGGTGGAGCGTCGCGCCGCTGGTCAGCCCGACCATGATCCCGGCCTTGTAGCCGAAGGAGTGGAAGAAGGGGTTCACCACCAGGTAGCGATCCTCGGCGGTCACCCCGCCGAGCTCGCCCCACGCCCGGGCGACGCCGACGGTCTGCCGGTGGGCCGACATCGCCCCCTTGGGCCGGCCGGTGGTGCCGGAGGTGAACAGGATGTCGGCCACGTCGTCGGCAGTGACTGCGTCGGCGCGGGCCTCGACGTCCTCGGGAGGTACCTCGGTGCCCAGCGCGCGCACCCAGTCCAGCCGGGCCCCCGCCGTCCCCAGGTCGATGACCTCGTGCACCGACTCCAGGGCGCTGGCCTCGCGCAGGTCGGAGATCTGGGTGCGGCCCAGGAACCCGTCGGCGACCACCACCAGACGCGCCCGGGTGCGGTCGACGAGGTCGGCGACCTCGTGACCGGTATAGCGGCTGTTCGCCGGGACCAGCGCGCCGCCCGCGTAGGACACCGCCAGGGCGGCCACGACCCAGTCGGTGCTGTTCGGGGCCCAGAGGACGACCCGGTCGCCGGGCTTCAGGCCCAGCGCGGCATAGCCCCGGGCGGTGTCCCGGACCAGCCCGTGCAGCTCGGCGAAGGTGACCGACCGGTCGCCCTCCACGAACGCGGGGTGGTCGGCGTACCGCTCCGCCGCGGTGCGCAGCACACCGGGGACGGTGTCGGCTCCGCGGTCGGGCATGGGTCCTCCTGAGCGGTGGGCGCAAACCAAACAAGTGCTTGGTAGGGTAGCAAACATGGACCCGACCGCCGACGAGGAGTTTCGGGCACAGGTGCGTGCCTGGCTCGAGGAGCACCTCACCGGTGAGTTCGCGGCTCTGCGGGGGAAGGGCGGCCCCGGGCGCGAGCACGAGCACTACGAGGAGCGACTCGCCTGGGACCGCCACCTCGCCGCGCACGGCTGGACCTGCCTGGGGTGGCCGACCGAGCACGGCGGCCGTGGACTCTCGCTGGCGCAGCAGGTGATCTTCCACGAGGAGTACGCCCGGGCCGATGCGCCGGCGCGGGTCAACCACCTCGGCGAGGAGCTGCTGGGGCCGACGCTGATCGCGTTCGGGACGCCGGAGCAGCAGCAGCGCTTCCTGCCGAAGATCGTGGCGGTCGAGGAGCTCTGGTGCCAGGGCTACTCCGAGCCCGACGCCGGGTCGGACCTCGCCAACGTCCAGACCCGGGCGCGGCTGGTTTCGACAAGCTCGCCCACCGACGACGCCGGCGCGGCCGCGGGTCAGGAGTGGGTGATCGACGGCCAGAAGGTCTGGACCTCCCTGGCCCACCAGGCCGACTGGTGCTTCGTGGTGGCGCGCACCGAGCCGGGATCCCAGCGCCACCACGGCTTGTCCTACCTGCTGGTCCCGATGGACCAGGAGGGGATCGAGGTCCGGCCGATCAACCAGCTGACCGGCACCTCGGAGTTCAACGAGGTCTTCTTCACCGGCGCCCGCACCGCTGCCGACCTGGTGGTCGGGCGGAGCCGGCAACGGCTGGAAGGTCGCCATGGCCACGCTCGGCGTCGAGCGCGGGGTCTCCACCCTCGGCCAGCAGGTCGGGTTCCAGCGCGAGCTGGACAACCTGGTCGCACTGGCACGCGAGAACGGCAGTCTCTCGGACCCGGTGCTGCGCGACCGGCTGGCCAAGGCGCAGGTCGAGCTCGACGTGATCCGGCTCAACGCCCTGCGCACCCTGGGCCAGCCCGAAGGAGCGCAGGGTTCGGTGCGGTCCGCGAGCGTCGCCAAGCTGCTCTGGGCCCGGTGGCACCGCACCCTCGGGGACCTCGCCATGTCGGTGCGGGGCCGGGACTCACTGGTCACCGGGCCGGACTACGACCTCGACGAGTGGCAGCGGTTGTTCCTGTTCACCCGCGCCGACACGATCTACGGCGGCTCGGACGAGATCCAGCGCAACGTCCTCGCCGAGCGCGTGCTCGGCCTACCCAGGGAAACCCGACCGAGCGAGGCCCGGTGAACAGACCATGACCGCGACCCGACCCGAGCAGCCCACCCCGGACTACGTCCCGGCGCACGGACTGCTTCGCGACAAGGCCGTGGTGGTCACCGCCGCGGCCGGTGCCGGCATCGGCGCAGCCGTCTGCCGCCGGGTGCTGGAGGAGGGCGCCAGGGGCGTCGTCCTCGGCGACACCCACGAGCGCCGGCTCGCCGAGGCCGAGAGCGCCCTGGGCGAGGAGTTCGGCGCCGACCGGGTGCGGTCGCTGGTCTGCGACGTCACCGTCGAGGAGCAGGTCCAGGCCCTGGTCGAGGTGGCCGACCAGTTCGGCGGCCTCGACGTGATGGTCAACAACGCCGGTCTCGGCGGCACCGCCAACGTGCTGGAGATGACCGACGAGCAGTGGAGCCAGGTCCTCGACATCACCCTGACCGGCACCTTCCGCTGCACCCGCGCGGCCGGCCGCAAGCTCGTCGACCTGGGTCGGCGCGGTGTCATCGTCAACAATGCCTCGGTGGTCGGGTGGCGCGCCCAGGAGGGGCAGGCGCACTACGCCGCCGCGAAGGCCGGCGTGATGGCGCTGACCCGCTGCTCGGCCCTGGACCTGGCGCCCCACGGCATCCGGGTGAACGCCGTCTCGCCGAGCCTGGCGATGCATCCCTTCCTGGCCAAGGTGACCTCCGACGAGCTGTTGCACCAGCTGAAGCAGCGCGAGGCCTTCGGGCGTGCCGCCGAGCCGTGGGAGGTGGCCAACGTGATGGTGTTCCTGGCCAGCGAGTACTCCTCCTACCTCACCGGTGAGGTCATCTCCGTGAGCAGCCAGCACCCATGAGCGAGACCGGCACCCAGGGGCGCCGCGGCGAGCTGCTCGCCATCGCCGGGCGGCTGTTCGCCGAGCGCGGCTTCCGCAACACCACGGTGCGCGACATCGCCGATGCGGCGGGGATCCTGTCGGGCAGCCTCTACCACCACTTCGACTCCAAGGAGGCGATGGTCGACGAGCTCCTCGACAGCTTCCAGCAGGACCTGTTCGCGCAGTACGACGAGATCGTCGCCCGCGACGCCGGCCCTCGGACCAAGCTCGAGACGGTCGTGCGGGTGTCGTTCGACGCGATCGACAAGCACCACAGCGAGGTGGCGATCTTCCAGAACGACGCGGCCTACCTCGCCGGGTTCGACCGGTTCGCCTACCTCACCGAGCGCAACACCCGCTTCCAGCAGCTGTGGCGCGGCCTCCTGCGGCAGGGCGTGGAGGCCGGCGCGCTGCGCGAGGACCTCGACGTCGACCTGGTCTACCGGTTCCTGCGCGACACCGTGTGGGTGGCGGTCACCTGGTACCGCCCCGGCGGACCCCTCTCCGCCGAGCAGGTCGCCGACCAGTACCTCTCCATCCTCTTCGAGGGGATCGCCACCTGAACCGCCGAGGCGTCGCAGATATGCATGCAGACAGCGCCGAGGCGTCGCAGATATGCATGCAGACAGCGCCGAGGCGTCGCAGATATGCATGCAGACAGCGCCGAGGCGTCGCAGATGTGCATGCAGACAGCGCCGAGGCGTCGCAGATATGCCAACAGAAAGGACACAGTGATGGAGGCCTACATCGTCGATGCCGCCCGGACACCGGTGGGCAGGCGCAAGGGGTCGCTGGCCTCGGTGCACTCCGCCGACCTCGGCGGCCACGTGCTCTCCGCACTGGTCGACCGCACCGGCGTCGACCCGGCCGCTGTCGACGACGTCATCCTGGGGTGCTGCGACACCATCGGCTCGCAGGCCGGTGACGTGGCCCGGACCGCCTGGCTCGTCGCCGGGCTGCCCGACCACGTGCCCGGCGTGACCATCGACCGGCAGTGCGGCTCCTCCCAGCAGGCGGTGCACTTCGCCGCGCAAGGCGTCATGTCCGGCACTCAGGACCTCGTGGTCGCCGGAGGGGTGCAGAACATGTCCGCGATCCCCATCTCCGCGGCCATGCTGGTGGGCCAGGAGTACGGCTTCTCCACGCCCTTCGCCGAGTCGCCCGGCTGGGTCGCGCGGTACGGCGACCAGGAGGTCTCGCAGTTCCGCTCCGCCGAGATGATCGCGGAGAAGTGGGGGCTCAGCCGCGAGCAGATGGAGGACTTCGCCCTCGCCTCGCACACGCGGGCGCGCGCGGCGATCGAGCAGGGCCGGTTCGAGGCCGAGATCGCGCCGGTGGGCGACTTCGACACCGACGAGTGCCCTCGCGAGACCTCGCTGGAGAAGATGGCGGGGTTGCCCACTCTGATGGACGGTGGCCGGATCACCGCCGCCGTGGCCTCGCAGATCTCCGACGCTGCCGCGGGCCTGCTGATCGCCTCCGAGCGCGCGGTGAAGGAGCACGGTCTGGAGCCTCGTGCCCGGATCCACCACCTCTCCGTCCGTGGCGACGACCCGGTGTGGATGCTCACCGGACCCATCCGGGCCACCCGGCACGCCCTGGAACTTACCGGCCTCTCGGTCGACGACATCGACGTCTTCGAGTGCAACGAGGCGTTCGCCTCCGTCGTACTCGCCTGGATGCAGGAGCTCGGCGTCCCGCACGAGAAGGTCAACGTCAATGGAGGCGCCATCGCGCTCGGCCACCCGATCGGCGCCACCGGTGCCCGGCTGATGACCACCATGCTGGCCGAGCTGGAGCGCACCGGGGGCCGCTACGGACTGCAGACGATGTGCGAGGGCGGGGGACAGGCCAACGTGACGATCATCGAGCGCCTCTGACTCGCCTTCGTCCGGCCCCCGGCAGCTGCACCTCGACCCGCAGGGTCCCCTCACCGCCGTCGGAGACCGCGGTCGGCCCCAGTCGCTGCAACATCCGCAGGGACGCGGGGTTGTCCTCGGCCACCCGGGTGAGGAGCTTGGTGACGCCCCGTGGGCGACGACGCATCAGCTCCGTGAGCAGCGCTGTGGCGACGCCGTGCCCGTGCCACTCCTCGCGCACGGTCACCGCGACGTCTGCGGCTGTCGGGCGGTCGGGATAGCGCAGGATCCGCGCTACCCCGACGATGGAGTCCAGGCCTTCGTCGGGCTGTACGACGAGGAAGAGGGCCACGTGGTCGATCCCGTCCACGTCCTCGTAGAACCGGTGGAACATGTCATCGGTCAGGTGCGGCACCACGGACAGGAACCGGTGGAACCTCGACTCCGGCGCAAGCTCCTCCCACGCCTTTTCGAGTGCCTCGCGCGGGACCGCGTGCAGCGGCTGGACCACCGCGTCGGTCCCGTCGCGCAGCCGCACTCGTGTCTCCTCCACGGGAAGAAGCGTGGCAGACCGATGGGCACGAGCTGAACGCGACGCCGGCGGCAGCCCGGAGGCCGCCGCCGGCGTGTGGTGAGATCGGTCAGGCGCGCCCGAGCCGGAGGCGCTGCCCGATCCGGACGCCGACCACCACGAAGGGCGAGAAGGCGACCATGGTGATCGCGCCGAAGACCATCGGCGAGAACGACGCCAGAGCGATCATCGCGAGGACGCCGAGGACGAAGGGTGCGAGTGTCCACCGCCCCAGCACGCCGGCGCGCGCGAGCCCGACGAAGACCAGGATGGGGCCGACCAGGCTGAACAGCTCGGTCCCGTTCCACAGCGGCAGCAGCGAGCTGCTCTGGACGGTCTGGAAGATCTCCACGGCCTGGTCCATGGGCAGGTGGGTCCCGGCCGCTGCGTTCCACCAGTCGGCGAGCACCATGCCGCTGACGTTGGCGAAGCCGACCATGGTCAACAGCGCACCGATGCCGACCGCCTTGGCGCCGCGGCTGCCGCGGACCAGGACGGGCGCGGCCAGGATCCCCACGGCGATGAGCAGGTTGCCGTAGTGCAGCAGCAGGGCCGAGACCTGGGTCAGCGTGGTGTCCCGGGCGAGGGACTCGATGTAGTCCGCGTCGGCCATCGAGTCCTGCGGCGGGCTCGTGAACAGGCCGGCCGACCACAAGACCGGGCCGGCGACGAGGGCGGCAGCCGCCGACCAGAGCATGATCCGACCGGCCGGGTCGCGGGTCTCGCGGACCTCGGCGACGGGGGAGGTGATGTCCAGGGTGGTGGTCATCGCAGGTTCCTTTCGGGGTGAGGTACGCCGTTCTTCGGCGGTGGCACCACCCTCGGGCCGAGGTATCTCCCCGCGGATCCGTCGCGACGCATCGACCCGCCCTCCCTCGCAAGGGGGAGGAACCGGTCCCGGGGCTCCCCAGCACGGCGGATCTGGCGGACGCTTCGCCGCCCCTACTGTGTGCGCATGCCACGCACGCGCCCATTCGAGCTGCTGCGCCGGCGTCAGGCTGTCCCGCTCGTGTCCGCGCTGGTGATGCTCGTGCTCGGCATCAACGAGGCGTGGTTCGACCCGGTCTTCCACCCGCTGTTCAGCAGGCTGCTTCCCTCTATCGTCTGGATCTCGGCCGGGTTCCTGGTCCAGCTGCGCTGGCCGGCTGCAGGGGCAGTCTCGGTCGCGCTGTTCTACCCGCTGAGCGTGGCCTTCGGGGCGCCCGGACCGGGTGGGACCGGCTTGATCGCGGTGCTGGTGGCCGTCGCCTACGCCGGCTTCGGGTCGGAGCGACGTGAGTCGCTCGGCGCAGTCTGCGGAGCGGTGGCGGTGTTCGTCGTCTCCGATGCACTCGTGCATGGACTGTCCTGGGACACGATCTTCTTCCCGGCCATCTTCGTGCCCGCCTGGTGGACCGGCACCCTGGTGCGGCGCGAGCAGCAGCGCAGCCGAGAGGTCCTGGTCCTGGCCGCCGAGCTCGATGCCCAGCGCGAGGCGAGCGCCCACGCGGCGGTGGTCGAGGAGCGGTCCCGGATCGCGCGTGAGGTGCACGACTCCGTGGCCCACTCCGTCAGCGTGATGACCCTGCAGATCGGCGGCCTGCGCCGGCAGCTCGAGGAGGTGCTCGCCGATCGCCCCGCCGAACGCGACGTGATGCTGGGGCTGGAGCGACTGGGTCGGCAGTCGGTCGAGGAGCTGCGAGCGGCCGTCGGCATCCTGCGCGAGCCCGGTGACTCGGCACCCGGCGCGCCGGTGCCCTCGCTCCAGCGCGTGGACGAGCTGGTCGCCGACGTCCGGGCCGCCGGCCTGGAGGTGGCGCTGGAGACCGCCGGGGACCTTGCGAGCGTGCCCAAGCCCCTCGACGTCGCGGCCTACCGGATCGCCCAGGAGGCGCTCACCAACGTCCTGCGGCACGCGCCCGGCTCGCAGGCGACGCTGCGGGTGGCGCACGAGGGGGGCCGGGTGGTCGTGCAGGTGTGTGACGACGGGCGCGGCGCCCGCCCGACGGCGCAGCGGCGGGGCGTCGGCGGGCACGGCATCGTGGGCATGCGTGAGCGCACCTCGATGTACGGCGGCACGCTGGTCGCCGCTCCCAGCGACGGAGGGGGCTTCGACGTCGTCGCCAGCCTTCCCGTCGGGCGGGGGTGGACCTGATGGCCGAACCGGTCAAGGTGCTGATCGTCGACGACGAGGCGATGGTGCGTGTGGGCCTGCGGATGGTGCTCACCGCCGAGCCCGGCATCGAGGTCGTCGGCGAGGCCAGTGACGGCGCCGAGGCCGAGAAGGCCGTCGTGTCGCTGCAGCCCGACGTGGTGCTGATGGACATCCGGATGCCGCGCGTGGACGGCATCGAGGGCTCGCGCCGGGTGCTGGCCGCCCGCCCCGAGGCCAAGGTCGTCGTCCTGACCACCTTCGGCGAGGACAGCTACGTCGAGGCAGCACTGCGGGAGGGCGTCAGCGGCTTCCTGCTGAAGGTCTCTCCCCCCGAGCAGCTGATCCAGGCGGTCCGCACCGTCGCCGGGGGCGGTGGCCTGCTGGATCCGACGGTCACCCTCCGGGTCATCGAGTCCTTCGCCTCCGCGCCGGTGACACGGACCGAGCGGTCGGCAGCACTGGACGGCCTCACCGAGCGCGAGCGCGACGTGCTCACCCTGATCGCCCGCGGCATGTCCAACGCCGAGATCGCCGCCGAGCTCTACCTCGGGGAGGCGACGGTGAAGACGCACGTCTCCAACGTCCTGCTCAAGCTCGGACTGCGTGACCGGGTCCAGGCTGTGGTCGCGGCCTACGAGCTCGGTCTGGTTCGGCCGGGGGAGCGGAGTTAGAGCTAGAACGCCGTGGCGAGCAGGTCGGCGAACAACGCCTGCTCGTCGGCGACCTCCGGGTCGAGGCCCCGGGCCCGGAACCACCGGCAAAGGTTCGTGCAGTCGCGCAGCAGGAACTCCCACCCACTCGGATTTCCCACCAGGTCCACGACCTGCGGCAGGTCGATCACCACCAGGCGCTCGCCGGCCGCCAGGACGTTGTACGGCGAGAGGTCGCCGTGCACGATCCCGTGCTGGGCCATCAGTGCCAGCACCTCGCGCAACTGGGCGAAGTAGGACTCGAGCAGCTCCCGGCGTGGTCGCGTCTGCACCAGGCGCGGCGCGGTCGCACCCTCGACCTGGATCCACTCCATCAGGATCTCCGTGCCGTCGACCTGGACCGGGTAGGGAACCGGCAGTCCCAGCGACCAACACTGCTTGAGCGCCTCCCACTCGGCGTTCGCCCACCGGCCGGAGGCGACCAGGCGGCCGAAGGCGCTCCGCCTCGCCACGGCGCGGGCGTCCCTGCTGTTCCGGCCCCGCCGCCCTTCGGTGTACGCCGCCGAGCGGTGGAAGGTGCGGTGCTCCTCCGTCCGGTAGCGCTTGGCTGCCATCACGACGGCGGGACCGTCGGTGACCGCCCGCTCGAGGAGGAAGACGTCGGCCTCCTTGCCGGTCTTGAGGATCCCCAGCTCGGTGTCGACGGCAGCGCGGTCGGTGATCACCCAGTCGGGCCGCGGCTCGGGTCCCCTGCACAGGGGCTCGACGTCGTGCCAGGTGGACCAGCGCTGGGTGGTCGCGTCGGGGTCGTCGTACGCGCGGAAGTCGCAGACGAACGCCGGATCGATCGGGTCGGGGGCGTCAGGTGCGCCCTCGGCGAAGAAGTCGTGCACGGGTGCTCCGGGAAGTGAGAGAAGGGGGCGGCTGCAGGGGCAGGCCGCGGACAGCGATGGACACGTCGCCCTCCTCTCTCGGTCGGTGCACGTACGCCGCCCATGGTGGTCGCCCGGAGTCGGATCCGGCAACGGATTTTCCGACGCGCACCGGCCGGGCCGATCAGCCGCCGGTGGTGATGCCCACCGACGGGTGGGCATCTGGGGCTGCCGGCGGCGGCAGGACCGACGTACGCCGCTTCTGCACGATCAGCAGCACCAGGAGCGCCAACCACGCCATCACCGCGGCGCCGGCGCACACCATCGCCACGATGGTGCTCAGGGCGACCAGGGTGTCGCTGGTCCCGACGACCTGGGTGAACGCCGACCGGGCACTGTCCTCGGTGTCGCCGAAGTCGACGAGGAAGAAGCCGAAGCCGAGCATGAAGCCCCACAGCGCCAGGTGCGTGACGGCCTGGGCCTGGGTGAGGCGGCGCGGCTTGTCCGAGCCGAGGAAGCCGATCAGGGTGGTGGCCAGCAGCCCGAGGAACAGGAAGGGGAGCACGTAGAGCATCACCAGCAGGTACCAGCCCATCGCCCCGAAGAAGGCCCGGCCGAACCACACCCACGCCAGCATGAACACGTTGACCGGGATCATCGCGACGAGCACGGCGCGACCGAGCCGGTTCTCCCCCTGAGAGTGCATGCGGGAAAGATACGGCCTAGACGAGGTACTCGTGGGCGCGGCGCAGCTCCGCGGCCGCCCGGGTCACCACCCGGTCGATGAGCTCCGCGCAGGTCGGCAGGTCGTCGAGGACACCCACGACCTGACCGCTCGCGAGCACCCCGGCGTCGGTGTCGCCCTCGACCAGACCCGCCTTGAGCATCATCGGGGTGTTGGCGGCGAGCGTCATCTGTGCCATCGAACGCCCCTGCTGCTTGCGCATCTCGCGGCCGTCGGCGAGGAGCCGGCGCCAGCTGGTGCCGCTCATCCGCTTGAACTCGACGGTGCGTCGGATGGTCGGTGCGAGCCGCTTGAGCGCACTGCTCTCCTCGACCTCCTCGACGAGGTCGGTGCGCAGCATCCGGTGCGGCATCCCGTCGACCTTCGCAGTGACGACCGTGCCGTCGAGCCCAGCAGCCAGGTAGCGCTGCTTGACCGCGTCGGGGACCGTCGAGTCCTGGGTGAGCAGGAAGCGGGTGCCCATCCCGACCCCGGCTGCCCCGTAGGACAACGCCGCGGCGAGTCCGCGGCCGTCGAAGAACCCACCCGCGGCGATCACCGGGATGTCCACCGCATCCAGCACGGTGGGCAGCAGCAGCGTGGTCGGCACGTTGCCGGTGTGTCCGCCACCCTCGCCGCCCTGGATCATCACCGCGTCCGCGCCCCAACCCGCGACCTTCTCGGCGTGCCGTGCGGCGCCGACGCTCGGGATCACGGCGATGTCGTGGTCCTTGAGCTTGGCGATCAGCTCCTTCTTCGGGGCCAGGGCGAACGAGGCGACCCTGACTCCGTGCCGGATCAGCAGGTCGACCCGCTCCGGGGCGTCACCGGCGTCGGCTCGCAGGTTGACCCCGAAGGGCTGGTCGGTGCGGCTCTTGACCTCGAGGATCGCCTTGTCGAGCTCCTCGAAGGTCATGGTGGCGCTGGCCAGGATGCCGAGTGCGCCGGCGTTCGCCGTACCGCTGACCAGGCGCGGCCCTGCCACCCACCCCATGCCGGTCTGCACGACGGGGTGGCGTACGCCGACGAGGTCGGTCAGCGGCGTACGGAGCAGCTGGTCGATCATCGGGGCCCCCGCGGAAGTGCGAGCGCAGCGAGCAGTTCTGTGGGGTGGTCATTCATCGGGGACCTCCTTGAACCGGAGTCCCTTCGGGTCCAGCATCTCGCGGATCGTCATCAGCTCTCCCGGGGAGGGCTCCCGCGTCTGCGGGACCTCGCCGGACCCGGGGAGTGCGATCTCGAACGATGAGGCTTCCTGGATTTCCTGGACCGAGACCCCGGGATGCACCGAGACGAACCGCATCGTGTGCCCCGGACCCTCGAAGTCGAAGACACCGAGGTCGCTGACCACCCGGTGCACGTCGTGGAAGCGGGTGGCTGCCGGGCCGGCGGCCTCCGCACGGGTGCGGCCGACGCCGGAGACGACGTCGACGTGCTCGACGAAGACCCGCGAGGAGTGCTTGGGCACCCAGTAGGACGTCTTGTTGTTCACCGTGTTGCCTGGCGCGCCGCGGACACCGAGCAGCTGGCGCTTCGGCTTGTGCCACGGCCCGATCGCGGAGATGTTCTGGTTGCCCTCGCGGTCGACCTGGGTCGCACCCATCATCACGTGCCGCTTGCCGTAGGGAACGACCGCCTCGAGCACGAGCCGGAACGGCATCCAGCCCTCGACCACGTCCTGGGTGACGCCGAGTGGGGGAGCGCCCTGCAGGATGCGGGCCTCGCCGTCGGTGAGCATCAGCAGAGGGTTGGCGGTCAGCTTCGCCAGTCGTGCCCCCAGGGTGGGCAGCAACCCCATCGGGCTGCCCATGATCTCGCCGTCGTCGGCGAAGCAGTCCGCGATCGCGACCGCGCAGTAGTCCGCGCGCGTGACCGCGTCGGTGGTCGAGCCTGTCGAAGCCACTACCCCTCCTCGTGGAACGCGCGCACCGCGTCCTGGTAGTCCTGCTCGGAGCCGGAGAGGAACCGCTCCTCGAAGGCGGCCCACGCCTCAGGGTCCTTCGCCGCGGTCGCGTAGGCCTTCTGGAACTTCTCGTCCCGCTCGTAGGTCGGTGTGCACGTGGTGAAGTGGGCGCCGTTCGGGGTCTCGGCCACGCCGGCGACCATCGTCCGGTTGAGCAGCACCGTCTGCAGCGCCGCGTCGACGGTGAGGCCGGCCGTGTCGACGATCTGCTCGGCGGAGACGTAGGCCTCCTTGGCCGCCATGCAGAACAGGTCGTCGAAGTAGGGGTCGGGACCGAGGTACTGGGCGTTGCCGTACTGGTCGGCGCGGTTCATGTGCACCAGGGCCACGTCCAGCTCCAGAGCGGGTACGGCGACCAGCTCCTCGCCGTCCGCATAGGGGCTGTGCACCGTGCGCAGGCTCGGGTCGTTCTCGAGTACCGCCGATCCCAGTCCCGCGCGCATCGGCAGGAACGGAACCCGCTGCGCCGCGGCCCGCAGGCCGGTGGCGAACATGCCCTCGTCCCACTCGCGGAACTGCGCGGTCGCCTCCTGGCGGGCGCGGGAGAACAGTGGCTCCAGCGGGATCGAGTCGAGCGTGGCGAAGGCGTAGACGACCTTCCTCGCCTTCCCGGCCTGCAGGAGCAGACCTACGTCGGGGCCGGCGTAGGAGACGATGGTCAGGTCCGCGACGTCGCTGCGCAGGAGCGCGCGGACCAGGGCCATCGGCTTGCGCCGGGAGCCCCACCCGCCGATCCCGACGGTCATCCCGTCCTCGATCCGGCCGACGACCTCGGCAGCGGTCAGCTGTTTGCTCGGCATGCTCATTGCCCGCGCCGCCCCTTGTCGGTCCCGGCGAAGGCATCGCGGTGCTCGTCGGAGACACCGGCGAGGTTGAGCTCCATGGTGAAGCCCTGCTCGAAGCGGTAGCTGCGGTTGACGTCGACCGGGTCGATGCCGTTGATCGCCTCCTTGGCCATCCGGACCACCCGGGTGTCCTTGCGCGCGATCTCACCGGCGACCGAGAGAGCCGCCTCGTCGAGACGATCGCGCGGGACCACCTCGAGGACCGACCCGTGCGGGACGAGGTCCTGCGCGGTGATGGTGCGGCCGGTGAAGTAGAGCGTGCGCATCAGGTGCGGCGGGACCATCCGGGCCAGGTGCGTGGCCGCGCCGAGGGCGCCGCGGTCGATCTCCGGGATCCCGAAGTAGGCGTCGTCGCTGGCTACGATGCAGTCGGCGTTGCCCACCAGGCCGACGCCGCCGCCGACGCAGAAGCCGTGCACGGCGGCGATCACCGGGACGCTGCACTCGTAGACCGCCTTGAAGGCCGCGAAGCAGCCACGGTTGGCGCCGATGAGGGCGTCGAACCCCTCGGTGCGCTGCATCTCCTTGATGTCCACCCCGGCGTTGAAGCCCTTGCCCTCGGCGCGCAGGACCACCACGTGGGTGGCCGGGTCGGCCGCGGCCTCGTCCAGTGCGGCGGCCAGGTCGAACCAGCCCTGCACCGGCAGGGCGTTGACCGGCGGGTGGTCGACGGTGACGACGCGGATCGCGTCGTCCCGCAGCTCGCTGCTGATCCCCATGCTCCACCTGACCTCGGGAGACCTACCTAACGTTTGCTTGGTAGCCTAACAGTCATGCCTCCCGCCCTGGACCTCACCGGACGCGTCGCCCTGGTCACCGGCGGCTCGCAGGGCATCGGCGCCGGGATCGCCGCGGTGCTGGTCGACTGCGGGGCCGTGGTGATCACCTGCGCCCGCTCCGCGGTCCCGTCGCCGGCGCCGGGCACGACGCACCTGCAGTGCGACGTGCGCGATGCCGAGGCCGTCCGGTCGATGGTCGAGGGGGTCGTGGCCGAGCACGGGAGGCTCGACGTGGTGGTCAACAACGCCGGTGGGGCGCCGTACGCCCTGGCGGCGGACGCCTCGCCCCGGTTCTTCGACAAGGTGCTCGGCCTCAACCTGACCGCGCCGTTGCTGGTCGCCCAGGCGGCCAACGAAGTCATGCAGCGGCAGGGGGGCGGCGCGATCGTGAACATCTCCTCGGTCTCGGCGCTGCGGCCCTCGCCCGGCACCGCGGCGTACGGCGCGGCCAAGGCCGGCGTCGACAGCCTGACCCGCTCGCTGGCCGTCGAGTGGGGCCCGACGGTGCGCGTGAACGCCGTGGACGTGGGGCTGTGCCGCACCGAGCAGACCAGCGACCACTACGGCGGCGACGACACGGTTGCCGCGATCGAGGCCACGATCCCGCTCGGTCGGATGGCCCGCCCGGAGGAGATCGGCAACGTGGTCGCGTTCCTCGCCAGCGACCTCGCCTCCTACGTCTCCGGTGCCACCGTGGAGTGCCACGGCGGCGGCGAGCCGCCCGCTTTCCTGATCGCCCACCGCCTGCACGTCGCCCACAAGGAGCAGCAGTGATCCCATCTCCCCAGTCCCCCCTCCTGGAGGGCCGCGTCGCGATCGTCACCGGCGCCGGTCGCGGCATCGGCCGCGCGCATGCCCTCGAGCTGGCCCGCCAGGGCGCCACGGTGGTCGTCAACGACCTGGGCACCTCCGGCTCGGGTGAGGGCGCCGCCTCCGAGCCCGCCGAGCAGGTCGTCGCCGAGATCGAGGAGCTGGGCGGGCAGGCTGTGGCCAACGGCGCCGACGTGGCCGACTTCGCGCAGGCAGAGGCGATGGTGCGGCAGGCGGTCGACACCTTCGGCGGGTTGGACGTCCTGGTCAACAACGCCGGCTTCGTCCGCGACCGGATGCTGGTCAACACCTCCGAGGAGGAGTGGGACGCGGTGATCCGGGTGCACCTGAAGGGTCACTTCGCGCCGCTGCGGCACGCCGCGGCGTACTGGCGGGCCGAGGCCAAGGAGGGGCGGCCGCGCGCCGCGCGGGTCGTCAACACCTCCTCCGGCGCCGGGCTGCAGGGCTCGATGGGCCAGACGACCTACTCAGCGGCCAAGGCCGGCATCGCCGGGATGACGCTGGTGGCCGCTGCCGAGCTGGGCCGGTACGGCGTCCACGTGAACGCGATCGCCCCGGTGGCGCGGACCCGGATGACCGAGGGGGCCTTCCCGGAGATGATGGCTGAGAATGCCGACGCCTTCGACCGGATGGACCCGGCCAACAACTCCCCGGTGGTCGCCTGGCTGGCCTCGGCGGACTGCGACGTCACCGGGCGGGTGCTGGAGATCGAGGGTGGCCAGATCTGCGTGGAGGAGGGCTGGCGGCACGGTCCACGGCGGGACCTCGGCCGCCGCTGGGAGGCCCACGAGGTGGGCGACGCCGTACGGGCGCTGATCGCGCAGGCCACGCCGCCGGACCCCGTCTACGGGACCTGAGTCACACGGGGGTTGCTCCCAGCGCCCGTCGGGTAGGAAGGGCGGAGGACGGGAACCGCCGACGAGGGAGTCCGATGACCAGCTTCACCGCGACCAACCGCTCCACCGCCACCTTGACGTCCTCGCGTGAGGACATCTGGGACGCGCTCACCGATCCCGAGCTGCTGCCGAAGCTCACGCCGTACCTGCACCGCATCGACGTCGACGGCGACCGCTGGACCTGGCAGATGGCGAAGATCCCGATGATGGGCAAGTCGATCGGCACCTGCTTCACCGAGATCATGTCCTTCGACGAGCCGAGCCGGATCTCCTACACCCACGACGACTCCCGCACCGACGAACCGACCTGGGTCGAGGGCGACTACCACCTCAAGGACGCCGGGCGCGGCACCGACGTGTCCATCGAGCTCAGCGTCACCTCCGAGCTGCCGTTCCCGAAGTTCATGCGTCCCGCGGTCGAGGGCGGCATGTCCGCCGTGATGGCCGGGATGGGCCGCCGCTTCGCCAGCAACCTGCTGCGCCACCTCGGCGAGAAGTGAGCCGGATGAGGATCCTGGTCCTCGGCGCAACGGGCTACGTCGGCTCGCGACTCGTCCCCGAGCTGCTCGCCGCCGGGCACGACGTCGTGGCCGCCTCCTCCTCACCGCCGCGACCGGACCGGTTCGCCTGGGGACATCGGGTCGAGTGGCGCCGGTGCGACGTCACCGACCCGGCTCAGGTCCGCGAGGCCCTGCACGAGGTCGAGGGTGTCTGCTACCTGGTGCACTCCCTGAACGTGCGCGGCTTCAGCAACCGGGACCGGGCTGGCGCCGAAGCGGTGCGCGACGCGGTCTCTGCCGCGCCGGACGTGCGCCGCGTGGTCTATCTCTCCGGACTGGTGCCCGACGTGCCGCCCGACGAGCTCTCCGCGCACCTCGCCTCCCGCCTCGAGGTCGAGGAGATCCTCGGCCAGGCCGACACCTCCGTGCTGGCGCTGCGGGCCGGGGTGGTGATCGGCGCCGGCTCCACGTCCTTCGAGGTGATCCGGCAGCTCGCGACCCTGCTGCCCGTGCAGCCCGTGCCGCTGTGGCTGCGCCACCGGGTGCAGCCGATCGCAGTCAGTGACGTGCTGCGCGCGCTCACCGAGGCCTACCTGCCGGACGCCGCCGAGGGGTCGCTGGACGTCGGCGGTCCCGACATCGTGCGCTACGACGAGCTGCTGGCCGAGTGCTCCCGCGCCGCCGGGCTGCGCCGGATGCGGGTGCCGGTGCTGGTGGCGCCCACCGACGTGGTCAGCGTCGGTACGGCGTCCCTGGTGGCCGCACCCTTCTGGACGGTGCACTCGCTGGTCGAGAGCCTGCGCCACGACATGACCTGTCGGCTACCGATGACGTGGATGCCCCGCGACGACCGACCGCTGCTCGGCGTACGCGAGGCGCTGGAGCGGTGCTTCGCCGAGCCGGGCAGCCTCCCGGAGGCCCCGCTGCCCAGCGACCCCGCCTGGACCCGGATGCGCGCTCCGGTGCTCGACGAGCTGCACGCCCCGGCCAGCCTGCGCGCCGGCGCCAGCCTGGCCCTGCGCCGCGCCAAGGCGTTCGCAGGTGCGGTTTCACAGTACGTACTGTGAAACTGAGCTCGAACACCGAAAGTATTCGGTGCACGGACTCAGGAATCGGTGCTCGGCTCACGCGACCCGGAGCCGTCGGCCCCGATCCAGCTGGGTCCGGATGCGGCGGCCGGTGAGTGCGGGGGTGAAGAGCTCGGACCAGATCAACCGGATCACCAGCCATCCGGTGATCTCCCGCAGCTTGTCCTCGCGCCGCTTCTCCCGGATCACGGCTTCTTCGACCGTCTCGCCCTCCTTGCGTAGCCGGAGGTACTTCAGGACGCCGTCGAACTCGCCGAACGTATGGTGCTCGGGCCAGGCGAAATCCACCCGGCCCACAAGCTTGCCGCGCTCGTCATGCACCTCGTACTGCAGGACCGGTTCGGGAAGATGCTGGGTGAAGCAGAGGTACCGGCTCAGCGTCTCGCCCACTGAGTTCGCGCCGGCGCGCACGAGTCGAGCAGTGATGTGCAGCCGACGCGAGCGTGGTCCGGCCTTGCGTCGAAAGGCGTCCCGGACCTCCTCCTCGGTCGCGAACCCCAAGTCGACGACCGCATCGAGGACCACCAGCCCTTGCGCGACCGACATCAAGGACGCGGTCTCGAGTCCTGCCCGCACGGGCTCGACGACCACCTCGCCTGTCGGGATCTGCACCAGGTCTGAGTCGGCCACGGGGCTGCGGTGGTAGACGACGTCCGGGGTCGCGTTCCCGATCATGCCGTCCAGGCAGGTGAGGTGAACCTTGCTCAGGTCGGGCTTGTAGAGACGGAGGCCGTGCTCGACTGCGGCGCTGGTGTGGCTCAAGGCGACGTTGCTGCCGTGCGAGAGCAGCACGGCGTGCGCGCGCAGACGATGCCGCTCGATCTCATCCGCCTTGTGCCAGATCGCGGCCGGGAGGTAGGCGCCGTGGCGGACTCGCGCCAGCACTCCGGCGCGTACGGCGCGCCGCAGGTCGTAGTCGTCGTAACCGCCTTCGAGGGCTTGCCGACGCAGGAAGATGTGGTCATGATGCAGGGCCGCGAGTTCGTCCATGGGCCGACTTGAACACCCCGAGTGCGGGCGGTGCGCGCCACAGTCACCGGCCTGTGGATACCGGCAGCTGCACACAGCTTGTGGACGACCCGGACCGGCCCCGTCGTACACCGAAGACTGTGCGGAAGCACCGAATACTTTCGGTGATCGTCTTCGGTTTCACAGTACGTACTGTGAAACCGGAACCGCCTACCGCCGCCGCAGCAGCCCCTTGGCGACGTGGGTGACCTGCACCTCGTTGGAGCCGGCGTAGATCATCAGGCTCTTGGCGTCACGGGCGAGCTGTTCCACGCGGTACTCGGCCATGTAGCCGTTGCCGCCGAAGAGCTGCACGGCCTCCATGGCGACGTCGGTCGCGGCACGTGAGGAGTAGAGCTTGATCGCCGAGGCCTCGGCGAGGTCCATCTCCACCTCGCCACGCCGGGCAGCGAGACCCTTGAAGACCATGTTGGCCACGTTGATCCGGGCGACCTCCATCTCGGCGAGCTTGAGCTGGATCAGCTGGAGGTCACTGATCGGCTTGTCCCAGAGCACCCGGCTCTTGGCGTAGTCCACACACAGGTCGAGGCACTCCTCGATGATGCCGAGCGCCATCGAGGCGATGCCGACGCGCTCGACGAGGAAGTTGGCGCGCGCGGACTCGCGGCCGTCGGAGCTGCCGTTGCGGCCCTCCAACAGCCGGTCGCGCCCGAGCCGGACGTTGTCGAAGAACAGCTGCCCGGTGGGGGAGGAGTGCATTCCCATCTTGCGCAGCGGCTTGGACTGGGTCAGTCCCTCCATCCCGGAGTCGAGCACGAACGTGAGCACCGGCCAGTTGCGCCGGTCCGCCGGCGCGGGTTGTCCCGAGCCTGTCGAGGGGTCGAGCTTGGCGTAGACCACGATCGTGTCGGCGTAGGGCCCGTTGGTGATGAAGGTCTTCTGTCCGTTGAGCACCCACTCGTCAGCCGCTTGTCCTGAGCTCGTCGAAGGGTCCGGGCGCACCGTGGTGCGCATGCCGCCGAAGGCGTCGGAGCCGGCGTCGGGCTCGGTGATCGCCCAGGCACCGACCTTCTCGAAGGTGACCAGGTCGCGGGCCCAGCGCTTGCGCTGCTCGACCGAGCCGAGGGCGTTGATGGTGCCGGCGGCCAGGCCGATGGAGACGCCCATCGCGGCGGGGATGCCCATGGACACCTTGACCAGCTCGATCTGTGGGACGACCGAGAACGCCGGGTCGGGGCCGCTGCGCTCCTTCGAGGCTGATCCCTCGCCGGAGACCGAGCGGTCGAAGGCCTGGGCAGCCATCGTGTCCAGTCCGAAGGTCGTGAAGAACTTCCGGATCAGGTCGTACGGCGGCAGGTCGCCGAACTCCAGGTCGTCGCGGAGCGGGCGTACCTCCTTCTCCACGAAGTCGCGCACGGCCGCCCGGACGGCGAGGGCCTCCTCGGACCAGGCGAAGGAGCTCATGCTCAGCGCACGCGCTCGAGCACGGTGCCGGTGGCCATCGCCCCGCCGGCGCACATCGAGACCAGCGCCCGTTCGGCGTCGATGCGCTCCAGCTCGTGCAGGGCGGCGGTGATCAACCGGGTGCCGGTCGAGCCGACCGGGTGGCCCAGCGCGATCGCGCCGCCGTTGACGTTGGTGCGATCCAGGTCGGCGCCGGTCTGCTGCGCCCAGGAGAGTACGACGGCCGCGAACGCCTCGTTGACCTCGAACAGGTCGAAGTCCGAGAGGGACATCCCGGTGCGCTCCAGGATCCGCCGGGTGGCGTCGATCGGCCCGTCGAGGTGGTAGTAGGGATCGGAGCCGACCAGGGCGTGGTCGACGATCCGGGCACGCGCTGTGAGGCCCAGCGAGTCCGCGAGGTCGGAGTCCATGAGCAGGACCGCTGAGGCTCCGTCGCTGATCTGCGAAGAGGTGCCGGCGGTGTGCATCCCGTCCTCGAGCACGGGCTTGAGCTTCGCCAGCCCCTCCATGGTGGTCTCGCGCAGCCCCTCGTCGGCGGACACCAGTCGGTCCTCGCCGGTCGGCTCCCCGGTCTCCTTGTCGATCACCGGCGCCTTGAGCGGTGCGATCTCGCGGTCGAAGCGTCCCCCGTCGACGGCGATGCGTGCCTTGCGCTGGGAGGCGCACCCGAACGCGTCCAGGTCCTCCCGCGACAGGCCGCGGTTGCGGGCGATCCGGTCCGCTCCCAGGAACTGGTTGGGCATGTCGATCGTCCACGACGCGGGTCGCGGGTCTCCGGCACCGGGAGGCACGTTGGCACCGAGCGGGATCCGACTCATCGACTCCACCCCACAGGCGACGCCGACGCTGATGGTGCCGGCCCTGATCATGTCGTTGACCAGGTGTGCGGCCTGCTGGCCCGAGCCGCACTGGGCGTCGATCGTGGTGGCGCCGGCGGGTCGGGGGAGCCCGGCGTGCAGCCAGGCGCGGCGGACCATGTCGTTGGACTGCTCGCCGGCCTGGGTGACGACGCCGCCCACGACCTGCTCCACGAGCTCGGGATCCACGCCGGCGCGGCCGAGCACCTCACGCTGGACGAAGCCGAGCAGCTCGCCGGGGTGGACGCCGGCCAGGCCTCCGCGTCGTCTGCCCAGCGGAGTACGGACGGCTTCGATGATCACGGGGTTGCCCATGTCTCAAAACTAGAACACGTTCTCATCGGCGGCAACGAGGGGCGAGTTTCTCGGCCGCGCCTCTTCCGAACAAACCGAGAGTATGCTTCCATTTCTAGAACGTGTTTCAGATTTCTGCTGGAGGTTCCACCGTGACCGCTTCGCCTGCCGTGCCGAAGGGCTTCGACCCGACCGACCCGGGGCTGTGCGAGCAGCAGATCCCGCTCGAGCAGTTCCTCGAGCTGCGCAGGACGGCGCCGGTGTGGTGGGTCGAGCAGTCGCCCGAGGCCCGAGCAGGCTTCGACGGGCACACCGGCTACTGGGCGGTCTCCAAGCACGCCGACGTCGCGGCGGTCTCGAAGAACAGCAAGGACTGGTCCTCCCACGAGAACGGCGCGATCATCCGGTTCGCGCCCGACATGACGCGCGACCAGATCGACCTGCAGGGCGTGATGCTGATCAACCAGGACCCGCCGGACCACACCAAGATCCGGCAGATCATCAGCCGCGGGTTCACCCCACGCTCGATCAACGCGCTGCACGAGAAGCTCGTCGAGCGGGCCGGCACGATCGTCGACGACGCGATCGCCAAGGGCGAGGGGGACTTCGTCTTCGACGTGGCCGCCGAGCTCCCGCTGCAGGCGATCGCGGACCTGATCGGCATCCCGCAGGAGGACCGCCGCAAGGTCTTCGACTGGTCCAACCAGATGATGAGCTACGACGACCCGGAGGTCGACGGCCAGCCCGACGTCGCGGCCGCGGAGATCCTCGGCTATGCGATGGCGCTGGCCGAGGACCGACGCAAGAACCCCGGTGCGGACATCATCACCAAGCTGATCTCCGCCAACGTCGACGGCCACGGTGAGCTGAGCGAGGACGAGTTCGGCTACTTCGTGATCATGCTCAGCGTCGCGGGCAACGAGACCACCCGCAACGCCATCACCCACGGCATGCACGCCTTCTTCAACCACCCCGACCAGTGGGAGCTGTACAAGTTGGAGCGCCCCAGCTCGGCCGTGGACGAGATCATCCGCTGGGCCACGCCGGTGACGGTCTTCCAGCGCACCGCCCTCAACGATGTCGAGGTGGGCGGCGTGCCGGTGCACAAGGGCCAGCGCGTCGGCCTGTTCTACGCCAGCGCCAACCACGACGAGGACGTCTTCGACGACCCCGACACCTTCGACATCATGCGCAGCCCCAACCCGCACCTGTCCTTCGGCGGTCACGGTGCGCACTACTGCATCGGCGCCAACCTCGCCCGGCTCGAGGTGGAGATCATGTTCAACGCCATCGCCGACAAGATGCCCGACATCGAGCAGCTCGGTGAGCCGCGCCGCCTGCGCCACGGGTGGATCAACGGCATCAAGGAGCTCCCGGTCAGGTATAAGGGCTGACAGCGGCTGACAGCGGCTGACAGGGGCTGACCGGGGCTGACAGGGGCTGACCCGGCTCAGCGCAGGGCACGGATCAGCTGCCGTGCCAGGCGGGGGACGCCCTCGTCCTCGACCTCGACCTCGGGGCTGAAACCGAGGCGTACGACGACCAGCCGGGCGGAGGGCACCACCACGATCCACTGGCCGTCGTGCCCCTCGGCGAAGTAGGCGTCCTTGCCGAGCTCGCGGTGGACCCGTTTCCCGTCCTTGTCGCGGTTGGACCACCAGCCGGCGGCGTACCCCGGGCTGTCGGTGCGTACGTCGACCGCCTTGGTGGAGAACGACATCCAGTTGCGGGGGAGGAGCCGGCGGCCCCGCCAGCGGCCACCGTCGAGCGCGAACTGCCCGACCGCGGCCCAGTCGCGGGGAGTCGCCCACAGGTAGGAGCTGCACACCGGGGTGCCGGCCGCGTCCGGCTCGATCACCGCCGACCCCAGCCCGAGCGGGGCGAAGAGGGTGTCCCGGACCAGGTTGGCACCCAGGCCGGTGCGGTCCGCGAGGACCGAGCAGAGCAGCGTGGTGCTGCCGCTGGAGTACTGCTGCCAGGTGCCGGGGCGGTGCGCCAACGGCTGGGACGCCACGTAGCTGCCCATGTCCGGCTCGAGGTAGAGCATCCGGGTGATGGGCGTGCCGAGGTCGTAGGTCTCGTCCCACTCCAAGCCCGCGGTCATCTGGAGCAGGTTGCGCACCGTGATCGCCCGGCGCCCGTCGGTCCACTCCTTGCGCAGCTTCGCGTCGTCGAGGGAGACCTCGCCCTGCTGCACCAGACGTCCGACCACCAGGTTGGTGACGCTCTTGGACATCGACCACCCCAGCTGGGGCGTGGTCTTGTCGAAGCCCGATGCGTAGCGCTCGGCGACGAGCTTGCCGTCGTGGAGCACCACCACGGCGCGGGTGCCGAGCTTCGTGCGGGCGGCGGAGGACAGGTCGTCACCGAAGGCCGTGGCCAGGGCTGCCCGCACCTTCGCCGCAGGACGCGGCGCCCGCGCGTCGGCGTAGGAATTGCCGCGCGCGGAGACCGGCGTGGCTCGAGCCAGGTCGGGACGCTCGTCGGCGAGCACGCAACCGTGACCGGGCACGTACCACGCCTTCTGCGCGGCGAGGACCCCGAGCAGCGTGGCCTTGGTGGCCGACCCCTCCGAGGACGTGCGCAGGTAGGGCACGAGCGGGTTCGGCGGCAGGTCGTCCTGCGGGTGCGAACGCCCGGAGATGTGCTCCAGGGCGCAGGCGTTGTGGGCGGCGTACCCGGTGCCGGTGAGCAGCAGGGGCCGCTCGTACCAGTAGCCCGCAACGCCGGCGAGCACCAGCACGACCACGACGACCAGCAACCAGCGGAGTGCTCTGCGCATGGGCCGGACAGTACGCCGACCCGGCGGCAGATCAGCGGATCACGCTGCCGGGCCCTGCTCCCGCAGCCGCTGCACGGTCGTCATCGCCTCGCGCAGCGAGGAGAGCCAGTCCTCGGTGTGCTCGCCGACCAGGCGCACGCACCAGGCCAGCGCATCGGCGCGGCTGCGCGCGACGCCGGCGTCGACGAGGGTGTCGAGGACCAGGCGCTCGCGCTGCCGCAGCCGGGTCATCACCGGGGCGGCGAGGTGGGTGAACAGCATCCCGGTCTCGCCGCAGCGGGCACCCCAGGCCACCTTGCGACCGAACCGGTGCTCGGCCTCGCGCGCGATCGCGATGCGCTCCTCGCGGGTGTCCTCGCGGAACCGGCTGATCCGGCCGGCCTCGGCCTCACGCTGCGCCTCGGGGGAGTCGGCCCCCTCCTCGTCGGGCGCGGGGAGCACACCGACCACGGTGATCTCCTCACGGTCGACGGTCACCTTCGCCCGGTCGGTGAACCACGGGTCCGGCAGCCGGCCGTGCACCCATCCGGCGATCCGCTCCTGCTCAGTCGTCGCCATGACGACCACCTCTTCCTGAGTAATGAAGTAATCATGTAATCAGGAAGGCGGCTTTTCAAGGGTGGGTCAGCCGGGCTTCTGCGACCCGACCAGCCACATGGCGAAGAACTGCGAGCCACCGCCGTAGGCGTGGCCCAGCGCCCGGCGGGCGCCGTCGACCTGGTGGTCGCCGGCCTCACCCATCACCTGCAGCGCGGCCTCGGCGAACCGGATCATCCCGCTGGCGCCGATGGGGTTGGAGGAGAGCACGCCACCGCTCATGTTCACCGGCAGCCGGCCGTCGAGGGCGGTCTCGCCGGACTCGGTCAGCTTCCAGCCCTCGCCCTCGGCAGCGAACCCGAGGTTCTCCAGCCACATCGGCTCGAACCACGAGAACGGCACGTAGATCTCCGCGCAGTCGATCTCCTCGAACGGGTTGCCGACGCCGGTCTGCTTCCACAGGTACGCCGCCGCGTCGCTGCCGGCGCGCGGGTTGACCTGGTCGCGCTCGGCGTAGGCGAGCGGCTCCGAGCGCATCACCTGTCCGTGGATCCAGGCCGGGTTCGTCACCCCGGAGGCCTCGACGGCCCGCTCGCTGCCGATGACCATCGCGCAGGCCCCGTCCGAGGACGGGCAGGTCTCGTCATAGCGCACCGGGTCCCACAGCATCTGTGAGGCGAGCACCGTCTCGACCGTCGTGCCCTCGTTCTTCAGGTGCGCGTAAGGGTTCTTCAACGCGTTCTGACGGTCCTTGGCCGCCACGATGGCGCCCACCTCCGTCGGGGCCCCCGAGCGACGGATGTAGGAACGCACGTGCGGCGCGAAGTAGCCGCCGGCGCCGGCGCTGACCGGCATCGTGAAGGGCACCGGCACCGAGAGCGCCCACATCGCGTTGGACTCCGACTGCTTCTCGTAGGCGACGGTGAGCACCCGGTCGTGGACGCCGGACTGCACCAGGGAGGCGGCCACGATCGCCGTCGAACCGCCCACGGACCCGGCGGTGTGCACCCGCATCAGCGGCTTGCCGACCGCGCCGATCGACTCGGCCAGGAAGAGCTCGGGCATCATCACCCCCTCGAAGAGGTCCGGGGCCTTGCCGACCACGACGGCGTCGATGTCGGCGAAGGTCACGCCGGCGTCGGCGAGCGCCCGGTCGACGGCTTCACGGAGGAGGCCGGGCATCGACACGTCCTCGCGCTTGGCGCGGTAGTGGGTCTGGCCGACCCCGATGACCGCGGCGAGCTGCTTGCCCATCAGTCGCGTCCTTCCATCACGCAGACGAGGTTCTGCTGCAGGGCGGTGCCGGAGGTGGCGTGGCCGAGCGCACGCTGTGACTTCCCCGCGCGCACCCGCTCGGCGGCCTCACCGATCCGGATCAGCCCGGAGGAGAACATCGGGTTGCCGCACAGCGCCCCGCCCGAGGGGTTGATCACGACGTCGTCCCGGTCCAGGCCGAGCTCGCGCCGCAGGATCAGCTCCTGGTGGGAGAACGGCGCGTGCAGCTCGGCGAGATCCACCTCGGCGGCGCCGGCGGCCTCACCGGCCGAGGCGGCACTCGGCGCCCGGGTGAGGTCGCGGGTGCTGAGCGAGGCGGCGTCGATGCGGTGCTCGAACCCGGTGATCACCGCGGTGCGCTCCGCACTCCGGTCGAGCCGGTCGAGCCGGTCCAGGGCCGGCGCGTCCGTCGCGGTGATGATCATCGCGGCCGCTCCGTCGGTGACCGGGGCGCAGTCCCACCGGCGCAGCGGGTCGGCGTACACCTCCTGGGCGAGGACGTCGTCCACCGAGGTGTCGCCCTTGCGGACGGCGTACTGGTTGGCTGTCGCGGACGTACGCGACCGCGCCACCACCTCGGCCAGCTCCTTCTCCTCCCACGCCCCCTGCTCCAGGCCCAGCCGAGCCTGCAGGCCGGCGAGGGAGACCGTGTCGGGCCACAGCGGCGTGAGCGTGTACGGGTCGAGCTGCAGGGCGAGGGTACGGCGCAGCACGCCGGCCGAGGACTTACCGAAGCCGTAGACCAGGGCGGTGTCCGCCTCGCCGGTCTGGATCTTCAGCCACGCCTCGTACAGCGCCCACGCGGCGTCCATCTCCACGTGCGACTCGCTGACCGGCGGCACCGCGCCGATGGCGTCGATCGCGGTCACGAAGCTGAACGACCGACCGGCCAGGTAGTCGCTCGAGCCCGAGCACCAGAAGTCGATGTCCGCCTTCGTCCACCCGGTGTCCTCCCACAGCTGGCCCAGGATCGGGACCAGCAGCTCCACGCAGTTGGGAGAGCCGTCGAACTCCCGCATCTGGCGCTGGGCGAACCCGACGACCGCGACGTCCCGCATGCCCGTGCCGTTCACAGGTGCCTCCGGTAGCTCTCGTACTCGGCGTCCGGCTCCCCGGTCGGCTCGAAGTGGCTGATGTTCTCCAGGGAGAACGTGCGCTCCTCCTCGGGCTTCCACACCGCCCGGACCCGCATGCCCATCCGGACCTCCTCGGCGTCCACACCGAGGACGAGGTGCAGGAAGGCGATGTCGGCGCCGTCGAGGAGCACGTACGCCGAGACGTAGGGCGGCTTGATCCGCTGGCCGAGGAACGGCACGTTGACGACGCAGAAGGTCGTCACGATGCCGGTGTCGGGCAGCTCGACGGGCTCACTGGTGGGCACGCCGTCCACCGGGCACGCCCCGCGCGGTGGGACATAGACCTTGTGGCACACCGGGCAGGCCTGGGCCAGCAGGCGGCCTTCCTTCAGCCCCTGCCCGAACACCGACTCCTCCGGGGAGGCGGCGTAGTCGTACTCCAGGCGGGTCGGCGTGACGATCCCCGTGACCGCCTCGACCACCTCGTCGCTCATCACGTCCTGCTGGGGCGTCGAGCCCTCTTCGGTGGTCGGGGCCGTCGACCCCACCGGCTCGAAGCACGCGATGTCCGTCAGCGCACCGACGGTCTCCTCGGCCCAGCGCACCCGGACCCGCATGCCGGTCTCGATGTCGGCGGGCGAGGCGACGTCGACGGCGTGCAGCAGGGGAGTGTCGGCGCCGTCGAGACGGACGAGCGCGAACGCGAACGGCCGGTCGAGGGGCTGGTCCTTGACCGGCTCGGGCACCCACGACCAGCTGACCACCGTGCCCTCGGACGCCAGCTCGCGAAAGTCCCTGACCGGCTCGTAGGTCTGCGGGTCGTACTCCGGAGGAGGGACGGCGACCCGCCCGTCGGCCAGGACCCCACCCAGGAGAATCCGGTCGCGCAGGCCGGTCATGAACCGCGAGAGCACCGGGCCGAGGGACCGGGTGTAGTCGAACTCGACCTGCAACGGGGCGTGCAGCGTGCGAGGCTCTGAGGGAGATTGCGGAGCCGCAGTCATGGCGCAGAAGTGAAACACGTTCTAGTCTCGGCGGCAAGGCGGCACCCCCACGCAGCGGCCCGGCGGGCCCACAGGAGGAGATCGATGAAGCTCGGACTGCAGCTCGGCTACTGGGGCGCGCAGCCCCCCGCGGGGGTGGCCGAGCTGGTCGCCGCTGCGGAGGGCTCCGGCTTCGACGCGATCTTCACCGCCGAGGCGTGGGGTTCTGACGCCTTCACGCCGTTGGCGTGGTGGGGCCGGGAGACCAGCCGGGTGCGCCTGGGCACCAGCATCGTGCAGATGTCGGGACGGACTCCCACGAGCATCGCCATGCACGCACTGACCCTCGACCACCTCTGCGGCGGCCGAGTCGTGCTGGGCATGGGCGTCAGCGGTCCTCAGGTGGTCGAGGGCTGGTACGGACAGCCGTTCGCCAAGCCGCTGGCACGCACCCGCGAGGTCGTGGAGATCATCCGCAAGGTGCTCGCCCGCGAGGGGCCGGTGACCAACGAAGGGCCGCACTACCGGTTGCCGTACGCCGGCCCGGGGTCGGTCGGCCTGGGCAAGCCGCTGAAGCCGATCGTGCACCCGTTGCGCGCGGACATCCCGATCTGGCTGGGCGCCGAGGGGCCCAAGAACGTCGCCCAGACCGCGGAGATCGCCGACGGCTGGATCCCGATCTTCTACACGCCGCGGTCTGCGGAGATGTACCAACCGTGGCTGGACGAGGGCTTCGCGCGGCCCGGGGCCCGGCGTACCCGGCAGGACTTCGAGATCGCCGCCACCTGCCACCTGCAGGTCACCTCCTCGGAGGAGGAGCGGCGGGCGGTGATCGACGGGCTGAAGCCGATCATCGCGCTCTACATGGGCGGGATGGGCGCCAAGGAGCAGAACTTCCACAAGAACGTCTTCGACCGGATGGGCTACGAGGCGATCACCGGCGAGGTGCAGGAGCTCTTCCTGGCCGGCAAGCGCGAGGAGGCCACCGCGCTGATCCCCGACGACCTCGCCGAGGACATGCACATCGTCGGCGACGCCGGCTACGTGCGCGAGCGTGTGGAGGCCTGGGAGGAGACCGGCGTGACCACGCTGCTGCTCAGCCTGCGCTCGCCCGAAGAGGTACGCCAGATCGCCGAGCTCCTCGCCTGAGCCGGGGCCGGGGCCGCCGACCCAGCCTGACGCGCGTGCAGGTCCTCGACTGGCTGCTCGACTCCGACCCCGCGATCCGCTGGCAGGTGCTGCGCTGGGTCGAGCAGGGTGCCCCGGCGGGCTGAGTCTCAGCGTCGAGGTCTCAGCGTCGTGTCGCGTCCTCCACGCAGCGCACCGCCCACGGCAGCGCCTCGAGCCGACCTTCCGCGATCGGGCGGCCGCACACGTCGCACGCCCCGTACGTGCCCTCCTCGAGCTTCTCCAGCGCGCGCACCACCTCGGCACGCGTGACCTGGAGCCGGTCGTGCACGGCGACCTGGGCGAGCCGGTCCACGGCCATCGACGTGCCCTCGCCGATCCGCTTGCCGAAGGAGATCGACCCCTGGTCGGCGGGCTTGGTCTCCACCTCGGCCATCTGCTCGTCGATCTCGGCCAGCTTGGTCCTCAGCGCGGTGCGCGTCTCGTCCATCACGCCAGCATGCCCGCGAGTGCCGGAGCGGGAAACGCTGTCGGTCAACCGGCCGGGGTGAACCCGGCGGTGCGCTCGCCGTCGATGCGGTACTGCCCGTCCTGGAACTCCAGATCGAGGATGGTCGGGCCGGGGCCGTTGTCGAAGTTGTCGAAGTGGACCTGGTAGCTCACCGTCAGGCTCTTCGGGTCCGCGGAGATGCTCAGCACCCGGCCGTTGGTGGCCGGCTCCCAGAACTTGCGGTACTTCTCCAGGCCGCCGCTCTCGCGCTGGAACTTCGGGGTCAGCATCGTCCAGGCCTGGTCGGGGTCCTCGGAGACGGTGGAGACGTAGTCGCGGATGAACGCCTTCATGCCCTGCGCGGTCGGTTGCGGCGTCGCTTCGGTGCTGGAGGGTGTCGAGCTCGGGGACGGTGACGACGTCGAGGTCGTCGCGCGGTCGGGCTTGTCTCCGCGGAACAGCAGAGCCGCGAGCACCGCGAGGGCGATCACCGCGACCACGGCCCCCACGCCGAGCAGCAGTGGCCGGTTGGTCGACTGCCGCTCCTTGGCCGCAGCGGCCGGTCTCGCAGGATCGGCCGCAGGGGCGGGTGCCGGGGCCACGGGCAGCACGCGGGTGGCGTCAGGAGAGCTCGCCTCGCCGCCGCGGTCGAGGAAGTCGCGCACCTGCTCCATCGACCACCTCTGCGCGGGGTCCTTGACCATCGTGCCCTCGAGCAGCCCGGCCAGCCGGCCGGCGCCGGGCAGTCGCGGGGGCTCCTCGTTGACGATGCGGACCACGGTGCCGAGCACGTTCTCGCCGGCGTCGTACGGCGCCCGCCCGGCGAGCAGGTAGTACGCCGTGGCGCCCAGCGCCCACACATCGGCCGGTGCCTCACCGCGGGTCCCCTGCGCCACCTCGGGCGGCAGGTACGCCGGCGAGCCGGTGACCAGGCCCGTCTGGGTCAGCGACGGATCGGTCGTCACGCGCGCGATGCCGAAGTCGGTCAGCTTCACCTGCCCGGACCGGTCGAGCAGGATGTTGGACGGCTTGACGTCGCGGTGCACGATGCCGGCCTGGTGAGCAGCAAGGAGGGCGTCGGCGGCCTGACGCAGGAGTGGACTCGCGTCGGCAGGGGAGAGCGGCCCACGCTCCTGCACGAGTCGACCGAGGTCGACGCCGTCGACGTACTCCATGACCAGCCAGCGGGCGTCGTTCTCCTCGTCCACGACGACGTCGAAGACCGACACCACGTGCGGGTGGTGCAGTCGGGCACTCAGCCGCGCCTCGCGCTCCGCACGGGCGAGATCGGTCTTGTCCGCGCCCGGCAGCAGACCGATCCGTTTGAGGGCCACCTGACGACCGAGCACCTCGTCGTGACCGAGCCAGACCGGTCCGGAGCCGCCGCGCCCGATCTCCCGGTCGAGCGAGTAACGCCCTCCGATCACAGGGAGCCCCTTGCCTTGTCGCTGGTGTCTGGTCGATTGCCGTGCCAGCGCTACATCGTAGGCGGGTCAGGTTCGGCGCAGACCGGCGGCGACCCGGTGCCCTGGCCGGATCGGGCCATCCCCCCACCGGCCGAGGATGGCCGGTGCAGGCGAAGCGGAGGGGCCTGGTCCGGGCGGAACCTTCTGTGCAGCGGCCCATGGTGGGGCGCAGCGAGAGAGGAACCGTCATGCCACTGATCCAGGTCAAGGTGATCGAGAACGTCTTCAGCGCCGAGCAGAAGCAGGAGGTCGTCCGTCGGCTGACCGACGCGATGGTCGAGATCGAGGGAGAGAACATGCGCCCGGTGACGTGGTGCGTCGTCGAGGAGGTCCGCAGCGGTGACTGGGGCATCGCTGGAAATCCGCTGACCACTTCGGACGTCAAGGCGCTGGCAGCCGGGGTGCACGCCTGACCTGAGCTGCCTGGGGAAGGCCACCCACGCCGCATTCTTCCCACCCCTGCTCGCAGGGACGATGATGACGCCATGGCCACCCTCGAGGACGCCCAGAAGGCGCTGGCCGCAGGCTCGTGGAGTCGGGCTGACAGCGCCTTCCGGGCCGTCGTCGACGAGACGGACGACCCCCTGGCGTACGAGGGACTGGCACAGGTCGGCTGGTGGCGCGACGACGCAGGCACCTGCCTGAGCGCACGCGAGCAGGCCTACCGGCGCCATCGCGAACGCGCCGACTCCGTCGGTGCGGCCAGAGCGGCCACGGCGCTGGCGTGGGACTGCCTGCTCTTCGGTCACGGCGAAGCAGTCGCCACGGGCTGGCTGGGCCGTGCTCGTGAGCTGCTGGCCGATCTCGACGAGGTCCCCGAGCACGGCTGGTGCGCGGTGCGGGAGGCCGAGCTGGCCCTCTCGGTCGGTCAGGACCCGGTCCAGGCCCTGCACTGCGCGGCGCAGGCCACCGAGGTCGGGCGACGGACCGGTGCGACCGACCTTGCCGTCGTCGGACTGGCGTTGCAGGGCCTTGCGTTGACCCGGTCCGGGGACGTCGACTCCGGCATGGCACAGCTCGACTCGGCGGTTGCTGCCGTCACCGCGGGCGACGTGGGCGACCTGATGTGGATGGGGAAGGTCCTCTGCTGGCTGATCGCTGCGTGTCACCAGACCCAGGACGTGACCCGGGCCGAGGAGTGGTGCCACCGGGTCGAGGCCTTCTGCAAGGAACGGGACCTCTTTCCGCTCTTCCACGTCTGCCGGATCCAGTACGCCTCGGTGCAGCTGTCGGCCGGCACCTGGGCGGAGGCCGAGAGGGCGCTCACCGAGACCGTCGCTCGGCTGGCCAGCTCCGTGCGCGGATCCAGGTTGCAGGCAGTGGTCCAGCTGGGCGAGCTGCGCCGGCGCCAGGGGCGGCTCGAGGAGGCCGAAGCGCTGTTCAAGCAGGCCGAGTTCGAGCCGGTTGCCGTGCTGGGTCGCGCCCTGATCAGGTTCGCACGCGGAGAGGAGTCTCTCGCCTGGCTGTCCGTGCAGCGACTGCTGCGCGTCCTGCCACCGGCGGACCGACTCGCACGTGCGGACGTACTGGTCCCCGCGATCCGGATCGCGCACGCCGTGGGCGAGCTCGAGGTGGCTGCGGTGCTGGCCGAGGAGCTCGGGGAAACCGCGGAGATGGTGCACACCGACGCTCTCGTGGCGATGTCGGCGATGTCCGACGCGGTTCTCGCCGACCCGACCGAGGTCTCGACCCTCCTGCAGGAGGCGGTACGGCGCTACCACCGGACGGGTCTACGGCACGACGAGGCCGAGGCCAGGTTGCTGCTCGCCGAGTCCCTCCTCTCCGAAGGCGATGCCGGCGCCGCTGGGGAACAGATCGCGGCTGCCACAGGTCTCCTCGAGCAGGTGGGCGACACGGCCGGACTGGCGCGAGCACGTCGGCTCTCGGCACCGGGGGAGCGCGGCGCCAGCCTGTTGACCCCTCGTGAGACCGAGGTGCTGCGACTGGTCTCTCGAGGGATGAGCAACGACGAGATCGCCTCCGCACTCACCCTCAGCGGCCACACCGTGCACCGGCACGTCGCCAACATCCTCAGGAAGCTGGACCAGCCCTCCCGCGCGGGCGCCGTCTCACGAGCGCTGACGGCGGGCCTGATCTGAGCCGTCCCGGGGGCCGGCGGCGGCGTGACCTTCGCCCCTGACCTCGTGCAGCCCAGGACGCCTAGCGTGGGATCCGAGGGAGGCCGTGATGACACAGACGCGCACGGAGACTTCGGCCGTCACCCGGTCCGCGCGGCGGCGGCCCGGCCCCGCGACTCGGCGGTTCGGCTACGGCATCGCCGTGCTCGTCAACGCCGCACTCCTCTACGCCGCGAACGTCTGGCCGGGATGGGAGTCGGTGCCGTTCCTGACCTCGGACACCACCCAGGTGCTCGGCCTGGTCAACGCCTCGATCATCTGGACGCTGCTCGCGAACGTGGTCTACGTGGGCAACGACCATCCCAAGGTGAAGGCGTCGGGTGATGCCCTCGGCACCGTGATCGGGGTCGCCGCCATGGTCCGGATCTGGCAGGTGTTCCCCTTCGACTTCGGGGAGGGCTCGTTCGACTGGGCGCTGCTCACGCGCGTGCTGCTCGGAATCGGCATCGTCGGTGGCATCATCGGCATCGTGGTCAACGTCGTGGCGTTCTTCAGAACGGGGCCACGTGCCTAGCTCCGGTTACCGCTGGGTGGTGCTCCTGGCGTTCATGGCGGTGAACCTCACCATCCAGACGCTGTGGATCAGCTACGCACCCGTCTCGAGCGTGGCGAGGAACTACTACGGGGTGTCCGCGGCCGCCATCGGCGTCTTCGCGATCTCGTTCATGGTGGCCTACCTGCCGGTCACGATCCCGGCGTCCTACCTGATCGACCGGGCGGGCCTGCGTGTCGCCGCAGGTGCCGGTGCCCTGCTGGCCGGCGTCTCCGGGCTGGCCCGCGGTCTCGTGGGTCCGCACTACGCCCTCGCCCTGGTCGCCACGGTCGGCGCTGCGGTCGCGCAGCCGTTCCTGCTCAACGCGTGGACCACCCTCTCCACGCACTGGTTCCCACGGTCCCAGCGAGCCACGGCGGTCAGCCTGATCACGCTGGCCAACCTCGTCGGCACCGGCATCGGGATGGGCCTCACGCCGCAGCTGGTCAAGAGCCTCTCGATCTCGCAGGTGCAGACGGTGTACGGCGCCGCCGCCCTCGTCGCCGGCGTGGTCTTCGTCGTGCTGGCCAGGGACCGGCCGGCAACGCCGCTGGAGGCCGACGCCGAGACCCATGCCCTGATGCTGGTCGGCGTCCGCCATGCGCTCGCCGTGCGGCCGTTCCTGATCTACCTGATCCTGGTCTTCGTCGGCATGGGCGTGTTCAACGGCCTGTCGACCTGGGTCGAGGAGATCGTCCGTCCCCGCGGCTTCTCCTCCGTCGACGCCGGGAACGTCGGCGCCCTGCTGCTCCTCGGAGGGACGATCGGCGCCGTGGTGCTCTCCGCGCTCTCGGACCGGTCCGACCGCCGGATCCCCTTCCTCGTCGTCGCCGTGGTCGTCTCGGCCCCGGCGCTGACCGGGGTGGCGCTGAGCACCTCGCTGGTCGGCCTGTACGTCGCCGCCTTCGTGCTCGGCTTCTTCCTCACCAGCGCCCTGCCCGTGGGCATGCAGTACGCCGCCGAGATCACCGTCCCCACACCGCCCGGGACCTCCAACGGACTGATCCAGCTGGTCGGCCAGTCCTCGGTCGTCTTCGTCGTCCTCATGGAGGTGGTCCGGTCCCCGTCCGGCTCCTTCACCTTCTCCCTGGTGGCGCTGGCCGCACTCCTCCTCCTCGCCGGGCTGGTCGCGTCCCGCCTCCCGGAGCCGGCGGTGCACCTCGACTTCGACGACGTCGTGGCCGATCCGGAGGCGCCCGCACGTTCGCCTGTCGGGGAGGGTGAGCCGGGAGCGACCTAGGACTGTCGCTGCAGTCGATACCACTGCGGCGCCGTCCGGTTCATCGGCCAGCCCAGCCCCGCCGTCACCGCCGCCTCCACGGCCAGCGTCCGCCAGCCCGGGAAGGCGGCCTGGACCTCGTCCTGGGACACCCCGCCCACCAGGGGGCGTAGTCGGCCGGCGCCGAAGGCCAGCATCAGCAGGGTGGCTCCGGGGTTGGCGAGGGTGGTGACGCCGCGTCCCTCGGCCCGGCGCCGGCCACCGTCGAGGCCCTGGAAGCAGCCGACGTCGAGGAAGAAGTCGAAGGTCCCCAGCGCAGGTCCTGGTCCCGCCCGGAGCCGAGGCACTCCCCGGCATCGAGAGGCGGCTCCGGCCAGTCCGCTCGAGCAGGCCGCCGATCGGCAGGCGTAACTGCCTCGCGCGCCGTGCGTTGACCCAGGCGTGCTGCACCGTGCTCCCCGTCTCACGCTCCTCGCCGTCCTGCTCGCCGTGACCGGCCTGCTGACCACCGGTCTGACCACCGGCACCGCCGCAGCGGACACCGCCGTCGCCCCGCCGCACGAGGATCCCTTCTACCGCTACACCGGCGCCAAGCCGCTGCGGAAGATCGCGCCGGGCACGGTCCTCAAGCACCGCAGCGTCACGCTGAGCCTCTTCGGTCAGGGGTCCACGCCGATCCCGGCCGAGCAGCTGCTCTACCGGACCCAGGACGAGCTGGAGCGACCCAGCGTCACCGTGACCACCGTGGTCCAGCCGACCGGCAAGCTGACCGGCAAGCTGACCGGAGCCGCCCGCGGGGTGGTGGCCTACCTGAGCTTCTACGACGCCCTGGGCGACCAGTGCGACCCCTCGTACACGCTGCGTGGCGGCGACTCCGGGACGGACTCCAACCGGCAGCAGGCCCAGGTCGAGGAGGGGTTGGTCACCTCGCTGGCCGCCCAGGGCTACGCCGTCACCGTCCCGGACTTCGAGGGCACCGACCACCACTGGGGTGCCGGCCAGGAGTCGGGGTGGAGCACGCTGGACGCGGTCCGGGCCACCGAGTCGTTCCTCGACGCGCCGGCAAGGAGCACGCCGGTCGGCCTGTTCGGCTACTCGGGCGGGTCGATCGCGGGGGAGTGGGCAGCGGAGCTGGCGCCGGCGTACAGCCCGGAGCTGGACATCGCCGGCACCGCCGTCGGGGGCGTCCCGGTGCACTTCGCCCACAACCTGAAGTACGTCAACGGCACGCCGGACTGGTCCGGGATCATCCCGGCGGTGCTGGTCTCCCTCGGACGGGCCTTCGAGATCCCGGTACGCCGCTACGAGTCCGC
The DNA here is from genome assembly GCA_963827025.1 of uncultured Actinomycetota bacterium. Taxonomy (GTDB): domain Bacteria; phylum Actinomycetota; class Actinomycetes; order Propionibacteriales; family Nocardioidaceae; genus Marmoricola. The sequence goes on along the minus strand of CAWGZB010000003.1, from coordinate 254,599 downwards.
CTACGGCCGCAAGCTCAGCCGCGAGGTCGAGGACCAGTGCATCGGCTCGTTCAACGGCGCCTACCCCGGCCTGCGCGTGCAGGACCTGCTCAAGCGTCGCTACCGGCACTTCCTGCGGGTGCCGGTGTTCGCCCGGACCATCAACCACCTGATCATGGGCAGCACGCCAGGACACCCGACCTCCCCGATGCTGCTGGCCGTGGGCCAGAACGACGGCGTCGGCGACGGCGTGATGGTGGCCAAGGACGTCGAGGCGCTGGCCCACCAGTACTGCCACCAGGGGGTGCAGGTGCAGTACACCGAGTTCGCCAACTCCGACCACACCCAGGCGGGCGCGCAGTTCTTCCCGCTGGCCGAGGAGTTCCTGCTCGAGCGCCTCGCCGGCCTCCCGATGGCGGGCAACTGCGCCAGCTTCGGACCGGGCAACTCCCTGGCCCCGTTGCCGGTCCGCCACCACAGGCGCCACTCCAAGCGCCGCTGAGGTGTCGGCGGAGTGGACACCGCCTACCGCAAATCTATAACACGTTCTAGTCTGCGGTCATGGCGAACGACCACCTCCGCACCGGCACGCACAACGGGCACCTGATGGTCTCGGCGCTCAGGCGCTTCCGGGACAAGCCGATCGTCTTCCTCGGCGAGACCACGCTGACCGGCGGCGAGACCGCCGCGCGGATCAGCCAGTACGTCCAGGCGTTCGAGGCCCTCGGCGCGGGCCGGGACACCCCGGCGGCCCTGCTGGCCCTGAACCGGCCCGAGGTGCTGTTCATCATCGGCGCCGGCCAGACCCAGGGCTACCGGCGTACGTCGTTGCACCCGCTCGGGTCGCTGGACGACCACGCCTACGTGCTCCAGGACGCCGGCATCACCACCCTGGTGATCGACCCGGTCCCGATGTTCGTCGAGCGCGCGGCAGCGCTGCTGGACAAGGTGCCGTCCCTGGAGAAGGTCCTCACCATCGGCCCGGTCCCCGAGGAGCTCACCGGTCGCGCCGAGGACCTGGCCGCCAAGGCCGAGGAGTTCGACCCCCAGCCGCTGGAGGCGGCCGTGCTGCCCCCGGACCACATCATCTCGATCACCTACACCGGGGGCACGACCGGCAAGCCCAAGGGCGTGATCGGCACCGCCCAGACGATGGCCACGATGACCCAGATCCAGCTCTCGGAGTGGGAGTGGCCGGACTCGCCCCGATTCCTGATGTGCACGCCGCTCTCCCACGCGGGCGCGGCGTTCTTCGTGCCGACGGTGATGAAGGGCGGCTCGCTCTACGTGCTGCCGCGCTTCGACCCCGCCGAGGTGCTGCGCACGATCGAGGAGCAGCGGATCACCGCCACGATGCTGGTCCCCTCGATGCTCTACGCGCTCCTGGACCACCCCGACTCCAAGACGCGGGACCTCTCGTCCCTGGAGACCGTCTACTACGGCGCCTCGGCGATCAACCCGACCCGGTTGGCCGAGGCGATCGACCGGCTCGGGCCGATCTTCGCCCAGTACTACGGCCAGTCCGAGGCCCCCATGGTCATCAGCTACTTCCCCAAGGACGACCACGTGGCCCCGACCGGCCCGGGCGACGGGGGGCCGGGCCGCCTGGCCTCCTGCGGACGCCCGTCGGCGTTCCTGCGCACCGCCCTCCTCGGCGAGGACGGCAAGCCCGTCCCGGTCGGGGAGCCCGGCGAGATCTGTGTCGCCGGCCCCCTTCTCGCCGGCGGCTACTGGAACAAACCGGAGCAGACCTCCAGTGTCTTCAGGGACGGCTGGATGCACACCGGTGACGTCGCCCGGGAGGACGAGGACGGCTTCTGGTACATCGTCGACCGCACCAAGGACATGATCGTGACCGGCGGTTTCAACGTCTTCCCGCGCGAGGTCGAGGACGTGGTCGCCGAGCACCCCGCGGTCGCCCAGGTCGGCGTCATCGGGGTGCCCGACGAGCGCTGGGGCGAGGCGGTCACCGCGGTCGTGGTGCTCCGGGAGGGCCACGAGCTCACCGACGAGGTGGTCGGCGAGATCCGGGAGATGGTCAAGGAGCGCAAGGGCTCGGTGCAGGCGCCCAAGCAGGTCATCGCCACGGAGGCGCTGCCGCTGACCGGCCTGGGCAAGCCGGACAAGAAGGCGCTGCGGGCGCAGTTCTGGGAGGGTGACCGCCGGGTCGGCTGAGGGTGGTGCGACACCGCACCAGGTGAGATCGTGGAATGCACCATGACAGCGCAACAGCGCATTGCGTTCTGCACCACCGGGGACGGTGTGCGCATCGCCTACGCGCGCCACGGCCACGGTCCGCCCCTGGTGAAGGCGGCCCACTGGATGACGCACGCCGAGCACGACTGGGGCAGTCCGGTGTGGTCGCACTGGTTGCAGGCACTCGGAGAGCGGCACAGTGTCGTCCGGTACGACGCCCGCGACACCGGGCTGTCGGACCGCAACGTGAGCGAGGTGTCTCTCGACGGATGGGTTGCCGACCTCGAGGCCGTCGTCGACCAAACCCAGCCCGACCGGTTCGCGCTCCTCGGCATGTGCCAGGCGGGTCCGGTCGCGATCGCCTACGCGGCCCGGCACCCGGACCGGGTGAGCCGGCTCGTCCTGTTCGGCACCTACGCGCTCGGCCGGTTCCACCGTGGTCAGAGCGAACGCCGTCAGGCCGAGGCCCTCATCACCCTCATGCGCGAGCAGTGGGACGCCGAGAACCCCGCCATCCGCCACCTGTGGGCTAGCCGGTTCGTGCCGACTGCCACGCAGGAGCAGCGCGAATGGTTCGCGGAGCTGCAGGACGTCTCCGCCTCCGCAGCCGGGGCTGCCCGAGCCATGGCCGTTCGCTACTCCCTCGATGTGCGCGCGGAGGCGCGGGGCCTCAGCGTTCCCACGCTCGTCGTCCATCCGCGGGGCGACGCAGTGGTGCCCTTCGAGATGGGGCGGCAGCTGGCCACGCTCATCCCGGGAGCCCGGTTCGTGCCGATCGAGAGCCGAAACCACCTCCTGTTGGGGAAGGAACCGGCGTGGTCGGCATTCCTTGCCGCCTACGACGACTTCATGGCGATCGACCCGGGGCCGGGACGGACGACGGACGCCGCTCTGGACACCCTGACCACCCGCGAGCGCGAGGTGGTCTCACTGGTCGCCACGGGGCTGACCAACGACGAGATCGGTGGCCGGCTCCACCTCAGCCCGCGCACCGTGGAGCGGCACCTGTCGAACGCCTACCTGAAGCTGGGCGTCGGCGGCCGCGTCGGACGCGCCGCCGCGGCGGCGCGCATCGCCTCCGCGACGGTCCGATAGCCGGCGCACCAGCAGCGCGGACGTGGCGAGCCCGGCGGCGAGGAGAAGACCGAGGCCGGGGTAGCCCCACACCGCGAGCGCGGCGCCTCCCAAGGAGGCGCCGAGGAGGTAGCCGAGCTGAGTGACCCCGGTACGGATCGTCATCATCGTGTGCGCGGGCACTTCAGCCAGCTCCTGGGCGAGCGCGGCTGCCCCGGGAGTCCGAAGCCCCGCCGCCGCGCCGAGCACCCCGAACGCGGTCACCGCGACGGGGCTGGGCGCGGGGATACTGAACAACACTGCCGCTCCGGTGGCCATCACCGCGGCGGCGACCGCGACCACGGCGCGCAGGGGGAGGCGCCGGAGCAGCTCACCGCTGCGGGTGGCGGTGAGGAAGTAGCACCCGGCGCCGCCGGCCAGCACCCACCCGACGGTCGCCACCGGAAGGTGGGTGCCGAAGACGAAGTAGATGCCGACATAGGTGAGAACCGCAGACCACCCTGCGTAGGCCATGGTCTCCGCGAGCAACCAGGTGCGTACCGCGCGGTCCCTCCACACAGCTCGCGAACGTTCACGCCTTCGCTCGAACGGTGCTTGTCCCGCGGTTGCGGCCGGGAGGAGGGCGATCACCGCGAGCACACCGCCCAGCGGCAGCAGGAAGGTCTCGCGCCACGACGCGGCGTCGGTCACGATGCCCGCAAGGGGAGCGACGACGAGCCAGGCCAGCGCGTTGCCTGCGGCGACCCATCCCGTGACGCCACGGCGCCGCCCGGCGGGGAAGGTGGCCGCGCCCGTGAACGCTGCGGAGAGCAACAGCGCCGAGCCGATTCCGACGAGCACGTGCGCGGCGAGGAACTGCCACAGGGTCACGGTGATCGCAGCGGTCACGGCCCCAGCGGCGCCGATCAGCACGCCCGTGAACGCCAGCGGCCGAGGGCCGCGCAGGGCGCGGGAGCGGAGCGCTGCGGCGGTTGCCAGGAGGGCCGCGACCGCGGTGACGGTGCGCGCCTGTCCCACCGACTCCGGGGCGACGTGCAGATCCGCAGCGACGAAGCCGAGCGCGGGAGTCAGCACGACGAGGAGCGACTGTGAGGTCGTGGCGCAGAACACGAGCGCGACGACCTCCCGCCGCCTCCCGCTCCGGGGCGGGGGCACGGCCGGCTCTGGTCAGGCGGAAACGGGCTCGCCGGCCGCGAGTGCCTTGACCGCCTCGGTGGTGAGTGGGCGGCCTCCGATGGCCCAGTCGCCGCTCGACACCTGGTCGATGACGACCCAGGTCACCGAGCGCATCGACTCTCCCTCGACGGACACCATCGCGTCGGTGAGCCGCTCGATGATCTGCTGGCGCTGCTCGGGGGTGAACACACCCTCGATGGCCTTGACGTTGATCAGTGGCATGGCGTCCTCCGTCTACTCCGGAATCGGTTGCTGGATTCCGAACGTTAGGAGGACCCCGGACTTCAGGACTTCCGTGCCCGCACGCAGGTCACGAGGCCCGGGTGGCGCCGACCACGCAGGCGGTGTCAGGTCCCCTCGGTGACGAGGTGGATCTCGTCGGCCACGAGCCCGTGCGCCCAGCGGTCCGGAGTGCGATGACCACGTCGGTCGACCCCGATCGGCGCTCTCACGCTAGGCCGACCGGAGCGGGAAGGGAACCGCCCGAACGGGTCAGGGGCCGGGGAGCCCGAACGGCGGCGGGAGCCGGCGACGGTTGCGCCGCTCGAGGTGCTCCAGCCGCTTGCGCTCCTTGCGCTCCAGCTCGCGCTCGATCTGGTCGATCGCGTCCTGCCGGCTGGTGACCAGGCGGATCAGGGGGAGCGCCGTGCCGAGGGTGACGAAGACCGGCCAGGCGAACTGGCCCAACATCGTGGCCGCCCAGATCGCCCAGCAGATCAGCGTCGGGGTGAGGAAGCCGTAGACCGCGTTCTGCCGCTGCTGGCGGTAGCGCCGCACCGCCTCGGCGTGCAGGTCCCGCGTCGCCAGGGAACGCGAGGACCACGGCAGCACCGGCACCAGGTCGTCCACCAGCGGTGGGAGCTCACCCAGGGTGCGGGACGACGAGAGCCGGTCGCTGCGCTCGTCCAGCTCCTCCGCCGAGAGTCGGCCCTCGGCGTAGGCCTCACCCAGCACGTCCCGCACCACGTCGCGGTCCCGGTCGGAGGCGCGTAGGTGCGCGACCTGCGGGTCCCGCGGGTCGTGCGCGAACCGGGCCCAGACGACCCGGTCTCGTTCTGCCATGTCCTCACCCTAGGTCGGGCACGTCGCCGAGGAGGATCGACCAGCTCTGCGGGTCACCGCGCTCACCGTCGCGGTGGTGCACCGACCTCAGCACCCCTTCGCAGGTGTCGCCGACCTTCTCGGCCACCCGCGAGGAGACCGGTTGCGGCGCGAGCGTCGCGGCACGCCCGCAATCCAGGGCGCGGGCGGCTCAGGTGCCGCTGAATTCCGGCGAGCGCTTCTCGGCGAAGGCCCGCGGGCCCTCCTTGGCGTCGTTGCTGGCGAAGACGGCCGCGCCGGTGGTGGCGTCGTCCTTCCAGCACTCGTCCTCGTGCTTGCCCTCGGAATCCCGGATCGTCCTCAGCACCGCCTGCACCGCCAGGGGGCCGTTCGCGGCGATGGCGTCGGCGATCTCGTGGGCCTTCTCCAGCGCCTGGCCGTCCCGGACCACGTGTCCGATCAGGCCGATCTCCTTGGCCTCCGGAGCCTTGACGTGCCGCCCGGTCAGGAGCAGCTCGGCAGCCACGGTGTAGGGGATCTGGCGGGGGAGGCGTACGGCGGAGCCGCCGAGCGGGTAGAGACCCCAGCGGACCTCCGAGACCCCGAACCGGGCGGACTCTCCGGCGATCCGGATGTCGGTGGCCTGCAGGATCTCGGTCCCGCCCGCGATCGCCGGCCCCTCGACGGCGGCGATCAGCGGCTTGGTGAGCCGGAACCCCTTGAGCAGCGACTTGATCACCGAGGGGTCGAACTCGCCGGACTCGAAGCGGTCCGACGGGGCGCTGGCCGACATGGCCTTGAGGTCCGCGCCCGCGCAGAACGCGCCCCCGGCGCCGGTGAGGATGACGACGCGCACCTCCGGATCGGTGTTGGCCCGCTCCCAGGCCGCCTCCATGATCGCGAGCATCTCGCCGGAGAGGGCGTTGCGGGCCTCGGGACGGTTCATCGTGACCACCAGCGTGTGGCCCGTCAGCTCGACCAGGGCGTGCGGTTCAGACATCGTTCTCCTTCGCTCGGAACGGGGTCTCGACAGGCTCGACCACCGGGAGGCGATGCTAGTCAGAAACAAGAACGTGTTCTAGTCTGACCGCCATGGCCCTCAACATCGCTGATCTCTTCGAGCATGCTGTCGACGCCGTACCGGACCGCAACACGCTGCTGGTCAACGACCGCTTCGTCACCTACACCGAGCTGGAGGCCGAGGCCAACAAGCTCGCCCACTTCCTGGCCGGCCGGGGGATCGGCCCGGGCGACCACGTCGGCATCTACGCCAAGAACAGCGTGGAGCACGTGGTCGCGCTGCTGGCGGTGTTCAAGATCCGCGGCGTGTGCATCAACGTCAACTACCGCTACGTCGAGGGCGAGCTGAACTACCTGTTCGACAACTCCGACATGGTGGCGCTGCTGCACGAGCGGTCCTACGCCCCGCTGGTCGCGCGCACCGCGCCCAACCACGAGCGGCTCACCACCGTGGTGGCGATGCCCGACCCGACCGAGTCGGAGGACACCGAGGACATCGACGCTGCTCTTGCGCGGTGCGGCGGCGTCGCCTGGGAGGATGCGCTCGAGGGCCAGAGCGCCGAGCGCGACTTCGGTCCGCGCAGCAACGACGACCTCTACATCGTCTACACCGGCGGCACCACCGGGTTCCCCAAGGGCGTGATGTGGCGCCATGAGGACTTCTGGCGCGTCCTGGGCGGCGGCATCGACTTCATGACCGGCGAGCGGCTCGAGGAGCACGACCAGTCCAAGAAGGCCGCCGAGTCCGACCCGATGATCATGTTCCCGCTCAGCCCACTCATGCACGGTGGGGCCCAAGCGGCGATGCTGATGCATCTCTTCGCCGGTCACCTGACCGTGCTCGCGCCGAAGTTCGACCCCGTGCAGGTCTGGCAGACGATCGAGAAGCACAAGGTGCAGGCGATCTTCATGACCGGCGACGCGATGGCCCGCCCGCTGATCGAGGAGTACGACACCGGCAAGTACGACGCCTCCTCGTTGTTCGTGGTCGCCAGCAGCGCCGCGATCTTCAGCCGTCCGGTCAAGGAGCGTTGGATGGCGGCGTTCCCGAACGCGGTGTTCACCGACTCGGTGGGCGCCTCGGAGACCGGCTTCCAGGGCACCGGCGTCCAGGACTCGGAGAACATCAAGGGCGAGGGCGCCCTGGTCAGCCTCGGTGTCGAGTCGGTCGTCCTCGACGAGGACAACAGAGTCCTGGACCTGGCGGTCAACGAGGGCGTGATCGGCCGCCTGGCCCGCGCCGGCTCGGTCCCGCTCGGCTACTACAACGACCCCGAGAAGTCCGCGCGCACCTTCTTGGAGGTCGGCGGCGTGCGCTACTCGGTGCCCGGCGACTTCGCGCGGATCGAGAAGGACAACAAGGTCACTCTGCTGGGGCGCGGTTCCAACTGCATCAACACCGGCGGGGAGAAGGTCTACCCCGAAGAAGTGGAGATGGCGCTGAAGGCCCATCCCGACGTCTACGACGCCCTCGTGGTCGGGGTCGCCGACGAGAACTACGGCCAGGCGGTCTCTGCGGTGATCCAGGCCCGGGGCGAGGCGCAGCCGACGCTCGAGGAGCTCAAGACGTTCCTGCGCGAGCACCTGTCGGGCTACAAGATCCCGCGCTCGGTGACCTACGTGGAGGAGATCCCGCGCAGCGCCACCGGGAAGGCGAACTACCCCAAGGCCAAGGAGCTGGCCGCGGCCGGGCTGGCAGTGGCGCGATGAGGACCGACCTGTGCGACCGGTTCGGGATCGACTACCCGATCTTCGCCTTCACCCCCTCTGAGCACGTCGCCGCCGCGGTCTCACGGGCAGGCGGCCTGGGCGTGCTGGGCTGCGTCCGGTTCAACGAGGCCGACGAGCTCGACAAGACGCTGACCTGGCTGGACGAGAACACCGACGGCAAGCCCTACGGCGTCGACGTCGTGATGCCGATGAAGATCCCGACCGAGGGCAAGTCGGTCGACCTGAAGGCGATGATCCCCGAGGAGCACGTCACGTTCGTGGAGAGGACGCTGCAGAAGCTCGGCGTGCCCCCGCTCCCGGAGGGGGAGGGCCGTGAGGGGGTGCTGGGGTGGCTGCACTCGGTGGCGCGCTCCCACGTCGACATCGCGCTCGCCCACCGTCCGGTGCTGATCGCCAACGCGCTCGGCTCGCCGCCGGTCGACGTGATCGAGAAGGCCCACGAGCACGGCGTCGCGGTCGCAGCGCTCGCCGGAGCGGCCAAGCACGCCCAGTCGCACGTGCGCAACGGCGTGGACATCATCGTTGCGCAGGGCTACGAGGCCGGCGGGCACACCGGCGAGATCGCCAGCATGGTGCTCACTCCCGACATCGTCGACGCCGTCGGGACGGACGTGCCGGTGCTCGGTGCCGGCGGGATCGGCTCGGGCCGGCAGATCGCCGCCTCCCTCGCGCTCGGCTCGCAAGGTGTGTGGACGGGCTCGATCTGGTTGGGCACGGCGGAATACCAGAACCTCCAGTCCAGCGCCGGCTGGACCGAGGCCTTCACCCGCGCCACCTCCTCGGACACCGTGCGGACCCGGATCTACACCGGCAAACCCGCACGGCTGCTGAAGACCAGGTGGACCGACGCGTGGTCGGAGGAGGACGCGCCGCAGCCGCTGCCGATGCCGCTGCAGAACCTGCTCGTCGCCGAGGCGCACAACCGGATCAACGCCTCCGGCGACCCCGACGTCATCTCGATGCCGGTGGGCCAGATCGTGGGCCGGATGAACGAGGTGCGCCCGGTCGCCGACGTGATGTCCGACCTGGTCCGCGGCTTCGAGGAGGCGGTCAGCCGGCTGGAGAAGGTGCGCGGCTGACTCCACAACGCCGTCGCGGCGTTCTCGTCGCGCCCTGGAGTTCGACGAGCTCGTGAGCTCCGGCTGCTACGCGGTCAACCTGACCAACGGGGTCCAGGAGCTCTTCTGATCGGCGGCACGCGCGAGCTCCGCAATGCGCGGGCGGCCACCGTGCGGGGCGCCCCTGGTGAGTTCTGCAACCGGACCGAGCGGGAGGGCTTCCGCGCTAGCCCGTGCCCTGATGTGATGGGATGATGGTCGTGGCCGCTCTGCGGCCGCGTGCGGATCACGTCGACGCGCGCTCCGACCCGCCTACGAAGGGGGTATTGTGCCCAATCCCGACACGCTCCTGGACAGCCTGGAGCGGTTCGCCGCGGCCCTCACGGGCGGTTACGGCATCGGTGACGTGCTCCATGACCTGACCGGTGAGATGGCCGAGGTCCTCGACCTGACCGGGGCGGGCGTGACGCTGGTACACGACGGCCAGCAGCGCTTCGTCACCGCCGCCGTCGAGGCGATCGCCAACCTTGAACGCGTGCAGGAGCTCTGGCAGAAGGGCCCGTGCATCGATGCTGTTGCCTCGGCAGCCCCGGTGGCGGTGCCGGACATCAGCGCGCAGGACGCCGACGAACGCTGGCCGGACTACGTGGTCGCGGCCAAGACGGCGGGGATCCAGGCCGTGGCCGGCATCCCGATGCTGGCCGAAGGGGCAGCGATCGGGGCGGTCAACCTGTACGACAGCCAACCACGCAGCTGGTCAGCCGAAGATCTGCGAGTCGCGATGATCTTCGCCAGCATCGCGACTGGCTACCTCGCGCACGCATCGGCCGCCCGGCAGGAACAGCGCACCGCCGAACAATTGCAGCAGGCGCTGAACACCCGGCTCGTTATCGAGCAGGCCAAAGGCGTCGTCGCCGCCAAGCGAGAGACCACCGTCGACGAGGCGTTCGAGATGCTCCGCAAGTACGCCAGGGACCACAACGCCCGCATCCATGATGTTGCCCGCTCCGTGGTCACGGGCGACCTTCTCCTCTAGAACCGGCCCGGGCCCCGACACTTCGCTGGCCTGGCGAGCTGCTGAGGCGCGCGCCGACAGCAGCCGGATCTCCGACATCTGGACCGTGCGGTCATCGGCACGACCGCGCGGGGCGCCTGCGTGGAGCGGGCGCTTCGATCGTCGGCCCAGCGCGGCCCGACGTCGCAAGTCTCACGGCCCGATCCCTCAACCGATGACGGTCCGCTCGCTCGCGTAGAAGCGGAACAACAGGTATGCCGCGACGGCCCCCAGGAGATGCCAGGCCGCGTGGCCCTGGACCAGTGAGTCCGGGTCGCACCAGCCGTGCTGGGACAGGTTCCAGATCACGAACGCGACGAGCATCGACATCAGCGCGGCGACCCCGTACCTCAGCTCGGTGCGCGCGTGACCACCCCGCCGCAGCATCGTCTCCACGGCCACGGCAACCACGAGCAGGAGCGCGAACGCGGCGTTGCCGGCGCGGTGCACCACCGGAATCTCCCGGTCCCAGCGACCGATCAGCTCGCACGCGGCCACAAGCAGGAAGAACACCTGCCACATGAACATCGAATCTCGACGCCACCAGCGGGTCACGGCGTACGCCGCGGCGAAGCTTGCGACGAGGTACATCGCGGTCATGTCCAGCAGCCCGCCCAGCGACGACTGGGTTGCGTGCATGGCAGCACTCGCCGGTCCAAGGAGCACGACCATGCACGCGTAGCCGGTCGCGAGCCCAGAAAAGCGCGGCAACGTGTCGCCCAGGTACTCCTGGGAACGAGCCCGCCAACCGACCGCCAGCCCGGCAACGACGAATCCCAGGTTGGAGAGCGTGTTGGCCGGCTGCTTGACCCAGCCGTCGCGAGCGGCCTCGCAGAAGTTGGCCCCGCGGCCGACGTCGGCGCCGAGCCATCCGAAGCGCACGGCCAACGCAAGCAGACTGATCGAGACAGTCGCCGTCGTGAGCGTGGCGACCACGGGGCGAGGATCACGGGCAGCGGACACGTCGTGAACCTAGCGGAGTCTGGCAGTGGAGCTCGTCGTCCGGCGCTGGCCGACTCGACCTGCTAGGGATGACCGAATCACCGGGTTCGGAGCCCCGACAGCCGCGGCGGGGCGGCCTCAAGCGGGCGACTCCTGAACGCGGCGACAAGCGCGCCCGGACCGCGGCGACGATTGCTAGTCTGCTGGAGTCCGTGCAGGAGAACGAGGAGGTGGTACCCGTGAACGTATCGACGTGGGTGCTCTTCCTTGGGGCCACGGTCGGGCGATAGGTCGTCCGGGAGCGCCGTTCAACGCGCACTCCCGAAAGGCACGACCATGCACTTCACTTCCGAACGGCGCCTCGACGACGGCAGCCTGGAACGCGCATTCATTCTCGGCGAGATCCCCGGCATCCTGTGGACGCCGATCTCCGCTCCAGCGCCGCTGATCCTGCTCGGCCATCCCGGCGGACTGCGCAAGATGTACCCGCGGCTGGCGGGGCGAGCCCGGCACGCAGCAGCGAACGGCTTCTCCGCGGCCACCATCGAGCTCCCCGGGAGCGGTGACCGGCCCCGATCGGCCGACGTCGACCGGGCCCGCGCCGATCTGCACCGGGCGCTGGCGGCCGGAGCGCCGGTCGACGAGATCGTCGACCGGCTGGTCCTCCCGCTGGTCGAACAGGCAGTCCCGGAATGGCAGGCCACCCTGGACGCACTCCTCTCTCTGCCGGAGATCCGCGGCCCGGTCGGGTACTCGGGCGGGGTGATCGCCATCGGTATCCGGCTGGCGCTGGTCGAACCGCGCATCGTGGCCGCCGGCCTCTTCGCCGGGAGCTTCGTGCCCCGCACCATGTTCGACGAGGCCCGCCAGGTCACGATTCCGCTGCACGTCCTGCTGCAGTGGGACGACGAAGGAAACGACCGGCAGATGGCACTGGACCTTTTCGACGCCTTCGGCTCCGAGGAGAAGTCGCTGCACGCCAACATGGGCGGGCACACCGGAGTCCCGCCGTTCGCGGGAGAGGGGCCCGACGGGTTCTTCGTCCGGCACCTGCGCCAACCGGCACCAAGACCCGATGCAGGCCCGTCAGGCGGCGGTAGGACGCACCCAGCGGTGAAGTGACGGCGCGGATCCATTCGGTGTTGTGGAACTTGCCTGGAGCCCGGCCGCCGTGATCATGAGACCGGTGCGTGTCCCGGCTCAAGAGCTGGCGGCTCTCGTGACGACGTACTGTCCGGCGGTCGATAGGACAGCGTCCCCCGTGTCGCCAGTGCCGTGATCAAGCCGACCATGCCGAACGACGCGATGACGGCCATGGACGCGGTCCGACCGACCGCGATGAACGCCTCGCTGGCATTGAGCGATGCATGAGCTAGCACGGCGAAGAGCACGCTTCCTCTGGTGTGGTTGAAGAGCCACGTCAAGAGCACCGACTCTCCGACTGCTTGGACCGCCGTGAAGGCCAACAGGGCCACGGCGATGCTCGCCAAGCCTGTCCCGGCGGAGTGGTACCCGGGGACGAAGATGAAGACCGGTAGGTGCCACAACCCCCACAGCACACCCAGCGCCACTGATGCTCGAAGGGGGCCCATGCGTTCCTGCATCCGAGGCAGCGCGAACCCCCGCCATCCGGGCTCTTCCTGGCCACCGCCCAGGACCACCAGGAAGGACCAGGTCGCTAGGTAGGTCACGACCAGCGACGGGCTCCACACGGCGAACCGCTCGGTGCCGTCTCGGAACGGCAGTCCGACGACGAGTCCCAGCGCCGGAATGCCGACCAGTGCCGTTAGGTACCACCTCGTCCCGACCCGCCACAGAACCCAACGCCGCAGGAACGCGTGAGTCCCGTCCCGACCGCCGACCAGCCACGTGACCAACAGCGCGGCAACTGGGGGCCCGAAGGCGCCGGGAACGAACCAGGCGAGCGTGTCGTGTCCCATGATCCCGAGCACCACCAGCCAGTACGTCCAGCTCAGGAGGTAGGCCAGCACGAAGAACGCGGTTACCGGACGAGCCCGGGCTAGGCGCCCGAGTGGCGTGCTGCGCCGGGAAGGTCCTTCTTGCACGGATGCGGGTGTCACGGGAGCCGACTCCTCCACCAGGTAGGCGTGAGTCCGTTAGGCGCTGCCTGGCGGTAACGACTGCGGTCCACAGCCAGGGGTGACGCACCGATGCCGGCATACACCGGCACCTGCACCAACGCTAACCCTTCGCGCGATGCTGACCGAGGGGCCAAGGTCCTCAGCTCAGGAAACGGGAGGCCAAGCATGCGCGCCGTTATCACATCGGCCAGGACCGACATTGCCGGTCTTCCAATGGTTCGCGTCGAGGACGACGGCCGGTTGCACACCCCGGCCCTGCGGTTTCGATGCACGAAGCACGCGGACTCTGACAAGCGGCAAGCTCACTGAGGTGCTCGTACTCCAGACCCCCGACCGTTCATCCGCTGCGTCCGTGAATTTGGGCCCGCGCCGACAGGCGGCGGTAAGACGCACGTTCTGCTTGCGTCTGCAACGCGATCCCGTTGCGGCACGCTGCGCGTGCCGAACCCTCAACGAGCCGCGCGAAGGGGAGGCACCCAATGAGGACAGGGGATGCGCAGGGCGGCTTCTGCCGGGCGGACCGAGGGGGTCCTGGCGCAGGACGTCGAGAAGCACAGGGGTGGCGCGATGGCGAACCCACCGGAGCATCCGGTCCCCGGCATCGATGTCGTCGCCGACGTCGATCTCGGCTGTTCGCGCGGCGTTCGCCACGACGCGAAGGATGTGACCCATCTGGTGGGCCTTGCGCGATGCGGGTGAGGGTTGCGGCAGATGCGGCATCTCCGGCGTCTTGTGCAGTCAGGCGCGAGACTGGTGAGCGGCTGTGGGGGCGATCGTCGCTCGGGCTCGGGGTCAGCCCAGTTGGTCGAGTGCGACCGCGAGCACCAGTCCGAGGGCGGTGGCGAATCCGGTGGTGTAGCTGTCTTCCTTGAAGGCCTTGGGAAAGACCTCGGTGGCCAAGGACGCGGCAACCGCGCCTCCAGCGAGGCATCGGGTCAAGCCGAGCGGGGCTTCCGGCACGCCGGAGAGCAGGACGTTGCCCGCCAGTGCCGCGAGGGAGAGCAGGACCGCGGTGGCGGCCCACAATCCGAGAACTTTGGGTTTGGACCGGTCCTTCGCCATCTGTTTGGCGCCGCCGGCCGCTTCGGGGAGGTTGGACAGGAAGATGGACCCGGATAGGGACGCGACCTGTGCTGGTCCGGCGCCGATGAGCGCCACCCCCAGGGCCAGATTCTCCGGGATTCCGTCCAAGGTGATCGCGGCCAGCAGGCCCCCGCCACTGTTGGAGCCGATCTTTCGCTTGACGAGCTTGTCAAGCCCGGTGAAGACGCCCGCCCCGGCCAGGACCGACGCAACCACCGCCCAGAGGGGCGCAACGTCGGTCGCCGGGTCGATGAGCTCGAGCACCGCGGAGACCATCAGCGCACCACCGGCCAGCGCAACGATGAAACCTTCGACCTTCGCCAGCAAGGTGCCGTACACGCCCCACGCGGCTCCGGCCACCAGCGCCGCGGACACCACCACGATCACCAGACTGGTGAGCAGCATCCCGACCCCTCGACGAGTGATGGACGTGTCGTCGAAGCGGCTACATCCAGCCGGTTGCGGCCGACGAGGCAATGGTTCACTGGCGGCAATGGCATTGCAAGGCTCGGCGCACTGCAGTCCTACGCCCGGGTGTCACCATGGGTCTCCAACCGACGATGAGTGATCCGATCCATGTCCGTCGCAGCTCGGCGTGACCGGTGAAAGGGCATCCGTTGTTCTTCGACGACATCTCCGGCCTGACCCGAGTGCTAGTCGTGGGCCCATTGGCCTACTTCTGGTTGGTGGCCACGGTGCGGCTTAGCGGCAAGCGCACCCTCGCCCAGCTGAACGCGTTCGACTTCATCGTCACCGTCGCCTTGGGGTCCACCCTGGCGACGGTCGTCATGAGCAGCTCGGTGACATGGACCGACGGCGCACTGGCAATGAGCCTGCTCGCGGCGCTCCAGCTGCTGGTGGCCTGGGTGTCGGTGCGCCTGCCCTGGGCGCGCCGAGCCGTGACATCTCAGCCGACCGTGCTGCTGCACGACGGTCACCCGGACCACGAAGCTTTGACCCGCCAGCGGATCACCGAAGAAAGTCTTCACCAAGCGATCCGCAGCGCCGGCATCGGGGGTCTGGAGTTGGTGTCCGCGGTCGTCCTGGAACCCAACGGCACGATGAGCGTCATCCCGACCACCCAGTACGGCAGCGGCTCTGCAACCCCCGGGACGGAAGGAGAGGAGCGCACAGGGTCCTCCCGATCGCGGTGAAGCACGCGCCTCGGGAAGCTGACTGCGCGGCCATCTAACCTGCGAGAGCGGCGGCGTCCGACTCCTGGTGCCCGTACGGCACCCGTACCTTCTCTTCAAGTCCACGGTCGTGTCCTGTAGGCGGCGGAAAGACGCTCGTCCATAGCGCGTATCGCGAATAGGCGCAAAGCTTCCGCGTCGGAAAGGTGCCGCACTCTCGTGTGCGCTAGATGTCAGTTTCCGAGTAGTGCTCGAGAGCGATGTCCAGCAGGTCGACCAGGCCCGAGACGACATCACTGGACTGAATCTGCCGGGCGAGCTCGGCCTCAAGAGCGGAGCGGGTCCGATTGGCCTTCTCGCCGGCGGCGGCTTGGCGGGTGAGCTCGAGTGCTGCAGCGAACACCCCGGCGAACAGCGGATCGCTGGAGACTCGCTCCTCGATCAGCTTCTCGCCGGCGTCGCCCGACAGGCTTCCTTCGTACTGCTGGGCCCCGAGGATGAGGCAGATGGCGAGCACCTCGCCTGCGAACTTTGGCTTCCCCACCTGAGACCACGCTTTCGCGCTTCGCGTCACCCCGACCGCATACCGGGTGCTGAAGTGATGGTCCGGCATGGCGTCAGCCAGCTGCTGAAAGCGCACATTGAAGGACCGCCGGTCACGCAGGCGGGCCAAGGCCTCGCACAACCCGAGGAGGACCTCAACGCGGTGCACGTCCGGCTCGAGCGCCGGAGCACTGAGGGCCTCGTAGTAGAGACTCCGAGCGCCCTCGAAGTCCTCGTCGACGATCGCCAGCCCGGCCAGGCCGGCTAGGTTGTCGCCTCGCACGTGGTCTGATCGATCCGTAGCCAGGCTCTCTGTGAAGGCTTGCCGGGCAGCCTGGAAGTCCTCCATCGGACTGCTGAGGGTGAGTCCCAGCTGCAGCCACGACTCCGCAGCGAGTTCGCTGTCGTCGAGCTGTTGGGCGAGGTCGAGGGCTCGTCGACTGGCTGCCAACGCCTCGGGGCCGTGACCTTGTCGGCGATGGATCTCGCTCAGGTTGTGTAGCGACTGGGCTGCGCTCCGCCTATCTCTGCGGTCCTCTGCCAGCGCGTGATTTGTTTCCAGTAGCCGTGTTGCCGGTTGCCACTTCCCCTGATCGGCGTAGCTGAGGGCGAGGTCGTTGCGCAGGCTTGCGGCGATCTCGATCTGGTCGCGTCGCTCGGCGACGCGGAGCGCCAGTCTCAGCACTGGAGTGGCCACCTCCGGACGACCCATGCGGCGCAGTCGGTTGCCGAGGATGAGTCCCGCCCACGCGCGTCCTGAGGCAGGTCGCAACGACAGCGCTTCACGCGCCAAGTCCTCGAGCACCGCGGCTGGTGGCCTGAGCGGTTCCGCGTCGGTTTGGGTCTTCTCTTGATCGACGTCGACCCATGCGAGGAGCAGTCGATCAAGGGCTTCCGCGCGGTCCTCGTCGGGAAGCCGATCTATGGTCTCGCGCAGCGTCGGTGCCTGCTCGGCGATACCTCCGGAGCGCCCAGCGGCGAGGATTAGGTTGTGCAGGACCGGCACCAGATCGTCTCGGGCATCAGGTCTGTGCGGGAGCTCCTCGACCAGGGTGGGGAGCACGCCTTCCAGGATTGCGGTGCCTTCCTCGAGCTCGCCGTTCTCAAGCAACGCGGCACCGACGAGGCTCATCGCGGTGGTCTCCCGTACTCCGGACCTTTCGGCGAGGGTGAGCGATTGCCGTGCTCGCCTGAGGACCTCGGGGGGATTCCCGGCCTCGTGCTCGGCTCTGGCCAGGAGGTCGTAGAGGGTGCCAAGCTGCCGCACGAGCATTGGGTGGGCCTCTGCGAGCGCCACAGCTCCCTTGAGCCGGCGCAGTCCTAGGGGGCGCTTTCCTTGGTCGGTGGCTACGGCCGCCAGGTTCTGGAGGGCTGCGACCTGCTTGCCGGCGTCGTGAGCACGGCGCGCAGCCCGCAGCGTCAAGTGATACTCGGCCTCGGCTTCGGCGAGGTTCCCCTCCTGGACGTGAACGTCGCCCCGCAGGGAGTGCAGGGAGGAGGTGAGGTCCGGCTGTCTCAGCGGGGGGATGCTCCGCTCGAGGGCATTCAGGTAACGGCGCGCTTCGTCGACGTTCTTGGCGTCGAGGGCGTGGTGCGCCAGCGTGAGCTGGCACTTCACGGCCCCGTGTCGATCACCGGCGGCAAGCGCAGCCTCAAGGCTCTCGAGGGCCAGTTGCTTGGCCCCGGAAGGGTCGCCGGTTGCCCACTTGACGTTGCACTGGTTCAAGAGCGCTGCTGACTCCAGGTCCCCGGCGTGTGATCTCCGAGCGAGGTCGAGTGCGTCGCTGAAGTGCGTGTCGGCGATGTCGAGGTATCCGAGCTTGAAGGCGACGAGCCCCGTCACGTTGCTGACGTTGGACAGGTCCTGCTCGTCGGGGGTGGAGAGGGAACTGGCCAGGTTGTGGGCTTCTCCCAGGAGCAGTAGGGACAGGTCTGGGAGGCCGAAGTCGGAGACCCACTCAGCGTGCGCGGCCAAGGCGCCGACGCTGTTCGAGGAGTCCTCCGCCTCGGCGGCGGACCTGGCAGCGGACACCGCTTCCAGGAGCCATGCCCTGAACTCGTCGTCGGGCAGGCCGGCCGCGACGGTGTCGAGAACGTCTCTGTCGAGCTCGGTGCCGGTTTGGGCGTGGTCGAGCAACACCCGGGTGCGGGCATCCATGTCCCGCTCGTCCGAGTGGGGACCAAGGTCAGCCATGTCCGTTCTCCGCGGCTCGAGCAGCGCTGATCTGGCGTTGACGTCTCGCGACGACATCGAATCGGATGGCACGGATGGCGTGGTATCGCAGAGCCTCTACAACCCCAGACTTGAGCTCGGCGAGCGTTTGGAACCGCTTGTAGATGGCGTGGTCTCTCTCCTGCAGGATGAACGACTTCAGGCCATCATCTTGCTCCACTCCATCGAGTACGAAGATGCAGCAGACCGCTCCCTCGGTCTTGGCCGCGACGTACTCCCTGCGAGTTATGGAGGTCAGCGTGTTCCCGACGATGAGCAGGAGGTAGTCACTGGTTCGCGCTTCTCCCAGACAGATGGCCGTCGAACTGTAGGGGCCGGCGTTCGCGTCACGCTCCCAGTGCCAGGCGTGGTGGGGCCCTGCCTGCTCGGCGGCCTCAACGGCCGCCATCCTCTCGCTGGTCAACGACCCCGTGGCCATCTCCGAGGAGATAAAGACCTTCACACGGTCGATCGGGCGCCCATAGATGACCTCGTCGAACCTGCCCACGTCAGATTCCAGGGGGTACGACAGTCACGGACACCGGCTCACCCTATGGTCCAGCGCGAGATGCCGAAGCCCCGCGCTACGTCAGACTTGGGCTCGCTTCGCGGAGCTTGCTCATCCCTTCTGCCTGACATCTCCGTAAGGGCTGCCGCGTCAGAGGCCCTCGAACACACATCGGCAGATCCACTCCCGCGCGTCCGAGGCGAGCCCCCCACCCAGGGAACAGATCGTCAACGGGCTCTGTATCCGAGGCTTGGAGGGTCCATCCGACACGCGGGCTCGCCACGCCCGAGAATCGTGAATCACATCGATGTGATTCGCGATGGTGTAATGGAGCCGCGCCGCAGATGCGGGGTCCGTGCGTCCGGGCGGTTACCCGGCTGAAGGAGCAACAAATGGCAGGCAAGCACAAGCCGCCGCAGGTGCCTAAGAAGGGCGGCGGCACCCAGGAGCGAGATCGCAACAAGGATGGTGCATGGCGCGAGAAGCGTTCTGACGCTGGCACGCACCGCCCGAAGCAGAAGTAGCAGCGTGTAGAGGCCGGGGAAGTCTCTACAGGAGGACCCCGAGACACCTCGAATTGCTCTCGGGGTCCTTCGCCGACACGTTAGAAGGTCGCGAGCATCGCCGTCACGGCCAGCGGCTCTGGTCCACCCTCAAACCGTGACATGTTCTCGGCTGGTGTCGCTGAACCGGTGCAGGTTCGAGGCGTAGCCTGCCGCGTCATAGTGGGCGAAATGACGGTGCGCATACCGCTGTGTTCGTAAGCGCGCATGGCGGCCATCAACGAGATGGCGCACGCCCGACAGCAGCGGGTAGTGCTCAGTCCACGAGCGAGTACGCCGTCCCGCGCTCCTCGCGCACCCACCAGATGCCAGGCGCGTCCAGCCCCTGACCGCGGAGCTCACGCTTGAGCACCTTGTTGGTGGCGGTGCGGGGCAGCTGGTCGACCAGGAGCACGTAGGAGGGACGCGCCTTGGTGCCGAGATCCTCCTGCGCGTCCAGGAACTTCTCGAAGTCGGCCGGGTCGAGCTGCTCGGTGGTCACCAGCGCCGCGACCAGCCGGTCGCCGGAGTGCGGGTCGGGCACGGCGTACACCGCGGCCTCGCTCACGGCGGGGTGGCGCAGCAGGATCCGCTCGATCGGTGCGGCCGCGAGGTTCTCGCCGTCCACCCGCAGCCAGTCGGCGGTGCGGCCGGCGTAGAAGACGAAGCCGTCCTCGTCGCGATAGGCGAGGTCCCCGCTCCAGTACATGCCCCCACGCATCCGCTCGGCCGTGGCGGCCTCGTCGTGGTAGTAGCCCGCGAACTGGCCGGTCCCGGTGACGTTGACCAGCTCGCCGACGCACTCGTCGAGGTTGGTGACCTGGCCGCTCTCGTCGTACTTCGCCGGTGGGCACTCCTTGCCGCTGGCCGGATCGAGGACCTTGACGTCGGGAAAGGGCTGGCCGAGCGAGCCCGGGGGAGTGTCGGGGGTCCGCGAGACGATCACGGCGTTCTCCGTCGACCCGAAGCCGTCGATCACCTGGCAGCCGAACCGCTCGGCGAAGGCTGCGGTGTCCCGGTCGCCGGCCTCGTTGCCGAAGACCAGTCGCAGCGGGTTGTCGGCGTCGTTCTCGCGCTCGGGGGTGGCCAGCACGTAGGCGAGCGGCTTGCCGACGTAGTTGGCGTACGTCGCGCCGTAGCGGCGCACGTCGTCGAGGAACGCCGAGGCCGAGAACCGCTCCCGCAGCGCGACCGTGGCGCCGCTCATCAGCGCCGGCGCCCACCCGGCGAGCACGGCGTTGGAGTGGAACAGCGGCATCGAGACGTAGAGGACGTCGTCGGGGGTCAGGCCGAGCCGCTCGACGAGGTACTGCCCGGGGTAGGTGACCTTCTCGTGGGTGACCCGCACGGCCTTGGGGCTGCCGCTGGTGCCCGAGGTGAAGATCAGCATGAACAGCGAGTCCCCGGCCGGTGCGGCGTCGGGGTGGGCCGGCTGCGTCTCGGCCACCGGCAGGATCCACTCCGAGGCGCTGACGTCCACGACGTCGATGCCGAGCTCGAGCCCCTCGAGCAGGGGCAGCAGGTGCGGCTCGGCGAGCACTACCTGGCAGTCGGCCTTGCGGACGTCCTCGGCAAGGGCGGAACCGCGACGGGTGGTGTTCAGGCCGACGACGACGTGGCCACCGAGGCCCGCCGCGCCGAGGGCGAACAGCATCTCCGGGGTGTTGTCCATCAGCACGCCCACGTGTGGCGGCAGCGTCGGGTCGAGCCGCGCGGACAGGACCTGGGCACGGCGCGTGGACTCGTCGACGAACGAGCGCCACGACCAGGTGCGGTCCTCGAACAGCAGGGCGGGGCGGTCGTCGGCGGCGCGGGCCAGCAGCGCCTCACGGATGCTCATGGGCTGATCATGCCGAAGGCGTGGGCATCGCGATGCGAGGCTCCTGCGCGAGCAGGCTGCCGATCCGGCGCGCCTGCTCGGTGGTGCCGCCCAGGGCGAACTCGTGTCGCTTGGCGCCGGTGAAGTAGCGGTGCGCCTCGCCGTCGAGGTCGATGCCCACCCCGCCGTGGACGTGCACGGTGGTGTGCGCCACCCGGTGGCCGGCGTCGGCCGCCCACAGCTTGGCGACCGCGATCTCCGCTGTCGCCGGCAGGGCCTCGGCCAGCCGCCACGCGGCCTGCCACATCGTCAGTCGAGCGCCGAGATTGTCGATGTAGCCGTCGGCGAGCCGCTGGGAGACGGCCTGGAAGGTCCCGATCGGTCGGCCGAACTGCTCTCGGGTCTTGGCGTAGTCCGCGGTCAGCCGCAACGCCCCTTCGAGGATGCCGAGCTGCTCGGCGCACACCGCGACGGTGAGGTGGTCGGCCAGCCACCGGGCCGCCTCGGCTCCGGACCCCATGGCGCCCAGCAGCCGCTCCGGTCCCAGCGGCACCTGGTCGAGCTCGAGGCGCGCAGCAGCGTCGCCGTCGGTGACCTGCTGCGGCACGACGACCACGCCGTTGTCGTCCGGGCGGACCAGGAAGAGCTCCACGCCCTGCGGCGTCTCGGCGGGTACGACGAAGAGGCCGGCGATCGTCCCGGCCGGCACCACGACCTTGGCGCCGGTGAGCAGCCAGCTGGTGTCGTCGATCTCCGCGCGCGTGCTCGGCTCCTCGGGGAGGTGGGTGCGTTCCTCTGACAACGCACAGGTCAGCACCGCGTCCCCGGAGAGCCACTCGGCCTGCTGGGCGGGCGTGCCGAACCGGGCGATCGCCATCGCGGTCACGGCGTGCACTCCCAGCGGGACCGGGGCCACTGTCCGGCCGACCTCGATGAGCACGCTGCACAGCTCCAGGAGGCCGAGCCCGCTGCCGTCGTGCTCCTCCGGGGCGGTGAGGCGCACCAGGCCGGTCTCGCCGAGCTGCTTCCACAGCGCGGCGTCGAAGCGGGCCTCCTGCGCGTCGACGACCTTGAGCCGCTCGGGGGTGCAGTGGTCGGCGAGGATGGTCGCCGCCAGCTTGGCCGCCTCGACGCCTTCGGGGGTCTCGCTGAAGTCCATGGGGCTCCTTTGGTCTGGACAGGCTCGATCAGCGACGAGCGGCCGGCAGACCGAGGCCGACGTAGCCGATGATGTCGCGCTGGATCTCGTTGGTGCCGCCGCCGAAGGTCATCACCAGCGACGAGCGGTAGTAGCGCTCGAGACGCCCCCGGAGCACGGCGCCGGGGGAGTCGCCGGTGACCACGGCCTTCGGGCCGACGATCTCCATCAGCGAGCGGTAGACCTCGGTGGCCATCTCCGAGCCGTAGACCTTGGTGGCGGAGGCGTCGGCGGGGGAGAGGTCCGAGCTCACCGAGGCGAGCTGCCAGTTGAGCAGCTTGAGCATGTCGGCGCGCGCATGCGCCCGCCCGAGCAGCGCCTGCACCCACTCGGCGTCGATGACCCGGGCGCCGTCGGGGTTGCGGGTCTGCTGCGCCCACTCGGTGACCAGGCGGATCGAGTGCGTCACCGGGGCCGCGGAGGTGAGCGCGACCCGCTCGTGGTTGAGCTGGTTGGTCATCAGCGCCCACCCGCCGTTGAGCTCACCGACCAGGTTGTCCCGGGGCACCCGGACGTCCTCGTAGTAGGTGGCACTGGTGCCGACGCCCGCGACGGTGTGCACCGGGGTGTAGGAGAAACCCGCGCTGTCGGTCGGCACCAGGATCATCGACAGGCCCTTGTGCCGGGGCTGGTCCCGGTCGGTCCGGCAGGCCAGCCACACGTAGTCGGCGTACTGGATCAGCGAGGTCCACATCTTCTGGCCGTTGATGACCCACTCGTCGCCGTCCAGACGGGCCCGGGTCTGCAGGCTGGCCAGGTCGGTGCCGGAGCCGGGCTCGGAGTAGCCGATCGAGAAGTGCATCTCCCCACGCAGGATCTTCGGCAGGATCTCCTTCTTCTGGGCATCGGTGCCGAAGCGCATGATCGTCGGACCGACGGTGTTCAGCGTCAGGTAGGGGATCGGCACGCCGGCGATGGCCGCCTCGTCGGTGAAGATCAGCTGGTCCATCATCGAGCGGGCCTGGCCGCCGTACTCCTCGGGCCAGCCGATCCCCAGCCAGCCGTCGTGGCCGATCTGGCGGATGACCTCCTTGTAGACCTCCGCGTCTCCGAACTCGCCCTGGCTGGCCGCGGGGTCGGAGGAATCGGCGAAGGAGTCCGAGGAGGCCGCGAGCGCGGTTCTACGCTCGGGGGTGACCAGGGCCGAGAAGTAGTCGCGGAGCTCGGCGCGAAGGCGCTCCTGCTCGGGTGTCAGGGCAATATGCAAGGGGTGCTCCTGCACGTTCGAAAATCCCGACGAGTTTCCGGGGGGTACGCCGGGGGTGTCCCCCGCGGGGTGTCATTCTCCCGCGCAAAACTATAACCTGTTCTCGTTTCGGGCCACACTCTGGAGGAACCATGAGCACTGCCACGCAAGCCCGTTCGCTCGACCGCGGCACCGCTCCTGAGCGGTTCGCGCGGGGCTGGCACTGTCTCGGTCCGGTCGAGGAGTTCGGTGACGGGAAGCCGCACGCCGTGGAGGCCTTCGGGGGCAAGCTGGTGGTCTGGCAGTCAGGCGACGGCGACCTCAACGTGCTCGACGGCTACTGCCGGCACATGGGCGGCGACCTGACCCAGGGCACGGTCAAGGGCGACGAGATCGCCTGCCCGTTCCACGACTGGCGCTGGGGCGGCGACGGCAAGTGCAAGCAGATCCCCTACGCGCGCCGGATCCCGCTGCGAGCCCGGACGCAGCGCTACGAGACCGTCGTACGCAACGGCCTGCTGCTGGTCTGGCACGACCCGGAGGGCAGCTCCGCGGACATGGAGGTGCTGCCACCGGAGCTGGAGGGGATCAGCGACCCCGACGTCTACACCGACTGGAGCTGGCACAAGATCGACGTGCCCAACGCGCACTGCCGCGAGATCGTCGACAACGTCGTGGACATGGCGCACTTCTTCTACATCCACTTCGCCTTCCCGACGAACTTCCGCAACGTCTTCGAGGGCCACATGGCCACCCAGTTCATGGAGTCCACCGGGCGCCCCGACATGACCGGCGAGGGGTACGGCGACGAGGACCTCGTGCTGAAGTCCGAGGCGACCTACTACGGGCCGTCGTTCATGATCAACTGGCTCAAGACCGACTACAAGGGCTTCATCACCGACGTGGTCCTGATCAACTGCCACATCCCCACCAGCGACAACTCCTTCGTCCTCCAGTACGGCCTGAAGGTGCTCAAGCCCGAGGGCGTGGACGAGAAGACCGCGCAGTACATCGGCAAGCGCTACAGCGAGATGTTCGGCGAGGGCTTCATGCAGGACGTGCACATCTGGCTCAACAAGGCCCCGGTGCAGAATCCGCTGCTGTGCGAGGAGGACGGCCCGGTCTACCAGCTGCGCCGCTGGTATGAGCAGTTCTACGTCGACCGTGCCGATGTGACCGCGGAGATGACCGAGCGGTTCGAGTTCGAGGTCGACACCACCAAGGCCAACGAGTACTGGCACCAGGAGGTCGAGCAGAACCTCGCCCGCAAGCGCGCCGAGGACGAGTCCGCCGCGAAGAGTGCGACCGAGGACGCGTCGGAAGAGGTGGGCGTGCCCACCGCCGGCGGCGGCGTCTGACGGCGGCGCTGATGGTCTCGTTCGCACCGACCTCGCCGGACACCGTCGAGGACCAGCGGCTCTACACCCGGGCCCGGCTCACCGAGGTGGCCTGTCTGGACTGCCTGGCCACGGTCGGTGTGAAGAAGAACAGCGAGCACCACACCTCGATCCAGTGGAGCGCCGGGGCGCTGGCGGCGTGCGCGGAGTTCCGGCGGATGGGCCAGCAGCCGGGCGGGCGGCACGTCTACGAGACCTGCCCGCGGCTGCGTGCCTCCATCGACCGTGCCGTGGCCGAGGGTCGGCTGAGGATCGGAGCCGAGGATGGCTACTGAGTCTCCACAAGCTCCATCCTCGTCCTACGTGCTCGAGGTCGCCGAGGTCGTCGAGGAGACCGCCGACGCGCACTCGATCCGCTTCGAGGTGCCCGAGGACGTCGCCGAGCTGTTCGAGTACACCCCCGGCCAGTTCCTCACCGTGGCGGTGCCCAGTGACCAGACCGGCCTGGTCGCCCGCTGCTACTCGCTCTCCAGCGCCCCGCACACCGGCGAGCACCAGATCACCGTCAAGCGGACCGAGGGCGGCTACGCCTCCAACTGGATCAACGACAACCTCCGGGCCGGGGACACGCTGCGGGTGCTGCCGCCGAGCGGCATCTTCACCCCACGCGACCTCGAGGCCGACCTGCTGCTGTTCGCCGGGGGGTCGGGCATCACGCCGGTGATGTCGATCGTCCGCTCGGCGCTGGAGAAGGGCAGCGGCAAGGTCGTGCTCTTCTACGCCAACCGCGACGAGCAGTCGGTGATCTTCGCCCGGGCGCTCGCCGAGCTCGCGGCGGAGTACGCCGACCGCTTCGTCGTCGTCCACTGGCTGGAGTCGGTCCAGGGCCTTCCGACGCAGGAGCAGCTGCAGGCGTTCGCGGCGCACTTCTCCACCCACACCGCCTTCGTGTGCGGTCCGGCCCCGTTCATGAAGGCGGCCACCAACGCGCTCAAGGCCTTGGACTTCCCGCGGGACCGCAGGCACCAGGAGAAGTTCGTCTCCCTGGGCGGCAACCCGTTCGGTGCGGTCGAGGAGGTCCAGGAGGCCGCGCGCACGCTGGCCGACGCCGACGACCACGAGGAGGACGACGCCGAGCAGATCGCCGGTCCGATCACGGTCGAGGTCGAGCTCGACGGTCAGGACTACGCCTTCGACGACTGGCAGGGCGACAAGGTCCTGCTGGAGTTCCTGGAGGAGAAGGGCATCGAGGCGCCGTTCTCCTGCCGGGAGGGCAACTGCAGCGCGTGCGCGTGCGTGGTGCTCGAGGGCGCGGTGCGGATGAAGCACAACGAGGTCCTCGACGAGGACGATCTCGCCGACGGCATCCGGTTGGTCTGCCAGTCCCTCCCGGCCAGCGAGAAGCTGAGGATCACCTACTCCGGGTGACCGCTGCCAGGGCCGGCTCGCGGCGTCGCGTCGCGTGCAGTCCCTCGGCGATGTCCCCGCGGAGCGTGACCAGCGAGTCGACCAGGTAGTTCTGGTGGACCCGCCAGGGGCCGCGGTCGCCCTGGTGGGGGAACTCGCTCTCTGCGCGCTTGATGTAGCCCGAGGAGAGGTTGAGCAGCGGCTGTGGCTCGACGTCGTCGCCGGCCTCCGGCACCACCACGGCCCAGCCGCGCTCCTCCATGACCTCCAGGAGCTTGCAGACCAGCCGGTGGGTGAGGTCGGCCCGCAGCGTCCAGGAGGCGTTCGTGTAGCCGATGCACACTGCGAGGTTGGGGATGCCGGTGATCATGGCGCCGCGCCAGGTCAGCTGGTCGTTGAGGGACACAGGCTCCCCGTCGACCGAGGCGACGATGCCGCCGAAGGCCTTCATCTTCAACCCGGTGGCGGTCACCACCACGTCGGCCTCGAGGACGTGGCCGTCCTGCAGGCGGATGCCCTCGGGCAGGAACGTGTCGATGTGGCCGGTCACCACCTCCGCACTGCCCTTGTTGAGAGCCCGCCACAGGTCGCCGTCGGGGATGGCGCACAGCCGCTGGTCCCACGGGTCGTAGGTCGGGGTGAAGTGCTCCTCGACGAGGCCGGAGTCGCGCAGTGCGCCCCGGGCGAACTTCAGCAGCAGCCGCCGCGCCCGCTCGGGCCGGCGCCGGCAGAACTGGTAGAAGGCCATGTTGAAGCCGATGTTCTTGGTCCGGATGACCCGGTGTGCCAGCTTCGCCGGCAGGTGGTCGCGCACCCAGTCCGCGAACGCGTCCCGCCCGGGCAGCGAGGCGATCCAGGTGGGGGAGCGCTGCAGCATGGTGACGTGCGCGGCGGCTCCCTCGCCCTCGAGCATGGCGGGGACGAGCGTGACCGCGGTCGCGCCGCTGCCGATCACCACGACCCGCTTTCCGGCGTAGTCGAGATCCTCGGGCCAGAACTGCGGATGGACCACCTGGCCGTCGTACTGCTCGATGCCGGGGAAGTCGGGGGTGTAGCCCTCGTCGTAGTCGTAGTAGCCCGCGCAGGCGTAGAGGAAGCCGCAGGTTATCGTCTCGCGCCGGCCGGCGCCGGTCTCGAGCGTCAGCGTCCACTCCTGGTTGCGGCCCGACCAGTCCGCGGCGACGACCTTGGTGCGGTAGCGGATCTTGTCCTCGATCCTGAACTCGCGGGCCGTCTCCTGGATGTAGGACAGGATCGTCGACCCGTCGGCCAGCGCCTGGGGCGAGCGCCAGGGCTTGAACTCGTAGCCGAGGGTGAACATGTCGGAGTCCGAGCGGATCCCGGGGTAGCGGAACAGGTCCCAGGTGCCGCCCAGCCGGTCGCGGGCCTCGAGGATGACGTACGACGTCCCCGGCCGCTCGGTCTGCAGCCGGTATCCCGCTCCGATGCCGGACAGCCCGGCCCCGACCACCACGACGTCGACGTCCATGGCGGCAGTCTTCCGCATCGGCCTAATTCCATTTATGTAGTTCGTCCACAACCGGTGACACGCGAGGTTTGGTGCGGTTTCATGCTGTGGCTGGTGTGACTGAAGTGAAGCGAGTGGACATGCTGTCGAGACTGCGGGTGGGGCTCCTGGTCCTCGGCACGGCGCTGGCCGTCATTGGAGGGACGGCCGCGCCGGCGGGAGCCCAGGGGGACTACGTCAGCCGGGTGATCGGGCACCGCGGCGGGCCGGTGTCCTCCGGGCTCCCGGGCAACACGCTGGCGGCGCTGGAGTGGCTGGCCGGCACCGGCCACCCCCTCGAGGGAGACCTGCGGATGACCCGGGACCGCAAGTTCGTGCTGTTCCACTTCGGCAAGGTGGGCGACAGGTGCACCGGCGCCGCCGACAACCGGATCGACCGGATGACCCTCGCCCAGGTGCAGCAGATGCGCTGCTTCGGCGGCGACTACCGACTGACGTCGCTCGCCGAGGTGCTGAGTCTCCTCCGGGCCCGGCCGGGGGTCACGATGTACCTGGAGTCCAAGCACGTCTTCAGACAACGGCACCGCGCCGCGGCTCGGCAGAACCGGCTGATCGCGCGCCGGGTCCGCGCCGCTCGGCTGGGCGGCCGGGTCGTCCTGCAGGACTTCCGGTCCGACGTGCTGCCGGTCTTCACCTCGGTGCTGCGTCGCGTCCGCACGGCGTACCTCGACTCCAGCCCCTCGGTCGCCGACGTGGCGCGGGCCCGTCGCCTGGGTGCCCGGGTCTACTCCTACGACATCGCCGCCCTGTCCCCGGAGGTCAATGCAGCCGCTCGCTCGGCCGGGCTGGCGGTGAACGTCTGGACGGTCCGATCGCTGGCCGGCGCCCAACGTGCCCTGGACGCGGGGGTGGACACGATCTCCACCGACGACCCGGTGGGGATCAGCGAGGGGCTGGCGAACCCGCCGGAGCCGACGCCTCCGCCGGGCTGACCTCCTGCACCCCCGGCCGCTGGACGGCGTAGTCGCGGGCGGCCGGGCTGGTCAGTGCGAGCAGCACCAGGATGCCGAGGGCCACGTGGGGCAGACTCGTGCCCAGCGTCGGTCGCGGGCCACCGTTCACTGCTGCCACCAGCGCCACGAGTGTGGTGCCGACCGCCAGCAGCATCAGCAGGACCCGCGCCCAGTTGCGACCGAAGTACGTCGCCAGGCCGAGGCCGATGTCGCCGGCCGCCACCAGCGCCAGTACGACGGCGCCCGCCTCGGCGGCACTGGCGTGCAGTCCGAGCCGGGAGGTCGTGTCGGCGCCGTCGACGAGCAGCTCCCCGACGAGCAGGAAGCCCACGAGGCCACGCAGACAGGCCACGGCCGCGCTGAACACGGTCGGGGCGGGTGGTCCGGTGCGTGTCTCGGCCTCGGCTGCAGGCACCACGGCCTCGGCTGGGACCGACCGGAGGTCCACCACGGGCAGGTCTCCGTCGGTCACCATCTGGTCGCCGCCGCCGTTCCGGGCGTGGTAGCCGCTGGCGAAGTCGTGGATCCGGTCCACCGACACCCCGGGGTGCCCCTCGAGGAGGGTCGCCACGATGTGGTCGCGCTCGTGGTCGATGTCCCGGGCGATCCGGTGGGTGACCTGGAAGGTCATCAAGGAGAGCCCCACGCTGCGGTCGTAGGTGCCCGCGGCAAGCCAGTCGACCCGGTAGCCGCCCGGGAGCTTCCACCCCTCCGGGCAGCGCCAGAACCGCACGTGGTGCCGCTGCGACGGGTTGCCGCTCACCTCCTGCTGATAGGCGAAGTCCTGTCGGCGCTCGAAGAGGAACAGCGGGCTCACCGGTGCCTCGGGGTACGGACGACGCGACAGCGTCGCGGTGACGATCCGACGGCTGCTCGCGAGGGTGACCTCGTCGGCCCGCGTCCAGCCTGCGGCGGTGAGCGCAACGTGGAGCTGCGCCTCGGTGCCGAGAACGGCCAGGTTGACCGGGTCGCCCAGAAGGCCGTCGCTGGTGCGGGTCCGGCCGATGAAGTAGCCGGGCACGTAGACGTAGGTCAGCATCCGGTGCAGGCGCGGCAGTACGAGGTAGGCCACCAGCAGCCAGAACACCAGCAGCAGCCCGAGCTGCCAGCTCAGCTGCAGGCTCTCGGCCAGCAGCACCAGGGCCAACCACGCTGCGGCCACTCCGGCGAACGCGAAAAGCAGAGCGTCCAGCCGCGACATCAGCGAATGTGTGCCCTGCCCGCTCTCCGAAGAGGTGGTCATCGCTTCCTCCTTGCGGCCAGCGTGGCAAACCACCTCACGCGGCGGTCAGGGACGAAAGCCCCCAGCACCTCGCTAGATTCGCGGTCATGAGCGCGCCGCCGGTCCGAGGTCCGTTCCAGTGGTCCGTGGCCGTTCCGGTCGCAGCCCTGGTGGTGCTGCTCGTGGCGTTCCTGGTGCCCGACCACTGGGCCGTGCTGCTGGTCGTGGCGCTGGCGCTGGTCGGTGCGGTCCTGGCGGCCGTTCACCACGCCGAGGTGGTGGCGCACAAGGTCGGGGAGCCGTTCGGCTCGCTGATCCTGGCCGTCGCGGTCACCGTGATCGAGGTCGGCCTGATCGTCATGCTGATGAGTGGCGGCGGGAAGGGCGCTTCGACGTACGCCCGCGACACCGTCTTCGCAGCGGTGATGGTCACCCTCAACGGGATCGTGGGCGCTGCGCTGGTGGTCGGTGCGCTCAAGCACCGCCTGGTGAGCTTCAACGCCTCCGGCACCGGCTCCGCGGTGGCCACGGTCATCACCCTGGCCGGCCTCACCCTGGTGTTGCCGAGCTTCACCACCTCGGCGGCCGGACGCGAGTTCTCGCCCTCGCAGCTCGGCTTCGCGGCGGTCGCCTCGCTGGCGCTGTACGCCGCGTTCGTCGTCACCCAGACGATCCGGCACCGCGACTTCTTCCTGCCGGTCGCCAGTGACGAGCACGGTCGCGTCACGGGGCTGCTCGACCTCGATGGTGACGACCACGCCGACCCGCCGGAGGCGCGGGAGGCCGGGCTGAGCCTGGGCCTCCTCCTGGTGGCCCTGGTCTCCGTCGTGGGGCTGGCGAAGAAGCTCTCGCCGACGATCGAGCAGGTGGTCGAGGACCTCGGCTTCCCGTACGCCGTCGTCGGCGTCCTGATCGCCCTGCTGGTGCTGGCGCCGGAGTCGATCGCCGCCGTGCGCAACGCGGCACGCGACCGCCTGCAGACCAGCCTGAACCTCGCCTACGGTTCGGCGATGGCCTCGATCGGCCTGACCATTCCGACGATCGCGGTCGCCACGATCTGGCTCACCGGGCCACTCGAGCTGGGCCTGGAACCTACGCAGATGATCCTGCTGCTGATCACCGTCGTGGTCACCGCCTTCACGATGGCGCAGGGCCGTGCCAATGCGCTGCAGGGCTTCGTGCACCTGGTGCTGTTCGCGGCGTTCCTGTTTCTCTCCGCCCACCCCTAGCTGGCTGTAGGACCTGTCAATGGGGTGCGGGGGCGCGGTCGAGCTGCTCCGGGGCATCGGCGTCGGAGTTGGGGGGCCTGCGTGGTCGGGGTCGGTTGGCGGTGACGGGTGGCCGGGCGCGCTCACGCTGACGTATGCGACCTCGTGCGGGTCATCTGGCGTCGTTCGAGCTGCGAGGAGGGCGAAGGGCCGGGCGCCAAGCTAGATGCGGCGTAACTCCAGCGGAGTCCGCCATAGCCGCGGCGGCGTCTGGTCCGGCCCTTCGTCACCGTCCAGCCTGCACCCTGATCGCTCGGTGAGGGAAGGGATCTGCTCGGTCAGACCTCCTGCGGCCACCGAGTCGGGTCATAGGGCGCCTGGTCGCGGACCAGGGCGTAGGCGATCCGGTTGGCGCGGTTGGCCAGTGCGCAGACGATGACTCCGCCCTTCTTCCCGCGTGCGCGCAGCACCGCGGCGTAGGCCTTGGCCGCCGGGTCGTTGAACCACAGACCGATCCCGAGATCGATCAGTGCCCGCCGCAGGACGACGCTGCCTTCTCTGCTGATGGTTCCGTCGCGGCGTTTGCCGGCCGACTCGTACTGCATCGGCGACAGCCCTGCGGCGCGGTAGACCTGCCGCGGTCCGGGCCACCGCGCGGGGTCGCCCAGCGCAGCGCCATAGGCGCTGGCGCGGACGGTGGCCCAGCCCGGGACCGTGGTCAGGACCGCGAACGGGGTCTGCGGCAACAGGCCGTCCAGGCATGCCTCCGCCTCAGCGACCTGCCGGTCGAGGACGGCCAGCAGCTGCAGGTCATCAGCCAGGATCTCCCGGGCTGCTGCGGCATCTCGGGTGGGCAGCGCTTCACGGGCTGCGGCTACCACTCGTTCAGCCAAGGGCCGTCGGACCTGCAGCCCACGATGGGCAGCGAACCGGATGAACCGCGCCTCGCCCAGCGCGACCAGGCGTGCGGGGTCGGCGAACTCGGTGGCCACCAGTCGCCCGACCTTGGTGCCCAGCACGTCGGGCAACGCCAACGTCAGACCTGGGAAGGCTCGATCCAGCTGGCCCAGGAGCTGGTTCTTGGTCGCGGTGCGGACCTCGATCCGACGGGTCCGGTGCGCGACCCGTGCGGCGAGCTCTCCGAGCACGAGATCTCGATCGGTCACCACGTGACCGGCGCCGGCGAGCATCAGCTCGGTGATCGCCTCGAGATCGATCGCGTCGGTCTTGACCCGCCGTCGGCCCTGGACCCGACGCTGCTCGGTCACGTGCGCCGGGTTCAGCTCTCGCAGCTCCCAGCCCGAGGGCCAGGAGGAGGACATCATCAGCGGCTGGTGATAGTGACCCGCAGCCTCGATCCCGACCCTGACCACAGCGGCCGGCGGGACAAGGGTCTCGATCTTCGCCACGGTCGCTGCTAGACCGGGGCGAGTCATCGCGAAGTCGATCGGACCCAGCAGCCGATGCCGCTGGTCGTCGGTGACCGAGCACGCCACCGTGTTCTTCCCGACGTCGACGGCCACCACGACCATCGACGATGCACAATCGTGAACAGACACAACCCACCTCCGGGGGTCGCCAGGAGGACCCGGCGCGGCAACGCCAGATCCTCGAAGGGAATCAGACAGATCCCTTCTGGCACCTCCGGAGGTGTCTTGTGAAGGACCCCCGACCTATATCAGCCGCGGCGGGCCGCCACGGCGAGCTGGTCGACGAAATCGTTCATCGCATGCCCCGAGTGGCCCTTGACCCAGTGGAAGGCCACGTCGCCGCGGCTGTTCACCGCGTCGACGAGTGGCTCCCAGAGGTCCCGGTTGGCAACCGGCTTCTTCTGGGAGTTGTGCCAGTCACGCAGCAGCCATCCTGCCCACCACCGGTCGCGGAAGCAGTTGACGACGTACGTCGAGTCGCTCACCACCAGCAGGGGCCCCGGGAGCGCGGTGACCGCCTCGAGCGCCGCCCGGATCTCCATCCGCTGGTTCGTGCTGGGCGTCTCGGCGCCCGAGGCCCAGCTGTCGCGGTCGAGCGCCCAGGCCCAACCCCCCGGTCCGGGGTTTCCGGCGCACGCGCCGTCGGTGTAGACCGAGACCGCACCGTCGGGAACGACCATGGGCGCCTTGGCAATCCGCGGCTTCCGCTCTCGGGAGTGGGCGCTCCGCCCTGAATACTTGGCCCGCACTGTTCTTCCTCTTGGTGGTCTGCTCCGCCTGCACAGCGTGCCAGGTCCCTCAGTGGAGCAACCCGCCGAGGATCGCCACCACCGCCAGCAGCGCGCCCACGGCCGCGATGAGGACGGCGGCACGCGCGAGGTGCGCCTCCCACGCCTGGTCCACGACACGCAGGGTGCGGTGGGCCAACCAGACGCCCACCGCGGCGATGAGGAGGCCACCGACGCCCCAGGCCACCATCACCTCGTCGACAGCGCCGATGTCGTAGCTCGTGCCCCAGAGCAGCGAAGTGAGCGCCGTGCTCCAGCTTCCCTGCTGGCCCAGCATGCTGAAGACGGCGAAGGCGAAGCTCGCGATCGCCGTTGCCTGCGTGGTCATCAGGTTTGCCGGGCTCAACACTCCACGGCGGACCGTCTGCGGCTCCCCACCGAGGTTCTGTTCCGACACCGAGCAGTCTCCGTTCGCGATGGTGACGGCAGCGTACTGGTCTTCGGCGGGGAAATCGGGCTTCTAGCCACCCTGGCTCGGCTGGGCGACACGCTCCGCGGAGCGCGGCCCATCCTGGACTGCGTCCGCCTGTCGCTCCGCCCGCAGGAGCAGCACGAACGTCACCAACATCAAGGGGGCCCAGACCCAGAGCACGCCCCCGAACGCGAGCTGCCCGACGTGGAAGGCGATGAGGGCCAGCAGTCCGGCCTGGGTCCACCGCCCTCCGATGAGGACGAGTACGCCGGCCGTTGCCTCGGCAATGATCAGCAGGGAGATGAAGAAGCCGAGATGCGGCAGCACGAGCGACTCCCACGTGTCCCTGACGAACGCGAACGGGGAGGGGCTCGCGAAGTCGTCGTAGTAGCTCGGGTTCGTCGCGAGGTAGTACGCGTTGACTCCCGCTCCGAACACGATGAAGAGAACGCCCAGAGCCCAGCGCCCGACGTGCAGGGCGCCCGGGCTGTGCGTTGCTCGTAGTGCTGCGACGAACGCTGTGCCTCCCAGCACGAGCCACATGATCCTTTCCACGACGACTCCTTCCCCAGGCTCCGCGTTGCGCCCGCGGGGGTACGTGTCGTCTGCGGAGCGCTACGGCTCGGCGCAGCTTCCTACTGCGTCCCTACTGCGTCCCTACTGCGACTTTCCTCGACCAGAGGAAGGTCGGCAAGGAGCGAAAGTCCCCGCCTGGCGTGTCTTTGGGCAGAGCCGGTGTCGGCCGCGTCATCGGCCTCGAGGCGACGCGTCGAGCTGTCGGGAGAAGTGGTAGTCGGCGATCCGGAACCCGGAGGTGAAGTAGAGGGCGTGCGCGGCGGCACGGTTCTCGCCGACGCCGGAGTCCAGCTGCACCGAGCGGCAGCCGAGGCGCTGTGCTTCCTCGACGATCCATTCGACCAGCTCGCGGGCGTGCCGCTGTCGTCGGGCAGCAGGATGGGTGGAGAGGTCGTCGACGTAGAGGTGGCGGCCCCAGGCGAGGTTCTCGGTCAGCCGGAAGCCGGCCACGGCTCGGGCGGGGGAGTCGTCGTCGGCCACCCACCCCGCAAGCCGGTAGCCGTAGTGACGTTGCACCTCGTCGACCTGCCGGACGAAGTCGTCGAGGGAGGTGAGGTGCGGGCGGAGCTCCCGCATGGCCTCGAAGGCTCTGGAGGTGTCTGGGGGGAGCAGCTCGACGATCACGCGGCCGATGATGCCAGCGGTCGGCGATACTCACCGGGTGCGCTTAGGGGACTTCGAGTTCGAGGGTCCGATTGTCGAGTGGCGGGGCCCGGCACCCTTCTACTACGTCCGCATCCCCGAGGAGGACAGCGCGGACATCAAGTTCGCCGCCAAGGGGATCGAGTACTGGGGCCAGGTCCCCGTCGTCGCGCGGATCAACGGCGTCGAGTTCACCACCGCGCTCTTCCCCAAGGACGGCTGCTACCTGCTCCCCTTGAAGGTCGCTGTGCGTGCCGCTGCCGGGATCGCCGAGGACGGGCTGGTCCAGGTCGCCCTGGACGTCGTGCGGAGGTAGCGAGATGCCCCGGTCGAGCGGAGGCGCGGGGGTGGGCCCGCCTCACGGCGACTGACTGTCGAGCTCGACGTGCGTCGCTGCGGCGTGCCAACCATCGAACAGTCAACTCGGGCCGCGTCCCTCGAGCTCACGGCGCTGCGAAATCGTTGTCCAGATGGTGAACTAGCACACGTGTTCGAGTGCCTTCTTGTCGGTCCTCGGTGCTTGGATCAGTTCATGAGCACCGCTGCGTTGCCGTTCACCAGGCACCCGTTGACCAGTGTGGTGGTGCAGGCCGGGGCGGCGCTGCGGGAGGCCTTGGAGGTTCCCCTCTACGGCGCGGGTCCCAGTGAGCTGCGGGGGCTGGTGCGGGAGCTGTCCCGGCTGACCGCGACGGTGAGTGCGGTGGAGGCCGCGGTGCTGGCCCAGGCCGACCGTGAGCAGGTCGGGCCCGAGCAGGGGGCGACCTCGACGGCGAACTGGGTGGCGCACCGCACCCGACAGACCCACACCGAGGCGCACCGGCGGATGCGGCTGGCCAAGGACCTGGACACCCACCAGGCCACCGCCGCCGCCCTGGCGCGCGGTGACGTGCTGGCCGAGCAGGCCCGGGTGGTCCTGGACGCGGTCGCGCAGGTCGACACCATCCCCGAGGACCTGGTCTCCCGGCGCCACCTGGACCGCGAGCAGCTGGCGCGCGAGGCCGAGGCGTGGCTGCTGCAGGAGGCCGCGCACCACGACGCCAAGGCCTTGAAGACCCTGGGCCGCCGGATCCTGGAGGTGGTCGCCCCGGAGGTGGCCGAGGAGCACGAGCGCCGCCTGCTCGAGCAAGAAGAGGAGCGTGCTCGACAGAAGACCCGGCTCACCATGGGCGAGGACGGGCACGGGTGCGTGCACGGCCGGTTCACCCTCCCGGTCCTGCAGGCGGCGATGCTGAAGAAGGCCCTGCTCGCCCTGGCGGCGCCCAAGCACCAGGCCGCCACGAACGGCGTTGCACCCAAGCACCGACAGCCCTCGGCAGAGCGGATGGGGCAGGCGTTTTGTGAGTACGTCGAGCGCTACCCGGTCGACCGCACCCCCGATGCGGGCGGTGCCGCCGCGAGCGTGGTGGTCACCATGGACCTGGAGAAGCTGCGGGCCGGGCTCGGCGCCGGGGTGCTCGACGACGGCGGCCGGATCTCGGCCACCCAGGTCCGCCGGCTGGCGTGCGAGGCCGGGATCATCCCCACCGTCCTCGGCGGCCAGAGCCAACCCCTCGACGTCGGACGCAAGCGCCGCTTCCACACCGAACCCCAACGCATCGCCCTCGCGATCCGCGACCGGGGCTGCACCGCCGAGGGCTGCGACTACCCACCCGGGCTCTGCCACGCCCACCACCACGTCCCCTGGTCCACCGGCGGCGACACCTCGGTGACCAACGGACGCCTGCTCTGCCCCAGACACCACGCCATGGCCCACGACCCACGCCTGCAGACCACCCGCCTGGCCACCGGCAAGCTCCGCTTCACCCGACGAACCTAAGCCGACCCGAGGCAGTGGTTTCGACAAGCTCAACCACCGAGGCAGCGGCGACCGCTCACACCGGTGCACCGCCCGTGGACCGGACCAGGGAGACGGTGCTGCGCAGCCACTCGGGCCGGCGCCGCGCGGTCAGGATGCGTCCCGTGCTCTCTTCGCGGATGCCCCAGCGCCGGTCGTCGACGAGCCCGTCGCCCTCCACCCTGCCGCGGTGGGCGCTTCGCCCTGCAGGGACTTCACGGGGCAGCGCCACAACCCGATCACTTCCATGGCGCACAGCCTCCATGCCGTGGGGGGAGAAGGCCCAGGACGGAGAGCGCGGTTGCTGACCTGACGGACGGGTTGCCTCACCGAGCGAGCACCGTCAGGATCGGCCCGGAGAGAAGGACCATGAGCTGGCTGCCCGACGACTTTGCCCACCCCGTGCTCGTGCCCGTGGATGCGGGCCATCACCTGCGGCCGATCAGGGCCACCGACGTGGACCTCGACATGCCGGCAGTGATGGGCTCCCAGGAGCGCCTGTGGTCGATCTCTACGGCGAGGCCTGGGGATGGCCGCCCGCCACCATGACCGCCGAGCAGGACCGCGTGGACCTCGCCCGGCACGCGGCCGAGGCCGAGCGGCACGAGTCGTTCAACTACGCACTCTTCGACGCGGCGGAGTCAGAGCTCATCGGCTGCGTCTACATCGACCCACCGGAGAAGTTCGGTGCCGATGCGGAGATCTCGTGGTGGGTGCGCGACGAGTACGTCGGCTCGGACCTCGAGGCCGCCCTGGACGAGCTGGTCCCGCGCTGGATCGCCGATTTCTGGCCCTTCGCGGAGCCGCGCTACGTGGGACGTGACCTCAGCCGGCGGGAGTGGTTCGCCCTCCCGGACCAGGAGACAGGGCCTGGGTGAGGGAAGCCCGAAGGCGCCCCTACTTCTCAGGTGGTACCGCGATCGGCAGGGGAAGAGGCGAACGCCCCCGCCCCGAAGCCTGAGTCACGACCCTCGTGGATTCTTCGCGTGTGGTACGTCGTCAGTGCGTGATCGTCGTCTGCTGGTAGAGAGCGAGCCGTGGTTCGCCCTCGATCAGCCGGTAGACACTGGACATCAGCGCGACGAAGGGTTCCCCTTGCCCCTCGCGTGCGGCAGTGGCCTGGTACACGAGGGCGACAGCGTCCTCGCCGACCTGCACTGCTCGTTCGTCGGTCAGCGCATAGGACGTCCACGGGGGAGCATCGTTCAGTGATGCCGCGATGTCGTCGCGGGTCATGACGCTGCCGTTGACCAGGACCATCACCGCGTCCGGAGCCATCAGCCGTCCGTAGAAGTCTCCGCCCCTGGACTGGGTGAGTGAGTCCCATCCCTGTCTCTCGAGGTCCATGAGGCGCGCCAGCTCGAGTCCGTCCATGCCTGCACAGGCTAGCGGCGCTCGCCCCACGCTACTGCCCGGTGCGGGGCCCAGGGGACACGAATCCTGACTCGTAAGCGAAGATCACCGCCTGCACCCGGTCCCGCACTCCCAGCTTGGCGAAGAGGCGGTTGACGTGCGTCTTCACCGTGGCTTCGGACACGAACATCGCGCGGGCGATGTCGGCGTTCGAGAGGCCTCCGGCCAGGTGCTCGAACACCTGCCGTTCCCGGTCGCTGAGCTCCGCGAGTCCGGGCGGTATCTCGCCGGGGCGCGGCTTCGAGATGAACTGGCGCACCAGGCGGCGGGTCACCTCGGGGGCGAGGAGCTCCGTTCCTGCGGCGACCGACCGTACGGCGTGGACGAGGTCGCCGGCGTTCGTGGTCTCCAGCAGGAAGCCCGAGGCGCCCGCGTGGAACGCGTCCCAGACGTTCTCGTCGGCTCCGTACGTCGTCAGCACGATCACCCGTCCGGCCCAGCGCTGGTCCGAGCAGATCCGACGAGTGGCCTCGACGCCGTCCAGCCGCGGCATCCGGATGTCCATGAGCACGACGTCCGGGGACGACCGGAAGGTCTGCGCGACGGCATCGACTCCATCCGCGGCGGCGCCCACGACCTCGCAGTCCGGCTGGGACTCCAGGATCGCCCGGAAGCCGTCCCGCACCAGCGCCTGGTCGTCCACCACGAGTACCCGGATCATGACCCCACCGCGTCGTGCTCGAGAGGAAACCTGGCACGAACGGCCCAGCCGCCCCCTGGCGTGCGGGGGCCGGCCTCGAGCGTCCCGTCGTACAGCAGGGCTCGCTCGCGCATGCCGATGATCCCGAAGCCAGGGCCCGTCGGGCCCCGTGCACCGGCCCCGTCGTCGACGACCTCCACCTCCAGGGCAGCGGGAGAGTAGGTGATGGTCACCTGGCAGCAGCTCCGGTAGGCGTGCTTGCGCACGTTGGTGAGTGACTCCTGGACGATCCGGAAGACCGAGAGCGCCAGTCCGCGCGGCAGCTCACGCGGTGTGCCCCGGATGGTCAGCGTCACCGAGCGTCCCGCGGCCTGTTCGGCGGCGATGAGCTCGTGCACGTCGTCGAGCGCGGGTGGTGGACGGCGTCCGGTGGCCTCGCCTCCGCGCATGAGCCCGAGCATGTGCCGCATCTCCATCATCGCGGCGACGCCTGTCGTCTGGACCTCGTGCATGGCCTTGCGGGCAGCGTCGGGGGAGCGGTCGATCAGCTCTGCGGCCGCGGCTGCCTGGACGACCATCGCGGAGAGGCCGTGGGAGACGATGTCGTGGAGCTCTCGCGCGATGCGCTCACGTTCCTCGGCGGCGGCCTGTCCTGCGCGGTGATGGGCGCTGGCGACCGCCTCCGCCTCAGCGGTGGAGCGCGCCCGCACCAGGACTCCGGCGATCCAGGCACCGGTGACGAGGACCAGACCGAAGCCGTAGTGCCAGACGGCGCCGAAGGCGGCATCCACCTTGCGGCCAGCTTCCTCAACTCGCGGATGGAGCCGGCTCCGCGACTTCTGGAGCCGGGAGCTACCGAGACTGCCCGTGAGACCGACGCGCGGGCCGACGGCGACCGATGGACTTCACGGGTCAGTTCCCGTCGCAGAGGAGCCAGTCCGATGTTGCACGAACCGCAGGTCTTGCCCGAGCCGAACCACGTCGAGGCAGACGTCTCACGCACCCATGCCCTGGTCACCGCAGGGGCGCTCGCCGCTTCGACCCTCCTGGTCGGCGTCGGCGGTGTGATCGCGCCGCCGAACGACGGACAGGCGACCGGCCTGTACGACGCGGCCTCGTCCGCGCCCGGCCGCCTGACGGCCGAGGCCGCCGTACTCACCGTCTCGTCCATCCTGCTCGTCGTCGGCGTGATCGGGGCCGCGCGGGTGGTCCGCGGTCGCGGGAGGCGGCTCGCCTGGGCGGCCGCCCTCTTCGGGGTGATGGGGGCCCTCGGCCACGTCGCCTACGCGACCTTCTCCCTGGTCACGATCCAGATCGTCGACGCGACCCCCGGCCGTAGCGCGGCGATCGAGATCCTGGACAGCATCAACAGCGCCGCCGCCGTCGGACTACTGGTGCTGCCGCTCATCCTGGCCTATGGACTGTCGGTGATCCTGCTCCCTGTCGCGTTCTACCGCCGTCGCCTGGTCCCGCTCTGGGTCGTCGGACTGGCCGGTGCGGCGTTCACCCTCGAGATCGCGGCCCCGGGAGATGTGCTCGCGCTCGCCGCCCTCAAGTACGCGCTCGCCGCAGCGGCTGCGACGGCCCTCGCCTGGCGGATCACGCAGCTGTCGGGTGCCGAGTGGCGCAACCCGGAGACGATCGGCCGGGCGTGAGGGGGGCGGACTTGCGGACGGCGTCCTTGACCGGGAGGAGGTAGCGGCCGGCCCACGACCCCCGCCTGCTGGCCACCCGCCTGGGCACCGGCAAGCTCCGATTCACCCGACGGACACAACGGGCCGGGCGGCTGTCGTCGCGGCCGTACGGCGCTTCTCCAGACTCTGCTCGACCGGTGCCGCACACTGACCTCGTGAGCACTTCGGTGGAAAGCCGCTGCCTGGTCGACACTGCGATCGAGAGCGCCGATGGCTGAGCTGGTCCGGTCCAACGACATCGCGCTGATCGCGGTGATCGAGGACCTCCTCACCGAGGCGGGCATTCGCTACCAGGTCGCCGACCGCAACATGAGCGTCCTGGAGGGCTCCATCGGCGCGATCCGGATGCGGGTGCTGGTGAGCGACGACGACGAGGCCGCGGCTCGACAGCTGCTCGCCGACGCCGAGCTCGGCAAGTGGCTGCGCTGACTGCTAGTGGGGTGAGACCTGGGCGGTGTCCCCGACCGTGAGCGTGCCTGCGTTGCGAACGTCGGACCAGACCCCGAAGCGCCCGCGATGGTGACGAGCCAGCGTGCGGAAGATCTCCACGTCCGGCTGCAGGCCGCCGGGCTGCGGACGCGTCACCATGGTGCATCGGCTGCACTGCTCGACGGGCTCGAGCTCGACCTCGCCCGACGACCACGTCGCGCCGATCCACGAGTCCTCCGGCCACCCCTCCCCGTCGGCTGCGACCAGGACGTTGGGCCGGAACCGTCGGACGTCCCAGGTGCCGCTGGGATGCAGCCCGGCCGCGGTTCTCAGCGAAGTCGAGGACAGCAGGAGGATCGGTGAGGCGTCGACGAAACGTCCTTCCGGCATCGTCCACTCGTACGCCGCGCTGCTGTCGTCGGTCGCGTCGGTGAACGCCTCCGCCCTGCCCGGCGCGCTCCCCGCGGACCGGGCCAGGGAGACACGGCTCCCCAGCCACTCGGAGAGGGCCGCGTCGGTCGCCTGGCCCGGACCCGAGAGCGTCCGGCCGCCGGGCAGGGTGATCACCGGAGTATCTCCGTCGAGCGCCGCGGCGGCGGCGAGCAGCTCGGGCCGGCGTCGGGCGGTGAGGATGCGGCCGGTGCTCTCGTCGCGGATGCCCCAGCGTCGGTCGCCGACGAACCCGTCGCTCTCCACCTCGGCCGAGGTCAGCGCCTCACCCTGCAGTGACTTGACGGGATAGCGCCACAACCCGATCACTTCCATGAGCCGTCCCTGGCGCGAGTCAGGCAGCTTCCAGCACGAAGATCCGCAACCGTCGCCCGGTGATCCGCTGCTGGTACTTCACGTAGCCACCGTAGACCCCGCGTGAGTCGTCCAGGACCGCCGCGCGCTCCAGGGCGGTGGCCGGCCTCGCCCGGACCGGCACCGTGGCGCCGTGGTGGGACACCGTGGCCGCCGGGTGGTCCTCGAGGTTCAGCACCCAGTCCGGGGTGTGCGGCTGCCCGAAGTTGGTGCCCAGCAGGGCCAGGGTGTCCGCGAAGGGCACCGCGATCAGGTGAGTCTCTCGTCGCTGGTGGCTGTGCCGCCCGGTAGTGGCAAGGAGCACGACGGGCAGCCCGGCCAGCACCTCCGGCAGGCTGGTCCGGCCGTGCATCAGCCGGTCGAACACCCGGTCCAGGCGGGCCAGGATCTTGGCGAACAGCCAGGCTCCGGGCCGGGTGGAGGCCAGCGCCTGGACGGAGCGCTGGAAGACGTTCGGGCGCGGCAAGGTATAGCCGAGGTCCGCGGTGACGCCCATCGCCGCTCAGCCGCCCGTGCGGCTGGTCAGGAACGCGACGCAGTCGGCCATGGTGGTCAGGTGCTCGTAGTCCGACTCGTCGATGCGGACGCCGGTGCGGGAGCTCAGCTGCTCGACGAAGGTCAAGAAGTCCATCGAGTCCAGCTCGAAGGCCTCCCGGATCGGCTCGTCGGCACCGAGTGAGTCGAGGTCGGCGTCCGGGACGATCTCGAGGACGGAGGCGGCCACGGCGTCGCGCGCGGCCTCGGTGGTCAGGGTGGTGGTCACAGTTCCTCCGGTCGTTGCAGCAGCTCGTCGATGGTGGTCAGGAAGCGCGCGCCGGTGAATCCGTCGGTGGCGCGGTGGTCGGCGGCCAGGGTGAGTGTGGTGACGGGCCGAACGCCCAGCATCCCGTCACTCGCCCACGGACGCTCGACGACCTTGCCGAAGCCGACCAAGGCCACCTGCGGTGGGTAGATCACGCCGAGCACCGACTCGACGCCCTGGTCGCCGAGGTTGGTCACGGTCAGGGTCGGGTCGGACATCTCGCTGCCGCGCAGCCGTCCGGCCCGGGCGCGGGAGACGAGGTCGCGCATCCGCGCCATCAGCTCGCCCAGGTCCAGGGTGTCCGCGTCGTGCAGGGCCGGTGCGACCAGGCCGCCGCCGCGCAGCGAGACAGCGACCCCGAGGTGGACGCCGCTGCCGGCGGCGAACGCGTCGTCCACCCAGAAGCCGTTGAGCTCGCGGTGCTTCCTCGCCGCCACGGCGGTGGCCTTGAGCAGCAACGCCGCCGGGAGCAGACGTCCCGTCACGGGCAGCACCCGGTTGCGGTCGCGCATCCACGCGAGAGCTCGGCTCAGGTCCACGGTCTCGGTCAGGTAGTAGTGCGGGATCTCCCGCTTCGAGCGCGCCATCAGCCGGGCGATCGCCTGCCGCATGGCGTCCTGGG
The DNA here is from genome assembly GCA_963827025.1 of uncultured Actinomycetota bacterium. Taxonomy (GTDB): domain Bacteria; phylum Actinomycetota; class Actinomycetes; order Propionibacteriales; family Nocardioidaceae; genus Marmoricola. The sequence continues at coordinate 211,261 of CAWGZB010000003.1, read as the reverse complement.
CTGCTGCCCTTCCGGGCCGTTCGACGGCTGCCGGAGCCTCCGGCTGCACCGCTGCCGCGGCCCGGCGTACGTCGGGGGCGCGGACCATCTCATCGGCCGGCAACGTCGCGGCCAGGGCCTCGAGGTCGACGCCCAGCTCCTCGGCCAGGTGCCTGGCCCGAGGCGTTGCGTGCACCCGCGTCGAAGGAGCGCTCGGGGGCTGGACCCGGATGACGGGCAGTGCCTCGGCGCGCGGGGGCTCAGCCGGTGGAGCCGCCGCCCGCTGCACGTCCTCGCGGGTGATCCTGCCGTGCGGACCGGTGCCGGCCACCTCCGCGAGGTCGATCCCGAGCTCCCGGGCCACCTTCTTGACCAGGGGAGTCGCGGCCTCGTGGGGGCGCGCTGCCGGAGGTGTCGCGGCGGGAGATGTCGCGGCGGGAGGAGCCTCGGCCGGCGCAGCGGCTGCGCCTTGGCCTGCACCGATCAGGGCCAGCGGCGTTCCCACGGGGACCCTGGTGCCGACGTCCACCAGGAGCTTGTCGATGGTCCCCTCGGTGAACGTCTCGACCTCGACGGCTGCCTTGGCAGTGTCGACCACCGCCACGATGTCGCCCTTGTGGACGATGTCGCCCGGCTTGACCAGCCACTCCAGGACGGTGCCCTCCTCCATGTCGGCCCCGAGGGACGGCATCTGGAACTCGGCCATCGCTCAGACCTCCGCGGCCGGGGCGAGTCCGAGCGCACGCCGGGCCGCCGCCACGACCCGCGGGGCCGAGGGCAGCGCGGCGTCCTCCAGGTGCTTGGCATAGGGGAGTGGCACCTCGGCGGTGCAGACCCGCTCCACCGGGCCGTCGAGCTCGTAGAGCGCCCGCTCGGCCACGCGGGCCACGATCTCCGCGGACAGGCTGCCGGACTTCCAGCCCTCGTCCACGACCACCAGGTGGTGGGTGCGGGCCAGCGAGCCGAGGATCGTGGCGTCGTCCAGGGGTCGCAGCGTGCGCAGGTCGACGACCTCCGCGGAGACCCCTCCGGCGGCCAGCTCCTCGGCCGCCGCCAGCGTCGGGCCGAGGCTGCCGCCGTAGGTCACCAGGCTGATGTCAGAGCCGGTACGGCGTACCGCCGCGTGCTCGATGTCGACCGGGCCCGCGTCCTCGGGCAGCGACCCCTTGAGGTTGTACAGCGACCCGTGCTCGAAGACCAGCACCGGATCGGGGTCCTCCAGCGCGGGCCAGAGCATGCCACGGGCGTCCTCCAGGGTCGCCGGGGCGAGGATGCGGATGCCGGGGATGTGGGCGTACCAGCCCTCGAGGCTGTGGGAGTGCTGGGCGGCGAGCTGACGGCCGCCGCCGGTGGTCATCCGGATGACCACCGGCACGTTGTACTGACCGCCGGACATGTGCAGCAGCGAGGCGGCGTTGTTCATGATCTGGTCCAGCGCCAGCAGGCTGAAGTTGACCGTCATCACCTCGACGATCGGGCGCATCTCGTTGAGGGCGGCGCCGATGCCCGCCCCGACGAAGGCGGACTCCGAGAGCGGGGTGTCGCGGACGCGCTCGGCCCCGAACTCCTCGACCAGGCCGAGGCTGACCCCGAAGCAGCCGCCGTACGCCGCGACGTCCTCGCCCATCAGGAACACGCGCTCGTCGCGACGCATCGCGTCCCGGATCGCCTCGCGCAGGGCGTCGCGGTAGGTCATCGTCGCGGCCTCCGCCGTCGTGGTAGGGGCCGTCGTGGTAGGGCCCGTCGTGGTAGGGCCCGTCGAGGTGGTCATGTCACCCTGCCTCCTGCCTGTCGGAGGTGACGAACCTGGTGAGCTCCTCGACCGGCTCGAGCGGAGCGGCGTCGGCGACGTCGATCGCCCGCTCGATCACGGCGGCGACGTCCCTCTCCAGCTCGGCCAGCCACTCGTCGTCGACCTGGTGCTCGGCGCGCATCAGCTCGAGCAGTGCCTCGATCGGGTCGTGCTGCTTCCACACCGCGATCTCCGCCTTGTCGCGGTAGCGGTCGGAGTCGTACATCGAGTGCGCGCGGAACCGGTAGGTCCGCATCTCCAGGAAGTGCGGCCCGGCCCCGCTCCGGATCTCCTCCACGGCCCGGTGCGCGGCGTCCAGGACGGCCAGCACGTCCATGCCGTCGACCGGCCAGGCGGTCACGCCGTACGACGACGCCCGCATCGCCAGCTCCACGTTCGCGTGCTCGGTGCTCAGCTTGGTGCCCATCGCGTAGCGGTTGTTCTCACAGACGAACAGCACCGGCAGCCGCCACAGCGAGGCGAGGTTCATGGACTCGTGGAACTCGCCCTCGGCCACGGCGCCGTCACCGAAGAACACCGCGGTGACCCGGTCGCGACCGAGGAGCTTGTCGGCAAGGGCCATCCCGATCGCGAGCGGGATGCCGCCGCCGACGATCGCGTTGCCCCCGACGAAGTTGCGGCTCTTGTCGAACAGGTGCATCGACCCGCCCCGTCCGCGGCTGCAGCCGGTCACCCGGCCGAACATCTCGGCCATGATCGAGTCGGCCGGCACCCCCCGGGCCAGCGCGTGGCCGTGCTCGCGGTAGGTGGTGACCACGGCGTCGTCGGCGCCGAGAGCGGACAGCACGCCGGTGGCCACGGCCTCCTCGCCGACGTAGAGGTGCAGGAAGCCGCGGATCTTGGCCGCGCTGTAGAGCTCGGCGCACTTCTCCTCGAAGCGCCGGATCAGCAGCATCGTGTGCAGCAGCTCGCGGCGCTGGGCCGTGATCGGGCCGACTGCCGGGCTTCTGGAGGCGGGCCCCGCCCTCGTCGCCGTCTTGCGGGTGCTCATGTCGGTGGCTCCAGGGTCGAGGTGTCGCCCGTGGGGAGCCCGAGCTCACGGGCCTTGAGCAGCCGCCGCATCACCTTGCCGCTGCTGGTGTGCGGCAGGTGCGGGTCGAAGTCGATCTCCTTGGGTGCCAGCCCGCCCAGCCGCTTGCGGCCGAAGGCGAGCAGCTCCTTGCGCAGCTCCTCTGTCGGCGCGAAGCCGGGACGCACCGTGACGAAGGCCTTGACCACCTCACCGGCGAGCGGGTCCGGCATCCCGATCACGCCGGCTTCGAGGACCGAGGGGTGCTCCATCAGCGCGGTCTCGACCTCGAAGGGACCGATCAGGTGGCCGGCGGACTTGATCACGTCGTCGGCGCGGCCGACGAACCAGAAGTAGCCGTCCTCGTCCACCCGGGCAAGGTCCCCGCTGAGGTACCAGCCGCCGGCGAACGCCTTGGCGTAGCGCTCGGGCTGGTCCAGGTAGCCTCGGAACATCGACGGCCATCCGGGGCGCAGCGCCAGCTCGCCCAGCTCCCCGGGTCCCGCCTCGGTCACCGTGTCCGACTCCGAGACCGCGGCGCGCCCGTCCTCACCGCGGACCAGGACCGAGGCCGTGACCCCCGGCATCGGCCGGCCCATGGAACCGGGCCGGACGTCCATGAACGCGTAGTTGCTGACCATGATCGCGCCGGTCTCGGTCTGCCACCAGTTGTCGTGGATCGGCAGGCCGTAGGCCTCGCGCCCCCACTCGACCACCTCGGGGTTGAGTGCCTCGCCGACGCTGGCGATGTGCCGCAGGGCGCCGAGGTCGAACTCGTGGGCGAGGTCGGTGCCGTACTTGACGAGCATCCGCAGCGCCGTGGGTGCGGTGTACCAGACGGTCACCCGCTGCTCGGCGAGGATCCGGTACCAGGCCCGCGCGTCGAACTCGCCGGCGTTGACCACCAGGGTGGCGCCGTGGGTGAGCGGCGCGATGATCCCGTACGACGTGCCCGTCACCCAGCCGGGATCCGCGGTGCACCAGAAGACGTCGTCGGGCCGCAGGTCCAGCGCGTACGCCGCCGTCGCGTGGTGGGCCACCACGGCCTCGTGCACGTGGATGGCGCCCTTGGGCTTCCCGGTGGTGCCGCTGGTGAAGTGCAGCAGCGCCATGTCCTCGGGGTCGGTGTGCGGGATCTCGAACTCGTCGTCGGCGGCCGCCAGCATCGAGGCGAGGTCGCGGGTGTGCGGCCCCAGCCCGGTGAGCTCCGCGTCGGGATCGCGTCCGGGCACCAGGAGGACGTGCTCGAGCCGGTCGAGGTCGGTCTCGACCCCCGCGACCTTGCGGCGGTAGAGCTCCGGGGTGGTCACCAGGACGCGCGCGCCGCTGAGCCGCAGGCGCTCGTGGATCGGCTCGGGCCCGAAGGAGGAGAACAACGGCGCGAACACGCTGGTGTGCTTCAGGGTCCCGAGCGCGGCGACGTACTGGTCGGCGGTACGGCCCAGCAGTGACATGACCACGTCGCCGTGCTCGATCCCCAAGGAGCGGAGCACGTGGGCGAACCGGTTGCTGGCACGGCGCAGCTCGTCGTAGGAGACGTCGGTGACCTCCCCTTTCGGGGCGAGGCAGCGCAGCGCCGTCCGTGCTCCGTGTCCGGCGGCCACGTGCCGGTCGACCGCCTCGTGCGCGATGTTCAGTCCGCCGCCGGGCAGGCCGTCGAGCGCGGTCCGGGCGGCGGACCAGGAGAACTCCCCGCGCACCGTCTCGTAGTCGAGCGCCTCCGGCGAGCTGCGCTGTCCGGGCAGTCGCGGACGTCGTACCTGGCTCGTGGGCATGGCGGCCTCCCTGCCACCAGCGTCGCACCGGGCCCGGGCCGAGGGTCAGGGACCAAAGCCCCCCACCGGTGGTGCGAAGGGCTTCGTCGGTCGGCTACTTCTCGATGCTCTGGTAGTAGACGTACTGCTCGCCGTGGGGGTCGACGGTCCAGCGCAGGTCGACAGGGGAGCGGGAGGCGTCGGACCAGGTGGCCTTCGCCGCGCAGTGCAGGAGCAAGGCCTGGTCGGTCTTTCCGGTCGGCAGCGCCATCCCGGGCACCCGGTTGTCCTGCAGCGGCACGGGGCGTCGCACGGTCAGCAGCTTCGCTCCGCGTCCACCGGTCCGGGAGATGCGGATGGCCTCCTGGCCGACGTCGGCACAGGTCCAGTCCTTGACCTTCGCGTAGAGGCCGGAGCGCGGCGGGTCGGCGGGCTCGCCACCGCAGCCGGTCGCCGCGAGCAGCACGGCAACGAGGCAGAGGAGTCGACCCATGCGCCGGACGTTAGAGCACACGCCTGCACAGCGGCGCCGCATCCCGTACATTTTCCGACAGGGAAGAGGGGAGGTCACCGTGGAACTCAAGAAGCCGGGCGACAGCAAGGCCCTGCCGCAGCCGCTGCAGACCCCCAACGAGATCTACAAGTTCGTCGCCCCGGTCAAGGGACGCGCCGTCCTGTACGGCTCGCTGCTCGCCTTCGTCGTCCTCACCGCGGTCGCGACGTACTTCGCGGTCCGCGACCAGCAGGTCGGTTGGATCATCGTCGCCTGCTGCTCGGCGTTCGTCATGGTCGTGCTCTGGACCGTCGCCCAGATGCGGATCCCGCAGATCGTGACGATCCGCAACTCGATCCTGGAGATCAAGCGGCACGGCAAGGTCGAGCGCTTCGACCTCGTCGACCCGTCCGTGGAGGTCCTCGGCCGGGACGGCGAGATGGCCTTCCGCTGCTACGACGGGCGGTTCGCCGTGGTCCACGCCCGAGACGTGCCCTGGAAGATGTTCACCGACGTGGTGATGCACTACCAGAACCACGCCGACCGCAAGGCCGAGGAGCGGGCGCAGCGCTGGCGCGCCTGACTGCCTGGAGGGGTCAAAGCACGTAGTCACTTCGGACTATTTCGGCGTGTTCAGCGTCATCCCGGTTTGGGTGGGTCGTTCCATGTTCGTACGAACTCTTCTGGGGAGATCCACATGATCGCGACCGAGGCCGCTCTCTACGGCGGCAGCAGCTCCGGCGGCGCCGGCATCACGACGTTCGTCGTGTGCGGCTGCGGGCAGGAGATCGGCAGCTCGGCGCGCGAGCACTGCCCGCGCTGCGGCTGTCTCGTGCACTGAGCCGACACCGACCCGACACCGCTGCCCGACACTGACCGTGAGGGCGGGGCGCCCGTCGATAGGGTGACCACCGAACGAGCCCGGGCGGAAGGGATGTCGGTGGTCCAGCGGTACGACGAACGCACCTCGCGGGTGTGGACCGTGCCCAACGTGATCAGCATGGTGCGGCTGGCCGGCGTCCCCCTGTTCTTGTGGCTGGTCCTCGGGCCCGAGGAGGACCTGCTCGCCCTCGCGGTGCTGGCGCTCTCGGGGGTCACCGACTGGCTCGACGGCTACCTCGCCCGCCGGCTGCACCAGACCTCGACGGTGGGCGAGATCCTCGACCCGGTGGCTGACCGGCTCTACATCCTCGCCGCGGTCATCGGGCTGATGCTGCGCGACATCATCCCGTGGTGGGTGGCGATCATCCTGCCGCTGCGCGACCTGCTGCTGTGGGGCCTGGTGCCGTTCCTGCGCACCCGCGGCTACTCCGCCCTGCCGGTGCACTACCTCGGCAAGGCCGCCACCGCGGCCCTCCTCTACGCCTTCCCGCTGCTCTTCCTGGGCGACGGCGAGGGCACCGTCGCCCTGCTGGCGCAGGTCTTCGGGTGGGCGTTCGCCATCTGGGGCATCGGTCTCTACTGGTGGGCAGGCATCCTCTATGCGTGGCAGGTCCGCAAGCTGATGGCCGACCGGGGCATGCGCGCCCCCGACCTGGCCGGCGAATGAGCCGGCACCCCGGCCAGGAGCGGCACGACCTGCTCGGCTACCTGACCACCCACGCCTTCGACGAGGACTACGCCTGGGTCGCCCACCGTCGCGCAGAGACCGGCGAGACCGGCGAGACGGGGGAGGAGCACCGCCGCGGCCGACGCAGGATCGGCCCGGCGGGGGCGATCACCATCGCGCTCTTCGCCGTGCTGATCGTGGCGGCGGGGGCGCAGACCTCGCGCAACGCGCCGAGCAACGAGCAGGAGCGGCGCGAGCTGGTCGGCCAGGTGGACGCGGCCCGCACCGGGCTCGCCGAGGCCCGCGAGCACATCCGCGACCTCCAGCGGGAGACCAGCAAGCTCGAGCGCCAGCACCTGCGCGGCGACTCCTCGGCCCAGGCCCTGCTCGACCGGCTGCAGGTGCTCGGTGTCCGGGCCGGCACCATCGCGGTCGACGGGCCCGGTGTGCGGGTGGTCGTCGACGACGCCCCGGGCGCAGACAGCGCCCGCAACAAGGTCCTCGACTCCGACCTGCAGCGACTGGCCAACGGGTTGTGGGAGGCCGGCGCCGAGGCGATCGCCGTCAATGGCCAGCGACTGACCAACCTCAGCGCGATCCGGCTCGCCGGCAGCGCGATCACGGTCAACAACCGCTCCCTGCGGCGTCCGTACGTCGTCACGGCGATCGGCGACCCCGACACGCTGCCGGCGCGCTTCGCCGAGACCACCAGCGGTCAGGCATGGTTGGACCTGCAGCGCGAGGTCGGACTGCAGCTGACCATCACGACCGCGGACTCACTGCACCTGCCGGCGGCCGACGTCGGCGAGCTGCGCTACGCACGACGGCCCTCCGGAGGAGCCCAATGATCGCCATTCTCGGACTCGTGGTGGGCGTGGTCCTCGGGCTCTTCTTCAGTCCCGACGTGCCGCTCGCCCTCGAGCCCTACCTGCCGATCGCGGTGGTGGCGGCCCTCGACGCGGTCTTCGGAGCCTTCCGCGCCTACCTCGACGGGATCTTCGACGACAAGGTCTTCGTCATCTCCTTCATCAGCAACGTGCTGATCGCGGCGATGATCGTCTACCTCGGCGACAAGCTCGGGGTGGGCGCCCAGCTGTCCACCGGGGTGGTCGTCGTGCTCGGCATCCGCATCTTCGCCAACGTCGCGGCGATCCGGCGACACGTCTTCCATGCCTGAGCCGTCCTCGGAACAGCAGCCGGTCCCGGCCGGGCCCGACGAGAGCGGCGGGGTCGCCCGGCTGCGCCGCTCGTTCTTCCGGCCCTCGCGCGGCCAGGCCGTGGTGGCCGTGCTCCTGGCGGTGCTCGCGTTCGCCGCTGTCACCCAGGCGCGCCTGAACGGTCGCGACGACACCTACAGCAACCTACGTGAGTCCGAGCTGATCCAGACCCTCAACGGGCTCCAGGCCGCCTCGCGCAAGGCCGAGCGCGACATCTCCGAGCTGGAGAACACCCGCGACCGGCTGCGCAGCTCGACCCAGCGGCGGGCCGCCGCGCTGGAGCAGGCCCGCTCGCAGCTCGAGACGCTCGGCGTGCTGGCCGGCACCCTCCCCGCCACCGGCCCAGGCCTGCGCATCACCGTCTCGGATCCCGGCGGCGAGCTCAGCCTCAACCACCTCCTCGACGGCATCGAGGAGCTGCGCAACGCCGGCGTCGAGGCGATGGAGATCAACGACAAGGTCCGGGTGGTGGCCCAGACCTCCTTCGAGGACGACCCCGACGGGATCCGGGTCGACGGACAGGCCCTCCAGGCGCCGTACGTCATCGACGCGATCGGCAGCCCGACGACGCTCGCCGGAGCGATGAACTTCGACGGCGGTTTCATCGACGACGTCGAGCTCGACGGCGGCGAGGTGGCGGTCAAGAAGCTGGACCTGGTGCGGGTCACGGTCACCCGGCAGCCCTCGCAGCCGCGGTACGCCCAACCGGTCGAGGGGCAGTAGCCTTCGCGGCATGATCCCTGACGACCTCCAGTACACCTCCGAGCACGAGTGGGTCCGGGAGCCGGGCCAGGCCGAGGGGTCGGTGCGCATCGGCATCACCGACTACGCCCAGGACGCCCTCGGCGACATCGTCTACGTGCAGCTCCCGGAGGTGGGGGCGACGCTCGGCGCCGGCGACGTGGTGGGGGAGCTGGAGTCGACCAAGTCGGTCTCGGAGGTCTACACGCCGATCGGTGGCGAGGTCGTCGCGCGCAACGAGGCCCTGGACTCCACCCCCGAGCTGGTCAACACCGATCCCTACGGCGAGGGCTGGCTCTTCGAGGTCGCTCCGGACCAGTCCGGATCGGTCGACCTGATCGACGCCGCGGGCTATGCGGCGCTGATAGATTGACGCCCAACCCTGAACCTCGACCACTGCTTCAGGGTTGGGTAGCAGCCGACCGCCGCTCGACGACTGGAGATCGACGACATGCCCTACTGCTCGCAGTGCGGAAGCCAGAACGCCGACAACGCGAAGTTCTGCTCCCAGTGCGGCTCTCCGCTGGCCCGGCCCGAGGGTGAGTCGCGCCAGGAGGACAGCTCGGCGACGATCACCTTCGGCGCTCCGCCGACCTCCGAGCGCAAGGGGGAGAGCGACGAGCGCGCCAAGCTCAACGACGCCGACGCCGCCGCGGTCGACGCGCTGCCGGCCGGCAGCGCGCTGCTGGTGGTGCAGCGTGGCCCGGGGGCGGGCAGCCGCTATCTGCTCGACACCGCCCTGAACACCGTCGGTCGCCACCCCGAGAGCGACATCTTCCTCGACGACATCACGGTCTCGCGCCGGCACGCGGAGTTCCACCGCGGCGAGGACACCTTCTCGGTGCGCGACGTGGGGAGCCTCAACGGCACCTACCTCAACGGTGACCGCGTCGACGAGGCCGACCTGCAGAACGGCGACGAGGTGCGCATCGGGAAGTTCCGGCTGATCTTCTTCGCCAGCGACGCGAAGGCCTCCTGAGCGTGGTCGCCGCGAGGCAGGCCGCGCCGAAGGTGGGCAGGGTCACGATCGGGCAGGCCGTCGCCGACCTGAAGGCGGAGTTCCCCGATGTCGACATCAAGGAGTCGAAGATCCGCCACCTCGAGAACGAGGGGCTGATCAGTCCGGAGCGCACCCCCTCGGGCTACCGCAAGTACTCCGTGGACGACATGGAACGGCTGCGCTACATCATCCGGATGCAGCGCGAGCACTACCTGCCGCTGAAGGTGATCCGCGAGCACCTCGACGCCCTGGACCGCGGCCTGGAGCCGCCGGCGCCCAGCGGGTCGCCGAGCATCCCGACCGGACTGCTGGCGAACCCGGCCCCCGGGGTGGAGTCGATCTTGTCCAGCCGCGCCGACGTGCGGGTCTCCCGGCGCGAGCTGGTGAAGACCGCCGAGATCACCGAGGAGCTGCTCGACCAGCTGGAGAACTTCGGCCTGGTGCGCACCAGGCCTGGGTCCAAGCACTACGACCCCGATGCGCTGGTGATCGCCAAGGTGGCCGGCGAGCTCGCGGCCTACGGCTTCGAGCCACGACACCTGCGCGCCTTCAAGACCGCCGCGGACCGGGAGATCGGCCTGGTCGAGCAGATCGTCGCGCCGATCCGCCGCAGCCGTGAGCAGGGCGCCGAGGGCAAGGCGGCTCAGACCATGGACGAGATGGCGGTGCTCTCCATCCGGCTGCACGCCGCGCTGGTCAAGGCGGGACTCCGCTCGCTGCGCTGAGCCGCGTACGCTGGCAGCATGCTGGAGGTCGAGATCGTCGGGGTGCGGGTGGAGATGCCCTCCAACTCGCCGATCGTGCTGCTGCGCGAGAGCGGCGGCGACCGCTACCTGCCCATCTGGATCGGTGCGGTCGAGGCCACCGCGATCGCCTTCGCCCAGCAGGGCGTGGTGCCGCCCCGGCCGTTGACCCACGACCTGCTCAAGGACGTGCTCGAGGCCACCGGCAACACCCTGCGCGAGGTGCAGATCACCGAGATGCGCGAGAACGTCTTCTACGCCACGCTCGTGCTCGGCTCGGGGACCGAGATCAGCGCCCGTCCCTCCGACTCGATCGCGCTCGCGCTGCGCACCGGCTCGCGGATCGTGTGCGCCGAGGAGCTGCTCGAGGACGCCGGGATCACCGTCCCCGACGAGCAGGAGGACGAGGTGGAGAAGTTCCGGGAGTTCCTCGACCACGTCTCCCCGGAGGACTTCGAAGAGGGCCAACGCTGAACTTCAAGTTGAACTTGAAGGTTCGACACGCCGCCCGGTCCTTTGACCAACCCTCCAGCGTCGGTTTAGGTTCATGGGTGTCTTCGCTGTAACTCCACCCTTGGCATTCGCACGGGGTTACGCTCAGTGAGGCCGGATCTTCGGAGGTAGCAGTGGGCACGAGCAACGATCCCCGCAGCGAGCAAGCCCAGCGCGAGGCAGAAGAGGCCGCCCTGGCCGCCAACGAGCAGGGGCTGCTGTTCGACGACGACGTCTCGCCGCTGCCCCACGACCTGGGCTACCGCGGTCCGACCGCGTGCAACGCCGCCGGCATCACCTACCGCCAGCTGGACTACTGGGCACGCACCGGCCTGGTCGAGCCCTCGGTGCGCGGCGCCACCGGCTCGGGCACCCAGCGCCTCTACAGCTTCCGCGACATCTTGCTGCTCAAGATCATCAAGCGGCTGCTCGACGCCGGCATCTCCTTGCAACAGATCCGCCAGGCAGTCACCCACCTGCGCGCCCGGGGCACCGACGACCTGACCAGGGTGACCCTGATGAGCGACGGGGCCTCGGTCTACGAGTGCACCAGCAACGACGAGGTCATCGACCTGCTCCAGGGCGGTCAGGGCGTCTTCGGCATCGCGATCGGGGGCGTGTGGCGCGAGATCGAGGGCTCGCTGGCCGACCTGCCCTCCGAGCGCACCGCCGCGGAGGACGGCGAGATCGATGGCGACGAGCTCGCCGCCCGACGCAAGACCCGACTGACCGGCTGAGCCCGCGGCGCCGAGGAGTTGGGCTAGGCTCGGACCCGCGACAAGACTGCGCGGGAGAGTTCCCGCACGGGGCGCCGAAGGGGCAAATTCTCCCCAGAACCTCTCAGGCCCAAGGACCGCGCAGGCGAGCAGCTCAGAAGGGTGTCCGGTCCTCCGGGTCCTGACTGAGGGGGAGGCGAAGCATCCGCCTCGACGCCTGCGGGAGAGACATGCCTGACGCCGCCAGCTTCTCCGACCGGCACATCGGCCCGGACGACGCGCAGATCACCGAGATGCTCAAGGCTCTGGGCGTCGCCAGCCTCGAGGGCCTCATGGACGAGGCCGTGCCGGGACGGATCCGCAGCGACGGTCTCGACCTTCCGCCGGCTGCCTCGGAACAGGAGGCGGCCGTGGAGCTGCGCGCGCTCGCGGCCCGCAACAACCCGTTGGTGCCGATGATCGGACTGGGCTACCACGGCACCGTGACGCCGCCGGTGGTGCGGCGCAACGTGCTCGAGGACCCGTCCTGGTACACCGCCTACACCCCCTACCAGCCCGAGATCAGCCAGGGCCGGCTGGAGGCGCTGCTGAACTTCCAGACCATGGTCGGCGACCTCACCGGCCTCGGCGTCGCGAACGCCTCCCTGCTCGACGAGGGCACCGCGGCCGCGGAGGCGATGACCCTGGTGCGCCGGGCGCTGGGTCGCTCGGGAGGGGGACCGTTCGTGGTGGACGCCGATGCCCTGCCGCAGACGATCGAGGTGGTCCGCACCCGCGCGCGGGCGATGGGCATCGAGGTCGTGGTGGCACCCCTGGCCGAGGAGGGCCTGCCCGACGGCAAGCTCAGCGGCGTGCTGGTGCAGTACCCCGGTGCCTCCGGGCGGGTGTGGGACCCCCGTGCGGTGATCGGCGAGGCGCAGGCTCGTGGGGCGCTGGCCGTGGTCGCGGCGGACCTGCTCGCCCTGTGCCTGCTGGAGTCCCCGGGGGCCCTCGGCGCCGACGTGGCCGTCGGCTCCTCCCAGCGTTTCGGGGTGCCGTTGTTCTACGGCGGTCCGCACGCCGGCTACATGGCGGTCCGCGACGGGCTGGAACGACAGCTGCCCGGCCGGCTCGTGGGTGTCTCGGTCGACGCGACCGGGCGTCCGGCGTACCGGCTCTCCCTGCAGACCCGCGAGCAGCACATCCGCCGTGACCGGGCGACCTCCAACATCTGCACCGCCCAGGTGCTGCTGGCGGTCGCTGCGTCGATGTATGCCGTCTACCACGGGCCGGCCGGCCTCACCGCGATCGCGCGGGACGTCGCCGCCAAGGCCGTTGGGCTGGCTGCCGCCCTGCGCGACGGGGGAGTCGACGTCGTCCACGGCGCCTTCTTCGACACCGTGCTGGCGCGGGTGCCCGGCCGGGCTGCGGCCGTGGTGGGTGCGGCGCGCGAGGCCGGCGTCCACCTCCGGCTGGTGGACGAGGACCACGTGGGCATCAGCGTCGGGGAGGGGGTGTCGCCCGCAGTGCTGGAGGCGGTGCTCACTGCCTTCGGCGTGGTCTCGACGAGCTCCACCACCCAGGCCGGCTCCACCACCCAGGCCGGCTCCACCACCGACGACGCGCTGCTCGACGACGTGCGTCGGACGACGGAGTTCTTGACCCACGAGGTGTTCAACACCCACCGGTCGGAGACCTCCATGCTGCGCTACCTGCGCCGGCTCTCGGCCCGTGACTACGCCCTGGACCGCGGCATGATCCCGCTGGGCTCGTGCACCATGAAGCTCAACGCCACCAGCGAGATGGAGCCGATCAGCCTGCCCGGCTTCGCCGACCTCCATCCCTTCGCGCCGGCGGAGGACGCCCAGGGCTACCGCGAGCTGATCGACCAGCTGGAGGGCTGGCTGGCCGCGGTCACCGGCTACGCCCGGGTCTCGATCCAGCCCAACGCCGGGTCCCAGGGTGAGCTCGCCGGGTTGATGGCGATCCGGGCCTACCACGAGGCCAACGGCGACCACGCGCGCACGATCTGCCTGATCCCGTCCTCGGCGCACGGCACCAACGCCGCGTCCGCGGTGATGGCGGGCATGAAGGTCGTGGTCGTCGACTCGGCCGCCGACGGGTCGGTCGATCTCGAGGACCTGCGGGCCAAGTGCGAGCAGCACCGCGACGAGCTCGCCGCGATCATGGTCACCTACCCCTCCACCCACGGCGCCTACGAGGACACCATCGCCGACCTGTGCCGGTTGGTGCACGAGGCCGGCGGCCAGGTCTACGTCGACGGGGCGAACCTCAACGCCCTGCTCGGCTACGCCAAGCCCGGGGAGCTGGGGGGCGACGTGTCCCACCTGAACCTGCACAAGACCTTCTGCATCCCACACGGCGGCGGCGGACCGGGCGTGGGTCCGGTCGCGGTGCGCGAGCACCTGGCCCCGCACCTGCCCAGCCATCCGATGCATCCCGAGCCGGATCGGCGCCAGGGCATCGGCCCGATCAGCGCGGCGCCGTACGGCTCGGCCGGCATCCTGCCGATCTCCTGGGCCTACGTGCGGATGATGGGCGCCGCGGGGCTCACCCGGGCCACCGCGGTCGCTGTGCTGGCGGCCAACTACGTCGCCGAACGGCTGCAGGACCACTACCCGGTGCTCTACCGGGGCCACAACGACCGGGTCGCGCACGAGTGCATCCTCGACCTGCGCGGACTGAGCAAGGCCACCGGCGTGAGCGTCGACGACGTCGCCAAGCGGCTGATCGACTACGGCTTCCACGCACCGACGATGTCCTTCCCGGTCGCCGGCACGCTGATGGTCGAGCCGACCGAGAGCGAGGACCTCGAGGAGCTGGACCGGTTCGTCGCGGCGATGGCCGCCATCCGCGGGGAGATCGAGAAGGTCGGGGGAGGAAACTGGGACGGTGAGCGCAACCCGCTGCGCGGCGCCCCGCACACCGCCGAGGTGCTCACCGCGGACCTCGGGTACGACGTCGCCACCGCGGTGTTCCCGAGCGGCTTCGACCCGGACAAGTACTGGCCGCCGGTCCGGCGGATCGATCAGGCCTACGGGGACCGCCACCTGCTCTGCGCCTGCCCACCGCCCGATGCGTTCGCCTGAGCCGTCGGGCGGCCGACCGGCCCACTGGCAGGCCGTGGTGGACCGCTACCAGGCCGAGCGGCGACTGCCGACCCTGATGGTCGGCGTGCTCTGCGGACTGGAGCCGGTCTGGGTCGGTCAGGCGGGCAGCCCGGTGGCGGAGGACGCGCAGTTCCGGATCGGGTCGATCACCAAGACCATGACGGCGCTGAGCGTGCTGCACTGTCGCGACGAGGGCCTGCTGGACCTCGACGACCCGCTCGGGGAGTTCGTGCCCGCCGGTGCCTACTCCTCCCTGTCGCTGCGCTTGCTGCTGGCCCACGTCTCCGGGATGCAGAGCGAGCCGGTGGGCCCCTGGTGGGAGCGCTCGCCGGGGGTGACGCTCCAGGCGCTGCTGGCCGCCAACGACGGCAACGGCGTCGTCTTCGGCCCCGGCGAGCACTACCACTACAGCAACCTCGGCTATGGTCTCCTCGGCGCGGTGGTCGCCGCGGTCCGCCGACGGCCGTGGTTCGAGGTGGTGCGGGAGGAGCTGCTGCTACCGCTCGGCATGGGCCGGACCTCCTACCTGCCCGAGGCGCCGTACACCTCTGGGTGGAGCGTGGACCACCTCGCCGGCACCCTGACCCCGGAGCCGCTGCACGACACCGGTGCGATGGCCCCCGCGGGACAGCTGTGGAGCACGATCGGCGACCTCGCCCGCTTCGCGCGCCACCTCGCCGCGCCGCAGCTGGCCGAGATGCGGCAGCCGGTGCCTCCGGCTGCGGAGTACGGCCTGGGCATGCGGCTCGTGCCCTACGCGGACGGCGTGCTGGTCGGGCACACCGGCTCGATGCCGGGCTTCCAGGCGACGGTGCTGGTCAACGCGCTGACCGGCGACGGCGTGGCAGCGCTGACCAACGGCACCACCGGCTTCCACGGTGCCGAGCTGGCCCTCGCGCTGCTCGGCGGCACGACCCCGGCACCGCTCGAGGCCTGGGTCCCCAGCGTCGAGGTGCCCGACTGGGCCGCCGAGCTGCTGGGCTGGTGGTTCTGGGGCAACTCCGCCTTCGAGGTGCGCTGGCACAACCACCGCCTGGAGTTCCGCGACCTCGTCCGCAACGCGGTGGCCGAGCAGTTCGAATGCCGCAGCGAGCGCATCGTCGGCCTCGCGGGCTACCACCACGGCGAGACCCTCCAGGTCCACCGCCGCCCCAACGGCAGCGTCGACCGGCTGGAGTGCGCCACCTTCGTCTACACCCGGACGCCGTACCCCGAATCCGCCTGAGGCTCGTCCTCGCTCCCGGCGGCGGCCCCTTCCAGGGTCACGGCTTCGTAGCGGGCCAGCTCCCAGAGCCCGAGGGCCAGCACGACCAGGGCGATGAGCTCGACCAGCAGGGCCCACGGGTCGTGGCGGGGCACTTCGCGGTAGAACAGGTAGCCGAAGGACATCGCGACCGCGCCGTCGACGACGTTGAGCACCGGCATCGAGGCCGAGAGCCTTGCCGTGCGGTAGGCGAGCTGGTTCACGGCCACACCGCCGACCCCGGCCACGACGAGGGCGGGAACCGGCCAGCTGAGCAGCATGGCGCCCCAGCCGTCGCGCGCGAGGACGACCTGGGTGGCCTTGAGCAGCACCGCCACGAGGCCGAACAGGATCCCGGAGACCGTGCCGAGCAGGAAGCCGCGCCGGTTCGGTTGCTCGACCCGGTGTGCGGCGACGAGCAATGCGAACGCGAGCAGCCCGCCGCCGAGCACGGGCCCGGCCAGAGCCCAGCCGAACTCCTCGCGCGTCCCCGGGGACGGGTCCGAGACCACCAGGAAGGTGCCCAGCGCCGCTGCGGTCGCTGCCACGGCCGCGAGCTCACGGCGTGGCGGCCAGGTCCGCCCCATGGCGGCGTTCAACGGCACCGCGAACACGATCCCGCAGATCACGATCGGTTGGACCAGGGCGATCGGCCCGTGATGCATCGCAGCCCCGTGGAAGGCGAACGCCAGGATGCCGAGCAGCTGCCCGAGCAACCACAGCGGTTGCTGCACCAGGTGGCGCAGCAACCCCCCGGCGCCACTCGCCGACTTCGGCGCATGGTGCGCGGCGATGTGCTGCACCGAGGTCGAGAACGCCGTGGTGAGGGCGCTCCCGAAGGCGAACACCACGGCGAGAAGAGTCACCTCGCCACTCTAGGCGGCTGATCACGCTGGGGGCCGATGGTAGGTTCGGTGCGTGGCAGCAAGCCTCGGGGGGGAGCGCGTCCGGATCGCCTTCCTGGGCTGCGGGTTCATCGCCGGAGTGCACAGCCGACACCTGCGTTCGCTGCACGGCCTGGTCGAGTGCAGCTACGCCAGTCGCGACGCAGTTCGGGCCGAGGCCTACCGCCGGCGCTACGCCGGCCGCTCGGCGTACGCCTCCTACGCGGCCGCGATCGAGGACCCCGCCGTCGACGCCGTGGTGGTCGCCGTACCCCCCGTGCTGCACCGTGAGCTGACCGAGGCGGCGATCAGCGCCGGCAAGCACGTCCTGGTGGAGAAGCCGGCGTTCCTGCACGCCGAGGACTACCACGAGGTCGCCCGGCGGCGAGACGCGGCCGAGGTGACCGTCCTGGTGGGGGAGAACGACCACTACAAGCCGCTCGCCGTGACGCTGCGCCGCCTGCTCGCCGAGGGGGTGGTCGGTGACTTGCTGATGGTGAGCGTGGTCACCGTCGCCGACCGTCCCAAGGCCGCTGAGGACTGGCGCAACGACGAGGCGATCGCCGGTGGTGACGCGTTCTTCGAGGAAGGCATTCACTGGCTCCACCTCGCCGGCAGCCTCGGTCCGCGGATCGTGCGCGTCTCCGGGCACCGCCCCGCCGCCACCCGCAACCGGTCCGGTTCGCGGGCCGGCGACCGTCGCGACCGCAGCATGGTGGTGGCCTTCGACTACGACACCGGTGCCGTGGGGACGCTGGTGTACTCCCGCGAGGTTCCCTCGTTGCTGCGTGGGCTGCGCACCTCCAAGCTCTACGGCAGGGAGGGTGTGATCAGCTTCGAGTCCAACGGAGGAGCGGTGCTGGTGCGTGGCCGGGGCCTGCCGCGGGTGCTGCTCCCGGGGTACCGGGACATCCGTGGCTACCAGGCGATGTACCGCGACTTCGTGCGGTCCATCCGTGCCTCGACCCAACCGGAGATGAGTCTCGAGCGCGCGCTGGAGGACCACGAGCTGATGGAGCAGGTGCGCAGTGGCAGGTGAACAGGTGGAGCACGCCGACGTGGTCGTGATCGGCAGCGGCGCCGGCGGCGGCACGATGTCCTGGGCGCTGGCCGGCCAGGACGCCAGCGTGCTCCTGCTCGAGCGCGGTGACTGGCTTCCCCGCGAGAACGCCAACTCCGACCCCACCGTGGTGTGGCACGAGAAGCGCTACCGCTCGCAGGAGGTCTGGCTGAACCGGCGCAACCAGGAGTTCCGGCCCTTCATGCACTACGTGGTGGGCGGCAACACCACCATGTGGGGGGCGGCGCTCCTGCGGCTCCGCGAAGCCGACTTCGGCGAGATCGAGTACCCCGAGGGGCTGTCGCCGGCCTGGCCGGTGACCTACGACGACCTCGCGCCCTGGTACGACCGAGCCGAGCGGCTCTACCACGTGCACGGGCGTGCCGGCGTCGACCCGACCGATCCACCGCGGAACGACTTCCCCTTTCCGGCGGTGCCGCACGAGTCGGCGGTCGAGGAGGCCGTCCAGGGGCTGCGGGCCCAGGGCCTGCACCCCTCCCACCTCCCGCTGGGACTGATCGAGCCGGGCAGCGGCGGCTGCGTGCTGTGCAGCACCTGCAACTCCTTCCCGTGCCAGGTGCGCGGCAAGTCCGACAGCGACGTCGTCTGCGTCACCGACGCGGTCAAGTCCGACAACGTCGACCTGTGGACCGGTGCGCGGGCCGAACGGCTGATCACCGACCCGGCGGGCACTCGCGTCACCGAGGTGCTGGTGCGCCGGGGCGCAGAGCTGGTCCGGGTGCGCGCGGGAACGGTCGTGCTCAGTGCCGGAGCGGTCAACTCCGCGGCCCTGCTGCTCGCCAGCGCCACCGACCGGCACCCGCACGGGCTGGCGAACAGCTCGGGGTTGGTCGGACGGCGCTACATGGCGCACCTCGCCACCATGATGGAGGCGATGCATCCGCTGCGCCGCAACCCGACGGTCTTCCAGAAGACCGTCGCGATCAACGACTTCTACCTCGCCGAGGACGGCCGGCCGCCGCTGGGGCACCTGCAGTCGCAGGGCCGGGCGCACGCGCCGATCGTCAGACAGGTGGTCAGGGGCCTGCCGCTCGCGCTGGCGCAGGCGTGGGTCGATCGTGGCCTGGACTGGCTGGCCATGACCGAGGACCTGCCCTTCGTCGACAACCGCCTCGTGCTCACCTCGTCGGGCCGGATCAAGCTCGACCGCGACCTGAACAACACCCGGATCCATGCCCAGCTGGTCAGGGAGGCACGGCGCATGCTGCGCCGGCTCGGCTACTGGGCCGTCGTCCGGCACGCCTTCAAGGACTTGAACACCACCCACCAGTGCGGCACCGCCGTCTTCGGCGACGATCCGCGGACGTCGGTGCTGGACCCGCTGTGCCGCAGCCACGACGTGGAGAACCTCTACGTCGTGGACGGGTCGTTCTTCCCGTCCTCGGCCGCGGTGAATCCTGGGTTGACCATCATCGCCCAGTCGCTGCGCGTGGCCGACCACCTGATCCGCAGCGAGCTCGGCAACCCAGGAGGCCTTGCGTGAAGGCGCACTCGTTCAGCCACGTCGCCCTGACCGTCGCGGACTTCAACCGCACGGTGAAGTTCTACGCCGATGTCTTCGGCGCGCCCCTGGTCGGTGTCAACACCGACCACGACCCGGCCCGGTTGCGTGCCTTCTTCGGCGTGGAGGCCGCGGCACCGGAGCTGAAGATCGGCTGGATCCGGATCCCCGGTGGCGCGACGATCGAGGTCTTCGAGTTCACCCCGGCACTGCCGCGGTCCGGAGAGGTCACCTGGACCAGGCCCGGGATCACACACTTCTCGATGAACGTGCGCGACACCGCCAGGTGGCACGACTACCTGGTGGGCCAGGGCGTGGAGATCGTCACTGCGCCCGAGCGGTCGCCGAAGGGTCACACCTTCTTCTTCGTCAAGGACCCGGACGGAAACCTGATCGAGCTGATCGACAACAAGCACATGCGCGCGGTGCTGAAGTGGCTCGGACCGCTCGGCGGCAGGCTGTTCCGCAAGACCCTCTACCGCAAGTACTACCGCTGAGTCGCCTCGGTCACCGGGTCCTGGTCACAGCGCCTGGGAGACCGAGCTCATGTTGAAGTCGGGGATCCGCAGCGCCGGGGTCGCGGTCCGGTTGAAGAACTCGTCGCCCCACTCCCGGGAGAAGCTCGGGACCGTCTGCGAGGCGTGGCTGAACCGGCGCAGCAGGTCCACCGGGCTCTCGTTGAACCGGAAGTTGTTCACCATCCCGGTGATCTCGCCGCCCTCCACGCGGTAGACCCCGTCCCGGGTCAGACCGGTGAGCAGCAGGGTCTGCGGGTCGACCACGCGGATGTACCACAAGCAGGTGAGCAGGAGACCGTCGTCCAGGCCGGCGACGAGGTCCATCTCCTCGCCCGAGGCCTCGTCCACCTCCAGCACCAGGTTGTCGATCTCGGGAGTGAACGGCTGGCGGGACTCCCGGGCGGTGGCCCGGGTCTGCAGCAGTGCGGCGACCCGGCCGTCGTCGAGCCAGTGGGTGCGCCCGAGGGGAAGGCCGTTGTCGTAGACGCTGCTGGTGTCCGAGGAGGAACCCGCGAGCACGAACGGCGCACACTCCAAGCCGGGGTACGCCGGGTCGGACCACAGGTGGACGCCGGGACGGACCAGCTGCTCACCGATGCGGGTGCCGCCGCCGGGGCGGGAGTAGACCGACTGGCCGTCCAGGGCGCTGCGCGCGCCGGCGTACCAGTAGGCGTCGATCATCAGGTCAGCCACCGAGGAAGGCGGCAGCACCGTGTCGTAGCGGCCGGCGGGAAGGTCGATCCGGCGCTCGCCCCAGCCCAGCCGCGTCCGCAGGTCCCGGGCCATGGCGGCGGCGTCGACGCCGGCGAAGTCGCGGGTGGCCCCACCGACCCAGGCGCTGTTGGTCAAGGCGGTGTTCTTGCCGGTGCAGGCGTAGTGCCCGGTCGGCTGCACCTGGCGCAGCCGCAACCCGGTGGAGCTGCCGAGGTAGGTCGTGGCCACGTCATGGCTGACGAAGCCGTAGAGGATGCGGTCCTCGGCCTCGGCCCGCCCGAACTCCTCGCCCAGCTGTCCGGCGAAGTCGGTGAAGACCTCGACGGAGGTCTCTGCGGGCGGCTCCTCCCAGTCCGCCGCGGCCTCGCCGCCGGCCAGCTCGGAGCGGTCCTCGGCCGCCTCCGCGACGGCCGCCGCCCGGTCGGCACTCTCCACCAGGGCGGTGACCTGCTCGGTGGACGACGCGGTCCCGCTCACCGAGGCGTTGCCCGCGCCCTGGAAGGCGATCACCGTGACGTCCACGCTGCCCATGACGCCGTTGGTGGTGAGCGTGTTGTTGGCCCACCGGAGGTTGGCGGCGGTGGTCTCGGTGACCATGACGACGCACTGCTCAGAGCGCGAGGCCGCCAGAGCGCGCTCGACGAGCTGCTGCGGACGCTCGGTCATCAAGCCGCTCCTTCCTCGGTGGTGTTCAGGATCCGGACGTCCCGGAAGAGCGCTGACGGGCAGCCGTGGCTGACCGCCGCAGTCTGGCCGGGTTGGGCCTTCCCGCAGTTCATCGCCCCGCCGAGCTCGTAGGTCTGCGGCCCGCCGACCGCCTCCATCGCACCCCAGAATTCGGTGGTCGTGGACTGGTAGGCGACATCCTTCAGCTGACCCTTGAGCTCGCCGTCCTCGATGGCGAAGAAGCGCTGACCGGTGAACTGGAAGTTGTAGCGCTGCTGGTCGATGGACCAGGACTTGTCGCCGACGATGTAGATGCCTCGCTCGACCTGGCTCACCAGTCCCTGGGTGTCGGGTCCCTCGGGGTCGGGCTGGAGCGAGACGTTGGCCATCCGCTGGATCGGGATGTGGCCGGGGGAGTCGGCGTAGGCACACCCGTTGGAGCGGCCGCCGTTGAGCTCGGCGCCGTAGGTGTGCGCCATGGCGCGGTCGAGCTGGTAGCCGACGAGCACGCCGTCGCGGATGATGTCCCAGGACTGGGTCTGGACCCCTTCGTCGTCGTACCCGATGGTGGCGAGCCCGTGCTCGACGGTGCGGTCGCCGGTCACGTTCATCACCGGGGAGCCGTACTGCAGGGTGCCGAGCTTGTCGAGCGTGGCGAACGAGGTGCCGGCGTAGTTGGCCTCGTAACCGAGCGCCCGGTCGAGCTCGGTGGCATGGCCGATCGACTCGTGGATGGTCAACCACAGGTTGGAGGGGTGGATGACCAGGTCGTAGCTGCCGGCCCGCACCGAGGGCGCCGCGAGCTTCTCCCGCAGCAGTCCGGGCAGTGCCGCGCGCTCGCCGTCGAAGTCGAAGGTGCCCTCGGAGAAGTACTCCCAGCCCCGCCCGACCGGTGGGGCGATGGTGCGCATCGAGTCGAAGGCGCCGGTGGCCGGATCGGTGCCGTGCACCTCGAGTGCGGGCTCCAGGCGCACCCGTTGCTGGGTGATCGAGGAGCCGTCGAGATCGGCGTAGTACTTGTTCTCGTGGAACTGCTGGAGGAACGCGGTGGCGTGCTCCACGCCCTCGGCCGCGAGCAGCTCACGGGTCCATCCGCCGAACAGGGCGGTCTTCTCCGCCAGCGGCACCTCGAAGGGGTCCACCTCGTAGGAGGACACCCAGGTCACCGCACGGTGTGCCGGCTCGGGCGCCAGCTCCACCGGCCGGGCCGTCATCCGGGCGGCGACCCGGGCGACGTTGACCGCGGTCTCGGCAACGGCCACCGCCGCCTCGTCGGTGAGCACCACGCCGGAGGCGAAACCCCAGGCGCCGTCGAGGACCACCCGGACCGCGAAGCCGAGGTCCTCGGCGTCCCGGGCACCCTCGAGATGACCGTCGCGCATGGTGAAGGCCTGGTAACGGATCCGCTCGAAACGAAAGTCCGCGTGGCTGGCTCCGAAGTCCCGGGCCCGGCCCAGCGCGACCTCACCGAGACGGCGGTAGGGCAACGCCAGGAACGCAGGGTCGATCTCGTGCTCGGACATGCGGGCGACCTTAGTCGGTGGCGGTGAGCAAGCGGAGGCTGGAACCGGCTCGGCCCTTGCCCACCTCCAGCCGCGTGGGGATCCGCGAGCGCATCTCCGCGACGTGGCTGACCACCCCCACGGTGCGACCGCCCTCCCGGAGCTGGTCGAGGGTGTCCATGACCAGCTCGAGAGTCTCCGCGTCGAGCGAGCCGAAGCCCTCGTCGACGAAGAGGGTCTCGATGTCGGTGCCGCCGGACTCCGCGGTCACCACGTCGGCGAGGCCGAGGGCGAGGGCGAGGGAGACCACGAAGGTCTCGCCACCGGAGAGCGTCACCGGGTCGCGCAGCTCGTCGGTCCACTGGTCGCGCACGAGCAGCCCCAGGCCGCCGCGTCGGTCACCCGCGCCGCGGTCGGCGGTGTGCTCGAGCAGGTAGCGGTGGTCGACCATCCGGGCCAGGCGCTCGTTGGCCGCCGCCGCCACCTCGCTCAGCCGGGCGGACAGGACGTAGGCCGAGAGCCGCATCTGCCGGGTGTTCTCGGCGCCCTTGCCCTCCACCAGCTCGGCCAGCGAGCGGACCCGGGCGTACTCGGCCCGAGCCGGCCCCCACGCGGCCAGGACCTGCTCCAGGTGGTCGTGCCGGTCCCGCAGCTGGCTGACGGTGCGCTCGGCGAGACGCGCCGCCGTGGCGGCCGCGTCGGCGGCCTCTTGTGCCTGGTCGTAGGCCGTCTGGAGGCCGGCGACGTCCGGCGGCACCGCGCCGACCAGGGCCGCGATCGACGGGTCGGCCAGGACTCCGGCGGCCTGCTGCTCGCGATGCTCTCGGGCGCGGATGCGGTCCTCGACCACGGCGAGGTCCTGCTCGTCGAGACGCGCCGCCAGGGCCTCCTCGACGTCGGCGAAGCCTGCGGCGAGCGCGGTCTCCTCCAGCCGTCGCAGGGCCGCGACGTGCTCGGTGACGCACCGCGACTCCTCGACCAGGGCCGCGCGCGCCGTGGCCAGCGCGTGCTGAAGCCGCTCGTGACCCGCGATCAGGTCCTCCAGCCGCTCCGTGGCGTCGCCCAGAATCCCGGCCAGCTCCTCGGTCAGCCGGAGCACCGTCTCGGCGCGCTCGGTGGCACGCTCCTGTGCGGCCGCGTGCCGGGCCCGGAGCTCGGCCACCTGGGCCCCCAGCCGGCTGCTGCGCTGGTCGAGGAACCCGAGCTCCTCGCGGAGCCGGACCGTCTCGTCCTGCGCCTGGGTGGCCACCGACAAGTCACGCTCGGCGCCGACCAGCAGCCCTCGCAGCTCCGCCACCGGCTCGGCACCGGCGATCTCACGCACGCCGGCCAGGCGCAGCTCCAGGCCGCGGACCCGGTCGCGGTGGGCCTCCAGCGCCAGCTCGGCGTCCTCACGCGCCTCCAGGGCTGCCTGCTCCTCGTCGCGGGTGGGCGCGCCCGGGGCGGGCCGGGCGGGCGCGGGGTGGTCGACCGATCCGCAGACCGGACAGCCGAAACCGACCTGCATGCCCACGGCGAGCTCGGCGGCCATGCCGTCCAACCGCTGCTCGCGCAGCTGCAACCAGTGGTCTCTGAGGTCGGCCACGACCTGCCGCTGCTCCTCGGCGCTGGCTCGGGCGTCCTCCACCTCGGCCGCCAGCCGGGACGCTTCCTCGCCCGCGGCGAGGCGGCCGGCCAGCTGTTCCACCTCGGTGGTGAGCGCCGGGATGCGGTCCGCCTCGCCCTGCACCTGCGACAGCGCGACGTCCAGCAACCGCCGGCGCTCGGGCAGGGCGGCCAGCTCGCCCCCGTCGCGGGCCAGCGCGGCCGCGGTCTCCTCGACCGTCCGGACCGCCGCTGCGTGCTGCTGCTCAGCGGTACGGAGCTCCTCGGCGCGGGGCAGGAAGGCCCGGGCCGCGGCGAGTCGTTCGACCGCCTCACGCTCGCGCGTCGCCAGCAGCTCCTCGTCCAGGCCGGCTTCCGCGCCCGGCTCGGGTCCGGTCAGCCGCACCAGTCGGGCGAGGGCGTCGACACGGTCTCGGACCGCACGTCCTCGCCGAGCATCGGCCTCCACGACGAGCGCGTGCAGGGGCAGCACGCCGGCTGCCCGGCGGGCGGCGGAGACCCGGTCGAGGTCTCGCTGCGCGACCGCGCGCTCGGCCGCGAGCTCCTCGAGCTCCGCGATCGCACGAGCGCGTCGTTGCTGCAGCTCGACCAGGCGACGGCCGTCCTCGAGCACCGCTGCGGCGGTCCGACGCGAGGAGCCCGCCTGCTCGAGCGCTCGCGCCGCCGTGGCCAGCTCGGCCTCCGCACGCTCCAGGAGCCCCCCGGCCCACCCCTGGAGCTGTCCGTCGGCAGCCGGGACAGCCAGGTCTTCAGGGTCCCATTGTTGCGGAAAACGTGCGTCGGCGCACTCACTGAGCCGGTGCAGCACCTCGGCGACCATGCTGTGGTGGCGTCTGTTGTCGCGCCACAGCTGCTTGCGCCGCTCGGCGAACCAGCGCTCGACCTGCTCGAAGCGCCCGGTGTCGAAGAGCTTGGTGAGCACCCGCTGCCGCTCCTCGGAGGAGGAGCGCAAGAAGGTGTCGAACTGCCCCTGGGGCAGCAGGACGACCTGGCTGAACTGCGCCAGGGTCATCCCCAGGAGCGCGTCGAGGAGATGACCGGCCTCGTCGAGCCGGTTGGTGCGAAGCTCCCACTGCGCACCAGCACCGCCGACCTGCTCCTCGACCAGGACGCGCGCCTGCTCGGTGGTGGTGCCCTCGCCGCGCTTCTTGGGCCGCTGCCAGGCCGGGGAGCGGGTGAACCGCAACCGGCGGCCCGCGACCGTCGTCTCGAGCACGACCCGGGGTGCCTGGCCGGGCGCGGCGTGGTGGCTGCGCAGCTGCTTGGCGCTGCCGCGGCGGCCGGGGACATCGCCGTACAAGGCGAAGCAGACGCCGTCGAGCACGGTGGTCTTGCCGGCGCCGGTGTCGCCGCAGAGCAGGAACAGCGCGGAGTCGCTGAGCGCGTCGAAGTCCACCGTGACGGCATCGGCGAACGGGCCGAAGGCCTCCATCTCCAGGTGGTGCAGCCGCATCAGACCACCACTGCGGCATCGAGCTCGGTGTCGTCGCAGCACGCCTCACAGGCCTGCTGCAGTAGCGCGGACTCGGTCTCGTCAGCGGGCCGGACGCGCAGCTCGCGCACGAAGTCCAGGGCGACCTGGTGGTCGGTGCGGCCCACGGTGTCCCGCGCCCCGGGGACGGCGGGACCGGCGCCGCCCTCGGGTTCGAAGCCCAGGGAGAGCAGGTGCGGAAAGCGGCGCTCCAGGCGCAGCTTGGCCTGGGCCGGTCGGATGGGGTCGGTGAGGACGGCCTGCACCCAGGCACCTTCGGCGTCGGTGTGCTCCGCCTCGGTGAGGAGTGTCTCGAGGCGTCCCTTGACCCGGGCGAGCGGGCGGGGAACGGGGGCGTCGACGAACTCGGTCGCCTCCACGCCTCCTGGGCCCAGGGACACCAGCCACGAGCCCTTGCGGTGGGTGGCCTCGGAGAAGGAGTAGGCGAGCGGTGAGCCGGAGTAGCGCACGGTCTCGGTGAGCCGGTGTCGTCCGTGGAGGTGGCCCAGCGCGGTGTAGGAGAAACCCTCGAAGAGGGAGGAGGGCACCGACTGGACGCCGCCGACCGAGATGTCTCGCTCGCTGTCGCACGGCTCGGCCCCGGCGACGAAGGCGTGCGCCATCACCACCGACCGCGTGGCGGCAGGGCGGTCGGCCAGGTCGGCCCTCACCCGGCGCAGCGCCTCGGCGAGGGCGGCTTGGTGACTGCGGGCGGGGAGCGCCCACGGCTCGCGCAGGTGGTCGGGGTCGAGGTAGGGGAGGCCGTAGACGGCGACAGGGCCGTGACCGTCCTCGAGCAGCACCGGCGTGCCGACGTCTCGCGCGTGGGTGCGGACGTGGACCCCGGCGCTGTCGATCAGACGGGCGGCGAAGCCGAGCCGCTGGTGGGAGTCGTGGTTGCCGCTGGTCAGCACCACCCGGGCGCGACTGTGCGCCAACCGCACCAGGGTCTCCTCGGCGAGCCGGACCGCGTCCAGCGGCGGCAGCGCCCGGTCGTAGACGTCACCGGAGACGACCACCAGGTCGACCCGCTCGGTCTCGACGGTCTCGAGCAGGTGGTCGACGTAGGTCGCCTGGTGACCGAGCATCCCCTCGCCGTGGAACGACCGGCCCAGGTGCCAGTCGGAGGTGTGCAGGATGCGCATGTGACAACGCTAGGAGAGCGCACCGACAACCCCCCGCTCACACGCCGACGCGCTCGGCCCCGGCGTACACCACACAGCGGTCGCCGGAGGTGAAGCCGGCCAGCACCAGCCCCGCGCGCTCGGCCAGCGAGACCGCCAGCGAGCTCGGCGCCCCCACGGCCACCACGGCCGCGAGGCCGGACACCACGGCCTTCTGCACGAGCTCGAAGCCGATCCGACCGCTGAGCACCAGCACCGGCGGGACCGGGGTGTCGGACAGGATCCGCGAGCCGACCGCCTTGTCGACCGCGTTGTGCCGCCCGACGTCCTCGCGCACGACCGCGGGGGAGCCGTCGGCCTCGAACAGGCCCGCGGCGTGCAGCCCACCGGTGCGGTCGAAGCCGGGCTGTCGCTCGCGCAGCCGCTGGGGCAGGTCGAGCAGCGTGTCGTGGTCGAGCCGGACCGGCGGACGCGCACCGGCCGTGGTGAGCACGTCCTGCACCACGTGGGTCCCGCAGACCCCGCACGCCGAGCTGACCATCCTCGCGGCCGGGAGCGAGAGCGGGGGAGCGGTGAGCTCCACGGTGACGACGTTGAACTCCTCGAGGTCCGAGAGCGTGGTGTCGGTGCAGTACTTCACCGCCGCGACGTCGGCGGGGCGGGTGACCCCCTCGTGCACCAGCCAACCGGCGGCCAGCTCGAAGTCGTGGCCGGGGGTGCGCATCGTGACCCCCACCCGCTGCGACGGCGCCGCCGGCGCGGCCACGCGGATCTCCAGCGGCTCCTCGGTCGCCACCCGGTCCTCGTGGTGGAGCCGCCGTCCGTCGCACAGCTCGGCCACCCGCACCCGGGCCGAGGGCCCGGGGCGTCGGGACTTCATGGAGGTCACGGCCTCGACTCTAGGCCGCCGCCCACTACCGTGGGGACATGTCGTTCCCCTTGCGCACGCGGATGCTGGCTGCCGCGGGCCTCGCCGCGCTCGCACTCGCGGTGGGAGCGTGCGGCAACGAGGACGACCCGTACGCCGAGCCCACCCCCTCGGTGTCGAAGTCGGCCGCGAGCGACCGGGTCGGCGACTGCCCGGTGACGTCTCCGGCGCTGCGCACCGCCAAGGTCGTCGCTGCCGTCGACCTCGACGGCGACGGGCAGGCCGACCAGGTCAAGCTGACCGGGGCCGACGGCCCGTGCCCCAACCTGGTCTTCGCCGACACCTCCGCGGGCATGCTGGCGGCGCAGGTGCCCAACGACGGCCCACCGGTGACCACGGTGCAGGGGTTCGGGCTCGGGGCGAACGCGCCGCAGCTGCTGGTGACCCGGCAGGAGCACCCCCGCGGTGGGTTCCAGGTGCGGCTGTGGAGCTCCGACGGCTCCCGGCTGCGCGAGCTCACCGATGCCGACGGTCACTCCCTGGTGCCCTTCGTGGCCACGGACGTCAAGGAGCAGCCCGTCTCCATCGACTGCGCCGGCGACCGGCTCGTGGTCACCACGGCGGTGCCGCACACGCCGATGGGCGTCATGTTCGCCTGGGACGTCCGACGCACGACGTACCGGGTGGACGACGGGCGCGCGCGGGTGATGGACACCGCGGAGATTGCCGACAACGTGCGGCCCGACCAGCTGCGGAAGAGGTACCCCGCGCTGGCCGGGCAGCAGTTCTTCAAGAGCTGTACGCCCGCGTAGGGGTCAGACGACGCGCGTCTTCGGTGCCTGCTCGGCGGTCTTCCCCGGGTCGCGCTCGACGATGTCACCCAGGGTGTCGTCGATCCGCTGCATCAGCTCGTCGGGGATCTTCACCCCGGCCGCCTGGACGTTCTCCTTGACCTGCTCGGGACGCGAGGCGCCTACGAGCGCGGCGGCGACGTTGTCGTTCTGCAGGACCCACGCGATGGCCAGCTGGGCCATCGAGATGTCCAGCTCGTCGGCGACGGGGGAGAGGTCCTGGACCTTGGCGAGCACGTCGTCCTCCATGAACCGGCGGATCATGTCCGCCCCGCCCTTCTCGTCCGTGGCGCGGGAGCCCTCGGGCGGCGCCTGGCCGGGGCGGTACTTGCCCGACAGCACGCCCTGGGCGATCGGCGACCACACGATCTGGGAGAGGCCGAGCTCCCGGCAGGTGGGGACGACCTCGTCCTCGATGACCCGCCAGAGCATGGAGTACTGCGGCTGCGAGGAGATCAGCTGGATGCCCAGGTCCTGGGCGAGCGCGTGCCCCTCGCGGATCTGCTCGGCGGTCCACTCGCTGACCCCGATGTAGAGCGCCTTGCCCTGCCGCACGACGTCGGCGAAGGCCTGCATCGTCTCCTCCAACGGCGTCTCCACGTCGAAGCGGTGGGCCTGGTAGAGGTCGACGTAGTCGGTCTGCAGCCTGCGCAGCGAGCCGTCGATCGACTCCATGATGTGCTTGCGGGACAGCCCGGTGTCGTTCTTGCCGCCGGGTCCGGTCGGCCAGTAGACCTTGGTGAAGATCTCCAGCGACTCGCGCCGCTCACCCTTGAGCGCCTCGCCGAGCACCGACTCGGCCTTGGTGTTGGCGTAGACGTCGGCGGTGTCGAAGGTGGAGATGCCCTCGTCGAGCGCGGCCCGCACGCACTGCGTGGCCACGTCGTTCTCCACCTGGGAGCCGTGCGTGAGCCAGTTGCCGTAGGTGATCTCGGAGATCTTCAGGCCCGAGTTGCCCAGATATCTGAATTCCATGGTTCCGACCCTACGAGCCGGGCCCTACTCCACGGACTCGATGGTCACCGGCTGCTTGGGGGCCACGCCGTCCGCTGCGTTGCCCTTCGCGGCGACGGCCTGCACGACCTTGAGACCTGCCGCGCTCATCCGTCCGAAGACGGTGTACGCCGCGGGCAGTGGCGAGTCCTTGAAGACGAGGAAGAACTGGCTGCCGTTGGTGCCGGGTCCCGCGTTCGCCATCGCCACGCTTCCCGCGGTGTAGGTGCAGACCTGCTTGCCCGTCTGCGGGTCGGTCTGACCGGTGCAGGGCTGCAGCCGGGGGTCCTGGTCGAGCAGCTCGTCGTCGAACTGGTAGCCGGGTCCGCCCATGCCGGTGCCGGAGGGGTCGCCGCACTGCAGCACGTTCAGCCCGCCGGTGACCAGGCGGTGGCACTTGGTGTTGTCGAAGAAACCCTGGTCGGCCAGCGACAGGAACGAGTTGACCGTGCACGGGGCCTTGTCCGGGTCGAGGGCGACCGGGATGTCGCCCTGGTCGGTCTTGATGGTGACCTTCGTCGGCGCGTCGCTCTGCGGGTTGCCGGGCGGGAGGTCCACCTTCTTCGCCGCGTCCCCGGTCTCGCTGTAGCTGCACTGGCCCTGGGCCGTGGGCGTCGCGCCGCCGCTGCTGCCGGCGGACTGGTCGCCGCAACCGGCGAGGAGGAGCGGGAGGACGAGCAGGGCAGCGGCGAGTCGTGGGGAAGTCACGGCGCACGATCGTAGTCGCGCTCAGACCGCCAACAGCTGCAGGTAGGCCAGGCCGAGCACGCCGCGGTAGCCGCGGAGGTAGCCCTCGCGCTGCGCCCGCGCCCGGGCCCGGACCTCCGTCGCCTGCGGGTGGTCCGGGTCGTGGCCGGCGAGCCAGGTCGCGTAGCGGGCCGTGAACCCGGACTCGAAGTCGTCCCACTCCTCCTGCGTCGCCTGGCCCACGGCCACCACGGCGAACTCGTGCTCCTCGGTGAGCAGGACCAGGTCGGCCATCGGCAGGAACTCGTCGTGGCGTCCGCCGAGCGGCGCGGTGGCCGCCGGCGTGGGCGGGTGCGACCACACCCCGTCGGCGTACACCACCCGAGCGCCGCGGTGCACCCGCCGACGGATGCCGCCCAGCGCAGCCGCGTAGTCGAGCGGACCCTCGGCCGCGGCCGGTTGCGCCCAGACCTGGCTGGCGCCGATGGCCACGAGAGCGTCGACCCCGGACGGACCTGTGGAGGCGCCGTCGCCCACCAGGAACTCGGTGCGGTCCTCGAGGCCGCGCTCGCGCGCCCGGAGGGTCGCCCGAGCGATCCGCTCCGCGTCGAGGTCGACCCCCACGACGTGGCCGTCGGGTGCGGCCGAGGCCACCCGCAGGGCCAGCTCGCCCCAGCCACAACCGACATCGAGCAGGGTGCCGTCGCCCAGGCCGTCGGCCAGCCAGGCGACGAGCCGGCTCGCTCGTTGCTCGGAGATCGGGCTGAGGAAGGTCAGGTGCTCCTCGAGAGGCGGCAGGTCCACCCTCAGCCCCGACCGCGGAGCAGGCCGTACTTGCGCGCGACCACCGTCTCCACGACCCGACGGGGGAGAGCACGACGGAGTGCGAACACCGCGGGGGCGTTGCTGCCCACGGCGTACAGGGGAGCGGGGCGGTCCGCCTCGATCGCCTCCACGATGGTCCGGGCCACCCGGTGTGGACTGGTGCCCTCGCGCTCGTCGCCGTCGAGGACCTTCAACATCCGCCGGAACGCCTTCTCGTGCGGGGAACCCGCGGCGATGTACTTGGTGCGTCGCTGGCTGATCCCGGTGTTGATCGAGCCGGGCTCGACGGTGGTCAGCCAGACGCCGTACGGCGCCATCTCCAGGCGGGCGGCGGTCGCGAAGCCCTTGATCGCGGCCTTGCTGGCGACGTAGGACGACCGGTAGGCCACCGGGAAGCTCGCCAACATGGAGCCCACCATCACCACGCGGCCGTAGCCGCGCTCGCGCATGCCGGGCAGCAGCCGCTGGGTCAGGTGCACCGGGCCGAGGACGTTGAGGTCGAAGAGCCGCTGGAGGGCACGGGTGGGCAGGTCCTCGAGCGGTCCGCTCTGGGACTCCCCGGCATTGTTGACGATTATGTCAATCTGGTGGCCCTCGGCCTGCAGCGAACCGAGCAAGCCGTCGATCGAGCCGTGGTCGGCGAGGTCGAGCGGGCGGTAGAGCACCCCGTCGACCCGGTCGGCGGGAGCCATCTGGTCCGGTCGCCGGCTGGTGCCGATGACGCGGTGGCCCCTGGCGACCAGCAGCTCCGCGGTGGCACGACCGATCCCGGAGGAGCACCCGGTGACCAGTGCAGTTCTCATCGCGGGGAGCTCACTGTTCCTCGTGGGTCTCGGGGTCGCCGCCGAAGAGCCGGCCGTCCTCGTGCCCCAGGGCGGTGATCGCGTCCATCTCCTCATCATCGAGGCCGAAGCCGAAGACGTCGATGTTCTGCCGTTGGCGTTCGGGCGTGGCGGACTTCGGAACCGGCACGCAGCCGAGCTGTACCTGCCAGCGCAGCACGACCTGCCCGGGGGAGACGCCGTGGCCTTCGGCGGCCTGCCGCACGACCGGCTGGTCGAACGGCGCGTTGCGCTTGCCCAGCGGACTCCACGACTCGGTCCGGATGCCGAGCTCGGCGTGGACCTCGCGCATCTCGGTCTGCGGGAACCACGGGTGCAGCTCGACCTGGTTGACCGCCGGCGTCACGCCGGTCTCGTCGATGATGCGCTGCAGGTGTTCCGCGGTGAAGTTGGAGACGCCGATGCTGCGCACCAGCCCCTCACGCTGCAGGTCGACCAGGGCGCGCCAGGTCTGGGGGTAGAGGTCGTCGCTGGGGTTGGGCCAGTGGATCAGGTGCAGGTCGAGCTGGTCGAGCCCGAGTCGCTCCAGCGACTCCCTGGTGGAACGAATGGCATCGTCGTACCGGTGGTCGCGGCCGGGGATCTTGCTGGTGACCACCAGCTCCTCGCGCGCGACCCCGCTGCGCCGGATCGCCTCGCCGACCTGGGCCTCGTTGCCGTAGTTCACCGCGGTGTCCAGCAACCGGTAGCCGGCGTCGATCGCGGCCACGATGGCCTCGACACCTTGCTCACCGTCGAGCTGGTAGGTGCCCAGGCCGATCGCCGGGATGGTGGTGCCGTCGTTGAGTGTGTACGTCGGGACGCTCATCGCCCCACCGTAGGGATGTTCATCCTCGCGAGGCCAGGTGCAGGTGGGCTCGTCACGGCTCCTGGCGCACAGCGGCCGGCGTGAGCCACAGCACGAGGGCGCCGGTGAGCAGGTAGATCATCTGCAGGAAATGGAACCCGCGGATCGAGGCTATCTCCCCGACGATCCAGATGATCATGATCACGCCGGAGACGATGCTGGCCAGCTGCCAGCCCGTGCTGCTCCGCAGTCGGCCCACAGCGGCGATCAACGCACTGCCACCGACCACTGACAGGAGGATCACCCCGGGAAAGTAGTTGCTGGAGAAGTCAGTGTGCGCCAGCCATGACGGCTGCTCCGGAATCCACCCCGTGATCAGGGCCACGCCACCGCCGACGGCACTCAGCCCGTTGAACAGCAACAGGACAAGCAGGAGGCGGGGCCGCACCCGCCCACCCTCGCACACGCAGGGCGGGGTGGAGGGGACCGTTACGCCCCAGGACTTGACATAATGTACCTTATCGGCGCTATGGTGCCGCGGGGAGCAGCCCTGTCAGGCGCCGAACGCCTCGGCCACCAGGGCGAGCGCCTCGACCAGCAGCCACGCGACCGGGATCAGCGCGAGCACGGCCGTTCCCATCAGCAACGTCCGGAAGGCACGCGACCGCGCCCGGGACAGTCCCACCCACAAGGCGGCGACGATGACCCCGAACGCCACCACCGCGACGACGAGCGCTCCGATCGTCGCGACCGAGACGGCCTGCTGCGTGCCCGTCACGTCGCGTCCGGATCCTCCGCCTCGGCCAGACGGCGGTGCAGCCGCTCCCGGACCTCGGCGGGCGTGTAGGAACGACGCCGGCGCTCCTGGCGGGCGAGGGCAGCGCCGGTGGCGACCACGCCCACCGCGCCGGCCACGCCGAGCCACTTCCACCAGGCCTTCGCCACCGGAGGAGACTAACCGGTGCACACTGTCGACCATGACGCATCGGGCTGCCGCGCTCGACCTCGACGAGGCCGCCGACCTCACCCGGACCGGTGACCTCTGGGTCTTTCGTGGCCGCGCGGTCGCCGACCGGGCCATCCAGACGCTGACCAACGCGCCGATCAACCACGTCGGGCTCGCCGTGGTGCTCGACGACCTGCCGCCGCTGCTCTGGCACGCCGAACTGGGCCGGTCGCTGCAGGACGTCTGGAGCGGCAGCCATCACCGTGGTGTCCAGCTCCACGACCTCGGTGACGCCGTGCGCCGCTGGCGCGACCACTACGGCCAGGCGGTCTGGCTGCGCCAGCTCCAGCCGGAGGTCGGCCGAGGCGAGGAGGACGCGCTGCTGCGCACGATCGCCCGGCTCGACGGCGTCGCCTTTCCCAGCGCTGCCCGGCTCGCCACCCGGTGGCTGGTCGGTCGGGACGCCTACGTCCCCCAGCGCAAGCGCGGTGCCCGAGTCCGCCCCGAGGCGGCGTTCTGCGCCGAGATCGTGGCGATGTCCCTGCAGGAGATGGGCATCCTCGAGGACGACCGCAAGGCGCACTGGTTCGACCCGGGCACGTTCTGGAGCGGCGGCTACCTGCCGCTGACCGACCGTTGGCGGTACGGCGTCGAGGTGCCGGTCGGCGGCCCACCTGTGACGCGGCCGGCGCTCACGCGCCGACGTACGCGGCGAGGTGCTGCCCGGTGAGCGTGCTTCGGGCGGCGACCAGCTCTGCCGGGGTGCCCTCGAAGACGACCCGTCCGCCGTCGTGGCCCGGGCCCGGACCGAGGTCGATGATCCAGTCCGCGTGCGCCATCACCGCCTGGTGGTGCTCGATGACGACCACCGACGTGCCGGCGTCGACCAGCCGGTCCAGCAACCCGAGCAGCTGCTCCACGTCGGCCAGGTGCAGCCCGCTGGTCGGCTCGTCGAGGACGTAGACGGCCGCGTCGTCGGCCATCTGGACGGCCAGCTTGAGGCGTTGCCGCTCCCCGCCCGACAGCGTCGTCAGCGGCTGACCCAGATTGACATAACCCAGCCCCACCTCCACCAACCGCGCCAGGAGCTTCGCCGCCGCGGGGGTCCGCGCCGCCCCCTCGGCGAAGAACGACGCCGCCTCGGCGACCGGCATCGCGAGCACCTCGGCGATGTTCCGGCCGCCGAAGCGCAGCTCCAGCACCGACGCCTCGAACCGGTTGCCGCCGCAGTCCTCGCACGGCGTCGACACGGTCTCCATGAAGCCGAGCTCGGTGTAGATGACACCGGCGCCGTTGCACGTCGGGCACGCCCCTTCGGAGTTGGCCGAGAACAACGCCGGCTTGACGCCGTTGGCCTTCGCGAACGCCTTGCGGATCGGGTCCAGCACCCCGGTGTAGGTCGCTGGGTTGCTGCGTCGAGACCCGCGGATGGCACCCTGGTCGATGGTGACGACTCCGTCGCGGTGGGCCACAGAGCCGTGGATCAGCGAGCTCTTGCCCGAGCCCGCGACACCGGTCACCACGGCCAGCACGCCCAGCGGGATGTCGACGTCGACGTCGTGCAAGTTGTGCAGGCTCGCACCGCGCACCTCGAGCACACCGGAGGCACTGCGCACCTCCGGCTTGAGCGCGATCCGGTCGTCGAGGTGCTTGCCGGTGAGCGTGCCGCCGGCCCGCAGCCGCGCCACGGTCCCCTCGAAGACGACCTCGCCACCCGCGCTGCCTGCCCCGGGCCCGAGGTCGACCGCGTGGTCGGCGATCGCGATCACCTCCGGCTTGTGCTCGACCACCAGCACGGTGTTGCCCTTGTCGCGCAGGCGCAGGAGCAGCGTGTTCATCCGCTGGATGTCGTGCGGGTGCAGCCCGATCGTCGGCTCGTCGAAGACATAGGTGACGTCGGTCAGCGCCGAGCCGAGGTGGCGCAGCATCTTGATCCGCTGCGACTCCCCTCCCGACAGCGTCCCGGACGGGCGGTCAAGGGTGAGGTAGCCCAGGCCGAGCTCGACGAAGGAGTCCAGGCTCTCCCCCAGCGCCGAGAGCAGCGGCGCTGCCGACGGGGCGTCCAGGTCCTTGAGCCACCGGGCGAGGTCGGTGATCTGCATCGCGCACAGGTCGGCGATGTTGTTGCCCTCGATCCGGGCCGAGAGCGCGGACTCGCTCAGCCGCGTCCCCGCGCAGTCCGGGCACGGCGCGAACGTGGCGAGTCGCTCGACGAAGGCACGGATGTGCGGCTGGAGGGCGTCGATGTCCTTGGACAGCATCGACTTGCGGATCTTCGGGACCAGTCCCTCGTAGGTGACGTTGATCCCCTTCGCCCTGATCTTCGTGGGTGCCTTGTGCAGGAAGTCGTGGAGCTCCCTCTCGGAGTACTCCCGGATCGGCTTGTCGGGGTCGAGGAACCCGGACTCGCTGAAGGTGCGCACCAGCCAGCCGTCCGCGGTGTATCCGGGGACCCTGATCGCGCCCTGGGCCAGGGAGAGGTCCTCGTCGTAGAGCTCGCGGAGGTCGAGGTCGGACACCGTGCCGCGTCCCTCGCAGCGGGGGCACATCCCGCCGTGGTAGACGGCGTCGCGCACCACCGTCTTCTCCCCCGTCGCGCTGGTCATCACCCCGCTCGCCCGGCGCGCGGGCACGTTGAAGGAGAAGGCGATCGGCGGGCCGACGTACGGCGATGCCAGCCGGCTGAACAGCACCCGGAGGATGGCGTTGGCGTCGGTGACGGTGCCGACCGTGGAGCGCGGGTTCGACCCCAGCCGCTCCTGCCCGACGATGATGGCCGTGGTCAGGCCCTCGAGGACGTCGACCTCCGGCCGCGCCAGCGTGGGCATGAACCCCTGCAGGAAGGCGCTGTAGGTCTCGTTGATCAGCCGTTGGGACTCCGCGGCGATGGTGTCGAAGACCAGGGAGCTCTTGCCCGACCCGGAGACGCCGGTGAAGACGGTCAGCCGGCGCTTGGGGATCTCGACGTTGACGTCCTTGAGGTTGTTCTCGCGGGCGCCGTGGACGCGGATCAGGTCGTGGCTGTCGGCGCGGCGCTCCCCGTCCGCCGGCACCTTCAGCCCACCTCGTTGATGCGGATCAGGTTCCCGGCGGGGTCCCGGAAGGCGCAGTCCCGGACCCCGTAGGGCTGGTCGGTCGGCTCCTGCACCACCTCGGCGTCCCCGGCCTGCAACCGCTCGAAGGTCCCGTCGAGGTCGGTCGTGGACAAGTTGATGCTGGCGAAGGTGCCCTTGGCCATCATCTCCGCGACGGTGCGGCGCTCCTCCTCGGTGATGCCGGGCGTCGCCTGCGGCGGGTACAGCACGATGGAGGTCTCCGGCTGCTGCGGCGGACCGATCGTGATCCAGTGCAGGCCGGCGTACTCCACGTCGTTGCGGACCTCGAAGCCGAGGGTGTCGCGGTAGAACCCCAGCGAGGCCTGGGGATCGACGTGCGGGAGCATGGCCTGGGCGATGGTGAGGTCCATGCCGTCACGCTAGAGCCCGGAGGTCCTCGGCGCTTCTCGATTCCTGACCGGACGGGTGACCTGCTTGGCGACGCACGGGGCGACTCCGGCCATCTCGCCGCGCGCCTCGCGCCGGTAGCTGCCGGGCGGCACGCCCACCAGCTCGGTGAACCGCGTGGTGAAGGTCCCCAAGGACGCGCACCCGACCGCGAAGCAGACGTCGGTGACGCTGAGGTCCCCCCGGCGCAGCAGCGCCATCGCGCGCTCGATGCGCCGGGTCATCAGGTAGCTGTACGGCGACTCCCCGAAGGCACGGCGGAACTCCCGGCTCAGGTGCCCCGCCGACATGTGCACGCCGCGGGCGAGCGCCTCGACGTCCAGCGGGTGGGCGTACTCGCGGTCGATCCGGTCACGCACCCGCCGCAGCTGCGTCAGCGTGCGCAGCCGGTGGTCCTCGCGCTCGCTCACCCCGGGTCGCGGGGCGGCTTGAGCGGGTCGTGACCGATGGC
This sequence comes from uncultured Actinomycetota bacterium, assembly GCA_963827025.1. GTDB lineage: Bacteria > Actinomycetota > Actinomycetes > Propionibacteriales > Nocardioidaceae > Marmoricola. The sequence goes on along the minus strand of CAWGZB010000003.1, from coordinate 173,583 downwards.
CATCAGGCGGTGCCGCCAGTGGTCGTCACCGGCGGTCGGATCCAGGTCGTCGCCCCGCTCTGCGTGCACCGTGTCGACCACCTTGCGCATCGCGTTGGCGTCGTCCTCGTCGAGGTCGAGACGGCGCTTGCCCAGGACGCCGAGCACCCGTCGTCCCAGGGACCGGCCGGCCTGGTCCGGCAGCGCCTCGGTGTCCTCGCCCGAGGACTGCACCCGCATCCAGTCCTCGAGCTCGCGGGAGGTCATGTTCACCACTCGGTGGAACTCCGTCCACAGCTGGTCGGTGACCGGCTCGGCCATCGGTCCTCCTCCTGTTCGACTCCGTTGCTCCAGCGCTGGGCGCCGTACCCCATTCTGCGCCGCCCTCTGCGTTACCGGGTGCTGGCCCCGGGTACTGCACCAACCCGATGAAGCACGACGACGACGAAGGAGGACCGATGGGCTCTGCCACAGAGGACCGCGCCAAGGTCGAGAAGCTTGCCGAGGGCGACATCGTCCGGATGCTCCTGGACCAGCACGCCCGCATCCGCGAGCTGTTCACGGCCGTGAAGGACGCCGACGGCGAGAGCCGCGGAGACCGCTTCGGTGAGCTCCGTGCCCTGCTCGCCGTGCACGAGACCGGCGAGGAGATGATCCTGCGCCCGGTCTCCCAGAACGTGGCGGGCAAGGACGTCACCGACGCCCGGATGGCCGAGGAGAAGGAGGCCAACCACGTGCTGGCCGAGCTGGAGAAGCTGGACGCGAACGACCCCGACTTCCTCGCCAAGCTGGGCGAGTTCGAGAAGTCGGTGCTCGACCACGCCGAGCACGAGGAGAACGAGGAGTTCCCCGCCGTGCTCGACCAGTGCTCCGCGGACGAGCGCGAGGCCATGGGCTCGAAGCTGAAGGCGGCCGAGGCGATCGCCCCGACCCGTCCGCACCCGTCGGCAGCGGGGTCGACTGCCGCGCAGTACGCCGCCGGACCGTTCGCCTCGCTGGTCGACCGGACCCGCGACGTACTCTCCAAGGCCGGCTGAGCGACTGGCAGGGTCTACACCGAGAACTGGCCTCGATCACCGAATACTTCCGGTGATCGAGGCCAGTTTCACAGTACGTACTGTGAATCCGGAGCAGTCCGGTCAGCTGGGCTCGTCGTTGAGCCGCGTCAGCTCCTCGGGGGTCAGCGTCAGGTCCCCCGCGGCAGCCGAGTCGCTGATCGACTCCGGCCGCTTGGCGCCGGGGATCGCAATGACCACCTCGGACTGGGCCAGCTCCCAGGCCAGCGCCACCTGCTGGGCGCTGACCCCGTGGCTGTGGGCGACCTCGGCGAAGGCCGGGTGCTCCTCGGCGAGCTCCTTGGCGTTGCTCAGCCCGCCCAGCGGGCTCCACGGCAAGAACGCGAGTCCGCGCTCGGCACAGGCGTCGATCTCCGGACGGCTGCTCCGGAAGGCCGGCGAGAACTGGTTCTGCACGCTGACCAGGGCGTCGCCGAGCACGTCGTGCGCCCGCCGGATCTGTTCCGGGTCGGCGTTGCTGAGCCCGAGCATCCGCACCTTGCCGGTGTCGTGGATCTCCTTCAGCGTCCCGATCGTTTCCTCGTAGTCCACGTCCGGGTCCGGCCGGTGGTGCTGCCACAGGGCGATCTGCTCCACGCCGAGACGCTCCAGGCTGGCATCCACCGCAGCCCGCAGGTGCTCCGGGGAGCTGTCGGTGTCCCAGCCGCCACCGTCGGTGCGGACGTGGCCGCCCTTGGTGGCCAACAGCACCTGGTCGCGGACCCCGAGCTCGTCGAGCAGGCTTGCGATCAGCCGCTCGTTCTCTCCCTGGGCCCCCGCACCGAGCTCCTCGCCGGGACCGTAGGCGTCCGCGGTGTCGAACAGCGTGACCCCGGCGTCGAGCGCCGCGCGGACGGTGGCCAGGAGCTGCTCGCGCGGCTGCGGCCCGGTCTGGTCGAAGGTCATCAGTCCCAGGCCGATCGCGCCCACCTCGACGCGACCGACGGTCTCATTGCCGATGTGTCGCTTCTGCATGTCCTCGAGGTTGCCCGGCACAACCACCGCAAAAACCCCTCGCGCAGCCGGCTCACTCGCCCGCGAGCAGCTCCTCGAGCATCTCCACCAGCGCACGCAGGGAGGTGCCCTTCACCACGTAGCGGTCCGCGCCCGCGGCGAGCGCCCTGTCGGCCAGCGTGTCCTCGTTGAACCCGGAGAGCACCACCACGTGGGTGTCCGGGACGGCCTCCTTGATGTGCGGCAGCGCGTCCAGTCCGTCCATGCGCGGCATGGCGAGGTCGAGCAGCACCAGGTCCGGCTGCAGCCTCTGGGCCAGCTCGATGGCGGCAAGGCCGTCACCGGCCTCCCCCACCACCGTGAGGACCGGCGAACGCTCCAGCCGGGTGCGGAGCAGCAGCCGGAGGTCCTCGGCGTCGTCGACCACCAGCACGCGGTGCTTGCGCTCCCCGGGCGACGGGAGCTCGCCCTGCTGCGTCTCGATGGTGGTGTCGCCGATCTCGGCCGCCGTGGTGCGCACCAGGTCGCCGGGACGCAGCTGCGCGCGGTCGAGCGGCTCGAGCAGGTCGTCCATCATCGACCGAGCCGATCCGAGGGTCTTCTTCAAGAAGATCGCGGCCGTGCCGGGGTCCTCGCCCTCGAGGGCGTACGTCGCCGCGACGAGTCCCTGGACGACGTTGTCGTTGATCTCCAGCGCCTGGCGTCGGCGCAGCTGCACCTCGCCCAGCCGTGCGGCCATGGCCTCACCCTCCAACCGCACCTGTGCGTCGCGCAGGAACAGTGCGACGAGGGACTCCGCGTCCAGCCCCATCCGGACCGCCGTCACGTCGAGCAGCAGCGGACGACCGTCCAGGCCCGTGGCCGCCCTCCCGGGCCCGGCCGAGTCGAGCGGGCCCGGGAGCAGCCCCTCGATCAGGTGGCCCGAGGGGTCGCCGCCGAGCAGGTCGTGTGCGCGGGGGTTCGCCTCCACCACCGCGCCGCGGTTGTCGAGGACCAGGATCGCGTCCGGGGCGGACTCCACCAGGCCACGGAACCGGGCGGCGATGTGCTCGCGCTCGGCCTCGGCCAGCACCCGGTCGGTGATGTCGATGCAGGTGCCGCGCATCCGCGTCGGGGTGCCGCCCTCGTCCATCACGACCTCACCGTTGGAGGACAGGTAGCGCACCTCGCCGTCGGGGCGGACGATGCGCTCGATCATCTGGTACGGCTCGCCGGTGCGGTAGGCCTCTTGGTGGATGCCGGTGATCCGCTCCCGGTCGTCGGGGTGGATCCGGGCGAGGAACTCGGCGTAGGACGGCATGAACGCCTGGGGCTCGTAGCCGTAGATGCGGTACAGCTGGTCCGACCACCGGTTGGTGTCGGTGGGAATGTGCCAGTCGTAGTCGCCCATGCCGGCCAGGTGCTGGGCGTTGTCGACTCGCGCGGAGAGGTCGACGTAGGCCTCCTCGGCCACCGACCTGGCCACGGCGGCCCCGAACAGCGCCAGAGCGACCTCGGCATCCGCCGGCAGGGTCGTCGGCGCGCCCACGAGCACCAGGTCCCCCAGGGTGCCCGGGAGGCGCCGCTGGGCCGGGAGCCCAGCGAGCAGCTCGGGGTCGGGTGTGCTGCCCGCACTGGCCAGCACCTGGGGCCCGTCCGCGGTCTGCTGACGGACCAGGACACCGTCGGACTCGGTCAGGGTGCGCAGCAGTGGCAGCGCCTGCTCGAGGAAACGGGCAGGCTCCTGCTCGCCGGCGCACAGGCCAGCCATCCCGAGAAGCTCCGACTGTGGGGGCGAGACCATGCGGATCTCTCTCTGAAGGGGGTGCTTCGCGCCCCAATCTAGGGGCACGAGACGTTCCGCTGGCGAGAATTCGCCAGCTAGTCCGCAATGGTGTGGACCGCAGCCTCCTCGGCACTCGCCCCGGCGCCGTCGATGCCCTCGTCGATGGCCACCAACTCGGCGTCCCGGTCCTCGTGCGTGCCCTGGTCGGGGGCCATCAGTCGTCCGGTACGCCGGTCGCCGACCTCGCCACGCTCCGAGCCGGCCACGACGTCGTCGTCCAGCTCCTTCTCGGCCTCCGCCCAGACCTCGGGCTCCTCGTCGCGCAGGCGCTCCTCGAGGGACTCGTGCTCATCGGGATGGCGCAGGTGAGCGGGCTCGCGCTCGGGGGGCGAGTAACCCTCGTCGAGCACGTCGTCGAGCCCCCGGTCGTCGAGGCTGTCGGAGGACTGGAGCTGGTCTTCGCTCATGGGCCGAACCTACCTCTGCACCCGCGGGTGCCGTCGGGGCGAAGGTCCTCAGCACTCCAGCCGCGAGTACGCCACTCGCCGCAGCTGGGGTCGCTCGTGGTGTCCCTCGACGACGTGGCCGCTCTGCCACCACGCCTCCAGTCCGTGGTCGTCGACCTCGAGCGTGGCCAGGTTGTTGTCGAACCAGGGACCCTGCACGCGGGTCCAGGTGAACGGCAGCGGTGGCACGCCGGCCGCACGCGCCGCCAGCCGGCCCAGCCGCGCCGCCAGGCCGTGGGCCAGGGCGGCGGTCCCCACGCGGACGCCGCGCGGCAGCGGGTTGCGGATCGGGCTGCACACCATCTGCACGATGCGGCTGGTGGGCGCACCGTCCGTGCTGTCCTGGTCGGACAGGGTCACCTCGGAGACGTAGCTGTGGTGCACGTCGCCGGAGAGGAAGGTGATGCTGCATGGGGGCGCCCCACGCCGCCCGGTCGCCACCTCGATCACCATCCGCGCGACGTCGCGGAACGACTGCTGGAAGGCACCCCAGTGCTCGAGGTCGGCGCGCTCGCGCACCCGTTCCCCGATCCGGGCCGCACGGACGCCCCACACACCGCGCTCGAGCGCTTCGCTGAACGCCTCGACGTGCTGCAGGCCCGCCGGGAGGAGGTAGGGCAGCGAGGTCCCGACGAAGAGGTGCTGCACTCCCCCGGTCAGCTGCCGGTCGAGCCAGGCCAGCTCGTCGTCGTCGATCATCGCTCGGTGCTCGAGGTCGAGCACCCGCGCCGCCCGGGAGTCCACGACGACGAGCCGCGCGTCCTGCAGGTCGCGCGCGAAGCTCCAGCGGTAGGAGTCCGGGTGTGCGTCCGCACGCGCGGCGAACCGGTCGAGCTCCTCGGTGAGGTCCAGCTCCTCCGGCTCGGCATGAGCCAGGACCCGACTCCAGATCTCGTCGTCCGCACGCTCGCGAGCCGAGAGGTTGCCCGCGTGCTGGTAGACCCAGTACGACGCGAGCGCGGCCACGATCCGCTCCTGCCACCAGTCGGTGGCCTGCATCTCTCGCCGCCACCGCGCGGAGGTGTTCCAGTCGTCGCGGACGTCGTGGTCGTCGAAGATCATGGCGCTGGACAGGGTGGAGAGCAGCCACCGGTTCGCGGGGTCGCTCCATGCCAGCAGGTAGAGGTGGGCGTACTCCTCGAAGTCCTTCAGCTCGGCGCCCGGGGGCTCTGCCAGGCTCCGACGGGAGGCGATGTACTCGCGCATCTTCGCGCTGGTCTCGTCGGCGTAGACCTGGTCGCCGAGGAACAACACGAAGTCGGGCCACGAGGTCGTGGCGGCCGAGGGGTTCTCCTGGTGGGTGATCCCGGCCATCGCCAGGGCGTAGGCACGCAGCGCGTCCACGCCGTGGGTGGCGTTGCCGAGCGCGTCGTGGTCGACGCTGGTGCGGCAGGACCCGAAGGCGAAGCGGGGGGCGCGGTCGGTGCGCATCGTGCTGATCACCGAGGCCGGCAGGTCGAGCTCCTGGTGCTGCGGCGGCCACACCACCCGGCTCTCCGCCCGCGCCTCGAGCCGGACCTGGTACGGCGTCACGGCGCCCGGCTGGAGGCCATCGAGGTCGACCAGTGCGTAGTGGTGGCCGTGCACCGCGAAGGTGTCGCGGGTCCATGAGCGGTCACCCAGCATGACCGACACCGCGCAGTGCGCCGAGGTCTCGACCCAGACCGTCGCCGAGGTGGCGTCGACGTACCGGACCAGCGGGCCGAGGACCAGGTCCACTCAGACCTCCAGGTAGACCTTGATCGCCCGGCGCTCGTCCATCGCCTGGTAGCCCTCGGCCACCTTCTCGAGCGGGAGGGTGAGGTCGAAGACCTTGCCCGGGTCGGCCTTGCCGGAGGTGACGACCTCCAGCAGGTCGGGCAGGTAGCGGCGCACCGGCGCCATCCCTCCGGCGAGTCCGACGTTCTTGGAGAACATCCGCCCGACCGGCAGCTCCACGCCGTGCGGCACTCCCACGAAGCCGACCGTGGAGCCGGCCCGGGCGACCGCGAAGGCCTGGCGCATGGCATCGCCGGTGCCGACGCACTCCAGCACGGCGTCGGCGCCCACGCCGTCGGTGAGGTCCTTGATCCGAGCGGCACCCTCCCGGCCCCGCTCGGCCACCACATCCGTGGCACCGAACGCCCGGGCCAGCTCCTGGCGCGGAGCGTGCCGGGACATCGCGACCACGCGCTCGGCGCCCATCAGCGAGGCGGAGAGCACCGCGCACAGCCCCACCGCGCCGTCGCCGACCACGACGGTTGTGCCCCCGGGTCGGACGTTGGCCGAGACCGCGCAGTGCCAGCCGGTCGGGAAGACGTCGGAGAGCGTGAGCAGCGAGGGCAGCAGGGCGGCGTCCGGCGCCTCACCGCGCGGTGCGGTCAGCACCAGCGAGCCGTCGGCCTGGGTGGCGCGCACCAGCTCGCCCTGACCGCCCATGGTCACCGAACCGCGGACACAGGCAGACTGCGCGCCCACCGCGCAGTTCGCGCAGGTGTTGTCGCAGTGGCAGAACGGCACCACCACGTGGTCCCCGGGGCGGAAGTCACGCACCTCGGCGCCCACCTCCTCCACCACGCCCACCAGCTCGTGTCCGATCGGCTGGCCCGGGGTGATGTCGTTCTCCCCTCGGTAGGGCCACAGGTCGGAGCCGCAGATACAGGCTGCGGTGGTCCGCACGAGGGCGTCGGTGGGCTCCTCGATGGTGGGCGCGGGACGGTCCTCCAAACGGATGTCCCGGGTGCCGTGCAGAGTGGTGACACGCATGCCCCGCATCCTTGCAGAGTGGGTCCTATCTCATATCTGACATACCATCGCCCGGTGACCGACGACTACCTGGCCAGGATCGGCAACCTCATCCGCGACGCGCGCAAGCACCGCGGCTGGACCCAGCAACAGCTCGCCGACGTGCTCGGCACCAGCCAGAGCGCGGTGAACCGGATCGAGCGCGGCCACCAGAACCTCTCCCTGGACATGCTGGCCCGCATCGGTGAGGCCCTGGACTCCCCGCTGGTCAGCATCGGACAGGGACCGACCCACCTGCGGGTCACCGGCCCCACCAAGCTGCGCGGCGCCATCGACGTCAAGACCTCCAAGAACGCCGGGGTGGCACTGCTGTGCGCCTCGCTGCTCAACCGCGGCCGGACGACGCTGCGCCGGGTCGCCCGGATCGAGGAGGTCAACCGGCTGCTGGAGGTGCTCGACAGCATCGGGGTGAAGTCGCGCTGGCTCAACGCCGAGAACGACCTGGAGCTGGTGCCGCCGCCCAACCTGGACCTCGGTGCGATCGACGCCTCCGCGGCGCGGCGGACCCGCTCGATCATCATGTTCCTCGGCCCGCTGCTGCATCGCAGCAGCGACTTCGAGCTGCCCTATGCGGGCGGCTGCGACCTGGGCACCCGCACCGTCGAGCCGCACATGACGGCGCTGCGCCCCTTCGGGCTCCAGGTCAAGGCCACCGAGGGCAGCTACCACGCGTCGGTGCACTCCGGGATCAGCCCGCGTCGGGCCATCGTGCTCACCGAGCGCGGCGACACTGTCACCGAGAACGCCCTGATGGCGGCCGCGCTCCACGACGGCACCACGGTCATCCGCAACGCCAGCTCCAACTACATGGTGCAGGACCTGTGCTTCTTCCTGCAGAAGCTCGGGGTGGAGGTCGACGGGATCGGCACCACGACCCTGACCGTGCACGGCCGCACCGAGATCGCGGTGGACGTGGACTACTCACCCAGTGAGGACCCCATCGAGGCGATGTCGCTGATCGCGGCCGCGATCGTCACCGACTCCGAGATCACCGTGCGACGGGTGCCGATCGAGTTCCTGGAGATCGAGCTCTCGGTCCTGGAGGAGATGGGCTTCCGCTACACGCTGTCCCAGGAGTACACCGCGGCGAACGGGCGCACCCGGCTGGTCGACGTCACCACCCACCACTCCCTGCTGCACTCCCCCATCGACAAGATCCACCCGATGCCCTTCCCCGGGCTGAACATCGACAACCTGCCCTTCTTCGCGGTCATCGGCGCGGTGGCGCAGGGAAAGACCATGCTCCACGACTGGGTCTACGAGAACCGCGCCATCTACCTCACCGAGCTGAACAAGCTCGGTGGCCGGGTCACGCTGATGGATCCGCACCGGGTGATGATCGAAGGCCCGACCCGGTGGTCGGGCGCCGAGGTGGTCTGTCCGCCGGCGCTTCGGCCCGCGGTCGTCATCCTGCTCGCGATGCTCGCCTCACGCGGGACCTCGGTGCTGCGGTCGACCTACGTCATCCATCGCGGCTACGAGGGTCTCGCGGAGCGGCTGAACGAGCTCGGCGCGCACATCGAGACCTTCCACGACCTGTGAGCGGAGCGTCGCCGGAGGTACGCCGAGCGCCAGCGAGGCTTGCCGCAGGCGACGTGCAGCGAAGCGGTCGTCAGGCAGAGACCTGTGAGCGGAGCGTCGCCGGAGGTACGCCGAGCGCGCCGCTCAGCTGAAGAGGGACTCGACGTAGGAGCGCGCCTTGGGACTGGCGGGCGGGGCGGTCATGTCCGCGGTGATGCGCGGCAGCCGCGAGGTGTCGGTCGAGCGGTGGGCGTGCCAGTCGTTCTCGGCCTCGACGAGGTTGCCGAGGTCGGCTCGGTCGAGGAACACGCCCCCGCAGGCGTCGCACGCCAGCACCCGGACACGGTCATGAGGACGTTCGGACATCGAACCGGAGCACTTCGGGCACGTCGCGGGGTCCATGTTCTGACGGTAGGGACATACTGCTCGCGTGACCAGTCCCGCAGGCGGTGAGTCCGCGGCAGGATCGCAGGGCCCACGGACGGGCTACCCCTACCTGGACGCGGTGCTCGACCCACCCGGCAGCGTGCTGGCGATGGCCCACCGGGGCGGCGCCGCGCACCCGGAGATCCCCGGGGCGGAGAACACGCTGCACGCCTTCCGGCACGCGGTGTCGTTGGGCTACCGGTACCTCGAGACCGACGTGCACGCCACCCGGGACGGGGTGCTGCTGGCCTTCCACGACAAGCTGCTCGACCGGGTCACCGACCTCACCGGGAGGCTCTCGGAGGTGACCGCCGAGCACGTGGCCACGGCGCGGATCGGCGGGGCGCACGCGGTCCCGACCCTGGCCGAGCTGCTCGAGGAGTTCCCGGACTGCCGGTTCAACATCGACCTCAAGGCGCCCACCGCGGTGCAGCCGCTCGCGGAGCTGGTGCGCCGTACGGGCTGCGCCGAGCGTGTCTGCGTCGGCTCGTTCTCCGACGGCCGGATCCGGGAGTTCCGCGACGCCACGGAGGGGAAGGTGGCGACCGCGGCCGGCCCTCGCGAGGTGGCGCTGGTGCTCTCGCGCATCCCGACGAGGCTCCTGCGCCGGACGCTGCGCCACGGCCCGCGGGTGCTCCAGGTCCCGTGGCACCACCGGCGGTGGCCGATCACCGTGGTCTCACCCCGGTTCGTGCGCCGCGCCCATACCGCCGGGCTGCACGTCCACGTGTGGACCGGTGAGGCGCGGTCGCGCTGGGCCTCGATCGACGACCAGGAAAGCCTGGAGACCCTGCTCGACCTGGGGGTGGACGGGGTGATCGCCGACCGGACCGATGTCCTCAAGGAGGTCTTGGTCCGGCGCGGACAGTGGAGGGACGGTCCATGAGCGCAACTGCAGGCGGCATCGCCGATCTGGCACCGCTGGAACGGCGGCGCGAACAACGCGCCTGGTACTGGTACGACTGGGCCAACTCCGCCTACGTCACCACGATCGCGACGGTGCTGTTCGCGCCGTACCTCACCTCGGTGGCCGAGCAGGCCTCCTGCGGCTTCGTCGGCGACGCCGACCGGAAGTGCACCGCGGACCTCTCGGTGCTCGGGCTGGCGGTCTCCCCCGGCTCGCTGGTCTTCTACGTGGTCACCCTGGCCACGATCACCTCGGCACTGGTGTTGCCGGTGGTCGGCGCGCACGCCGACCGCAGCCCGCGCAAGCGGGTGCTGATGGGTCGCTACGCCTGGACCGGCTCGGCGTTCGCCGCCGGCATGTTCCTGGTCACCGGGTCCAACTGGCAGCTCGGTGCGCTGCTCCTCTTCGGGGCGAACATCATGCTCGGCGCCTCGCTGGTGGTCTACGACGCGATCTTGTGCGACATCGCCACCGAGGACGAGCGCGACCGGGTGTCCTCGCGCGGCTGGGCCCTGGGCTACCTCGGCGGTGGGCTGCTGCTGGCGCTCAACCTCGTGCTGGTCACCATGCACGAGACCTTGGGCGTCTCCACCGGCCTGGCCGTGCGGATCAGCATGCTGTCCGCCGCGGCCTGGTGGGCCGGCTTCACGATCATCCCCTACCTCGGCCTGCGCGACCGTCCCCCGACCGGCAAGGTCCCGGAGTCGGGGACCCTGGTGCGGCAGAGCTTCGTGCAGCTGTGGGCGACGTTGAAGGACATGCGCAACTACCCGATGACGCTGACCTTCCTGCTGGCCTACCTGTTCTACAACGACGGCATCCAGACGGTCATCGGCTCCGCCTCGGTGTACGGCGAGAAGCAGCTCGGATTCTCCACCTCGGTGCTGATCGCCACGATCTTGATGGTGCAGTTCGTGGCGTTCTTCGGCGCCCTGCTCTTCGGTCGTCTCGCCCAGCGGTTCGGCAGCCGTTCGATCATCCTGGTCGGATTGCTGATCTGGATGCTCGTGGTGACGGTGGGCTACTTCCTGCCGGAGGGGAACATCGGCTTGTTCCTGGGCCTGGCCGTCGGCATCGGCCTGGTGATGGGAGGCACCCAGGCGCTGTCCCGCTCGTTCTTCAGCCTGCTGATCCCCCGGGGGCGCGAGGCGGAGTACTTCAGCCTCTACCAGGCCTGCGAGCGCGGCACCAGCTGGCTGGGGACGCTGGTCTTCGGCCTGGTCCACCAGTGGGCCGACTCCTACCGGCCGGCGATCTTCGCCCTGATCCTGTTCTTCCTCGTCGGTGGCCTGCTGCTGTGGCGGGTCGATCCGCGCGCGGGCATCCGCGAGGCGGGCAACGCGCAGCCCTCGGTGGTGTGAGCGTCGTCATCTGCGGGAATCCTGCGAGGGTCCGGTTCGTTGAACCCCAGGTAGACCACCGGACGGTTGGACGCCATCGCGTCACGTCCAGGTTGCCCGACCGTCTCAGAAGACGGTACGCATGGAGTCAGAGTTTTGGAGGTGCTCATGGGAGAGCGGACGCTACGAGGGGCAAGGCTGGGGGGGCAGAGCTTCGAGGACGAGCGCGGGATCGAGTTCGCCGCGCGCCAGCAGGTCGGTTACGGCTGCCCCCACGGGCACCAGTTCGAGATCACCATGTCCATGGAGGCGGAGATCCCCGCCGTGTGGGAGTGCCCGCGCTGCGGCGCGGAGGCCCGCGCGCTCTCCGGGATCGAGCCCGAGGCGAAGGCGGAGAAGCCCGCGCGCACGCACTGGGACATGCTGCTCGAGCGTCGGTCGCTCAAGGAGCTCGAGGACATCCTCACCGAGCGCCTGGAGCTGCTGCGTGGCGGTGAGATCGGCCCCGCGCACCTGCACCGCGCCAACCGCAAGAAGAAGGCCTCCGCCTAGTCCCTCTCCCCGGGAGCCACGGGTCCGGGGCTAGGGGTCGACGACCTCGCCCCGGACCACCTGTGGGCCGCCCCCGGTGTCCGGTGAGCCCGGTGGGCGGGTGGAACCCGGTCCTGCCGCGGGGCCGCCGCCGAGCAGCTTGCGGCTGATCACGCGAGCCAGGACCCGGCGCCCCAGCGGCCGGGTGACGGGCAGGACGCACAGCGCGCCGAGCACGTCGGTGAGAAAGCCGGGGGTCAGCATCAGCGCACCGCCGACGAGGATGAGCATCCCGTCGGCGAGCTCGCGGGCAGGCATCCGCCGCTCGTCCAACGCCAGCCGCAGCGCCCGCCAGGCGCGTCCGCCCTCACGTCGGACCAGCCACGCACCGACCATGCTGTCGGCGACCAGGAGCGCGATGGTCCACCAAGCGCCGACCACCTGACCGACCTGGACGATGACGTAGATCTCGGCCAGCGGCACGAGCACGAAGGCCGCGAGCAGCAACCACCACGGGAAGACGCGCCTCATGCTCCGTTCAACGTCCCCCTGCTCGTCGGTGTTCCGGGCCGACGGAACCGGCTGCGCAGCTGGCAGCGTCGCCGGCTCAGCCCCCAGCGGGTGATCCGGCGCAGCGACTCCACGGCCACCTCCGGGCTCATCTTCGACTCACCCGCGGTGCGCTCGACGAACCGGATCGGCACCTCCACGACCCGCAGGCCCGCCTGCAGCGTGCGGTAGGCCAGGTCTGCCTGGAACACGTAGCCGTAGGACTGGACCTGCTCCAGCGGGAGGCTCTCCAGCGTCGCCCTGCGGAAGAGCCGGTAGCCGGCGGTGGCGTCGTGGACGCCGATGCCGAGCAGCAGGCGGGTGTAGAGGTTGCCGCCCCGGGACAGCAGCTGCCGGCGCAGCGGCCAGTTGACCACGCGGCCTCCTGGCACCCAGCGCGAGCCGATCACCAGGTCGGCCTCGCGCAGGGCCTCCAGCAGCCGGGAGAGCTCCTCGGGCTGGTGGGAGCCGTCGGCGTCCATCTCACCGACCACGTCGTAGCCCATGCCGAGGGCGAGGCGGAACCCATCGAGGTACGCCGCGCCCAGACCGGCTTTCACCGCCCGGTGGAGCACGTGGACCGCCGGGTCCTCGGCGGCCAGCTGCTCGGCGAGCACACCGGTGCCGTCGGGTGAGTCGTCGTCGACCACGAGCACGTCGACGGCCGGTGCCGCCGCGCGGAGGCGGCGGACGAGGGGCTGCAGGTTCTTGGCCTCGTTGTAGGTGGGGATCACCATCACCACCCGGCCGAGCCCGGGAATCCCTTCGCCCCTCGTCGCCGTGGCGTCTCCCATGGGTCCGAACCTATCCGGCTGCCCCGGGCTGATCCTCCGGGAACCCCCGAAGAGCTGTGGCAGGGGCGAGAGGAGCTCGACGACCTTCGGACCACCTGCGCCCTGACCGGTTGCCAAGGCCGCTGGTGTTGTCTACTGGCGGTCTTGCTCCTCTCGTGTTCTCCCGTCCGGGCGCGCGCAGTCGACCCGCCACGTGCAACCTGCGGCCACCGCCCTGGCGAGGCGGCCCCTGGTCACCACTGTCGACTGCCCGGCTGACGTTCTGCCTGGAGTAACGCCTCAGACCCTGACGTCGGCACCGCGAGGTGTCAACCGTCGCCCGACCTGCGGCGAACCAGGGAATTCGCAGGTCAGACGCTCGAACGCGGGATGAAGATCTGATGAAGAAATTCGCCCTGGACGGCGTGTCGCACGGGACACGCCGGTCAGTGGTCCAGGGGTGGTACGACGACCGTGCCGCGGGCGGTGGTTGCCACCAGCGGTTCGGCGAGCACGGTGGCGGCCGAGGGCCGCTGCGGATCCTGCGACCCGCGTGCCACCACCCGCAGCTCGAAGTCGATGTCGCGGGACCGGTTGCCGACGCGGACCAGCCGGCCCCGCGCCTCCACGACGTCCCCGGCGCGCACCGGTGCACGGAACTGGACCTCGGAGTAGGAGGCGAACAGACCCTCGTCGCCGTCGGCGACGACGCACAGCTCGGTGGCCACGTCGCCGAACAGACCCAGGCCCCACGCCCCGTCGACCAGGTCGCCGGCGTAGTGGGCGTGGGCGTAGGAGACGTAGCGCCGGTGGACGACCTCGAGCCCTGCTGCGGGTGGACCGCTCATGCCGATGTCCTCTCCGTGCTCCGCACCAGCCGGTGGACCAGGAAGCTGGCGACCTCCCCGGGCGTCGTGCCCCGGCCGAAGACGCGGTCCACTCCGAGGTCGGCGGCCATGGTCTCCTCGAAACGCGGTCCGCCGACGACCAGCAGCGGACGCAGTGCCGGGGGGAACGCCTCCCGGAAGGCCGCGGCCATCTCCCGCACGTTGAGCAGGTGGGCGTCGCGCTGGGTGACCACCTGGGAGACCAGGACGGCGTCCGCCTGCTCGGTCAGTGCCTGCGCGACGAGGTCGGGCACGGCGACCTGGGCACCGAGGTTGACGACCTCCATCTCCCGGTAGTACTCCAGCCCCTTCTCCCCCGCGAAGCCCTTGATGTTCAAGATCGCATCGATACCGACGGTGTGCGCGTCGGTGCCGATACAGCCCCCGACCACGACCAGCCGCCGGTGCAGCGTCTGCCTGATCGCCGCGTTGACCTCCGCGGGTCCGAGCAGCGGATAGTCTCGCTCGACGATCTCGACCTTGCCGGTCTCGACGAGGTGGTTCACCCGGCCGTAGACGACGAAGAAGGTGAAGTCCGGCCCCATCGCCCTGGCATGCACCACCAGCGCCGGATCGAGACCCATCTTCCCGGCCAGCTGCAGCGCCGCGCCCTCGGCGAGCTTGTCGTGCGGCAGCGGCAGCGTGAAGGACACCTGCACCATGCCGTCGCCGGTGGTGTCGCCGTAGGGACGGACGATCCGGCGATCCGTCGCGGAGGTCATCGCTTCGCCTCCAGGAGCTCGCTCGCGGGGTTGTAGTACGTCAATGCCTTGCGGGCCACCCCGTCCAGGCCCTTCCCGCCCTCGGCCGGTCGGCGCATCAGCCCGAAGGTCCCGTCCGCGATCGCGGCGAGCAGCGGCGCGTGCCCCTGCCGGTCCCGGTCCCCGGCGATGCGCTCGAGCAGCTCGATGGACTCCCCCAGCACCTGCCGGGCGCGCTCGGCGATGAAGCCGTCCGGCGCGGGCCGGAAGTCCTCGCGCAGGCCACCGGCCGCGTCGAGCACGTAGCGGACGTTCTGCAGGGCCAGGTCCCGATCGCTGAGCCAGGGGGTCACCACGGCCTCGGTCATCATCCCGACCAGCAGGATGCCCTGGCCGGTCAGCGCCCCGGCGAGGTTGAAGAACCCGTCGAGCAGGTAGCCGCGGAAGATGTCCCCGGTCATGTGCCGGGTCGGTGGCATCCACTTCAGCGGGGCCCGCGGGAACAGCTCACGGGCCAGCAGGGCGTGAGCCAGCTCCAGCCGGAACGACTCCGGGACCGCCGGGTCGATCTCGAAGGCGTGACCCAGGCCGAGCTGCCAGTCCTCGAGGCCCGCCTCCTTGGCGAAGTACTCGTTGAGCAGCTGGCTGGTGGTGACGGTGTGCGCGGCCTCGACCGCGTCGGCGGTGGTGAGGTAGTTGTCCTCGCCGGTGTTGATGATGATCCCGGCACGGGCGTGCACCTGGCGACTGAAGCGCTGGTCGACGAAGGTGCGGATCGGGTTGATGTCGCGGAACAGGATCCCGTACATGGAGTCGTTGAGCATCATGTCCAGGCGCTCGAGGCCGGCGAGGGTGGCGATCTCGGGCATGCACAGGCCGCTGGCGTAGTTGGTCAGGCGGACGTAGCGACCGAGCTCCTTGCTGGACTCGTCCAGGGCCGCCCGCATCAGCCGGAAGTTCTCCTGGGTGGCGTAGGTGCCGGCGAACCCCTCCCGGGTCGCCCCCTCGGGCACGTAGTCCAGCAGCGACTGCCCGGTGGAGCGGATCACCGCGATCACGTCGGCGCCCTCGCGGGCGGCCTGCTGGGCCTGCGGGATGTCCTCGTGGATGTCTCCGGTGGCGACGATCAGGTAGATCCACGGTTGCCGGGGTGCGTCCCCGCGCCGCTTGATCAGGCGCTCACGCTCGCGGCGACGCTGGTCGATCCGCCGGACTCCGGCCCCGACCTGCGTGCGCGCGGCGGTGCGGGCCCGCTGGGCGTCGCGGCCCTCGGGGACCCCGAACCGCACGGAGCCGGCCGAGGCCTTCTGGGCCAGGGTGAGCAGGTCCTCGGCCTCGCCGCGGAGCAGCGCGTCCCACACCGGCAGGGCCAGGCCGTGCTCGAGCCCGACGTCCGCGCGGACCGCGTCCGCGAGCCGGTTCACCCACGGGGTGCCGTCCGGGTCGGCGCCGGTGAGGCCGGCCAGGCGAAGCGTCGCCCGCTCCACCGAGACCGTGGTGTGCTCCTGGGCCAGCCGCACGATCGGCTTGCCGACCCTGCGGGCCAGCGACCTGGCCTTGCGCACCGTGGCCGGATCGAGGTCCAGCTTGCGCTCCGGGCGGCTCGTGCGGGTGCTCATCGAAGCCTGCGCTCGACCAGCAGGCGGACGGCGGGCTCGTCGCGGAGCAGCTGCAGGGCGAGCTCGGCGTGGCCCGGGACGTAGCCGTTGCCCACCACCATGGTCAGGTCGGCGGCCAGTCCCTCGGCCCCCAGGGCCGCGGCACTGAAGGACGTCGCCATCGAGAAGAAGATCACCGTGCCGCCGTCACGGGTGGACAGGATCGCCCCGCCCTCGCAGCCGGGGACGTCCACGCACACCACGGTGACGTCCGCCGGCCCCCCGGCCGCGACGACCGCGTCGCGCAGCGTCACCGGATCTCGGGCGTCGCACACCACGACCTCGTCGGCGAGCCCGGTCGGGGCGAGCAGGTCTGCCTCACCCTGGTCGGGCACGACGGCCAGGGTGCGCCCGGCGCCGTAGCGACCGGCCGCCGCCAGGACCAGGGAACCCGACTTCCCCGCTCCGCCGATGACCAGGACCGTCGGGTCGTCGTACTTCGCGACGTGGCGCCGGACCAGCGCCGGCGCGCCACAGACGTCGAGCACCGCCAGCGAGAGCGGCACGGGCAGGTCCTCGGGCAGCCGGGCGGCGATGCTGCGGCCGAACAGGATGGCGTAGCCGTCGGCGGGCACCTGTTCGCTGCGCCCGTCCCAGCGGGCGAGGTCGTCCTCGAGCACGAGCGGGGTGAGGGTCAGCGACACCAGGGTGGCGATCCGGTCACCTGGCCGCAGGCCGAGCGGCGAGTCCGGTCCCACCTCCTCGACCGTGCCGACGAGCATCCCTCCGGAGCCGGTGACCGGGTTGTGCATCTTGCCGCGGCTGCGGACGATCTCCAGCACCTCCCTGCGGACCGCGTCGGCGTCCCCCGCGTGCTTGACCTCGAGCTGGCGGAAGGAGGCCGCGTCGAGGTTGAGCCGCTCCACCCGCACCCGCACCTCGTCGCGCCACAGCGCCGGGTCGGTCTCCAGCCGCGCGGCCGCCTGGGGCAGCACTCCCGGGGGTTCCAGCACGCGGTGGGTGCCGACGGGGTCACCGACCCCCCGCGTCGCGATCGTGGTCACTGCACACCATCCTTCCCGTTGACAGCCCCCTCTACCGTAAATCCTCCTGTGCAGTATTTGAAATACCGCCAATCTTCGTGTTCCCATGGCGTTCATGAGCATCGAGACGTCCATTGCGGCCATGGTCGAGGGACAGACCGGGCAGCCCTACCCCTACCGCCGCCAGGAGCTGGTCGAGCCGGACTGGACCCGCTTCCCCGGCTGGAAGGACGTCACGGCCGAGCAGTGGCGCAGCGCGCAGTGGCAGCGCGCCCACTGCGTCAAGAGCGTCAAGCAGCTGCGCGACCTGCTCGGTGACCTCGTCGACGAGCGCTTCTACGCCGACCTCGAACGCGACCAGGCCGAGCGGGCGACGATGTCGATGCTGGTGCCCCCGCAGATGATGAACACGATGGCCCCGTTCGCAGAACCCGCCGGACCGGGCTCCCTGACCGAGGCCTTCTACGCCGACCCGGTGCGCCACTACATGATCCCGGTGCTCTCCGACCGGCGTACCGACTGGCCCTCGCACCCGCACGCCACCCGTGACTCCCTGCACGAGCACGACATGTGGGCGGTCGAGGGGCTCACCCACCGCTACCCCACCAAGGTGCTCGCCGAGCTGCTGCCGACCTGCCCCCAGTACTGCGGCCACTGCACCCGGATGGACCTCGTCGGCAACTCGACGCCGACCGTGGACAAGCTGAAGTTCCTCGGCAAGCCCGTCGACCGGCACGCCGCCATGCTGGACTACCTGCGGGCGACCCCCTCGGTGCGCGACGTGGTCGTCTCCGGCGGCGACGTGGCCAACCTGCCGTGGCCGCGGCTCGAGGACTTCCTCACCAAGGTGTTGGAGATCGACAACATCCGGGACATCCGGCTGGCCACCAAGGCCCTGATGGGCCTCCCCCAGCACTGGCTGCAGGACGAGGTGCGGGCGGGCATGGCCCGGGTCGCGACGCTGGCGCGTTCTCGCGGCGTCAGCCTGGCCATCCACACCCACGTCAACCACGCCAACTCCGTGACGCCGCTGGTGGCCGAGGCAGCGAAGGCCATGTTCGAGGCCGGCGTCCGCGACGTGCGCAACCAGGGCGTCCTGCTCGATGGCGTCAACGCCGACCCGCACGCGCTCCTGGACCTGTGCTTCCGTCTGCTCGACGAGGCCGGCGTGCTGCCCTACTACTTCTACATGTGCGACATGATCCCCGCCGCCGAGCACTGGCGGGTCTCGGTCGCCGACGCGCAGCGACTCCAGCACCACCTGATGGGCTACCTGCCCGGCTTCGCCACCCCACGCATCGTCTGCGACGTGCCCTTCGTCGGGAAGCGGTGGGTGCACCAGGTGGCGTCCTACGACCAGGTCCGCGGGATCAGCTACTGGACGAAGAACTACCGCACCTCGATCGAGGCCGACGACCCCGAGGCGCTGAACCGCACCCACGCCTACTACGACCCGATCCACACCCTGCCCGCCGAGGGCCAGGCGTGGTGGGCCGCGGAGCGGGAGCGGCTGGCGCGGCGCTCGCTCACGGTGCACCCCGTCGGCTGAGCGGACCGACCGCGTAGCGCCGACCCTTTCGGGAACAGTGGGCCCATGCCCAGGCTGCGCACCGTCTCGCCGCAGACCAAGGGCTACTCCCGGCGCCGGGCCGGCAAGGGGTTCTCCTTCTACGACCGCGACGGGGTGCGGATCACCGACCCCGACGCGATCCAGCGGATCAAGTCGCTGGCGATCCCGCCGGCGTGGCGGGAGGTGTGGATCTCGCCGTACCCGAACGGGCACCTCCAGGCGGTCGGCACCGACGACGCCGGCCGGCGCCAGTACCTCTACCACCCGCAGTGGCGCGCCCAGCGCGACCGGATGAAGTTCGACCGGGTGCTCGCCTCCGCCCACAAGCTGCCGGCGGCACGGCGGGCGATCGCCCGCGACCTCCGTCTGGACGGGATGCCGCTGGAGCGGGCGAACGCCCTCGCCGTCCGGCTGCTCGACCTCGGCTACTTCCGGATCGGCAACGACGTCTACGCCGACACCAACGGCTCCTTCGGACTCACCACCCTGGAGAAGCGGCACGTACGCCGACACAACGGCGGGCTGGTCTTCCGCTTCGAGGGCAAGTCCGGCATCGAGCACGTCGTCGAGATCGACGACCCGGACGTGGTCGACGTCCTCGAGCAGCTGCGCCACCGAAGGGGCGGCAGCGCCCGGCTGCTCGCCTACCTCCTCGAGCGCCGCTGGCGCGACCTGGACTCCGGCGCGGTCAACGACTACCTCGGCGACCACCTCGAGGACCTCACCGCCAAGGACTTCCGCACCTGGCACGCCACCGTGATCGCGGCCGCCTCGCTGGCGGTCTCGGCGGAGCCGGGAGAGACCAAGCGCTCACGCCAACGGGCGATCCGCAGCGCCGTCACCGAGGTGGCGGAGTACCTCGGGAACACCCCGACGATCGCGAAGAACTCCTACATCGACCCGCGGGTCCTCGACCTCTACGAGAACGGCACCACCATCGACCCGGCAGTGGTGACCCGTCGCTACCGCTCCCCCGCCGCCCGCCAGCGCGCCGTCGAGGCCGCCGTGCTGGAGCTGCTGGCGTAACGGCTGCCGGGTCCTGCGGGGCCGTACGACGGCCGATGAGTTCCGGGGGCCCCGCGCGTCTGTCTAGGTACCGAACGCACTCAGGGCACCCAGGAGGCAGCCATGGAGCAGATCATCCCGACGCTGTGGATCAACGGCGGCGCGATCGAGGAGGCGGCGAAGTACTACTGCTCGGTCTTCCCCGACGGCAAGGAGACCGGCAGCACCACCTACGGCCAGGACGCCGGGGAGTACGCCGGCGCGAAGGTCACCATCCAGCTGGAGCTGAACGGGCAGCCGTTCGTGCTCCTCAACGGCGGCTCGACGCCGTTCGTCCCGAACGAGTCGGTCTCCTTCGCCCTCGGCTGTGAGACCCAGGAGGAGGTCGACCGGCTCTGGGAGGGTCTCGTGGCGCAGGGGCAGCCGGGCCCGTGCGGCTGGTGCAAGGACAGGTACGGCTTCAGCTGGCAGGTCACGCCGGTCGAGCTCTACCGGATGCTCGAGGACCCGGACCCGGAGAAGGTTCGCCGGGTGACCGAGTGCTTCATGGCCGTCGACGGTCGCGCCTTCGACGTCGAGGAGCTGCGGGCGGCGTACGCCGGGACCTGAGAGCCCTACGCCGGCACCCGCTCCGCTCGTTCCTGCACGACTCGCACCGCCAGGACCGGGCGGTAGCGGTCGGGCAGCGTCGTGACCAGCCTGATCAGGCTCATCAAGAACAGCGTGGGCCCGAACGCCAGATTGCCGCCCTCACGGTTGAGCAGCCAGTCCTCCGCGACATCTGCCCGCTGCGACGGTCCAGACAGGTCGGCTCAGTGCATCGGGCGGTTCTCGAACGGCGTGGACATCACGATCGTGGTGCGGGTGGAGACATTGGCCTTCGCGCGGATGCGGGCCAGCAGGTCCTCGAGGTCGCCGGGCGTCCCGACCCGCACCTTGAGCAGGTAGGACTCCTCCCCTGCCACCGACCAGCAGGACTCGATCTCGGCGACGTCGCGCAGTCGGTCGGGGTAGTCGTCGGGCGCAGCGTGGTCGAACGGCGTGATCGAGACGAACGCGGTCAGCGGCTTGCCCGCCGCCGCGTGGTCGATGGTGGCGCCGTAGCCCAGGATCAGGCCGCGCTCCTCGAGGCGCTTGACGCGCTGGTGCACCGCGCTGGTGGAGAGCCCGGTCGCCTTGCCGAGATCGGTGTAGGACATCCGGCCGTCGTCGGCGAGCAGCCGCAGGATCTGTCGATCGATCTTCTCCACGGGAACGACACTAGTGTTCTGCCGTGCCCGAACGCCGCCCCGCCCTCATGCTCCTGGACACCGCGAGCCTGTACTTCCGCGCCTACTTCGGCGTCCCGGACAGCGTCAAGGCGCCCGACGGGACCCCGGTGAACGCGGTCCGCGGGCTCATCGACTTCATCAACCGGATGGTCGAGGAGTATCAGCCGACCCACCTCGCCTGCTGCTGGGACAACGACTGGCGGCCGCAGTGGCGGGTCGAGCTGCTCCCGTCGTACAAGGCCCACCGGGTCGAGGCCCCGCGCGGCGGGGACGCGCCGGACGTCGAGGAGGTCCCGGACCCGCTGGAGCAGCAGATCCCCCTCATCGAGGCGGTCCTCGCGGCGTTCGGGCTCGCGGTCGTGGGCGCCGACCATCACGAGGCCGACGACGTGATCGGCACCCTCGCCACCGGCGCCGGGATGCCGGTCGACATCGTGACCGGCGACCGCGACCTGTTCCAGCTCGTCGACGACGAGGCGGAGGTGCGCGTGCTCTACATCGCGCGCGGGGTGAGCAAGCACGAACGCGTGACCGACGCCGTCGTGCTGGAGAAGTACGGCGTCCACGGCCACCAGTACGCCGACCTGGCCACCCTGCGCGGCGACTCCTCCGACGGGCTCCCCGGGGTCTCGGGCGTCGGGGACAAGACCGCGGCCACCCTGCTGGGTCGGTTCGGCGACCTCGACGGGATCATCGCGGCCGCGCTGGATCCCGACGGCGACATGGGCCCCGGGCCACGAGGAAAGATCAAGGCGGCCCTGGACTACCTGGAGGTGGCGCCGAGGGTCGTCGGCGTCGTGCGCGACCTGGAGCTGGACTCCTCCGAGCTGCAGCTGCCGGAAACCCCCAGTGACCCCGAGATGCTGGCCGCGATCGCCGAGCAGTGGGGCCTGAGCAGCCCGGTCGAGCGACTGACCCGGACCCTGGCCGAGCTGTAGGACTCAGTCGGTGACGCTGGAGTAGGCGACCACGCCCCGGCGCAGCCGCTTGGCGGCCTCGCGGGCGGTCCTGCGCAGCTGCTCGTCCTCGCGGGCCGCCTCCGCCACCTGGTCGGCGAGGTCGAGGAGCTGCTTGACCCAGCGGACGAAGTCACCCGCGGCCAGCTCGGTGGCGTCCAGCACGTCGTCGAGCTCGTCGCCCTCGGCCCAGCGGAACGCAGCCCAGGCGAAGCCGAGGTCCGGCTCGTGGAGCTGGTCGAGGTGGTGGTCGCGCTCGAGCGCGTCGAGGTCGGCCCAGATCGAGACCATCTCGGCCAGCACCTGCTTGACCCGCCCGCCCGGGACCCGCGGCGCCGCGCCCTCGTCGGGCCGCCGCGACTCGTAGACCAGCGTGGAGAGCACGGCCGCGAGCTCGGAGGGGCTCAGACCGTCCCACAGGCCCGCCCGCAGCGACTCCGCGGTGAGCAGGTCCATCTCGTTGTAGATCCGCATCAAGGTGCGGCCGCGGTCGGTCACCTTCGCCGAGTCCCCCTCACCGTCGAGGTAGTCCAGGGCGGTGAGCACGTCGCAGACCCGGTCGAACTGCCGGGCGATGGTGTTGGTGCGCTGCTCGATGCGGCGGGTCAGGGTGCGCGCGTCCCGGTCGAGCTTGAACCAGCGCTCGGCCCAGCGGGCGTGGTCCTCGCGCTCAGGGCAGCGGTGGCACGGGTGTGCGCGCAGCTGCCGGCGCAGCTCCTCGATCCGGTGGTCCTCCTCCTGGCCGGGCCCGCGGCGGCGCCCCGGAGGCGGTGGGGTGAGGCCGTGGGTCCGGGTGCGCAGCGTCGAGGCCAGGTCGCGCCGGGACTGCGGGTTGCGCCCGTTGAAGTTGCGCGGCACCCGCAGCCGGGTCAGGGACGCCACCGGCGTGGGGAAGTCGACCAGGCTGAGCCGCCGGGCCTGTCGGTCCGCGGTGAGCACGTAGGGGCGCGGCCCCTCCCGGTCGGCGCGACCGCCCGGGTCGATCACCACCGCCATGCCCGCGAACTTCCCGGCCGGCACCTCGATCACGTCCCCGGGACGCAACGCCTCGAGGGAGTCGATGACCTCCTGACGCCGGTCGGCGCGGCGCGAGCGGGCGATGTCCTTCTCGATCTCGGAGAGCCGGTTGCGCAGCCCGGCGTACTCCATGAAGTCGCCGAGATGGCAGCTCGCCGCCTCGGCGTAGCCGTCCAGGGCCTCCTCGGCCTTGCGCAGCTGCCGGGCCAGGCCGACCACGGCCTTGTCGGCCTGGAACTGGGCGAAGGAGGACTCCAGCAGCTCGCGTGCGGTGTGCCTGCCGAACTGGTGCACGAGGTTGACCGCCATGTTGTACGACGGCCGGAAGGACGACTTCAGCGGATAGGTGCGGGTCGAGGCGAGACCGGCCACCGCCTTGGGGTCGAAGCCCGGTTGCCAGAGCACCACCCCGTGCCCCTCGACGTCGATGCCGCGGCGACCGGCCCGACCGGTCAGCTGGGTGTACTCACCGGGGGTGATGTCGGCGTGGGTCTCGCCGTTCCACTTGCTCAGCTTCTCGATGACCACCGAGCGGGCCGGCATGTTGATGCCCAGGGCGAGGGTCTCGGTCGCGAACACGGCGCGGCACAGACCGCGGACGAACAGCTCCTCGACGCACTCCTTGAACGTCGGCAGCATTCCGGCATGGTGTGCGGCGATCCCACGGCGCAGCCCGTCGAGGAAGTCGTGGTAGCCGAGGACGTGCAGGTCCTCGTCGGGGATGTTGGCGCAGCGCTCCTCGACGAACGCGTGGATCGCCTCCGCTTCCTCCGGCGTGGTCAGCCGCAGGCCGGCACCCAGGCACTGCTGCACGGCCGCGTCGCAGCCGACCCGGCTGAAGACGAACACGATCGCCGGCAGCAACCCGGCCCGGTCGAGCTGGACGACCACCTCGGCCCGGCTCGGGGTCCAGGCGCGCCGGGTTGCCCCGGGACCTCGGGACGGGCGGCGCTCGCCCCGCTTGGGCCGCCGGTCGCGCATCCGGTGGCTGGCCCAGTCGTCGCGGGCGATGCGCAGCAGCTGCGGGTTGACCTCCTCGTCGCGGAACAGGTCGTGCAGCTGCCGTCCCACCATGACGTGCTGGTAGAGCGGCACCGGCCGGCGCTCCTCCACCACGGTGGTGGTCTCCCCGCGCACGGTCCCCAGCCACTCGCCGAACTCCTCGGCGTTGCTCACCGTCGCCGAGAGCGAGACGAGGGCGACCGACTCGGGCAGGTGGATGATGACCTCCTCCCACACCGCCCCACGCATCCGGTCGGCGAGGTAGTGCACCTCGTCCATCACCACGAACCCGAGCCCGGAGAGGGTGTGGGAGCCGGCGTAGAGCATGTTGCGCAGCACCTCGGTGGTCATCACCACGACCGGAGCCTCGCCGTTGATGCTGTTGTCCCCGGTGAGCAGACCCACCTGCTCGGGGCCGTAGCGCGCCACCAGGTCATTGAACTTCTGGTTCGACAGCGCCTTGATCGGCGTGGTGTAGAAGCACTTCCGGCCGCCCTGCAGCGCCAGGTGCACGGCGAACTCGCCGACGATCGTCTTGCCCGAGCCCGTGGGAGCCGCGACCAGCACGGAGCGGCCGTCCTCCAGCTCCCGACAGGCCCGCACCTGGAAGTCGTCGAGCTCGAAGGCGAGCTGCGACCCGAAGTCGGCCAGCTGCGGGTGCCGGGCATGGCGCCGCGCCCTGGCGTAGCGCTCCGCCGGAGAGGGACTGGTCATGGGACCAGCACCCGCAGGGCGAGCGGGACCACCTCGACGCTCAGCGGGAGGGGTCCGACCCGCTCGCCGTCGGCGTAGGCGGTGATGCCGGGAGCCGCGACGGTGACGCGCTTGGCGCGGTGGTGGCGGTACTTCGGGTGGTGCACGTGGGTGCCGCTGAACAGCTTGGGATAGGTCCGCACCAGCTCCGCGCGGCCCATCGGCTCGATCACCACGACGTCGAGCAGCCCGTCGTCGAGCACGGCGCCCTCGGTGATGCGCAGGCCGCCCCCGAAGGACGGTCCGTTGCCCACCGCGACCATGGTGGCCTCGAAGCGCTGCTGCTTCCCGTCGAGGTCCAGCACGTAGCTGATCGGGGACAGGGTGCGCAGCTCGGCCAGGGTCGCGAGGTTGTAGCGCATCTGCCCCTTGGGCCAGCGCATCGCGTTCGCGCGCTCGTTGACCACGGCGTCGAAGCCGGCGGCGAGGACGGTCACGAAGTAGGTCGACCCTGCCCGCGCCAGGTCGATCCGGCGCTCCTTGCCGGCGATGACGATGTCGGTCGCCGCCTCCGGGTCGTGGCGCGGGAGGTCGAAGTAGCGGGCCACGTCGTTGCCGGTACCCGCAGGCACGATGCCCAGCCGGGTGTCGGATGCAGCGACAGCCTGGACGGCGAGGTGGACCATCCCGTCGCCGCCGACCACCACGAGCGTCTCCACCCCGTCCGCGACCGCGCCGCGGGCGAGGTCGAGCGCCTCGTCGGCGTCACGGCCGACCAGGGTGCGCACCTCGAAGCCGGCGTCCTGCAACCGCGGCACGACCCGGGCGGAGGCACCGGCGCCGCGTCCCTTCCCCGAGGTGGGATTGGTCAGCACGGCCATCTCTCGGGACACGTGCGAAGGGTAGCGGCCGGATCGTCCCGGGCGGCCCTCAGAGGGTGGAGGCAGTGTCGTCGTCCCACTCCTGCGCCGGGGTCTGCCTGCGGCGCCGGTCGATGAGCCGGGCGATCATCTCCGAGAGCAGCACCAGCGCCGTCATCGGGATCGCCAGCATCAGCATGGAGTAGGGGTCGGTGGAGGGCGTCGCCACCGCCGCGAAGACGAACACCCCGAGGACGACCCAGGGCCGGTAGCGCCCCATGGCCTTTCCGGAGACCACCCCGGCGAGGTTCAGCAGGACCACGAACAGCGGGATCTCGAAGGCGATGCCGAAGACGAGCAGCATCCGGGTGATGAAGGTGAAGAACTCCCCGAAGTCGGTGAGCTGGGTGACGCCGGCCGGGGTGAAGCCGATCAGGGCGGCGATGCCCTTGGGCAGGACGTAGTAACCGAGCGCGACCCCGCCCAGGAAGAGGGGACCGGCGGTGACGGCGAAGACTCCGGTCCAGCGCCGTTCCTTGTGGTGCAGTCCGGGCACCACGAAGCCCCAGATCTCCAGCAACCACAGCGGCGAGGTGGCCACGACCCCGGCCACCCCGCACATCTTCAGCTGCAGCAGCAGTGGTGTGCCGACACCGCTGATGACGGCCCGGGTCTGGGTGCCCTGACCGAGCATCCGGCGCGCATCGTTGTAGGGCCCGAGCACGAGCTGGAACAAGTCGTTGTAGAAGAACAGCGCCACCACGGTGCCGGCCACCAGGTAGAGCACCGAGCGCAGCAGCCGGGCGCGGAGCTCGCGGAAGTGGTCGCCGAGCGACATCCGGCCGCCCTCGCCCACAGGGTCACGAGGCCGGCCCCGGAACAGGTCGACGATGCCGCCGACGGCGCCGAGGGACAAGACCGTCTGGGTCAGACGGCGGAGCCGGAACCGGGCTCGCGGTGTTCGGGCTCACCGGCGGCGCGGTTGCGCGCCTCCTCCTGGGACCGGTCCTGGGACTCGATCTGGCGCTGCTCCGGGGACTTGGTCGAGTCGTCGTCCTCGTCCATCAGGCCCTTGGTCTCGGCCTTGAAGATGCGCAGGGCGCGCCCGCTCCCCCGCGCCAGCTCGGGCAGCTTGGAGGCGCCGAAGAGCAGCACGATGATCCCGAGGATGACCAGCATCTCCGGGGCACCCAGCCCGGCGAGCAGCGGCGTGACCAGTGCGTTCATGCCGCCATGCTACGCGCCGTAGTGCGAGAGTGCGTCCGAAGCCGTGCTGGTGAGCTGCGCGCGCAGGTCCGAGGGGGAGACGATCTCCATGGCCGGGGCCATCCGCAGTGCCAGCCGGACCAGCCAGCGCGGGTCGCCCACGCGCAGCGTGATCTCCAGCCGGCCCCCGTCGAGCTCCCGGGTCTGGTTCACCGGGTAGTAGTCGGCGACCCACCGCGCGTGCGGGGCCAGCCGGCAGACCGCGACCAGGTCGTCGGCCCCGGGCTCGAACAAGCCGGCGCCCAGGTCGCGCGGCGCGAGGTCCTCCGGCGCCTCGCGGGGCGTGTCGAGCACCTCCACGGCCGTCATCCGGTCCAGCCGGAACAGCCGCCGGGCTCCGGCCTGGTGGCACCAGGCATCGAGGTAGTCGTTCCCCTCACTGTGCAGCAGCGCGATCGGGTCGACCGTCCGGTGGGTGCTCTCATCGCGCGAGGGCACGTAGTAGTCCAGCCGGGCCTGTCGGTCCTCTGCCAGGGCGCGGCGCAGCCTGCGCGCCACCTCCTCGGTCTCCCCCGCCTGCAGGTGGAGCTCCACTCGAGGCGCCTGGGTGCCCATGGCGGTGGCCTCCTCGAGCTTGGCCAGGACCCGGTCGACGACGTCCCTGGTCCCCGCGGGGCTACCCTCGCGCAGCGCCCGCAGCGCCACGATCAACGCCGAGGCCTCGGAGCTGCCCAGCCGCACCGGACGGGCCAGGAAGTCGGCGTTCTCGATGCGGACGACGCCCTCGGGGTCCTCCTCGATCGCCTCCATGTCGACGTCGATCATCTTGTCCGGCGTCAGGCCCGGCAGACCGCAGAACCACAGCACCCGCAGGTCCTTGCGGATCTGGTCCGGTGAGACGCCGAAGTCCGCGGCCACCTGGGCCAGCGACACGTCCCGGCGGTTCTGCAGGTAGGGCACCAGCGCCAGCATCCGGGCGACCTGGTCCCGCGCGCCCCCGGTCATCGCGCACCCCCGGACGTCGCGCCCCCGGAGACCGCACTCCCGCAGATCGCGCGCAGGCGGGACACGACGGCGTCGCGCAGCTCCTCCGGTGACTCCACGACCACCGCGTCGGCGTACCCCAGCAGCTCGTCGGCGAAGTCGTCGCGGGCGCCGTAGTCGACCTCCAGCCGGTCCCAGCCCGGTGTGTCGTCCGGGCCGGCGACCCCTGCCTCGACCAGCCGGGCGCGCCGGCGCAACCCGATCGCCGAGCCGGACCGGGCGAGCACCGCCGCGGTGCGGTCGGGGGTCTGCGGCGCCAGCGTGGCCGAGAGCGCCCGCACGTCGGTCCCCGCCGGCACCGTGAAGGCGTCCGCCTCGTCGGTCGCCTCCACCGCCGAGACGATGCGGCTGAGCCGGAACATCCGCGGCTCCTGCCGGTCGGTGTCCTGGCCCACGACGTACCAGCGCCCCTGCGCGCTGATCACGCCCCACGGCTCGAGGTGCCGGGTGGTCGCCTCGCGCTGGCCCGGGCGGGCGTAGTCGAAACGCACGGGAGTACGCCGCACGGTGGCCTGCCAGATCGCCTCGAAGGCCGGCTCCTGCGCCACCAGGGTCGGCTCCACGGTCTGCAGCTGCTCGCGGTCGAACTGCAGGCCGGCGGCCTGGAGCTTGACCAGCGCGTCGGAGGTGGCGGCGGCCAACCCGGCGTGGCCCCACACGCGCGCGGCCAGTCCGAGCACGGCCACCTCGTCGGCGGTGAAGTCGATCTCCGGGAGCTCGAAGGCGTCGCGCTTGATCCGGTATCCCTGCTCGTCCTCGAAGAGCTTGTCGACGTAGCCGGTCTCCAGCGGGATGCCCAGCGCGCGCAGGTCGTCCTTGTCGCGCTCGAACATCCGGTCGAAGGCCTCCGGGGTGCTGTCCCGGTAGGGCTCCATCAGCTCCCGGATCTGCTCCTTGGTGGTGTAGTTGCGTGCGACGAGCAGCAGGATGACGAGATTGAGCAGACGCTCGGACTTCGCTGCGGTCACGGTTCCTCCGGCAGGGCCTCGGGCGCGCTCAGCCCACGCCGAGGACGTCGACGACGAAGACGAGGGTGGAGCGGCCCGGGATGTTCGGCTGCGGCGTCTTGCCGTAGCCGAGGCCCGGCGGACACACCAGCACCACGCGGGCACCCTCCCGTACTCCGTCGAGACCCTGGTCCCAGCACTTGATCACCGACCCGAGGCCCACCGAGAAGCTGGTGGGCTCCTTGCTGTAGGACTCGTCGAAGGGCTTCTTGCCACCCCACACCATGCCGAGGTAGTTCACCGTCACCCGCGCCGGCGTCTGCACCTGCGGACCGGTGCCCTGGCGCAGCTCATAGCTCACCAGCTTGCGGGGCTTGTCGGCCTTGCCCCACACGAAGCCGGTGGGCTTGCCCTGCGCCTCGCGCACCTGCGGCATCCCGGGGGGCGGGGCCGCGGTGTCGCCGTCGGGACCCTTGCGCACCGACGTGGGGTCGGTGGAGACGATGTCGGCCACCATCACGACCGGGTCGCCTGCTCGGATGCCGATCTGCGGGGCGCCCTGGTCGCCGTAGGCGTCGCGGGAGGAGGAGGCCACCACGACCCGGCTCCCGGCGCGCTTGCCGGTCAGCGCGGTCACCAGCGAGGGAAACACCTGGTCCCCCAGGGTGACCTCCAGCGGGCGGTTGCCCTGGTCGAAGGTCGAGATCGCCGTCTTGCCGGTGCGTCCGTCGGCCAGGGTGAGGTGCAGGATCGTGGTGGCCTGCGCGGCCACCTTGTCGCCCTCACCCCGGCGGAGCACCCACGAGGCGGTCTTGCTGACCTTCAGCGGCGCGTCGATGTCGATGCTCGGCTTGGCCGCGAAGTCCCCGGAGACCTTCACCGCGTCCTGGGCGGCGGTCGTGGTCGGGTCGCTCCGGGAGCCGCACGCGGCAGCGCTGAGAGCCAGCGCGATCCCGAGAGCAGGAAGAAGAGACCGGCGGATCGGCTGGTGGGTCACATTCCCTCGATCAGTCGTTCGACCCGCTCGTCGTGCGAGCGGAACGGGTCCTTGCAGAGCACCGTGCGCTGGGCCTGGTCGTTGAGCTTCAGGTGCACCCAGTCGACGGTGAAGTCGCGGCGGCGCTCCTGTGCTCGGCGGATGAAGTTACCCCGGAGCCGGGCGCGGGTGGTCTGCGGGGGGACGGACTTGGCCCGGAAGATCGCCAGGTCGTCGGTCACCCGGCGCACCGCGCCACGGCTCTCCAGCAGGTAGTAGAGGCCGCGCTCGCGGTGGATGTCGTGGTAGGCGAGGTCGAGCTGGGCGATCCGGGGGTGTCCGAGCGGCAGCCCGTGACGCTCGCGGTAGCGCTCGATGAGCCGCCACTTGATCACCCAGTCGATCTCCCGCTCGACCAGGGAGAGGTCTCCGGACTCCACGGCCTTGAGCCCGCGCTCCCACAGGTCCAGGGTCTGCTCGATCACCGGGGTGTGCAGCTCGCGGCGGTCGACGAAGTCCCGGACCCGGGTGAGGTACTCACCCTGGATCTCCAGGACGCTGGCCTCCCGGCCGTTGGCCAGGCGGATCCGGCGCCGTCCGGTCATGTCGTGGGAGATCTCGCGGATCGCGCGGATGGGGTTCTCCATCGTGAGGTCGCGCATGACCACGCCCTCCTCGATCATCCGCAGCACCAGGTCGCAGCTGGCCACCTTGAGCATCGTGGTGGTCTCGCTCATGTTCGAGTCGCCGACGATCACGTGCAGTCGACGGAACCGCTCGGCGTCCGCGTGCGGCTCGTCGCGGGTGTTGATGATCGGCCGAGAACGGGTGGTGGCGCTGGAGACCCCCTCCCAGATGTGCTCGGCCCGCTGGCTGACCGAGTACGACGCACCCCGCGGCGTCTGGGTCACCTTGCCCGCGCCGCAGATGATCTGGCGGGTCACCAGGAAGGGGATCAGCACGTCGGCGAGGCGGCTGAACTCGCCGTGCCGGCTGACCAGGTAGTTCTCGTGGCACCCGTAGGAGTTGCCGGCGGAGTCGGTGTTGTTCTTGAACAGGTAGACGTCACCGGCGATGCCCTCGTCACGCAGCCTGCGCTCGGCATCGACCAGCAGCCCCTCGAGCACCCGCTCCCCCGCCTTGTCGTGGGTGACCAGGTCGATGATGTCGTCACACTCCGGAGTGGCGTACTCCGGATGGCTGCCGACGTCGAGGTAGAGCCGCGCGCCGTTGCCGAGGAAGACGTTGCTGCTGCGGCCCCAGCTGACCACCCGACGGAACAGGTAGCGCGCCACCTCGTCCGGGGACAGGCGGCGCTGGCCCTTGAACGTGCACGTCACGCCGTACTCGTTCTCGATGCCGAAGATGCGCCTGTCCACGAGCCCAGCCTATGCGCGGAGTCCCCAGATCGAGTCAGGGCGCGACGGGAGGCTCCGGTGGGGATTCCGGCGGCTCCGGCGTCCCGACTGCCTCACCCTCGGCCGGCGCAGCGCGCTCGCCGGGGCGGTCGCCGAGCGCGCGCCGCAGCTCCGCAGCGCTCAACCGGCGGAACTTCCGCTCCAACGTCCTGCTGCGGTCCAGGACCGCGACCTCGAGGTCCTGCGCCGGGATCTCCCGGCTTCCCCCCTCGCCCTCTCCGAGCCCGGTCGCGGTCAGCTGGAGCGCCTCGTCCCGGGACAGGCCGGGCCGGTAGTGCTCGCGGAGGTAGGCCGTGACCGCTTCGGCGGCACCGCCCATCACGGCGTAGTCGTGCTCCTCGACGACCTGGCCGTCGAAGGTGAGCCGGAAGATCTGGTCGGCCTCGGCGGTGTCCCCGATCTCGGCGACGAAGATCTCGACCTCGTAGGGCTTCTCCCCGCCGCTGGAGAAGATCGTGCCCAGGGTCTGGGCGTAGGCGTTGGCCAGGCCCCGGCCGGTCACGTCACGACGGTCGTAGGAGTAGCCCCGCATGTCCGCGAGCCGGACACCGGCGATCCGCAGGTTCTCGAACTCGTTGTAGCGCCCCACGGCCGCGAACGCGATCCGGTCGTAGATCTCGCTGATCTTGTGCAGCGACGCAGAGGGGTTCTCCGAGACGAACATGATGCCGTCGGCGTAGTGCAGCACCGCCACCGAACGGCCCCGGCCGATCCCCTTCCGGGCGAAGTCGGCCCGATCCTTCATCAGCTGCTCGGGCGAGACGTAAAACGGCATCGACATGCGTGCGAGCTCCCGTCAGGAAAGGGACTGGGTGGGCGGGCCGTCGGGCCGCTGCATCCGGCCGGCCACGATGCGATCGGCGATCTCCGCCACCTCGTCCTGCGGCATCCGGCGGTGGCCCTGCTCGGTGATCACGCTGACCACCGGGAAGATCCGCCGGGCCAGGTCCGGGCCGCCGGTGGCGGAGTCGTCGTCCGCGGCGTCGTAGAGCGCTTGCACGACCGCGGTCACGCACTCGCGCTCGTCGAGGTCCTCGCGGTAGAGCTTCTTCAGCGCCCCCCGCGCGAACATGGAGCCCGAACCGACTGCGTGGAACGCGGTCTCCTCGTAGCGCCCGCCGGTGACGTCGTAGGAGAAGATCCGGCCCTGATCCGCCGCGAGGTCGTAGCCGGCGAAGATGGGCACGACCGCCAGACCCTGCATGGCCATGCCGAGGTTGCCGCGGATCAACGCCGAGAGCCGGTTGGACTTGCCGTCGATGGAGAGCCTGGCGCCCTCGATCTTCTCGTAGTGCTCGAGCTCGGTCTGGAACAACCGCACGATCTCCACGGCCAGGCCGGCGCTACCGGCGATGCCGACGCAGGAGAACTCGTCGGTCGGGAAGACCTTCTCGATGTCGCGCTGGGCGATGACGTTGCCCATCGTGGCGCGCCGGTCACCGGCCATCACCACCCCGCCGGGATAGGTGGCGGCCACGATGGTGGTGCCGTGCGGCGCCAGCTCGGAGACGTCCCCCGGTGGCAGCGCACGCCGCGACGGGAGCATCTCCGGCGCCACCGTGCCCAGGAACTCGGCGAAGGAGGAGGTGCCCGGAGCGAGGAATGCCTCGGGCAGGCGGGCGTCACCCATCTGTGCTCACTCACCGCCCTTCTGGATGAACGACTTCACGAAGTCCTCGGCGTTGGTCTCGAGCACGTCGTCGATGTCCTCGAGGATGGCGTCGATGTCGTCGTCGAGCTGGTCCTTGCGTTCTGAGACCGCGTCAGCCGGGGCCGCGTCGCCGGAGTCCGGCTCCTGGTCCTCGTGACTCTTGCGCGGCTGCTTCTGCTCCTGCGCCATGGCGATCTCCTTCGTGTGCCGGGGGCGGTACGACCCTATCCACTCACCCGTGCGTGAGCGCCTCGAACAGCCCTTCTGCGGTGTCGTGCCGGTCCAGGAGCTCACCCACGTGGCGGCGACTGCCCCGCAGCGGGTCGATGGTGGGGACCCGCTGCAACGACTCGTGCCCGGGCAGGTCGAAGATGACCGAGTCCCAGGACGCGGCGGCGATGTTGTCGGCGTACTTGGCCAGGCACCGACCACGGAAGTAGGCCCGCGTGTCCTCCGGCGGCTCGTGCATCGCCTCCTCGACCACCGCGTCGGAGACCAGGCGCTTCATCCGGCCGAGCTTGACCAACCGGTGGTGCAGTCCCTTCTCCGGGCGCAGGTCGGCGTACTGCAGGTCGATGAGGTGGAGCTTGGCGTCGGACCAGGACAGGCCGTCGCGGTCGCGATAGGAGTTGAGCAGCTTGAGCTTGGCCACCCAGTCGAGCTCGTCGGCGCACTCGAAGGGATCCCGCTCCAGTCGGGTCAGCACCGACTCCCACCGGCGAAGCACCTCGGTGGTGTGCCGGTCGGCGTCACCACCGAAGCGGTCCTCGACGTAGCGGCGCGCCTGGTGGAGGTACTCCCACTGCAGCTGAACGGCGGTCATCCGGCGACCGTCCATGAGCTCGACCAGGCCGGTGAGGCCCGGATCGTGCGAGACCTGCTTCAACGTCGGCACGGGGCGGGCCAGGGCCAGGTCGGAGCCGAGGAAGCGGTCCTCGATCATCGACAGCACCAGCGCGGTGGTGCCTACCTTGAGGTAGGTCGAGACCTCCGAGAGGTTGGCGTCGCCGATGATCACGTGCAGTCGTCGGTACTTCTCGGGGTCGGCGTGGGGCTCGTCGCGGGTGTTGATGATCGGCCGCTTGAGCGTCGTCTCGAGCCCCACCTCCACTTCGAAGAAGTCGGCTCGCTGGCTGACCTGGAAGCCCTCGCCCCGGCCGTCCTGCCCGAGGCCGACGCGACCGGCGCCGCAGACGACCTGACGGGAGACGAAGAACGGCGTCAGGTGGCGCACGAGGTCCCCGAACGGCGTGGAGCGCCGCACCAGGTAGTTCTCGTGGGCGCCGTAGGAGGCTCCCTTGTTGTCGGTGTTGTTCTTGTAGAGCACCAGCTCGCCCTCGCCGGTCGCCGAGGCGAACCTCGAGGCGTCGAGGGCGACCTGCTCCCCGGCCTTGTCCCAGATGACCACGGCGAGCGGGTTGGTGCATTCGGGGGTGGAGTACTCCGGGTGGGCATGGTCGACGTACAGGCGCGCGCCGTTGGTGAGGATCACGTTGGCCAGGCCGAGATCCTCGTCGGTGAGCTGGCTGGCGTCGGCGAGCTCACGCGCCATGTCGAACCCACGCGCGTCGCGCAGCGGCGACTCCTCCTCGAAGTCCCAACGCGCCCGCCGAGCCTTCAGCGTCGCGCTCGCGTAGGCGTTGACCAGTCGGGTGCTGGCCATCATCGGGTTGGCGTGCGGATGGCCCATGACCGAGATGCCGAACTCGGTCTCGGTCCCCATGACCCTGCGGGCGCTCACGCCTCGAGCCTAGGGGGCCGCGCGCAGCGGGAACCGCAGGGGCGGAACGGCTCGCCCGGGATGTCGCCGTTGCGCCGGCCGTACGCCGCCCGGTGCTAGCGTGCCGTGGCTCGACTGAGCTGTGCGCTCGGGACGTCACAACTCCATCCTTGAGGCTTGTTCATGCTCCTTCCCCACATCAAAGACCTCCGCCGCCGAGGCCTGGTTGTCCTCGCGGCGCTGGTCGTGCTGACCCTCGCCACGGGACTTCCGCCCGCGACGGCTGCGACGGCGACTGCGCACCCGCAGGCGGCGCACAAGCATCGCGACAACAAGGCCGCCGGTCACAAGAAGCCGGGCCGGAAGAAGGTGCGCCCGCCCAAGGGCACGCCCCCGGAGATGATGATGCCGCGACCGGGAGCCGTCTTCAGCTATCCCAACCGCAGCACCAAGGAGCGCTTCGCGATCCGTCGCAAGGTGCTGCACACGATCCGCAGCACCTGGGGTAGCCCGCGCGACCAGCTCGGTGCCGCGGGTGCGGGCGCCGGCACGATCCGGATCTCGACCTGGAGCTTCAACGACAAGACGATCGCCCGGGCCCTGTGGCGCGCGCACCGGCGCGGGGTCAGCGTGCAGGTCACTGCGGCCGCCGGAGCCAACAGGGAGCATCGCGCCTGGCACTGGTTGCGCCACCGTCTGCACAGCAGGCTGCACGCACGCCGTCACCCCGAGACGGTCGACCGGTGGAGCTTCGCCCGCAAGTGCAAGGGCTCGTGCCGCGGGCACGGCGGCACCAGCCACGCGAAGTACTTCCTGTTCACCAACGTCGGCGCCGGCCACCTGCCCGCAGTGACCATCCAGACCTCGATGAACCTGACCCGGATGGCCTACATGCACCAGTGGAACCAGGCCACGATCACCTGGGGCCGCGACATCCACCGTGCCTTCGCCTCGGTGTTCGCCGAGGCGCGGCGGGCCCGCCCGGTCCGGCACCCGTTCCGCTGGTTCCAGACCGGTGGCGTCGCCAACATCTTCTTCCCCCGCCCGCACGCGAAGCCGGCGCAGGACCCGGTGATGCGGACGCTCGCGCCGGTCCGCTGCAAGGGCGCGACCGGCGGCGGCGTCCACCACCGGACCCGGATCCGGGTGATCCAGTACGCCATCTACGACACCCGTGGTCTCGGCCTGGCTCGACGGCTGCGGCAGCTGTGGAACCGCGGCTGCAACGTCAAGATCATCTACTCGATCACCAGCGGCCCGGTGCTCTCGATCCTGCGCTCTCCCGCCGGGCGCGGGCCGATCCCGATGCGCCAGTCGGTCATCCGCAACAGCCTGGGACAGCTGGCCGTCTACAACCACAGCAAGTGGATGGCGATCACCGGCCGGTACGGCGCTGCTCGCAACGCCTGGATCGTGCTGCCCGGCTCCGCGAACTGGAGCAACTTCGCGCTGAGCTCGGACGAGCAGATGCAGATCGTCGGCACTCCGGGCTGGGTCCGTCCCTACCTCAGGTCCTTCAAGAAGACCTGGCGGCAACGCACCTCCAAGCCGCCGTACAGCTGGGGAGCGGGCTACCGGATGTTCCTGCCGCCGCCGGTCAACGGCGAGCCCGTCTTCGGCCAGGGGGAGCTGGAGTTCACCCCCGAGGACTGATCGAGACCTTTTCGATACCTGCAGGCTCGCAACGGCACGCTGGGTGTGATACCCCTAGTGGGCCTATTCCTTTCGCGCCCACGGGGGATGTCGCGTGTCTCGTCGCAGCCTGCAGGTCGTCCTGACCCCCTTGTTGGGTCTCCTCCTCGCCGTCACCGCCCTCGGCGCGTCGGCGTCGTACGCCGAGGACCCGGTGCCTCCACCGCCGGCGCCCACGCCCTGCGACGGCGCCGCCCCGATGCGCTCCAACCTCGCCGCGAACCGTGCGGTGACGCCTGGTGACTACTTCAGCTACCCCAACCGGCGACGCTGGGAGAAGGTCGTCATCCGCAAGCGGGTGCTGAACACCATCAAGAGCACCAACGGCAGGTACTGCGCCGACACCGGCCGCACCGACCTGCTCAACAACCCGATCTACGAGATCCGCCACGGGACCATCAAGATCGCAACCTGGTCCTACAACGACTGGGACATCACCGACGCGCTCAAGGCCGCCAAGAACCGCGGGGTCAGCGTCCAGGCGATCGCGGCCCGTGCGGTCAACCAGAAGAAGCGCTACCGCGCCTGGACGGGCGGAGCCGGAGCACGCCGCAAGCTGGGCTACTACAAGGGCTCGGTGCCCGCCGACAAGCTGAACGACGAGAGCACCTGGGCCCACGACTGCGCCGGCGCCTGCCGCGGTGGCGGCGGCACCCCGCACAGCAAGTACTTCCTCTTCGACGACGTCGGCACCGGACACGGTCGTCACCTGGTCGTGCAGACCTCGATGAACCTCACCAAGTTCGCCTGGACCGGCCAGTGGAACTTCGCCACGGTGATGCAGGACCAGGGGGTCTACGACCGGTTCGTCGGGATCTTCTACGAGTCCGCCCGGGAGGCCCACGGTGGCTATCGGCGCTACGTCGACGGCGGGGTGCCGGGCCGTGGCACGGTGGACTCGACCTTCTTCCCCAAGGGCGCCGGTCCGGATCCGGTCCTGCGGATGCTCTACGACGAGGTCCCGAGCTGCAGCGGTGGCCGCCGGGTCCGGATGATCACCTACGCCCTGTACGACACCCGCGGGATCCAGCTCGCCCAGCGACTGCGCCACCTGTGGAACTCCGGGTGCAACGTCCGGATCATCTACTCGATCAGCAGCCGCAACGTCCTGCGCGTCCTGCGCGCGAGGGGCGGACGCGGGCCCGTGCCGATGAAGCAGTCGACGATCAAGAACCGTCGGGGCAAGATCAAGAAGTACAACCACAGCAAGTGGCTGGCCGTGGGCAACCGGGTGCTCTCGGGATCGGGCAACTTCAGCGACAGCGCGTTCCGAAACGACGAGCAGATGCAGGAGTTCGACGGGGCCGGTCCCTACGTCTCCGCCTTCGACAAGACCTGGCGGCAGCGGAGCTCCCACAACCCGCCGTCCTTCCGCACCCGTCGGGGTGCTCGCGAGATCGAGCGGATGCCCGCGGAGCCGCAGTGGGGTCACGGCGAGTTGAAGTACCTCACACCTGAGGGGTGAACTGGACCAGAGGGTTTTCCGGAACGCTCCGGTCCCCTTCCCGTGCTAGATTTCGGCTGCCCAATCGGGTGTTTTGGCCCATCTCTTTTCGGGGGATCCAGCCGTGTCTCGCCACCCACTTCCCGCGCTCGTCGTGGCTCTCCTGATGCTCTTCGCAGGGCTGCTGACCACGGCCGCCCCGGCCTCGGCCGATCCGGTCACCGACCCCAACGCCCCGTGTGGCTACCTGGGGTCCAGCACCACTCGGGTGCCGATGAACTTCAACGCACCCAGCAACAGCCCGATCGGGCAGGGCGCGACCTTCAGCTACCCCAACGGCACCAAGGCCCAGCGCAAGGCCATCAGGAACAAGGTCCTGGCGACCATCAACAGCACCAACGGGACCTACTGCGTGGTGACTTCCAAGGACTCGGTGTCCGGCGCTCCGCTCACCGCGGAACGACGCCACGGTGTCGTCCGGGTCGCGACGTGGTCCTTCAACGACTGGGACATCGCGAACGCGCTGAAGGCGGCGAAGAAGCGGGGCGCCTCCGTGCAGGCCATCGCGGCGCGACAGGTCAACGACAAGGAGGGCTACCGCCCCTGGTCCAACGCGCGCAGCGACCTGGGCTACTTCCGGGGGACGGTGCCCAGCGACCAGCTCAACGACGAGAGCAGCTGGGCCCACGACTGCCCCGGCTCGTGTCGTGGCGGTGGCGGAACCCACCACTCCAAGTACTTCTTGTTCAAGGACGTGGGCAAGGACCACATCGGCAACATCACGGTGCAGAGCTCGATGAACCTGACGAAGTTCGCCTTCACCGGCCAGTGGAACTTCGCCACGACGTGGCGCAACCACGCCGACGTCTACGACGACTTCATGACGATCTTCAACCAGTCGGCGCAGGAGAAGTCCAACGGCTACGAGAAGTTCAACGAGAGTGGCAGCATCCAGTCGATCTTCTTCCCCAACCACAACGCCGATCGTGACCCGGTGATGGGCATCCTGAACAACGGGTGCTCCGGTGGCCGGATCCGGCTGATCAACTACGCCATCTACGACGAGCGCGGCAACGAGATCGCCCAGCGGCTGCGGACCTTGTGGAACCGCGGCTGCAACATCAAGATCATCTACTCCATCAGCAGTCGGCCGGTCCTGGGGATCCTCCGGGCCAAGTCCGGCCGCGGACCCATCCCGATGAAGCAGTCGACGATCAAGAACAGTCGGGGCGAGGTCAAGAAGTACAACCACAGCAAGTGGATCGCGGTCGGCAACCGGGTCCTCTCCGGCTCCTGCAACTACAGCGACATGAACAACGACGAGCAGCACCAGGAGTTCAGCGGCGCCGGCCCCTACATCAAGGCGTTCAACAAGACCTGGAGGCAGCGCAGCTCCCACGCGCCGCCGTCGTTCAACACCCGCCTCGGCGCGCGGCAGATCCGCAGCATGCCGGAGCAGCCCCTGTGGGGCCAGGGCGAGTTGAAGTACCTCACCCCCGAGGGCTGAGCTCCCGACCGGGCGGTGCCGGACCACGTGGTGGTCTCCGGCACCGCCCGGTCGTGTCTACGCACCCGGCGACGGGTCTGGACCAGTGCAGGTCGCGGGATCCGGACTCCGGAGTTCCGGTGCTACTTTCACGCTGCCCTGTCCGGGCAGCGTGGTTGCAACATCTTCGGGGGATTCATCGTGTCTACTCGCCGTGTCGTCGCGACTGCCTTCTCCTCCGCGCTGCTCTGCCTTGGCCTGCTGACCGCCCCTGCCTCGGCTGAGGAACCGACCGATCCGGTGCCGCCTCCCCCACCGTGCGGGGGGACGCTGCCCATGGGCGGGCGGGCCCAAGCCAACCGCCCGATCGCCGAAGGGGCCTACTTCAGCTTCCCCAACACCAACACCACCGAGCGGATGGCCATCCGCAACCGCGTGCTCGACACGATCCAGAGCACCAACGGGCTCTACTGCGCGCAGGTCGGCCAGGCCGAGGACGGGACTGCCCTCTACGCGCCCACGCGCGGCGTCATCAAGATGACGACCTGGTCCTACAACGACTGGGGCATGACCAAAGCACTGAAGGCGGCGAAGAAGCGGGGCGTCAGCGTGCAGGTCATCGCCGCCCGCAGCATCAACGAGAAGTCTCGCTACAAGCCGTGGATGCGCCGCCGCGACGGTCTGCGCTCCGCCCTGGGCTACCGGCGCGACGTGGTCCCCGCCGGCCTGCTCAACGACGAGGACAGCTGGGCGCACGACTGCGCCGGCGCCTGTCGGGGCTCCGGAGGAACCGCACACTCGAAGTTCTTCTTGTTCCAGGACGTCGGGACCGCCCACGTGCACGACGTCGTGGTGCAGACCTCGATGAACCTCACCGCCTTCGCCTACAAGGGCCAGTGGAACCAGGCGAAGGTGATGTACGACGCCGAGACCTACGCCGACTTCGTGACCGTCTTCGACCAGATGGCACGCGAGGAACGCGCCGGGTACGCACGCTTCGATCACCCGACCTCGCAGATCTCCAACATCTTCTTCCCCAAGGGCGCCACCGAGGACCCGGCCTGGGAGTTCCTGGACCCCAGCGGCGTGGACTGCTCGGGCCGGACCCTCGTCCGGGTGATCACCTACGCCTTCTACGGCGAGCGCGGCATCCGGCTGGCCCACCGGCTGCGCGACCTGCAGGCCGCCGGCTGTGACGTCCGGGTCATCTACTCGCTGAGCAGCCGGAAGACGGTGCGAGTGCTGCGCTCACGCGACGGACGTGGGCCCATCGCGATGAAGCAGTCGGTGATCCGCAACAAGACCGGCAAGATCGTCAAGTACAACCACAGCAAGTGGGTCTCGGTCGGCGACCGGGTGATGGCCGGGTCGGGGAACTGGAGCGTGAACTCCTTCCACGAGGACGAGCAGTTCCAGCAGTTCACCGGTGCCGCCCCGTTCCTCGCGACGTTCGACAAGACCTGGAACCAGAGCAGCTCCCGGCCGCCCAAGGGCGGTCGCCTCGCCGACGAGGTCATGGACGCGCCGCGGGTGCTGCGCTGGGGTCACGGCGAGCTGAAGTACCTGACGCCGGAGGGGTGAGCTCCGGTCGTCGACGCACCGGTGGGTGAGCTTGCTCGTCTTGAGCCTGCTTGGCCTGAGCCTGCTTGGCCTGAGAGGGTCGAAGCCACTGCCTCGGGTCGGCTTAGGTTCGTCGGGTGAATCTGAGCTTGCCGGTGCCCAGGCGGGTGGTCTGCAGGCGTGGGTCGTGGGCCATGGCGTGGTGCTTGGGGCAGAGCAGGCGTCCGTGGGCCACGGAGGTGTCGCCGCCGGTGGACCAGGAGACGTGGTGGTGGGCGTGGCAGAGCCCTGGTGGGTAGTCACAGCCCTCGGCGGTGCAGCCCCGGTCGCGGATCGCGAGGGCGATGCGTTGGGGTTCGGTGTGGAAGCGGCGCTTGCGGCCCACGTCGAGGGGTTGGCTCTGGCCGCCGAGGACGGTGGGGATGATCCCGGCCTCGCACGCCAGCCGGCGGACCTGGGTGGCCGAGATCCGGCCGCCGTCGTCGAGCACCCCTGCGCCGAGCCCGGCCCGCAGCTTCTCCAGGTCCATGGTGACCACCACGCTCGCGGCGGCACCGCCCGCATCGGGGGTGCGGTCGACCCGGTAGCGCTCGACGTACTCGCAGAACGCGGCCCCCATCCGCTCCGCGCTGGGCTTGGGCTGCCGGGCGGCGCCCGCACCCTGGGTGGCGGCCTGGTGCTTGGGCGCCGCCAGCGCGAGCAGTGCCTTCTTCAGCATCGCCGCCTGCAGGACCGGGAGGGTGAACCGGCCGTGCACGCACCCGTGCCCGTCCTCGCCCATGGTGAGCCGGGTCTTCTGTCGAGCACGCTCCTCTTCTTGCTCCAGCAGGCGGCGCTCGTGCTCCTCGGCCACCTCCGGCGCCACGACCTCCAGGATCCGGCGGCCCAGGGTCTTCAAGGCCTTGGCGTCGTGGTGCGCGGCCTCCTGCAGCAGCCACGCCTCGGCCTCGCGCGCCAGCTGCTCGCGGTCCAGGTGGCGCCGGGAGAGGAGGTCCTCGGGGATCGTGTCGACCTGCGCGACCGCGTCCAGGACCACCCGGGCCTGCTCGGCCAGCACGTCACCGCGCGCCAGGGCGGCGGCGGTGGCCTGGTGGGTGTCCAGGTCCTTGGCCAGCCGCATCCGCCGATGGGCCTCGGTGTGGGTCTGTCGGGTGCGGTGCGCCACCCAGTTCGCCGTCGAGGTCGCCCCCTGCTCGGGCCCGACCTGCTCACGGTCGGCCTGGGCCAGCACCGCGGCCTCCACCGCACTCACCGTCGCGGTCAGCCGGGACAGCTCCCGCACCAGCCGCCGCAGCTCACTTGGACCCGCGCCGTAGAGGGGAACCTCCAAGGCCTCCCGCATCTCCGCCCCGGCCTGCACCACCACACCGGTCAACGGATGCCGGGTGAACGGCAGCGCAGCGGTGCTCATGAACTGATCCAAGCACCCGGGTCTGACAGTTTGCGGCTCGGAAATCGGCCCTGTGCACAAGCGACTTTTCATGGCCACGAACAATCCATGACCTGATGTGCTCAGCCGATGGTGTCAACCCTCGCGCGTCTGCCGCCTTCAGCGCAAGGCCGTGTAGACGATATTGTCTACAACTCCTACGATTGACGTCATGGGTGAGACGACGACGATCCGCATCAGCAGGGAGACGCACGCATCGGTGACCCGATTGGCCACCGAGCGTCACGAGACCATCGACGAGACGGTGAGCCGGGCGATTCGAGCCCTTCGTCAGCACACCATGGCTCGAGACCTCGCAACCGAGCTCACTGACGATGAGAAGGCGTGGCTTGATGCTGACGCCGGGTGACGTCGTCGATCTCGACCTCGGGATGCCCAGCGGCAGCGAGGCTGGCCTCCGTCGTCGGGCTGTCGTGGTGACGGCGGCGCGAGTCTTGCAGGGTGGGCCGAACGTAGTTCAGGTCGTGCCCTTGACCCGCACCATTCGCCAGAGTGGCGCCGAGGTGGTCGTCGACCCCGACGGACTCAATCGTCTCGAGGCGAGGTCGTCGGTGCAGTGCCAGCATGTGCGGTCCGTCGCCACCACTCGAATCCTCGAGCGGACCGGAAATATCGGCCCGGTGCTTCTCGGCGAGGTGCGCGAGATCCTCGCGCTGCTCTTGGATCTGTAACGACGAGTCCCCCATACGAGTGCTGAGGCACCCCTCGCAACGCACTGTCATAGCCGCGATCCGCCCGGTCGTGGCCCGATGAGCGGACGAAGTCCGCGCCCTCCGCGTGGTCCCGCGGTCGTAGCCCCACCATGGGGCGACGACAACCACAGGGACGGCGCGGCCCCGACTCAGAGGTACTGGCCGGTGTTGGAGACGGTGTCGATGGACCGGCCCGGCTCGGTGCCCTGCTTGCCGGTGATGAGGGTGCGGATGAAGACGATCCGCTCCCCCTTCTTGCCCGAGATCCGCGCCCAGTCGTCGGGGTTGGTGGTGTTGGGCAGGTCCTCGTTCTCCTTGAACTCATCCACGCACGCCTGCAGCATGTGCTGCACCCGCATCCCGGCCTGGCCGTGGTCGATGACCTCCTTGATGGCCATCTTCTTGGCGCGGTCGACGATGTTCTGGATCATCGCGCCGGAGTTGAAGTCC
The DNA here is from genome assembly GCA_963827025.1 of uncultured Actinomycetota bacterium. Lineage (GTDB taxonomy): Bacteria > Actinomycetota > Actinomycetes > Propionibacteriales > Nocardioidaceae > Marmoricola. The sequence goes on along the minus strand of CAWGZB010000003.1, from coordinate 130,154 downwards.
TTGAAGTACAGGACTTCCTTGTCGCCGTTGGCGTAGGTCACCTCGAGGAAGCGGTTCTCCTCGGACTCGGTGTACATCCGCTCCACGGTCGCGGTGATCATCCCGGCAACCGTGGCTACCGGGTCGCCGCCGAACTCGGCGAGGTCGTCGGCGTGCAGAGGCAGGTCGGCAGTGAGGTACTTGGAGAAGATGTCGCGCGCGGACTCGGCGTCCGGGCGCTCGATCTTGATCTTCACGTCCAGCCGCCCCGGGCGCAGGATCGCCGGGTCGATCATGTCCTCGCGGTTGGAGGCACCGATGACGATGACGTTCTCCAGGCCCTCGACACCGTCGATCTCGCTGAGCAGCTGGGGGACGATGGTGTTCTCCACGTCGGAGGAGACCCCGGAGCCGCGGGTGCGAAACAGCGAGTCCATCTCGTCGAAGAACACGATGACGGGCGTGCCGCCGGTCGCCTTCTCGCGGGCCCGCTGGAAGACGAGCCGGATGTGCCGCTCGGTCTCCCCGACGTACTTGTTCAGCAGCTCGGGCCCCTTGATGTTCAAGAAGTAGCTCTTGCCCTCCCGGCCGGTCTTCGCGGCCACCTTCTTGGCCAGCGAGTTGGCCACCGCCTTGGCGATGAGGGTCTTTCCGCACCCGGGCGGCCCGTAGAGCAGCACACCCTTGGGCGGCTTGAGCTGGTAGTCCCGGAACAGGTCGGGATAGAGGTAGGGCAGCTCGACCGCGTCCCGGATCTGGTCGATCTGGCCGGCGAGGCCGCCGATCGACTCGTAGTCGATGTCCGGCACCTCTTCGAGGACGAGCTCCTCGACCTCGGACTTCGGGACACGTTCGTAGACATAGCCGGAGCGGGAGTCGAGCAGCAGCGAGTCGCCGGCACGGAGGGTCACGCTGCGCAGCGGCTCGGCCAGCCGCACCACCCGCTCCTCGTCGGCGTTGGCGATGACCAGCACCCGGTCGCCGTCGGCGAGCAGCTCCTTGAACATCACCACCTCACCGACTTCCTCGAAGTCGAGCGCGGCGACCACGTTGAGCGCCTCGTTGAGCATGACCTCCTGGCCACGGGTGAGCGCGTCGAGGTCGACCGAGGGGCTCACGTTGACGCGGAGCTTGCGACCTCCGGTGAAGACGTCCACGGAGTCGTCTTCGTTGCGCTGCAGGAAGGTGCCGAATCCGGTGGGGGGCTGGGCGAGCCGGTCGACCTCGTCCTTGAGGGTGACGATCTGGTCGCGCGCCTCGCGCAGGGTCTGGGCCAGCCGCTCGTTCTGCGAGGTCACGGCTGCCAGCGAGCGCTGGGTGTCGGCCAGACGCTGCTCGAGCGCCCGGTTGCTGCCCGGGGCGTCCACCAGACGACGGCGGAGCTCGGCTACCTCGGCCTCGAGGAAGGCGACCTGGTTCATCAGCTGGGCTGTCGTGCGCCCCTGGTTGGGATCAGCCGGGCCCGGCCCTGCGTTCGACACGGGAACCACCTCCATCGACCTGTGGCTTTCGACCCTACTCGTCCGTGAGCGCCTGCCAAGGCAAGACGGGTGTGTCCGCCGCAGTTCCTGTGGTCGCCCTCCTCGGGCCGATCCCGCTCTCTAGTCGAGCTGCCGGACGTCCGCGGGACGCGGCCCCGCGTAGTCCTCGCCGTAGGCACCCGGGGCGGGACGACGCTTGCGCAGCGGAGCCCGCTCCCCCGGCGCCATCCTGCGCGCGGTCACCAGGAAACCGGTGTGCCCGTTCATCTTGTGGCTGGGCCGCACGGCGAGGCCCTCGACGTGCCAGTCGCGGACCAGGGTCTCCCACGGCTGCGGCTCGGTGAACTCGCCGTGGGCCCGCAGCGTCTCCACGACGCGTCCGAGCTGGGTGGTGGTCGCGACGTAGGCGACCACGACACCGCCCGGAGCCAGGGCCTCGGCGACGACGTCGACGCACTCCCAGGGCGCCAGCATGTCCAGCACCACGCGGTCGACGCTGCCGGACTCGACGTGTCGTGGCAGCTCCTCGACCAGGTCCCCCACGGTCAGGCGCCATGCCGGGTGCGCACGGCCCTCCGCGGTGCCGAAGAACTGTCGGACGTTGCGGTCCGCGACCTCGGCGAACTCCGACCGCCGCTCGAAGGAGCTCACCCGACCCGTCGGGCCGACCGCGCGCAGCAGTGAGCAAGTGAGCGCGCCCGAGCCGGCGCCGGCCTCGACCACCTGCGCCCCGGGGAAGATGTCGGCCATCGCCACGATCTGGGCGGCGTCCTTGGGGTAGACCACCGCGGCACCGCGTGGCATCGAGACCACGAACTCGCTGAGCAGGGGCCGGAAGACCAGGTAGTCCGCTCCGCCGCTCGAGGTGACTGTGAAGCCCTCGGCACGGCCGATCATCTCGTCGTGGGCGATGGCGCCCTTGTTGGTGTGGAAGCTCGCTCCAGCACTGAGGCACAGGTTGTGGCGGCGCCCCTTGGCGTCGGTCAGCCGTACCCACTCGCCGGGGCGCAGCGCGCCGCGGTGCACGCCGGACCAGTCGTCCGGCGTACGGTCCTCGCCGCTCACTCCCCGACCCTGCCCGGCGCCGTGCCCCCAGGACGTGCCCCCGTGTGCGAGTCGGAGTGGTCCTCGAGCGCACCGGAGGTAAACGCGGCGTCGACGTCGGCGGTCGCCAGCACGCCGTAGATACTGCCGTCGTCCTCGACCAGGACGTACTCCTCGGCGGGCGCGTGCGACATGGCGCGCACCAGGTCCTCCCCTGCGATGTCCGCAGGAAGGACCAGTCCTTCCTCCACCGATCGGGCCACCGAGCTGACCGGGACCCAGGCGCGACGGTCCTCCGGAGTGGCCAGCAGGGCGGTCTCGTTGACCACGCCGCTGAGGACGTCGTCGCCGCGGTGGGTCACGATGGCACCGGCACCCTCGGACTGGGCGCGACGGACGGCCTCGGCCACCGACAGGTCACCGGGCACGGCGATCACCCGGCGCGCCAACGGACGTGCCTTGAGCGCCGGCAGCCGGCGGCGGACCCGGGCGCTCATCATGGAGGTGGTCGCGCCGGACCACAGGAACGAGGCGATGACCAGCGCCATCAGGTAGTCGAAGAAGTCCTGTTGACCCCCGTAGACGACCGTGGCGAGCACCGGCCAGAGCAGCACCAGGAGAGCGGCGACCCGGCCGCCCCAGGCGGCCACGATCGTGCCGCGGTGCATGTTGCCGGTGACCTTCCAGACCAGCGCCCGCAGCACCCGGCCACCGTCGAGCGGCAGGCCCGGGACCAGGTTGAGGACACCGACGATCAAGTTGGCCCCCGCGAGCCCCTGGACCGCCAGCCGGATCAGCCCGTCAGGCACCACGAACAGTCCGAGCAGCGCGAGCAGGCCCACGCCGATCGAGGTGAGCGGGCCCACCACCGCCACCTTGAACTCCTGTCCCGGCGTGCGCGTCTCGGAGTCGATCTCGGTCGCACCGCCGAGGAAGTGCAGGCTGATCGACCGCACGCCCAGCCCGTAGCGCTGGGCCATCAGGGCGTGCGAGATCTCGTGGAGGAGCACCGAGAGGTAGAGCAGGACGGCGAAGGCGAGGCCGGCGACGTACTTCAGCGCACCGAGCCCGGGTTGGACCTGCTCGACCCGCGGGGCGAGCAGGAACGCGATCAGCAGCGCGACCACGAGCCACGAGGAGCGCACAAGCACGTCCACGCCGCCGATCGAACCGATCCGTAGCGTGCCCGGTGGGTACGACGGCCGGGAGCCGTCGCCTCGCCGGGGGGTGCCGCCGTCCTCACTCACAGTGCCACGCTATCGGGTGTGGCCAGCACCTGCGTCGCCTGCAAACCCGTCCGGGCCCCGGCCGCTAGGGACAGAAGGCGTAGAGCGTGCCGGGCCGGTCGTCCAGCCAGATCCCGAAGCCGACCTCGGCAGGGACCAGCCGGGCGCGGCGACCCGACCGGGCGACGACTGCGTGGCCGGGGATGCCGGCCTGCTCCGGAGCGCTGCTGCGCCAGCAGTGGTGGCGCACCACCAGGCGTGCGACCCGGTCCGGCCGATGGTCCGCATCCGGAGCGTCGCTCTCGCGGCCGACCACGACGCCGCCGGCGGCCATCCCGGGCCCGCCGGTGAGGAGCATCACGAGCGCAACCACGAGGAACCCCACCACGAACCCCGCCACCTGGCAGACCCATCCGCGCAGTGCTCCGCGCAGCGACGGTGCGGCCCGCCGCTCGCACGGCGCGAGTGCCACACGCAGGAGCGGGGTGGTTCGAACGTGCATGCCCGCCCAACGAGGGCCGGCCCGCGACGGTTACGCCTGAGTAACTCTCCTCACCGTGAGGACCCCCAGCTCCCGAGCGGTGAGGCCCTCCAGGGAGTCGCGGAGCACCCGCCCCGGCCCGTCGGGCACCGGCACGTGGCTGGGCACCACCAGCAGGCGGCAGCCCGCCGCCTCCGCAGCGGCCGCACCGGTCGGAGAGTCCTCGATCGCCACCGCCTGGTGCGTCGGTACGCCGAGCAGCTGGGCCGCACGCGTGTAGGCCTCGGGGTGGGGCTTGCCGCGCTCGACCTCGTCGCCGCAGACCAGCGCAGCGAAGGAGCCCTCCGGCAGTGCCGACACCACCGGCTCGGCGAACCGGCGCCACGACATCGTCACCAGCGCACACGGGACCTCGCGGGCGCGCAGCTCGGTGAGGAGCTCGCGGGCGCCCGGCCGCCACGGGACCTGCTCACGCACCCGGGCGACCACCCCGTCGAGCAGCTCCTCGACGATCTGGTGCGGGGACCGGTCGATGCCCATGTGCTCGCGCATATAGGTCGCAGAGTCGATCAGGTCCCCTCCGACGACCGCGAGTCCGTGCTCGCGCGACCACGTGCCGCCGTACTTCTCGGCGAGCTCGAACTCGCACTCCATCCAGTACGGCTCGGTGTCGACGAGGGTGCCGTCCATGTCCCACAGGACTGCCGGCAGGTCGGGGGGCGCCACTAGTCCTCGGGGTCGTAGGCGAGGTTGGAGGACAGCCACCGCTCGGCCTCGCGCAGGGTCCATCCCTTGCGCTCGGCGTAGTCGGCTACCTGGTCCTTCCCGAGCCGTCCGACCACGAAGTACTGCGACTGCGGGTGGGAGAAGTACCAGCCGCTCACCGAGGCGCCCGGCCACATCGCCATGCCGTCGGTGAGCTCGATGCCGGCGGCCTCCTGCACGTCGAGGAGCTGCCACAGCGTGCGCTTCTCGGTGTGCTCGGGACAGGCGGGATAGCCGGGGGCGGGCCGGATGCCGGCGTACTTCTCGGCGATCAGCGCATCGTTGTCGAGGTCCTCGTCCGGGGCGTAGCCCCAGATCTCGGTCCGTACCCGCTGGTGCATCCGCTCGGCGAAGGCCTCCGCGAGCCGGTCGGCGAGCGACTCCAGCAGGATCGCGCTGTAGTCGTCGAGAGCCTCCTTGAACTCGACGATCTTCTCCTGGCTGCCCAGTCCGGCGGTGACCGCGAACGCGCCGACGTGGTCGGGCAGGCCGGTCTCCTTCGGCGCCACGAAGTCGCCCAACGACCGGTTCGGCACGCCCTCGCGGTGCTGTCCCTGCTGACGCAGGTTGTGCAGCACGGTGAGCACCTCGCCGCGAGACTCGTCGGTGTAGACCTCGACGTCGTCACCGACCGCGTTGGCGGGGAAGAACCCGATCACGCCGTTGGCGGTGAGCCACTTCTCCTCGATGAGGCGGTCGAGCATGGCCTGCGCGTCGTCGTAGAGCTTGCGCGCGGTCTCGCCGCTGGCCGGGTTGTTGAGGATGTCGGGGAACTTGCCCTTCAGCTCCCAGGCGTTGAAGAACGGCTGCCAGTCGATGTAGGCACGCAGCTCGGCGAGGTCGTAGCCCTCGAAGCGGTGGATGCCGGGCTGCGCCGGCGCCGGCGGCTGGTACGACGACCAGTCGACGGGGGTCCGGTCGGCCCGGGCCTGCTCCAGGGTGACCAGCGGCCGGTCGCTCTTCGCGGCGTGCCGCTCGCGCAGCGACCGGTAGTCGGCCTCCACCTCGGCGAGGAGCTTGTCGCGGCGCTCCTCGGAGAGCAGCGCGGCCGCCACCGGCACCGAGCGCGACGCGTCCTTCACCCACAGCACCGGACCGTGGTAGCGCGGCGTCACCTTGACCGCGGTGTGCGCGCGTGAGGTCGTGGCGCCGCCGATCAGCAGCGGGATCTCGAAGCCCTGGCGTTCCATCTCGGCGGCGAAGTTGACCATCTCGTCCAGGGACGGCGTGATCAGCCCGGAGAGCCCGATCATGTCGGCGTCGACCTCGCGCGCCTTGTCCAGGATCTTCTGCGCGGGCACCATCACGCCGAGGTCGATGACCTCGTAGTTGTTGCACTGCAGCACCACGCCGACGATGTTCTTGCCGATGTCGTGCACGTCGCCCTTGACCGTGGCCATCACGATCGTGCCGTTGGTGTCCTTCGCGGTGGCGTACTCGGGGTTGTCCAGCTTCTCCTGCTCGATGAACGGGATCAGGAAGGCCACGGCCTTCTTCATCACCCGGGCCGACTTGACGACCTGCGGCAGGAACATCTTCCCGGAGCCGAACAGCTCGCCGACCACGTCCATGCCGTCCATCAGGGGGCCCTCGATCACCTCGATCGGTCGGCCACCGCGGGCCTCGATCTCGGCCCGCAGCTCCTCGGTGTCCTCCTCGACGTGGCCGTCGAGGCCCTTGACCAGCGCGTGGGTGATCCGCTCACCGATCGGCAGCGACCGCCACTCGTGGACCGCCGCCTCCTCCTGCTCACCACCGCCACGGTGCTTCTCCGCGATCTCGAGCAGGCGCTCGGCCGCGTCGGGCCTCCGGTTGAGCACCACGTCCTCGATGCGTTCGCGAAGCTCCGGATCGATCTCGTCGTAGACCACCAGGGCGCCGGCGTTCACGATCCCCATGTCGAGGCCGGCCCCGATGGCGTGGAACAGGAACACCGAGTGGATCGCCTCGCGGACGGGGTTGTTGCCGCGGAAGGAGAAGGAGACGTTGGAGATGCCGCCCGACACCAGTGCCCCGGGCAGGTTCTGCTTGATCCAGCGGGTGGCCTCGATGAAGTCCACGCCGTAGTTGGCGTGCTCCTCGATGCCGGTCGCCAGGGCGAAGCAGTTCGGGTCGAAGATGATGTCCTCGGCCGGGAAGCGGACCTCGTCCACCAGGATCCGGTAGGCACGCTCGCAGATCTGCTTGCGGCGCTCGAGGTCATCGGCCTGGCCCTCCTCGTCGAAGGCCATCACGACCGCGGCAGCGCCGTACCTGCGCACCAGCCGCGCCTGCTCGACGAACTTCTCCTTGCCCTCCTTCAGGGAGATGGAGTTCACGATCGCCTTGCCCTGGACGTTGCGCAGGCCGGCCTCGATCACCTCCCACTTGGAGGAGTCGACCATCACCGGCACCCGGCTGATGTCGGGCTCCCCGGCGATCAGGCGGGTGAAGCGGTCCATCGCCTCGACGCCGTCGATCATCCCCTCGTCCATGTTGACGTCGATGACCTGCGCGCCGGCCTCGACCTGCTGGGCCGCGACCGAGAGGGCGGTGTCGTAGTCGCCGGCCTTGATCAGGTTGCGGAACCGGGCAGAGCCGGTGATGTTGGTCCGCTCCCCCACGTTGACGAACAGCGAGTCCTCGGTGATGTTCAGCGGCTCCAGCCCGGAGAGCCGCAGCGCCGCCTCCGGCTTGGCCGGCTCGCGCGGCGGCGCACCCTCCACCACGTCGGCGATCCGGCGGATGTGGTCGGGCGTGGTGCCACAGCAGCCGCCTGCGAGGTTGACCAGACCGGCGCTCACGAACTCCCGCAGGACCTCCGACATCTGGTCCGGGGTCTCGTCGTACTCACCGAAGGCGTTGGGCAGCCCGGCGTTGGGGTAGCACGAGACGAAGCAGTCCGCGATGCGGGAGAGCTCGGCGAGGTAGGGCCGGATCTCCGCAGCGCCGAGCGCGCAGTTGAGGCCGACCGCGAGCGGACGGGCGTGCCGCACGGAGTTCCAGAACGCCTCGGTCACCTGTCCGGACAACGTGCGACCGGAGGCGTCGGTGATCGTGCCCGAGACGATCACCGGCCAGCGTCGCCCGCGCTCCTCGAAGAGGGTCTCCAGCGCGAAGATCGCGGCCTTGGCGTTCAGCGTGTCGAAGATGGTCTCGATCAGCAGCAGGTCGGCCCCGCCGTCGACGAGCCCGGAGGCCTGCTCGTGGTAGGCCTCGACGAGCTGCTCGAAGGTGATGTTGCGCTTGCCGGGGTCGTTGACGTCCGGGGAGATCGACGCGGTCCGGTTGGTGGGGCCTAGTCCCCCGGCGACGAAGCGCGGGCGGCTGGGGTCCTCGGCGGTCACGGCGTCGGCCGCCTCCCGGGCCAGGCGGGCGGACGCCTCGTTCATCTCCCGGGCCAGGTCCTCCATGCCGTAGTCGGCCTGGGAGATCCGCTGGGCGTTGAAGGTGTTCGTCGCGACCACGTCGGCGCCGGCCTGCAGGTAGGCCCGGTGGATGTCGCGGATGATGGCGGGCTGGGTGAGGCTGAGCAGGTCGCTGTTGCCCCGGACCTCGCTCGGCCAGTCGGCGAACCGGTCCCCGCGGTAGTCCGACTCGTCCAGGCCGTGCCCCTGGATCATCGTGCCCATCGCACCGTCGATCACCAGGACCCGCTCGGCGAGCAGGGTCGTCAGTGCCTCCGTGGCGTCGGGGCGCTCGCGGGTGCCGGGTGCGGTCACGGCCTCTCCTTCCGTTGCGGAAGGCGTCCTTGGTTCTCGCCGAGCGTGGCGGTCCCTACCCGGGCCCCGTTGCAACGCCTCTCGGCGCGCCCCAGTCTAGGGGGTGGAGCCGAGCGTGCCGCGGGCGTTCCAGCCACCGACCGCACGCGGCCTGACTAGGCTGGGGACGTGATCGAGATCGAGGACGTGCCCGACCTCGTGGCTCCGGTGATGGTCGCGGCGTTCGAGGGCTGGAACGACGCGGCCGGTGCGGCGACGGGCGTCGTCGACCACCTCATCGACGTCTGGGACGCCCGGGTGGTCGCGGTGGTGGACCCCGAGGAGTTCTACGACTTCCAGGTCAACCGCCCTACCGTGGACACCAACGACGACGGGATGCGCCGGATCACCTGGCCCTCGACCCAGGTGTACCTCGCCCGGCGACCGTCCGGCATGGCCCGCGACGTCGTGCTCGTGCGCGGCATCGAGCCGAACATGAAGTGGCGCCAGTTCTGCGCGGAGCTGCTCGCCTGCGCCGACGAGCTGGGCGTCGAGCTCGTCGTGACGCTGGGCGCCATGCTGGCCGAGATCCCGCACACCCGACCGATCCAGGTCAGCGGCACCGCCACCGAGCTGGACCTCGAGGACCGGCTGAAGCTCGAGCCGGCGACGTACGAGGGCCCGACCGGGATCGTGGGCGTGCTCCAGGACGCCTGCGTCCGCCTGGACGTGCCGGCCGTCTCCTTCTGGGCCGCGGTGCCCCACTACCTGCCCCAGCCGCCCTGCCCGAAGGCCACCCTGGCTCTGCTCACGCAGGTCGAGGACGTGCTCGAGACGTCGGTGCCGCTCGGTGACCTGCCCGAGGACAGCCGGGCCTGGGAGCGCGGAGTCGCCGAGCTCGCCGAGGAGGACGAGGACATCGCCGACTACATCCACAGCCTGGAGGAGAGCCAGGACACCGCCGAGCTCCCCGAGGCCAGCGGCGAGGCGATCGCCCGCGAGTTCGAGCGCTACCTCAAGCGGCGGGACCGGCCGCAGGGTTAGCCCGGGCCCCGTGGGTCACAGCGCGACGCCGAGCGCCGCGTCGACCAGCGCCCGCACCACCTCGCCGGCGCCCTGCTCCTCGGCCGCCCCGAACTCCGTGGCGTCGGCCCAGTGGTCGAGCACCCGCAGGGCGCCGGGGGCGTCGAGGTCCTCGGCGAGCAGCCGCAGCACATCCGCGACCACGACGGCGGTGGACGCCCCCGCGGGTCGCGCGACCGCGGCGCGGAGCTTGTCCAGGCGGGCGCCGGCCGCGGCCACGTCGGCCTCGTCCCACTCCCAGTCGGTGCGGTAGTGGTGAGCGAGCAGCAGCAGCCGGATCACCATCGGGTCCAGACCGCTTTCCCGCAGTCGCGAGACCAGCACCAGGTTTCCCTTGGACTTCGACATCTTCTCCCCGTCGAGGCCCACCATCCCGCAGTGCACGTAGGCGCGGGCGAACCGCTGCCCGTGGTCGGCCACCTGCGCCTCGGAGGCACTCATCTCGTGGTGGGGGAAGACCAGGTCCCGCCCGCCGCCCTGCACGTCGAGGGGACCGAGGCGGGCGACGTCGAGGTGGTGGCGGGCGATGGCCGAGCACTCGACGTGCCAGCCGGGTCGCCCGTGTCCCAGCGCGGTGTCCCAGGCGGGCTCACCGGGACGCTCGGCCTGCCACAGCAGGCAGTCCAGCGGGTCCTTCTTGCCGGCCCGGTCGGGGTCACCACCCCGCTCGGGAAAGACCTCGAGCATGTGGTCCCTGGTCCAGCCGGAGACCTGACCGAACGCGGGGTCCTCGGACACGGCGAAGTAGAGGTCCTCGGCGACGGGATAGACGCTGCCGGCGGCGCGCAGCTGCTCGATCATCTCCACGATGAGCGGGATCGCCTCGACGGCGCCCACGTAGTCGTCGGGCGGCAGCACCCGCAGTGCCCCCATGTCCGCACGGAACAGGTCGGTCTCCCGCTCCGCGAGCTCCTCCCAGTCCGCACCGGTCGCGAGCGCCCGCTCGAGCAGCGGGTCGTCGACATCGGTGACGTTCTGCACGTAGTGCACCGCGAAGCCTGCCGAGCGCCAGGCGCGGTTCAGCAGGTCGAAGGCCACGTAGGTCGCCGCGTGCCCCAGATGGGTGGCGTCGTAGGGCGTGATCCCGCAGACGTACATCCGGGCGGTGCCGGACTGCGGTGTCAGCTCGCACAGCCCGCCGGTCGTGCTGTCGAAGACGCGCGGGGCCGGAGCGAGCGCACCGTCGGGGAGTGCCGCGAGGTCGGGAACGGGCCACGCGTGCATGCCGGGAACTCTACGCACCCGGTCTGCGCGGCCGTCAGAAGGGCGGCCACGGGATCGAGGGCCAGCCACCCGAGCGCCGCGGGAAGCGGCCGCGGTCCAGCAGCCGGCGGCAGCGACGCTCGGTGGCATCGACCTCCGCGACGCTGAGCAGCCCCTCGAGCTCGGTGCGCAGCCCACTGCGCAGGCCGGTGAGCACCACGTGCAGCCCCTCGGTCTCCTCCGCGGTCAGGTGCTGCCCGGCCCAGCCCCACAGCACCGTGCGCAGCTTGTCCTCGACGTGGAAGCAGACGCCGTGGTCGACGCCGTACCGATGCCCTCGTGCGGCAGGAAGGATGTGCCCGCCCTTGCGGTCGGTGTTGTTGACGACGATGTCGAAGACGGCCATCCGCCGCAGGGCGGGGACGTCCTCGTGGACCAGCGAGACCGGCTCGCCGAGCCCGCCGGTGGCGTCGAGCACGTGCAGGTAGCCCTTCGGCACCTGCCGGTCCGGGACCACCTCGACAGGGTCCGGGTCGTCGCTCTCGGTCACCTCGATCCAGCGCTGGACCATGCCGGGACCGGCCGGCCCTTCCCGGAGCACGGTCGGCGGGACGATGTCCCAGCCGAGGTGCTCGGAGACCAGCCAGGCGGCGTACTCACGCGCGGCCAAGGTGCCTTCGGGGAAGTCCCACAGCGGCCGTTCCCCCGAGACCGGCTTGTAGACGCACTCCTCGCCGTCCTCGAGACGTGCCAGGAAGGTGTGGTTCGAGGCCGGCATGATCCGGCCGACGACCACGAGCGGTGCGCCCACCAGGTCGGCCATCAGCCGGCGCTCCCGGTTCGCGGCCGCACCGCCGGCCTCACCCTGCCGTACGGCGGAAGCCGTTGGCCCGGGGACACAGGTGGCCGTCCGCGTCGATGGGTCCTCCGCAGAACGGGCACGGCGCGCGACCGGCGGCCACCACCGACTCGGCGCGGGCGGCGAACGACCGTGCCATCGCCGGGGTCATCCGGACCACGAGCAGCTCCTCGGGCTCCGGCTCCTCGATCGGCAGGTCTGCGAGGCCCTCCTCGTCGGCCTGGACCGGGACGTCGACCTCCATCTCGGTCACCGGGAAGACCTCGACGACCACCCGCTCGTCGCCGGCGTCCCAGGAGAGGGTGATGGTGCCCGCGCGGAACTCCTCGACGAGAGGCTGCTCGAGCGGGTCGTTGTCGATGAGCGAGACCGGTGTCATCGCCGGCACCGTGCTGCTCGCGGCGTCTGCCTCGATCAGCTCGTCGAGGAGCTCACCCATCCGCTCGCCGAGGATCTGCACCTGCTGCTTCTCCAGGGCCACCGTGGTGATCCGGGCGCCGGTGCGGGCCTGGAGGAAGAACGTGCGGTGTCCCGGCTCGCCGACCGTGCCCGCGACGAAGCGCTCGGGCGGGTCATGGCGGTGGATGACGGGCATGCGTTGACTCTAGTGGGCCGCCGGGGCCGGTCCGGCTCCCCCACCGGGCACCGCGTCGCCTCGGACGGCGCCGCGTCGGCGACCGCGCCGGGCCGGAGGTCGGGCGAGGTGGCCGAGGGATCCGGCCGTGGAGTTCGTGGTGAGCACGAAGGAACGCTCGGGGCTGTAGCTGACCACCGACAGGCTGCCGGGGTCGACGACGATGCGCTGAAAAGCGTCCAGGTGCAGTCCCAGCGCATCGGCGATGACCGCCTTGATGACGTCGCCGTGGGAGACCGCCACCCAGAGAGCTTGTGGACCGTGCGCCTCCTCCAGCGCAGCGTCCCGGGCGCGCACCGCTGTGACCGCGCGCGCCGACATCTCCTGCAGCGACTCACCGCCGGGGAACCGGGCCGCAGAGGGCTGCGCCTGCACCACCCGCCAGAGCTTGTCCCGGGCGAGCTGCTTGAGCTCCTGCCCGGTCCACTCCCCGTAGTCGCACTCGGTGAGACCGCGGTCCACGGCGGCACGCTGGGCCGGCGCGAGCAGGCGGGCGGTCTCGCGGCACCGCTCCAGCGGGCTGGTCACCACCGCCGCCAGGGGCAGTCCCTCCAGACGAGCTGCCGCTCCCCGGACCTGCTCGCGGCCGAGGTCGTCGAGGTGCACGCCCTTGCTGCGGCCGGCGAGGACGCCACCGGCGTTCGCCGCCGTGCGGCCGTGCCGGGCCAGGATGACCGTTGCCATGTCGCGCAGCGTACGTGGCAGTCCGGCGCCGTAGCCTGCCCACCATGATCGTCGACAACGCCCTGTACCGCGACGGTGCGCGCGTCGACCTGGGGCTGGACCGCCACGACCTCGCCGGGGTGCACGCGGCCGCCCGAGGCGACGGCGACTTCGCCTGGGTCGGTCTGCACGACCCCACGAAGGAGGAGCTCGAGCAGGTCTCGGAGGTCTACGCGCTGCACGAGCTGGCCGTCGAGGACGCGTTGCGGGCGCACCAGCGTCCCAAGGTGGAGAGCTATGACGGGATGTTGTTCATGGTCCTGAAGTCGCTGTGGTACGTCGACGAGCAGGACGCGGTGGAGACCGGCGAGATCAGCATGTTCGTCGGAGGCGACTTCGTGATCAGCGTCCGGCACGGCACCGGCGGGGGGCTGAGCGCCACCCGGCACCAGCTCGAGGGCATGAGCACCGTGCTCGCACACGGACCCTCGGCGGTCGTCTACGCGGTCTGCGACCAGGTGGTGGACCGCTACGAGGAGGTCGCCGGCTCCCTCCAGGAGGACGTCGACGAGGTGGAGGCCTCGGTGTTCAGCGGCGAGCGCACCCGAGACGCCGCCCGCATCTACGTCCTCAAGCGCGAGCTCGCGGAGATGCGGCGCGCGGTCCTCCCCCTGCGCGAGCCGATGGCTCGCTTCGCCGCCGGGTCGATGCTGGGCATCGACAGCGCCGCCGGCCCCTACTTCCGCGACGTCGCCGACCACCTCGCCAGGGTCACCGAGACCATCGACACCCTGGACTCCCTGCTCTCGACGGCTTTCGACGCGCACCTCGCGCAGATCTCGGTGCAGCAGAACGATGACATGCGCCGCATCTCGGTCGCGGCCGGCGTCATCGTGGCGCCCACCGTCGTCGGCAGCGTCTACGGCATGAACTTCCGCCACATGCCGGAGCTGAACTGGTTGCTCGGCTACCCGTTCGCGCTGGTGCTGATGGTGCTCAGCTCCCTGGCGGTCTACCTGATCAGCAAGAGAGCGGGCTGGATGTAGGTCGGGCGGAGCTAGGTCGCGGTGACCACACCGGCGGCCAGCAGGCCGAGCAGCCCCAGGCCGAGCACCACCCGGTAGGGCACGAACCAGGCGATGGAGTGGTGGCTGACGAACCGGAGCAGCCACGCCACGGAGGCATACGCCACCACGAAGCTCACCGCCGTGCCCACCACCGTGGGTCCCACGCCGATGTCGCTGCCCACCACGTCCTTGAGCTCGAAGAGCCCCGCGGCGACCAGCGCCGGGATGGAGAGGAAGAAGCTCAGCCGGGTCGCGGTCACCCGGTCGATCCCGCGCAGCAGACCCGCGGAGATGGTCGCACCGGAACGCGAGACGCCGGGGATCAGCGCCAGGCACTGCACCACCCCGACGACCAGGGTGTCGCCCAGCGTGAGCTGGCGCTCGCCGCGCTGCTCCTCCGCGGCGAGTCTGCCGGCCACCCGCTCGGCGTAGACCATGACCGCGCTCCAGGCCACCAGGGCGCCGGCCACCCACCACAAGGAGCGGAGCGGGCCGGTGATGATGTCCCTGCCCAGGAAGCCGACGATGCCGATCGGCACCGAGCCCGCGATGATGAACCACCCGAACCGGTGGTCGAAGTGGCCGCGGTACTCGGGGTGGAAGACCCCGCGCAGCCAGGCGAGGGCGATCCGCCAGATGTCGGCCCGGAAGTACACCAGGACCGAGGCGATGGCGCCGACCTGGATCACCGCCGTGTACGCCGTGACGCCGCGGTCGTCGACCGGCAGCCCCAGGATCTTCTCGGCGATGGTCAGGTGGCCGGTGCTGGAGACGGGCAGGAACTCGGTGAGCCCCTCCACGATCCCGAGGATGACGGCGTCGAAGTAGTTCATGGCAGGGGTCAGCGTACGCAGCCGACCTTCCGGCGAGCCGGACGCCTCACCGTCGGCAGGGGTGGCTACCTTGGGCCGCATGCAGCAGCGGTCGCTGGGGGCGACAGGCCTGAGTGTGTCCCGGCTGGGGCTGGGCACGATGACCTGGGGCCGGGACACCGACGAGCACGAGGCGCGCGAGCAGCTGGTGGCGTTCCTGGGTGCCGGCGGCACCCTGCTCGACACGGCCGCGGGCTACACCGACGGCGACTCCGAGCGGCTGATCGGCTCCTTCCTGGGCACGGTCTGCGACCGCGACGACGTCGTCCTCGCCACCAAGGCCGGCATCAGCCGCCGCGGCGGGGACCGGGTCACCGACGTCTCGCGCGGGCACCTGCTGCGCGCGCTCGACGCCTCCCTCACCCGCCTGGGCGTGGACCACGTCGACCTCTGGCAGGTGCACACGTGGGTGGACGGCACCCCGCTGGAGGAGACGTTGGGGGCGCTGGACCATGCGGTGAGCACCGGCCGGGCGGCCTACGTAGGCATCAGCAACTACCGCGGCTGGCAGAGCGCCCGGGCGGCGACCTGGCAGCGCGCGGTGCCGGGGCGCACGCCCCTGGCCTCGCACCAGCTGGAGTACTCGCTGCTCAACCGCGGTGCCGAGGCCGAGGCGATCCCCGCCGCACGTGCCCTCGGCCTCGGGGTGCTCCCGTGGTCCCCGCTGGGCCGCGGCGTGCTCACCGGCAAGTACCGCAACGGCACCCCCGGTGACTCCCGCGGCGCCTCCCCGCACTTCGCCGGCTTCGTCGAGCGCTACCTCGACGACGACCATGCCCAGGGCGTCGTGGAGGCGGTGGCCAAGGCCGCCGACGGGCTCGGCTGGTCCCCCGCGGAGGTCGCCCTGGCGTGGGTGCGCGACCGCCCGGGGGTGACCGCGCCGATCCTGGGCGCCCGGACCGCGGCGCAGCTTCGGGAGTCACTTACCGTGGAGGACAAGGAGCTCCCCCCGGAGATCCAGACAGCGCTGGAGGACGTCTCGGAGGTGGCGGCGAGGTGAGCCCACGATGAGCTCGGCGAAGTCGCGGCGGCTGCAGCAGCGCGCCCTCCGCCCGGGGGTGGAGTACGAGTTCGCGAAGGTGCTGATCTCGCGGGAGCACTCCCGCAGCGCGGTCAACCGGATGCTGGTCGAGCGCGCGGAACAGGGCGGCTGGGAGCTCGACCGGCTGCGCCTCGCCCCCGACGGCACCCGTCGAGTGCTGCTCCGGCGCCGCATCATCCGGCAGCGGATGGTCTTCCTGGCCTCCTGAGTGGGCCGCGCAAGGCTCAGATCCGGTCGAGGAACCGGTCGAAGACCCGGGCGCCGAACTCCAGCGCGTCCACGGGCACCCGCTCGTCGACGCCGTGGAACAGCGCGGTGAAGTCGAGGTCGGCAGGGAGCCGCAGCGGCGTGAAGCCGAAGGCGCGCAGGCCGAACTTCGCGAAGTGCTTGGCGTCGGTGCCGCCGCTCATCAGGTACGGCGCCACCACGGCCTCGGGGTCCTCCTCCAGCAACGAGGCGGTCATCGCCTCGGCCAGCTCGCCGTCGTAGGAGGTCTCCAGACCGGCCTGCTTGCTGATCCACTCGATGTCGACCTCGGGACCCGCCAGCTCGCGCAGGGTGGCGACGAAGTCGTCCTCGAGCCCGGGCAGGAAACGGCCGTCGACCTGGGCCGAGGCGTGACCGGGCACGACGTTCACCTTGTAGCCGGCCTCGAGCATGGTGGGGTTGGTGGTGTGCCGCAGGACGGCGCCGAGCATCCGGGCGGCATGGCCGAACTCCTCCACCAGGTCCTCGGCGTTCTCGGGCGTCGCCTCCACCCCGGCGAGCTCGCCCACGGCCGCCAGCAGCACCCGCATCGTCGGCGTGAGGTGGACCGGCCAGTCGTGGCGACCGATCCGGGCGACCGCCTCGGCGAGCGTCGTCACCGCGTTGTCGGGATGGCGCATCGAGCCGTGCCCGGCGTTGCCCTTCGCCGTCAGGCGCATCCACGCCATGCCCTTCTCGGCTGCCTCCACGAGGTAGAGCCGGCGACCGCGGACCGTCGCGGAGAAGCCGCCGACCTCACCCACGGCGTAGGCGCAGTCGGCGAAGTACTCCGGTCTGGCCTCGGTCAGTGGCAGGGCGCCCTTCATGCCACCGGCCTCCTCGTCGGCGGTGAAGCAGAGCACCAACGGGCGGCTCGGGACCGCTCCGGCGCGAGCCCGGGCACGGACCACCGAGAGCAGCATGGCGTCGAAGTCCTTCATGTCGACGGCACCACGACCCCAGACCATGCCGTCACGGATCTCACCGCTGAACGGGTCCACCTGCCAGTCCGCGGCGTCTGCCGGCACGACGTCGAGGTGGCCGTGCAGCAGCACCGGGTCGCCGGTGGCACCGCCCCATCGGGCGATCACGTTGGTCCGGCCGGGCTCACCCTCGTAGAGCTCGGGCTCGATGCCCACCTCGTCCAGCAGCGCGGCCACGTGCTCGGCGGCCTTGCGCTCACCGGGGCCGGAGGAGTCCCCGTAGTTGGTGGTGTCGATCCGGATCAGGTCCTGACAGATCCCGGTGACCTCGCCGGCAGGGTCGTAGGTGGGGGTCTCCATGCCCCCATGCTGCCCCAGCTGAATCAGAAGTACGTGCGGGAGGTCGCCCGGGGTGCCATCGACCGGAGCTCGGACCAACGCACCGCGCCGTCGCTGACGATGCCGACCTGCAGTGCCTCCGGCACCGGATGACTCGGGGTGGTCTCCCAGGACCGCGCGTGCCGCCAGCTCTCGGCGAAGACGTGGATCTCGAGCACCTCGGTGCCCGTGCGGGCCCGGCTGACGGTGCGTTCGCACCAGGCACGCGCTGCGCCCACGTCCGGCCACCGCCGTTCGACGGTGACCTCCTCGAAGCCGTCCTCGTCGGGCACCCGGAGGTGGAGGCGCCCCAGGGCGGTCGTCCCGATCGTCCCCGATGACCCCGACGACCCCGATGACCCCGATGACCCCGACGACGCCGACATGGCTGCGGGGAGGTCGAGGTGGTCCATGCCTCGAATGTAGGGGGTGGGGCGCCCGATCGCCCGTTCCGGCCGCCCCGTCGGGCACGGCTGTCTAGCCCGCCGGTCACCGGCGTCACGAAGAGGCGCACCGGCAGAAATCGGATGAGACCCTCGGGCTCCGGGCCCGGCGTGTTGGCGGCCCGGGACCGACGCGCGTTCCTAGCATGCCTGTCATGGGGCACGTGGCGGGCCAGCTCGACCTGTCTGCGGACGGTGGTCCCGTGCGTCCCGGTGCGACCCTCACCGTGCGCGGCTGGGCGCTCTTCGACGGGTGGCCTGCGGACGAGGTCGAGGTCTTCGTCGGCGACGCACCCGCTCGGCTCGCCCGCCGCAACGTCGCCCGGCCCGAGCTCGCCGAGCGCTTCGGGCGCCGCGCCCCGGGCGCCGCCGGAGCAGGGTTCGCCGCCACGGTCCTCGTCGACCGCGACCAACCGGCGGGCCCCCTGGAGGTGCGGGCCCGAGCCCTGGGCCGCGAGGGCATGGTCTGGCACAGCGAGACGGTGGTGCTGCAGGTGGAGCCGGCCCCCGCCCAGCCGGACCTCACCGTCGCCAGCTGGCAGCCCGGCGCGCACGCAGCCGCCGGCACGGGCGCACTCCGGGTGTGCATCTTCGCCCACTCACTGCGGATGGGCGGCGGTGAGCTCTACCTCGACGAGCTGGTCCACCGTCTGCACGGCAGCCACGGTCTGGAGCTGCTCGTGGTCAGTCCCACCTGGGGTCCGCTCGGGGCACGCCTGGAGCAGGCCGGCGTACCGGTGCTGATCACCCACCAGTACGCCGTCGACGAGGACCACTACGAGGGCCGGGTCGCGGAGTTCCAGGCGCTGCTGGCGTCCTGGCAGGCCGACGTGGTGCTCGCCAACACCCTGGGCGTCTTCCAGCCCGTCGACGCCGCCCTGCGCAGCGGACTGCCCGCCATCTGGGCGATCCACGAGTCCTTCGAGCTCGAGCATTTCATCGAGCTCAACTGGGGCCGACTCAGCCCCCATGCCGAGGCTCGGCTGCGGCACTGCCTGGTCACCGCCGAGACCGTCTTCGTCGCCCGCGCGACCCTCGAGCTCTTCGCGCGCCAGCTGCCGGCACTCCGTGGCCGCCACATGCCCTACGGCGTGGACCTGGAGGAGATCACCACCTACATCGCCGACCATCCCCGCGCCGAGGCGCGGGCGGACCTCGGGTACTCCCCCGAGGACCTGCTCTTCTTGTGCATGGGCATCTTCCAGGCGCGCAAGAACCAGCTGGGACTCGTCCTCGCCTTCGCCGAGCTCGCTGCGCTGCACCCGCACGCCCAGCTGGCGCTGGTGGGCGCCAAGCGCTCGCCGTACACCCGGACGGTGCGCCGCCTGGTGCGTCGACTCGGGCTCGAGGACCGGGTGCGGGTGGTGCCGATCGCCGAGGACACCCGGCCCTGGTACCACGCGGCGGACGCGCTGGTCAGCGCCTCCGACATCGAGTCCCTGCCGCGCTCGATCCTCGAGGCCAAGGCGTTCGGCGTGCCCACGCTCGCCACCGACGTCTTCGGGGTCTCCGAGCTGATCACCGACGGCGAGAACGGGTGGCTGTGCCGCCCGGGTAGTGGCAACGCCCTGGTCGCCGGGCTGCACCGCGTGCTGTGTGCCACCGGCGAGCAACGTCGCGCGATGGCGGCGCGGTGTCGCCAGGACGCGCGGCAGTTCGACGGGGCGCAGTACGCCCGCGCCTACACGGCGCTGATGCACGAGCTGGCCGGCCTGCCCGAGCCGCTGCCGACCGACACCACCGCGGGGAGCCGAGTGCATGCCTGAGCCCGCACGTGCCCACGCCGGGCCCGAGGCGATGACCAGCGACCTGTCCATCGCCGAGCACCACACCCGCTACCGACTGGTGCTCGACCACGTCCGCGACAAGCGGGTGCTCGACGTGGGCTGCGGCCAGGGGTGGGGCAGCCACCTGCTCCAGGGCGCCGGAGCACGCGCGGTGGTCGGCCTGGACTCCTCGGCGCGGGCGATCGAGGAGTCGCGGCGGCGGGCACCGACGTGTGAGTTCGTCGAGGGGGACCTCGCGCAGATGCCCTTCGACGACGGCGACTTCGACGTCGTCGTCTGCTTCGGCGCCCTGGAGTGCGTGCCCGACCCGGCGGCGGCGCTCGACGAGCTCGCCCGCGTGCTGGCCCCCGAGGGACTGCTGTTCGTCAGCTCTGCCAACCCGGGGGTCTCCCCCGACTACAACCCCCTGCACCTGCACGAGCTGGCGCCGCAGGAGCTGGTCCGCGCAGTCTCCGAGCGTCTGCCCGAGCACGCCCTGTTCCGTCAGCACCAGGCGCTCGCCTCGGTGCTGGAGGCCGAGTCCGCGCTCGACCACGAGGGCGCCGAGCACAGCCGGACCTGGGCAGGCCTGGCGCCCAACGAGGCCCTGCAGTCGGTGGTGGTCGGGTCGCGCCGTCGGCTGCCCGAGCTCACGTCCTGGACGTGCGTGGCGCCGATGACCCAGATGCACTCGCTCCTCGACGACCGGGCCGCCCTGACCGAGGAGGTCCACGACGCGCAGGCCCGGTTGCAACGGCTGGAGAGCGAGCTCACCGAGCTGACCGAGGAGCGCGACGAGGCTCGGGACGCGGCCGTGCGCCACCACTCCTTGTGGCAGACGACCGCCCGCCAGCTCGACAACCAGAAGGCGATGGCGCACAACGCAGCGCGGGAGCGCGACGAGCTCGCCACCCGCCTCCTGGAGGCGCAGCGGGAGGCCGCCGGCCTCGGCGCCCCCGGGCAGCGGCAGGACGACGCCGAGCTGGCCCGGCTGCGTCGCCGCGTCGAGCGGCTGCGCGCCCGGCTGGAGACCGCCCAGGCCCGTACGGCGACCGCCGAGGCGCAGCTGTCCGAGATCCGGGAGAGCACGAGCTGGCGCTCCACCCGGGCACTGCGATGGGTGAGCAGGCTGGCCCAGCGGTGACCCCGACCGACCTCGACGGAGCACCACTGCGGCTGGCGTTCGTCTCGGCGCCGGGGACCAGCATCTTCATCGAGGAGCTCCTCGACGTGGTCGCGGATGCGGTGCGCCGCTGCAGCCCCGGGGTCGAGGTCGTCACCCACCGGGGACTGGTGACCGAGGTCGCCGACCGGCGCACGATCGCAGTGGTGGTGCCGCACGAGTACTTCGCGATCGCGCCGCACGAGGATCCGGCGCTGCACCGGCGGATGATCGCCTTCGGGGTGGAGCATCCGGGCACCGCGACCTTCACCCGCTCCTCCCGGCGGGCAGCCGAGCTGGGCGGCTGGTTCGAGATCAGTGCCGTGTCGGTCGCTCACCTGGAGCGGTCGGGCCACCGACCACGGCCCTTCCCGCTGGGCCACAGCCCGCGCTGGGACACCTGGGGCGGTGCACCGGTGCCCCGC
Organism: uncultured Actinomycetota bacterium; assembly: GCA_963827025.1. Taxonomy (GTDB): domain Bacteria; phylum Actinomycetota; class Actinomycetes; order Propionibacteriales; family Nocardioidaceae; genus Marmoricola. Next base: position 108,732 of record CAWGZB010000003.1, on the reverse strand, counting down.
CCGGTCGACGTCGCCTACCTGGGCACCGCCGACCCGCGACGCCTGCAGATCCTGGCGGCCAACGCGCGGGAGCTGTCCGCGTTGCGCTGTGAGCTCCTGATCCCGCCGCACGAGCCGATGACCGGCCTGCGCCCCGACTTCCTGCCCGCGGCGCGGAAGTGGGAGCTGCTCGCCCGGTCCAAGCTGGTGGTCAATCTGCACCGCGGGACCAAGCGGGCCTTCGAGTGGGTCCGTGCCCTGGAGGCCATCTGCAACGGGTGCGTCGTGCTCACCGAGCCGTCGGACGATCTGGGGCCCCTCGTGCCCGGTGAGCACGTGCTGGTCGCGGACCCCAACGACCTCGGCAGGGTCGCCCGCGAGGCCGTCTCTCGACCCGACAAGCTGCAGGAGATGGCCGTCGGTGCCTACGACGTGGTCCGCGCGCAGATGGACATGGCCGGTCCGGCCGCGGAGCTGGTCGAGGTGGCTCGTTCGCTCTGCGCGGCTCCGTTCTGCGCGCCCACCACCACGTCGCTCCGCACCGCCGGTCCTGCCGGTCCTGCCGACGCAACCCCGCTGGCCCGGTGGGTGCCCGCTGTGCCGACCCAGCTCTCCGTGCCGGCGCCGGACCTGACGCCGCCCCTCGAGCTGCCCAGGCCCGAGTCGGGCGGGTCCGGACTGGCCGTGCTGTGTGTGCAGCTGCCCCGGCACGGCCCGTGGCGGCTCACCCAGCGCGCGCTGCCCCCGCAGGCCGAGCTGTACGTCGCGCGCCGCGGCGCGCCGGCCGGCGTCGAGTCCGAGCCGGCGCCGAACCGCCTGCTCGGACTGGCCGAGGGCGTGGGCGAGGGTGCGGCGCGCAACCTCCTGCTGCGGGAGATCACCGAGGACCACGTCGCGGTGCTGGCCGCGGGCGACGAGGTGCTCGGCGACGCGCTGAGCGCGATGGCCGAGATGCTCACCGACGACCCGTCGCTCGACGCGGTGCTGTGCCCCGCGACGTACGACAACGGGCCGCTGGTCAACGTGCTCGTTCCCGAGCTGCGGCGCCTGGAGTCCCGGCCCTATCTCGACCGCGGCTACGTGGTGCGGCGTTCGGTGCTCGAGTCCCTGGGCGGGTTCACCGAGGACCCTGCCTGGGACGGGCTCGTCGACCACCACTTCTGGCTGTCGTTCGTCCGCGCCGGCGGTCGTTGCGGGCTGCTACGCCGCATCGGACTCGCGCTGTGGCCCCGGGTGCCGGCAGCGCAGGCGTCGTGAGGGCCCGGATCAGCAGGCGTCGCGGTAGACGGTGCGCCGGGCCCGCGGCGCCCGGATGGACTGCGCGTTCTTGCGGTCCAGGGTGTAGTAGCGCACCCAGTCCATCTGCATCCGGCCGGGGTTCATCCGCGCCCCCTTGGGGGCGACGAGGCGGAACCGGATGTCGTAGCGCGCACCGGTGCGCGCTGCCCTGCGGCGCTCGGTCATCACGACCTTGGTGTCGACGAACCAGGAGATGTGCCGCTTGGTCACCTCGACCGCGAAGGTGTGGAACTCCTGGTCCGACAGGGGCGTCTGCTTCGCCGCGGTGAAGTCGGTGCGGGGCAGGTTGCGCAGATGCATCCTGGCGGTGTTCTGCCCCAGCGTGAAGGAGCTCAGCACGATCCCGCGGGCACCGCAGTGCTCGCGCCTGCGCGGCGCCAGCTCCCAGACCACCCGGTAGGGCGTGTGCTTGGTGGAGTACTGCTTGGCCCGGACCCGGGCCTCCCAGCGGCCGTACCGCCTGCCGGCGCCGGTGTAGCGCGCGGTCAGGGTGCCGCTGCGCTCGGTGCCGTTGAGGGTCAGCATGCCGTGCTGGTTGCGGATCAGCTTGGGGTTGTTGACCTTCCACCTGCTGCTGCGCGCGCCGTGGAACTCGTCGTGCTCACTGGCGTGTCCCCAACGGTAGATCTTGCCCGCGTTGGTGGGGCTCGGCGGCTTCCACGACGAGGCCTCGGCGGTCGTGGTGACCGACCCGACCGAGGCGCCGAGCAGCGTCACGCCGGACAAGACGCCGACGGTGAGACGAAGGGTCCGGGAGGTGCGCATGGCCCAGCACCGTACGGGACAAGTAGGTGCTCGGCCACCCGAACCCGACAATTGCCCCCCGACCTGGGGGCGGGCTCACACCGCCGGTGGGCCGGTCAGCTCATCCCGAGCACCGTCATGGTCTGCTTCGCCATCTGTGCCTCCCCCAGGGCGTTGGGGTGGACCACCACGGGGTTGGTGGTGAACACCACCGGCTCGATCCAGCGCACGCCGATGGGCTGGCAGGCGTCGTGGCCCTCGGAGACCGTGCTGAAGTCGACGTACGTCGTCCCCGTCTCCGCGGCCGCCTGCGCGATCACCTGGTTGAGCAAGGCCTGGATCCCCCGCAGGTAGGGCACGTCGCCCCGAGCCACGGGCATGGTCGGGTAGCAGCCCCCGGTCGGCGGCAGGATCCACGGGTAGCCCAGGATCGCGACCTCGGCGGAGGGTGACCGGCGGTGCACCGCCTGCAGCGCCTTGACCAGCGCCGGGTAGGTCTTGGTACGGATGTCGTCGGCCAAGGAGTCGCCGTACCGGTCCTTGCAGGGGCTGCCCTCCCCTGCCGTGGAGAGACCGGCGGAGCCGCACTTGGTGATCGCCCCGATGAAGGTGCCGTTGTCGTTGCCGCCGATCGTCATCGTGACCAGCTGGGTGTTCTTGCTCAGCGCGTCCAGCTGCGGCGGTACGCCGTCGTACTGCGGCTCGAAGAAGTCCTTGGTCTCGGCGCCGCCGCAGGTGACGTCGGTCAGCTCGGCCCCGATCTCCCCGGCGATCACCTTCGGGTAGTTGCGCAACGACCGCGTGCAGTCCGGTGGGGCGGCCGGGTCGACGGGCAGGACCCCGGACGCGGCGCTGTAGGAGTCGCCGAGCGCGACGTACCGCCGCGGCGGATGGGCTGCGGCCTGCGACGGCGAGGCGGCCTGCGCTCCGAGGAGCGCCGCTACGGTGACGGCGAGCGTGGCGAGAAGACGACGGCGCATGATGCCTCCCGGAGATGTGTGGCGCCCTGTCTCACCTCTTCCCTCCGCACGCGCGGGCTACGCCTCACGAAGCCCAGCGGCCATCGGCGCCAGCGGCGCTGGACCGGTACGGCCCGACTGGGCGAGCCCGGGGTGAGCCGTGCGGAGAGGTCCGAGCACGGCTGCCGACCTACCGGGTCCCGGCCGAGGCGTTGACCATGGCGGCCGGGTCGCCGAGATCGCCACCGGGTCCACCGACGGAAGAACCGGACCTGGCCGTGCCTGCGGTCAGGGCGCGCTGCCGGGAGCCGAGTCGGGGTCCGTGTCGGGGGTCAGGGCGTTGTCCAGGAACGCCAGCACGTGCTGGGTCCAGCCCGTCCGGTCGACGGGCAGTCCCCGGATGTGGCCCGCGCCCGGCACCGTCCAGACCTCGACCGCCGCCGGGGCGCTGCGGCGCAGGTAGGCGGCGGCGACCTCTTCGGTGGGCACGTTGCCGGCGGTGATCAGCAGGAACGCAGGGCCGTGGGGGCGGTTCGCGGCTGCCCGGATCGAGGCGCGCAGGGAACCCGGTGCCGGCGCGGCGCTCAGCAGTGCCGCGACGCCGTAGGTGACCGTGTCGATGCCCCGCTGGAGGCGGCCGCGCAGGCCGTAGTGGTCCAGGAACACCTTGTCAGCGGCGACGCGAGCAGTGACGCCTTCCGCGACCACGGCGCGGATCCGCGGGTCCTCGCCGGCGGCGCCGACGGCGACCTCGCCGCCCATGGAGAGGCCCAGCAGCCCGATCCGCCCGTCGGTCACCCCGGGTTGCCGGGCCAGGTAGTCCACCGCCGCGGCGGTGTCCCGCTCCCCGTACCACCCGAAGTCCATGCCGATGCCGGAGCTGCGGCCGTGACCGCGGGCGTCGTACATCAGCACGCCGTAGCCGGCCCGCGCCAGGACGGCCGCCTGGTCGAGGACGTCTGAGCGGGTGTCGCCGGCACCGTGGAGCAGCACCACGGCCGCCCCGTTGCGTGCGGGCACCCACCAGGCCGCCAGGCTGACTCCGTCGTGGGTGCGCAGCCGCACCGCGCGGGCGGATAGGCCGAGGTCGTCCGGGGTGCGCGCACCGAGTGCGGGATGCGCCGGCAGGCTGGCTGCCACGCCTTGTCCCACCGTCCACACGCCCAGGTAGGTGGTCAGCAGCATCAGCGGGATGAGCAGCACCCACCAGCGGCGTCGCACCCCGCGCAGCAGCCGGTGCGCCGAGCGGGCCAGGAGCCAGGCACCGGTGACCAGCAGGACGGCGCCCAGCCAGCCTTCGACCGCGCCGGCCTCCTTGGTCAGGTGCGGCAGGGCCAGGCCGAGTCCCGCGGCGACCAGCATCAGCCCGACCGCGAACCCGGCGCCTTGAATCCCTCGACGGTTGCCTCGCGCAGTGGCGGCGGCCCGCGGCGCCACCAGCTTCGACAACCCGGGGAGAGGCACCGGTGGCACCTCCTCGAAAGCTCGGCCCGGAGTGCGGGCAACTCGCTGGCCCGGCGAGAACAGGGGCCGGTGACCTCGGCCTCTACCCAGGCCGCACCGGCTCGGCGCAGGGTCGTGGTGGAGGTGAGGACGATGAATCGTCCGACGACAGTGTCCCTCGTCTCGGCGGCGGCCGGTTACGCCGCGCTGCAGTTCCTGGGACGCACCGCTGGATCCACGTGGGCCGAACGGCGCGCAGCCCTGCCCGGTGATGACCTCGTCCAGTGTCCGCAGATCGTGACCGACCACGCGGTGACCATCGCCGCACCGCCCGCCGAGGTCTGGCCGTGGCTCACCCAGATGGGCTGGCACCTGGGCGGCTACTACACGCCCCGCTGGGTCGACCGGACCCTGTTCCACGAGAACTGGGCGAGCCTGGACCGGCTCGACCCCAGGCTGGTGCGGGAGCTGCGCGTCGGGGACACCATTCCCGACGGCAAGCCGGGAACGGCACGGTACGCGGTCACCCGGGTCGAGGTACCGCACCTGCTGCTGCTCCGCTCCACCACCCACCTGCCGCCGGGCTGGGAGGCGAAGTACGGCGCTCACTTCACTTGGACCTGGTGCTTCCACCTGACCCAGCACACCGTCGGGCTCACCCGCGTCCACCTGCGGGTGCGGGGCCGCAGCTCACCGTGGTGGTTCACCGCGCTGTACGCCGGCGCCCTGGTGCCAGCCGACCTCGTGATGGGCACCGGCATGCTGCGCGGGCTGAGGACCCGGGTGGAGGCGCGAAGCGAGCCGCAGGTCTCCGGACGGACGCCGCTGACCCGCAGCGCCGCGTAGCCCGCGGGCCGACCCGGCGGTGGGAAAACATCCCACTCGTTGGTGTCCGAGGGGGGCTTGAACCAGATATCGTCCCGCTCAGACCGCCAAACGAATCCCTTTTATCCGGTTTTCTGCCGACTGATGTACCCAGTGGTGAGGCGTTCGGTGAGGATCGGCGCACCACCGTGATGCACAAAATCGGCACCCCCTTCGACGCAGTGAATGGTCGAGGCAAAGTGGTCTCCGCCAACGCCTCCTCTGCCCATACCGCCGCCAGTAGGACGCAGACACGGCAACTTGCGTGCCCGCAGGTTTCGACCAATCTGGCGGTGAAGAGCTGGGACTCGTTCGAGAAGCGGCGCGCCGCTGAGTAGGAGGACTCAACATCCCTGGGGCGGGTCGTTCTGCCGGGCGCGCGTCGGACCGTGCGTGCATGATGGGGCCGTGCACGCGCGAGAACTCATCGTGGACGAAGCACGGCCCGCTGTCGCGGGACCCTTCTTTCAGGTGGGTACCGACCTACTCGCGCTCCTAGACGAACTTCCCGAGGTCCCGATCGCGCGGCCACGTCTTTCGAAATGGGGTGCTGACCGCGGATGGCCGTTGTTGACGGCACCTCTGACGAGGGAGCAGTGCCTTAGCGCTGGGGATCGCAATGGGCAGGCGAGCCAACCAGTCCTCTGGCGCGAGAGGTCCAGTTCGAGTGAGAAGGGCGACGAATGCCGAACGTCCGTGATCTTCGCGACGACCCGCTGAAGGTCCTGAAGAAGGGCAAACCGACCCTGACGCCCTGGTTGTGCGAGGTCCTGCTCACCGAGGCCGACACGGACGCGCGCAGGAACGCCGCGGAGGCGCTTCGGGACCTCGGCGACCGACGATCCGTGGACCCGCTGCTGCGCGCCGCCCAAGCTGACGCCGCATCATTGGTGAGGGACGCGGCGATCCGCGCGCTCGAGCGGTTCGTCGACGACGCGAAGGTAGAGGCAATGTTCCAGCAGATGGCGGCGCAGGCAGACGATGAGGGCGCTCGCGACCTGGCGCTCCAGGTGCTGAGGAGCTGGCGACCCGGAGGAGATGCGGCCGATCGCGCGGCCGAGTTCGGCGCTCTCCTCCAGAGGTGTCGTACGGTCTCGTTCGAGGAGGCCGAGGGGCTCGACTACTGGCTCGAGCAGGCGCTCTCAACGGTCGTACACGAACTGTCAGACGTCGATCTACGTGCGGTCATCGACCTTCCGGTCCGGACGGCGCCGGCTTACGGCGTGGGACCGTGGGCAGGGGACGGTGTGCTAAACCATGACTTCGGACGGGCGAAGACGGCGGCGGGACTTGAGCTCCTACATCGCTGGACGATGCTTCCCTATTGGCGGCGGTCGTGGATCGCGCGATCTCTCATCGCCCTGGTGCGTGCCGCGCCGCGTCGACCGCGGTTCTCGCACAACGCCCTGGTCGAGATCTAGCGTCGCAAATCGGGCAACGCTACCTCGCACTAGTGTGAGGTCGGTCGGTGACTATTGCCGTGCACATGCCCGATGGGGAAAGTGCCGAGTTGGCGCGCTGGAGCTGGCGCGGATCGTGCTGCTGGCCGACTAGGCGGGGATACGAACGAGATCGTGCATCAGTACCGCCGCCGTGCGATCCGTCAACGCAACAGAGCCCGCCATGGAGTCGTTCTTCTCGCTGCTAAAGGGAAGGTTCTCGATACCAAGCGCTGGGAGCCGCGAGGAGCTGCGCCTCGCGATCGTCACCTGGATCGAGACCCGCTGCAACCGGCGCCGCCCACTTCGAGGGCTGGGCGAGCTCACCCCGGTCGAGCTTGGCCATATGGCTCGGGCGGCTGCTGCCCAGCCCCTTGGCTTGACATCGGTAGTCGCGATTAAGTTCATCGCCCATTCGAGCACGTGGTGTGCCGGTCAGTCGCGGAGATATCTGGCCGGACAACGGTAGGTGCTGCTGCTCTTGGGGACGAGTGCGAATCCGTAGTTGCCCTCGTCCCAGTTAAACTTCGACGTTTCGGCGATCAGGGCATGCGCACCGGTGGAGCTCTTGGTCGCTGTCCAAAACCATGCACGGCCGTCCTTGAGAACGAGGCGGAAATCCTTCATGAGGAGCTTCTTGGGTTCGGGTGACCGGCGAACGTTGGCACTCAGCAGCTCCCACTCAACGACCGTCGGTAGGTGCCACCCCTTCGGCGCACTACGTATCGCATCGTCGACGGCGAACAGCGTCCCGTACTTCGCCACGTCCCAATCAGGGTCAGCTTTGGTAGTGCCTTCCGACGAAATGAAGTTGTGCGCCATCCACAGTTGATTGCCGATGGTCACCGTCTCGAATTCGTCCTCGCGTCCGCCGAACGCCTTCTTGATCCAGCTCATCTTCTCCCCTTCGTCGAAAGCGACGAGCGACCGCACTCCCCGTAGCATGCGCGGGCCGCTGCCAGGTCCCATCGCCGAGACGACTCGCGGCTAGGTTGTCTCCCGTTTGGCAATCTCTGCGATGAGCTCCTCGGCGTCCGCGCGCACACTGTCGTTCTCGGCGTCCAGCATCGCTCTGACCATGGGCAGGGCCTCAGTGCCGGCCCAGCCGACCAGGGCCTCTCGGATCGCTTCCCACTTGCGGTATCCAGTGATGTCGGGATCGCCGTAGTGCGATCGTCCCGGGTCGGAACGGTTCAGCTGCACGTGTCTGCGGTGCGCTTCGGAGTGCTTGCGCAGGTTCTTCCCGAGTACGTCCAGTCCCGCGGGGCCGATCATCGCCAAAGCCCACGCAGCCTCTTGCTCACGTTTGTCGTCGCAGTACCGCGGCGCGCCGATCAGTGCCGCGAGTGGCTGAACGGCCGGTTCTCCTATGTGCCGCAAAGCGCCGGCCGCCGCACGCCGAACCGAACCGTGCCCGCTTGACCAGAGACCGTCCAGCTCCGCCGAGAGCAGCTGCATCAGGGGTTCGACGGCGCGCGCATCGCCGGTTGCCCCAAGCGCGTCCGCGATCGCGACGATCTTTTCCGACTCTTGCCCTTGTGGGTCTCCGTTGCCGAAGTCACCCGATCGCTTCATCCACCGCTCATCCACGAGTTCGCAGCCGAGGTTGAGCAGCAAGGGTTCAACGGCGATTGCCCCGAGCTCGCCAGCCGCGCCCCAGTCATCACGTGCCAGGGCACGGGCCAGGCGCTCCTCATCTGACTGAGGTTCCCAACCCAGCTTCTCCAGCGCAAGGAAGGCTGTGCGGTTGTGCGTCTCCAACGCGTTCGATACCAACGTCGGCACCACTTGGCGCCCGCAGACCGCCAGGGCGTCCACCACGGCTGCTTCGAGCTTCTCGGTGACCCCGAGGGGATGGAAGGCTTGCGTGTTGATGCTGGGGTTGGCGCGCCAGTCAAGAAGAGCATCCACGGCCCTCGGATCTCCGATCGCCTGCAATGCGCCCACCACATCAAGCCAGAAGTCGACTTGGATCGTCGAGACTATTGCCAGCTCGTTGAGGAGGCGTGCAAGCGGCATCACCGCATCTGAGCAGCGCAGGTCGCCCAGGCCACGAACGGCCCGGTCGGTGTCCATGTCCGGCCGGTGATCGAGAGCGCCGAGCAGCACTGGCACAGCTCGTGGGTCACCCATTCTGGCCAGGGCATGTGCCGCCATGACTCGTAGAGGGTCGGTATCGTTCGCGGTCAGCTCCAGCAAGGCAGGTGCCGCGCGCTGGTCGCCGAGCTCTGCGAGCGCGCGAATCGCATCCTGCCGTGTCGAGGTGTTCTCGCCCCGCAGCATCTTGACCAAACGGTCGACGTCGACCGCGACCGGCGCCCGCTCCTGAGCGATTCTCGGCGCTTTGGGCCGCCGCTTGAAGATACCCATCGTCAGCACCTCCCCTGGGTGGGTCGGGCCGGCACTGCGGCGCGCATTCCGGTGTTTGGATGAACAACGGTACGTCTGGCGGCCCGAAAAGCCCCAAGGCTCTCCCTGTCTTGTTGGTCGGCGCACCCTACCCCCATAGCTGCGCGACATTGTCCAGACGCAAGATTCGCCCCAGGCCTTCGCCGCCGTGTCGGCGCGGCCGCTGAAAGCACGGCGCAAGGCAACTGTCACGCCCGTACCGGTGGTTGCCGCCCACGGGATCGTCGCCGTCGCCACCGTGGTCCTTGTCCTGCTGAGCGCCCTGGACGCCGGGGGCAGCTGATCACCCCCTCCGCCCTACTGCCCGGGTGGGGACCAAGGCCCCGTGACCGCAACCGTTGTCCGGTGCACCGCTGGAGAGCACACTAGGGGCTCCAAGAACACAAAACCGCAGGTCAGAGAAGGGTTTGCTGGTGTCCGAGGGGGGACTTGAACCCCCACCCCCTATACGGGGACTAGCACCTCAAGCTAGCGCGTCTGCCTATTCCGCCACCCGGACGAGCGCGGCAACTCTAGCAACTGCGCGGCCCGTTCGAGGAATCGGGCACCTCCGGCGTCGGCGGTGGCCCGGGAAGCTCACCAGCCGCCCGGCAGCGGACGGCCTTCGGCGAAGCCGGCGGCCGACTGGACGCCGACCACGGCGCGTCCGCACAGCTGCTCGAGGTCGCGCGCGCCGGCGTACGTGCAGGCGGAGCGGACCCCGGAGCAGATCTCGTCGATGAGGTCCTCGACGCCGGGACGCTCGGGGTCGAGCAGGATGCGCGAGGAGGAGATCCCCTCCTCGTAGAGCGCCTTGCGGGCGCGTTCGAAGGCGCTCTCCTCCGAGGTGCGCTGGGCGACCGCCCGCGCAGAGGCCATCCCGAAGCTCTCCTTGTAGGACCGGCCGTCGGTGTCGACCTGCAGGTCCCCGGGGGACTCGTGGGTGCCTGCGAACCACGAGCCGATCATCACCTGGGAGGCGCCGGCGGCCAGCGCGAGCGCCACGTCCCGGGGGTGACGCACTCCCCCGTCGGCCCACACGTGCTTGCCCAACCGGCGGGCGGCCTCCGCGCACTCGTGGACCGCACTGAACTGCGGCCGCCCGACGCCGGTCATCATCCGGGTCGTGCACATCGCCCCGGGACCGACCCCGACCTTGACGATGTCCGCGCCGGCCTCGACCAGGTCGTGGACGCCTTCGGCCGAGACGACGTTGCCGGCGACCACCGGCACGGTCGGCTCCACCTCGCGGACCGCGGCCAGTGCCTCGAGCATCCGCTCCTGGTGGCCGTGGGCGGTGTCGACGACGATCGTGTCCACGCCCATGTCGACCATCCGCCGTGCCCGACCGGCCACGTCGCCGTTGACGCCCAGGGCAGCCGCCACCCGAAGGCGCCCGTGCCGGTCCAGGGCCGGCCGGTAGATCGTCGAGCGCAGCGCTCCGGTGCGGGTGAGCACGCCGACCAGCCGACCGTCGTCACCGACAGCAGGGGCCAACCGGTGCCGCGAGGACGCCAGCACGTCGAAGGCCTCGCGGGGCTCCATGGAGTCCTTGAGCGTGACCATCTCGGTGGTCATCACGTCGCCGACCTGGGTGAACCGGTCGACGCCCGTGCAGTCGGCCTCGGTGATGATCCCGACCGGCCGGTCGTCCTCCACGACCACCGCGGCCCGGTGCGCCCGCTTGGGCAGCAGGGCGAGCGCGTCGCTCACCGGATGGGCGGGCGAGAGCACGATCGGCGTCTCGAAGACGGGGTGCCGGCGCTTGATCCAGCCGACCACCTCCTCGACCACGTCCAGCGGGATGTCCTGGGGAAGGACCGCCATCGATCCCCGACGAGCGACCGTCTCGGCCATTCGGCGCCCCGAGACTGCCGTCATGTTGGCGACCACGAGCGGGATCGTGGTGCCGGTGCCGTCGTCGCTGGCAAGCTCCACGTCGTAGCGAGAGGCGACCCCGGAACGGCGCGGGACCATGAAGACGTCGTCGTAGGTGAGGTCATACGGTGGGCGGGTGCCACCCGAGAGCTCGGCGAGGAATCGCACGGCCGCCAACCTACCCGCCGAGGCGACCGCCTGGGCCCCTGGACGGGTCAACCTGATCGGCGAGCACGTCGACTACGTCGGCGGCCGGTGCCTGCCGATGGCCCTGCGCCAGGGCACCACCGCCCGCGTGCGGTTGCGGGACGACGACCGCCTGGAGTTCAGCAGTGGAGCGCGGGAGTGGTCCGGCACGCTCGGCAGCCTGTCGCAGGTGGGCGGCTGGGCGGCGTACGTCGGCGGCGTGCTCGGCGCTCTCGACGTCGACCACGGGATGGAGATCGCCGTCGAGAGCGACCTGCCGATCGGCGCCGGGCTCTCCAGCAGCGCGGCGCTGGAGTGCAGCGTCGCGGTGGCGGTGGACGCGGCCCTGGGCCTGGGGCGGTCCCGCGACGAGCTGGGCGAGGCTGCGGTCCGTGCCGAGACCGAGTACGTCGGCGCGCCCACCGGCGGGCTCGACCAGGCCATCGCGATGCACGGCGAGGAGGGCCACGCGTTGCTGCTCGACTTCGCCTCGGGAGCGCGCGAGCAGGTGCCGTTCGATCCTGCGGGCCACGGCATGGGCCTGCTGGTCATCGACACCCGGGTCAGCCACGAGCTCACCGACGGCAGCTACGGGTCTCGGCGCGAGGAGTGCGAGGAGGCGGCCCGGCGGCTCGGCGTACGACATCTGGCAGCCGCCACGGACACCGGCGACCTGCCCGAGGAGCTGGCCCGGCGGGTGCGTCACGTGGTCTCGGAGGTGGCCCGCGTGGACGCGTTCGTGGCTGCCCTCCGCGAAGACGACTGGTCCGCGCTCGGACCGTTGCTGAACGCCTCGCACGCCTCGCTTCGTGACGACTTCGAGGTCTCTGTCGAGGAGCTGGACACCACCGTGGACACGGCGCTCGAGGCCGGGGCTGCGGGGGCACGGATGACCGGTGGCGGCTTCGGCGGCTCGGCCATCGCCCTGGTGCCGACCGAGCGGATCGAGGCGGTGCGCACGGCGGTGCGCACCGCGTTCGTGGCACAGGGCTGGAAGGAGCCGGCGTTCCTGGTCGCCGAGCCGGGGCCGGCGGCCCACCTGCGCTAGCGCGTCGCGGGTCCGCTCCCCACGTGGACTGGACCCCGATGCGGCCGGCGCAGAACGCGTCCACGAACAGCGCGTGGTCCCGGCGCACCTCCTCGGCGTACAACGTCGCGAACTCGACCAGGTGGTCGGTGAACGCGCGCCGCCGATTGCGCACGCTGGCCACCACGGCGTCCTCGACCTGGAAGTCGACGAGGTCCTGGTCGCTGTCCTCGTCGCTGGCGCAGTGGATCTTCGCCGTCGAGCTCGGTGTATCCCAGCAACGGGTCGGTGTGCCGCTGCAGTGCTCGCTGGCTGACCGCGGTGCGGTGCCCCTCGTGGTCGAAGTAGCGCTCGATCGCCCGGTTGCCGGTGAAGCGGCTCGAAGGTGTCCCGGAAGACCTCCACGATCTGGTCGGTGCGGTTGCCTCGGCTCATCTGGACAGCCTGACACCGCCGGCCCCGGGCCGCTCAGGTCACTTCAGCTGCGCGGAGGTGAGCCCCAGGACGCGGCGCGCCACGATCAGCTGCTGGATCTGCTGGGTGCCCTCGAAGATGTCGAGGATCTTGGAGTCGCGGCTCCATTTCTCCAGCAGCTCGACCTCGGAGTAGCCGAAGGTGCCGGCCAGCTCGACACAGCGCAGCGTCACGTCGGTGCCCATGCGTCCGGCCTTCGCCTTGGCCATCGAGGCCTCGAGCGAGTTGGGCTCGCGGTTGTCGGCCATCCAGGCGGCCTGCAGGGTCAGCAGGTACGCCGCCTCCCAGTCGGCCTCCATCTGCAGGAAGGTCGCGGCGGCCGCCGACTGCGCGAAGGCCGGGCGGACGTAGTCGATGGCCACGCCGGCGTCCTCGAGGATGTCCTTGGTCAGGTCCAGCGCGGCCCGGGCACAGCCCAGCGCCATCGCCGCGACCAGCGGACGGGTGTTGTCGAAGGTCGCCATCGCACCGGCGAAGCCCTGCTTGCTGTCGATCTCCGGTGAGCCGAGCAGGTTGTCGGCCGGGACGCGGCAGTCGGTGAAGCTGATCACGGCGGTGTCGGAGGCGCGGATGCCGAGCTTGTGCTCGAGCCGCTCCACCTTCATGCCCGGCGTGCCCTTCTGCACCACGAACGACTTGATCGCGGCACGGCCCTGGCTCTTGTCCAAGGTGGCCCAGACGACGACGCTGTCGGCGCGCTCGCCGGAGGTGACGAAGATCTTCTCGCCGTTCAGGACGTACTCGTCGCCGTCCTTGGTCGCGGTGGTCTGGATGTTCGCCGAGTCCGAGCCGACGCCGGGCTCGGTGATCGCCATCGCGGCCCAGGTGCCGGCGAACTTCTCCAGCTGGTGGTCGTCGGCGACCGAGGCGATCGCGGAGTTGCCCAGGCCCTGGCGCGGCATCGAGAGCAGCAGGCCGACGTCGCCCCAGCACATCTCCAGGATGGACAGGACACTGGCCAGGTTCGCCCCATTTCTGGTGGCAGAGCTCTTGTTGTCCTCAGTGTCTCCGGGCTTCTCCGAGCGGCGGACGCCCGCGGCGCCCGCACCACCGCTCGCGCCGGAGTCGGATAGCCCGTCGATCATCGCGGCGAGCATGTCGAGCTCCTTGGGATACTCGTGCTCCGCCTCGTCGTACTTGCGGGAGATCGGCCGCAACATGTTCATGGCGACCTGGTGCGCCTGCTCGACGAGCGGGCGGACCTTCTTGGGGGTCTCGAGATTGATCATGATCGTCTCCGGTCCTCGGTGCTTCGCGGTCGTTGGGTGGTCACCACGTCGCTCAGACCAGCACCGCTCCTTCCATCACGCCGATCGCCCGCAGGTCGCGGTACCACCGCTCCACGGGGTGCTCCTTGACGAAGCCGTGGCCGCCGAGCAGCTGGACGCCGTCCAGACCGATCTGCATGCCGCGCTCGGCGCACAGGCGGCGGGCCAGCGCGATCTCGCGGTCCGCGGGCTTGCCCTGCGCCACCCGGCCGGCAGCACGCCAGGTGACCAGGCGCATGCCCTGCAGCTCGATGGCGATGTTGGCGACCATGAAGGCCACCGACTGCCGATGGGCGACGGGCTCGCCGAACGCCTCGCGCTCCTTGACGTACGGCGTCACGTAGTCGAGCACCGCCTGCGCGGTGCCGACCGCCAGGGCACACCAGGCCAGCCGACTGACCTGCACGCACTCGCGGTAGTCCTCGGCGTCGCCGAGGAGCGCGATCGGCTCCACCTCGACGTCGTCGAGGACCAGGCGCGAGAGGCTGGCGGCCCGCAGGCCCATGGACGGGTCGGACTCGATGGTGATGCCGTCGGTCTTGGACTCCACCAGGAACAGCTGGGGCTTGCCGTCGAGCTCGGCGCCGACGACGAACAGCTCGTCCTCGGAGCCGCGCACGACGCCGGACTTCACGCCGTTGAGCACGTAGCGCTCGCCGCGCTTCTCGGCGGTGGTGCGCGGGGCGAGCGGGTCGAACAGGGCGTGCGGCTCGGCGAGGGCGAGGGCGGCGGCCGGGACCTCGTCGCCGGTGAAGGCCGGCAGGTAGGTCTGCTGCTGCTCCTCGGTCCCCCACAGCGACAGCGCGGTGGCCACGGCGCCGGGCGCCAGGGTGGCGACGGCGATGCCCATGTCGCCCTTGGCCAGCGCCTCGTGCACCAGCGTGCCGGCCACGGCGGAGCGCTCGGTGGCGATGCCGCCGAGGTCCTCGGGCACTCCGAGGATCGGCAGTCCGATCTCCAGGGAGGACTTCAGGATCTCCTCGGGGGTGGCACAGGCCTCGTTGGCCTCCGCCGCGGCGGGGCGGACCATCTCCTCGGCGAACTCCCCCACCACGTCGGCGAGCATCTGCTCGTCCTCGCCCGGGGTCAGGTCGAACAGGCCGGTCTCCTTGGCCGCCGGGACGCGACTGCCCGTGGTGCGCTTGCCGGCGCGGGCGAAGGTGCGTCCGACATTGGCGGCGGTGCGGAAGCCGACGCTGGTGACGGTGTAGACGCTCTGCTCGCTCGCCTTGCGGATGCCCAGGCGGTCGATGAGGTCACTGGAGGCCAGCTTGTTCAGCGCCAGCACGGCCAGGCCGATGGGGTCCCGGGTCTCACTGTCGGACAGGCCGTACCGGCCGCCCGCGCGCAGGAGGCTCCAGGGCAGTCGCTGGCGCACCATCGCACCCTTCGGCGCGTTCTTCGGGGTCTCGGATGCCATGCCCCGAAATGTAACTCGGAGTTACACCCAGCGCCACACCTGTCCGGCGTGGCCCACGTCACCCTGCGCCCACGCATAGGATCCCCGGCATGCCTGAGCTCGATGCGCCGACCGCTCTGCCCCCGGGAGGCACCGTCCGCCCCGTCACCCGCTGGGGCGCCGAGGTCATGCACCGTCGTGCCCGACCGGTCACCAGCTATGACGAGGAGCTGCGCACGCTGGTCGCGGACATGGTGGCCACGATGTACGCCGCGGACGGCGTCGGGCTCGCCGCCTGCCAGATCGGGGTGGACCTCGCGCTCTTCGTCTTCGACTGTCCCGACGCGGCGGGCGACCGGCACCAGGGCGTGGTCTGCAACCCGGTGCTGGAGCTGCCCGAGGGACGCGACCGCAGCCTGGACGACGGGGAGGAGGGCTGCCTGTCCTTTCCCGGTGCGTTCGTGGAGTGCCCGCGGCCGGACTTCGCGAGGGTGACCGGGCAGGGCCTCGACGGGCAGGACGTGGCCTACGAGGGCGACGGGACGCTGGCCCGGTGCCTGCAGCACGAGACCGACCACACCATGGGCACGGTCTTCGGTGACCGCATCGGCGACCGGGCCCGCAAGCGGCTGCGCAAGCAGATGGAGGCCGCGACCCCGGACTACCCGCCCAACTGGCCGGTGGAGCGCGGCTGACGGGGGACGCTGCGAGGGCTTCCCGACGGCCGGTCCCGCCCGGTCGTCTCGGCGGCCTCGCCCGTGGCCGTGATCTGCTGCCTGACCTCCACCGCTGCGGGCAGCTCGACGGTGACCGTCGTGCCGGAGCCCACCTCGCTGTCGAGCCACAAGATGCCGTGCTGCTGGTGGACGAGGTCACGCACGCTGGTCAGTCCCAGCCCCGTGCCGCCGTCGTTCTGAGCCAGTCGACCCCGCTCGAAGGCCTCGAAGATCCGGTCGACGTCCTCCTCGGCGATGCCGCGGCCCGCGTCGCTGACCAGGAGCCGGATCTGGCCGTCGTCGGTGTAGTCGAAGTCGACGACGACCTCGGTGTCGCGCGGGGAGTACTTCAACGCGTTCACCAGCAGGTTGGTGACCACGCGGTACATCCCGTGCCAGTTGGCCTGGGCCAGCGCGGTGCCGCCGGCCACCCGCACCCGCTGCGGGTCGAGACCCGGGGAGAGGTCCTGCGCGACGCTGCGGCTCAGGGTGGCCAGGTCGACCGCCTCGAGGTTGACCGGCAGGTCGCCCCCGCGCCGGGTGGCGAAGCTCATCAGGCCCTCGACCATCTCCAGCAGGTGGTCCGCACTCGCCGAGATCCGTTCGACCAGGTGGTCGCGCACGTCGTCCTCCGCCTCCAGGATCGCCTCGGCGAACCCCTTCAGCGCCGTCAGCGGCGTCCGGAAGTCGTGGTCGAAGGCGGCGTAGAAGGAGTCCTGCGCCTCCTCGAGCACCTTGCCGTCGGTGCGGTCCCGCGTCACCTTCGCATAGCCGGTGAGCCGGCCCTGTTCGTCGTGCAGGGCAGTGATCACCACCTCCGCCCAGAACCGGCTGCCGTCCTGGCGCATGCGCCACCCGGTGTGCCGCGCGCTCCCGGTGAGCCGCGCCTCCTCCAGCAGCCGCATCGGCAGGCCCACGCTGCGGTCCTCGCTGGAGTAGAACATCTCGAAGCTGCGCCCGATCGCCTCCTCGGCGCTCCACCCCTTGACCCGCTCGGCGCCGAGGTTCCAGCTCTGGATGGTGCCGTCGGTGGCCAGCGCGATGATCGCGTAGTCGGTGACCTGGCCGACCAGCAGCCGGAACCGCTCCTCACTGGTGCGCAGCGACTCCTGGAGCTCGTGCTGCTCGGTGAGGTCCCGGGTGACCTTCACGAACCAGGTGGGACGGCCCTCGTCGTCGCGCAGGGCGGTCATCACCACGTCGGCCCAGAACCGCGAGCCGTCCTTGCGCACCCGCCACCCGGCGTGGCTGACCCGTCCGAGGCTGCGCACCTCCGCCAGCAGCCGGTGCGGCAGCCCGCTCTGGCGGTCCTGGATCGGGTAGAAGATCTCGAAGCTGCGCCCGAGCACCTCCTCGGCCCGGTAGCCCGTGACCCGCTCCGCGCCCAGGTTCCAGCCCCGGATGAGACCGTCCGGACCCAGCGTGACGATCGCGTAGTCCTGGATCTGGTCGATGACGCTCTGTAGCGCCGTGGTGTCCGTTCGGGCCATCGCTCTGCTCCATCCCCCGCGGACAGCATAGGGCCGAAACCGCCCTTCAGGGTCAGTCAGCGCCGTCTCGCCACATAACAGGCGATCGCGGCCGCCGCGGCGACGTTCAGGGAGTCCACTCCGGGGGTCATCGGGATCACCGCCCGGCGAGCGGCGCTGCGCTGCCAGCGCGGGGACAGCCCGTGGCCCTCCGAGCCCAGGACGAGCGCCAGCCGTTCCACGCCGGCGATCGCCTGCTCGAGCGGGACCGGGTCCTCGCCGAGGGTGAGGGCGACCGTGGTGAAGCCGGCCGCCTCCAGTGCCGGCATGGCGTCGTACCAGTCCGGGGCTCGGGTCCACGGCAACGTGAACACCGCACCCATGGCCACCTTCACCGCCCGGCGGTAGAGCGGGTCGGCACAGCGGGGCCCGAGCAGCGCGGCGTCGACGCCCAGTGCCGCCGCACTGCGCAGCACCGCACCGACGTTGGTGTGGTCCACGAGGTCCTCCAGCACCACCACGGTCCGGGCGTCGACCAGGACGTCCTCGACGGCAGGCAGCGGCAGGCGCCGGAGCGAGGCGAGTGCCCCGCGGTGCACGTGGAAGCCGGTGACCTGCTCGGCCAGATCCTCGGGGACCACGTAGCAGGGCGCGTCGGTGCCGGCCAGCACGTCCGCGAGGCCCTCGAGCCAGCGCGGCGCCATCAGGAAGGAGCGCACCGGATAGCCCGCCTCCACGGCGCGGCGGACCACCTTCTCGCCCTCGGCGAGGAACAGTCCGTGCTCGGCCTCGAGGGACTGGCGCAGCTGCACGTCGCGCAGGTCGCGGTAGTCGGCGAGCCGGTGGTCGTCAGCGTCGGTGATCTCGACGTACGCCGCCACTCACCTCGCCCCGTTCAGTTCCCGGCCCCGGGCCACCGCCACCACGTCGCCGATCACGATCACCGCAGGAGGCCGTACGCCGGCCGCCTCCAGGTCGGCGGCCAGGTCACCCAGGGTCGACCACACGGTCCGCTCCCCCGGCATCGTGCCCTCGCAGACCGCCGCGACCGGGGTCTCCGCGGCCCGACCGCCGCGCAGCAGCACCTCGGCGATCAGCGGCGCGTTCTCCACGGCCATCATCAGCACGATCGTGCCGCGCATCTGCCCCAGCGCCGCCCACTGCACCAGCGAGTCGGGATGTCCCGGAGGAAGGTGCCCACTGACCACGGTGAAGTCGTGGGTGACCGCACGGTGGGTCACCGGGATCCCGGCCACCGCCGGCACCGCCAGCGGGCTGGTGATGCCCGGCACCACGCGGACCGGCACCCCGGCCGCCTGGCAGGACAGGACCTCCTCGAAGCCCCGACCGAAGACGAAGCTGTCGCCGCCCTTGAAGCGGACCACCCGCTTGCCGGCGAGCGCCGCCTCCACGATGCGCCGGTTGATCTCCTGCTGCTGGGCCGAGCGGCCGCGGGGCAGCTTGGCCACGTCGAGGATCTCGGTGTCCGCCGGCAGCTCCCCGAGCAGCTCGCGCGGCGCGAGCCGGTCGGCCACCACCAGGTCGGCGGCCATCAGCGCCTTGCGTCCCGCCACCGTGATCAGCTCCGGGTCGCCGGGGCCGCCGCCGACCAGCACGACCTCACCGGTCCTCCCCGCGGACGCGGGCGCCGCGAACGCGCCTTCGCGCAGG
The DNA here is from genome assembly GCA_963827025.1 of uncultured Actinomycetota bacterium. Lineage (GTDB taxonomy): Bacteria > Actinomycetota > Actinomycetes > Propionibacteriales > Nocardioidaceae > Marmoricola. Next base: position 89,529 of record CAWGZB010000003.1, on the reverse strand, counting down.
CCGCCCACGATGCCGTCGCGCACGGCCGCGGACCGCCGTGGGTCGCGGTCGGCCGCCGAGCTGCCCATCACCGCGACCGTGACGCCGCCGTGGTGGCCCACCGCCGGGGTGAAGGCGCTCGCCGCGTCGGCGTCGTCGGCACGCACGCAGAACAGCCGCTGCTCCTCGGCGAGCCGGCCGACCCGCGCGTTGACCTCGACGTCGTCGGTCGCCGCCAACACGTACCAGGCGTCGTCGAGGTCGGAGTCGGCGAACGGGCGGCGGCGCCAGGTCACCTCGCCCGCACCGGCGAGGCCCTCGATCGCCGGGGTCGCCTCCGGTGAGACCACCTGCACCTCCGCGCCGGCCGCCAGCAGGGACGGCACCCGCCGCTGGGCCACGTTGCCTCCGCCGACGACCACCACCTTGCGCCCGGCCAGGCGCAGGCCGACCGGATAGGTGGGGGCGTCTCCGGGCAGTCGGGGGCGCGGGCTCGTCATCTGTCCATTGTCCGAGCGGTCGCCGGAGGACGGTTTCGCGTGCCCAGCCAGCGGACTACGTTGGCCAGCATGAACACCCCAACAAGCTGTTCGCTGCGCTCCCACCTCGCCGGGGGCCCTGCATGAGTCTCGAGCGCCCCGTGTCCCCCGACCCCTACGACCTGCTTCCCGAGGTCCCGTCGTTCGACGTCACCAGCGAGGACGTCACCGACGGGCAGCCGCTCAAGGACGACCAGGTCGCCTCGAAGGGCAACACCTCGCCCCAGCTCTCCTGGTCCGGCGCCCCCGAGGGCACCAAAAGCTTCACGGTGACCTGCTTCGACCCCGACGCCCCCACCCCGTCCGGCTTCTGGCACTGGGTGCTGGTCGACCTCCCGGCCGACTGCACCTCGCTGGAGGCCGGTGCCGGCGCCGAGGGCGCCGACCTGCCCGGCAACGCGTTCATGTGCCGCAACGACGGCGGCTCGAAGGCGTTCATGGGCGCCGCCCCGCCGGAGGGCGACCAGGTGCATCGCTACTTCTTCGTCGTGCACGCGGTGAAGGAGGACTCCCTCGGCGTCGACTCCGACGCCTCACCGGCGGTGGTGAGCTTCAACCTCGCCTTCAAGACCGCCGGCCGGGCGATCGTCCAGGGCACCTACCAGCACTGATCCCGGTCCTGGCCGGTGCGCGGGGTCGGCCGCTACTCGCAGCCGACCCCGGTGACATCGCCGTCCCTGTGCCGGCCGACCCGGTAGGCCGAGCAGTAGTAGAAGCTCAGCAGCTGGTCGCGGTGCAAGGTGACCGGCGCCCACCGGCCGTTGCCGACCGGCTCGAGGTAGCGGAACCGGCTGCCCAGCAGTGCCTTGGTGTTGCGGCGGTGCTTGAGGTAGCGGTCCAGCCACAGCTGGGTGTACGTCGAGCTCAGGTCCTGTCCGTAGCGGCTCGCGGGCAGCACCAGCGGGATGTCGGTGTACTCCAGGTGGGTCGAGGCCCTCGGCACCACCAGCATCGAGTCGATCCCGGCCTTCGCCCAGGCGTCGAACCCGGTGGCGCGCTCCCGGTGCGGGTCGGGTCCATTCGGTGACGGCTGAGGCGTGAGCGAGGAGCCGCCCGACATCGTCCACGGGGTCACCGAGAAGCCGTACTCGGACTGCATCGCCAGCGCCGGCACGGTCGGCACGTTGCCGCCCCCGTCGAGCGCGCCGCTGGAGTCGGGCCCGGCCAGCTTGTCCAGCGCCACGACCGCGGCGACCCGCCGGTCGGTGCCTTGGACCTTCGAGACCGCGGCCGCACCCATGGAGTGCCCGACGATCGCGATCCGCGTGGTGCGGCCCGGCGTCGCCGTACGCCGGTCGCGGGAGCGGTCGAAGAGCCGCCAGTAGGGGTTGTGGCCGGTGACCTCCGCCGATCCTGCCTTCGGGTTGGGGTAGGGCTTGCGCGGGGTCGAGGTGAAGAAGTCCAGGGCGTCCTCGGTGCCGACCACGAAGTTGGACAGCTGCTGGGAGGGCACCCCCGGGCAGCCGGACTGCTCGCCGTCCCGGGGCGCGGCGAACGGGTTGCAGAACGGCAGGTCGTTCACCGTGTCGTTCTCGTGGGGGAAGGTCTCGCTGGTGCCCTGTCCCTGGACGTCATAGGTCAGCACGACGTAGCCGCGCTCGGCGAGGTCCTCGGCCAGCCAGCGGTACATCCCCTCCGAGCCCTGCACCGAGCCGGTGGTGATCACCACGCCGGGGAAGGGACCGCGCAGGCGCCTGCCGGTGTAGGGGTCGCGGGCGTGGGGCAGCGGCCGGTAGACCGTGCCGCGCAGCAGGGCGCCGTAGCGGTTGGTGAAGGCCACCTCCTGCATCCGGCCGCGGGAGCCGTCCCACGCGGCGCGCAGCGGGTTGCCGACGTTCCAGCCCGGGAAGACGTTGCCCGGGGTGAGCGCGGGTCGGTTGGGCGCGGCGACCTGGTTGAGCAGCTGGTTGACCCCCACCTGGGTGCTCTGCTCCACCAGGGCCGGCAGGTACGCCGGGTTGCGCAGCTGGCCGCCGGGGCCGTGGATCCGGCCGTAGGCGTCGGTCATGTTCTGGGTGTCCCGGGCGACGTACGCCGGGGAGCCGGGCTGGGGGTCGTCAGCCGCCCCGGCCGCCGGCGCCCCGGCGGCGAGCAGGGTGGCCGCGGCGAGGGCCGAGATCGGAGCACGCAGTCGCATGTGGGAGCCAACGAGGGGCATCGCGGGCGGGTTACGTCGACCGGATGCGGCGCGGCGCGGCAGGATGCCGACATGCAGACCGACGTGCTGGGCGCGCCGTACACCGCCGAGACCCTCCCGCTGCGCCCCGACGACGAGGGCGAGGTCGTCGCCACCCTGGTGCACCGCCCCGCGGAGGACCGCCCCACGCGGCGGGCGGTCCTGCACGTGCACGGGTTCGCCGACTACTTCTTCCAGACCGCGGCGGCGGACTTCTGGGTGGCGCGCGGTCACGACTTCTACGCGTTGGACCTGCGCAAGTACGGCCGCTCGCTGCTCGAGCACCAGACTCCCAACTACGTCGCCGACCTGTCCAGCTACTACGAGGAGCTCGACGCCGCCTACGCACGGATCGTCGAGACCCACGACGAGGTCGTGTTCTCCGCCCACTCCACCGGGGGGCTGACCGTGCCGCTGTGGCTGCACGACCGCGGCCACCCGGTGAGCGGGGTCTTCCTCAACGCGCCGTGGATCGACATGCACGGCACGCACTTCGAACGGCTGATGGCGCTGCCGGCCATCCACCAGGTCGCCCGCTGGCAGCCGATGCGGGAGGTGCCGCGCAAGGTCAGTGGCCTCTACGCGCGCAGCCTGCACCAGGAGCACCTCGGCGAGTGGGACTTCGACCTGTCCTGGAAGCCGGTGATGTCCTGGCCGGTGTACGCCGGGTGGATCCGGGCGATCCGCTCCGGGCAGGCCCGGGTCGCCCGTGGGCTGTCGGTGCAGGGGCCGGTGCTGGTGGTCAGCTCCGCGCACAGCGGCCGGCCCACCGGCGAGGACCACCCCGACGTGCTCTCCACCGACATCGTGCTCGACGTGGAGGGCATCCGGCGCCGCGCTCCCCTGCTCGGCCGGCACGTGACGCTGGTGCAGGTCGAGGGCGCCCTGCACGACGTGACCCTCTCCCCCGAGCCGGCCCGGTCGCGAGTCTTCGAGGAGCTGGGCCGCTGGCTCTCGGCGTACGTCGACCGCTAGCGTCGCGCCCCATGGACCCCATCTCCGGACTCTCGATCGGCCGCATCGTCCTCGGCGTCGTCTCGCTGCTCGCCCCGCGGCTGGCCGCGAAGCTGATGCTCCTCGACAGCGATGCCAACCCGCAGCTGCCCCTGGTCACCCGCGCCTTCGGCTCGCGCGAGATCGCCCTCGGCGCCCTCACCCTGACCTCCTCGGGCGAGGCCCGGGAGCGGATGGTGCAGACCGGCGTCGCCGTGGACGCCGCCGACGTCGTCGCCGGGATCGCCACGGCCGCCAAGGGCTCCAAGCTCGCCGGGCTGGGCTTCGCCGCGGTGGCCGCCGGCGCCGTGGCAACCGGGGTCAAGGCGCTCACCGAGGGCTGAGCCCCCCTGGCCGTTTGAGTCCAGGCCCGATCCGCGCAAGGGTGGAGTACTTCTGAACGCGATTGGAAGGCAATCATGCTCACCCTGACTGAGAACGCCAGCAGCATCGTCCAGGCGATCACCTCGCAGATCGAAGCCGAGGGAGCCGGGCTGCGGATCACCACGCAACCCGATGACGAGGCCAGCCTCGGCATCTCCGCCTCCGAGCAGCCCGAGCCCGGAGACCAGGTCGTCGAGCAGGCCGGGGCGACGGTCTACCTCGAGAGTGCGGCCGCCGCGGTGTTGGACGACAAGGTCCTCGACGCCGCAGTCGACGAGGCGGGCAACGTCCAGTTCGCCCTCGGCCAGCAGGCCTGACCTGCTCGGGCCGGTCGTGGCCCGATCCGACGGATCAGGTCACGACCAGCCACACGCCGGCTCGACGTCGTCGGGAACGAACCCGCCCGAGGTCCTGACCGGGACCGTGCTGGGCTACTGGCTCAGCACGTACGCCATCGCGGCTGCGAACCCAGCCGAGGTGAGCGACCCGAAGATGCGCGTGCGCGCCGGGATGCCACCCGCGGAGGCCACGATCGCGGCGTCCGCGGCGTTCATCCCTGCGGCCATCGTCATCACGGTCTGTTTGTCCTCGTCGCTGTCGAGCGCGAAGACCAACGCGCCGAGAACGACGGTCCGCGTGCCCCAGAGTCGCGTCATCGTGCGGACGTTGGCGTCGTCCGGCACGCCGTACAGACCGAGGAACAGGCCCGGAGTCAGCGCAGCAAGTGCGCCGAACCCCACGGACCCGGCACCGATCGCCTTCTGGATGTCCTCTGCACCAGCCATGTCGTACTCCCCGGTGTCATCGCAAGGCGGCCTCGTGCCGCCTGTGCTCACGCTACGGATTCCTGCCTCTCCCGGATAGAGGTCGGCCGAGAAGCCTTCTGGGCGGTGAGCCGCGGCACAGCCGTGGCGGGCCGGCCCTCTCCCCGCCTGCTGAGGCTCATCTGCCATGCTCGGGCAGGTGGTCCGCACGCCGGCGGTCCGCGTGAGACGTGACGTGAGGTCCGTGGACAACGACGAGCGGTCGAGCCCCAGCGCGATGGTGGCGAAGAAGCACTACTCGGTGCGTCAGACGTACTGGATCGCCCACGATGCGGTGCGAACGATCCGGCACTTCGCCAGGCTGCGCGCCGACGGCGAGCGCTTCACCGAACGCCTCATGCTCGCCGTGACCGAGGTGAACGGCTGTGCCCTGTGCGCCTACGGGCACACCCGCTTCGCGCTCGAGGCAGGGCTGAGCGGAGACGAGATCCGAGAGCTGCTGGCCGGGGCGGCCGACGGGGTTCCCGACGAGGAGCTTGCCGCCATCGCGTTCGCCCAGCACTACGCCGCCACGGAAGGTCACCCCGACCGGCTGGCGTGGACGAAGCTCGTCGAGGAGTACGGCGAGGACCGTGCGCTCGGGATCCTCGGAGCGGTCCGGATGATCATGTGGGGCAACGCCGTCGGGATCCCGTGGAGCGCGCTGCTGTCCCGGCTCCGTGGCGCGCCGTATCCCCGCAGCAGCCTCCGCTACGAGATCGGAACGGTCCTCGCAGACGCCGCCGTGATGCCGGTCGCCGTCATGCACGCGGGGATCTCGCGGGCTCGTGGCGTGGGAGCACAGCGGAAGGGTGCGGAGCCGGCCGCGAGCAGTCGACCGCCGAGAAAACCACGTGCTCGCACGTCGACTCGTTTGTAGCGTGCGGAGATGCCCGCACGTCTCGTTGCCGTCGCCTTCGACGCTCGGGAGCCGACCGCAGTGGCCCGCTTCTGGGCCGAGCTGCTCGGACGGGAGGTCGTCGGCGAGGCCGACGGCGTGCTGATCCCGGGAACCGAGGGGCAGGTGGGGCTGCGCTTCGTGGCGGCGTCCACGCAGAAGATCGGGCTCAACCCAGTGCATCTGCACCTCACCAGCCTCAGTCCGGAGGAGCAGCGGGCCACGGTCGCGAAGGCCCTGAGCCTCGGCGGCTCTCACCTCGATGTGGGGCAGCTACCCGAGGAGGAGCACGTCGTGCTCAGTGATCCGGGTGGCAACGAGCTCTGCGTCATCGAGGCCGGCAACCGCTTCCTCGCCGGCTGCGGTCCACTCGGCGAGGTCGCCTGCAACGGCTCTCGAACCGTCGGGGTCTTCTGGCGCGAGGTTCTGGAATGGCCGCTGGTGGGGGACCAGGATCAGGAGACTGCGATCCAGTCGCCGGCCGGTGGCACGAAACTGGCGTGGGGAGGCCAGCCTCCGGCTCCCGAGCAGGGGCGGAACCGCCAACGGTTCGACCTCGTCGCCGCTGACCTCGACAGCGAGATCACGAGGCTGACGTCGCTGGGTGCGACCCGCCGTGCCGACTTCGGCAAGGGCGTCGAGCTGGCGGACCCGGACGGCAACGAGTTCTGCATCGCGGGGGCCTGAGGCTCGTCGGTCTCCCGACCGAGCCCGAGACATCCCCGTGGGCTACAGCCTCCGGCTGCATCGCCCCTTGGGACCCTCTGACCAGCACCGGGATCGGTGACCGGCGTCCGTCGACGCCCGCCGTCAGGCCCAGGGGCAACGCACGGTCTGGTTTGGTGCCGCATTCATCGGGCACCGAGCCGGCATGAGGGTCAAGCAGGTCTATGACAACCAGGGGCTGCGTACGTTCGTGGTGGTGATGGCCAAGGGCGACGAGGCGTTCGGTCAGCTGGTCGCCTTCGCCAGCGATAACTCCATTACTGCCGCGGGGCTCACGGCCGTGGGCGCGGCGCGCGAGGTGACTCTGGGCTACTTCGATCCCGAGATCAATGACTACCGAAGTACCACCTTCAGCGAACAGCTCGAGGTGCTGTCGCTGGTCGGTGACATCGCATCGAAGGATGGCGACCCGGCTGTCCATGCGCACATCACGCTCGGCCGCAAGGACAGTTCCACGATCGGTGGTCACCTACAGAGGTTGACCGTGTGGCCGACGCTCGAGGTCGTGGTCACGGAGACCCCCGCTCACCTCGCGAAGACGGTCGATCCGGAGACCGGGCTCGCCCTGATCGACATCAGCGACTGAGATCCCTCCGCATGGAGACGCGGTGAAGTGGCGCAGGTCGAAGACGCTCGAATCCTGCTGAGCGGACGTCTCGGCCATCGTTAGGAGTCGCCGTGCGAGAAAGGCTCAGGTAGCGGCACGTGGAACCGCTGCGCGAGCCGACGCACATCATCAAAGTCGACTTCGACGGTCTCGGCGTCCCCTGCGAGAAGGGCAGCCGCTGCGAGCCACTTCGACGGCGCAACGAGCTCTTGGCGGCGTCCAGAAACGGCGCGAGGTCCACGTCCAAGCGGTTCTCCGCCGGACCGGTACAGACGGTTTGCCGTAGGGGAATCACCGGCGACAGGTACGCATCGACGGCCAACGTCGCGCGAGCCCGAGTTGGGCGCGACTGCTTGCGCGGACCACGGTCATCGATGCCGCTTATTCCGTGTTTCACTCGTAGAGCGTCGCACTTCCCCGGACGGAACCCGTTCCGGACACCGGTCCCAAAGGGATGATCCCGGGAGCGGCGCCGACGAGGACCCTGGTGCGCAGGACCCGGCACCGATGACGACGACAGGACCGACGAAGAGAGCGCCCGATGACTGGTGAAGGACAGGCGGACCGCGAACCACGGATCTGCGCTGCAACCCTGGCTCGCGTCCATGCACGCTCTGGGGACCGGATCGCCATCGCAGCCTACCCTTGCAGCGGGGACGTCTTCGACCGGCCCATCGCGTCCTTCGCCGCCGCGTACGCGGACCAGAACGAGTGGGACTTCGGCGCCGGCGCCGAGGCCGTGGAGTCCGGTCGGCTCCAGGCGCAGACAGGACTCTGACCATGGGCGACGACGAGTCTCCTACCCGCGCCGCCGGCTTCCGGACGGCGCGGCTGGAGGCGTTCAGCGATGGTGTCTTCGCCATCGCGATCACTCTGCTCGTCCTCGAGATCTCCGTGCCCCTGAGTTCGGAGGACGACCTGCTGAAGGCGCTGGGCGAGCAGTGGCCGTCCTACCTCGGCTACGTGGTCAGCTTCTCGACGATCGGGGCGGTGTGGCTGGCCCACACCGTCATCACCGAGTACCTCGACCACGCCGACGCGAAGATCCTCCGGTTGAACCTGCTGCTCCTGCTCGTGGTCGCGTTCATGCCGTTCCCGACCAAGCTGCTGGCCGGGTTCGCCGACAACGCCGACGCCGAGCGCGTGGCGGCGACCGTCTACGGCATCAACCTCCTCCTTACGATGGTCATGGTCTCGCTCCTGTGGCGGTACGCGCTGCGCGAGCACCTCGTGCGACCCGACCTCGCCGACGACGACGTACGGACCCTGACCACGCGGCTCACGCCCAGCCTCGGCGCCTACGTCGTGATGATCCTCGTGGGGCTGCTCCTGCCGACCGTCGCCGTGGCCGGCTACCTGGTGATCGCGCTCTTCCTCCTCCTGCCGGTCAGCCTGCTGCGACACCGCTCGTCGCCGAGCTGACCCCGGTCGACCACATCGCCGTCTGGTCCCGTTCCGGCCCAGGTGTGGCACCGTGGCGCACACGGGTGAACGGAGGCGCGCGATGGACGGGGAGTCGGCCGGGACGGGGCGTCAGGACGGAGCCGGGCACGGGGGGTCTCGATCTCCCGGCAGGCCGGGCAGGCCCGTCGAGTTTCTGCGAGCCCTGTTCTGCACGTTGTTGCGGGCCCTGCAAGCAAGGTTCTGCAAACCCGAGCAGCCCGGTGAGGGGCTGGATGGCGAGATCCTGTTCTTCGCCTACACCACCGACGGGACCGAGCCGACCGCCCAGGAAGACATCTTCGGGGTGGACACCGCCACGGCGTCCGAGCGGCGGCTCACTGACGAGTCGTCCGGCACGCCGTTCATCTCCGATCGCGATCCCTCCTGGTCACCCGACCGCACCCAGATCGTGCACGCTCGCAACGACGACCTGGTGGTCAGCACCGCTGCCGGCGCCACGGTGGCCACGCACCCGGTGCCGGCCCGGCAGCCGGTGTGGATCGACGACGCCACGGTCCTTGGAGTCGTGCACCGGCTGGGGCCGGGCGCCACCTTCGATCGTTCCGACCTCGTCGCCGTTGACGCCGCGAGCGGGGTCCAGACGCCGATCACGGCGGTTGCGGCCGGCGAGTGGCTCGCCGCACCGGCGTGGCATCCGACCAGTGGCCTCGCGGTCCACCTGACCCGTGAGGATCCGGTCACCTCGGCCCCGGACTTCGCCGGGCTGGTCCACCTCGACGCGGTCGCGGTGGCGGCGACTCTCGCCGGCGGTCCGCCGGTTGCCGCCGGCGCCCTCACCACTTTGACGAGCGGGGAGGACTGGGACTCGAGCCCGGACTGGTCGCCGGACGGCACCACGCTTGCCTTCTCAACGCTGCGGCCGTGCGCCACCTTGTCCACGGGGGGCACCCGGCTGCGGCAGCCGGAGATCGCGCTGATGGACCCGATCGACCCCTCGGCGGTCACCCTCGTCACCGACGACTCGGCGGGCGTTTACGGGGACGGGATCAGCGACGACTCGCCCGCGTTCTCGCCCGACGGCACCTGGCTCGCGTGGGTCCGTGGCTACGAGGACAGCTGGACCCGCATTGTCGTGCAGGAACTGGGCGACCCGAGCACCCGGAGCGAGCTCCTCGGTGGGACGAGCTGGTTCCGGCACGGCCTCGACTGGTAAGCACGCGGTCGAGATGCGGCGCCGAAGGGACAGGACCTGACCGGGGCGGCTCCGGACCGATCGACCCCGGTCACCAGCGGGCGGATCAGCTGAACGACCGGACGCCGGTCAGGATCGTCACGCGGAGCGTGATCAGTGCGGGATCCCCCAATGGCACGCGCCCGTGCGGGACTTCCCAATGAGAGCTCTGGGTGGCGGCCTTCGGATGACGGGCACTGGCGGCTAAGACTCCGTTCACCGGATGGGGCCTTGAGGGTTGTCGGGCCACCTGGGTTGGGCTTTGCGCGCTTCACCCTCGGGTCGTACTTCTCCCTATGCGTGAGTTCGCGGCCGACGCCAAGTTCGTTGACGATGGCGCCGACACTTGCGCGCAGGCGCTCGGCGGCCTGTTGATCTGGGCGGGAGCTGCGGCATTCGGCGGGTAACTCGTGGGCGCGACAGGTCTCTCGGTCTCCCCGCTAACGTCGAGATGAGCGGGTGGCCCGATGCCGATCGGTCCATGACAAGAGAGGCGAATCGTGGAGACGACCGAGGATAGTGGTGGCGCGATGGATCCCTCGGTCGACGCAGCGGCCGGACCGATCTCACCGGATTGGCCGAGCGTCCTCGGCGCGCAACTGCGGCTGTTCCTGCTGGAGTACGAGTTCGGCTTGCGCGAGATCGAGACCAAGATCGCGATCCTCCGCGACGAGTTCCTGCACATGCACGACTACAACCCCATCGAGCATGTCAGCAGTCGGGTGAAGTCCCCGGAGAGCATCCAGAGCAAGGTGGCCCGTCGGGGTCTTGAGCGCAGCCTGGACAGTGTGCGGGCAAACATCACCGATATTGCTGGGGTGCGGGTCACGTGCAGCTTCAACGCAGACGCATACCGCATCTTCGAGCTGCTCACCGCCCAAGACGACGTCACGACCCGCAAGGTGACCGACTACATCGCCGAGCCGAAGGCCAACGGCTACAAGAGCCTGCACGCCATCGTCGAGGTGCCGGTGTTCCTCTCCTCGGGCACGGTGAGGGTGCCCGTCGAGATCCAGCTGCGCAGCATCGCGATGGACTTCTGGGCCAGTCTGGAGCACAAGATCTACTACAAGTACGACGGCGAGGTCCCCGGCGCGCTCCTGCAGGAACTCAAGGAAGCGGCCGACACCGCCTCCGAGCTGGACGCACGGATGGAGCGTCTGCATCGAGAGCTGCACGGCTGAAGGAACGCTGCGAAGTCAGTGGCCTGGTGGATAGTCGGCTGCGGCTGCCCCGATAGGGCCATACTGGACCGGGGAACAGAGGATGGGCGGAGACGTCAGCCCCACCCACCGCCCCGGCGGACCAGACCCGAGCGCGACGCCGGACCGGCACGCTAACCGGAGGGCCAGTGCTCGACATCAGCCTGTTCACCTGGTCCGTCGCCATCGGCCTGATCATTGCCCTGCTCGCGATTGACCTGGGACTTGCCGCCGCGCGGCCGCACCGGGTCGGCTTTGGGGAGGCCAGCGCCTGGTCGGTGTTGTACATCCTCGTCGCGATCGGCTTCGGAGTCTGGTTCACCGCGCAGTACGGCGGGGAGTTCGGCACTGAGTACTTCGCCGGCTACCTCATCGAGAAGAGCCTCTCGGTGGACAACCTGTTCGTCTTCGTCATCATCATGACCACCTTCGCCGTTCCGGAGGAGCACCAGCACAGGGTTCTGACCTTCGGCATCGTGCTCGCCTTGATCATGCGCGCGATCTTTATCGCCCTCGGCGCCACCTTGCTGGCGCTGTTCTCGTTCATGTTCCTGTTGTTCGGCCTGCTGCTGATCTACACCGCGGTCCAGCTGTTCCGGCACCGCGACCAAGACCCCGACGTCGAGGACAACGTCGTGGTCAAAGCCGCGCGCAGGCTGCTGCCGATCACCGATGGGTACGTCGGCGGCAGGCTCACCACGCGAGTCGATGGCAGGCGCATGTTCACCCCGCTGTTCCTCGTGCTGCTCGCCATCGGCAGCATCGACCTGCTCTTCGCGCTGGACTCCATCCCGGCGGTGTTCGGGGTCACCGAGGAGCCCTACATCGTCTTCACCGCCAACGCTTTCGCGCTCCTGGGCCTGCGTGCCTTGTTCTTCCTCGTCAGAGGACTGCTCGATCGCCTCGTATACCTCTCAACCGGGCTCGCGCTCATCCTGGCGTTCATCGGCGTCAAGCTGATCCTGCACTGGGCCCACGTGGACATCGACCCACGAGTCCCCGAGATCCCCACCCCAGTCAGCCTCACCGTCATCGTCGCCGTACTCGCCGTCGTCACCGTGGCGAGCCTGATCAAGACCCGAAGGGATCCCACCGCCAAGGCCCATGCCGGCTCGCTGCGGGCACATGGACCCCAACAAGCCGACGCCGGCCAGGACCGCCCCACCGGAGGCTAGACGCTGCGGATGGGCCGCAGTCAGGTGCACGCGGCTTGTGACGCCGCGCTCGGGCGAGCCGGGCCACGGCGCGGTGTCGGACCGCCGCCGCCGCGGTCAGGGATGTTGCCGATGCTTCTTGATGTCGACGTGCACGAGGTCCCGGGCGCCTTGTGCTCGTAACGGACCAGTCTCGCCCCGGGGATCACCGCGAAGTGACCTGGTCCACCAGCACCGGCACCAGCCTGGGGAAGACCGAGCCGCACGATCACCCGATGCGCGTGGAAAATTTGCAGCAATTAGTGCTCGGTTCCGTGCGCGAGCTGGTCGAGCTCCTGGGCGGCTGCCCCGATGCTGGATGCCAGCGTCTGGACTCCACCGGCGAGGTTCGCCGCGGACGCCCCACCGGCGCACACGATCGGGACCGGGGCTTGGCTGAGCAGTCGCTCGGCCACCGCTACCGCGGCCGGGCGGTCCTCGGGAGTGACGACGGACAAGACCGCCGCGCGGGCCTCACGACTGCGCACCGCCGCCTCCCAGCTGCTCACCGGCACGTTAGCGCCGAGGTAGAGAACGTCCATGCCCCTCCTGCGGATCGCGGTGGCAAACGCCAGGGCACCGAGCTCGTGCTGGCTGCCCGAGGGCAGCCCCACCACGACCGCCGGACCCCTGGACCTGCTGCCAGCGGCATCGAAGGCGGCCGAGAGTCGGCGATGGACCGCATGACTGGCCGCATGCTCTCCGGCGACGTCGATCTCGCCGAGCGCCCAGCCCTCACCGAGCGCCTCGAGGGCGGGGAACAGCCACGAGTCAACCACGTGCTCGAACGATCCGAGCGCGAAACCTCCATCGAGGCTCTCCTCGATTCCCGCTGTGTCCAGCTGCGCTGCCGAGGACAGGAATCGTTGCATGTAGGTGACCGCGTTGGGTTGGTGGAGACCGTCGGAGGTCTCACGACTGTCCACCTCGTCCAGGACGGCGGGGACCGTCCCCCTGCGGACCGCGGCGGCGGCCTCGGCCGGCGTCCAGCCGTCGTCCACGAGCCGACGCATGGTCGAGACCGCTGCCAGGTCCTCCTCGTCGTAGAGACGGTACCCCGACTCGTTCCGGTGCGGTACGACGACGCCGTAGCGCCTCTCCCAGGCGCGCAGAGACGCCTCGGACACACCGGTGAGCCGGGAAGCCTGCCTAATCGTGTACATGGTTTGTACAGACTAGAGCCTGTAGCACCTTGTGCAAACCCTAGACATCATGCAGAGTTGTGTCGGAGTCCAGCACGACCGAGGACGCAACGCAGCCAACGGTCAGGGAGAGGGATGGTCGGCGATGGAAGTGACAGCACAAGCGCCTAGTCTGGTTGGCGGGCACGCCGCTGGCCGCGGTCACGGGCGGGGGCGGGCCCCTGGGGCCGAGTTCCGGGGAGCACAGATCGCTTCGCGCGCCGAAACCGAGAGCGCACCCAAGAGCGCCCTCACCAGGCCGGAGCTTGAGGACCTGTGGGACCGCCACGGGGCGTCTACCTACGCGCTCGCGCGTGCGCTCGTAGGGAACGAGGTGGCCGCTGCCGAGGCGGTGAGGCTCGCGATGGCTGACCTCGCCCGCTCGACTCGCGGGGTGGGGACCGAGGACGCTCGGCGGTGCCTGGTTCGCCAGGTGTACCGGCACGCCCAGGAGTCGGCCGGCGAGACGTCCGGGGCCGGACTGCTGCCGCCGGTCATGGTGTGGGTGAGCCAGCTCGCCCGGCTTCAGCGCGCGAGCCTGGCGTTGTGCGTGTGCGGCGGGCTCACCCACCGGGAGGCGGCCGACCTGCTCGACGTGCCGCCCAGGACCGTGGCCGATCTGCTGACGGAGGGCCTGCGAGAGCTGGGGCGCCTCTCTGCCGGCGCAACCGCAACCGCGACCTGCGCGTGACGCAGACGCCTCCATGAACGAGCCGGACGTCAGCCAGGCCAGGTCTCTGCGCAGGGCCAACGTGGGTGCAGCCGTGCTCCATGCGGTCCAGGCCGTCGCGGTGCTCGCGCTCGCCACAGGCTTCGCTCTGCCGGTGACCGCGAGCTACATGGCCGGGCCGCCGGGCACGACGCCGTTGGACCCCGTGGTGCTCTTCGACATCCCCACCGGGCTCGCGGTGGCCGGGTTCCTGGCGCTCTCCGCACTGGCACACCTCCTTGTCTGCACCGCATGGTGGCAGCGGTACGTCGCGGATCTGGGCCGTCAGCGCAACCCCGCCCGGTGGGTGGAGTACTCGCTCTCCTCGTCGCTGATGATCGTCCTGATCGCCCAGCTAGTCGGCATCTCCGACGTCGCGGCGCTGGTGGCCCTGTTCGGCGTGAACGCCGCCATGATCTTGTTCGGCTGGTTGCAGGAGCGCTACGAGCGCCCGGGTAGCGGCGGCTGGCTGCCGTTCGGCTTCGGGTGTGTGGCCGGCGTGGTCCCGTGGGTGGCCATCACGATCTACCTGATGTCGCCGGGCTCCACGTCCTCGGCCTCGCCGCCCGGGTTCGTCTACGGGATCTTCGTCTCGCTGTTCGTCTTCTTCAACGTCTTCGCCCTCAACCAGTGGCTGCAGTACCGCGCCAAGGGGCGGTGGCAGGACTATCTGTTCGGCGAGAAGGTCTACATCGTGCTGAGCCTCACCGCCAAGTCAGCCCTGGCCTGGCAGATCTTCGCCGGTACGTTGGCTTCGTGACCGCCACGTCTGAAGGGTGACCTCGAGGGAACGGGCGTCGGTGCTCAGATGACCGAGCAGCAGCCGGATGAGGTGCTCGAGGAGTATCCCGACTTCGAGCTGCGTCGCTATCCCGGTCACCTCGTCGCCGAGATCGTGGTCGGCAGCGCCTTCGGGCTGGCGGGAAGCACGGCGTTCCCCAGAATCGCCCGCTACATCGGCGGTCACAACCGGTCCTCGCGCAAGCTGGCCATGACCGCACCCGCCGTGCAGGAGCAGGCTCCCCACAGTCGTCGCTACGTCGTCGCTCAGGCGAGCGCCTACGTCGGCCAGGGACGGAGCGCTGCCTGCTTCGGCGAGGTGGGCGCGGTGCTCGGCCACGGTGGCCGCCTGGATTCGGAGGATGGCTGGCCTCGGTCAGGAGTTCGCGACGGCCGGCGCGTGGTCACCCAAGACACCGTCGGTTATCTCCAGCACTCGGTCGCAGGGGTGGAGGACGGCGTGGCCATGGGTGACCATAACGGCTGCCACGCCATGTTCGTGTGCCTCATGGGCGAGCAGACCGACGATCTCTTGGCTGCGTTGCCGCTCCCCGCCCGCGAGCTGGTGCGGACGCTTGTCGGCGCGGTGGGCCACCCCGACCTCTACCAGCAGGCGGGCGGGATCGCGCGGCTTGCCCGTCTTGGCGAAGGTGAGCGGTAAGCGGAGCTGGTCGAGGGCAGTCAAGGCGGGGATCAGGTTCGCGGACTGGAAGACGAACCCGATGTGGTCGCGGCGCAGCACCGGCCGGTGCAGAGTGCCCCCCCGGCTGGGGTGCCGACCCCGCCGAGGACAGCCTCAGTAGCCAGTGGCCGGTTCCGGGAGCGCCATCCTGGGCCGCAGTGACGCTGCCCGCGGCCGCAGTTCTCCGGGGCTGCTCCAGCAGCCGAAAGCTGGCACTCCTCCGTCACACCACAAAGCTGACCACCGCGGCGACGCCGACGCAGAGATCGTCGCGCGGAGCACGTTCGGCCGCCGCTGACGCCCGGCCGTGGCGCCGAAGTAGCCCCTGGACGACTGCCCCGAGCGATCAGCCCGCCACGGGCCAGTCCGGGTCGGCGACGAAGTCGAAGATCACCGCCGCCACGGCGTTGACCAGCAGGGCGGGCAGGTTCTTGGTCCGTTGTGCCGCTGCATGGGTCACCGTGCCGGTCGGCGCTGGTCAGGCTTCGCCGCCCTCGTCGGGGTCGTCGTACTCGTCGTGGCGTTCGTCGTGACGTTCTCGGGCCTCGCCGGCGATCTGTTCAGCGCGTTCGGAGAGCGCGGCGGGGTCGTCGACGTCGTAGAGGTCTTCCCTGGCCTGCTGCAGGGCCCATGCCGGGGTCGGCGGGCTCGATGAGGCTTCGTCCGGATGCGGCACGTGGTTTCCCCTGACCAGGAGAGGGAGCAGGTCCCCGAGACTACGCCGGATGAGGTCTCGGCACGCCTGCGCGAGCTCATCGGGTCTATCTTGCGAGCATGGCGATCACGGTCCTGCGCGTGCGGCTCGTCGGCGGAGAACACACCGACCTGACCTACGAAGATCCGGAGGCGGTCGACGAGAAGGAGATGGTCGACCAGATCATCGACCTGCTGAGCACCGACACCGGCGTGCTGCGATGTCGCCATGGCGACCGGTTGGTCGCGCTGTACGGCCGTGGGGTGGCAAGCATCGAGTTCTCACCGCGCGGAGCGGTCATCTAGGTCCTGCCGAGCTCATACCACGAAGCTGATCACCGCGGCCAGGCCCACGCACACGATCACCGCACGCAGCACGTTCGGCGGCAGCTTGCGCCCCACCGTGGCGCCGAGCTGGCCGCCGACGATCGCGCCGAGGGCGATCAGGCCGGCGACGGCCCAGTCCGGGTCGGCGACGAAGACGAAGATGACCGCGGCGATGGCGTTGACCAGCAGGGCGAGGACGTTCTTGGTGGCATTGTGGCGCTGCATGGTGTCCTCGACGCCGATGCCGAGGATCGCCATCAGCAGCACGCCCTGCGCGGCGCCGAAGTAGCCGCCGTACACCCCCGAGCCGAGCACCGCGGGGAAGACCCACCAGGTGCCGTGCTCGGGGATGCCGCCGCGGGTGGCGGCCCGGGTGGCCACCCGCCGCTGGATGCGAGGTCCGAGGATCACCAGGACGCAGCCGAGCAGGATCAGCACCGGCACGATCGCGTCGAAGGCCGCTGACGGCAGCGACAGCAGCAGCACCGCGCCGAGGACGCCGCCGATCAGCGACGCGATCGCGAGCCGGATCACCCGTCGGCGCTGCCCGCGCAGCTCCGCGCGGTAGCCGATCGCACCCGACAGTGATCCGGGCACCAGCCCGATGGTGTTGGTGACGTTGGCGGTGACCGGCGGGATCCCGAAGGCGAGCAGGGTCGGGAAGGTGATCAGGGTCCCCGAGCCGACCACGGTGTTGATGGTCCCCGCCCAGACCCCGGCGAGCAGGATCGCGACGACCTCCAGAGCACTCACGTGCCGGTGGGCTCCCCACCGGCCGACAGCCCCTCGGCGGTCGAAGCCTGGGCGTCGGCGATGGCCTTCTGCACCTCTGCGTTGGCGGTTTCCACGCTGTCGGTGCGATGCGGCAGGTCCGGCTCGGCGGACCCCATGTCCACCCGGTGCTTGACCCCACCGGTGTGCTTGGGGATCCCGGACGCTTCGTGCACCGCCGACCCCAGGCCCTCGAGCGCCTTGGTGATCTCCGAGGGGACCACCCAGACCTTGTTGGCCTCGCCCTCGGCGATCTTGGGCATCATCTGGAGGTACTGGTAGGCCAGCAGCGCCTGGTCGGGCTGACCGTCGTGGATCGCCTGGAAGACCGTCTGGATGGCCTGGCCCTCACCCTGGGCCTGGAGGATCGCGGACTCTCGCTCGGCCTGCGCCCGCAGGATTCGCGCCTCCCGGTCTCCCTCGGCGTTGAGGATCGCGGCCTGCTTGTTGCCCTCCGCGGTCAGGATCGAGGACTGGCGCTGGCCCTCTGCGGTGAGGATGACTGCGCGCTTGTCCCGGTCGGCGCGCATCTGCTTCTCCATGGAGTCCTTGATCGAGGGCGGCGGGTCGATGCCCTTGATCTCCACCCGGCCCACGCGCACCCCCCAGCGGCCAGTGGCCTCGTCGAGCACCAAGGAAAGGCCGCGGTTGATCTCCTCGCGCGAGGTCAGCGTCTGCTCCAGGGTCATCCCTCCGACGATGTTGCGCAGCGTGGTCATGGTCAGCTGCTCGATCGCGGAGATGTAGTTGGCGATCTCGTAGGTTGCCGCCACGGCGTCGGTGACCTGGAAGTAGATGACCGTGTCGATGGAGACCACCAGGTTGTCCTCGGTGATCACCGGCTGCGGCGGGAACGAGACGACCTGCTCGCGCATGTCGATCACGTAGCGCACCCGGTCCACGAACGGCGTGACCACGTTCAGCCCCGGCTGCAGGGTGGTGCGGTACTTGCCGAACCGCTCCACGACCCCGGCCCGCGCCTGGGGGATGATGCGGATGGTCCTGCTCAGCACGAGCACGACGAAGATGAGCAGGATCAGGAGCACGATGAGAACTCCCATCGTGATCACCCCCTAGTTCGCTAGCCGGTTGGTGCCCGGGCCCTCAGGACCCGAGCCGGTGAGCGCGCAGCACGTAGGCCGTCGCACCCTTGATCTGCACCACGTCGACGAGCGCGCCGGGCTCGATCCGGTCGTCCTCGTCGTAGGGCTCGGCGCTCCACTCCTCGCCCCCGATCTTCACCCGTCCGGGATTGTTGTGCGCCAGCTCGCGCAGCACGGTTGCCCGGTGACCGATCAGGGCGTCGGCACCGATGCGCAGGTCGGGGCCCGCGTGCAGCCGCCGCACCACGTTGGGCCGGATGACCCCGAGCAGGGCCACGGCCGAGATCAGCGCGAGCGCGATCTGCAGCGCCAGCGGCCCGCCGAGCACCGCGACCAGGAAGCCGACCAGCGCTCCGCCGGCGAGCATCAGCAGCACCAGGTCGAGGCTGAGGAGCTCGATCGCCCCGAGCGCCACCGAGAGAGCCAGCCAGCTCTCCCACATGTGGTCACGGATCCACTCCATGGACCGACCCTATCCAAGAGGTGGGTGGCCCGAGGGTCTCTCAACCGCGGCGTTTGACGCGTCGTCGGGCGGCGTACCGGCCCTCGTGCTCGTCGAGCCGCAGCGGCATCCCGAAGGTCTCCCCGAGCACCTGCTCGGTCATCACCCACGGCAGCGGCCCCGCGGCCACGACCCGCCCCTGGCGAAGCATCAGCGCGTGGGTGAAGCCCGGCGGGATCTCCTCGACATGGTGGGAGACCAGCACCAGGGCCGGGGAGTTCTCGTCCATGGCCAGGGAGGAGAGCGTCGAGACCAGGTCCTCCCGGCCACCGAGGTCGAGACCCGCCGCCGGCTCGTCGAGGAGCAGCAGCTCGGGGTCGGTCATCAGCGCCCGGGCGATCTGCACCCGCTTGCGCTCCCCCTCGCTCAGGGTGCCGAAGGTGCGGTCCATCAAGGATGCGGCGCCGACCTCCCGGAGCAGCTCGGCGGCACGGCCGTGGTCGAGGGCGTCGTACTGCTCGCGCCAGCGGCCCACCACGCCGTACGACGCGGAGACCACCACGTCGCGCACGATCTCGTGCCGCGGGATCCGGTCGGCGACGGCGGCGCTGGTCCAGCCGATCCGCGGGCGCAGCTCGAAGACGTCGATGGTGCCCAGCACCTCACCGAGGATCCCCACGACGCCGGAGGTCGGATGGATCTGTGCCGAGCAGATCTGCATCAGGGTGGTCTTGCCGGCGCCGTTGGGCCCCAGGATCACCCAGCGCTCGTCCTCCTCCACGGTCCAGTCGACGTGGTCGAGCAGGGTCGCCTGCCCTCGCTTGACGGTGACGTCGGCGAGCTCGAGTACGGCGTTCAACGAGTTCCTCGGCAGACGGGGTCGGGGTCCCGCTCAACCTACCGGGCTGCCTACGCTGCCCCGGTGACTGCCCTTCCGGTGTCGGCGCTGCCCGGGCCGCCGCTGCCTCGCTCGGCGCTGCTGGCCTCCTGGCTGCTTGCCCAGCGGGCCGGGCTGGTCGGCCCCGACGACCTCGCCGACGCGGTGCGCGGCGCGGATCCGCGCCACCTGGTGGTGTGGCCCGACCGGGTCGAGGAGGTCGCCGCCCTGCCGGCGCTCCTCCCCGGACGGGTCTCGCTCGCGCTCCCGGTCCCCGGCGACCTGGTGGGGCTCGGCGGACCGCCGGAGCTGAACCTGGCCGCGCTCGAGCCCGGCGAGGCGGTCGTGGTCGGCACCGTCGCCCTCGTGCCGGTCCACGACGCGCGGACGGTGCTGTGGCACGTCCACGAGGCCGAGCCCGCTCCCTGGATCGACGACCGGGCCAGCGCGGCGGAGCTGCGCGGCACCCTCACCGCGGTGACCCGGCGGCTCGTCGAGCTCGACGTCGCCTCCTGGCAGCCGGAGATCCCCGACCTGTTGATGAACCTGCGGCACCGACGCCCGCTGCCGCTCCCGCCCGGACTGGGCCCGCGGGCCGTGGAGACGGTCGAACGCGCGGTGCTGTGCCGAGAGATCGTCCGGCTGGCGCTGTCGCAGCAGGGCGGGGCCGTGTCGTCGTACGAGATGGCGCGACGGCGGGAGGCGCTCGCCGACCTCGACCGAGCGGCCCGGCACGCGCTCGTGGGCGCCTGCTCCGAACGCCCCTGAGCACCGCTAGCCTCATCCGAATGCAGGAGGAGAAGGTCGCGGCCCGACGACCCGACGACTCACGGACGCTGCTGATCACCCTGACCGGCAAGGATCGTCCGGGCGTCACCTCGCTGGTCTTCGAGACGCTCGCCCGTTTCGGCGTCGAGGTGCTCGACGTCGAGCAGATCCTGCTGCGCCGCCGGCTCGTGCTCGGTGTGCTGGTCAGCTCCCCGCGGGACGCCAAGCCGGTCCACGCGGCGATGGAGCAGGTCGCCGCCGACCTCGACATGACCCTCGACTTCGAGCGCGGGTCCGGCGACAACCGGCCACGCCCGGGGGGACGCAGTCACGTCACGGTGCTCGGTTCGCCACTGAAGTCCTCGGCGCTGGCCGCCGTCGCGGGTCGCATCGCCGACACCGGGGCGAACATCGATCGCATCGAACGGATGGCGCGCTACCCCATCACCGCCATCGACCTGCACGTCTCCGGCGTGGACCCCGACAAGCTCCGCGGTGTCCTGGCCCGGGAGGCCGCCACCCAGCAGGTCGACATCGCCGTGCAGGCCGCCAACCTGCTGCGCCGCAGCATGCGGCTGATCGTCATGGACGTCGACTCGACCCTCATCCAGGGGGAGGTCATCGAGATGCTCGCCGCGCGCGCGGGCTGCGTCGAGGAGGTCGCGCGGGTCACCGAGCAGGCGATGCGCGGCGACGTCGACTTCACCGAGAGCCTGCGGGCGCGGGTGGCACTGCTGCGAGGGCTCGACGCCACCGCGCTCGACGACGTGTACGACGACCTCCTGCTCGCCCCCGGAGCGCGGACCACCGTGCGCACCCTCAAACGCCTGGGCTACCGGTTCGCGATCGTGAGCGGCGGGTTCAGCCACGTCACCGACCGGCTCGCCGCCGAGCTGGACATCGACTTCGCCGCAGCCAACGAGCTGGAGGTCGAGGACGGTCGGTTGACCGGTCGGCTGGTCGGGGACGTCGTCGACCGGGCCGGCAAGGCCACCGCCCTGCGCCGCTTCGCCGAGGCGTGCAGCCTGCCGCTCAGCGCCACCATCGCGATCGGGGACGGCGCCAACGACCTCGACATGCTCAACACCGCCGGCCTCGGGATCGCCTTCAACGCCAAGCCGGTGGTGCAGGAGGCTGCCCACGCGGCGGTGAACGTGCCCTACATGGACGCCGTGCTCTACCTGCTCGGGATCAGTCGGGAGGAGGTCGAGGCGGCCGACGCCGAGGCCGGGATCACCACGCCCGCGCCCCCCGTCTGACCCGACCGACCTGTCTGACCCGGCTGGCTCCCCCGCCCGCAGCTCAGTGGGCCGGGCCGTGGAAGGCGACCAGGCGTGCGGAGGCGATGTCGAGCTCGGTCCACGGCCCGGGCACGTCCAGCACCGCCATCGCGGCCGGCGGGAACTCCTCGCTCATCATCCGGAACGCCTCCGGCTCCGGGTCACCGTCGTCGAGGACGTGCGCCAGCGACGCGGCGGTCGGGTTGTGCCCCACGAAGAGCACCACCCCGGCATCGGCCGCCGTACGCAGGACCTCCACGACCGCGTCCGGGCCCGCGGTGTAGAGACCGTCGTCGATGTGCGCCTCGACCTCACTGTGCGCCCCGTCCGCGACCGCGCGCCACGTGGCCTGCGACCGCTCGGCGGAGGAGACGAAGGCGGCCTCCGGAAGCAGGCCCGCAGCGGCCAGCCACCGGCCCGCCTCCACGGCATCACGCCTCCCCCGGTCGGTGAGGCGCCGGCGGTGGTCGCCGTCGGCGAAGGACTCTGCCCGCGCGTGCCGCATGACCACGAGGACACGACCTCCGTGCGCGACCGTGGGGCCGGACGGTGACTGGGAACCGGTGGGCATCCACGAAGCGTGCCACCCCGTAAGGTGCGGTGTCATGCCATTCCCACCGGAGCCCTCGGAGCCACCGGAGGACCCTCGCGACCGGGGCGGTGACCTCCTGGTCATCGGTGGCGCGGAGGACAAGCTCAAGCGGCGTACCGTGCTCGGGGAATTCGTCCGACGGGCGGGCGGCGACCAGGCCCGGATCGCAGTGATCCCGACCGCCTCCGCCCTGGGCCAGGAGATCGTCGAGGTCTACGAGGCGGTCTTCACCCGGCTCGGCGCCGCCGAGGTGTACGGCGTGCGCCCGACCTCGCGGGACGAGGCGGCCGACCCCGCGTTCTCGGCCCAGCTGGAGCGGGCCACCGGCATCTTCATGACCGGCGGCAACCAGCTCAAGCTGTCCACGGTGATCGCCGGAACCCGTTTCGGGGAGGCCATCCTCCAGGCACGGGCGCGCGGTGTCACGGTCGGCGGCACCTCCGCCGGCGCCAGCATCCAGTCCTCGCACATGGTCGCCTTCGGGCCCGGCGGGGCCACCCCCAAGCAGCGGATGACCCAGATGGCCGCCGGCCTGGGCCTGCTGCAGGGCTGCATCATCGACCAGCACTTCGAGCAGCGCAATCGCTACGGCCGGCTGCTCATGCTGGTGGCGCAGAGCCCGCAGCTGCTCGGGATCGGGGTCGACGAGGACACCGCCGCGGTGGTCACCACGACCGGGGAGGGCGACCTGATGCAGGTGGTGGGTCGGGGGTCCGTGACGGTCCTGGACCCGACCCACATGGTCTCCAACGCCCACGAGGCGCGCGAGCACCGACCGCTCATGGCCTCCGGCGTCGCCCTGCACGTGCTGCCGGAGGGCAGCCACTTCAACCTGACCACCCGCACCCTGGTGCCGACCATCGCCGCCGTCGACGCCGCCGAGGCCGACGAGCTGGCACTGGCCAGCCGGGACCTGCGCACGATGGCGCGCGACATCGCCGCGGGGGACGTCTCCCCCTCGGTGCTGCGGCGACGCATCGCCCGCCGACGACCCCGGAAGGACCAAGAGTGAGCGACCGACCGACCGCCGACCTGACCATCGTGGAGACGCGGGTCTATCGCGGGGCGAACATCTGGTCCTACGACAAGGCGATCCACCTCGTGGTCGACCTCGGGGTGCTGGAGCAGTTCCCCACCAACACCGTCCCGGGATTCACCGACAGCCTGATCCAGCTCCTGCCCGGCCTGCGCGAGCACTCCTGCTCGCGCGGACGGCGCGGGGGCTTCGTCGAGCGGCTGCACGAGGGCACCTGGCTCGGGCACGTCGCCGAGCACGTCGCCCTGGCTCTGCAACAGATCGTCGGCCACGACATCCGGCGCGGCAAGACCCGCCAGGTGAGGGGCGTGCCGGGCCGCTACAACATCATCTACGGCTACGTCGACGAGCAGGTCGGTCTCGAGGCCGGTCGGCTCGCCGTACGCCTGGTCAACCACCTCGTCGAGGGCGACCCGGCGTTCGACTGGGAGGACGAGCTCGACCGCTTCATCCTGCGAGCGCAGCGCACCGCCTTCGGGCCGTCCACCCAGGCGATCATCGACGAGGCGGTCTCCCGCGACATCCCCTGGATCCGACTGAACAAGGCCTCGCTGGTGCAGCTGGGCCAGGGCGTCCACGCCAAGCGCATCCGCGCGACCATGACCTCGGAGACCAGCTCGATCGCGGTCGACGTCGCCTCCGACAAGGACCTCACCACCCGGCTCCTCTCCGCCGCCGGGCTGCCGGTCCCCCGCCAGGAGTCGGTGCGTACGACGGACCAGGCGGTCGCGGTCGCCAACCGGATCGGCTACCCGGTGGTCGTCAAGCCGCTCGACGGCAACCACGGCCGGGGCGTGTGCCTGGACCTGCAGGACGAGGCCGCGGTGCGGGCTGCCTTCCCGGTGGCGCAGGAGCAGTCCCGGCGCGGCTGGGTCATCGTGGAGTCGTTCGTCACCGGCAAGGACTACCGCTGCCTGGTCATCGACGGCCGCATCGCCGCGATCGCCGAGCGGGTTCCCGCCTCGGTGACCGGCGACGGCACCAGCACCGTCCAGCAGCTGGTCGACCTGACCAACGCGGACCCACGGCGCGGGGTCGGCCACGAGAAGGTGCTCACCCGGATCAAGGTCGACGCCGCCGCCCTGGAGGTGCTCGCCTCGCAGGGCCACACGCTGGACTCGGTCCCCGCCGAGGGCGAGATGCTCAAGCTGGCCCTGACCGGCAACATGTCGACCGGCGGCATCTCGATCGACCGCACTTTCGAGGCCCACCCGGAAAACGTGGAGATCGCCGAGGAGGCCGCCCGGATGATCGGGCTGGACATCGCCGGCATCGACTTCATCTGTCCCGACATCACCCAGCCGGTGCGCGAGACCGGTGGGGCGATCTGTGAGGTCAACGCCGCTCCCGGCTTCCGGATGCACACCCATCCGACCATCGGCGAGCCGCAGTTCATCGCCAAGCCCGTCGTGGACATGCTGTTCCCGTCCGGGGCGCCGAGCCGGATCCCGATCGTCGCCGTGACCGGCACCAACGGCAAGACCACGACCAGCCGGATGATCAGCCACGTGTTCAAGGGCATGGGCCGCAAGGTCGGGATGACCTCGACCGACGGCGTGGTGATCGACGAGCGCCTGGTCATCCGGGCCGATGCCTCCGGCCCGAGGAGCGCCCGGATGGTGCTGCAGAACCCACGCGTCGACTTCGCGGTCTTCGAGGTGGCCCGCGGCGGCATCCTGCGTGAGGGCCTGGGCTACGAGCGCAACGACGTCGCCGTGGTGCTCAACGTGCAGCCCGACCACCTGGGCCTGCGCGGGGTCGACACGATCGAGCAGCTCGCCGCGGTCAAGGCGGTCGTCGTCGAGGCGGTGCCGCGGCACGGGCACGCCGTGCTCAACGCCGACGACCCGCTGGTGCGCGAGATGCGCCGGAAGTGCTCGGGCCAGGTGGTGTGGTTCTCCATGTCCGAGCCCGGCTCGGAGGTCCGCGACCTGATCGACGCCCACTGCCGCCGCGGCGGGAAGGCGCTGGTGCTGGAGCCCACCGAGCGCGGCGAGATGATCGTCGTACGCCACGGTGCCCGGCAGATGCAGCTGGCCTTCACCCACCTGCTGCCTGCCACGTTCAACGGCCGCGCCCGCATGAACGTGCAGAACGCCCTCGCCGCGGCCGCGGCCGCCTTCGCCGCCGGCGCTCCGCTGCACGACATCCGGCAGGGGCTGCGCACCTTCTCGACGAACTACTACCTCTCCCCCGGCCGCCTCAACGAGGTCGACGTCAACGGGGTCAACGTCATCGTCGACTACTGCCACAACGCGCCGGGCATGCGGATGCTGGGCGACTTCGTCGACCGACTCGGCGAGAGCCTCGAGTCCGGCAGCGAGCTGGGCAAGCCGTCCAGGATCGGGGTGATCGCCACGGCCGGTGACCGCCGCGACGGCGACATGCGCGAGCTCGGCGAGGTGGCGGCCCGGCACTTCGACGTCGTGGTGGTGCGCGAGGACGCCTCGCTCCGGGGCCGGGACCGCGGGGAGACCGCCGAGCTGGTGGCCGAGGGCGTCCGCAAGGCGATGGACGACGGAGTCCGCTGCCGCCAGCTGGAGATCATCCTCGAGGAGATCGACGCCGTGCGGCACGCCATGAGCCGGGCCAACCGCGGCGACCTGGTCGTGTTGTGCGTCGACAAGCACCCCGCGGTGATGACCGAGCTCGAGCAGTGGTCGCAGCACGCCCAGGCCGGCGCCTCGGTGGCCGAGGACGCGCCCCTGGCCGACCCCGACTACACGCCTCCGCCGGCTCCGGTTTCACAGCACGTACTGTGAAACCGAACCCGATCACCGAATACTTTCGGTGATCCCCCCAAGTTTTCGGTGTACGACGGTCAGTCGGGCTTCGTGGAGGTCTTCTTCGCCGTCGACTTCCGGGCGCCGGATTTCTTCGCGGCCTTCTTGGGAGCCGCCTTGCCGCTGCCCTTGAGCCGGACCCACAGCTCGGTGCGCCCGCCGGGGCCGGGCTCGGAGCGGGTCTCCAGGTAGGGCAGGGAGTGCACCAGGTCGCTGAGCTTCGCGGCGCCGTAGCTGCGCGGGTCGAACGACGGGTCGGTGCGGTTGAGCAGGTTGCCGAGCGTGCCAAGCTGAGTCCAGTCGTCGTCGTCTTGGGGGCTCTTGTTCACCGCACGGGTCATCAGCCCCTGCAGCGCCTGCTTCTGGTCCTTGTCGGTGTCCTTGGAGGGCTTCTCGTCCTCGGGCTCCTCACCGCCGCCGGAGCCCAGCACCTCGAGGTAGATGAACTTGTCGCAGGCCTCGACGAACGGCTTGGGGGTCTTGCGCTGGCCGAGCCCGTAGACCGTCATCCCGGACTCACGCAGCCGGGTGGCCAGCCGGGTGAAGTCGGCGTCGCTGGAGACGATGACGAAGCCCTCCACGTTGCCGGCGTAGAGCAGGTCCATGGCGTCGATGACCATGGCGCTGTCGGTGGAGTTCTTGCCCCGCGTGAACGCGAACTGCTGCATCGGTGAGATCGCGGCGGCCAGCAGGTGGTCCTTCCAGCCGGCGAGCTGCTGGGTCGTCCAGTCGCCGTAGGCGCGCTTGACCGTCAGCGTGCCGTAGCTCGCCAGCTCGTCCAGCATCTCCTTGGCCAGCTTGGGCGAGGTGTTGTCCGCGTCGATGAGCACGGCCAGCCTCGGGGAGTCGGTCATGGGAGCCATCCTCACGTACGGCGGCCGACGAGCGCCAACCGTCCCCCTCCGGGGGGACTTCATCCTCTGGGCGGGGACCGGTGCAGGGCCGAGGCTGGTGCCATGAGGACCGCGCTCCATCCCGGACCTGCGTCGACCTCCTCCTCCCGGGTCGCCACCCATCCCTACGCCTGGTGGGTGCTCGCCTGGACGGGCATGGTGGTCATCGCCCTGCTCAACGGCACGCTGCGTGCCGCCGTCGTCCAACCCCTCCTCGGCGAGACGGTGGCACGCTTCCTCGCCACTGTGGTCCTGCTCGCGCTGCTGACGGTCTACGAGTGGTGGCTCCTGGGCCGTCGTCCCCTGCCCACCGCACGGTTGGCGTGGGCAGTCGGGGTCACCTGGACCGCGATGACCCTGGCCTTCGAGTTCTCCTTCGGCCGCTTGGTCGAGGGTCTGTCCTGGTCCACGATGCTCGCCGACTACGACCTGACTCGCGGACGGATCTGGGTGCTGGTGCCACTGTGGCTGCTGGTTGCCCCCGCGATCCTGCGCACGCTTCGGGACCGGAGGCAGCAGCAATGAGCACCGCGACCATGATCCGCGTGTTCCCGCATCCGGTCGTGCACGTCGGCCGCGCCCGCCGGGCCGTGGGCGGCTTCTTCCTGTTCACCGCGGGGATGCACCTCGGCATCGTGGCTGCCGACCCGCAGTACTACGCGCCCTTCGGCGATGCAGGCCTGTTCGGGTTCGTGCGCAACGGCTGGCAGGACATCGTGATGGCGAACCCGGCGTACTGGGGCCTGCTCGCCGCAGCCGGGGAGCTGACGCTAGGGCTTCTCCTGCTGACCGGTGGGACGGCGGCCAAGGTCGGGTGGGCCGGAGTGATCCTCTTCCAGGTCCTGCTGATGCTGTTCGGCTTCGGCTACTGGCTCTGGTCCCTCCCCGCGCTCGCCGTGCTGGTGCCACTGGCGATCCGGGACTGGCCCGCCCTCAGCCAGACGTGACCTCGCCGCGGCCCAGCCCGAACCAGGCGATCAGTCCACCCATGAGCAGCAGCCCGGCACACACGAGCAGCGCCGAGTGGTAACCGGCGCTGAGCAGCTCGGGCCGCCGGTAGTCCGAGCCGGAGAGACCGACCAGCGCCGGCAGCGCCGCGACCGCGAGCAGCGTCCCGGTGCGGGCGATCGCGTTGTTGATGCCACTGGCGACGCCCGCATGCCCGTCCGGCACCGCGGCCAGCACCGCCGTGGTCAGCGGCGCGACGAGCGTGGCCAGGCCGAGGGCGAAGAGCAGCATGCCCGGGAACACCTCGGTGAGGTACGGCGCCCGCCCGTCGACGAAGGAGAGGAGCGCCACCCCCGCGGCACACACCAACGGTCCGACCGACATCTGCAGCCGAGGACCGATGCGCGCCGAGATTCGCGCGGACCGACCAGAGAGCAGCAGCAGCGCCAGTGTGACCGGCAGGGACGCCAACCCCGCCTCGAGCGGCGTGTAGCCGGCAACGACCTGCAGCTGCAGCACCGTGAAGAACAGCACCGCACCGAGCGCGCCGTACACCAGCAGCGTCATGCAGTTCGCGGCCGAGAAGACTCGCGAGGAGAACAGCCCCAACGGTGCCATCGCCCTCGGTCGGCGCTCGAGCATGCCGAACACCACCGCGCTGGCCACCACCGCCCCGGCCAGCACGACGATCCCCGGCACGCCGAGGGTGCGCCAGTAGGTGAGCAGGTAGGTCGAGGCCGCCAGCAGGACGACCCCCGCCGCCGCCCCGGACACGTCGAACCGGCCGACCCGTGCCGCGCCGCGCGACTCCGGCACGCGGACCCCTAGGAGCAGCACGAGGGCGCACAGCGGCACGTTGAGCGCGAAGATCCATCGCCAGCTGCCGTGCGCCAGCACGAAGCCGCCGAGGAAGGGACCGATCGCCGTGGCCAGCCCGGACACGCCCGCCCAGGTCCCGATCGCACCGGCGCGGTCCTCGGCGCGGAACGAACCCTGGATCAGGGCAAGTCCGCCCGGGGTGAGCAGGGCCGCCGCGACACCCTGGGCCAGCCGGAAGCCGACCAGCTGCGTCGGGTTCTGGGCGACCGCGCACAGCAGGCTGGTGACCGCGAAGCCGGCCACTCCCACGAGGTAGACCCGACGCCTCCCCCACCGGTCCCCGAGGGCGCCGCCGACGAGGATCAGGGAGGCGAGGGCGAGCATGTAGCCGTTCACCACCCACTGCAGCTGCGGCAGGCTGGCGCCCAGGTCGGCGCCGAGCCGTGGCAGCGCGATGTTGACGACCGTCCCGTCGAGCAGGGCGATGCCCGACCCCACGATCACGGTGGCCAGGGTGATCCTGCCGAGGGCACTTCCGCGGGCGAGTCCGGGCCCCTCGACCGGAGGTGCGGTCATTCCGCCTGCGCCGCGCGCACCTTGGCCCGCAGGTCCTCCGGCGTGTCCGCCGTGGCTCCCTGGTCGGCCAGCCAGTCGTAGACCTCCTGGCGCTCGGCGTGGCACATCAGGCCCACCACGTCGCCCGGCTCGGCCAGCTTCGTCAGGGCCTGCAGCGACTCCAGCTCGGTCGGGTAGGACTCGAGCTCGGTCACGCCCACCCGCTCCGCGCCGGTGCGGAGCAGGGCGTCGATCTCCTCGACGGTGCGGCCGCGCAGGTAGCGCTGCTTGTGGCCGATGACGACCACGTCGGCGTCGCGGGCGCCGATCTCGCCCAGCGCCTCGATCAGCTCGGGCTGCCGGTCCCCGACCGCGCCCAGGCCCAGCAGGATCCGGCGACCGGGCGGACGCACACCCCGCATGATCTCGACGAGCGCCGCCAGTCCCGCCTCGTTGTGGGCGAGGTCGACGACGACCGAGACCCTGTCGAGGGTGAAGAAGTTCATCCGGCCGGGGTTGTGCTCGGCGTCCGGTCGGAAGTCCCGCAGCCCGGCGACGACGTCTGCGCGGTCCAGGCCGGCGGCCAGCGCTGCCGAAGCCGCGGCCAGCGCATTCTCGACGTTGAAGCGGGAGAGGCCACCCAGGGTCATCGGCACGTCCGCCACCTCGACCAGGGGGTCGGTACGGCTGCCCTCGAGTACGGTGATCCAGCCGTCGATCACCGTCGTGGCCCGTCCCCCTTCGGAGAGCACCTCTCGGACGCCCGGCGAGGCGGGGTCGCGGCTGAACACCCAGGGCTGTGCGGGGGTGCGCCCGCGCATCGCCAGCGTGCGCGGATCGTCGGCGTTGAGCACCGCCCAGCCCTGCTTGCGGGTGATCCGCGGGACGACGCCCTTGACCTCGGCGAGCTGGTCGACGGTGTCCACCCCGTTCAGGCCCAGGTGGTCCGCGGAGACGTTGGTGACCACCGAGACGTCGTTGTGGGTGACCCCGATGCCCTTGAGCAGGATCCCGCCGCGTGCGGTCTCGGTGACCGCGAAGTCGACCCCGGGGCGGCTCAGCACGCGACCGGCGCCGGAGGGCCCGGAGTAGTCCCCGGCCTCGACCAGGACGCCGTCGACGTAGATCCCGTCGGTGCTGGACCAGCCGACACAGTGGCCGGCGGCGCGGGCGATGTGCGCCACCATCCGCGAGGTCGTGGTCTTGCCGTTGGTCCCGGTCACCGCGACCACCGGGATCCGGGGCCGCACCGTGTGCGGCACCTCCCCCGGCTCGGCCGACCGGACCCGCTCCGAGGCCGCCTCCACCAGTGCCGTCGGGTCGCTGTGGTCGGGCTCGCCCTCGGCCAGCGCCTCCAGCACGCCGGCGGTCGCCTCACCCAGCGCGCGGGCCCGCCCCCGGTGCCGCCACGGATAGGCGATCACGACCCGACCCGGCTCGCTCGTGGGACGGGCGCGGATGCCCAGGCGGGTGGTGCCGGCGCCGGCCGCGATCCGGCGCACCAGCGCCGCGAGGAGCCGCAGCAGTGCCCGCTCACGGAACCCCGAGTCCGGCGGACCCGGGCGGATCGTGCCGAGGCCCAGCCGAGTGGCCAGCCGCCGTACGTCGGCGTCCGAGGCGTGCGTCAGCGACGAGACGTCGAGGGTCAGCTTCACCGCCGCTCGGGGGAAGTAGAGGTTGGGCCCCTCGAGGATGCGCAGCTCGACCAGGGCCGGGGTCATCACTCGGGTGGTCAGTCGTCCTCGAGCCGGAAGCCGACCTTCAGACCGACCTGGAAGTGCTCGACGGTGCCGTCCTTGACCTGGCCACGCACCTGGGTGACCTCGAACCAGTCGAGGTGGCGCAACGTCTGGGCCGCGCGCTCGACGCCGTTGCGCACGGCCTGGTCGATGCCGTCCGGCGAGGTGCCGACGATCTCGGTGACACGGTAGGTGCGGTTGGACATCGGGACTCCTGAAGGTGGTGGGAAGGGGTTCGGGCCAGCATGCCAGTCCCGACGTAGTGTTGAGGAGTGACCTTCC
The DNA here is from genome assembly GCA_963827025.1 of uncultured Actinomycetota bacterium. Taxonomy (GTDB): domain Bacteria; phylum Actinomycetota; class Actinomycetes; order Propionibacteriales; family Nocardioidaceae; genus Marmoricola. The sequence goes on along the minus strand of CAWGZB010000003.1, from coordinate 58,134 downwards.
CCCGCAGCCGGCGTCCGGAGCGGAACGAGGCCGTTCCGGTCCGGATCACCACGGCGCCACAGACCGCCGGCGCGGACATCGACCGCCGGCGGCGCCGCTACGTCATCTCGATGACGATCCGGACGCTGTGCTTCATCGGCGCTGTGCTCGCGGACGGGTGGTTGCGCTGGGTGCTGGTGGTGGCAGCCTTCGTGCTGCCCTACGTCGCGGTGGTGATGGCCAACAGCGCGAGCCCCCGGGTCGAGGGCGCCGACCTGCTCGGTCCCCACTCCGGGCACAAGGAGCTCGGTCCATGACCTCTCCCCAGGCTCCCGAGGCCGACATCTGCTCGGCAAAGGGCTGCCAGGCCCCCGCGGTCCACGAGCTGCGCTGGAACAACCCGAAGCTGCACACCGCCGACCGACGCAAGGTCTGGCTGGCCTGCGAGGACCACCGCCAGCAGCTCGCCGACTTCCTGGCCGCCCGACGCTTCCTCCGCGAGGTCGCACCTCACGCCCCCAGCCGCTGACCGGGCACTTCCGCACGCCCGCAACGTGGTGACCGGGCATTCCCGCACGCCCCCAGCCTGCTGACCGGGCACTTCTGCACGCCCCCAGCCCGGCGACCGGGCACTTCTGCACGCCCCCAGGTACGCCGCTCGGGCCAGCCTGTGCGCAGGAGTGCCCGCTCGGCGCAACTGGAGCGCACAGAACTGCCCGCTCGACGCTGTACAGGCGCACACAACTGCCCGGTCGGCGGAACTGGAGCGCACAGAACTGCCCGGTCGGCGGAGCTAGCCGCCGATGGCGGACATGGGGCGGGTGGGCTGCAGGAAGGAGACGTCGTTGATGCCGTGGCCGGGGCGCTTGGTCATCATCGCCAGCCGCCACTGGTCGGCGATCTGCTCGTCGTCGACACCGGTCCGCAGCGCCGAGCGGAGGTCGGACTCCTCGCGGGCGAACAGGCAGTTGCGGACCTGCCCGTCGGCGGTCAGCCGCACCCGGTCGCAGTCCCCGCAGAAGGGCCGGGTCACCGAGGCGATCACCCCGACCTTGGCCGGTCCCCCGTCGACGAGGAACGTCTCGGCCGGCGCGCTCCCGCGGTGGGCGGGATCGGGCGTGAGCGTGAACTGCTGCTCCAGCGCGGCGAAGATCTCCTCCGCGGTCACCATCGCCTCGCGTGACCACCCGTGCTGGGCGTCGAGCGGCATCTGCTCGATGATCCGCAGCTCGTAGCCGTGGTCCAGGCACCAGCCCAGCAGCTCGGCGGCGAGGTGGTCGTTGACCCCCCGCAGCAGCACCGCGTTGACCTTGACCGGCGTCAGGCCCGCCTGGCTGGCCGCGGTGAGTCCGGCGAGCACGTCGTGCAGGCGATCGCGCCGCGTGATCTGGGCGAACACCTCGGGGCGGATGGTGTCCAGGCTGACGTTGACCCGATCCAGCCCCGCCTCGGCGAGACCGTGGGCCGTGCGGGCGAGACCGAGCGCATTGGTGGTCAGCGATACCTCCGGGGAGGGAGCGAGCCGCTTGGAGCGGCGCACTATGTCCACCAGCCCACGGCGCAGCAGCGGCTCCCCGCCGGTGAACCGGACCTCGCGGATGCCGAGCTGCTCGACGCCGATCCGGACCAGTCGCACGACCTCGTCGTCGGTCAGCGTCTCCTCGGTCGGGAGCCAGTCCAGGCCCTCCGCCGGCATGCAGTAGTTGCAGCGCAGGTTGCAGCGGTCGGTCAGCGAGACGCGCAGGTCGGTGGCGACCCGGCCATAGCTGTCCTCGAGACCCGAACTCACGCGGCCCAGCATAGGCCCGCGGGCCTGAGTCCTCGGTGCGCTGGCTACCGTGAGGCGGTGCGCTTCCTGCTGAGCCGGCGCTGGGTCCTCTTCGCCCTCGCCGTCGCCTTCCTGGCCTGGGCCGCCACCCTGCTCGGCCAGTGGCAGTTCCACCGCCTCGAGGAACGCAAGCACGACAACCGGGTGGTGGCGCGCAACCTCTCCGCGGCGCCCGTCCCGGTCGAGGAGGTGATGTCCGGGCAGCGGCCCCCGCAGGCTGACGACGAGTGGCGTCGGGTCACTGCCCACGGCACCTGGGACGACCGGCACACGCTCGTGCTGAAGTACCAGACCCGCGACATGGGGGCCGGCGTCGACGTCGTCACCCCGCTGGTGACCGAGAACGGCACGGCGGTGCTCGTCGACCGCGGCTGGATGCCGTCGAAGAACTCCGGCGCCTCCCGCCCGGACCTTCCGGAGACGACCCCGGGCAAGGTGACCATCACCGGTTGGGTACGCCGCGACGCGAGCGGCAAAGCGACCGAGGTGCACGACCTGAGCACCCGGGCGATCTCCTCCGAGCAGATCGCCCAGGTGCTGCCCTACCCGCTCTACCGCGGGTTCGTGGACCTGGAGGAGGAGACCCCGGCCCCGGCCGAGCGCCTGGAGCCCGTCGAGCTGCCCGACGACACCAGCAACGGACCGCACTTCTTCTACGGGCTGCAGTGGTGGTTCTTCGGAGCACTGGCGGTCTTCGGGTTCTGCTACCTGGCCTGGGACGAGTGGCGCCAGCGTCAGAAGGCCCGGGGGGCCGCGAACGAGGGGGCCGGGTCAGAGGGACCGAAGCTGCCCACCGTCGACCGGGAGCATCACCCCGCTGACGAACGATGAGGCGGGGCTGAGCAGGAACACGGCCGCGGCCGCGAACTCCTCGGGACGCCCGTAGCGACCCAGCGGGATCTTGCCGACCGCCTGCTCGTGGGCCGCCTGCGCGTCTCCGGTCGCCTCGTCCAGCTCTTGCACCCGCTCGGTGGCCACCCGGCCCGGCAGCAGCCCGTTCACCCGGACCCCCCGCTCACCGAGCTCGTCGGCCAAGTTCTTCGCGACCATGGCCAGGCCCGGGCGCAGCCCGTTGGAGATCGCCAGGTTCGCCAGCGGCTGCTTGACCGAGCTGGAGAGCACGAACGCGATCGAGCCGCCGTCCGCGAGCTCCGCGGCCACGCTGCGCGCCACCCGCAGCCCGCCCAGGAAGATCGACTCGAAGCCGCGCCGCCAGTCCTCCTCGTCGCTGTCCAGCAACGGCCCGGACGGGGGACCGCCGACCGAGACCAGCGCGCCGTCCAGCCGCCCCCAGGTCTCCTTCGCCGCCGTGACCAGGCGGTCGGCCAGGCCCGGGTCGGCATTGTCCCCGCGTACGGCGACCACGCGGTCCTCGCCGAGCGCAGCCCGGGCTTCGGCCAGGTGCTCCTCGGAGCGCCCGGAGAGCACCACCCGCGCGCCTTCGGCCACCAGCAGCTCGGCGGTGGCGCGGCCGAGCCCACGGGTGGCGCCGGTCAGGACGTAGACACGATCGGAGACACCGAGATCCATGGCCCCAACCTACGCGGCTCAGGCGGGCTGGGCGTCCTCCTCGAACTGGGTGCGGTAGAGCATCGCGTAGGTGCCGCCCTCGGCCAGCAGCTCGGCATGGGTGCCGCGCTGCACGATCCGTCCGTCCTCGACGACCAGGATCAGGTCGGCGTTGCGCACCGTGGACAGCCGGTGGGCGATCACCAGGGAGGTCCGGCCCTCCAGGGCCTCGTCGAGCGCCCGCTGCACGGCGTACTCCGACTCGCTGTCCAGGTGGGCGGTCGCCTCGTCGAGCACCACTATCGCCGGCGCCTTCAGCAGCAGCCGGGCGATCGCCAGCCGCTGCCGCTCGCCGCCGGAGAGGCGGTAGCCGCGGTCGCCCACCACGGTGTCCAGGCCGTCCGGCATCCCCCGCACCAGCGCGGCGATCCGGGCGGAGTCCAACACCGCCCAGATCTCCTCGTCGGTCGCGTCCGGCCGGGCGTAGCGGAGGTTCTCCCGGATGGTGTCGTGGAACATGTGGGCGTCCTGGGTGACGTAGCCGACCGTGTCCTCCAGGGACTGCAGGGTCACCTCGCGCACGTCCCAGGAGTGCGTGCCGTCACCGATGCGGACCGCTCCCCCGGTGGCGTCGTACAGCCGCGCCACCAGGTGGGTGATCGTCGTCTTGCCGGCCCCGGACGGCCCGACCAGCGCCACCATCTGGCCCGGCTCGGCGACGAAGTCGATGCCGTGCAGCACCTGGCCGTGGTCGCGCTGCTCGGCCCGGGCCACCGTCTCCAGGCTGGCCAGCGACACCTCGTCGGCCCGCGGGTAGGTGAAGTCGACGTCGCGGAACTCCAGGCGCGACGCCCCAGGGGGTACGTCGACGGCATCCGGCTGCTCCTGGACCTGCGACGGCAGGTCCAGCACCTCGAAGACGCGGTCGAAGCTGACCAGCGCGGTCATCACGTCGACGCGCACGTTGGAGAGGCCCTGCATCGGCCCGAGCAGCCGCAGCAGCAGCGTCGCCAGGGCGGTGAGCGAACCGATGGTGAGGGCACCGCCGATGGTGAGGACGCCGCCGATGCCGTAGACCAGCGCCGTCGCCAGCGCGGGGATCAGCATCATCGCGGCCATGAAGATCCGGGTGACCAGCGCGATCCGGACGCCGAGGTCGCGCACCACGCCGGCCTTGTCGGCATAGCGGGAGTCCTCCTCGTGGCGGCGGCCGAACAGCTTCAGCAGCAGGGCCCCGCCGACGTTGAAGCGCTCGGTCATCATGTTGCCCAGATCGGCGTTGCCGTCCATCTGCTGGCGGGTGAGCCCGCTGATCCGGTGGCCGACCCAGCGGGAGACGAGCAGCAGCAGCGGGAACAGTGCCAGGCAGGCGAGCGTCACCTGCCAGCTCAGCGCGAACATCGTCACGCCGACGACCAGGACGCTGATCGCGTTGGCGACCGTGCTCGACAGCGTCGAGGTGAACGCGCGCTGAGCGCCGATCACGTCGTTGTTGAGGCGGGAGACCAGCGCGCCGGTCTGGGTGCGGGTGAAGAACGCCAACGACATCCGCTGCACGTGGCCGAACACCTGGGTGCGCAGGTCGAAGATCAGGCTCTCGCCGATGCGGGAGGACAGGTAGCCCGACCCGACCCCGAGCACGGCGTCCACGAGCGCCACCACCCCCATCGCCAGGGCGATGAAGACCACGACCGAGGTGTCGCCGGCGAGCACGCCGTTGTCCAGCAGCTGCCGGACCAGCAGCGGGTTGACCACGACCAGGCCCGCGTCGAGGACCACGAAGACGAGGAAGGCCCCGATGACCCGGCCGTGCGGGCGGGCGAAGGTGAAGATCCGCCGCACGGTCTCCCGGGTGAGCTTCTGCTGCACCACCGAGGGGTCGCGGCGCATGGACCGCATCAACATGCCGGGATGCATCGAGCTCATCGGCGATCCCGTCCTCTCATGTGCTGGTCAGGGCGCGGAACCGGCCCACCTGCGCCTCCCGCTCGGCCAGGCGCTGCTGGTGCAGGTCCCGGACCGAGGCCCGCTGCAACAGCGTCTTGGTCGACCGGACCGCGCCCGCGTCGGTCCCCTGGAGCGCCTGGACCAGCTCCCCCGTGGCCTGCTCGAGGTCGCCTCGAGGCACCACGGTGGTCGCGATCCCGAGGCTCCCGGCCTCCTGTGCATCGACGAACCGTGCGGTGGCGCAGATCTCCAGCGCCCGCGAGTAGCCAACAAGATCGACCAGCGGCTTTGTTCCCGCGAGGTCGGGCACCAGCCCGAGGGCCGGCTCCTTCATGCACAGCTGGGCGTCGTCGGCCAGCACCCGGAGGTCGCAGGCCAGGGCCAGCTGGAAGCCTGCTCCGATGGCGTAGCCCTGCACGGCGGCGATCGAGACGAACGCCGGGTCGGCCAGCCAGGTGAAGCCCTCCTGATAGGCCCCGATCGTGTCGGCGACGTGCTGGTCGTCGCGGTGCATCAGCTCGGCGACCGACTCGTCGCCCTCGATGCCCTCGGGGGTGAGCAGTCGGGTGTCCAGACCCGCGGAGAAGGTGTCGCCGGCGCCGCGGACCACCACCACACGGGTGCTCTCCGGCACGCTGCGCCCCAGCGCGGCCAGCGCGCGCCACATCCGCGGTGTCTGGCTGTTGCGCCGCTGCGGCTTGTCCAGGGTCACGGTCAGCACCGCAGCCTCGGTGGTCACGGTGAGGCCGGCGGCCCGGAGCTCCGCTGCCGGAATCGGCGGCTGTGTCATGCCCCGCACTGTAGGCCCCGCGACAGACGGCCGTGGCATGCTCAGCGACCGTGCGGACCCACCCCTTCGGGTCCTGGCTCCTCGGAGGCAGGGACCAGAGCCCCCATGCCCTCCGCGTGCGCGTGCAGGCGCTGCTGTCGGTCCTGCTGATCGGCACCAACGTCGCCGGCGCGCTGATCGTGGTCACACTGACCGTGCTGGTGCTGCCCGGCCCGCCCCCGAGGGGCGACACGGTCACGGTCGCGGCGATCACCATCCCGTCGTACGTCGTGGCGGCGGTGCTGGTCGGCGTCGGGGTCGGCACCGCCACCTCGCTGCGCTCGCTGAGCTGGGCCACCGAGGACCGCCACCCCGACGAGCAGGAGCGCCGTGCCGCCCTGCGGGTGCCGTGGCGCCTGACCGTCCTGCAGGCCGCGCTCTGGGCGGGCGCGGTGGTCGTGTTCACCACCCTGGCCGCCGTCCTCCAGCCGGCCCTGGCCATCACGGTGTTCCTCACCGTGGCCATCTCCGGTGTGGTGGTGTGCGCCATCGCCTACCTGTTCAGCGAGTTCGCGCTGCGTCCCATCGCGGCCCGTGCGCTCTCGGAGTCCGACGGCCCGGATGCCGACCCGCCGCTCGGGGTCGGCCGGCGGATGCTGCTGTTCTGGAGCCTGGGCAGCGGCGTCCCGGTCGCCGGCGTGATCGCGGTGGCGATCCTGGCGCTGACCCGCGAGGAGGTGAGCCGGACCAAGCTCGCCGTGATCATGCTCGTGCTCGGCGGCGTGGTGCTGGTCTTCGGGCAGCTGGTGACCGTGCTCAACGCCCGGTCGGTGGTCGCGCCGATCCAGTCCGTCCGGGCCGCCCTGCAACGCGTCGACGAGGGCGACCTCGACGTCGAGGTGCCGGTGTACGACGGCACCCAGCTCGGCCAGCTGCAGGCCGGCTTCAACCAGATGGTCCACGGGCTCCGGGAGCGCGAGCGGATCCGCGACTTGTTCGGCCGGCACGTGGGTCGCGAGGTGGCCGAGGCGGCTGTGGTGGAGGAGACCGAGCTCGGCGGGGAGACCCGGACCGTCTCGGTGCTGTTCGCCGACCTGATCGGATCCACCGCGATGGCGGCCGACGCCTCGCCGGCGGAGGTCGTCGAGGTGCTGAACCGCTTCTGCGAGGTGGTCATCGAGGAGGTCGACCGACGCCGCGGCCTGGTGAACAAGTTCATGGGCGACGCGGTGCTGGCCGTCTTCGGCGCTCCGGTCCACCACGACGACCATGCCGGGGCTGCGCTCGAGGCGGCCCGCGCGATCGCGGCACGGCTGCGCGAGGAGGTCTCGGGGTGCGACGCCGGCGTCGGGGTGGCCACCGGCGAGGTGGTGGCCGGCAACGTGGGTGCCGAGGACCGCTTCGAGTACACCGTGATCGGCGACGCGGTGAACCAGGCGGCGAGGATCACCGAGCTGGCCAAGGAAGATCCGGGACGGGTGCTCGCCGCGGAGGCGACCGTGACCGGGGCCCACGAGGACGAGGGCACCCGCTGGGAGCACCGCACCTCGGTGACCTTGCGCGGCCGCGGCGAGGACACCGTGCTGTTCGGCCCCGGCCACGGCGGGGATCAGGCGAGCTCGACCAGCTCGGCGTAGTCGGGCGACCACAGGTCCTCCACACCGTCGGGGAGGATGAGCACCCGGTCGGGCTGCAGCGCATGGACCGCGCCCTCGTCGTGGGTGACGAGCACGATCGCGCCGTCGTACGAGCGAATCGCCGCCAGCACCTCCTCGCGCGAGGCCGGGTCCAGGTTGTTGGTCGGCTCGTCCAGCAGCAGCACGTTCGCGCTGGAGACCACGAGGATCGCCAGCGCGAGGCGGGTCTTCTCCCCGCCGGAGAGGACGCCGGCGGGCTTGTGCGCGTCGTCGCCGGAGAACAGGAAGGAGCCGAGCACCGAGCGCGCCTGGGTGTCGGTGAGCTCCGGCGCGGCGGTGTGCATGTTCTCCAGCACCGTTCGGGAGGTGTCCAGGGTCTCGTGCTCCTGGGCGTAGTACCCGATCTTCAGGCCGTGCCCGGGCACCACCACACCGGTGTCCGGCGTGCCGACCCCGGCGAGGATGCGCAGCAGCGTGGTCTTCCCCGCGCCGTTGAGGCCGAGGACGACCACCCGGCTTCCCCGGTCGACGGCCAGGTCGACGTCGGTGAACACCTCCAGGGACCCGTAGGACTTCGACAGCCCGCTCGCGGTCAGCGGCGTCTTGCCGCACGGCGCCGGGGCCGGGAAGGCGATCCGCGCCACCCGGTCGGACTGGCGCTCGGACTCCACCCCCTCGAGAAGCCGCTCGGCGCGCTTCAGCATCGACTGCGCGGCCTGGGCCTTGGTGGCCTTCGCGCGCATCCGGTTGGCCTGGTCGAGCAGCGTCTGCGCCTTGCGCTCGGCGTTCATCCGCTCGCGCTTGCGCCGCCGCTCGTCGGTCTCGCGCTGCTCGAGGTAGGCCTTCCAGCCCATGCTGTAGACGTCGAGCTCTGCGCGGTTGGCGTCGAGGTGGAGCACCTTGTTCACGCACGCGTCGAGGAGACCGACGTCGTGGGAGATCACCACCAGCCCGCCCTTGTGGTTGCGCAGGAAGTCCCGCAGCCAGCCGATCGAGTCCGCGTCGAGGTGGTTGGTCGGCTCGTCCAGCAGCAGCGTCTCGGCGCCGGAGAACAGGATCCGCGCCAGCTCCACGCGGCGGCGCTGGCCGCCCGAGAGGGTGCGTAGGGGCTGGGTGAGCAGCCGGTCCTCGATCCCGATCGAGGCTGCGATCCGCGCCGCCTCCGCCTCGGCGGCGTACCCACCGGCGGCGTGCAGCGCAGCGTCCGCCTTCTCGTAGCGCCGCATCCCCCGCTCGCGCTGGTCCGGGTCGTCACTGGCCATCTGCTGCTCGGCGTCCCGCAGGCGTCGTACGACGGCGTCGAGGCCGCGCGCGGACAGGATCCGGTCGCGGGCGAGCACCTCGAGGTCGCCGGTCCGGGGGTCCTGGGGCAGGTAGCCCACCGAGCCGGTGCTCGTGACCGTCCCGGAGGCCGGCAGGCCCTCGCCGGCGAGGATGCGCGTCAACGTGGTCTTCCCGGCGCCGTTGCGGCCGACGAGCCCGATGCGGTCGCCCTCACCCACGCGGAAGGAGACGTCCTGCATCAGGAGTCGGGCGCCGGCGCGGAGCTCGAGCTGGGAGACGGTGATCACGGGCTGACTAGTCTACTTAACGTGCGCTTCAACCCTCGGGCCCGGATCGACCGCAGCCAGATCGAGGTCCGGCGTGGAGGTGGCGGCGGACGCGGAGGCGGGATGCTCCCGATCCCGGTGGGCGGCGGGGGCCGGATCGGCCTGGGCACCATCGTGGTCGTCATCCTCGTGTTCGTCTTGAGCCAGTGGCTCGGCGGCGGAGGAGACGGGTCCTCCGGCCAGGCCCAGGACAGCTGCAGCACCGGTGCGCAGGCCAACAAGTCCGAGGCCTGCGCGATCGACCTGTTCACCACCTCGATCCAGGACTTCTGGAGCCGCACGTATCCCGAGCAGACCGGGGACGACTACCAACAGGTCCGCACGGTGCGCTTCTCCGGCTCGACGTCGTCGGGCTGCGGCCAGGCGAGCGCCCAGATGGGTCCCTTCTACTGTCCGAACGACCAGCGGGTCTACCTCGACACCACCTTCTTCGACGACATGCTCCGGGGCGAGCTGGGCGCGCGCGGCGGCACCTTCGCGATCGGCTACGTGATCGCGCACGAGTACGGCCACCACATCGAGGACCAGCTCGGGGTGCTCGGCAGGATCCGCACCCAGCAGGGCCCGAAGAGCGACTCGGTGCGCGTGGAGCTGATGGCCGACTGCCTGGCCGGCGTCTGGACGAAGGGTGCCCAGTCGACCAAGGACGCCCAGGGCCAGGCGATCATCACCGAACTGACCCAGGACGACATCAGGCGCGCCATCGATGCAGCCCAGGCCGTGGGCGACGACCGGATCCAGCAACGCACGTCCGGCCGGGCCAACCCGGAGACGTTCACCCACGGCACCGCCGCCCAGCGCACGCACTGGTTCAACCGCGGGATGCAGCAGGGCACGATCCGGGGATGCGACACTTTCTCCACCGACGACCTGTGAGCGACACCACCCCCTGGTGACTGTCCAGTAGCGGGGCGCACGGGCTGCCGAGCGCCGGGACTCTGGTAGAAACACCACGTTCGACGAGCCACCCGAAAGGCCACTCATGAGCTCAGCGGTTCCCGCTTCGATCCCCCGGCAGCGCCCCCTGGTGCTCGCCGACCTCGTACCCGGCGCGCTGGTCCGCGACGTCGTGCTGGTCCTGGCGGGTGCCGGCTTCACCGGCCTGCTCGCCCAGATCTCCCTCCCGGTGGCGGGTTCCCCGGTGCCGGTGACCGGCCAGACGCTCGGCGCGGTCCTCGTGGGCGCGGCGCTGGGCTGGCGGCGCGGCCTGGCCTCGATGGCGCTCTACTTGCTGGCCGGCATCGCCGGCGTGCCGTGGTACGCCGGGCACACCTCCGGCTCCATGCTCCTGTCCGGGGCCAACCTGCCGACCTTGGGCTACATCATCGGCTTCGTCCTCGCCGCCGCCCTCGTCGGCGCCCTGGCTGCCCGTGGCTGGGACCGCTCCCCGGTCCGCACGGTGGCGGCGATGGTGCTCGGCAACCTGGCCATCTACGCCATCGGTGTCCCCTACCTCGCGTGGTCGATCCACGTCGGCCTCGGCACCGCCTGGGACCTGGGCATGAAGAACTACCTGCTCGGTGACGCGCTGAAGGTCCTGCTCGCCGCGGGCCTCCTGCCCGGCGCCTGGCGCCTGGTCGGCGCCCTGCAGCGCCGCTGAGAACAGGCCGCCGGGACCGGCCCCACCTCAGCCGATGTCGCGCTGGCGGTAGCGCCACCTGGCCACCGCCAGCGCGACGGCGCTGACCGCCCCGAGCACGACTGCCGGACCCACCGCGAAGTCCTGCACCGGCATCCGCGGCGCGTGGCTGTACGGCGAGAGGTCGACCACCCAGTCCGGCAGCCCGAGCAGCTCGCCGATCTGGCCGAGCGTCGCCGCGACCACCACGAGACCCCAGCCCAACGGGGCCCACGAAGCGCGGAGCGCGAAGAAGAGCACGGCGAGGGACGCGACCGTCCACACGGCCGGGCCCTGGGCCAGCGCGGAGGCGACCAGCCGTCCGAAGGAGCTCGGCACGTCGGTGCCGACGCCGAGCGCCAGCGCAGTCCCGGCGACCAGCAGCAGCCAGGTCGCTCCGACGATCCCGGTCAGCAGCGTGGCCAGGAAGGCGCGGCTCCGTGAGGTGGCCGCGGCCAGCACCTGCTCGGTGCGGCCGTCGTGCTCGTCGGAGCCGGCGTGACCGACGACGGCGACCGCGAAGCACGTCACCACCAGACCCATCATGGACAGCACCGCGGCGATCAGGGTCTCCCGGAACTCGCCGGCTCCCCCGATCTTGGCGAGCATGTCCCTGATCCCCTGGGACCCGAGGGCGTCGAAGCTCGGCGTGATCACCCCGAACAGGAGGCTGATCACCCCCACCGCAGCGGTCCACCCAACGACCATGGGCGTGTGGACCCGCAGGCTGAGCGCGAAGACGTCCGCCAGCCGTGGGGATCCGGTGGGCGGCCCCGGCCGCTGCGGTACGACGCCCGCGCCGAGGTCCCGCCGCGAACGCAGCAGCATCGCCCCGGTGGCCAGTACGCCGGCAGCAGCGACGTACAGGGCGAGCACCCACCAGCGCGTGTCGCCGTACGCCCGCAGCCGGGTGCCCCACCCGAACGGGGACAACCAGCTGAGCCAGCCGGCAGCCGTGGTGTCCCCGACTGCCCGCAGCACGAAGAGCGCGCCGATCGCCGTGGCGGCGATGGCCGCACAGGTGCGGGCGCTCGGGGAGAGCTCACAGGCCAGTGCGGTCAGACCGGTCGCGACCAGGCCGGTGCCGGTCCAGGAGGCCCCGAACGCCAGCGAACCCACCACCGGGAGCCCGCCCGCAGCGTTGCCGAGCGCGGCCAGCGCCCCGAGCACCAGCGAAGCACCCAGCCCCAGGAGCAGTGCCGCCACCAGCGGGGAGCGCCGGGTCATCGCGGTGCCGCCGAGCATCTCCGCCTGCCCGTCCTCCTCCTCGGCGCGGGTGTGCCGGCGCACCACGAACAGCATCATCACCGCGACGAACACCGCGTAGAGCACGGTCATCTTGGTCATTGCCAGCTCGCCGGTGCTGTGCACGTCGAGGATCGGGCCGTAGAGCGCGACGATGCCGGGACTCCCGTTGATCGCCTCCGCGGCCCGCACCCGCTCCACCTCGTCGGCATAGAGCCCGGGAACCGCGGCAGCCGAGGCATAGCTCACCAGGACGAGCACGGCGAGCCAGACCGGGATGAGCACCCGGTCGCGCCGCAGCGCCAGCCGCAGCAGGGGGCCGGTGCCGGCCAGGGAGGTCATCGGCGCCCCGCCTGGGGCTCGCGGTAGACGTCGAGGAAGAGCTCCTCCAGCGTCGGCGGCGTGCTCGTCAGCGTCTGCACCCCGGCCGTGGTCAGGGCCGCGAGCACCGGCGCCATCGCCTCGGGGTCCACCGAGCAGGACACCGAACCGTCGGCGACCACGACGTCGTGGACACCGGGCAGCCCGCCGAGGTCGGGCGCCGGACCGGACAGCTGGGCGTGCACCTGGTTGCGGTGCAGGTGCCGCATCGCCTCGATGGTCCCCGTCTCGACCGCCCGGCCCTCGCGGATGATCGTCACCCGCCGCGCCAGCCGCTCGACCTCGCTGAGGATGTGACTCGAGAGCAGCACCGTGGTGCCCTCGGCCACCAGCTCGGCCACGCACTCGCCGAACACCCGCTCCATGATCGGATCGAGGCCGGAGGTGGGCTCGTCCAGGACCAGGAGCTCCACCGGCGCCGCCAGCGCCGCGACCAGGGCCACCTTCTGGCGGTTGCCCTTGGAGTAGGCGCGGCCGCGCTTGGTCGGGTCCAGCCTGAAGCGCTCCAGGAGGGCGTCCCGCTGCGTCGCGCGCGGGTCGATCCCGCGCATCCGCAGCAGCATGTCGATGGTCTCCCCGCCGGACAGGTTGGCCCACAAAGCCACGTCCCCGGGCACGTAGGCGAGACGTCGATGGATGTCGACCGCGTCCGCCCACGGGTCCAGCCCGAACACGCGGGCGCTGCCGCCGTCGACTCCGATGAGCCCGAGCAGGGCCCGCAACGTGGTGGACTTGCCCGCGCCGTTGGGTCCCAGGAAGCCGTGCACCTCCCCTGCGCGCACCTCGAGGTCGAGACCGTCCAGCGCGCGCAGGGCGCCGTAGGTCTTCACCAGGCCGTCCACGGCGATCACCGGGTCAGGTGCCATGCCCTCATGGTGGCAACTGCGGGCAGGCAGCGACAGCAGCGACGCGGAGTGGTCTGGCCGCCTACAGCAGACGCTCGAGCTGCGGGAACTGGCGCTGCAGGGCGCGCACGTGGACTGCCACCGCAGGGTGGCGCAGCTTGCCGGCGAGCGCCCCTTCTCCCCGGGCGGCCTGGGCCAGCGCCCACTCGGTGCGGCTGAGCACCGTGTAGACGGCGGTCACCGTGGCGGCCAGCCGGACCCCGGCGAGGTCTCCGGCGAACCCCTCGGCGGCGAGCCCGTCGGCGTACGCACCGAGCACCACCTCGAAGTCCTCCCGGCAGGAGAGCGCGAAGTAGCCGAGGTCGGTCCCGACAGGTCCCGCGCCGAAGCACTGCCAGTCCACGGCGACCACCTCGGAGTCCCGCACTCCTGGGAAGTTTCCCGGCACGGCGTCGCCGTGGTGACGACCCGCAGCGCCGGTGCCGATCTCCTGAAGCCAGTGGGGACGGCGGCGCCACAGCCGGTCGGCCACGTCGGCCAGCGCGGTGCGCTCCAGCGTCGGCCAGCCACCGCGCTCCTCGGCCAGCCTGAGTCGGTCACCCAGCAGGTCGCGGACGGCCCACGTCGGCGGGTCCATCGGCCGGCTGGCGAAGCGCCCGAGCGAGCGCGCCGCGTGCAGCGCGGTGGGCGGCACCCCTTCCACCTGGGCGATCCAGAGGGTGACGCCCTCCTCGTCCTCCTCGACGGCCCCGAATTCCGGCGCCACGACACCCGGACCGTCCACCAGCTCCGGTGACAGCGCCACGTCAGCCTCCCGGCGCCAGTAGCCGGTGTGCGTGGGATCGAGCCGCACCGCGTCCCCGGGCTCGGGCCGCTCCAGGCGCTTGACCACCCAGGGCCGATCGCGGCGCTCGGCCAGCCACAGCCCCGCCGAGGAGGGACCGGCCCCGTGCAGCGGCCGCCACGACGAGTCCGGCGTCCACATGACGGTCATCCTGACACCAGCGGGTGCTTCGCGGTCGGAACCTGCGCGGACGGAGGTGCCGCGAAGGCGTTCAGTCTCTGTTCGACTGCTTGTTCGAATCGTGAGACTCCAGCCCGCAGAACTGTCGGTGGTCGGTGCCAGGGTCAGTGTCATGACCACCGCTGCGCAGCCGTTCACCCGGCATCCGCTGACCGGTGTGGTGGAGCGGGCCGGGTGCGGCGCTGCGGGAGGCGTTGGAGGTTCCGCTGTACGGCGTCGGTCCGGGTGAGCTGCGGCGGCTGGTGCGGGAGCTGTCCCGGCTGACCGCGACGGTGGCGGCGGTGGAGGCCGCGGTGCTGGCCCAGGCCGACCGTGAGCAGGTCGGGCCCGAGCAGGGGGCGACCTCGACGGCGAACTGGGTGGCGCACCGCACCCGGCAGACCCACACCGAGGCGCATCGGCGGATGCGGCTGGCCAAGGACCTGGACACCCACCAGGCCACCGCCGCCGCCCTGGCGCGCGGTGACGTGCTGGCCGAGCAGGCCCGGGTGGTCCTGGACGCGGTCGCGCAGGTCGACACCATCCCCGAGGACCTCCTCTCCCGGCGCCACCTGGACCGCGAGCAGCTGGCGCGCGAGGCCGAGGCGTGGCTGCTGCAGGAGGCCGCGCACCACGACGCCAAGGCCTTGAAGACCCTGGGCCGCCGGATCCTGGAGGTGGTCGCCCCGGAGGTGGCCGAGGAGCACGAGCGCCGCCTGCTCGAGCAAGAAGAGGAGCGTGCTCGACAGAAGACCCGGCTCACCATGGGCGAGGACGGGCACGGGTGCGTGCACGGCCGGTTCACCCTCCCGGTCCTGCAGGCGGCGATGCTGAAGAAGGCACTGCTCGCCCTGGCCGCACCCAAGCACCAAGCCGCCACCCAAGGCACCCGACCCACCCACGGCAGCCGTCGGCGGAGCGGATGGGGCAGGCGTTTGCCGAGTACGTCGAGCGCTACCCCACCGGCCGCACCCCCGATGCGGGCGGTGCCGCCGCGAGCGTGGTGGTCACCATGGACCTGGAGAAGCTGCGGGCCGGGCTCGGCGCCGGGGTGCTCGACGACGGCGGCCGGATCTCGGCCACCCAGGTCCGCCGGCTGGCGTGCGAGGCCGGGATCATCCCCACCGTGCTCGGCGGCCAGAGCCAACCCCTCGACGTCGGGCGCAAGCGCCGCTTCCACACCGAACCCCAACGCATCGCCCTCGCGATCCGCGACCGGGGCTGCACCGCCGAGGGCTGCGACTACCCACCAGGGCTCTGCCACGCCCACCACCACGTCCCCTGGTCCACCGGCGGCGACACCTCGGTGACCAACGGACGCCTGCTCTGCCCCAGACACCACGCCATGGCCCACGACCCACGCCTGCAGACCACCCGCCTGGGCACCGGCAAGCTCAGATTCACCCCACGGACCTAGGCCGACCCGAGCAGCAGGATCAGACCCGCGCCCGTGGGAACCCCGGCGCCGATCAGGCAGAGGGCACTGTCCCGAGCCCGGTCACTGTTCGACAGTGCACCGGCTGTGCATGCGCCGGGTCGAGGACGTTCAGCACGATGCGTGCCGCGTTGGGTGAGGCCGCGAGCTGACCGTGCTCGGAACCGTCCTGGGGGCAGACGTTCTGCAGCACGATGTTGCGCATGCCGGGCTCGATGCCGGACCAGTACGGCACCACCAGCTCGTCGTAGACGGTGACGATGTTGGTGTAGTCGACGCCCTTCACCGCCACGCCACCTGTACGCATCTTCTCCATGAACTCCGAACCGGGTGGGAACTGGCCACACGCCTGGCAGAACGGCGTGGCGTCCTCGCGACCGAAGAGCAGCGCGAAGGCCTTCGCGGGCTGGGCCACGTTGGTGCCGTGCCACAGCGGCGCCAGGGAGATGTACCTGTCGACCGAGGATGCCCCGCCGAGGTACTTCACGTAGTAGTTGGGCATCAACGTGCCCTGCGAGTGGCCGATCAGGTCGACCTTCCGGGCACCGGTTGCCTTGCGGACCCGGGTGACGAACTGCTTCAGCTGCTCGGCACCCCGTTCCATCGGAAGCAGGCCACCGACGAAGTCGCTGCCGGGGTAGTCGGGGTTGGCGCCGTAGTTCAGCGCGAAGACGCAGTACCCCTCGTTCGCCAGCAACGGAGCGTAGGTCTGCCAGTTCTCGTTGCGGTTCGCGAAGGTGCCGTGCACCAGCACCACGGGCCGCGGATGGCGCCGCGTCGGCTTGCAGGACCAGTCGTTCGCGCCCGGAAGGGACTGGGTCACGCCGCCCCGGACGGCCGCGGACAGGAAGTCGTACGGCACCGGGTAGTCGTCGGCCGCCTGCGCCGACGTGAGCGGCACGAGCAGAGCGAGCATGGCCACGAGAGCGACCCCGAGAGTGACGACACGACGCACGAGCGACCTCCTGAGCGACATCGTGCTGTGCAACGACGCGCGTCCCCGACGCGTTATGCCAGGCAGCTCGAGCGGTCCGGTCAGCGGGTCACGTCGTCGACCTCGACCTGCGCCGACATCGCGTCGCGAACGGCGCGGTCGAGCACCTCGCGGCGAGGATCCGGGACCGTGAGGAACGGCGGGGCCACCGGCAGCCGGGAGAGCGGTGGGTCGCCCAGCACCGCGTCGACGGCGGTGTGGTCGCCGCCGGTGACCAGCACCGGCACCCCGGCGAGAATGCGCTGGGCGTGCTCGGCCGCAGCCTCGAACGCCACCCGGGCCTGCTGGTCGCGGCGTCGGGCGAAGCGCTGCTGGCTCCAGCCGCCGGCCTTCGACCTGCCCTGCACGTGCCGACGGCCGACCTTGGAGTCGACCATGTCGCCGCCGCGAAGGCGGGCCACGGCGAAGCCACCCTTGCGAACCAGCAGCAACCCCCAGTCAGCGGGAGGAGCGCAGGCCTGGGCGAACGCGGGCGGGTGCGGCGGGCCGTCGTACTCCCGACCGAACGGCAGCCGAGCCCGGAAGCGGGAGCCGTCCAGCGCGACACCGGTGAGACTGCCCTCGAGCACGCCGAAGGAGGTGGTGCCGTGCCGCTCGGTGAAGTTGTCGGCCCACCGCTCGATGCGCCCGGACGGGACGAGGACGGTGCTCAACTCGCGCGAGGGCTCAGACGTTGAAGCCCAGGGCGCGCAGCTGCTCACGACCGTCGTCGGTGATCTTGTCCGGCCCCCACGGCGGCATCCACACCCAGTTGATGGTGACGTCGCCGACGAGCCCTTCCAGGGCGGAGTTGGTCTGGTCCTCGATGACGTCGGTCAGCGGGCAGGCCGCCGAGGTCAGGGTCATGTCGAGCACCGCGTTGGAGTGGTCGTCGAGGTGCACGTCGTAGACCAGGCCCAGGTCGACCACGTTGATGCCGAGCTCGGGGTCGACCACGTCCTTCATCGCCTCGATCACGTCGTCGCGGGAAGCGGTGGTGGTGGTCCCGCTGGTGTCGACCTCGGGCAGGTCGCCGGCAGCTGCGTGGTCGGCACGGGGTTCGGGCTGGGTCGTCATGACTCCTCCTTGGCTTGCAGGATCGCGTCCTTGAACGCCATCCAGGACAACAGGGCGCACTTGATGCGGGCGGGAAACTTCGCGACACCGGCGAAGGCGATGCCGTCCTCGAGGATGCCCTCGTCGGGCTCGACCTCACCGCGTCCGTGCATGAGCTCGACGAACGTGTCGAGCTTGTGCATGGCCTCCTCCACCGGCCGACCGATGACCAGGTCGGTGAGGACCGAGGTGGAGGCCTGGCTGATGGAGCAGCCCTCGGCGTCGTAGGAGACGTCGCCCACGGTGCTGTTCTCCGGACCGTCCTCCAGGTGCACCCGCAGGGTGATCTCGTCACCGCACGTGGGGTTGACGTGGTGCACCTCGGCCTCGTAGGGCTCCCGCAGCCCCTTGTGGTGGGGGTCGCGGTAGTGGTCGAGGATGATCTCCTGGTAGAGGTTGTCGAGGTCCATCAGGCATCCACCTTGAAGTAGCGCTTGGTGAACTCCAGCCCCTCGACCAGGGCGTCGATCTCCTCCGGCGTGGTGTAGAGGTACGACGACGCGCGGGTCGAGCTCTGCACCCCGAACCGCTTGTGCGCGGGCTTGGCGCAGTGATGACCGGCGCGGACCGCGATGCCGCGGCTGTCCAAGGTCTGTGCCACGTCGTGGGGGTGCACGCCGGCCAGCTCGAAGGCCACCGCTCCCCCGCGTCGGGCCGGGTCCAGCGGCCCCAGGACGGTGATCCCGCCGACGCAGGCGAGCCCCTCCAGCAGGTAACCGGTGACCGCCTGCTCGTGCCGGTGGATGTCCTCCAGGCCGATCTCGGTGAGGTAGTCGACCGCGGCGCCGAGACCGACGGCCTCGACGATCGGCGGGGTGCCGGCCTCGAACCGGTGGGGCAGGCCGGCGTACGTCGACCGCTCCATCGAGACCGTCGCGATCATCTCGCCGCCACCCAGGAACGGCGGCAGCTGCTCGAACAGGTCCGCGCGGCCCCAGAGCACGCCGATGCCGGTGGGGCCGGTCACCTTGTGGCCGGTGAAGGCCAGGAAGTCCGGGCGCTCGGCCTCGTCCGTCGCCGCCAGGTCGATCGGCAGCTGCGGGGCCGCCTGCGAGGCGTCGACGACGACCACGGCGCCGACCTCGTGGGCGCGCCGGGTCAGCTCGGCGACCGGGTTGATGGTGCCGAGCATGTTCGAGACCCACGTGAAGGCGACCACCTTGGTGTTCTCGGTGATCACCTCGTCGAGGTGCGACAGGTCGAGGGTGCCCTCGTCGGTCAGGCCCAACCAGCGCAGCTCCGCGCCCGTGCGCTCGGTGAGCAGCTGCCACGGCACGATGTTGGAGTGGTGCTCCATCTCGGTGATCACCACGCGGTCGCCGGCACCCACCTCGAGCGGGCCGTTCCACGCCATCGTGTTCGCGACCAGGTTGAGCGCCTCGGTGGCGTTCTTGGTGAAGACCACCTCGTCCCGCGACGGTGCCCCGATGAATGCCGCGACCTTGTCGCGGGCCGCCTCGAACGCCTCCGAGGACTCCGCGCCGAGCTGGTGCATCGCGCGGGCGACGTTGGCGTTGTGCCGCTCGAGGTGGTCGACCATCGAGTCGATGACCACCTGCGGCTTCTGCGAGGTGTTCGCGCTGTCGAGGTAGACCAGCGGGTGGTCGCCCGACATCCGCCGCTGCAGGATCGGGAAGTCCTTGCGGACCACCTCGAGGTCCGGGAGCAGCCCGGACAGGGCCGCCGCGCGCGCAGGCACGCCCTCAGACGCTCTGGGCCACGTACTTGTCATAGCCCTCGGCCTCCAGCTGGTCCGCGAGCTCCGCGCCACCCTCCTCGGCGACCCGCCCGTCGACGAAGACGTGCACGAAGTCGGGCTTGATGTAGCGCAGGATCCGCGTGTAGTGGGTGATCAGCAGGACGCCCTTGTCGCCGTCCTCGGCGAACCGGTTGACGCCCTCGCTCACGATCCGGAGCGCGTCGATGTCCAGCCCGGAGTCGGTCTCGTCGAGGATCGCCATCTTGGGGTCGAGCAGCTCGAGCTGCACGATCTCGTGGCGCTTCTTCTCACCGCCGGAGAAGCCCTCGTTGACCGAGCGCTGGCTGAACGTCGGGTCCATCTTGACCCGCTCCATCGCACCGTTGACGTCCTTGACCCAGGTGCGCAGCTTCGGGGCCTCGCCGTCGATGGCGGTCTTCGCGGTGCGCAGGAAGTTCGCGACCGAGACACCGGGCACCTCGACGGGGTACTGCATGGCCAGGAACAGCCCGGCGCGGGCACGCTCGTCGACGCTCATCGCGAGGACGTCGACGCCGTCCAGCGTCACCGATCCCGAGGTCACCTGATAGCGCGGGTGACCGGCGATCGAGTAGGCCAGCGTGGACTTGCCCGACCCGTTCGGCCCCATGATCGCGTGGATCTCACCCTCGCGGATGGTCAGGTTCACGCCCTTGAGGATCTCCTTGGGGCCGTCCTCGGTGGTGACCGAGACGTGCAGGTCCTTGATCTCCAGTGTTGCCATCTGGTTCAGCTCTCCTTCGCGGTGGTGCAGCTCGAGCGGTGGCTTCGACAAGCTCAACCACCGGGTTTGGTCTCAGGTGGGGGTCACGCCGTTGAGCGTGGTGGACACGTCGACGTAGACGTCCTTCCCCCGGGGTCCTTCGCGGACCTCGACCGGGAAGGTCGAGACGGGCTCGGTCGCCGGCGGACCGGTGGGCTTGCCGCTGCGCAGGTCGAAGCGGGACCCGTGCAGGAAGCACTCGATCTGGCAGTCCTCGACCTCGCCGTCCGTGAGCGCCACCTCCTGGTGGGAACACACGTTCTGCAGGACGTAGACGTCGTCGCCGTCGCGCGCGATCGCCAGGTCGATGCCGCCGACGGTGACCGGCGTGGCCTCGTCCTCGGCGACGTCGGCCAGGGCGCACACGTGCTCGAAGGCCATCAGGGCTGTCCCTTCCCGGTCCCCCCAGGGGCGGAGCCCTCGAAGGTGATCGTCTTGGCCAGCTCGGCCTCCACGGTGCGGGTCAGCTGCTCCTCCAGCTCGGGTACGCCGATCCGACGGATCAGGTCGTCGAAGAAGCCGTGCACCACCAGTCGGCGGGCCTCGGACTCCTCGATGCCGCGCGAACGGAGGTAGAACAGCTGCTCGTCGTCGAACCTGCCGGTCGCCGACGCGTGGCCGGCGCCCTCGATCTCGCCGGTCTCGATCTCCAGGTTGGGCACCGAGTCGGCCTGGCAGCCGTCGGTGAGGACCAGGTTGCGGTTCTCCTCGTAGGTCTCGATGCCCTCGGCGACCTTGCGGATCAGCACGTTGCCGATCCACACCGCGTGGGCGCCCTCGCCCTGGAGCGCGCCCTTGTAGACCACGTGGCTCTTGGTGTGCGGGGCGGTGTGGTCTACGAAGAGGCGGTGCTCGATGTGCTGGGCGTGGGCGACGCCGTTCTCGTCCTCGCCGCCGTCGGCGAAGTAGAGGCCGAGCATCTCCACCGAGCCGCCCGGACCGGCGTACTCGACAGTGGCGTCGTGACGGACCACGTCGCCGCCGAAGGACACCGCGACGTGCCGCAGCGTGGCGTCCCGCCCGACTGCGGCGTGCTGGGTGGAGTGGTGGACGGCGTCGTCGTCCCAGTCCTGCAGCGAGACCACGGTGAGCTCGGCGCCGTCGCCGACCACGATCTCGGTGTTGTCGGCGAAGGTGGCGCTGCCCTGGAAGCGGAGCACGACCGTGGCGCGTGAGAACTTCCCGGCGCGGATCAGCAGGTGCGCGGCCGACGCGACGTCGGTGCCGGTGCCGGTCACAGTGACGGTCGTGGCGCCGTCGACCACCTGCTCCTCGGGGACGTCGACGAGGAGGACACCGTCGGTCTGGGCCCACACGCGCGCGCTGATCCGGTCGGGCGGCACCAGGCCCGAGGCCCCGCGCACGTCGTTGCCGACGCGCTCCACGCTCACGCCGTCGACCGGACGGGCCTCCACCTCGAAGCGGTTGCCGTCCAGCGGCGCGTCCTTGTGGATGTCGCGAAGGCGGCGCAACGGCGTGAACCGCCACACCTCCTCGCGCCCGGTCGGCACCGGGTGGTCGGCGAGGTCGAACGACCCCTCCGGATGAAGGTGCGAAACCACCTTCTCCCGCGGCTGCTCGAGCGCACTCCGCACAGATTCAGTAACAGTCAACGTTCAGCTTTCTGTATTCGTGGCAATCGGCGGTCTACCTCAGCCATACGAGGACGAGCCGCCAGGCGAGGACGAGCCCGCTCTGTCGGCAAAGCGCGAAGCGCTTAGCCGACAGCCCCTCCATCTGCAGCTCGATCAGCCGGTTGAGCTCCAGGGCGTACTCCATGGGGAGCTCCTTGGCGATCGGCTCGACGAAGCCGCGCACGATCATCGCCATCGCCTCGTCCTCCTCCATGCCTCGGCTCATCAGGTAGAAGAGCTGGTCGTCGGAGACCTTGGAGACACTGGCCTCGTGTCCCATGGAGACGTCGTCCTCGCGGATGTCGACGTAGGGATAGGTGTCGGAGCGGCTGATCTGGTCGACCAGCAGCGCGTCGCACAGCACGTTGGACTTCGACCCGTGGGCGCCCTCGTTGACCTGGACCAGCCCGCGGTAGGACGTCCGGCCGCCGCCGCGCGCCACCGACTTGGACAGGATCGAGCTCGAGGTGTGCGGCGCGGCGTGCACCATCTTGGCGCCCGCGTCCTGGTGCTGGCCCTCGCCGGCGAAGGCGATCGACAGGGTCTCGCCCTTGGCGTGCTCGCCCATCAGGTAGACGGCGGGGTACTTCATGGTCACCTTGGAGCCGATGTTGCCGTCGACCCACTCCATGGTCGCGCCGGCCTCGCAGGTCGCCCGCTTGGTGACGAGGTTGTAGACGTTGTTCGACCAGTTCTGGATGGTGGTGTAGCGGCAACGGCCGCCCTTCTTCACCACGATCTCGACCACGGCCGAGTGCAACGAGTCCGAGCTGTAGATCGGCGCGGTGCAGCCCTCGACGTAGTGCACGTAGGCGCCCTCGTCGACGATGATCAGCGTCCGCTCGAACTGGCCCATGTTCTCGGTGTTGATCCGGAAGTAGGCCTGCAGCGGGATGTCGACGTGCACGCCCGGCGGCACGTAGATGAAGGAACCGCCGGACCACACCGAGGAGTTCAGCGCCGCGAACTTGTTGTCACCGACGGGGATGACGGTGCCGAAGTACTCCTTGAAGATCTCGGGGTGCTCCCGCAGCGCGGTGTCGGTGTCGAGGAAGAGGACGCCCTGGCTCTCCAGCTCCTCGTTGATCTTGTGGTAGACGACCTCGGACTCGTACTGCGCCGCGACGCCGGCCACCAGGCGGGCCTTCTCCGCCTCGGGGATGCCGAGCTTGTCGTAGGTGTTCTTGATGTCCTCGGGCAGGTCCTCCCAGGTCTGGGCCTGCTTCTCAGTAGAGCGCACGAAGTACTTGATGTTGTCGAAGTCGATGCCGCCGAGGTCGGAACCCCACGTCGGCATCGGCTTGCGACCGAAGAGCTTCAGGCCCTTCAGGCGCAGGTCGAGCATCCACTGCGGCTCGTCCTTCTTCGCCGAGATGTCGCGCACCACGGCCTCGTTCAGGCCGCGCTGCGCCACGGCCCCCGCGACGTCCGGGTCGGCCCAACCGAACTCGTAGCGCCCGATGCCCTTGAGCTCCGGGTTCAGTTGCTCGACCTTGGTCGAGCCGTCGGACTCAGTGATGCTCGTCATTGCGAGACACCCTCCTTCTGGGTGGTGGGGCGCTGGTCGGTGGTCGAGCTTGTCGAGACCCCCGTGGGGATGCTGGTGGTGCACACGCCGTCGCCGTGCGCGATCGTGGCGAGCCGCTGCACGTGCCGCCCGAGCATCCGGCTGATGGCGGCGGTCTCGGCCTCGCACAGCTCGGGGAACTCGTGGGCGACGTGGGAGACCGGGCAGTGCTGCTGGCACAGCTGGCTGCCGACCGGAGCCGCACGCACCGACGCGGCGTACCCCTCGATGGTGAAGGCACGCGCGAGCGCCTCGACCGGCTCGAGCCGGGGGTCGGCGGCACGGACCTGGTCGAAGCGCTGCTCGATGCGGTCCGCGCGCCGGTCGGCGAAGGCACGCACGGCCTCGTCACCACCGGTCTCGGCGACGAAGCGGAGCGCCTGCACGGCGAGGTCGTCGTAGGCCTGGTCGAACCGGTCCCGGCCCGCCTCGGTCAGCGCGAACAGCTTCGCCGGCCGGCCACGACGGCGTACGACGTCGCCACGGGGCTCGCGGACCTCGAGGATGCCCTCGTCGAGCAGCTGGTCTAGGTGGCGGCGGACCGCGGCCGGAGTCAGGTGGAGCCGCTCGGCGAGCGCCGCGGCCGTCGAGGGCCCGTTGACCAGCACCGACCGCGCGACGCGCTGGCGCGTCGGCAGGTCCCCGAACGTCTCCGAGGTCTGGTCGATTTCCACAACACCAGTGTGCCCTTATTGGCCCGGGTGCTTCAAATAAGGCTGCCCTAACTCGTGGCGGCGCTGGTCACGACCACGATCCCGGGCACTCGGGACCTCCGCCCCTCGGGCACCGCCGCCCCGGGGGCGCACGCTGGAAGCAGCCGATCGAGGGAAGGGATCGCGTGCCCACGAGCCCGCTGGCCATCGCGCACCGGGCAGGCAACTCACTGGCGGGCCTGCACGGCGCCAACGAGCTGGGGGTCGACGTCATCGAGTGCGACGTCCACCACCACCGCGGGCGGCTGGAGGTGCGGCACCTCAAGACCGCAGGTCCGCTGCCGTTCCTGTGGGACAAGTGGGAGCTGGTCTCGGCGTGGGCGCCGCGTCTCGGTCTGGAGGAGCTGCTCGAGGCCGACCGGCACGGCACCACGTTCATGATCGACCTCAAGGGGCCCCGTCCCGGGGGCGCCCGCGAGGTAGCCGCTCTGCTCCACGAACGACAGCACGACCGAGAGCTCTACGTGTGCGGGCGCTGGTGGTCCTCGGTGGAGCGGGTCGCCGAGCTGCCCTACGTCCTCCCGGTGCTCTCGGCGCGCAACCGCTTGGAGTTCCCCCGGTTGCTGCGCCGGCTGGAGACGGGCCCGCCGGTGCACGGTGTCTCGGTGCACCGTTCGCACCTCTCCGCCGCGGTGGTCGAGAGGCTGCACCGGCACGTCGAGCTGGTGATGACCTGGCCGATCAACGACCTCGGCAGCCTCGACCAGGCCCTCCGCATCGGCGTGGGGGGCGTGATCAGCGACGAGCCCGGCATCCTCGCCGAGCTGGTCGCCCGTCGGCACCTGGCGTGAGCCGGCGCTAGGTTCGGGCCCATGGACGCACGCGATCTTCTCGAGGACCACTTCAGCCGCATCCGCGAGCTGTACGTCGACCTGGCCGACGGCCTCTCCCCCGGCCAGGCCCACTGGCGACCGGGCGGGACCGGCAATTCGATCGCGTGGCTGCTCTGGCACCTCGCGCGGGTGCAGGACGACCACATCGCCGGCCTGGCCGAGGACACCCAGGCGTGGGCGGACGGCTGGGCGGACCGGTTCGACCTGCCCTTCGGCGTGCGCGACATCGGCTACGGGCACACCTCCGAGGAGGTCGACCAGGTCCGGATCGAGGACCTCGGGACGCTCGTGGACTACCACGAGGCGGTGCACCGGATGACCATGGAGTACCTGGCAGGGGCGACCGGCCGCGAGCTCGACCGGGTGGTGGACCGCCACTGGGACCCACCGGTCACGGCGGGCGCCAGGCTGGTCAGCATCGTGGGCGACTGCCTGCAGCACCTGGGCCAGGCGGCCTACGCGAAGGGCCTGCCGAAGCCGGGGTAGGCCGTCCCGCCCTGTGGCCGCTTCGTAGACTCATCCGGTGCCCATCACGCCCGCTTCCCCGGCTGAGGCCCCCGCCGTGGAGGTGGCCGACCTGGTGATGCGCTACGGGTCCAAGGTCGCCGTGGACCACCTCGACCTGCGCGTCGAGCAGCACACCATCACCGCGGTCCTGGGACCCAACGGCGCCGGCAAGACCACCACGCTGGAGACCTGCGAGGGCTACCGGCGCCCGCAGCACGGCGCCGTCCGGGTGCTGGGCATGGACCCCCAACGGGACCGGCACCGGCTGCTGCCCCGCATCGGGGTGATGCTGCAAGACGGCGGCGCCTGGTCCGGGGTGCGCGCCACGGAGATGCTGCGCCACGTCGCTCGGCTGCACGCCCATCCGCTCGACGTGGACGAGCTCGGTGAGCGTCTCGGGCTCGGCGACTGCGGGCGGACGCCGTACCGCAGGCTCTCCGGTGGCCAGCAGCAGCGGCTCAAGCTCGCGATGGCCCTGGTCGGCCGGCCGGAGCTGGTCTTCGTCGACGAGCCGACCGCCGGGATGGACCCGGCCGCTCGGAGGACGACCTGGGAGCTCCTGCAGCAGCTGCGCAGCGACGGCGTGACCGTCGTGCTGACCACCCACCACATGGACGAGGCCGAACGGCTCGCCGACCACATCCACATCATCGACCGCGGCCGGCTGATCGCCTCCGGCTCGCCCCAGGAGCTGACCCGCGGCGGCACCAACACGATCCGGCTCGTGGTGACCAAGCCGTTCCCTGCCGGAGCGCCGGCCCAGCTCCAGCAGTCGCTCGGCGGGCGGCTCGAGGTGCACACGATCAACGAGGTGAGCCTGCTGATCTCCGGCCCCGCCGACAGCACCACCCTCGCGACGGTGTCGGGGTGGTGCGAGCAGAACGGCGTGCTCCCGGAGTCGCTCAACCTCGGGCAGCGCAACCTCGAGGACGTGTTCCTCGAGCTCACCGGGCGGGGGTTGTCGTGAGCCTGGCAGAGCAGGGGACCTTCTCCCCCGCGCCCGGCGCCGCGCCGCTGTGGCGGCAGGTCCTGGCGCAGGCGTCGATGGAGGCGCGGCTGATGCTGCGCAACGGCGAGCAGCTGCTCCTGGCGGTGGTGATCCCGGTGATCGTGCTCGTCGGGGGTGTCAAGGGCGCCGAGCACCTCGGGCTGGACTTCACGCACCGGCCGGTCGACACCTTCGCGCCCGGGGTGCTGGCCCTGGCGGTGATGTCCACCGCCTTCACCTCCCTGGCGATCGCCACCGGGTTCGAGCGCCGCTACGGGGTGATCAAGCGGCTCGGCTCCTCTCCGCTGCCCCGCTCGGGACTGCTCCTCGGCAAGGTGCTCGCCCTGCTGCTCGTCGAGGCCGCTCCAGGTGGCGGTGATCTCCGTGGTGGCCCTGCTGCTGGGCTGGCAGCCGCATCCCTCGGTGCTGGCGGCCGTGCTCACGATGGTGCTCGGGACCGCCGCGTTCGCCTCGCTCGGGCTGTTCGTGGCCGGCGTCCTGCGCGCCGAGGCCACCCTGGCCGCGGCGAACCTCGTCTACCTGCTGCTGATGGCCGGCGGGGCCGTCGTACTCCCCTCCTCGGCGTACGGCCGCTTCGGGGGCCTCACCACCTGGCTCCCCTCCGGCGCGCTGGGCGACGCCCTGCGCCATGCCTTCTGGTCGGGCTCCCTGGAGCTGCGGGCGGTGGTCGTGCTGCTCGGGTGGGCCGCCCTGGGCGCCCTGCTCACCGCCAGGACGTTCAAGTGGGAGTGAGCATGGGCTCGGACCGCTGGTTGCGGCGCTGGGGCTGGGCGACGCTGGTGGGCAACTGCGTGCTGGTGGTGACCGGCGGGGCCGTGCGGCTCACCGCCTCCGGCCTCGGCTGCCCTACCTGGCCGCGCTGCACCGACGCGTCGTTCACCCCGCACGGCGCGATGAACCTCCACTCCGCCATCGAGTTCGGCAACCGGACGCTGACCTTCCTGCTCGCCGCCATCGCCGTGGGGACGTTCGTCGCGGCGTGGCACTCCGGCCGACGGGACCTGCGCGGGCTCGCGCTGCTGATGGGCCTCGGCATCCCTGCCCAGGCGGTGATCGGCGGCATCACCGTGCTCACCGACCTCAACCCGTGGGTGGTCTCCCTCCACCTGCTGCTCTCGCTGGCGATCATCAGCCTCGCCGTGCTGTTCCTGCGCCGGGTCGACCGGCCCCTGCCGCCGCTGGTCGCCGGGCGCCCGCGGCTGCTCACCCTCGGCTGGGCGACCTACGCAGTGGCGTGGCTGGTGCTCTACGTCGGGACCGTGGTCACCGGCTCCGGCCCGCACGCCGGCGACGTCGACGCGCCGCGCAACGGGCTGGACCCGCTGCAGCTCTCCCAGCTGCACGCCGACCTCGTGTTCCTGCTGCTGGGGCTCTCGGTGGCGCTGGCGATCATGCACCCGTCCCGAGCGGTGGTGACCCTCGTCGTCGTCGAGCTGGCGCAGGGCACGATCGGCTTCGTGCAGTACTTCACCGACCTGCCGGTCGTGCTGGTCGGCTTCCACCTGCTCGGGGCCGCCGTACTCACCGCCGTGGTGACCTGGGCCCTCCTCGACGTCCGGGCGACCGCCCGGGTCGAGCCGGCGTCCTCGGCGCCGGCCGAGGACGAGCCGGTGGCGTTGACCCGGTAAGGGCGGTCGCTCTCGGCCCGGCCCTATCCGGCGGTCCGGGGAGCATCCCCGGCGCCCGGCACCGATTTCTCACCCCGAACCCACCCCACGGCCGCTCCGGACGCCCACCCGGCCCGGCGAACCACTCCCCGGACCCCGTTCGGGGAACATCACCCGTCCCGCGCCGAAATCTCTCCCCGGACCCTCCCGGCACCCCGGTCCGACTCGTGCGGATCCGGTCAGCCGCCCGGGGCGACGTGGCAGTCGTTCTCGCCCAGGTAGGGCAGTGCCTTCTTGCCCACCACGATGTCGTAGGGACCACCGGAGCAGACCGAGCGGTCCACCCGGCCCCGGGACTTGCCGGTGAAGATCATCGCCGCCCGGGCGGCGCCCTCGATCTTCGCCTTCAACACCGCGGGCGCTCCGTCCTGGGAGACCTGCACCCCGACCTGTCCCCCGGTGAAGCGATCGCCCTTCAAGATGGGGCGGGCCTTGCCGAAGACGGCAACACCGACGGTGTTGTCGGCGAACGTGCTGTCCCGGACCGCGCCACTGCTGGAGCCGCCGAAGCAGACCCCGCACTGGCCGTTGCCGGCGAACCGGGAGCGGCGGATGCTGGCCCGGTGGTCGCCGGTGAGCAGCAGGCCGGCAGCGGCGTTGTCGCTGAACGCACCGCCGGTGACCTCCAGGCTCGTCTTGACCTGGTCGCCGACCGCGCGGCCGGAGGTCATCGAGACCCCGCTGCCCGCCGAGGGGGTGTCGGGGGCACCCGTGCCGCCGGAGATGGTGACGTCGGTGAGCGCCAGGGCAGTGCCGGGGCTGGTCACGATCACCGACGCCGGCGTCTTGCCGACGTGACGCAGGGCCAGCCGTCGCAGCTCCACGACTTCGTCGGTGAGCAGGAGCAGGGCGCTGCCGGCTGCCGGCGAGGCGATCGTGGTCCGTCCGGCACCAGCGCCCTGGACGGTCACCCCGGCGAGGACCACCAGTGGCTTGACCAACCGGTAGTCCCCACGCTTCAGGCGCACCGTCGATCCGGAGGCCAGCCTTGCCAGCGTCCGCGGAAGGTCGTCCTTCGGGCCGATCCGGACCTGCTGGGGGGCGGTGCTCAACGTCCCGGTGAGCGAGGCGCTCAACCGCAGCAGGATCGCCTCGGCCAGCGGTCCGCGGGCCTTGACCTTGTCCAGCCCCCGGGTGAACTGCGTGCGGAACCGTTTGGCGCTGCACTGTCCCTTCTTCAGGTCGCTCTGGGCGTTCTGCAGGGCGGCCTTGAGGTCGATGCCCCCCGGTGCGGCCGAGGCTGAGGGCGATGACGCCTGCTTGCGGTTCTTCTTCCTGCCCTTCGCGAGTGCGGTCGCGTAGGAGTCGACGTAGGCCTGCACCGAGTCCAGCAGCGAGGCGGAGATCTCCGCGCACTGCGCCGCAGTGCCCGTGGACGCGCTTGCCGACGGGCTCGGCTTCGTCTTCTGGTCGGCTCCACCACACCCGGCGAGCAGGACGAGCACGACGACCAGGACGTACGTCGCTAGGGGCGGTCGGGTCACCGGGCAAGGATAGGGAGCCGGCGGCTCCTGCGGTGTGCGCTGACCAGCGTGGCGAGCGCCAGCAGCAGCACCAGCGACCACCACGGGAGCCCGGGCTCCGGCAGCGGGGACCCGGCGGCGGGAGGAGCGGCCGGTGCGAGGGCCGGCAGCCCGGCGGGCACCGCGACCGCCGTCCTGGTCGCCATGACGGCGAGGGCGACCGTGACGGCGAGGGCGCGTGGGCGCAGCAGCGCGACGTTCTCCACAGCGGGGACGGCCGGTGCCGTGGCTACACCGGCCGCCGGGACCGCTGCAGCGGTGCGGGCGTCGACGACTCCACCGAGATGGTCGACGCCCTGCGGAGCGGGTGCCGTGGCCAGGTCGAGCACCGGCGCCATCACACCGCGGACGGTGTGCGACAGCCCGAGCACGTGGCCCAGCTCGTGGGTCAGCACGGCGACCAGGTCGGCACGGCTCCAGCCCCAGCCTGCGGCGTCGCGGTCCAGCAGGATCGTGTCGCCGACCGCCTGGCCGAGGTCGGTGCCGCCCATGTCCGTCAGCACGACCTGCACCCGGTCGAGTGGCGCCACGTCGAACCCGCGAGCACGCCAGTAGGCGGTCGCCGCAGCCAACGCAGTGGCGATCTCCGCGTCGCTCACCGGCGTGATGCTCCCCGGTCCGACAGCGGCCACCACCAGGCGGGAGTCGTCGTCGAGGATGGTCAGCGTGCCCTCGGCGGTGCCGAGCGTGGCGCCGGTGGGCGAGACCAGGTCCAGGACCACGGTCTCGTCGGGTTCCTTGGTCCGGTCGCCGAACACCTGGACCGTGACGGTCGCCGAGGTGCTCCCTGGGGCGAAGCTCACCGTGGTCGTGGAGAACGAGAAGTCACTGCCCGCGGTCGCCGTACCACCGGTCCCCAGCCGGACGGTCACGGTGACCGTCGACGTCGAGGCGGAGCTGAGCGCGAGCCGCATCGCCACGTTGCTACGGCCGTTCTTGCCCTCCTTCACCGACGAGTCCTGGATCGAGACCGTTGGGGTCGAGGAAGGAGCCGGCGGGGGCGGTGCCGTCGCGGTGTCGTCGTTCGCGATGGTCACCGCCCCCGTTCCGTCGGTCACCGTGGCGCCGCTGACGTCGCCGAGCAGGACCTGGAACGTCTCGTCGGACTCGACCGCGGTGTCGCCCAGCACGGAGAGCACGATGACCTGCTGGGTCATTCCGGGCGCGAAGACGAGCGTCCCGGACGCGGCGGCGAAGTCCGAGCCGGCCAGGGCGCTCCCGGCCACCGTGGACCACGGCACGCTGACCGTCGCGGTGGCGGCTTCGGACAGGGCGACCGTGACCGCCACCGAGGTGGTCCCGCTGTTGCCCTCGGTGATGCTCGCGTCGGACACCGACACCGTGGGGACGACGGCGGGCGCCGTCGTCGTGGTGGTCGTGGGCGGCGAGACGTCGACCAGGCCCTCGTCGTCGGTGCGGACGCGGAGCGACCTGAAGGTCCCCTGGTCACGCGTCATCAGTCCGAACCGGCCGTCGCCGACACCGGCGTTGTAGCCGTAGCTGACCATGAAGAAGCCGTCGAGCATGACGCTCACCGAAGCGCCCTTGAGGGTGACCATCATCGAGTACGCCGTGCCGGCGGTCAGCGCCTTGGCCACCGAGGCGTCGACCACCCAGCCGGTGCGGGGGTTGACGTGGCCGAGCACCACCCGCTGGCTCGGGACGTCAAGGGCCGCGAACTTGAAGTCGCCGGCGCCGTAGGAATCGAAGGCCACCCCGGCCAACCCGTCGGTGGCCACCTTCGCGGTGATCTCGACCCAGGAGGTGCTCGCGAGCCGGGAGACGTCGCCGAGCCTGGCCGGGGCCAGCGCCGGCGTTCCGGCACCGTCGCCGATGTAGCCGGTGCTGCCCGGGCTCCAGGTGCCGCTGGTCGGCGTGTCCAGCTGGTCGGTGCTGCCGGTGGTGAAGTCGGTGGTGCCGTCGTACGTCACCTGCGGCGGGAGGACCTGGACGCGCACGTTGTCGTAGCTGCCGCGGGCGTTGTCCGACCCCATCCCGACCATGCCCTTGTTGAGCCCGTAGGCGACGCCGTCGATGTAGCGCGGTGCGTAGGTGTAGGTGAACACCGACTTGTTGTCGACCAGCAGGGTCGCCGTGGTGCCGTTCACGGTGACCAGCAGGTTGTAGTAGGTGTTGCCCTTCATCTGCTTGTTGCCTTGGGCAAGCACGTGCCAGCCGCTCGCGTCCCGCTGCCCCATCACCAGCTTGTTGGTGGAGATGTCGATGCCGGTGAACTTGAAGTCGGTCGGGCTGAAGTAGTCGAAGATGATGTAGGCGTTGGCCTTCCAGCCCGCGGTCGGCTTCTGGGTCTTCACACTCGCGCTGATCTCGTAGTAGATCGGCAGGTAGTCGTCGACGTAGAAGACCGCCGCCGCGTCCCCGCCGAGGCTCTGCGCCGCGACCGCGAGCGCTCCCCCGCTGACCGACCAGGTGCCGCTGTCGACGTAGAAGCCGTCGAGGGTGCTGCTGCTGTTGAAGTCGGCGCCGCGGAGCACGTCGCGCCTGCCGCCGGGCACGTTGCCGGGCTGCGGGTCGCGCGGGCCTCCGGTCTGGTCCTGCCAGGCGTCGTCCTTCTGGGTGACGATGCCGGCCTCGCCGAACGGCTCGCCGTTGCGCGGGTCGCCGTCGCTGCCGATCGTCGGGTCGGCGCCCTGGGCCTCGCTCAGCGCGTAGAGGAACTCCATCAGCCGGGGCGGCACCTGACGGCTCACCGTGGCGATGCCGAACGGGGAGAACGGGACGATGAAGCTGTTGAACTCGCCGACCCAGTCGATCAGGCGGTCGCCGCCGGTGTTGCCGATGAGCACGTCGAGCCCCGCGCCGCCCACGGCGCGGTCCTCGTAGTCGTAGTTGGTCTCCGGGACGTCGTTGAGGTTGCCGTTGGTGGTGAGGATGTCGTCGGCCTGCAGCAGGTCGTTGCCCCAGCCGCCCCACAGGGTGTCGCGCCCGGTGCCGCCGACCAGCCAGTCGTTGCCGTGGTCGCCGAAGAGCACGTCCTCACCGTCGTTTCCGACCCGCGGGGTCGTGGCGGTGCCGGCCACGATCTGCGGGCCCTCGGTGGCGTCGTTGTTCAGGAACCACTCCACACCGCCGGTGCCCTTGATCAGGGACCCGTCGGTGTTGAGCATGATCTTCCGGCGCGGGTCGTACTCGTCGTAGAGGACGAACTCGCCCGAAGCGGGGTCGAAGCCGAGCAGGGTGCCGTCGTTGAACGGGTGGTTCCAGTCGGTCTCGACGACACCGGTGGTGGTCAGGACGCCGCCCACGTTGGCGTACGTCGGGGCGTAGCTGACCGGCAGCGCCTCGGCGCCGGAGATCGCGTCCTCGCCTGCGCCGCCGTGCAGGAAGTCGCTGCCCAGGCCGCCGAAGATCACGTCGTTGGCGTACGCCGGCGCGAACAGTGGGTCGTCGAAGCCCTGGCTGGCCGGGTTGAGGCCGAAGGGGGTCTCGTCGACGTACTTGTTGAGCTTGCCGGTGACGTAGATGTCGGCCACCTGGATGTTGCCCGGGGTGGTGATCTGGCTCTGGCTCGTCGCCGGCGTGACGCCGTTGAGCGGCTCGGTGCTGCCGTTGCGGAAGGTGAAGATCCGCCCATCGTCGCCGAGGATGCCGTCCTGGCCGATGCCGCCGGAGATCCAGTCGTGGCCCCAGCCGCCGATGATGTCGTCGTCGCCGCCGTCGCCGAAGGCCACGTCGTTGCCGCCGCCGAGGTAGACGGTGTCGTCGCCGCCCTCGCCGTGGACCTCGTCGGTGCCCCAGATGTCGACGTTCGCGCTGCCGGCGTCAGCGGACTGGGCCTGGGTCATGCCCGGGAACAGCTCCGGGTGCCGGTCCGGGCCGCCCGGGGTGTAGTCGAGCAGTGTGACCGCCCGCGGCAGCAGGTGCACCGGGTCGGTGGTGGTGTACGCGCCGTCGTAGGTGAACCCGAGGAACTGCCCGTTGCTGCCCACCAGCCGCAGGATGTTCCCGTTGTCGCCGACGATCGTGTCGGAGTCGGTGCCGTGGCCCATGGTCTGGTCGTTGCGACCGTTCGCCGCCCCATTGCCACCGAAGATCAGGTCGTTGCCGTCCGGGCGCTTGTCCGGGGTGAGCAGGCTGAACAGGTCGGAGCTGCCGCCGATCAGGTCGTCACGCCCGCCGTCACCGAAGAGCGTGTCGTTGCCGCCGCCGCCCTCGACGTAGTCCTCACCGTCGGTCGTCAGCCCGGTGCCGGTGCCGACCTTCAGGTCGAGCAGGCCGTTCTGCGGCCGGTAGGCGTGCGCGCCGTTGTCGATGTTGCCGTCGCCCTGGATGGTGTCGTTGCCCAGCTGGCCGAAGATCGTGTCGTCGCCCGCCCCGCCGGCGATGTGGTCGTCGCCGAACCGGACGTCGGTCGAACCGGTGGCGAGCCCGGCGGTCTGGGTGGCGAGGTCGTGGTCCTCGAGCGTGATCCGGAAGTCGCCCCACACCGGGTTCCCCAGGGGGTCGGCGTTCCAGCTGCCGTCGACGTTCGCGGTCCCGGCGTTGGTCGGGTTGGTGCTGTAGATCTGCGCCGAGGTGAGCTTCTGGTAGCGCGGGTTGGTGTAGATGCCGAAGGTGCCCTGATCACCCGACGCGGACCACACCGTCGCGGAGCGGTCGAGCGTGACGTTGTCGCCGAAGAGCAGGTCACGCCCGGTACCGCCGTCGAGCGAGTCATCGAGGGTGCCGCCGACGAGCACGTCCTCGCCGCCCTGGCCGTAGGCGGTGTCGTTGCCACCGACGTTGTTGGCGATGGTGTCGATAGTCACGAGCCGAAGGGCAGGTGCCGCGGTCCCGAGGGTTCTGACCGCCCAGGTGAGGGTCGCGTTGTCCCCGACGAACACGTCCGGCCCGTCACCGAGGTACGCACTGTCGTTGCCGGCGCCACCGACCACGGTGTCCATCCCGCCCTCGGTGGTGATCACGTCGTCACCACCGGTGGCGACGTCGATCGACGTCAGCGTCATCGGCGACATCGGCAGCGTGCCCCATTGCTGGGTCACGCTCTCGTACGCCGTCAGCGCGCCGCTGTCGCCGAGCACGATGTTGTGGCCGGTTCCGGCCCAGATCGTGTCGGACCCGTAGCCACCGACGACGACGTCCGCGCCGGCATCGGGCTGGCTCGCCACCCCGCCACATCCGGTCAGCGTGGCGCCCGTCCAGATCGGCATGGCGGTGCAGATGGTGTCGTCGCCGCCGAGGCCGGTGTCAGTAGACACGATCTGGTCGATGTCGGAGGGATCACCGTCCAACGCCACCCAGTCGATGAACCCGAAGTCACCCAACACCAGATCCGTCGCATCCACACCCGCACCACGGTCGGTCACGATCGTGTCACCAGCCGCACCACCGAGCACGATGTCGGTCCCCGACCCGGTCATGATCGTGTCCGCGCCGCCGGTCTCGACACCGCCGACCGGCGCCGCATACGTGGTCTCCACCCGCCCCAGCGTCATCGGCAACTACCCGTGCCCCGATCCGCAGAAGTAGAGGCCGTGATCGAGCCCTTGTCCCCGATCACGACGTTCTCGCCCTTACCCGCGTCGATGGTGTCGGCGCCCACACCGCCGATGACCACGTCGTCACCCTCGCCGGTGGTGAGGGTGTCGTTGCCACCCAGGGTCGGGTCGGTGCTCCAGACCCGGTCGAGGTCGGCGGCGTTGCCATCGGCCAGCGCGTAGTCGACGAAGCCGTGGTCGCCGAGGACGACGTCGGTCTGGTCGCTCGAGCTGGACCGGTTCGTGGTGATGGTGTCCGTGCCCGCGCCGCCGATCACGGTGTCGCGACCGCTGCCGGTGGTGATCGTGTCGTTGCCGCCGATCCGCGGGTCGGTGCTGATCACGAGGCCGACGAGCCGGCCGTCCACGCCGTCGGTCTTGTCGCCGGGTCCGGCGTGACCGGCCACGACCACCGCGGCGCCCTCGAGTGCCGCGAGGTCCCCGGCAGTGAGGCTGGTCGTGCCGTAGCCGGTGGGCACGCTGCCGGGTGCGAACCAGAGGATCCGGCCGCGATCACCCAGGACGATGTCACCGCCGGTGCCGCCGTGCAGCTGGTCCGCGCCCTGTCCGCCGACGATGACCAGCGGCAGTGTCGAGCTCTCCGCGTGCACGGTGTCGTCGTCGGAGGTGGTGGCGTAGCTCGCCGGCGCGGGGGCCTCCACGGTCGTGCGGGCGATGCGCACCACCACGAAGCCGGTCACGGGGCCGTCGGTGAACCTCAGCGTCTGATCCACGACCGACACGGCCGTCGCCACGCCGTTGACCGTGGCCGTGACGGTGTCGCCGTCCACGATCGGCGTGGACAGCAAGAGCGTCTGCTGGGCCGTGAGGATCGCCGTCTCGACGTACGTCCGGAGCACCGTGAGCGTCAGAGCCGCCCAGGCGGCGCCGGTCCACGAGCTGCTGTCGAAGAGCCCGACACTGCCGTCACCGGGGTTGCCCTCGAACCGGCCGGCACCCACGAGGATGCCGCCGAGGATGACGCCCTGGACCACGTCGCCGGGTCGCAGGTCGTCGCCGCCGTAGAGGCTGACCGTGCGGACCACCTGGTTGTAGGCACCCTGGGTGTCCAGCACCAGCAGGTCGTCCTTGGTCGGGCTCAGGGTGACCGAAGCCGAGTCGTCGCCGAGGCCCGTGTTGAGCCAGGTGATGGTGCGCAGCCCGGCGGTCTTCCACGTGTCGGTGACCGTGAAGGTGTCGCTGCCGTAGCCGGACCACAACCAGATGCCGTCCGCGAAGTTGCCGGTCGCGTCGGCACGGTAGGTGATGGCGCGTCCGGCGAGTCCGACCACATACATGGCGCCCGTGGCGGCGAGCTCGCCGTCGGAGGTGAGGCGCGTGTCGGTGTTGGTGCGGCCGTCCTTCTCGATCGCCCGCGAGCGGTCGCGGGTGATCCGCACCGACCGGTTCCCGAGGTAGGCCTCGTCGCTGACCATCAGCGTCTGGCGACCCGATCCGGCGTCGATGTTGAGCGTTCCGCCGATCAGGGTCAGGTCACCGGACAGGTAGTCCGGTCGGGAGCCGGCCCCGCTGAGCGGGACGTCGGCGAGGGAGGAGACGTAGATGCGGTCGTCGCCGGCCCCGGTGTGCAGGTCGGTGTGGGAGACCGCGCCCGTGCCACGCACGTTGAAGACGTCCGCGCCGCCGCCCGTGGTGAGGTCTAGTTGCTCCAGGGTGGCGTACTCCAGCCCGTCGGTGCGTGCGGCCAGGGCGGCCACGCCCTGGCCGGTGTCGAAGGCCTGCAGGGTGACGGCCACGCCCTTGAGCTCGCCCTGGAAGCCGATCACGTAGGCGTCGCCGAGCTGGTGCACCCAGACGCTGGGGGCGCAGTCGCTCGTGCCGTAGGTGCCGCAACCGGTGTGCAGCCAGTCGGCCTCGGTGACCTCGTGCGGCCCGGCCGGCCCGGTGTAGGTCATGCCGAGCGGGAAGAGGAGGTGCTGCAGGCCCGCGACCAGGTTGGCTGCCGTTAGCTGACGCATCCCCGCGGCGGCCTCGTCGGTGGTGGGAGCGCCGACGGTGAACTGCAGGAAGCCGACGCCGGCCACCACGAGCGTGACGACGCTCGCGGTCCCCGGACGCAGGGTCCAGACGCTGTCCGTGCCGGCCGTCATGCCCAGACCGGTCACCGACGTGGGCGTCACGACGGCACGGTTGTCCGAACCGTCGGCGTGGTCGTCGAGGTAGACCGCGTCGTAGCCGGTGCCACCGTCGAACCCGAGCAGGGCCGCGACCTGGTTCAGCGTGGGCCCGTCCGTCGTTCCCACCCGCACGGTGTCGTCACCGGCTCCGCCGTACAGCAGGGTGTGACCGCTCAGGGTGTGGACGAGGATCTGGTCGTTGCCGCGCCCGGCGTCGATCAGCGTGGTGCCGGCGTGGGTCGAGTCGACGGTGAAGGTGTCGCTGCCGTACCCGAGGTAGATCTCCAGCGCCTCCATGTCGGCGTAGGTGATCCCGTCCTGGAAGCGGCGTCCGGCGACGTAGGTGTCCGGCGCCATGCCGAGGCCGGTGATCCGGCTGGAGGTGAGCGCCCCGACGCTGTCCGCAGGACTGTCCTCGTTGTGGAGCACGAGGCGGTCGACCTGCTTGCTCTCGTCGACGCGGATCGTCGGCAGGACCGGCGGCTTGGGCTTGCTGGAGTGCTCCCCGGGCATCACGATCGGCAGGTAGTTCGTGAGCGAGGTGTTGTACGACGGGTCGGGGTCCTCACCGCCGAACACGAAGAGCGGACCCTGGACCGTGGCCGCCAGGCGGGCGACCGGCGCGAAGGCCTGCAGGTCGTTGCCGTCGCGGATGCCGTCGTTGATCGCGGTGACGGTGATCACCTGGGGGGTCATCC
This sequence comes from uncultured Actinomycetota bacterium, assembly GCA_963827025.1. GTDB lineage: Bacteria > Actinomycetota > Actinomycetes > Propionibacteriales > Nocardioidaceae > Marmoricola. The sequence continues at coordinate 19,951 of CAWGZB010000003.1, read as the reverse complement.
AGTTGGTGTCGTCGAACTCCACGTAGTAGCGACCGTTGACCGGGTCCACGTGCACGGCACCGCTCAGCGTGACCTGGATCCGGTCGGTGTGGGTGAAGGACGAGGTCGTCGAGGCGTAGTAGCCGGACGGGGTCACCTGCGGATCAAGGTAGACCCGAATGGTCTGTCCCGGTGCCTGGGTGAGCCGCACGGTGTAGCTGTCGGTGACCTGGGTCGTCGCGTTTCCCTCGACGAGGCGGGTGCTGCCGTCGGACTGGGTGACGACCACTCCCGGGGTGTTGGCGTCGGCGATGGCGACGGACAGGCGGTCGATCTCGGTGCCGGAGAGGTCCATGACAGCGACCTTGGTGCCGACGCCGATGCTGCCCACGCCCCAGGCGTCCACCGTGGTGATCGAGGTCGTGGTGTTGGAGGCGATCCTGCGGTACACGCCCGGTCCCGAGCCGTCGGTGATGCGGACGATGGCGCCCGCGAGGCCACCGTCAGCCGTGGGCAGGGTGATCCCCGTCAGGGTGATGGTGCGCAGGTCGCCGCTCACCACGGTGACGGTGCCGGTGAGCGCGCCTACGACCGGCGGCGCGACGTACCCGCTGAGCACCCAACCGGCGGCGGTGCCCGGAAGGATGTCCCAGTCGGTGTCGGTGGCGAGCACCAGGCGGCCATTGGAGACGAAGCTCTCGTAGATCCTCCGGGTCTGCCCCTCCCCCGGGCCGGCGAAGATCCGCAGCAGGTAGCCGCGCAGTGCGTTGGTGGCCAGCGCCGCCGGCGGCAGGCCCGCGGTCGAGACCGAGATCTCGTTGCCCCGGCCGGTGAGGGTCAGGCCGGTGCCCGACCAGATCTCGCCGCCGGCGGTGACCGAGGCGTTGACGTAGCCGTAGTGGGGACCCTCCACGACCGTGTCGCTGTTGGCCTGCAGGGTGACGTCGCGGCTGAGCACGTCCGGGCTGAAGCTCAGGGTCGCCGAGCCGACGACGTGCAGCTGGCTGCCGGGGTCGACGGTGATGGTGACGTTCCCCAGCGGCGCGCGGTTCAAGGAGATCCGGTAGGTGAACGTCGAGCCGTTGCTGGAGATCAGGGTGCCGTTGACCACGTACGGCTCGACGACCGAGGGGCCGCCGAGGTCGATGCCGCCGCCTGACGTCGTCCCGAGGACCACGCCGACCGCGTCGTTGTCCACGACCGTGACCAGCGTGTTGGCGACCATCGTCTGCGCGTACTCGGGCGCCGTGGTGGCGCTCTGCAGGACGGCGGTCTGGAGCACCACGGTGCGGGTGTCCTCCGCGGCGGCGTCGTCGATCGCCCGGATCCAGACGGTCTGGGCCGTCCAGTAGTTCGACGCGGTGAAGGTGAGGGTGGCGGTCGGGCCCCAGCTGCCGCCGTCGACCTTCAGCTCGACGCCACGGACCCGGCTGGTGGAGGCGATGTTGACCGCCGGCGCCTGGACCGTGAGCACCACGGTGCCCGTCGGCGCCTGGCTCAGGCGTACGCCGACCGAGCTGGTCGCGCCGTTCTCGACCACACGGGCGCCGCCGACCGGTGGCGTGATCACCACCATGCCGTCCTGGGCGTCGGCGATGTCGGTGCTGATGCCGTTGATCGGGATGCCGTTCCAGCCGCCAGTCGCGGTCTCGATGCTGGCGGTCACGATGCCGCTGTGGCCCAGGAAGTCGTCAGCCTGGACGGCGGGTGCGTTCCCGGCGACCTCGACGGTGTCGTTGCCGAGTCCGCCGACGATGCGCGTCTCCACGTTCGGGTTGGTGGACTCGACGTAGAAGGTGTCGTCGCCCTCCGCGCCGTCGACGACCAGGCGCTCGACGTTGACGTAGCTGACGAAGCGGCCGGCTCCGTAGACGCCGTTGGAGGTGATCACGAAGGTGTCGGGGAACTCGGTGCCGACGAACACGACGGTGTCGTAGCCGTCGCCGCCGTCGATGGAGACCGGCGCGTTCATCACGTAGCGGATGACGTCGCGTCCCACGCCCGAGGCCACCTTGGTCAGCTCGGAGTCCGCGACGAAGGTGCGCACGATGAAGGTGTCGTCGCCGTCCTCGCCGTTGAGGGTCAAGGACGCCTTGTTCCGGAAGATGTCGAACAGGTCGTCGCCGGTGCCTCCGTTGATCGTCACCGGGTTGGAGACGCCGTTGGTGAGCCAGCCACGCGTCGAGGCGAAGAAGTTCGCGTCGAACACGGAGTCGCCCGGCAACCGGCTGCCGAAGCCGATGCCGTACTGCAGGCTCGGTTGGTACTCGGTCAGGATCTGGCCGACCAAGAACCGGTCGTTGCCCGAGTCACCGTTGACGGTCATGAAGGTCGAGGTGTCGTCGAAGGCGAAGGTGTCGTCGCCGGCGAGACCGTTGAGGATGGCGCCACCGTTGATGGTGTCGTCGTAGGTGACGTACTCCGCGGCCTGGAAAGCGCCGTTGGCGTCCGGGGAGTTGAGCAGCGCGATCACGTTCTTACGGAGCAGGAACGTGTCCCCGCCCAGAGAGCCGTTGACGATGAGCGTGTTGGTGTCGTTGTCGGGGTTGACCACGTCGCCCACCGGGGCGCGGAAACCGTCCTGCACCGCGACGTGGCGGTTGAGCTGGCTCCACAGGCCGATGAGGTAGTAGTCCGAACCGGTGCCGCCGACCAGGGTGAGGTCGCCGCCGAGACCGGACGGCTCGCCCGCGACGATCACCGGGTTCAGGACGAGGATGTCGTCCCCGGCACCCCCGTCGACGGTGGTGGCGGCCTTGACCGTCTCGATCATCACCACGTCGTCGCCGCCGCCGGTGGACAGGGTCGCCGGGCCGGGCGTGCTGTCGAGGTTGATGGCGTCGTCGCCACCGCCGAGCGACACGTGCAGCGCGTCGAACCCGGTGTAGTCGATCCAGCCGTCACTCATCGCGGTGACCATGGCCTCCACGCTCAGCCCCGAGACGGGAGCGAGCTTGGGCGAGGAGTCGGTCCAGTCGGTGACCATGCTCAGCAGGTGCGCCCAGCCCGCCGCGCCGCCCAGAGCGGCGCGGTAGCTGACCATCCAGGCGTCGCTGGCCTTGGTCACCAGGACGTTGCCGGCCCCGACGAGCGCCTCGAGTGCCGTCTGTACCTGCGCGGCAGTCGCGTCGAAGTCCAGGTCGGTGGTGGTTCCGAGCCCCGCGACCGTGAGCCGGAACCGTCCGCTCATGGCGTTACGGACTCGGACCACCTGGACCACGTCGGGCAGCGCCAGGCTGCCGTCGAGGTTGGTCCAGCTGGAGTTGAAGGTGGTGCCGAGCCCGGTGATCCGGGTGGCCTGGATGGCACCGACCCGGTCGTGGAGGGCGGTGCCGCTGTCATCGACGTTGAGGGTGTCGTTGCCGTCCAGGGCGGTGAGGACCAGGTGTGCCCGGATCCCGTCGAGGGTGCCCCCCGAGGTGACCGGTGCGCGACTGCCGACGTTGACCGTGTTGCTGCCCGAGCCGAGGTCGACCGAGGTCGGTCCGTCGATGGTCTGCACGTTCACGGTGTCGTTGCCGGCGCCGGTGGTGATGTCCGTGCGCTTGGTCCGCACCGGCAGCCCGGCCTCACCGTGGGTGCTCAGCACGTCGAGCCGGTCGTTGCCGGAGCCGAGGTCGACGTCGAGCCACTCCTGGTCCAGGTACGCCGCACCGGCACTGGCCAGACCCAGACCGGTGAGCAGCGCCCGGCTCAGCACGCCCGTGTTGGCGGCGGTGTCGCCGGAGTCGTCGAAGGACAGGGTGTCGGTGCCGCTGCCACCCAGGACGGTCAGCCCCGAGCGGATCTCGTTGAGGGTGCCTCCGTCGTGGGTGACCGCCAGGTCGCCGGGTCCGGTGAACGCGGCGGTGTCACCCACGGCCACCTGGTCGTCGCCGGCGCCGGTGTCGATCGTGTGCGGCGTGCCGGTCGGCAGCCGGCGGACGAGGACGCGGTCGCCGCCTCCGTAGGTGCGGACCAGGACGGTGTCGACACCGGTCTGGTCGATCACGGTGGGCGGCTGCTTCGTGGGCGACCACTGGGCCGAGGTGATCCGCTCGGTGTAGTCGAAGGCCGAGGAGTCGTCGAGGGTGACGTCCTCGCGCAGGTCGGTGCCGTCGACCACCAGCTGGTCGTTGCCCGTGCCGCCGGAGACGTAGACGTGCGAGCCGACCGAGTCGCGGGTGGACACGGCGATGAGGTCGTCGCCGCCCTGAGCGTCGATCGAGACGACACCGTGCCAGCCGGTGACGGTGCGCGTGGAGCCGCCGACCGAGACCCGGCCGTCGGCGTCGCCGACGAGGGAGGTGTTGCCCGAGTCTCCGCCGGTGAGGAGCGCGTGCTCGAAGATGCCCCTGAGGTCCTCGGCGATGCCGCTGGTGAAGCTGGTGCCCGGCGTCTTCGAGCTCACCTGACCGATGACGAGCAGGTTGTCCGCGAGCAAGAAGTCGCGGTCGAAGGACTCCTTGAGCGTGTCGTAGCCACCGGCGTCGTAGAAGACGTCGTAGCCGTCACCGCCGGTCACGGTGTCGTCGCCCAGACCCGAGTCGATGACGTCGTTGTAGACCGACCCGACGACCTCGTCGTTGCCGTCGCCCGAGACCAGCTTCAGTGCAAGGTTGTCCGCGGTCTCCCCGGATGCCCGCAGCGTGTCGTCGCCGCCGAGGCTGTCGATCTCGAGACTGTCGCCCTCCGCGCGGATGCCGTGCAGCAGTGCCACGGTGTAGTGCGCACCGGTGGTGACGTCGACGTTCGTGGTGTCGCCCGCGGTCGTCACCACGAAGGTGTCACCGGCGGCGGAGCCGTTGAGCACGATCGCGTCGGCCGCGTGGTCCGGGCTGTAGCGGACGTCCGGCACCGTCTGGGTGAAGCTGCTGCCGTCGATGCTCTGCTGGCGGTAGCCGTTGATGGTCGCGGTCCGTCCCAGGTCGATGGTCAGGGCGCTCAGGCCCGAACCGTCGAGGTCGTCCACGGTCACCAGGTCACCGCCGGCGCGGTCGTCGATGGTCAAGTCCTCGACGCCGGTGACCTCCGCGCGGTGCTCGATCCGCGCGCAGGCCGTAGTCCATCGCAGCTCACAGCTGGCCGGGGTCGTGTCCGGCCGATCCCAGGCTGATCTGCGTCGCGACGCTGGCACGAGGTCAGCGATCGCCTTGTCCGCCCTCCACCGTCGATCACGGTCGCACGCGGAGGCGGCGATGTCGATGACGTCGGTGATCGCGTCGTCGCCCGAGCCGCCGTAGAACTTCGCGCCGCGGCCGTCGAGCTGGTCGTTGCCGGCACCGCCGTCGAGCTAGTCCGCGGCGGAGGAGCCCGTAGGTGGTCGCTGCCGTCGCCACCGTACATACCAGCGGTGCCGCTGCCGTTGTGGATGGACGACGTCGTTGCCGTACCAGCCTTACCATCCGCGTCGGCCGGGCCGTCGACAGAGATGCAGTCGTCGACCTGCGGTCGGTGCCGCCGTCTCGTCGCCGCCGAGCAGGCAGTTCTTCTCGCGCCGGAGTCGCACGAGGCCGTGCCGCCCGCGCCGAGTAGGCGATGACGTCGTTGCCGCAGCCGCCGTCGAGGTTCAACCGGCACGAGCACACCCGGCTTGACGAAGACCGTGTCGCTGCCGCCGCTGAACTGGCCGCGATCGACGTTGACGTCTGGTAGACGTTGCTCCGCCCGAATGCCGTCACCTGATCGTCCCTTCGTGCGTGTACCGTCGATCTGCTCGATGGTGAAGGTCTCGTCGGTGTCGTGTCCCGATGTTGCGCAGCCGGCCGCGAAGGAACTGCCCACGTTGAGCTAGAGCGTGGTCGCGGAGTCGCGGGATCGTCCCAGTGCTGCATGTTGGTGTGGAGCAGTACTGCCGTAGACGTTAGCCGCCCGGCCAGGTAGGTCGGGCGGCGGCAGCTGCAGGTAGCCGATGGTGACGCTGACGTCTTGGTGATCGTGACGAACAGCATGTGGATCTTGACCTTGACCGTGGACTCGATCTGACCTTCCGTCCGGTCACCGGCGGTCGCCGGTGTCGAGGCTGACCTCGAAGCTGAGGCCGACACCGCGAGGGTCAGCCCGAGCGACGTAGACCGACTACCGCAGGCGAGGCCCAGTGTGAGCTGGTAGAAGGTGTTGCCGTCGCTCACGAGGCAGGGCCACGCCGTGCTGAACGTGCCCCCAGTCCGTAGGCGTGGACTGCCGAGCAGGAGGTCGCCGTGAAGATCCCTGAAGCCGCCGTCGCTGTAGAGCTCGCCGCTGCCGCTCGATGTTGCCCGAGGTCGAAGAAGCTCGACGCTGGCGTCTGCGTGCAGGTGCCGAGGCAGCCGCCGCTGTGACCAGGAGTGCAGTGGCGTCGAGGTTGAGCACCTTGAGGAGGTTGGCTTGCCGGGACGTCAAGGCGAAGGTGTGCGCCGCGATGCCCGAGCCGGGTCTAGCCGGTGGTGTTGACCTGGATCGAGCCGCTCGCGTCGATGAGGAAGATCGGCCCGACGTCCGCGACCGCGTGCACGCTGAGCCGCAGCGCGATGCCGTCGGCGTAGAGGCCGGCGCCGCCGTTGAGGTCGAACTTGAGGTTGCCGATGCCGAAGTGCAGCGCGAAGGTGAACCCGACGCCCGCCGGCCCGACGGTGACGTCCAGCGTGCCCGAACCCCTGATGAAGGCGATCGAGATCGCTGCCGTCGATGCGCAGCCGGAATCCTCGCGGCACCACCGTGCTGGTGCCCAGGCAGGTGCCACCGGAGGTGATGCACAGGGTCTGGTCGCCGCTGGTGGTGTTCAGTCCCAGCGTCACGCTGGCGTCGATCGTGAGCCCGCCCCGGCGCCGAAGCCGTGCCGCTCAGGCTGACCTGCATGTCCGCGACCAGGCCGCTGCGCTGATCCGGAAGCCGGAGTCGACCATGCCCAGCTTGCCGAGGGCGCCCATCTGCAGGTGGCCGTTGACCAGGACCTGGAGGTAGGGGTCGTTCGGAGTCGAGGTCGTCGGGTCGTCGAGACCGACGATGAGCTGGGCGGCCGCGTCGATGACGAAGCTGGTCGCCGATGCTGAGCAGACCGGAGAGCAGCACGGACAGCCCGGGGCGACTGGTGTCCGTGCCGATGACCAGGTTGCCCCGGCGTCGTGCGCCAGGCCGCCGAACACCGTCGAGGGTGCTCCCGCTGCCGTCGCTGTAGGTGAACTGCCTGGCCGCGGTCATAAGGTCTGGATCGTCTGCGGCTGGTGAAGGTGTTGATCTCGACCAGGAACTGACCGCTGATGTCACGACCCAGCGAGGTCGCGGTCCCGCGCGTCAGCTGCATGCCGCCGACCACGCCGGTGTGCGCGCCGACGTACACGGCGAGGTTGACCGTGGCGGAGAGGCACCGAGCAGCGGGATGCTCACGCCCACCGCTCCGTCGATCTTGAAGTACGCAGTCCCGGTGGGGTCGACCGCCGCGGTGATGGCGATGAAGCCGTTGAGGGTGATGACACCGCCGATGGTCAGCTGCGCCTGCATGATCGCCTTGACGTAGACCTCACCGCCGGCCGGCGCCTTCGGGTTGCGCTTTCCGTCCAGGCCCGGCGCGGCACCGAAGACGTGATCGAGCCGGGTAGGCCGCGGCCAGAGCGGCGGAAGCTGTCGGGGACGTGAAGGTCTTGTCCTGCAGCGTGGTGTTGAACATCACCGTGACGCTGCCGCTGACGCTGCAGCCCGGTGTCCCGTCAGGGAGACCTATCCCTCCACCGGCCCCGATCGTGATCTGCCCCGCGACGCCGGCGTGGTTCCCGTACGGTCCGGCCCCGCATCAGCAGAGCCCGGTGACGCTGCCGTAGGTCAGCTGGGCGGCGCCGACGCCGAAGGACAGGCTGGCCTGGCGTACATCGTCAGCTGGACCTTCGGCTGGTCTTGATGCTCAGGACGAACCCGCCCTTGAGCACGCATCAGGTCGGTCGTGGTTCCCGGCACGCGGATCCGCGCCTGGCCGCCGAGCTCGAGCTGGAAGCTGCCCGCGGCGAGATCGAACTACGGACGACGTCGGAACCGCCGGGGCCGATGCCCTTGAGGATGATCGTCTCGGTCTTCGTCCCCCCGGTCGTGTTGATCTGCAGCGTGCCCTTGGCGTAGAGGAAGACGCCGTACTGCTCGAGCTAGTAGAAGTTGGTCTCCAGGCTGGCCACGCCCCAGAAGCCGGGCGGGCTGGCGGCTGCTGTCCCCGAGGTCGAGCACGAACCGGCCGGAGGTCGAGCCCACGGTGCCGAGCTTGTAGATGTAGAGCTGGCCGTCGAAGGTGAGGATGAAGGTCTTCGCGGCCGGGTTGATCTCGAAGATCACCTCGGCCTTGAGGTCCAGCAGCGGCTCGTCCACGAACGGCGCCCGCAGCGTCAGGCCGCCGGAGATCTCGATGTAGAAGCTCTGTGCCGGCTGGACCAGGGTCACGGCGGAGGTGCTGCCCGCACCGACGCTCCCGGCGGAGTCGCCCCACGTGCCGGCTTGGACGGTGACGGTCAGGGTGCCCGGCGTCAGCTCCGAGCCGGTGAACAGGTAGCGGTAGACGTTGGTGTCTCCCAGCCGGACCACGCCGTCGTGGGCCAGCGGGGTCAACCCGGGGATGGCGGCCAGCTCGTTGCCGTCCACGCCGGTCACCGTGGCCGTGCCCGCGGGCGTGTAGAAGACGTCGAGCCAGATCCGGGAGGCGATGGTGTCCTCGGTGAGGTTGCTCTCGATCGAGCCGTTGGCGCTCTGGGGGACGGTGTTGGCGCTCCACGAGCCGCTCACCGGTGCGAGCGACAGGGTGCCGCCCTCGTAGCCGGCGAAGAAGTACCGGTAGGTGTCGCTGGTGCCGACCCGGACCGGTGCCCCCACCAGGGTGAGCGTGTACGGCGTGCCGGAGCCGCCGCCCGGCGTGGCGATCAGGGTGAACTCCGCGGCACTGTCGAGAACCGAAGCCGGGTCCGCACCGGTGAACGTCACGTCCACCCAACCCCGGCCGTTGAGGTTGGACGTCGTGGTGGTGGTGTTGCCGGCCGGGTTGTAGAGCCCGCTGGTGGTGCCCCCGACTGTGAAGGTCTGGACCGACGCCAGGTTCGCGGTGCCGTGGGTGTCGGCGAAGCTGCCGGCCACGAAGGTCACGGTGTAGAGGCCGTCGGCGAGGTTGCCGGGGAAGGAGTAGCGCCAGGTGGAGGTGTTGCCGACGCGCACGGGGGCGCCGAGCGTCACGGGGCCACCGGGCCCGGAGAGCACCAGCTCGCCGCCGTTGATGGTCGCCGGGTCGATCGCGTAGCCGACCGAGGGGCTGAAGCGGATCTCCAGGTAGTGCTGGCCGTTGATGAGGTCCCGGCTCACGATGGTGCCGCCGATCCCGGTGACGGTCGCGTTGCCGTCCTCGGTGGTGCCCGTGCGGACGAGCTCCGCGGTGGCGCCGGTGACTGTGCTTGTCTGGGTCTCGGTCCAGCCGGTCGGCGGACCGCGGGCATCGACGGTGTTGAGCAGGTCGAGCTTGAATTCCAGCGACAGCGTGCCCGGCACGAAGGTGCCCGCGACGAGGTAGCGGACGTCACCGCCGCCCAGGCTCAGCGGCGTCAGGACCCCCCCGGAGCTGACCGCAGTGCCGCCGAGCGTCACCAAGGACTGGTTGAGCAGGTCGAGGACCAGGGCGTTGTCGTAGTGGACGTCGAAGAAGCTGCGGTGCTCCGTCGGGACGGTCAGCGACCTGACCTCGGTGCCCGGGGTCGCTCCGGTCGGCGTGGCGCCCTGCCCGACGGTGCTGCTGGCGCTGAGCGACGCCGACGTCACGGTCGGGTTGAAGCTGAGCGTCGTCGCGGTGGAGGAGGACCAGGCCGAGCCCTTGGCGACGACCACCGGCACGAGCAGGGTCTTGCTGGCGGCGTCGTAGGAGATGGCGCCGGACTCCAGCAGCGTGATCACCCAGTCGGTGCCGGAGTAGAGCTGCGTGCCCAGGGCGCCGTCGGAGGTGTCCAGATCGGTGAGCAGCTGGACCAGGGCGGCGCGCGAGGCGGCGTCGAGCACCCAGTTGTCCGGGAGGCCCGTGACGGCGATCCGGAGGGTCGCGTTGCCCTCGGCCAGGTCCTGGATCGATGCGCTGCCGAAGCCGACGGTCGAGTCGTAGGACCAGGAGTCGGCGAGGAAGCTCAGCGTCACGCTGCCGGAGCCGGCCCACTGGCCCGAGAGCCAGTACCGGTAGACCGCCACGCCGGTCGCGCACTCGTCCAGGGGCGCGGTGGCCAGGGCACCACCGCACACCTCGACGGGGGCACGGGCCGGGTCCAGGACGATCGAGCCGAGCCCGGACCCGGTGAGCGTGAACTCGGGGGCCAGGTCGGTGATGGAGCCGGCGTCCAGCGTGACCCCGGTGGCCGTGGGCAGGTGGTACACGACGTCGATCCAGGTGCGGTGGTTGAGCACGTTGACGTCGATGGTGCCGCCGGCGGCCGGGTCGACCGCGTGCGGCGTGGTGCCGGTGACGGTGACGGCGATCGTGGTCGGGGCGCTCTTGAGCACGTCGGTGGCGCCGTCTCCGGAGTTCTGGACCCACGCGTCGGGGAAGGAGACCTGGGCGAGACCGACCGGGATCTCTGCGGGCTCGGTCGCCGGCGGGACCAGGTCCATCGTGAAGTCGTAGCGCAGCCGGTTGGCGCCGGTCAGCCGCATCGCGGCGGCGAGCAGGAGCGCCGTGCAGTCAGCCTCGCTGGTCGCCGACGTGCAGGGGCTCGCCTGGTCGTCGGCGGCGAGGATGAGATGCTGGTCCTGGCCGACGAGGTCGCCGTTCTCGTCGTAGCGGTCGGTCAGGTAACCCACGCCGAAGACGGTCGCCGACGAGTTCGACTCGGTCGCCCGGGCCCACTGCCGTGTCACCAGCGGCACCCATTCGACGCCGTTCTCGGTGGTCACCGACAGGTACGGCGCGGGACCGCCCGTCGGCGCGGTGAGGTGACCGGTGACCGCGCCCGCGCCTGCGGAGGTGCCGCCGAAGGTCACCGGGATCGACGCCGTCTGCGCGCGGAGGGCCAGCCAGTCGGTGGTGGCACCGGGGGCTGCGCGGTAGATCACGTCCAGGCAGTGGCAGCCGGTACCGGCGAGGAGGGCCCGCAGCGCGTCGACGCTGATGGTGCCGTTGCCGACCGGGTCCGCGAGGCTGATGGTCGGGGCCGTGGTCGGGGCGGTCGTGCCCGTGGCGTCCGGCACCGTGAAGGTGACCTCCTGGCCCGAGGCGTCCTTGAAGCCCATCTTGATCTTGCCGTACAGCGTGAGGATCTGGACCTGGTCGGGGATGTCGGCCAGGAACAGGATGACGACCTTGCCGTCGGCGACGTGGGAGAGGTCGGCGTACAGGCGCCCGGAGATGGACAGGTTGTCGTTGGCGAAGTTCAGCTGTCCGTGGATCATGAACTTGCCGTCGGTGGAGATCATGATCGTGACCCGCCCGTTGAACACGGCCTGCGAGGTGTAGATCGAGTAGATCCGGGCGGACCCGGTGATCGTCATCGGCGCGGTGAACGCCGCCTCGAAGCCGCTCATCGACGGGTTGGCCGCGAGCGTCTGCGCCTGGAGGGCGACCTGGCCCTTGAGCGAGGTCAGCCAGGTGTCGGCGGTCTGGTTCGTCGGCAGCGAGAACGCGGTGTTGCGCAGTGCGAACGGGTCCTCGATGCCCGGCAGGGACTTGAAGAACTCCACGCCGGCGCTGAAGTCGTTCAGGGTGAGGCCGCTGTTCGGCTCGATGGTCAGCCCGCCGGGCACCTCGATGTTCACGAACACCTGGAGGGGGCCGAGCTCGGAGAGGCCGAGCCGGATCGTGAACCCGGCCATCCCGGCCATCGAGAAGCCGCCCTGGACACCGAGGTAGAAGACCCGCTTGAACACGGGCGTGGTGGTGTCGAACACCGAGATCTCGTGGTAGCTCGAGTCCAGCTTCATGATGCCGCCGACCAGGCCGGCATCGATCGTGCCGCCGAACATGCTGCCCTTGACGTTGACGGCGATCGAGTCGATTCCGATGATCGGGAACTGACCCTGCGCCAACAGCGAGGGCTGGATCCGCACACCCTGGATCGAGCCGGAGAAGGTGAGGCCGGACAGTCCCTTGATGCCGGTCACCGAGGCCGACAGCACCAGGGTGAAGTCCTCGGGGTGGTTCTGGACGTCGACCCACTCGATGCCGATGGCGTCGATGTGCACGGGCAGGAACGACGGCCACTTGAACGCCTCCCCCGTGGCCGAGCCGACCCCCAGGAAGATCCCGAAGCCGGGGAGTGCCTGGAACGAGCCGTCGCTGAGGAAGGCGAACTTGCGACCCTCGCCGGAGAGCTCCAGCGACCCGATCCGGACGGTCGCGCCGACGGAGTCGAACCGCACCAAGGGTGTGCTGCCGGTCGCACCGGTGTCGAGGGTGAACCCACGCGCGGTGAGGGTGGCGTAGGAGCCCAGCTGGACGGTCATCGTGTCCACGGCCAGCTGGAAGGAGTCCACGTGCCCGTCGCTGAAGGTGAGCTGGGCCCGCAGCGCCTCGGTGTTGGGGGTGCCGTCGGGGTTGACGTCGGTCGCGGTGTTGCTGTCGGTGACGCTGGCCGTGAAGGCCTTCCCCGGGAAGAGGGTCGCGCCGCCGGTCGCGAAGTACAGCACGCCGCTGAACCGGGTGCTCTGCCCGAAGGTGACACTCAGCCCCTGGACCCCGACGCGCAGGTCGTCGAGCTTGAGGATGCCGAACAGGTTCAGGTCACGATCGGTCGTCGACTGGGTCGAGGCCAGCTGGTTGCCCGCTTGGGCGGCCGGGCCGGGCGGGAGGCCGTAGGCGAGCTCGGCGGTACCGATCCGGAAGCCGTCGTCGTAGACGACGAGGCCGGGGACCTGGTCCGACGGCAGGGCCGAGCCGTCGGTGGGCGCTGCCACGTTGCGGCCCTGGGCCGGGTCGTAGGGGCGGATGCTGCCGGTGACGCCCAGGGACGGGAAGGTGATCGTCGCGCTGGCGATGCGGAGCAGCTCCTGGTGACCGGTCGCCGGGTCGTGGTGCGGGTCGTACCCGAAGACGACGCCCTCGGCCTGCAACCGGGCGACGCCGGCGATCTGGGCGTCCAGGGAGGCGATCCGGATGCCCCACAGCCCGCCGGGCGCGATCCGGACGTTGCCGCTGAGCAGCCCGAACGCGTCGACCTTGAGGTCGAAGATGCCCTGCAGGCCCAGCAGGTCCACGCTGACGCCGGCGGTGGTCTGGTCGGCCGAGGTGCCCGTGGTCGTCGTCGTGGTGCTGCCGGAGGTGCCGCTGGCCTGCGGCGCCGAGGAGCTCCCCGAAGTCCAGCGAGGCGCGGTCGACCCCGACGCTGATGGTCAGCACCAGCATGCCGTCGTCGAACCCGACGTCGGCGAGGCCGATGTGCGGACCCTGGAGCAGGAGCGGCCCGAGCTTGACGCCACCACCCGCGGTCTTCGCGCCGTCGGCGGCAGGGTTGAGCGTGAAGCTCTGGGACAGCCCCCGCACGTTCTGGCCGTTGTAGGGCGCGAGGGCGGAGCACGGCGCCACGCAGAAGGAGTTGTCCTTGAACGCCAGGGTCACCGTGCCCGGCCCGAACAGGTCGGTGGTGTTGGCCGTGTTGGCGTCCTTGAGGAAGTACCGGTAGGTGCGGGAGGTGGCCGTGTCCGAGAAGCCGGCGATCAGCAAGGGCACGCCGACCAGGACCGGGGCGCCGGTGGCGTCGCGCATCACGTCGAGCACGCCCGTGCCGGACAGGGTGAGCTCCGCGGCGCCGTCCTCGATCGCTCTTGTCGACCGGGGTGCCGTCACTGCTGGTGTAGGTGACGTCGAGGTAGCGACGGGCGTTGAGGTCGGCCGCCGAGAGGGTCTCGCCGTTGCCCGGACTGGCCAGGGTGGCCGTCGGGCCCGGCTTGACCCCGGAGCGGAGACGATGAAGAAGCGCTCGGTGCCGGCCATGTTGGGTGTGCCGGAGTTGTCGGCGAAGGAGTTGGCCAGGAACCGGACCTCCACCACGCCTTCGGGCAGGGTCCCGAGGCCGCTGACCTGGTAGGCGTAGGTGTTCACCCGGCCGGGGACGGGCTGGGGCGCGGCGAGGGTCACGTTCAGCTTGGCGCCGTTGCTCCACAGCTCGAACTCGGCGCCGGCGTCGGTGATCGTCGCCTTGTTCAGGCCGACCTTGTTCGGGTCGGCGAACGTCACCACGACGCACGGCTGGCCCCCGCAGGTGGGGTCGCTGCCGGCGCGGAACGCGGTCGACGTGGTGATGCCACCGTTGAGTGGTGCGGACAGGTGCGCCACCGGGAACAGCGTCGGTGTCGCCTCGGCGGTTTCCCCGGTGCTCGCGCCGTGGCGCTGCTTGAGGTGAAGCTGTTCGGCAGCGTGGCCGGGAACAAGGTGAAGTCACTGACCTTGAAGCCGGAGAGCCGGAAGCCCGTCAGGGGCGAGATCGAGAAGCCGGCATAGCCCTTAGCTCGATCACGCTCTGCCCGCCGGCGGCCACGAGCACGTCGGCGTTGGCGATGACCAGGTCGAGCGTGCCGTTGGGCTGGCGGGTCACCGCGAGGACGCATTCTGTGCCGGAGCAAAGGCGGGATGGGGGGAGAGCCGGCCCACGGGGTCTATTCCCGCGACATGGCCCGGAATGGGCCAGTAATCCCGATCTTCGACCGCAACACGCTCGTGCCACAGCCGAACAACCTGGGCTCGACGTTCATCGAGCCGCCGTCGTTCCCCCGCATTGATATGTGGTCGAACACGATTGCCTCCCGAGGGAACCACCAGCCGGTATGGGAGTACACGCTCCCGGACGGCACCGACAGTCGTGCCGGGACCACCGGCATCTACACGAACCCCTTCGGAGCCCTGATCACCGGCGCGAGCAACCTCGGCGCGGTGCCCCGGTTCCCATTCTTCGCAGTTCCGGAAACCCGTGGGATCAAGTTCGACGTCTTTCCCGGTGCCCCCGCAGTGACCGACGGCCACACGATCGTCCTCAAGGGGAATTACACGGACGCGGACGGAGTGAGCCGGACCGGCGTGTACTACCGCGATCTGCAAAGAACTCCCGCCGGTAGTGGCGCGCCCATGGTCCTGATCGCCAATAGCGTCGACACGTACATCCCCGGCACCACCACGGTGTTCGGTTCCACCGCCCCGCCCAGCGCAGTCGGCCGCTGGGCGGTCTTCGCCGGCTTCGACAACGAGGACGACCCCACGTTCGGCGGCATCTATCTGGCGCCTCTGGCGCGGAAGGGCGGGCCGAAGTCGGTACTCCTCCCGCTGGTCGAGATCGGCGGTCAGGTGCCCGGCGAGGAGATGGGTGTCGTGTTCAACATGCTGGGCGAGGGCCTCTCCTTCGACGGCCGATTCGTCGCCTTCTGGGGGGCCTGGGGGGACGATACCAAGACCCTGCACCTGGAGTGCCCCACCGACGGCAACAAGGACGTGATCGCCTATTGCAAGACCCTGCCTGAGGACGCCCACATCAAGACCGTCCCGGTTCACCAGGGCATCTTCGTCCACGACACCCAGGCCGGGCAGACCTGGGCCGTCGCCAAGACCCCGACCGACTTCGACGACTTCCTCTACTGGAACTTCTCGGGCAAGGTCCCCGGCCCGGGCGACGACACCGGCGAGCTGGCACGCTGGCGCTCCGCCGCGTTCGTGGCGGTGTCCGGGCTGGTCGACGGGCGCCTGAACGATGAGACCGCCCACGTCGCCTTCAAGGCCCGGACGGGCGAGGTGATCAACGAAGTCTATGTGAACCCAACCGATGGGATCTATCTCGGCCAGGGACCAGTTCCGTCACGGCTCACGACCGTGGTCGAGACCGGCATGCTCGGGACCAAGATCGATCCGGACGCCGTGTACATCGATGACGACAACATGTCGGTCCCGCTCCCGGTCACAACGATGGGCATCGAGCGCGACGGCTTCCGGGGCAACTTGCTCGCCATCACCGTGAGCATGGGCACCGAGGAGGCCGGCTGGGCGGGGATCTATCTGACCGTGGTACCCCGCTGAACAAAACAGAGGGGTCGGGTGGGGCCGACACCTCAAGTGTCGGCCCCGCGGGTGCAACAGGAAGGCCCCTTGAACCCTGGCGGTTAAGGGGCCTTTGCTGAAAGATTCGTCTGGGGGGACTCGGGCGCTCAGTCGTTCCCCCCTGCCCCGTCGCCATCGCCATCGTTCGACCTCCCGGACCGCCGGTCCCGGGAGTCGTACAGGACCATCGACGCCACCACCGGGCGCAAAAGGTCGTTGATGACATCCGACCGGTCCTTGCCGACGTGGATGGCGTAGAGCCAGAGCTTCTTGTCCAGCTCCTCCTCGACGGCGAACATCCTCTGCACCCTCTTGGGCTTGGCCGGTGCCCTGCCCCGCGACCGCGACCGGGTGGACGAGCCGGAGCTGCCCGAGGCGCTTCGGCCGCTGGACTCACGATCGCCCGGCGGAGGGTCCTGGTCGTCCGCCGGCTCCGGGTCGTCCTTGCTCGCCGGAGCCGCGGGCACCTGAGCGGCGGTCGAGCCTCCGCTGTTGAGCCGGCGCTCGAACTCCGCTTCCGACATGGCCGGGCGCACCAGGCCGGTGCGGCTCTCCGGGCCGGGGATTCCTCCTCGTCGCACACTCATCGATCACCCCCCTGCCCCTCAAGGGGGCCGGCCGCCGCGGCGACCTCTTCCAGATCGTGCCCGTTCTCCGGCTCCGGTTCCGCCTGGGTACGCTCCAGGTTCAGGAACGACTCGGCCGCCGCCCGGTAGGCCGCCGCGCCCGGACCGCCCGGGTCGTAGTGGACCAGAGGCACTCCTCGAGCATACGCCTCCCGGAACTTCACCGACGTCGGCACCGCCCTCTCGAACACCATGGGACCAAAATACGACCGGACCTCCGCCTCCACCTGGCGAGAGACCAGAGTCCGATCCGCCCTCGTGACCAGAACCCCCGTGATCGCCAGCGAACCCCCGTCGGTCAGCTCCTCCCGGAAGCTGGAGACGTCCCTCACCAGGTCCTCAAGCGCCCTCACCCCCGCCAGCGCCGCCACGCACGGGTCGATCGGGATCAGGATCTCGTGAACGGCGTACAGGATCGCCACGTTCAGAGGCGTCAGAACCGGGCTGGTGTCGAACAGAACCACGTCGTACCCCACCAGACCCCGAAACGCCCGGCGGATCCGAAACTCCCGACCCTGCCCCAGACCGTGAGAGCCGCCCATCTGATCCGAGCAGAGCCCCAGGCGATTTCCAGGCGGCACCAGGTCGAGCCCCTCAACCCCACTCGACAGGGCCACGTCGGCAACCGGCAGGCCGTCGAGCAGGATATCCGCCAGCCCCTCGGCCGGAGCGCCGGTGGGAACAAAGCCGAGGGTGGCGTTGCCCGACGGGTCGGCATCGACCAGCAGGACCCGCCGGCCCAGGTCGGCCACCGCCGCCGCCAGGTTGATGGCGGTCGTGCTCTTGCCGACCCCACCCTTCGCGTTCGTGACCGCCACGCACCGCATGCCCAACCCCCCTCATGCTCGGACCGATCCTCTAACCCGCCGCCGGATCTCCGGCGTCATCCCCCCTGCCCCGGGAGACTCCATCCGTCCTCAAAGACCCCGGGATTCACGGAAGAAATCGGCGGCTCCTTGGTGCCTTGTCCAGTTCTTTCCTCGAAACCCTGGTCGCTCGGTATCCAGGTCCCCTGAGACCCAGGATTCCAGGAACCAAGCTTCCAGGGGCCCCAGGTTCCCTGGTGCCTGGAAAACAGGGCGCCTGGGTTTCGAGAAACCAGGGTGCCTGGGAAGCCAGAAACCCAGGCTCCAGCCAACCAAGGTGACAGGATAGCCAGAAACCAAGATCCCTCAGAGGACCAGGTCCCCAGGAACCAGGGTCAACAAGGCACCCATGTCCCTCGGATACCTCGTTTGCCAGATCCCCAGGACTCCCAGGCACCAGGGAGCCTCAGGAAACTGGGTCTCCCAGAAACCAGGGTCTCTCCATGACCAAGTGACCAGGGTCACAATAGGCGACAGTCGCCCTGGCGCATGGGAAACAAGGCCCATAGGCCACACAGGTCCCAAGGAGCATGGACATAACAGGTTCCTGGAAATCCAGCAACCAGGGAACCGAAGATGCCAGGGTTTCAGGCTGCCTGGAAGAACGGGGTACCCAGAGAAACAGGCACCTGGGATACCCAGAAGCGACAGGAACCCAGGCACCCACATGGCCTGGAACCCTGGAGCCAGGGAACCTGGCGATCTCGGTGCCAGGATCTCCAGTTCGCAAGGGCCCCAGGTGTACCAGGTTCAAGGCACCCCGGCTACCAGAAACTCTTGATTCCCTGAAACCCTGGCAGCAAGGTACCAAGGTGCCAGGGCCACGCGAGAGACTTGGCCGCTT
Organism: uncultured Actinomycetota bacterium; assembly: GCA_963827025.1. GTDB lineage: Bacteria > Actinomycetota > Actinomycetes > Propionibacteriales > Nocardioidaceae > Marmoricola. The sequence goes on along the minus strand of CAWGZB010000003.1, from coordinate 1,666 downwards.
GAACCCCAGGTAACCAGGTTCCAAGATTACTCGATCACTGGGGCCTTCCCCGGATGCATGTCAACTTGGTAACTTGGTAGCCGTCTTACCTGGAACCCGAGTCGCTTCCGGTCCCTTGAACCCTTGATACCTCGATGCCTGCCTGGCCAGGGTGGCTGGGTTGCCTTCATGGGCATGGCCCCTGGCAACCAGGGATCAAGGGACCAGGCGGCATCGTCCCTCCAGATCAGCCCGGCCCGGCGCCGAAGTTCGCCGGTCGGTTCCCGAGGGGCACGGGAGGGTAGGGCAGGGCGGTGGATGCCGGGGAATCGGCAAGCGTCGCTTTCTCGGCAAGGTCATCGCGAACAGAACAAGGTGCCTGGGGTCGAGGCACATTTCCGGAGCGCAACGGGTCTCAAAATCGCCGTTCCCAGGAGGCGGTGAGAACGGGGCAGGGGGGAAGTTGTCCGCACGAGGCCAAGATGGCGGGTATCTTTATGCTGGAGACGCCTCCTCTTGAGTCCTCACATCCTCTCGCCGTGCGCTCTCTCACCACGCCGCACACCCGCTTGAAAAATTTTGTTGACAACGAATTCGATGCAACGATAGCATGATTCATTGCATGCAGTCATTGGCTGGATGCGACGATTCTGGTTCCTCGATGAAGAAGGGTTCCAGGGAAGGGAAGGGGAGTCTGACGGTTGCGCGGATTGTGTGAAATCTGGGCGATGCGGAATCCTTGACGGGACCAATGGTGGCCTGCATGCTATCTGTTAACCCTGGATTGCGGTGCGTCAAGGACTGGAAAACCGCGTCGCTGGCAAGGCGTTGAGGCCGGTTCCCTCGTTCTCGGACACAGTTTCGACTATTCCCGTTGCGGCGACACGATCGCGAGGTCTCGGATATGAGCTCCGAATCTTTCCTGCCCCCGTTCCCATCCGATCGCACCCCTCATTCCAGGGTCCGTCGCAAACGGCGCGGCGAGAAGAGTCGAGACCGCTCTCGCGTGGCTCTCGAATCGCTCGAACCCCGAACCCTGCTGTCCACAATGCCAGCGGTGACGGTCCAGAACACGCCGATTCTGCAGACCAACCCGTCGGCGGGCCAGACCGACCCGCTTAACATCTCGGACACGAACCAGAGCATCAACGGCAACACGAATTACAACAACGCCTACGAGAGCAGTCCGTCGGTCGTGATCGACCAGGCCCATCCCAACCAGATGGTCGCGGTCTGGACCACCTACGACCCCAGCCACTCGACGATCCCGCAAAACGACGGCAACGCCCCGCTCCAGTCGGACGTGCAGGGGGCGTGGTCGATCGACGGCGGCCAGACCTGGACGAACTTCGGCAGCACACTCGTGGTGACTCCGCCCAGCGGGACCACGGTCTTTTACACTTCCGACTCGTTGCGGGCCTCGATCGATCGGGACCCGACCCTCACGAACCCGAGTCGCGATTACAACTGGGTGACCGACGCCAGCGTCAGCTTCAACCCCAATGACGAGTCGTTCTACGTCTCCTACCTGGAGCACAACGCCGCGAGCGGAGGCACGGCGGGCGAGCTGATTTTGCGAAGGTTCTCCTTCGCGCCGGTGGCCACGGGCGCCAACTCGTTCAAGGCCATCACCCTCGAATCGACCAGTAGACTTTACAACTGGGCGCCCAACTCCGACATCACGGCC
>CAWGZB010000002.1:0-998928 GCA_963827025.1 uncultured Actinomycetota bacterium | reverse complement strand
GTCAGTAGGCGCCGTGGGAGCGGAGCACCGCGGTCAGGGTGCGGGCCAGGATGCTGAGGTCCTGGAGCATCGACCAGTTGTCCACGTAGTAGAGGTCGAGGCGGATGGCCTCGGACCAGGACAGGTTGGAGCGGCCGGAGACCTGCCACAGGCCGGTCATGCCCGGGCGGACCCGCAGGCGGCGGGCCATCGCGGTGTCGTACTGCGCGACCTCGTGGGGCAGCGGCGGGCGCGGGCCGACCAGGCTCATGTCGCCGCGGAGCACGTTGACCAGCTGCGGCAGCTCGTCGATCGAGTAGCGCCGCAGCCAGCGGCCGGGGGCGGTCACCCGCGGGTCGTCGGCCATCTTGAACAGGCCGCCGCTGTAGCCGGTCTCCTCGTGCAGCGACCGAGCCGCTCCTCGGCGTCGGTGACCATGCTGCGGAACTTCAGGCACTCGAACTCGGCCCCGTCCCGGCCCACCCGGGGCTGGCGGAACAGCACCGGCCCCCGGTCGTGCAGCCACACCCGCAAGGCGGCGTAGGCGAACAGCGGCGAGAACGCGAGGAGCAGGGACGCCGAGCCGACCACGTCGAAGGTCCGCTTGGCCCGGCGTACCGCGGCTATCGAGCGCGGCTTCTCCAGGTGGATCAGCGGCAGTCCGCCCACCGGCCGGATGCTGACCCGCTCCCGGGCGACGTCGGTGACGCTGGGCGCGATCACCACCTCGATGTGGTCCTGCTCGAGGTCCCAGGCCAAGCGCCCGGACGTCCCGGGAGCGGTCGAAGGCGCCGCCGGCGAGGAAGACGATGTCGGCCCGGGCGTCGCGGGCGAGGTCGGCGAGGGACTGGCGTGCCGCCCAGGAGCGGCACGCCGAGGGCGGTGGTCGCGCGCTCGCCGTCGGTGGGCACGACCGCGCCCACGACCTGGTAGCCCAGCCACGTCTCCCGGGAGAGCACGCTGGCGATCTCGTCGACGTGCCCGCCCGACCCGGCGATCACCACCCGGTGGGCGAACGCGCCCGCGCGCCCGGGCGTGGTGCAGCGCCTCGCGGAGCACGTAGCGCCCGGCGAGCAGCATCGGGATCCCGATCAGGAACAGCAGCACGTAGAAGCCGCGGGAGAGCTGGAAGCGGGCCAGGTAGCAGCCGATGCCGATCAGGGCCGCCGCCAGCGAGGAGCCGCGGAGGACGGCCTTGTACTCCTCGGTGCCGGCGCCGAAGAAGCCGGCGCGGTAGCCGCCGAACAGGGCGATGGCGAGCACCCAGCCGGCGACGAAGAGCGGCCCGGCCACGGTCAGGTGCTCGCCGATGTTGAGCCGGTAGCCCTGGCGGCTCGCCGAGATGCCCTCGCGGCTGGCGATCGCGGCCAGCACGCTGATCGTGATCAAGCCCGAGGTCGAGCAGGAAGGCCACCCGGGTGACGAAGGCCAAGGGTGCAGGCGTGGCCGACGCGACGGTCCGACCTGCGGTCGGTGCTCGTCGTCATCGGCAGTCCCCGCTCGCGCACCCGGTGGACACGAGTGCGCATGCCAACATACGAAACCTCGGGGCTTCTTCGCGACTCGGCCAGCCGATCGCTCAGTAGGCGCCCGAGGGGCGCAGCACGGCGTTGAGGGTGCGGACCAGGATCGTCAGGTCCTGGACCATCGACCAGTTGTCGACGTAGTAGAGGTCCAGCCGGATCGCCTCGGACCAGGAGAGGTCCGAGCGGCCGGAGACCTGCCACAGGCCGGTCATGCCGGGGCGGACGCGCAGCCGGCGGGTCATCGCGGCGTCGTACTGCGCCACCTCGTGCGGCAGCGGTGGCCGGGGCCCGACCAGGCTCATGTCGCCGCGGAGCACGTTGACCAGCTGCGGGAGCTCGTCGAGGGAGAAGCGGCGCAGCCAGCGGCCCGGCTCGGTGATGCGGGGGTCGTCCTCCATCTTGAACAAGCCCGCCGCTGTAGCCCTGCGCCACGTGCAGCGCGGCGAGCAGCGCCTCGGCGTCCGGCACCATCGTGCGGAACTTCAGGCAGGAGAAGGTCCGGCCGTCGCGGCCCACCCGCTCCTGGCGGAACAGCACCGGCCCGCGGTCGTGCAGCCACACCCGCCAGGCGGCGTAGCCCATCAACGGGGCGAAGGCGACCAGCAGCGCCAGCGAGCCGAGCACGTCGAAGGTGCGCTTGGCCCGGCGTACGGCGGCCGCCGAGCGCGGCTTCTCCAGGTGCACCAGCGGCAGCCCGCCGACCGGCCGGACCCGGACCCGCTCGTGGGAGACGTCGGTGACGCTGGGCGCGATCACCACGTCGACGTTCTCGTGCTCGAGGTCCCAGGCCAGCGCCCGGACGTCCTCGGCGCAGTCGAAGGCACCGCCGGCGAGGAAGACGACGTCGACGTCGCTGCGCAGCGCCACGTCGGCGAGCGCCTTGGTCTCGCCGAGCAGCGGCAGCCCGAGGGCCGTGGCTCGAGCGGGCCTGCGCCGAGGGCAGCACCGCGCCGACCACGTCGTAGCCCAGCCAGGACTCCCGGCGCAGCACGGCGGCGATCTCGTCCACGTGGCCCTCGGAGCCGGCGATGACCACCCGGTGCCGCAGCGAGCCGTTCGTCCGGGCCCGGTGCAGCAGGTGCCGCAGGGTGTAGCGGCCCAGCACCAGCAGCGGCACACCCACGACGAAGGCGAGCACGAAGAAGCCCCGGGACAGCTGGAACTTGGTCAGGTAGCAGCCGATGCCGACCAGCGCCATGGTGGCGAGGGAGGCGTTGATGACCCGCTTGTACTCGTCCAGGCCGGCGCCGAAGACCGCCTGCCGGTAGCCGCCGGTGGCCAGGACCGCCGCCACCCAGGCCACCAGCATCGCCGGGCCGGCGTAGGTGAGGTGCTCGGTGACGTCCACCGGGCTCTGCAGCGGCGAGAGCGACTCGCGCCCGGCTGCCGCCGCGAGCACGCCGGCGCTGACCATCAGCAGGTCGAGGCCGAAGGCGACGGCCGGGATGTAGCGCAGGGGCCGGCGTGCGGGTGCCAGCACCGCAGTGCCGGTAGCAGCAGTTGTGGTCACGCGCAGACCCCTGGGCTCGCCCGGAAGTCGCTGGGCCGCGACCCCCACTGCTAACTACGAGCGAGCACCCGCTTGGTTACGCCCGGGTAGCAGGTGGTCCAGCGTTCGGACTCAGCCGTCGCGGTCCGGCAGCCGCCAGGCGGCGGCGTTGTTGTCGAAGGCCGGCAGCCCGCGGCGTCTGCCGGAGGAAGCCCCACACCAGCGGCCCGAGCAGCAGCAGCGCCGGCGCCGATGATGCCCACCCACTCCGGGCTGACCCCGAGCATCTTCAGGCCGGTCAGCGTCAGCACGATCACGATCCCGCGGCGGATCACCGACTGGGAGACCCACTGGGCCATCCGGGCGCCCAGGAACGTGCCCGGCGTGCCGCCCGAGGATCAGCGGGACCAGCACCGCCACGTCGATGCCCTCGGTGAGCACGTGCCCGATCGCGGCGGCGAGCACCAGCGGCACCGCCTGGACCAGGTCGGTGCCGACCAGCTTGACCGCCGAGAGCGTCGGGTAGATCAGCAGCAGCGCGACCATGATCAGCGAGCCGGAGCCCACCGAGGTGATCCCCACCAGCAGGCCGCCGACCGCGCCGACCAGGATCGTCGGGCACCGGCCGGATCGTCGGGTCGTCCTCGCTGATCACGTTGCCGGCGGTGACGTCGCGCAGCTGGAGATACATCCGCAGGGCGTAGGTCGCCGCGGTGAACAGCAGCGCCCCGCCGATGGCGTAGGTGACGAAGTCCTGCTGGGTCGCGCTGTCCCCGACGGCCTTGACGATGAAGCCGCCCGCGAACGCGAACGGCACCGACCCGACCACCAGCAGCATTGCCAGCCGGAGGTTCGGGGCGCCGTGGCGCCAGTGCACCGCGGCGCCGACGCTCTTGTTCACGCTCGCCGCGACCAGGTCGTTGGCCACCGCGGTGGTCGGGTTGACCCCGAGGAAGATCAGCGCCGGGGTCATCAGCGCCCCGCCGCCCATCCCGGTCAGGCCGACCACGATCCCGACGCCGAAGCTGACCACGAGCACCGACAGCGCGGCGGTGGTGAGGAGGTCGGCCATCAGGCGTCCTCGGAATCGGTGGTGGTTTCGACAGGCTCAACCACCGGATCCTCGGCGCCGGGCAGGTGCGGGATCAGCTCGGCGAGGCAGTCCGCGATGCTCCGGCCGGTGGTGTCGATCCGGAGGGTGGCGTCCTCGGGCTCCTCGTAGGGGCTGGAGATGCCGGTGAACTCCGGGATCTCCCCGGCCCGCGCCTTGGCGTAGAGGCCCTTGCGGTCCCGGCGCTCGCACTCCTCCAGCGGGGTGGCCACGTGCACCAGCACGAACGCAGCCCCGGCCTCCTCGACCATCCGGCGCACCTGCTTGCGGGTGGAGTCGAACGGCGCGATCGGGGAGCAGATCGCGATGCCGCGGTGGTGGGCGATCTGGGCGGCCACCCAGCCGATCCGGCGGATGTTGGTCTCCCGGTCCGCCTTGGAGAAGGTGAGGCCGGCGCTGAGGTTCCGGCGTACGACGTCGCCGTCCAGGCTGGTCACCGTCCGCAGCCCGTCCTCGAGGATCAGGTCGTGCAGCGCCCGGGCCAGCGTGGACTTGCCGCTGCCGGAGAGCCCGGTGAAGAACACCACGAAGCCGCGCTCGTCCTCGCCCGGCTGGTCGTGGGTCTGGATCTCCGCGATCGCGTCGGGGAGCTCGCCCGCGCCGGTGAGCGCCAGCACCTCGCCGGTGGCGTAGTTGTGCGCCACCCGCTGGCCCAGCTCGTGGTCGATCGTCGGGGTCGCCGTGGGAGGGGAGCGGGACCGCGACCACGTGCGCGGTCACTCCGCGCTGGGCGAGCAGCTGCTGGGCGGCCACGGTGGCGCGGATCAGCCCGACGCCGGTGAGGCCCTGGGGCGTGCCGGTGCCGCAGAGGGCGAGGAGGACGACGTCGCCGTCGACCTTCTCCAGCCGGTCCAGGTCGCCGTCGGTGAGCGGGCCGGCGACGGGGACCACGGTGGCGCCGGCGTACCGCTCCTTGGCCTCGCTCGGCGAGAGGTGCAGCCGCCGGAACGGGCCGTAGGCGGGCTTGCCCAGCGGCTCCAGCGCCCCGGCGGTCCACAGCGCCAGCGGCAGGCCCTCGGGGTCGACCAGCTCGACCTCGGGCTCCTCGAGCAGCTCCTCGGGCAGGTCCAGCGAGACCGGGCCGTCGAAGGTCGTCTGCGGGGCCAGGGCCCCGGAGAGCAGGAGCTCGAGGTCGTCCAGCTCGCGCTGGCTCGGGCAATGCTGCGGCACGGGCACCGGCACATCCTGCCAGAGCACCCGCGGACCAGGCGGCACGTCCCGAGGCGTGCCGCCGGCGCTGAGAACCACATGCTTGCGGAATGGCAATCGTGCCCTAGACCGGGGTCGTGAACGGGTGTTCTTCGCCCTAAATTGGGCCCTATGCGGGGGCCCCGGATCTATCGGCGATGGCGGCGACGCCGAAACTGCGTGCAGAAGCACGGCAAGGGCAACTGCCCACACATCGAGCAGCACTCACCCGGCAGACCACGGCACGGGGCGCACGAGGAGATGCCGCCACTGCGGCAGGCAGACCCACCCGCCCCGGCCACGGTGGTCCAGCCGCGCCACCGGGGCGCCGAGACCGACGCCCGCTGACGGCGGCCGCCGCGCGGCTCAGGTGAGGTCGGGCGGGGTCGCCTTCCCGGCGTAGTCGGGGTGCAGCCTGCTGTTGCGGTAGCCGTAGAAGGCGTAGAGCACCAGCCCGATCGCCATCCAGATCACGAACCGCAGCCAGGTCTCCACGGCCAGGTTGAGCATCAGGTAGAAGCAGATCAGCGCGGCCGTGATCGGGAGCACCGGCACCCACGGCACCCGGAACGCCCGCTCCAGGTCCGGCCGGTTCCGGCGCAGGAACACCACGCCGATGCTGACCAGGATGAACGCGAACAGCGTGCCCACGTTGACCAGCTCGGCGAGCACCGAGATCGAGGTGAAGCTGGCCAGCACGGCCACCAGGATGCCCACGGTCGTGGTGATGACGTACGGCGTCCGGAAGGTCGGGTGCACCTTGGCGAACACCCGGGGCAGCAGCCCGTCGCGGGCCATCGCGAACGCCACCCGGCTCTGCCCGAGCAGCAGGATCATCACCACCACGATGATCCCGACCGCCGCGCCGATGCCGATGACGTTCGCGATCCCGTCGTGCCCGGCGTTGGTGAAGGCCGTGGACAGGGGAGCGGGGTCGTTGGCGTCGATGGAGCGGAAGTCCTGCATCCCGGTGAGCACCACCGAGACCGCGAAGTAGAGCGCCGTGCAGATCGCCAGCGAGCCGAAGATCCCGATCGGCACGTTCTTGGCCGGGTTGCGGGTCTCCTCGGCGGTGGTGGCCACCACGTCGAAGCCGATGAAGGCGAAGAACACCACCGCGGCGCCGGTGATCACCCCGCCCCAGCCGTAGGTCAGCGGCTGCAGCCCGAAGAGCACCTCGACCAGCGGCTGCTTCAGCCCGCTGCTGCCCTGGCTGGGCGCGCTGTGCGGCACGAACGGGGAGAGGTTGCTCGCCTTGACCAGGAACGCGCCGACCACCACGAACAGCAGCGCCACCGCCACCTTGATCGCCACCGCGATCTGGTTGACCCGGCTGGAGAGCTTGATCCCGACCACCAGCACGCCGGTCAGCGCCAGCACGAGCAGCCCGGCGGGCAGGTTGATCACCCCGTCGGAGGCGCTGGCCAGGTTGGCCGGGATCTCCAGCGGCGTACCGTCCAGCACGTTGGCCAGGTAGCCCGACCAGCCGCCGGCCACCGCGGCCGCGCCGACGATGAACTCCAGCATCAGGTCCCAGCCGATGATCCACGCCACCAGCTCGCCGATGGTGGCGTAGGAGAAGGTGTAGGCGCTGCCGGCCACCGGCACCGTCGAGGCGAACTCGGCGTAGCACAGCGCCGCCAGCCCGCACGCGACCGCCGCCACCACGAACGACAGCGAGATCGCCGGCCCGGCGAACTGCTTGGCCGCCGAGCCGGTGAGCACGAACAGGCCGCCGCCGATGGTCACGCCGACGCCGAAGACGACCAGGTCCAGCGCGCCCAGGTTCTTCTTCAGCCGGTGCTCGGGGTGGTCGGTGTCGGCGATCGACTGCTCGACGGACTTGGTGCGCAGCACGCTCATGGGCAGCATCGTGCCGACTCCCGACCTGCTGGTCCATCTGGCCGCTTCGTTTCGCCCGGCCCCGCGCGGTTACCGTCGGGGCGTGGCTGAGGTGATTGCGGAGGTCGTGCGCTCGGGGTTCGTCGAGGGACACCACTACGGATCCTGGGTCGTGCTCGACCCAACCGGAGAGGTCGTCGCCTCCGCCGGCGACGTGACGTCGCAGATCCTGCCGCGCTCGTGCAACAAGCCGCTCCAGGCCGTCGGGATGGTCTCGGCCGGTCTCGCCCTGGACGGTTCGCTCCTCGCGCTCGCGTGTGCGTCGCACTCGGGGGAGTCCTTCCACCTCGAGGGCGTACGCCGCATCCTCGCCGACGCCGGCCTCACCGAGGAGGCGCTGCAGACGCCGATGGACTGGCCGCTGGAGGAGTCCGAGCGGGACGCGCTGCTCCGCGCCGGCGGCCACAAGGCGCCGGTGTTCATGAACTGCTCGGGCAAGCACGCCGCGATGCTGGCCACCTGTGTGGCCAACGGCTGGGACGTGGCGACCTACCCCGCGCCCGACCACCCGCTGCAGCAGGCCATCGTCTTGGAGTTTGCCGACCTCACCGGCGAGCCGGTCGAGCACGTCGCCGTCGACGGCTGCGGCGCCCCGCTGCTGTCCACCTCGCTGACCGGGCTGGCCCGGGCGTTCTCGCGGGTGGCGACCGCACGGGGACATGCGAATGTGGCTCAGGAGTCCGGAGAACGCCACACCAGCCCCACCAGCGACATTCGCATGTCCGGCTACGCACCGTCTGCCGCCAAGGTGGCCGAGGCGATCCGAGCGCACCCGGCGTACGTCTCGGGCACCCAGCGCGACGAGCGCAAGCTGCTCACCGCGATCCCCGGCGCGATCGGCAAGGCCGGCGCGGAGTCCTGCTACGCCGTCGCGCTGCCCAACGGGCGGGCGTTCGCGACCAAGACCGACGACGGCGCCGCCCGGGCACGGCCGGTGCTGATGGCGGCGCTGCTGCAGGAGTACGGCGACCTGGAGTCGCTGGGCGCGGACGTCGAGGCGGTCCGGCGTACGGGGGAGTGGCCGATCCTGGGTGCCGGCGTCCCGGTCGGCGAGGTCCGCGCGGTGCTCAGTCCCGCGGCACGTAGCCGATGACCTTGGCCAGCGCCCAGCCCACCGGGTAGGTGATCAGCGCCAGCGTGACGCCGACCACGGCCAGCACGCACAGGGCCACCCAGAACGCCACCACGATGCCCACGAACAGGCCGAACACCTCGAGCATCAGGACCTCCCCCGACCGGATCAGCCGGACCGACCCAGCGTCCGGCCCCACGCGGCGCGGGCGGCAGGTGCCGCGGTCCCGACCGGAGACGCCCCGGTCCCGGAAAGTCCCGAGCCGGACATGTCGGTGTTCGGGGTGACGAGGCGTGGTTTCGACAAGCTCAACCACCGGGTGGGCGCAATCACCGGGTACGCCGGGTGTTGCTAGCGGCGGGCTAGCGTGCATGGACCTGCAGTTTCTGCTTTGCGCAAAGCAGTTTGTGACTCGGCTCACCGGCGCCAGACTTGCATCTGCTTGCTCCAGTTAGCACAGTGGAGACATGGCCAAAGGGAAGGTCGGTAAGACCGTCGAGTCGCTCGGGGACTACCTCCGCGAGCAGCGCGTCGCTGCCCAGCTGTCGCTGCGGCAGCTGGCGGAGCAGACCGGCGTGTCCAACCCGTACCTCAGCCAGATCGAACGTGGTCTGCGGCGGCCATCTGCCGAGGTGCTCCAGCAGCTCGCGAAGGCGCTCCGGATCTCTGCCGAGCAGCTCTACGTGCAGGCGGGGATCTTGAGTCCGGACGATGGGCAGGTCCGCTCCGTGGAGCTGGCCATCCTCGGGGACCCCGTCCTCAGCGAGCGCCAGAAGCAGTCCCTGCTGGACGTCTACCAGTCCTTCCGGACGGTCGCCGAAAACGTCCTGACAACCAACGCGATCGAGCCTGCTCCCGACGAGGAGATTCCCGGGCTCGACGCAACCAATGGAGGTAAGTGAGATGGCTAGGAACCAGTTCTCCGTCAACAACATCCGTGCCGAGGCCGTGAAGCCCCTGTACGCCGTGGCCGGTGCGGCCGAGGTCGGCTACCAGCTGGCCCGTGGCTACGCCACCGAGGCCCAGCAGACCGCCCAGGAGCGGTTCGCCGAGGTGCAGAAGCGCGTCTCGAAGCTCGAGCGCGACCCCAAGGCCCTGCAGGAGCAGGCCCTCGGTGTCGTGAACACCCGCATCGAGGAGCTGCAGAAGGACGCCAAGAAGGCGCAGGCCCGCTTCGAGGCCCGCGTCGAGGAGCTGCAGAAGCAGGCCGTGGCGTTCCCCAACCGCGTGCAGAGCGAGCTCGAGGACGCCCTCGAGGAGCTCGTCCGCACCTACGCGGAGCTCTCCGACCGCGGTGAGAAGCTGGTCGCCGCCATCCGCAAGGACGGCGTGAAGGCGATCAACGCGATCTCCGACGCCCCGGCGCGCTCCAGCGTGCGGCGCCGCGAGGACGCCCTGAAGGGTGCCCGCAACCGCAAGCCGGCGACCGCGTCCTCGACCGCGTCGAAGACCGCCAAGTCGCCGGCCAAGAAGGCCCCGGCCAGCAAGAGCACGGCCAAGACCACCCAGAAGGCGCCGAGCACCAAGAAGGCGCCTGCGCGGAAGACCAGCACTGCGACGAAGTCGACGACCTCGAGCAGCGCCTCCGCGTGACCTGACCCCTCGCCGGCCCGGGGCTTCCCCCGGGCGGTGAGGCAGGCCGGCTCTGGTGACCCCTCCCTTCCCCAGAGTCAGGCCGCGGGCCCCCGGCTTTCCGGGGGCCCGTTTCCAATTGGGGCGCCGCGGCTTCTCCCGCGCCGCCGCCCGCACCCAGACATGCGAATGTCACTGGAGTGGCGGGTGAGGCGTTCAGCAGCGCGCAGGCGCCACATTCGCCCGCCCCCGTGCGGGTTCCGGACCGGTCGGTAGCCTGAGTGCGTGAGCGAGGTGTTCCAGTTCCGCGACGGCCTTGTGTCGATCATCGCCTTCGTGCTGATCGGCGTGAAGGTGTGGGCGTTCGTCGACGCGCTGCTGCGCCCGGCGGCGGGGTACGTCGCGGCCGGGAAGCTGACCAAGCCCGGTTGGCTGGTGATCCTCGGGCTCTCCGTGGTGATGGGCCTCCTGTGGCCCCACCCGATCGGGCTGTTCAGCATCATCGGCACCGTGGCCGCCTTCGTCTACCTGCTCGACGCCCGCCCGGCGATCGCCCAGGTCACCCGCCGCTGACCGAGCAGCCTGCCCTCAGTGGGGGCCGGGGGTGCTCCGAGCATTTCCCGGGGCGGTTCGTCACCACCTACGAACATGACGGCAACTGCACTGGTCTATCCCAGATGAATGCGCTTTCCGCCTTTCCAGGACAGAGGTCCCCTCTCTGGGGACCATCGACCCTCGCTCCCGGGCTCTGCGCATCTCGGGGCGGTTTCGTCCCACTTCGTGACCTTAGTCACGCTGGGTCGGTTTGAGGCATTTATGCAGGTCAGCGGGCTGTGAACTCCCGCGTGGTCTGGGTTTGAGGAGCGCGCGGCGGGGCAACTCTGAGGACAGGGGTCCTCTCGGTTCGGACCGCTGTGTGTGGGGAATGTGATGCAGCCAACGCATCACCGGGGGTGGCACCGCGTATCCGGGCTAGACAGGGCAAGACCGGTAAATGCGGCATCTGGGGCTATCGACTTATGGTCTCGGTGAAGGGTTTTCCGGGCACCCGAATATCCCTTGTCCCACCTATTCAATCGGAGTCAGTCCGTTGCGAGTGGAAGGCACATCCCCCTTCGAGGACGCGGAGGTCGCGCGGAGCGCGGCGGTCGCTGTTCCCCGGGTGCCCACCCAGCGCGCGAGCGAGCAGGAGCCGCGCGAGCTCACCCTGGTGCCGGTCCCCACGGCCTCGGAGCCAGAGGTCCGGCGCACCGGCGCCCGGGTCAGCACCTCCGTCCTGGTGCTCGCCGACCTGGCGGCCGGCGCCGCCGCCGCACTGGTCGGCCGCGGGCTCCCCTCGGTCGTGCTCGTGCTCGTGGCCATGGTCTTCTGGCGAGCGTCCGGGCTCTACAGCCGGCGCTTCACCCAGTCCATCCTCGACGACACCCCGCGCCTCCTCGTCGGCGCGCTGGGCGGTCTCGGGGCCCTGGCGCTGCTGACCCCGCTGTCGCTGCGCGCCGGGCTGCCCACGGTGGGCGTCTGGTTTGCTGCCGCCCTGGTGGCCCGGGCGCTCGCCTACGGGGTCATCGGGTGGACGCGCCGGACCGGCATCGAGCAGTTCCCCGCCGTGATCGTGGGCACCGGCACCGCCGCCGAGACCCTCAGCGAACGCATCATCGAGCACCCCGAGACCGGCCTGCGGCTCGTCGTGCCGGTGGCTGCCAGCGGAGACACCGTGGTGGGCAGCTCCGAGCGGTTGCTCACCGAGGTCCGGCAGCTGCGCCGGGCGCTGCACACCTCACCGGTCAGCGACGTCTTCGTCTGCGCGGGCGACGAGATCCTCGACGACCTGATCGAGGAGCTGCGGGTGTGGGGGCGCCACGACGTCGCCGTGCACACGGTGCCGGCGCTGTTCCAGTTCCACCACCTCGGCAAGTCCGCCGACCAGGTGTGGGGCATCCCGCTGGAGACCGTACGGCGTCGCGGCCAGCGCCGGCTCTCGCGGTTCGGCAAGCGGGCGCTGGACTCGGTGGCCGCGTCGCTGGCGCTGCTGGTGCTCTTCCCGGTGCTGGCCGCGGTCGCCCTGGCCGTACGCCTGGAGCTGGGCAAGGGCATCATCTACCGCCAAGAGCGCGTGGGTCGCGACGGCCGGGTCTTCGAGCTCCTGAAGTTCCGCTCGCTGCCGCACCGCAAGCCCAACGGCGAGGAGCGCTGGTCGGTCGTCGACGAGTCCCTGCTCGGTCCGGTCGGACGCTTCATCCGGCGCTACTCGATCGACGAGCTGCCCCAGCTGGTCAACATCGTCAAGGGCGACATGAGTATGGTGGGCCCGCGCCCGGAGCGGCCGGAGTTCGTCGGGATGTTCGAGGACGAGATCCACGGCTACCGCCACCGCCACCGGGCGCCGGTCGGCCTCACCGGCCTCGCCGCGGTGCGCGGCCTGCGTGGCAACTCCTCGCTGACCGACCGGGTCTACTTCGACAACCTCTACATCGAGAACTGGTCGCTGTGGCTGGACCTGAAGATCCTGGCCTGGACGGTCATCTCGGTGGTGCGCGGCACCGGCTCCTAGTCGGCGGCGGCTCCTAGTCGGCGGCGCGCGCCCGGCGTTCCCGCCACCGCTCGCGCAGGCGCCGCAGCGCCGGGCGGACCCGGACCTGCGCCTGGCGCATCAGGTGGCCCAGCGGGCCCGGGCCGAAGACGTGCACCTCCAGGCGCTCATGCACCTCCGGGGCCCATTCGCTCTTCCACGGCTCGTCGTCGCCGAGGAACTCATAAGAGGCGTGCCCCTCCTCGAAGGAGCGCCGGATCATGGAGTAGTGCAGCAGCTTGGCGGGCGCGTAGCGGCGCAGCGTCTCGTCGTACCCCGTCTTCAGGCCGTAGTGGACGCCGAGCGCCTCGAGGGCCAAGACGGCGGCCACCGGTCGCTCGCCGGCCTCGAGCAGGCCGATCCGCAGCCAGCCTTGCCGCTCCGCCCACTCCACCACCTGGTCGTAGAAGTCCCGGGCCCGCTGGTCGCGGCGGATCGAGGTCCCCTGCTCAGCCTTCCAGCCGGAGTCCTCGAGCTCGAGGAACTCCGCATAGGAGCCCTGGACGCGGTCGGAGGTGCGGGTGATCACCGCCCCCAGCTCCTCGAGTCGCCGCTCGCGCCGGCGGACCCCCTTGCGGGTGTCCTTGGACAGGCTCTGCTCGTACTTCTCCCAGTCCACCGACGCGGTGGCGACGTACGGGCTGCGCTGCAGGACCCGGGAGCCCGAGCTGCGCCCCAGCCGGTGGGCGATCGCCTCGACCCGCTCCGCGGTGGTGGGGTCCACGAAGGAGAGCACCAGCTGGCCGCGGACCTGGGACACGGCGGCCTCCACGACGGCGGTGAACGCCTCCGCGTCGGTCGCCAGCACGCCGAACGCGGGGGTGTGCCAGTTCGTCGGGGAGGCGAGGAACCCGGCGCGACCGGAGACCGGGAGCGCCGCGCACAGCTCGTCGTCGCGCCACGCGCACACCAGCCGCAGGGGCCTCCGGCCGAACGTCTGGTGCCAGGCCAGCAGCCACCCCGGGCGGTCGAACGGGGTCGCGCCCACCCGGTCGGCCAGCTCTTCCCAGGCCGTGGTCAGCTCCGCCGCGGGGCGCAGGTCGGTCTGCAGGGCACCGGTCACTGCAGCCCCCGCACGAGCTCGGCGAGTCGTGCCTGCCGGCCGCCGGCGCGCTCCATCGCGCGCACCCGGTCGCGCGCCGCGAGCGCGGCGCGCTCGGCACGCTCGAGAACGGCGTTGGACCAGGCGTGCAGGTCCAGCGCCCGCTCGGCGGCGTTGGCGTAGCCGGCCTTGTAGCGCTCTTCGCCCCGCATGAAGTCGTAGGCCACCGCACCCTCCTCCAAGGCGTGGGCGACCGACTCATCCATGGACACCTTTCCGGGGCTGTACCGCGAGAACTCCGGGTCGAAACGCGGATTCCACATCCGGTACACCGCTCCGGCCTCGGTCCGGTCGACGAAGCACAGCACGTACGCCGCCAGCCGGCCCTCGAGCCGCAGCACCGTCAGGGACACCTCGCCGGCCTCGGCATGGGCGCGGACCACCCGACGGAAGAACTCCCGGCGCGCCTGGTCGTCCATCGCCGAGGCCCGGCCGACGTGGTCGTCGCGCAGCCGGTGCACCCGCTCGACCTCGGGCAGCGCCGCCGCGATCTCCGCCGCGGTGCGCAGGTGCTCGACCTCCAGGGCGAGCCCGTCCCGGGCGATCCGGTTGCGCAACCGGGAGACCCCGCGGCGATGGCTGCCGGTCACGTAGTGGTCCAGGCTCGGGCCGCGGTCGGCGCACAGCACCGGGTGCAGGTCCCCGTCGAGGATGCGCACCCGCCGCAACCGGGCAGCAAGCGGCACCAGCACCGGGTCGGTGCGCACGGTGTGCCGCAGGCTGAGCCGCCACGGCCGCAGCGTGCGCAGGTGGTCGGCCAGATGGCTGGCCAGCCGGTCCGCGGCCAGGCCGTCGCGCGCACTCATGGTGACCACGTCGCTCGGGCCGTGGCCCATCGGCACCACCGTGGTGATCCCGGCAAGACTGGTGGTGGCCAGCAGCGCGACCGCGTCGAGCCGGTCGCCGGACCCGAGGCCGAGGACCAGCGGCTGGTAGCCGCGCTCGGTGCTCAGCCACTGCTGCAGCCACAGCCGCCGCGCGGTCACCGGGGCCCCGGTGCTGCGCTGCAGGTCCTCCAGGCTGTCGGCGAGGTCGTCCAGCACGTCCCGGTCGGTGCGCACCCAGGCGTCCTCGGCGGCGAGGTGGGGGGAAGACACCGGCTGAGCGTAGCGGCCGGTCGGGCGCTATCGTCCAGAACGGGTCGGAGCAGCGGTGCCGATGCGGAAAGGTCGGGGGGACATGGCGGTGCTGTGTTACCACGCAGTGGACGACGGCTGGGACAACGAGCTGGCCGTGCGGGTCTCGGAGTTCGCCGAGCAGTGCGAGATCCTCGCGCGCAGCGGCCGCGTCGTACCCGCCGGACCTGCGGTCTCCCGCCGCCAGCAGGTGATCACCTTCGACGACGGCTGGCTGAGCGTGAAGCAGCACGCGCTGCCCCACCTGCAGCGGCACCGGCTCCCCGCCACCATGTTCGTCGTCGCGGGGACGCTGACCGAGCCGCCGACCCCGGTCAACTGGGTGCGTCCGCCCTCGGCGGACACGCCGCCGGTGATGACCCTCGACGACGTGCTCGAGCTGCAGGACGCCGGCGTCGACGTCCAGAGCCACAGCTGGGCCCACCACGAGCTGCCGACGCTCACCGAGGCCGAGTGCCTGACCGACCTCAAGGACAGCAAGGAGCTGCTCGAGGACCTGCTCCGGCGGCCGGTGACGCTGCTGGCCTACCCGTTCGGCTTCCACGCCGCGCACGTACGCCGCGCCGCGCGACGGGCGGGCTACACGCTCGCCTACTCGCTGCCGGAGAGCCGCGAGCCGACCGGGCCGTACGCCGTGCCGCGGGCCGGGATCTACCGGGGCAACTCCGCGCGGGCGTTCCGGGTGAAGAAGAGTCCGCTCTACCTCGGCGTGCGGACCAGTCGGCCCTACGCGTGGCTGCGGAGGAGCTCCGCGTAGCGTTCGCGCAGCCGGCGTGCCCAGCGGTCGGCGTCGAACTCCTCATCGAAGCGTCGCCGCGCCCGGGCGGAGAGCTCCTCGCGCCGCCCGGGGTCGCGGGCCAGCGCGTCCATCGTCGCGGCGAGGGCCGCGACGTCGCCGACCTCGACGAGCTCGCCCGCGTCGCCGACGACCTCCGGGACACCGCCGACCCGGGTCGCGACCGCGGGCGTGCCGGTGGCCAGCGCCTCGATCAGCGCGGTGGGGAGCGCATCGGCATGGGTGGGGTGCACGACGAGGTCCGCGGCCTGGAGGACCGTGGCGACGTCGCTGCGGAAGCCGGCGAAGCGGACCCGGCCGGTGAGCCGGGGGTCCTGGTCCACCAGACGCTCGAGGGACGCGCGGTTCTCCCCGTCGCCGACCAGCACCAGCCGCAGGCACGAGTCCTCGGGCAGCCGCGCCGCCGCCTGCAGGAGGTCCTCGTGCCCCTTGCCCGGGCGCATCACCGCGACGTTCACCGCGAGCACGTCGGCGCGGCCCACCTGCCACTCCTCGCGGAGCCCGGCCAGTCGCCCGGCGGCCTCCTGCTCCGGCCGGGTCACCCCGTTGCGGATCGTCACCACCCGCGCCGGGTCGGCGGGGAAGGAGGCGAGGTACCACTCCCGCTGGGCCTCGCTGACCGCGATCGTCAGCGCGGCGAACCGACGACCCTGCCCGGCCAGCCACCGCTTCGCCCGGCCCAGCGGGCCCACGTCGGCCTCGATCAGGTGCAGCGTCGAGACGTGCGGCACGCCCAGACGGTGCGCGACCGCGCCGCCGACCAGGTCGGCGTGCTTGAGGTGGGTGTGCACCACGGCCGGGTCGAGGCGCCGCAGGGCCCGTAGCGCCCGGGGGAACGCCCGCGGGTCCCAGCGCGAGGAGAGACCGAGGGAGACCACCGGCACGTCCAGCGCGCGGAGCCGGTCCGACGTGCTCGGGTCGGGGTGGTCCACCAACTGCACCACCGAGAGCTCGAGACCCGCCTGGGCCGCGGAGCGGGCGAGATCCACGAGCAGCGCCTCGGCACCGCCCGGCTGCAGGTTGTGGATCACGTGGCAGACGCGCACTCCGCCCCCCTCTGGTTCCACGCCCACGCCGGCCTCCGCGCGCGCACTGCCCAGTAACCTAGCCCTTCGACCCGGGGGATCCTGCAGCGGCGAAGGAGAGACGTGGCTCGCATCGTGCTCATCGAGATGAGCCCCTCGGGAGGCCTGTTCCAGTTCGGCTTCCAGCTCGGCACCCGACTCGCCGGGGAGGGGCACGAGGTCGAGCTCGTCACCGGGCCGGACCCCGAGCTGACTCCCCGGGAGCCGGGCCTGCGGATCTCCTCGATCCTGCCGACCTGGCACGCCCGACCGCGGGGCGTGGAGCCGAGCTGGCTGCGCAAGCTGCGCCGGGTCTGGCGGGCGCTGCGGCACGCGCTGGCCCTGGTCCGGATCCTGCGGCACGTCCGGGCGACACAGCCGGACGCGATCTTCTGGCACCCGCTGCGCTTCACCATCGACGCCTGGCTGGTCAGCGCCTGCCGGCGGGTCAGCCCGGGGACGGCGTTCTGCATGGTGCTGCACGAGGCCCGGCCCCTGGCCGAGGGGCGCCGGGACGGTTCGCTCTACCGCGAGGAGAGCCTGGGCGACCGGACCCTGCACCGGGCGCTGGGGCGCGCGATGGGGACCCTGGACCTCGTCTTCGTGCTCGGCGAGAAGGCCCGTGCGGAGGCACGGGAGCAGTGGCAGCTGCGCTGCCCGGTCGTGGTCATCCCGCACGGCGACGAGGGCGTGTTCCTCGCCGGGGAGCCGGTCCCCGCGGTGGAGGCCACGGAGCCGGTGGTGCTGTTCTTCGGCATCTGGACCCGGCACAAGGGCCTGTCGGTGCTCTTCGACGCGTTCGCCGCCGTGCGCGACGCCGTCCCGCAGGCCCGGCTGGTCGTCGCGGGCGCGGTGCAGGGCGACGTCGACTTCGACGAGGTGCGCGTCCACGCCGGCCGCGTCCCCGGCATCGAGCTGCGCCCGGGATACGTCGACATGGGCGAGGTGCCCGGGCTGTTCGGGCAGGCGCGAGTGGTGGTGGCGCCCTACCTGCGGGGCAACCAGAGCGGAGTGGTGCACCTGGCCCAGACCTTCGGCCGGCCCGTGGTCGCCTCCGACGTGGGCGACATCCCCTCGGCCGTGCCGCACCGGCAGGCCGGCCTGATCGTCGCACCGAACGACGTCGCCGCCCTGGCCGGGGCGTTGGAGGAGCTGCTCACCGACGCCGAGCTCGCCGGAAAGCTCGGTCGCGCCGGGCAGGAGCGGGTGAGCACCCAGGGTTCGTGGGCGGAGATCGCCAAGGTCGTCTCGAAGTCCCTCGCCGACGTCAGGTCGGAGACCCGGCGAAGCTGAGCCGGGCCACCGACGTGCCCGGCCGCCGTCAGCCGCGGGCGCCGGCCTCGCGGTAGAGCGCCAGGAGCCGCTCGATCCAGGCCTCGATCGAGAAGTGCTCGCGAGCCCGACGGCGTGCGGCCGCGCCGTACTGCTCGCGCAGCTGCCGGTCGCCGAGCAGCCTGACGACCGCGTCGGCGAAGGCGTCCGCGTCCCCGGCGGGGACCAGCAGGCCGGTGACCCCCTGTGCGACGACCTCGGGGATCCCGCCCACGTCGGTCGCCACGCACGCCAGGCCGGCCGCTCCGGCCTCCACCAACGCGGTGGGCAGCGCCTCGGTGAACGAGGGGAGCGCCGCCAGGGTGGAGGCGGCCAGGACCGCCGGCACGTCGTCCCGGGTGCCGGTGAACACCACCCGCTCCGCCAGGCCCAGCGTGCGGGTCGCCGACTCCAGGTGGGGCCGGTGGTCGCCGTCGCCGACGACGACCAGGTGCGCCTCCGGGACCGCGTCGAGCACCCGCGGCCAGGCGCGCAGCGCGACGTCGTGACCCTTGGGCTCGCGCAGGGCCGCGACGACGGTGACCACCGGGGCGCCGGGAGGAACGCCCAGCGCGGCCGGGACCACGTCGTCGAAGCGGGACACGTCCACGCCGTTGTGCACCACCCGCCAGCTGCGGCGCGGCTTGAAGCGCTCCGCGAACGCTGTCCGGGCCGCCTCGGAGACGAAGACCAGCCGGCCCAGCCGCCCCGGGATGTTCACCCAGAGCCGTTCCTTGAGCGTCTCGCGGAAGCTCATGTCCTGGGGTACGTGATGCAGTGTCG
The DNA here is from genome assembly GCA_963827025.1 of uncultured Actinomycetota bacterium. Taxonomy (GTDB): domain Bacteria; phylum Actinomycetota; class Actinomycetes; order Propionibacteriales; family Nocardioidaceae; genus Marmoricola. Next base: position 980,328 of record CAWGZB010000002.1, on the reverse strand, counting down.
CCACGGACGGAACGCCGGCGACCCGGGCCGCGAGCGGCGCCAGCACCGCGGAGTAGCCGAGGTGGGCGTGCACCACGTCGCAGCCGGAGTCCCGGATCATCCGGGCCAGCCGGGGGACCGCCGAGGGCTGCAGCATCCGGCTGATGCCGGCGAAGCGCACCTCCAGTCCGGCGGCGCGCAGCACCGGCAGCATCTGCATCCGCGGGTCGGTCTCCGGCACCAGGGTGACCACGGACAGCTCGAGCTCCGGGTCGTTCGCCTCGGCCAGCGACGCGAGCAGCTTCTCGGCACCTCCGTAGGCGAGGGTGTCCACGACGGCGAGGACCTTCACCGGGCGCTCCTGATGCGGCGGGGGACGAGCCGCGCGACGAACCCGGCGGCGGTGTCGTAGACGTCGCGACCCAGGAACCGCGTGACCAGCGCGAAGGTGGCGGTGCCCACGAGGCCGACGACCACCAGTCGGACCAGTGGTGGAGCGCCCTCCAGCGGCCAGCGCACCAGCAACGAGACGGCGGTCAGGGCCAGCCCGCCGACGATTCCGGGGGTCAGCGCCGTGACCAGCCGGCGTGGGTCGAAACGCAGGATCCGCTGGGCCACCACGAGCTCCGCGACCCCGATCACCACGTGAGCAGCCACCATGCCGATGGCCACCCCGGAGATGCCCCACTGGACCAGCAGCCAGAGCGCGGGACCGAGCAGCGCGATCTTCACCAACGCGAACCAGTTCAGGATGCCGGGCCTGCCCGTGGCCTTGTAGACGTCACCGGCGTGGAAACCGAGCGAGTAGACGACCGCGAACACCGCCAGCCACCGCAGCACGCCGATGATCGGCCGCCACTCCGCGCCGTACGCCACCTCCACGACCTCGGCGGCCAGCACCGCGATCAGCGCGCCCACGGGCACGGTCAGGCAGGTGATGTAGCGGACCGCGCGGAGGTAGTTCGAGGACAGGGCGTCCGGGTCGCCCTGCATCCGGGAGAGCAGGGGAAAGAGCACGGTGCTGGCGACGATGCAGATGCCCATCACGGTGAGCTCGGGGATCCGGAAGGCCATCGTGTAGTAGCCGAGCTGGCGGGTGTCGAGCCGGTTGCCGATGACCAGGTAGTCGAGGTTCTCCTGGACGGCGGCGAAGACCGCGACGAGGGAGATCGGGATCCCGTAGGCCAGCATCGCCCGGACCAGCACCGGGTCCCAGCCGAACCGCGGCCGCAGGTCCACCAGGGACCAGTAGAGCACCGCCTGGGCGAGCACGCCGGCGATCTGCCCCCACACCAGGGACCAGGCGCCGAGGCCGACCGCGGCGAGGGCGACCGCCACCACGCCCTTGACCAGGGCCACCGCGGTCTCCGGGATGGAGCGTCGCCGGAAGTCGAGCTCCCGGCGCATCTTGGCCTCCGGGACGATGGAGAGCCCCGTCAGGAGGAGGACCACAGCCAGCACCTGCAGCAGCTGGGTGGCGCGCTGGTCGTCGAAGAAGCTCGCCGCCACCGGCGCGCCTGCGGCGGTCAGGCCGGCCAGGACCCCGCAGGAGGCCACCGAGAGCGTCAGCCCGGTTCCCGAGAGGACCGTCCAGGGCTCGGTGCGGTAGACCAGGGCGGCGCTGATCCCCAGGTCCTTGATCCGGTCGACGTAGTTCACCACCAGCATGCCGATCGCGAACAGGCCGAAGTCGTCGGGCGCGAGCAGCCGGGCCAGCACCAGGGTGGCGACGACGGTGCTGCCCTTGCTCAGGAACTGCGTGGCGCCGGCCCACGCCGCCCCGCTCATCGCCCGTCCCATCACGGCGGGTTCCTCAGCCATCCGCACCGCCGAGCGTGGTGGCCGGCGTGGAGCTGACCGCGCCCAGCCGGGTGAGGCCGAAGTCGGCGAGCTGCGGCGTGGTCCGCACGTACGCCGCGCCGGACTGGGCCGCGCGTCGGGCGAGGAACTCCGCCGCCGCCCGGTTCGGCGCGCTCACCCGGATGGTGAACAGCGGCACCAGGGAGGTGTCGCCCGAGGGCCTGGCCGGCACCACGCTGACGGCACCGCGTCCGTGCACCGCCTCGGTGCCGATCTCGCGCATCACCGCCGCGTAGGTGGCCACGATCGTGCGCCGGCTGGTCAGCGAGGTCCGGTAGGCGTCCGGGGGCTGTCCCTTCACGCCGCCGGCCGGCTCCAGGGCCACCGGGACCTCCGCCACCCACACCCGGGTGCGCAGCAGGGCGTACGCCGCGCCGCCGATCGCCGCGACGACCAGGAGGGAGACGGCGAACGCGGCGACGGGCCGCCGCAGCCGCACCGGGCGCCCGGCGGGGGGCCGGGGCGCCGTGCCGAACGCCGGAGCGCGGCGCACCAGCACCCCGGCGACGGCGGCCACGATGAGCATCGGCCGCAGCAGCGCCAGGTGCAGGAACAGGCTGGTCACCATCCAGGCTGCCATCGCGGCCGCGGTGCCGGCCAGCAGCAGGCGGGCGTCGGGTGTGGGGCCGCGTGGCCCGGTCGGGTGCGCCCAGGCGGCCCGCACCGAGAGCAGCACCACGCCGCCGAGGAACACCAGCCAGCCGAGCAGACCGATGACGCCGCTCTCCGCGCCGATCTGGGCATAGCTGTTGTGGGCCGCGACGTCGCGGGTGATCAGCCCGTTGCCCGCGGCCACGTAGGGGCGCTTGGTGGTGTCGAGCCGACCGGGGCCGATGCCGAGCACCGGGTTGCCCTCGAAGATCGCCCAGGTCACCTTCAGCGCGGCCTCCCGCTCCACCAGGGCGGGGTCCCGCTCGACGAAGCTGGCCGGGGCTCCGGTCAGGTTGTCCAGGGTGAGCAGCCGGGAGCCCACCCCCGGCAGCATCAGCACCGGAACCACCAGCAGCGGCAGGAAGACCAGCATGCGGCGGTAGGTCGGGCCGGCGAGCAGCATCCACAGCACGACGGCGCCGAAGGAGGCGATCATCGCCCCCCGCGAACCGGTCAGGTAGACCCCGCCGAGGATCGCCAGCCCGGCCCCCGACCAGAACACCATCGCCAGCCGGTCGCGCTGCTGCCAGGCCTGGGCGAGCAGCGCCAACGCCAGGGGCACGCCGAGCACCAGGATGCGACCGTAGAAGTTCGGGTCGAAGAAGGGACCCTGGTGGCGCAGGGTCGCCGTACCGACGCCGGTGGACTCGCTGATCTGCACCAGCCCGTTGAAGGCGAAGGTCTGCCGCAGCACGAACTCGTCGACGACCGCGAGGCCACCGAGCACGGCGAGCACGATGGTCAGGGTCCTGGCCACCAGCCAGGCGTCGTTCGCCGCGGCGGTCAAGGTCGCCACCACCGCCAGGAACAGCAGCTCCTTGGCCAGCTCGTCCAGGCTGGACCAGGAGGTCGCCCGGTCGGGCGAGGCGAGCACGGAGGGGACCACCAGCAGCACCGCCACGCCCATCAGGGCCACGGTGGCCGGCAGCTCCAGGCGGATCCGGCCGGCCTTGCGCTCCCACAGCAGCACGCCGAGGGAGAGGACCAGCAGGCCGGTGTAGGCGGGCCGTCCGGCCAGGGGCGGCAGTGCGAAGGCGTTCGCCGCGGTGGCCGCGACCAGGGCCAGCAGGACCAGCCGCAGGCGGAGCCGGCTCATGCCGGCGGTGCGGCCTCCGCCGCCCGGGCGGTCCGCGCGCGAGCCCGGGCCCGGGCCGCCCAGGAGAGCAGCTGCTGCACGAGCAGGCCGGCGATCAGCGCGGCCACGGCGACCAGGGTGCCCCACTGGACGTAGTCGAGGCTGGTCCGGGTGGCGCTGCCGGTCGCGCTGCCGATCGGGCTCAGCTGGTAGGGCGTCAGCATGCTGTTGACGTCGCCGGTGCTGCGCGTGGCGATCGCGTTGGCGACGCTCTCGGCGACGTCGGCCGTCGGCGCGACGACCCTGACGTCGATGACCGCCGTGGAGGGCAGCACCGTGACACTGGTCTGCACGGCGCCCCTGGTGGCCTTGTCGAGGCCTTCGGTGGCCTCGTCGACGTAGCGCTTGTCGTCGACCACGGCCGCCGCCGTCGCCGGGAGCTGCCCGCTGGAGAGGGTCTCCCAGTACGACGAGGTGGCGCCGGCATCGCCCTGCCCGGCCGGAGCGAGCAGCAGCTGGGTCTCCGCGGAGTAGCTCCTGGGCTGCTGGTAGACGTACCAGCCGCCCGCGGCGGCCACGACCAGCGCGACCAGGAGCCCGGGAACGGTGCCGACCGGCAGCAGTCGGGGATAGCCGCTGCGGGCCCGGCGGTGCCACCACCGCCGCTTCTTCGGCTTGGCAGCCTTCGTCGGGGGGACTGGGTCCCGGTCCACCGGCGCCATCTGCTCCAGCTCCACCTGCAACTACCGCCCCTTCGATCGTCGGGGTCAGTATGCCGGACCGGGCCGCGCCGTCCGGCCAGGACCACCGGTGTTCACGGGCGGGCGAAAGCCGTGTCGTAGCGGCGGAAGGCGGCCTGCTCGGCGTAGCAGTCCTCGTAGTGCCGGCGCGCCGCCTGCGAGAGCCGCAGGTTGCGCCCGGGGTCGACGAGGTCCGCGAGCACGGCGCCGTACCGGTCGGGGTCGTTCTCGACCACGACCCCGCTGTCATCCCCGGTGTCGAGTCCCTCGGCCCCCACCGAGGTGCCCACCACCGGGACGCCGTGGGCGAGCGCTTCGATGACCTTGATCTTGATCCCCGACCCGAACCGCAGCGGCATCACCAGCGCGGTGGCCCGGGCGAGCAGAGCGTCGAGGTCCTCGACGTAGCCGTCCACCGACACGGCGCCATGGAAGCGCGCCGCCTGCGCCCGCAGGCTGTCCGGTGCGCCGCGGCCGACGATGTGCACGCGAGCGTCCGGCAGCTTCTCCAGCAAGCCGGGCAGGCACTCCTCGAGGAACACCTGGGCGGCGTCGAGGTTGTGGGCCAGGGTGAGCAGTCCGATCATCACGAACGTCGGGGCATCGGGCTCGGGGTGCCGCGACAGCTCGTCCGCGGCGATGCACGGCGGCAGCACGTGCACGTTGGCCCCGGGCACGAGGTGCCGGAGGCGACCCGCCTCCTCGCGACTGACCAGCAGCGCGGTGTCGAAGAGCCGGGCCATGGCCCGCTCCCGGCGCGCGACGACGGCCTTCTCCCAGCGCAGCAGGCCGCGGCGCACCGGCCGGCGGTCGGCGACGCGGCCCGCCACGCCGGGCAGGTGGTTGCGGAAGTCGCCGAGCGGGTCGAAGTCGACGTCCGGGCGGTCCCGCAGCAGCTCGAGCATCCGCTCGTAGCGGACCGAGAACAGGTCGTCGAGGAACACGACCCGGTGGACGCCGGGACGGGGCGGGATCTCCTCGGCGTACTGACCCATCCGCACGGTGTCGAAGATCTCCACGTCCGCCCCGATCTGCTCGAGGACCTCGGCGATCTTCGCGCGCGCCGGCGCGGCGTAGAGGACGGACTCCTGCAAGGTGTGCCGGCCGGTCACCAGGCTGCGGCGCAGCACGCTGGCCACCTGCTGCCCCCGCGTCGGGCGGGCGACGTGGTGCACCACGGCGCCGACCTGGGAGGTGTCGGCGCCCTCGTGCCCCATCAGGACCAGGTGGACGTTCTCCGCGCCGACCCGCTGGCGCCAGTAGGCCAGCAGCCCGGCGACCATGATCTTCTTGCCGGCGTCCCGCGGCTCTGGCAGCACGGCGCTGACCAGCGCGACCGAGGTCGGGGGGTGCGGGGACGCGGCTGCCATGTCGCGCCCATGCTCACACAGCGACCCGGCGGGCCGGCGGCCCGGCCCGCCGGCCATGTCAGCGACCGTGCCAGGACGACAGCACCCGGATCCGGTTCAGCGGGATGCCGAGGCCGAAGTAGTCCCACTGGACGCCGGCGGCCTTGTAGTCGTTCGGGCCACCGCTCCAGCTGCGCTGCATCTGGCCGTAGACGCAGATGGTCTTGCAGCCGTTGTCCATGTTGTAGGCGCCGTACTTCTGCAGTGCGAAGCAGACCGCCTGGCCCATCTTGCTGCCCAGGCTGGAGCAGTTGTACGACGGGTCGAGCTGCAGGCGGGCACCTTCCTCGATGCACGCCCCGGAGCTGCCCTGGCCGTCGGTCTTGGTGGCGGGCTCGCGGTAGGCCGACGGGCAGTTCTTGCTCGGCGGCAGCGAGACCGACAGGGCGTGCGGGATCGCGGTGGCGGGGCTGGTGGCGGCGGCCTTGACCTCGTGGGCCCGGATCACGCCGAGCACCCGGGAGACGCCCGAACCGGTGATGTTCAGGTTCTGCCCGCTCGCGGTCTTGTTGCCGCGGCCGTCGAGGTCGACGGTGCTCATCGAACCGGCGCTCACGGTGCCGTCGCTGTTGATCTTCACCGTGCCGTCGGCGTCGGTGGCGACCTGCCAGAACTCGTAGGTGCGGCGGGCCTCGGTGTCGACGACCACGAGCTGGCCGTCGTACCCGGGAGCCACGACCTCGTCACCCTTCAGCGGGACGGTGTTGCCACCGACGCAGCCCCACTGGGTGCACTTCACGGTGCGGACCGGCGCGGTCCCGGCGCTGCGGTAGTAGATCGGCTCGGTGTACTCCTCGATGTTGAGCAGCACCTGGCCGCCGATGCCGTTGACGAGGTTGGTCTCGCCGTTGCTCACCGAGGGCGAGGACGGGATCGGGTAGTTGGCGTAGCCGGGGTTGTCGGCGCTACCAGAACGCCACGGCAGGCCGCCGTTCGCAGTGATCGTCGCACCCCAGCTGGTGGGCGAGGTGGTCTGGGTCGGCGTCGGGCTGGTGGTCTGGGTCGGCGTCGGGCTCGTCGTCTGGGTCGGCGTCGGGCTGGTGGTCTGGGTCGGCGTCGGCTCCACGGTCGGCGTCGGGGTCGGCTCGGTGGTCGGCGTCGGGCTGGGCTTGTGGTGGCCGCGGCCCCGGAGCAGCAGCGAGTACGTCGCGGACCGCAGCCACCTGCCGCCGCGGGCGTGGGCGCTCGCCGAGGAGCGCATCGTGCCGGTGACCGGCGAGGCGCCGCCCGCGGTCACGTCGCCGACGGTGATGCCGAGCTTGCGGCGGGTCGCCACCCGGTCGAAGCGCTCGCGCCACGGCTGGTCGACGGTGACGTTGCGGCGCTGGCCGGCCGTGACCACGCCACCCACCACCACGTCGGCGGGGTCGGAGGGGCTCAGCGCGGGAACCGGGTACTGGTTGCCCTTGCGAGCGCTGATCTGCGAGACCAGGACGTCCTGGGCGCCGCGGTAGGCCGTCCGGGCGAGGTGCCACCAGCCCCGGCCCCGCTTGGCGAACCGCACCGGGTCGGCGGACTCGGAGGTGAACACGACGGTGCGCAGCGCGAAGCGACCGCGGCCCGAACGCAGCTCGGCGCTCCGGGTCCAGCCGGAGGGGGTGAACACCCGCTCGCGCTTGCGGCCCAGCGCGACGACGGCGACCTGGAGGTCGCCCGCGACGCTGCCGTCCGGGGCCGGGACGCTCATCCAGCGGCCCTTGCCCTGCGCGGCGGCGCTCTGGACGAAGGAGATCGCGGGATCGGCGGCGGCGGTGGCGCCGGAGGCGAAGACGAGACTGGTCGCGATCATGGAGATCATGACGGCGGTGACCGAGAGGAGCGCGGTGGCGACGCGTCGGGACATCGGTGGGGTTCTCCTACGTTTGTCAAGACCGAGATGGAATCGGGCTAGACCATGAGGATACGTCCCAAAGCGGACATTCCAACCAAAACGACGAAATCGCTCAGAAGTTACTGCGGCCACCGGCACTGCTAGGTTCAGCCGGCGTGAAGGTGCTGGTCACCGGCGGAGCCGGGTACATCGGGTCGACGACCTGCCTGGCGCTGGAGCAGGCCGGGCACACCCCCGTGGTCCTGGACTCCCTGCTCACCGGGCCGCGCGCGTTCGTGGGCGAGCGGATCTTCTACGAGGGCGACGTCGCCGACCGGGCGCTGCTGGTCCGCGTGGTCGGGGAGCACCCGGACCTCGACGCGACCATCCACATGGCCGCGCGGGTCGTGGTGCCGGAGTCGGTGGCGCAGCCCTACACCTACTACCGCGACAACGTGGTGAAGTCCCTCGAGCTCTTTGACGCCCTGGAGGGCTTGGGCAAGCCGCGGGTGCTGTTCTCCTCCTCGGCCTCGGTCTACGCCTTCGTTCCCGGGTTCGAGGTGGACGAGTCAGCGCCCACCGACCCCGGGTCGCCGTACGCGCGGACCAAGCTGGTCATGGAGATGGCGCTGCAGGACCTGGCGGCGGCCTCGGACCTGCGGGCGGTGATCCTGCGCTACTTCAACCCGATCGGGTCGGACCCGTGGCTCCAGACCGGGATCCACGTCCGGGAGCCGTCGCACGTGCTCGGACAGCTGGTCCGGGCGGCCACCGGGCAGCAGGAGTCGTTCCGGCTCACCGGGGTGGACCTGCCGACCCGGGACGGGACCGGGCTGCGCGACTACGTCCACGTGTGGGACCTCGCGCGGGCGCACGTGGCTGCGGTGGAGCAGTTCGACGCCGCGCTCCAGGGCGGCACCAGCGCGATCTACAACGTGGGCACCGGGTCGGGGGTGACGGTGCGCGAGCTGGTCACCGCCTTCGAGAGCGCCTTCGGGGCGCCGGTCCCGGTGGAGGAGGCGCCGCCGCGGGAGGGAGACGCGATCGGTGCCTACGCCAACGTGGACCGGATCCGCTCGGTGCTGGGCTGGCAGGCGCGCTCGACCCTGGAGGAGGCGATCGCCTCCGCGCTGGCCTGGGGCCGCACCCGGCGGTCGGTGCTCGGTTACGACTGAGCTGGGCCCCGACGGCCGGGCTACGACCCGAGCCGCGCGTCGATCGCGGTCAGCATCCGGTGCGCGACGTGGTCCCAGGTGAAGCGGTCGTGCACCCGCTGCCGCGCGGCACCGCCCAGCCGTGCCGCCCGTTCGGGGAGCGTCCCGAGCTCGGCGGCGACGGCCTCGGCGCTGGTGTCCTCCAGGAGGACCCCGGTCTCGCCGACCATCTCCGGCATCGACCCGCGGTCCGGCGCGACGACCGGAAGGCCCCAGGACATCGCCTCCAGCACCGCGTTGGGCATCGGGTCGTAGGAGGGCAGCAGGACGAACGCGGTCGCCTCGCGGTGCAGCTGCTCCATCCGCACGTCGCCCTCGGGGGTCGACCGGTCGACCGGACCGACCCAGTCCACGCCCTCAGGGACCTCGGCCGGGCGGGTCGGACCCACCACGGTCAGGGTGGCCTCGGGCTGCCGGGCACGCAGGACCCGGAAGGCCTCGAGGATCCCGGGCCCGCCCTTGCGCTCCCAGTCGAAGCCGACGTACAGCAGCCGCAGCCGGCTCCAGTCCCGCTCGACGGGGGCAGGCAGCCGGAGGACGTTGACCCCGGTCCCGACCACGACCACCTTGTCGGGGTCCTGGCCGAAGTCCTCGAGGAAGGACTGCCGCAACCACGCGCTCATCGGGAAGATCAGGTCCAGGCCGTCGAAGACCCGCTGCTCGTGACGCCACATCGAGCGGATGTGCCGCGCCTGCGGGTCGCGGACGAACGGGCCCAACCGGGAGTAGAGCGCCAGGTTGGCGTCGTGGAAGGAGCAGCGCAGCCTCGGGCGCGGCGGCACGTGCCGGGTGAAGTCGTAGTAGGCGCCCACCTGGAGGATCGCGTCCGGCTGCTCCTCGATCGCGGCCATCCGGCTGGCGCCGGCGCGGGCAGCGGCCCGGCGGACCAGCGGGCTGTACTCGTAGCGCTCGCGCCACCGCTGCAGGTTCGGCGCGACCGCGGCCGCCTTGGCGACCGGATGGAGCCACGCGGGCGGGCTGGCGTCGACGGCGCCGGCGAGTGCGCCGGCGCGGCGCAGCGCGCTGAACAGGTGGTAGGAGGCGCCGGACCAGGTGCGCCGGTCGAAGGGTGCGCCCATCACCGCACCGACGATCCGCGGGCTGTCGGTCACGGTGGCTCCTCTCGGCTCGGCGGCGGGGCCAGCGTAGGGCGTGGCCGGGTCGGCTACCTTCCCCGCATGCCCCTGGACCCGCAGACCCGAGACCTGCTCGCCCTCGTGCAGGCCGGCACCCCGATGTCGGAGCAGACGCCGGAGGAGGCCCGGCGGGCCTTCCAGGCCCTGACCGACCTCCGCGACCCGAAGATGACGATCCCGGTCGCCTCGACCGAGGACCGCACGGTGCCCGGCGCTGCCGGCGACCTCCGCGCCCGGGTCTACCGCCCCGAGGGCGAGGGACCCTTCCCCACCGTGGCGTTCTTCCACGGCGGCGGCTTCGTCATCGGCGACATCGACAGCCACGACAACGTGGCCCGGGCGCTGTGCGCGCACCTGCCCGCCGTGGTGGTCTCGGTCGACTACCGGCTGGCCCCCGAGGACCCGTTCCCCGCGGGAGTCGACGACGCCGTCGCGGTGACCCGCTGGCTGCTGGACCACCTGGCCGACTTCGGCGGCGACGACCGCCTGGCCGTGGCCGGCGACAGTGCCGGTGGGAACCTCAGCGCGGTGGCCGCGCAGTGCGTGCCCGGCCTGGCCGGCCAGTTCGTCATCTACCCCTCGGTCGACAAGTCCGGCGACTACCCCTCCCGGGAGGAGAACGCCTCGGGCTACATGCTCGACCTGCCCACGATGCTGTGGTTCGTCGACCACTACGTGCCCGAGGGCGTCGACCCCGAGGACCCGCGGCTCTCCCCGATCCGCGGCGCGCTCACCGGGCTGCCGCCGACCGTGGTGGTCACCGCGGAGCTCGACCCGCTCCGGGACGAGGGCGAGGCCTACGCCGCTGCGCTGCGCGAGGCCGGCGTACCGGTGGTCGTGCGGCGCTACGACGGCCTGATCCACGGCTTCATGCACCTGGAGACCTTCTCCACCGCCTCCCGCGCGGCGATGGAGGACGCGATCGGGCTCTTCGCCGAGGTCCTCCAGGGGTAGTCCCTGACAGTTCGGTCGGGTGTTGTCCGAACGAATCGTCAGGGACTATCCGGTCCAGGCGCGCAGCACCCGCATCCGGTCCATCGGCAGGCCGAGGTCCTGGTAGTCGCCGTCGATGCCGGCGCGGGCGTAGGCGCGGCCGCCCCCGGGCCAGCTGTCCTCGTGCTGGGCGTAGACCTGCATGTTCTCCCCGCCGTTGTCGGTGACGAACGCGCCGTACCGCTGCAGCGCCACGCACACCGCCTGGGCCATCGGCAGCTCGAGCCCGGAGCAGTCGTAGGAGGGGTCGAGCTGCAGCCGTGAACCCTGCAGGACGCACGGCGGGCGTCCCTGCCCGTCGGACTTGGTCGCCGGTGGCCGGAACGTCCCCCTGCAGTTGGTGGCAGCGGGAAGCGAGACCTCGAGGGCGTGCGGGATCGCCGCGCGGGGCCGGTCCCGGGCCGCCTCCACCTCGTGGGCGCGGACGAGCCCGAGCATCCGGGACAGTCCCGAGCCGGTGACGGTGGGGGCCTCGCCGGTGACCGTGGTGTCGCCGCGGCCGTCGAGGTCGAGCACGCTCATCGAGCCGGCCGCCACCGAGCCGTCCGGGCTCAGCCGGACGGTGCCGTCGTCCTCTCGCTCCACCCGCCACAGCTCATAGCTGCGGTGCCGGGCGAGGTCCAGCACGACCAGCTGGGCATCGGTACCTCCCGCCACGACCTCGTCGCCGGTCAGCGGCACCTGGTCTCCACCCACACAGGGATGCACCGTGCAGCGCACCCGCCGCACCGGGGTGTCCAGACGCGGGTAGGTCACCGGCTCGGTGTAGTCGCGAATGTTCAGCAGCGCCGAGGGCACGCGCCGCAGCGCGGACGTCCCGGCCGCGTCGAGCCGCGGGCGCGCCGGGATCCGGGTGTTGGCGTAGCCGGGCGCCGCGCACTCGGCCGGACGCCACAAGACGCCACCGTCGACGGTCGCCCGCATCGGGCAGGGAGGCTCCCCGGCGGGCTCGACGGCGTAACCCACGGCCGCGCCGGCAACCAGCACCAGCGCGCAAGCGACGACCGCAAGAAGATCTCGTCGGCCGGGACGGCGGACCACCGCCCCAGTCTCCACCCGACCGGCAGCGGAGACCCGCACGACGCCGCGCGGACTGGTCCGTACCACGATCGGGCAGATCCGGCCCCGGCGTTGACCAGAGCCGCCAGCCCGGTCAGGATGACCGGCGGAACTGCGATCAAGCCGATGGGGCAGTTGGCCCCGCGGACTCGGTCAGCGATCTGCGCGGCTGCGACGCGCGCCGTCTGCTGTCCGGTGGGGGACGGACACGATGTTGCTTCGAGCGCTGCACCTGAAACCTTCCCCGGCCGCCCGCGGGTCGTCGGCGGCGCGCCCACTGGTCGTGCCCCTCGTGCTCGGCCTCCTGGTCAGTGCGCTCACGCTGCTGGGTGCCGGCAGCGCCGTGGCGGACGCCGACCCTCCGCCGGGAGTCCCGACGGGAGCGGTCCAGATCCCGTTCGAGGTCGTGGTGTTCTCCTGGACCTACGAGGACACCTGCTTCGACCAGTTCACGCTGGTCTTCGATCCGAAGTACGGCGACCCGGCGCAGGACTTCGAGGAGAGCGGCCAGTACCTCGTCCGACTCGAGACCGATCACGGCAGCCGGATCGAGGAGGCCGACACGAAGCCGTGGACGGTCACCGACGGCTCGGGAACCCACGAGTCGCCGCAGTTCGGCGGTGACGGCCGGGCCTTCTTCAAGTACGTCGGCTTCTGGTTCGACGACCCCGACTACTGCGAGCCGAGCCTGCGCCAGGACCGGGTGGAGAACTGGACCGACGGAGGCCGAGCGCCAGGTCCTGTGGACCGACCTTTCCCTACGAGAACGACGGCGAGCAGCCGACCGCCGCCTTCAGCTGGGAGCGGGTCGACCAGGCGCCCCTGTCCGTCCGGTTCACCAGCGAGTCCTCCGACGCCGAGGACGAGCTGTCGTCGTTGCAGCACGCGTGGGACTTCGGTGACGGGATGACCTCCGACGAGCAGTCTCCGGAGCACGAGTACGACGATCCGGGGACCTATGACGTCACGCTCACGGTGACCGACACGACGGGCAAGACCGACTCGGACACCCAACAGGTGATCGTGGGCGGCGAGCTGGTGGTCAACTCCACCGGCGACGCCGCCGCCCTGGCTCCCGACGGTCCGCGGGGATGCGACACCGGCGCGACGGTCGCGGGGGTGCCCGAGTGCACGTTGCGGGCCGCGCTGGAGGTCACCGAGGCCACCGGGGGCGGGGAGATCGCGTTCGCGATCGATGCCGCCGGGACGCCGCTGATCGAAGTGGGTGAGGCGCTCCCCGCGATCACCCGGCGTACGGTCGTCGACGGCACCACGCAGGACGGCGGGCTGGTGGCGGTCGACGCCGGGGCCGCCGACTCGGGGTTCTCGGTGTCCGGCCCGGGCTCGGAGCTGCGGGGGCTGGCGGTCGTGGACGCTCCCACCGGCATCCGCGTCGCTGCCAGTGATGTGGTCCTGGAACACCTGGTGATCGGCGCCGCTCCCGACGGCAGGACGCCGGGCACGGTGGGCTCCGCCGTCGTCGATCGAGCGGGGGACCGGCACGTCTCTGCGAGACAGCCAGCTGGTGACTGCCGACCCGGGATCCGTCGCGGTCTTCATCGGCGACCGGGCCTCGGGCATCGAGGTGCGCGACAACCTCATCGGGGTCACCGCCGACGGCTCCGTGCCGTTGGGCGCGACCAGCAGCGGGATCATCAGCGCCGGTGCACAGACGCTGATCGCCGGCAATACCGTGCACGCCTCCAGCGAGGGCATCTCCGTGCTCAGCGAGACCGCGACCGGGTCGGTGGTGCGGGACAACCGCATCGGTGCCGGGTCCGCCGGAGCGTGGGCGACCCAGGGGACGGGCGTGCGCGTCGACGGGGCTCCCGACGTCCAGGTCCTCGACAACGTCGTCGTCGCCGGACAGCTGGCTGACGGCCGCGCGGCGGCGATCTCGATCACCGGCGTGCCGCAGGCCTACCTGGCAGGTGACAAAGACGACGAGCTGCGGTTCGTGCACTACCAGGACCCCGACGGTGAACAGGACGGCGACGCCACCGGCACCGGGATCGTCGTGGCGGGAAACACCCTCGGCTCAGTCGCCGCAGGTGTGGCGGGGGGACCGAACGAGGCACCCGACGGCGTCCAGGTCTGGGCGGCCGCGAGCAAGGTCACGATCACCGACAACCTCGTGCACGGCCCCGGCGCGACGGGCATGGTCCTCGACGGATCGACCCAGGTCACGGCCACGGGGAACCGGATCGCCCCCGACGCACCGGGCACCGCTCCCGCCGTGGCCGTGTCGGTGCGTGGCGGCGAGAACGTGACGCTCGGCAATGACGAGTCCGGCAACGTGCTCGTGGCCACCACGATCGGCGTCGAGGTGGGAGAAGCAGCCACGGCCGTGGCCGTGCTGGCGAACCAGGTGACCACTCCGGACGCCGCCGCGGAGTCTGCCTGCGTGCAGGCGACGGTGCCGGCCCGGGTGCTCGGCAACACCCTCGACTGCGCCCGCGGGGTCACCTTCGCTGCCGACGGCACGCCCGTCGTGGGACCGCTCGTCCAGGACAACGTCCTCCGAGTGGACGAGCTCGGCATCGGCGTCGAGGCCGACAACGCCGTCATCACCGGCAACGACGTCACCGGGGGTGACCGAGCCGGGATCACCGTCACCGGGGCGGACGCGGCCGTGGAGGACAACCAGGTGACCGACGCCACGGTGGGCATCGCGGTGGACGGGACCGACTCCCAGGTGAACGACAACACGATCACCGACGCCGCGGGCGACGGCATCGCCGTGGGCACCGGACCAGGACACCTGCGCGGCAACACGGTCGTCGGCAGTGGCGGACGCGGGATCGCGGTGAGTCCGGCCGCGGCTGCGGTCACGCTGCGCGGCAACCGCATCGCCGACACCGTCGGCGACCCGATCGACGCCGACGCGGGGCCGGCGGCCCCGACCATCGCGGCCGTCGTCCTGGACACCTCCGACGACACGGCACGCACGACGCTGGTGCTGACCGGAGTGCCCACGGACGGCAACGGAACCCTCGAGCTCTTTGCCAACGACTCGTGCTCCGACGGCGAGGCGGAGCAGGTGCTCGGTGTGGTCAAGGACGTGGGCTCGCGAGACACCGTGGCCGTGCGGCTGCTCGGTCGGGCGAGCACCGACCACTTCACGGCCGTCTACACCGACGCCGACGGATCCTCCAGCGAGCTCTCCGAGTGTGCCGAGGTCTCCGACCACCCCGACACCGACAACGACGGCGTGGTGGACCCCATCGACGCGTTGTCCGGGGTCGAGGACGACCCGAGCCGGGTCACCCTGGTCACCGACGACGGGCAGCTCCTCTCGCTCACGGCGGTCGGGGTGGCTGGTGAGGACGTGCGCTTCACCGACGCGGCGGTCGCCGACGACCCCGCTCCGTCCGGGCACGCTGGTGTCGCGCTGCCCTTCGGCGTCGTGCGGTTCACCATCGACGGGGTCGAGCCCGGCGGACGCGCGGCCGTCCGGTTCGTCGTACTCGACGGGGATCCGTTGCCGGCCTCGGCGGGCTACTGGAAGTACGGCCGGCCGGGCGCGGGACAACCCCTGGGTTGGTACGAGTTCACCGAGGACCCGCAGAGCCAGACCGGCGCCTCCGTGCTCGACCCGGTCGACGTGCCCGGCTACGGCTTCCGCCGCCCGCTGGCGGTCTTCCTGGCAGACGGGGGCCGAGGCGACCTGGACGGCCAGGTCAACGGTCGGATCGTGGACCCGGGGGCCATCTCGGCGACCTCGAGCGGGCCGAGGCCCGACGAGGCCGGGTCGGCGGCGGACGGCGTCGCGGACCCCTTCGACGGGGCCGACGTCCTCGGTGACGGCCCCACCGGCACCGGTCCGGCGGGCACCGGTCTCCCGGACACCGGGGGCCCCTGGAGGGAGCTGCCGCTGGTGGCGGTCTGGCTGATCGGGCTGGGGGTGTGGCTGGTCCGCAGGCAGCCCCGGGGCTGCTAGGTCAGCGGCGGGCCCGGGCGGCCGCCTTGGCGCGCTCGTGGGCGTCCAGCACGACCTTGCGGATCCGGATCGCGTCCGGAGTCACCTCGACGCACTCGTCGGAGCGGCAGAACTCCAGCGACTGCTCCAGCGAGAGCTTCCGCGGCGGGATCAGCTTCTCGAAGTTGTCGGCGGTGGAGGAGCGGATGTTGGTCTGCTTCTTCTCCTTGGTCACGTTGACGTCCATGTCGTCGGCGCGGGAGTTCTCGCCCACGACCATCCCCTCGTAGACCTCGGTCGCCGGATCCACGAACAGCACGCCGCGCTCTTGCAGGTTGGTCATCGCGTACGCCGTCGCGGCGCCGGACCGGTCGGCCACCAGCGAGCCCTGCGAACGCGAGCGGATCTCCCCGGCCCACGGCTCGTAGCCCTCGAAGACGTGGTGGGCGATGCCGGTGCCGCGGGTCTCGGTGAGGAACTCGGTGCGGAAGCCGATCAGCCCGCGCGCCGGGACCAGGAACTCCATCCGCACCCAGCCGGTGCCGTGGTTGGTCATCTGCTCCAGCCGGCCCTTGCGCAGCGCCAGCAGCTGGGTGATCGCGCCGAGGAACTCCTCCGGGGCGTCGATGGTCAGCCGCTCGACCGGCTCGTGCACCTTGCCGTCGACCTCCCGGGTGACCACCTGCGGCTTGCCGACGGTCAGCTCGTAGCCCTCGCGGCGCATCTGCTCGACCAGGATCGCCAGCGCCAGCTCGCCACGGCCCTGCACCTCCCAGGCGTCGGGGCGCTCGGTGGGCAGCACCCGCAGCGACACGTTGCCGACCAGCTCCTTGTCCAGCCGGTCCTTGACCAGCCGGGCGGTGAGCTTGGTGTTCTTCGTCGGGCCGCGTCCGGCGAGCGGTGAGGTGTTGGTGCCGATCACCATCGAGATCGCGGGCTCGTCGACGGTGATCAACGGCAGCGCGACGGGGTTCTCCGGGTCGGCGAGCGTCTCGCCGATCATGATCTCGGGGATCCCGGCGATCGCGACGATGTCGCCGGGCCCGGCCTCCTCGCCGGGCTTGCGCTCCAACGCCTCGGTGACCAGCAGCTCGGTCACCTTCACGTTCTGCACCGACCCGTCGCGGCGCATCCACGCGACCAGCTGGCCCTTGCGCAGCACCCCCTGCCGCACCCGGACCAGGGCGATCCGGCCGAGGAACGGGGAGGCGTCGAGGTTGGTGACGTGGGCCTGCAGCGGCGCGCCCTCGTCGTACGTCGGCGCCGGGATGGTCTCCACGATGGTGCGGAACAGCGGCTCGAGGTCGGGAGAGTCCGGGAGTCCGCCGTCCTCCGGCACGTCGGTCGAGGCCCGCCCGGCCTTGGCGCTGGCGTAGACGACCGGGAAGTCCAGCGCGTCCTGGCTGTGCGACTCGTCGAGCAGGTCCAGGAACAGCTCGTAGGTCTCGTCGACGACCTCGGCGATCCGGGCGTCGGAACGGTCCACCTTGTTGACCACCAGCACGACCGGCATGTCGGCGTTCAGCGCCTTGCGCAGCACGAACCGGGTCTGCGGCAGCGGCCCCTCCGAGGCGTCGACCAGCAGCACGATGCCGTCGACCATCGACAGGCCGCGCTCGACCTCGCCACCGAAGTCGGCGTGCCCGGGGGTGTCGATGATGTTGATGGTGAGGAAGTCGGCGTCGGACTCGCGCTCCTTCCAGGACGGCCCGGTGTAGTGCACCGCGGTGTTCTTCGCGAGGATCGTGATGCCCTTCTCGCGCTCGAGGTCGCCGGAGTCCATGATCCGCTCGGCGACGCCCGCCTCCTCCTGGTGCGCGGTGAAGGCGCCGGACTGGTGCAGCATCGCGTCCACCAGGGTGGTCTTGCCGTGGTCGACGTGGGCGACGATGGCCACGTTGCGCAGGTCGTCGCGGGTCTTGTCGCTCATGCGGGGTCCCCGGCGAGACGCGAGCGGAGCGAGTGTCGTGTGGGGGTGTTCATAGGGGCCTTCCGGGTGCGCGCAGGCCACAGCGGCGCGCGCATGGGGGGTTCGGGGCTCGCGCCGACGGGCGCGGAACCCCAGTCTATCGTGACCGCGTGCCCCCCTTCCGCGTGCTGTTCGTGTGCATCGGCAACGTCTGCCGATCCCCGCTCGGCGAGCGGTTGCTGGCCGGCAAGCTGCCCGCGGACCGGTTCGAGGTGGCCAGTGCCGGTGTCTACGCCCTGGCCGGCAGCCCGATGAGCCCGGAGGCGGCGGTGCACCTGGAGCCGTACGGCGCCAGCGCCGACGGGTTCACCGCCCGGCAGCTGGTCCCGCCGATGGTCGCGGAGGCCGACCTGGTGCTCACCGCGACGAGGGACATCCGCTCTCGGCTGCTCGAGGAGTCCCCCGGCGCGCTGCGGCGTACCTTCACCGTGCGCGAGTTCGCCGCGCTGCTCGACGTGGTCGAGCCCCACGACGACCCCCGGCAGCTGGTCGCGGCCGCGGCCCGGGAACGGTCCCGCGCGACGCCGGAGGACTACGACATCCCCGATCCCTACGGCCGCGGCGAGGAGGCCAACGCGCTCGCCGCGTCGCTGATGGCCGCGGCGGTCGAGCGGATCGCGAAGGCGTGGGGATGAGGCTGCTGGCCGTCCTGGCGCTGCTGGCCGTGCTCGCCGGCTGCGGCGGGAACCACCGGCCCTCCGCCCGGGCCAGCGCCGCGGAGGACCGCAGGCCCGAGCTGAGAGCCGGCACCTGCTGGAGCGACGAGCAGCTGCCGCAGGCGCTGGGGGACAGCGACTTCGCCGACTGGGTGCGCAAGTACGCCCGCGACGACCCGAAGCTCGGCGAGGCGATGCGCGACGACGCGGCCTTCGCCCAGCAGGTCGACTGCGCGAAGCCACACGCGCTGGAGCTCTACGCCGTCGTCTCGGTCGCCCCCAAGCTGGAGCGCAAGATCGGCGGGTACGCCGACCTGCTCGACGACTCCTCGGCCCTGTTCGACAAGGTCCGCGACCAGGTGAACGACGCGTGCGCCGCCGGGTCGCCGTACGGCAAGGCGATGCGCAGGACCGGCCTGCAGGTGCAGCTCGGCCCGGCCCTGGCCAAGGACAGCGGCCTGCACCTGGCCTGGGACCCGTTCCCGCCGGACCTGTGGGCCGCCGGGCAGCACGAGTTCGTGTGCACCTTCGAGCAGGACGAGCCGGGCACGCTGCGCTGGGCCGACCTGCCCACCTCGAAGGCGCCGGTGAAGGCGCGGGTGTGCGTGAACACCCCGGGCCGGTTCGTGCCGTGCCGCCGTCCGCACCAGGCCGAGGACATCGGCGAGATGATCCTGAACACCGCCATCGCCGCCGGCGACGTCAACGGCAAGAAGGCGCTGCGCACCGAGGGCAAGCGCAAGTACGTCGCCCTCAGCGAGGGTGAGTACGCGAAGCTGGACAAGGTCTGCCAGAGCCTGCTGGACCAGGTCTCCACCAAGCCGCACGGCGTCTCCGCGCGGGCCTATCCCGGGTCGGTCCACCAGTGGCCGACCAAGCAGGGGACCTATGTGGGGACGTGCTTTGCGCTGCGGCCCTATGAGCCGCCGCCGAAGATCCGCGGGACGGTCTTCGACAAGAAGTAGCGGCCCCGCCCGGCCCCGCCTTGGACCCCGCACTGCGCTCCGCGCCCCGGGCGGGGGCGGGGGCGCGCCGGGCCCTCAGTGAGTGCGATGCACCTTGTGCTGGGCCGCCTGGGCGCGGGGTCGCATCACGATCTCGTCGATGTCGACGTGGGCGGGCAGGGAGGCCACCCAGCGGATGGCCTCGGCGACGTCCTCGGCGACCAGCGGCTCGGCGACCCCGCGGTAGACCGCGTCCGCCTTGTCCCGGTCACCGCCGAAGCGGACCAGGCTGAACTCCTCGGTGCGGACCATCCCGGGCGCGATCTCGGTGAACCGCAGCGGCTCCGCGACGTGCTCGAGCCGCATCGTCTCGCGCAGCACCTTCACCGCGTGCTTGGCCGTCGTGTAGCCCCCGCCCCCCTCGTACGCCGTCCGGCCGGCCGTCGAGCCGACGACCACGACCAGCCCGCCCTCGCCCTTGCGCAGGGCGGGCAGCAGCGCCTGGGTCACCCGCAGGACGCCGAGCACGTTGAGGTCGTACATCTGCAGCCAGGTCTCCGGATCGGCCTCCTCGACCGGGGCCGCGTCGAAGGCACCGCCGGCGTTGTTGACCAGCACGGCGACGTCGTCGAGCCGGTTGGCCAGCTCCCGGACCGAGTTCGCGTCGGTGACGTCGCAGACCACCGACGTACCGCCGATTGCCTCCGCGAGCGCCTCGATCCGCTCCGCCCGCCGCGCCACGCACACCACGTGGAAGCCGTCGTCGGCCAGTGCCCGTGCGGTGGCGGCCCCGATCCCGCTGCTGGCCCCGGTGACCACGGCCACCGGACGGTCGGGTGCGGGCATGGGGCGACCTCCGGAAGAACGGGTACGAACGGGTCGTCATGATAAGCGCGGAATGGTCCGGCCCCGGCCGTGGTTGGGCTCACGGAGGTGCATCCATGCGTTCTGCCCTGGGCTCGTCCCGGTATGCCGTCGGCGGCCCCCGGCGGGTCGCGATGGTCAGCCTGCACACCTCGCCCCTGGACCAGCCGGGGACCGGTGACGCCGGCGGGATGAACGTCTACGTCCTCGAGCTCGCGCGCCGGCTGGCCGCCCGTGGCGTCGAGGTCGACGTGTTCACCCGGGCGACCACCAGCAGCCTGCCCCCGGTGGTGCAGGTCAGCGACGGCATCAACGTCCACCACGTCGCCGCCGGGCCCTACGAGGGCCTGGGCAAGCACGAGCTTCCCGCGCAGATGTGCGCGTTCGCCCGCGAGGTGCTCCGCGCCGAGGCGGTGCGGCCGCCCGGCTACTACGACCTCGTGCACAGCCACTACTGGCTCAGCGGCCAGGTCGGAGCGCTGGCCAGCGAGCGCTGGGGCGTGCCGCTGGTGCACACCATGCACACGATGGCCAAGGTGAAGAACGCCGCGCTGGCGCTCGGGGACGCGCCGGAGCCGCGGGCCCGGGTGATCGGCGAGGAGCAGGTGGTCGCCGCCGCCGACATGCTCGTGGCCAACACCGACGAGGAGGCCGACCAGCTGGTCTCCCTCTACGACGCCTCGTCGGACCGGGTGCAGGTCGTGCACCCCGGGGTGGACCTGCGCACCTTCCGGCCGGTGGGCATGCCCGAGGCCCGGGCGCGGCTGGGTCTCCCGGCGTCCGGCCCGCTGATCACCTTCGTGGGCCGGATCCAGCCGCTGAAGGCGCCCGACGTGATGCTCCGCGCGGTCGCCCAGCTCCTCGAGCGGGACCCGTCGCTGCGGTCGTCGCTGACCGTCGCGGTCGTCGGCGGGCCGTCCGGCTCCGGGCTGGAGCACCCCGACTCGCTGGCTCGGCTGGCCTCGTCGTTGGGCATCTCCTCCTCGGTGCGGTTCGTGCCGCCGGTGGCCCAGGGCGTGCTGGCCGACTGGTACGCCGCGTCGACGCTGGTCTGCGTCCCGTCGTACAACGAGAGCTTCGGGCTGGTCGCCATCGAGGCCCAGGCCACCGGCACCCCGGTCGTGGCCGCCTCGGTCGGCGGGCTCACCACCGCCGTGGCCGACGGGACCTCCGGGCTCCTGGTCGAGGGCCACGAGCCCGGCGCCTATGCGGCGGCGTTCGAGCGGGTGCTGCACGAGCCGGGGCTGCGCTCCCGGCTGGGCTCCGGCGCCGTGGCCCACGCCCGCGGCTTCGGCTGGGACCGGACCGGCGCCCGGATGCTCGAGGTGTACGCCGAGGCGCAGCACAACCTGGTCGCCGACCTCCGCGAGACCGCGTCCTGAGGGTGCCGGGATCGCCAGGGCAGTGCGGGCCAGGAGGGTGGGCAATCCGTCCCGACGTAGTGAGTCGATTCGGGGAAGGTCTCCGGCACCGGGCGCCGAAGAGTTACCCCAGATCGCCCGGGAGGGTTCGCACCCGGGCCACGAGGCGGCCGAAGCCCCTTCGCCAGCCGGTTCGGGGAACCTCTCACGCGGCGTACCGGCAAACCTCCCCGAACCGGCGCCCGTCGTACCTTCTGGCAAGGTGGGAGACGTGAGCGAACAGGTCGACGACGAGCAGCTGTCCCCGGAGCGCGAGCAGGCGCTGGTCACGCTGAAGAAGGCGCTGCAGAGCGCCGAGCTGGAGTGGCAGGAGGCCGGGCCGACCTCGCTGATGACCGACCTGCCCGGGGAGAAGAAGCTCCAGACGCCGTGCCGCTTCGACGTAGCCCAGCACGCCCTCGAGGTGCACGCGTTCGTGTGCCGGCGGCCGGACGAGAACTTCACCGGCGTCTACCGGTGGCTGCTCGAGCGGAACATGCGGATGTACGCGCTCGCCTTCGCCCTCGACGCGGTCGGGGACATCTACCTGGAGGCCAAGCTGCCGCTCGAGGCGGTCACGCCCGAGGAGGTCGACCGGCTGCTCGGCGCGGTGCTGGAGTACGCCGACGGCTCGTTCAACACCATCCTGGAGCTCGGGTTCGCCTCCTCGATCCGCAAGGAGTGGGAGTGGCGGACCTCCCGCGGCGAGTCCACCCGCAACCTGGAGGCGTTCGTGGACCGGTTGGACCTGGACGAGCCGTCTGCTGAGTAGGAGGCGGGAACCGGCCGCCCCTGGCCGGATCCGGAGGTACGACGACCGAAAACCGCGTGTCCGGAACCGGTCGGGATGCCTACCGTTGCGCCCGTGGTTGCAGCGGGAGTGAAGGACAAGACCTGGCTGCCGCTCGCGGCGGTGGGCTGCACGTTGCTGTTCTGGTCCTCGGCCTTCGTGGCCATCCGGCACCTCGGACACGACTTCTCCCCGGGATCGCTCGCCCTGGGCCGGTTGCTGGTCGCCTCGCTCTGCCTCGGCGCGATCGTGGTGCTGGGCCGCAACAACCAGGCCGAGGGCCTGACCCGACGCGTCGGCGGGCGCCAGTTCCTGGGCATCGCCGTGATCGGCGTGCTCTGGTTCGCGATCTACAGCGTCGCGCTCAACGAGGGCGAGCGTCGCGTCGACGCCGGCACCGCCGCGATGCTGATCCAGGTCTCACCGGTCCTGATCGCCCTGCTGGCGGCGCTGATCCTCGACGAGCGCTTCACCCTCACCCTCGGCCTCGGTCTGGGGCTCGCCTTCGGCGGCGTGGTGCTGATCGCGATGTCGACCTCGCCGGGCGGCCATCGCGACCTGCTCGGGGTCCTGCTCTGCCTGGTCTCCGCGGTCGCCTACTCGATCAGCCTGATCCTGCAGAAGCCGCTGGTCGGCCGGCTGCCCGCCGTCGTGGTCACCTGGCTGGCCTGCACGGTCGGCGCGATCGTGTGCCTGCCGTTCGTCGGCCGGCTCTGGAGCGAGGTCGGCCGCGCGCCCGCGTCGTCGGTGTGGTGGCTGGTCTACCTCGGTGTCTTCCCGACGGCGATCGCGTTCACGACGTACGCCTTCGCGCTGCGGCACATGAGCGCCAGCAACCTCGGCGTCACCACCTACCTCGTCCCTCCGCTCACCATCCTGATGGGCTGGGCGCTGCTGAGCGAGGCGCCGCCGGTGATGGCGTACGCCGGCGGCGCGCTCGCCCTCGTCGGCGTCGCCGTGGCGCGCCGCAAGCCGAGGCCCCGGGTGGTCGACCCACCGGTCCCGGAGGCCGCCGCGCTGAACCGCTGAGCGCACCCAACTGCCCGCTCGGCGCTCTGCAGGCGCACCTAACTGCCCGCTCGGCGCTCTGCAGGCGCGCAGAACTGCCCGCTCAGGTGCTCTGCAGGCGCGCAGAACTGCCCGCTCGGCGAACTGGGTCAGACGTCGAGCTTGTAGCCGAGCCCGCGCACGGTGACCAGGACCATCGGCTCGGCGGGGTCCGGCTCGAGCTTGGCGCGCAGCCGCTTGACGTGCACGTCGAGGGTCTTGGTGTCGCCGACGTAGTCCGAGCCCCACACCCGGTCGATGAGCTGCCCCCGGGTCAGCACCCGCCCGGGGTTGCGCAGCAGCATCTCCAGCAGCTCGAACTCCTTCAGCGGCAGGTGCACGTCGGTGCCGTCGACGGTGACGATGTGGCGCTCGACGTCCATCCGGATCGGCCCCGCCTCCAGCGTGTCCGGGGCCAGCTCCGGATCGGCCCCGCGGCGCAGGACCGCGCGGATCCGGGCCACCAGCTCGCGCGGGCTGTAGGGCTTGGTGACGTAGTCGTCGGCGCCGAGCTCCAGACCGACGACCTTGTCGATCTCGTCGTCCTTGGCGGTCACCATGATCACCGGCACGTTCGAGGTCTGCCGGATCCGCCGGCACACCTCGGTGCCGGGGATGCCGGGGAGCATCACGTCGAGCAGCACGATGTCGGCGCCGGCCTTGTCGAACTCGGCGAGCGCATCCGGTCCGGTCGCCGCGACGGCGACGTCGAACCCCTCCTTGCGCAACAGGTAGGACAAGGCGTCGCTGTAGCTCTCCTCGTCCTCCACGACGAGCACGCGGGTCATCCGGTCTCCTTGCTGGTACGGCGACCCGCGGCGGCGGGCAACCTGAGGGTGAACGTCGATCCTTGTCCCTCGACCGACCACACCGTCACCTCGCCGCCGTGCGAGGCGGCGACGTGCTTGACGATGGACAGGCCGAGGCCGGTGCCGCCGGTGGAGCGGTGCCGGGCCGGGTCGACGCGGTAGAAGCGCTCGAAGATGCGGTCGAGCTCCGACTCCGGGATGCCGATCCCCTGGTCGGTGACCGAGAGGTCGACGAAGTCGTCGTGCTCCCGGGCGCTGAGCAGCACGGTCGAGCCGTCGGGGGAGTAGGCGATCGCGTTGGCGACCAGGTTGCCCACCGCCAGGGCGATCTGCTCCTGGTCGCCGAGCACCATCAGGCCGTGGGCACCGTCCTGGGCCATGGTGATCTGCCGGGTGGTGGCATCGGTGAGGTTCTCGTCGAGGGCGCGGGCGAAGACCTTGTCCACCTCGACCGGCACCGGCCGCTCGAGGGCGTCGTCGCCCTGCAGCCGGGACAGCTCGATGATCCGCTGGACCAGGCGGGAGAGCCGCTCGCTCTCGGTCTGCATCCGGCCGGCGAAGCGCTGCACCGCCTCGGGGTCGTCCGACGCGTCGGTCACGGCGTCGGCCAGCAGCCGGATCGCGCCCACCGGCGTCTTCAGCTCGTGGCTGACGTTGGCCACGAAGTCGCGGCGGATCGCCTCCACCCGCCGCTCCCGGGTGCGGTCCTCGACCAGGGCGACGACCAGCTGGGAGCCCAGGGGCGCCACCCGGGCGTTCACGTGCCGAGGGAGCATCCCGGGGCGCTGCACGAGCAGCTCGGTCTCGCGGATCTGCCCGTCCCGGCGTACGGCCCGGACCACGTCGGCGAGCTCGGCGACGGTGATCTGGTCCCCCCGGGTCAGGCCCATCGCGATCGCCGGCGCCGAGGCCTTCAGGACCGTGTCGTGGGCGTCGACGAGGAGCGCGGAGCTGCGCAGCACCGAGAGCACCGCCGCGGCGCCGGCGGGGATCTCCGGCTCCGGCGGCTCGGGGGCCGAGCGCAGCTGCGCCTCGCTGACCCGGAACGCCAGCACCACTCCGCCGCCCAGCACGACGCCGAGCAGGCAGAACAGGAAGGCCTGAGCGGTCGGGCTCACGGCCCAGATCGTACGCATGCCCACCGCTCACTCCCCCCGCCGAGCGCTCGACGTGGGGGGATGTTCACCTCTCGTTCACGCAACGGCGTCGAGGCTTCACCTGGACGACGTACCGTCTCGGACATGCGTGATGCCTACACCGACCAGCTCGACGCCATCCGTGACGAGCTCGTCTCGCTCGCCCGCCTGGTCCGCAAGGCGGTCAACGAGGCCACCCGGGCGCTGCTCGAGGGCGACGCCCAGCTGGCAGAGCGGGTGATCAGCGAGGACGCCGTGATCGACGCGCTGCGCGAGAAGATCGAGGAGAACTCCTTCGAGGTGCTCTCCCTGCAGAACCCCGTCGCCGGCGACCTCCGGATGCTCGTCGCCACGCTCCGGATGGTCAGCGAGTTCGAGCGGATGGGTGACCTCGCCGTGCACGTGGCCAAGATCGCCCGGCTGCGGGTGCCCGAGACCGCGGTGCCCGACTCGCAGGTGCCGACCGTCTCGCGGATGGCCGCCCTCGCCGAGCTCATGGTCGGCAGGGTGGAGCACATCATCGAGACCTCGGACGTGGCCGCCGCCCTGGAGCTGGAGGACATCGACTCCGAGATGGACCGGCTGCGGCGCAACTCCTTCCGGATGATGCTCGGCTCGGACTGGACCCACGGGGTCGAGGCGGCCGTCGACATGGCGCTGCTCGGCCGCTACTACGAGCGGATCGCCGACCACGCGGTCTCCATCGCGCGGCGGGTGGTCTTCCTGGTCACCGGCGAGCGGCCCCAGTTCGCCTGAGCAGCTCGCCTGACGCAGCTCGCCCGAGCAGCTCGCCCGAGCGGGGCGGCCGGTCAGGCGGTGACGGCGTACCCGAGCGCGGCGGCGGCGAGTCCGGCGCTCAGGCTGAGCGCCACGTTGAGGCCGGCGTAGAGGCGGGCGCCGTCCTCGAAGAGCCGCAGCGTCTCGTAGCTGAACGTGGAGTACGTCGTCAGCGCCCCGCACAGGCCGGTGCCCAGGGCGAGCGCCAGCCCCGTCGGCAGGTCCCCGTCGACCACGGCGCCGGTCAGCAGGCCGAGGACCAGGCTGCCCACGACGTTGACGGTGAGCGTCCCCCACGGCACCAGGCTGTCGTGCCGGGCCTGGACGAACCGGTCCACCAGGTAGCGGCTGGGCGCGCCGACCGCGGCGCCCAGGCACACCCAGGCGAAGTGTGCGCTCACGCGTCGTCGGCCCGGCGGTAGCGGTGCGCCACCGCCTGGACCTCCTCGACGGTGACCAGTCCCTCGGCGACCACCTCGTCCACCTGGGGCAGGAACGCCTGGATCTTCTCCGCGGTGTCGACGATGACCACCACCACGGGCAGGTCCTCCGAGAGCGACAGGATCCGGCTGGTGTGCACCCGCGGGGAGCTGGCGCCGAAGCCCTCGATGCCGCGCAGCACGCTGGCGCCGGCCAACCCGGCCTGGTGCGCGCGGTGCACGATCTCGGTGTAGAGCGGCTTGTGGTGCCAGGTGTCGTCCTCGCCGAGGTAGACCGTCAGGCGCTGGACGGTGCCGTGCAGCGTCATCGCGAAACCTTTCGTCGTCGGGAGACCCATCGTCGCCCCAGCGCCCGTCGAAGGCGTACGACGGCACGCGCGGTCCACACCCCGACCGCCACGCTGACCAGCGCCAGCAGCAGGGTGCCGAACAGGTAGGCCATCGCCAGGGCGGGTCGATGGGCCTCCAGCAGGGTGGTGACCTGGACCGAGACGCTGCTGAAGGTGGTGAAGCCGCCGAGCAGCCCCACGCCCACGAACGGGCGGAGCAGCGGGTGGCCGCGGCCCACCTCGACCACCTGGACCATCAGCAGGCCGATCAGCAGGCACCCGCCGGCGTTGGTCCACAACGTCGCCCAGGGCACGCCGGTCCCGGAGTGGGGGAGCGCCAGCTCCAGGGCGTAGCGGGCGCTGGCCCCGAGCATCCCGCCCACCGCGATCGTGGGCAGCACCCAGCGGTGCCGGTCTACGCGTCCCGCGGCCATCGGCGCAGAGCGTAGCGGCCCGGCCCGGTCGGGTGCCGGGCCCCGCGGGGACTGCGACCACTTCAGCACTCGACCTGCGCCGCGCGGGGTCGCGCGCGGGCAAGCGAAAGGGCCCCCGGGACACCCGGGGGCCCTTCCGTCAGGGCTTTCAGGAGGCGAGGACCTCGTCGAGGATGGCCTCGGCCTTGTCCTCGTTGGTGTGCTCGGCCAGCGCCAGCTCGGAGACGAGGATCTGGCGCGCCTTGGCCAGCATCCGCTTCTCGCCGGCGGACAGGCCGCGCTCGCGCTCGCGGCGCCACAGGTCGCGCACGACCTCGGCGACCTTCATGACGTCACCGGAGTGCAGCTTCTCCAGGTTGGCCTTGTAGCGGCGCGACCAGTTGGTCGGCTCGTCGGGCACCACCGCCCGGAGTACGTCGAACACCCGGTCCAGGCCTGCCTTGTCGACGACGTCCCGCACCCCCACCAGGTCGAGGTTGCACGCCGGCACGCGGACCACGAGGTCCTGCTGTGCGACGATGCGAAGGACGAGGTACTGCTTCTCTTCTCCCTTCATGGTCCGCATCTCGATGTCCTCGATGACCGCGGCACCGTGATTGGGATAGACGACCGTTTCGCCGACAGTGAATGTCATATGTGGTGAACCCCTTTCGAGGTGACCAGTCTAACACGGCGACCCCCCACCACTTTCCTGTGTTTGTGCAGGTCAGACGGCCTTTGAGGGCTTGACAAGACCAGAATGGTTATGCGTGTAGTGCAGGGGAAGGACAGGGGAGGGAGCACAGATGCGGACCGTACGGCGTTCCGGGACAGCCGCCAGCACGGCTTCGGAGACGAAGGGGCCCGAGGGGGTCGATACTTCCTCCATGGGCTCCGCGGCCACCGACCAGACCTCCACCCAGGACGCCGGCACGGCCAAGGGTCGTGGGCGGCGAAAGATCCGTGCCGGGGGGAAGTCCCGTCGTGCCGAGGGCAGGTCCCGCCGTGCCGAGCCCGCCGGGCCCGCGCACCCCGGACAGCTGCGGTCGCTGGCGATGGCTGCCCATCCGCGCACCGCGCTGGCGATCACCGCCGTGGTGGCCCTGCTGGTCGCCCTGATGGGTCGCGATGCCCGCGAGGTCGCCGTCAGCGCGGCCGCCGTGCTGGTCGTCCAGCTGCTGCTCGGCATCGTCAACGACCTGTTCGACCGGGAGGACGACGCGGCCTCGTTGGCCCCGCGCAAGCCGATCGCGTCGGGGTGGCTGCCGCCGGGCAACGCCAGCTTCGCGGTCGCCGTACTCCTCCTGCTGGCCCTGCCGCTGGCGCTGCAGAGCGGCCCGAGGGCCGGGGCGTTCCTGCTCGCCACCGTGCCGGTGGGCTATGTCCACAACCGCTGGCTGCACCGCGGCTGGTTGTCCTGGGTCGGCTGGAGCGCGAGCTTCGCCCTGCTGTCCTTCTTCATCACCCTGGGCGGGTGGGGCCCGGACGCCGAGGGCTCGTGGCCGCTGGCCTGGTTCGTGGTGCTCGGCGCGGTGCTCGGCTTCTTCGTGCACTTCTTGACCACGCTGCCCGACCTGGTCAGCGACAACCGGGCACAGGTCAAGAGCCTGCCGCTGCGGATCGCGCTGCGCCTCGGCGCGACCAGGCTGTTGGTGGTCAGCGTGCTGGGCGCGCTCGTGGTGGTGGGCCTGCTCGTCTACTACGCCCTGACGGTCGGCATCGCCCGCTGACCGCTAGCATCAGGCGCGCACTGTGCCTTTGGTCGGCGATGTCGTCGAAGCCAGTTCGCCCCGCCCCGAGCCTTTCCGTCGAGAGGACCGCACCGATGCCGACGTCCGTACGCCGCAGCCTCGCCGCCGCCGCGATCGCGCTGCTCGTCCCTGCGCTGGGGGCGTGCGGCTTCCACGATCAGACCGATCAGGTCTACCAGCCCGCCGTAGGGGTGAACGACCGCACCGGCACCGTCGACGTGCTCGGCGCGGTCATCGTCGCCACCGAGGACGGCAAGGGACTGTTCATCGCCTCGCTGGTCAACGGGTCGACCACGAAGTCCGACAAGCTGACCGGGATCACCGGGGACGGCATCACCGCCACGCTCGACCAGCCGCTCGAGCTGAAGCCGAAGAGCCTGCTCAACATGGCGCAGGGCGCGCCGGTCGAGGTCACCGGGGACCGGGTCAAGGAGGGCAACTTCGTGCGCGTCACCCTGGCGTTCGGCAACGGCCAGCAGACCGAGCTCGACGTGCCGGTGGTCGCCCAGGAGAACGAGTTCGCCAGCGTCACGCCGGTCCCCTCGCCGACGGCCAGCAGCCGCGCGAAGTTCCCGAGCACCAAGAAGTCCGGCTCGAGCTCACCGTCCGCCTCCGCGTCGGGGTCGGCCAGCCCCTGAGCCGCAGATCTTGAGGAGAACCCCCGCCTCGGCGGGGGTTTTTCTCGTTCCGGGTGTTTGTCGGTGTGGGCGGCGGGTAGGCAGTCACTGGGACCGGGGGAGACCCCGTCGGGAGGGAAACCGAACAGTGCCGTATCTCGGAGTTGCACGGCGCCCGGGCCGGAACGCCGGCCGCGCCGTACCCACGCACGACGTGACACCGTGCCGCGCCGTCCGCTCGGCCGGGGGTCCTCCCGCCAGATCCTGGGCGCGCTGAAGCAGCAGCGCTCACCTGATCGTCGCGAGGGCGTCCGTAACCCCCGAACGGGCGTCCTCGCGGCTTGCCCGGATGAGTTGTGCTGGTGGCGGTCGCCGAGCCGGTCTTGTCTAGGCTGCGGGCCATGAGCGACGCGGCCGCCACCCACACCCTGATCCTGCTCCGCCACGGCGAGAGTGACTGGAACGCCCAGAACCTCTTCACCGGCTGGGTCGACGTACCCCTGACCGAGAAGGGCCGGCAGGAGGCCGTGCGTGGCGGGGAGCTGATGATCGAGGAGGGCCTGCTGCCCGACCTGGTGCACACCTCGCTGCAGCGCCGGGCGATCACCACGGCCAACATCTCCCTCGACGTCGCCGACCGGCACTGGATCCCGGTGCGCCGGTCCTGGCGGCTCAACGAGCGGCACTACGGCGCGCTCCAGGGCAAGAACAAGAAGGAGATCCGCGAGCAGTACGGCGAAGAGCAGTTCATGACCTGGCGCCGCTCCTACGACGTACCCCCGCCGCCGCTGGACGACGACGACGAGTTCTCCCAGGCCGGGGACCCGCGCTACGCCGACCTCGGCGCGGAGATGCCGCGCAGCGAGTGCCTCGAGGACGTGGTCGCGCGGTTCCTGCCCTACTGGCAGGGCGCGATCGTGCCCGACCTGGCCAGCGGCGCGACCGTGCTCGTCGCCGCCCACGGCAACAGCCTCCGCGCCCTGGTCAAGCACCTCGACCAGGTGGGCGAGGAGGAGATCGCCGGGCTGAACATCCCCACCGGCATGCCCCTGGTCTACGAGCTCGACGCGGACCTGCAGCCGCTGACCCGCGGCGGCCGCTACCTCGACCCCGAGGCCGCCCGCGCCGCCGCGCAGGCCGTCGCCAACCAGGGTCGGTGAGGGCTGCGGTCTCCCCCGGGCGACCGCAGCCCCGACTAGGCTGCGCGGATGACGGAGTCTCGGGGCGAGTCGGACGCACCGCTGGGCGTGGTGCCCCTGGACGGACGGGGGTCGCTGCCCTACCTGCTGGTGCACGGTGAGTCGCTGGTCGCGGCGGCGAGCTGGGCCCTGTCCGAGGCCGGCGCCGAGCTGTTCGACTTCACCATCGGCTGGGAGGAGATCCGTTCCTCGGGCCGGATGTTGGTGATCCACGACCCACTGTGTCCGCTGACCCCGTCCTCCTTCCTGGAGGGGGCGATCGACCAGGCGTGGGAGAGCTCGGCCGTCGTGGTCGGCGTACGCCCGGTGACCGACACGGTCAAGGAGACCGACGGCGACGAGGTCGGCGAGACCGTGGACCGCGAGGACCTGATCAGCGTGGTCTCCCCGGTGGTGCTGCCCGCCCCGGTGGTGGAGGCGCTCGAGGAGTGCGACGCCTCCGACCTGCCCGCGCTGGTGGAGTCGCTGTGCGAGCGGTTCCCGGTGCGCTACCTCGAGGCGCCGGCGTTGGCCCGCCGGATCGGCAGCGAGGACGACCTCGAGGTGCTCGCCGCCCTCAGTGAGTCCGCCCAGGCGGATGGTCCCTGACGATTCGGTCGGGTGATGTCCGGGCGGTTCGGGCGAGCGAATCGTCAGGGACTACCCGTCCGTGGGGAGCGGCCCGGTGTGCGTGTGGGCGAGGAGCGCCTCGGCCAGTCGCACGTCCTCGGGGAAGGTGACCTTCAGGTTGCCCGCGGGAGCCCGGACGGCGTGGATCTGCGCCTGGCCGTACCGCTCCAGGCAGGACGCGGTGTCGGTGCCGACGAAGGCGTCCTCCTCGGCCCGGTGGTAGGCCGCGAGCAGGTCGGCTGCCCGGAAGGCCTGCGGGGTCTGCACCGCGACCAGGCCGGTGCGGGCGCGGCGGCCGCTGCGGTGGGAGAGGGGGGTGGTGGGTACGACGGGCACCGCGCCGCCGTACTCCGCTGCTGCCTCGATCACCTCGGTCCACAGTCGTGCCGACGCCAGCGGCCTCGCGGCGTCGTGGATCGCGACGACGTCGAGCTCGTCGCGCTCGATGTCGCGCTCGAGGGTCTGCAGCGCCCGCCACTCCGAGTCGTGACGCATCGACCCACCGTCGACCACCCACAGGTCGTGGGTGCCCAGGTGCGGCGTCACCACCTCGGTGACGGCCTCGCGGTCCCCGGGCCGCACGACAAGGACCACCCGGTGCACCGCATGGACCTCGAGCACGGTGCGTACCGACCACACCAGCAGCGGCAGGCCGTCGAGGGGCAGCAGCACCTTGTTGGTCGCTGCACCCACCCGGGTGCCGGACCCCGCCGCGAGGATGACCGCAGCGGCGCGGATGCTCACGGGGCGCTCACGTCGCGGCGCCGGCGAGGTGCGGTCGGATGAGTCGGATGAGTACGCCGGTGACGAGCTCGTCCCGCTCCAACGGCAGCATGTGGCCGGCCCCCGGCACGCGGGTGAAGACCGCGCCGGGCAGGTGCTCGGCCAGCTCCCGGGCGTGCGGCACGGGCGTGAGCTTGTCGGCGGTGCCGACGAGGATGTGGGTCGGGATGTCCGCGAAGGCCTTCAGCGCGTGGGCGCGGTCGTGCTCCATGCAGTCCTCGTAGAAGCCGACCACCGTGCTGGCCGGGCAGTTGATCAGGCCTTCCACCGCGAGGGCCACGTCGCCGAGGCGCAGGGGCATGCCGAAGACCAGGCGACGCATGATCAGTCGCTCCACGATGGGCGCCCGCCGGCGCGCACGCCTGGAGAGGGTCAGCGAGCGGAAGGCCAGCATCCGCGGGATCTGCTGGCGCAGCAGGGTGCCGGTCTCCGGCAGCCCCAGGGTGACCGAGTCGAGGTCTCCCGACGAGGTGGAGATGAACGCCGCGCCGACCACGCGCTCGAAGATCTCTGCCCGCTGCTCGGCCAGGCTCATCATCGTCATCCCGCCGATGGAGTGGCCGGCCAGCACCAGCGGGCCCCCCGGCGCGAGCTCGTCGATCAGGTGTGCCCAGTCACGGGCCAGGTGCTCGATCGTGCAGGTGCGCTTGGGCACCCGGTCGGACTCACCGTGCCCGCGGTGGTCCCAGGTGACGATGCGGATCCCGTGGCCGAACTCCGCCAGGAGGTCGCGCACCTGGTGGTGCCAGTCGTGCCGGTTCAGCGTCCAGCAGTGGGCGAGGAACACGGTCAGCGGCGCGTCGGCGGGACCGTACGTCGTGACCGCGAGGTGGTGTCCGTCGTGGGAGAGCACGTGCTGAGTCTGCCGCAGACGCACATCTGCGACGCCTCGGCGTGCCTGGGATGCACATCTGTGACGCCTCGGCGTGGCTGGGACGCACATCTGCGACGCCTCGGCGAAGTCGTCAGTCGGGCCAGCCGAGTCCAGTGCTGTCGGCGCTCGGGCCGCCGGTCTCGGCGGCGAGGAGGGCGGTGGCGATGGCGGCGACGCCCTCACCGCGGCCGGTGAGGCCGAGGCCGTCGGTGGTGGTGGCGCTGAGCGAGACCCGGATGCCGTGCCGGTCGCGGACCAGCTGCTCGGCCTCCTCGCGGCGGGGCCCCAGCTTGGGGCGGTTGCCGACGAGCTGGCAGGAGACGTGCTGGACCTCCAGGCCCGCTGCGCGCACCCGGCGCAGCGTCTCGGCGAGCAGGTCGTGGCCCGAGGCGCCGGCCCACTGCGGGTCCGACGTACCGAAGTTGCTGCCCAGGTCGCCCAGCGAGGCTGCGCACAGCAGCGCGTCGCACACGGCGTGCAGCACCACGTCGCCGTCGGAGTGGCCCTCCGGCCCCGCGTCCTCCCCGGGCCAATCCAGGCCGGCCATCCGCATCGAACGCCCCGGCGTGAGGCGGTGCACGTCCGTACCGATCCCGATGCGCAGGTCCACGCCCCGATCATGCCGTGCCGAGAACGCGGGCACGAAGGCGCCACGGCCGGCCGCGAGTGCGAGGATGGGCAAGTGAGCGCAGCGGAGGCGACCACGACGAGCCAGCAGGGGGCCGAGCCCGGGCCCGCCCGCAGGACGCCCTACGTCCTCGCCGGCGTCCTCACCGGCGCCGCCGGCATCGTGGTGAGCCAGGCCGTCGCCACCGCGCTGCGCGCGGACAGCACGCCGGTGGAGGCGGTGGCCGCCACGGTCCGGGACCTGACCCCCGGCGGCCTCGCGGTCTTCCTGGTCCACCTGGTCGGCTCGGCGGACAAGCCGTTGCTGCTGGCCGGGACGGGCGCGGTCCTGCTGGGGATCTGTGGGTACGCCGCCACCTGGTTGCCGCGCCGCCCGCTCGTGCCGGACCTGGTCTTCTTCCTCCTGGCCGGGATCGGCTTCGCCGGGGTGCTGCACGAGCGTCGTCCCAGCATCGGCGCCGCGCTGGCCGTCGTGGCCGGACTGATCACCTGGATCGTGGTGCTCCGGCTGCTCACCGCCCCGCTGGTGGACCCGCGCCGCGGCGAGGAGACCGGTCGTCGTGCGTTCCTGGTCCGCTCGGCGTGGACCGTGGGCGCGCTGGCGGTGCTCGGCGTGGGCGCGCGCTTCCTGGGCTCGGGCAAGCGGCACGTGGAGGAGGCACGCCGGCTGCTCCGGCTCCCGGTGCACCGGGGCACGGCACCGGCGGGGGCGAGCCTGGGCGTGCCGGGAGTGGCGCCGTGGCGGACACCGAACGCGGACTTCTACGTCATCCACACCGCCCTGGCGCCGCCCTCGGTCACGCCGGACGAGTGGCAGCTGCGGATCCACGGCATGGTGGAGCGGGAGATCACTCTCGGCTACCAGGCCCTGCTCGACCGGCAGGTCACCGAGGCCTGGGTCACCTTGTGCTGCGTCTCGAACGAGGTCGGAGGAGACCTGATCGGCAACGCCTGGTGGTCCGGCGTGCTCGTGCGTGACCTGCTCGCCGAGGCCGGGGTGCACGAGGACGCCGACGCGGTGCTGCAGACCTCGCGGGACGGCTGGACCTGCGGCACCCCGCTGAAGGCGCTGACCGACGACCGCAACGCGCTGCTCGCGGTCGCGATGAACGGCCAGCCGCTGCCGCTGCAGCACGGCTTCCCGGTGCGGACGGTGGTGCCGGGCCTCTACGGCTACGTCTCGGCGACCAAGTGGCTGGTCGACCTGGAGGTCAGCCGGTTCGACCGGTTCGACGCCTTCTGGACCCGGCGCGGCTGGTCGGAGAAGGGACCGGTCAAGACCCAGTCCCGGGTCGACGTACCCCGCAACGGCGAGACCGTGGACGCGGGCCGGATCCGCGTGGGTGGCAGTGCCTGGGCCCAGCACACCGGCATCGCGAAGGTCGAGTTCCAGCTCGACGGCGGGCCGTGGCAGCAGGCCGAGCTGGGCCGGATGGACAACATCGACACCTGGGTGCAGTGGGCCGGGGAGGTCGCCGTCGCCCGCGGGAAGCACCGCGTCACCGTCCGGGCCACCGACCGCTCCGGCTACACCCAGACCTCGGTGCGCACCTCGGTGGTCCCCGACGGTGCCACCGGGTGGCATTCGCACACCTTCGAGGCCACCTGACTCGCTGCTGGCTGGTGCCCGCGCCCCGGTAGCCGGGCACGGCCCTCATTTCAGGACGGCAACGCTGCTGAGGTCGGGCGCGGAGACGTCGCCCTGCTTGGGCAGCCGCAGCTGCACGGTCAGACCGCCGGAGTCGTTGCCGGCCGCGGCGACGGTGCCTTCGTGCGCGTCCACGATCGCCTTGACCACCGCGAGCCCGAGGCCGGTGCCGGTGATCGTGTGCGCCTGGCCGTTGCTGGCGCGGAAGAACCGCTCGAACAGCTGCGGCAGCTCCTGGCGCGGTACGCCGATCCCGGTGTCCGCCACCTCCAGCAGCGCCATCTCGTCGGTCTCCCCGCAGGAGACCACCACAGAGCCGAGCGGGTGGTTGTACTTGATCGCGTTGTCCAGCAGGTTGTCCACGACCTGGCGGATCCGGACCAGGTCGCCGCTCACGGTGACCGGCGTGGTCCGGGCTTCGAGGCGCACGCCCCGCTCGCCCGCGGTGGGCGCGAGGTCGCGCACCGCCTCGGTGACGACCTCGTCCAGCCGCACCGGCGCGCGGGAGAGCTGGATCTGGCCGCTCTGGAACTTGGCGAGGTCGAAGAATTCGGAGATCAGCAGCTCCAGCTGGTAGGCGCGGCGCTCGATCGCGGCGGCATGGCGGGCCGCCCGCGGGTTGGCGACCTCGTCGGCCAGCGTCTCGGCGTACCCCCGGATCACCGTCAGCGGGGTGCGCAGCTCGTGCCCGGCGATGGCGAGGAACTGGTTGCGGATGTCGTCCAGCGCCATCCGCTGGCTGATGTCGGTGGTGATCCCGTCGACGTAGGTGTGTCCGTCCTCGCGGCGCGGCGCCGCGCGGATCCACAGCCAGCGGGTCCGGCCGTCGTGGTCGCAGACCCGCAGCTCCACGTCCGCGGCCTCGCCCGCGGCGAGGCGGCGACCGAACTCCGAGAGCCGGCCGCGGTCGTCGGGGTGGGCGCAGGTGGCGATCGCAGACCAGTGGTCGCCGGTCCGCGGGCTGGTGGCGCCGGTGTACGGGTCGATGCTGTCGCTGGAGTACAGCATCACGCTGCGGCCGTCCGGGAGCAGCTCCACCGACCAGATGAAGTCCTCCAACCGGCCCAGCACCCGGTGGAAGCGGTCGTTGACCGCCGCGATGCCCTCGCTGAGCCGCTGCCGCTCGCTCGTGCTCGCCGCCAGCAGCGCGCCGGCCAGCGTGGTGATGCCCAGGAACAGCTGCAGGCTGATCGACCGCTCGAGCGGGTCGGTGACCTGGGCGAAGATGCCGCGTCCCTCGAGCGTGAGCACGATCGCGGCCGTGCCGACCAGCACCGAGCTGGCGCTGACCACCAGGGGCGTGAAGCGCCCACCGGTCCAGGTCACCGTGGCCACCATCAAGAACGCCAGCGGCCCGGCCGTGCTGATCTCGAAGAGCAACGTGGTGACCGCCGCCGAGGTGAGCGCGAGCGCCGCGAGCTCCAGCCGGGCGCCTGGTCGGGGGGCAGCTGTCAGGGCCCCGCTCGCCTCGTCGGTGCCGCGGGCGGCGCGCCATCGGACCAGCTGGAACCAGCCCGCCGCGAGCACGAGGTCGGCGGTCGTGTTGCGCACCACCCACGCCAGGCCGACCAGGCGCACGGCGTCTCCCGCCTCGATCCAGGCTCCGGCGACCGCGAACGGCGCGGAGACGGAGGTGCCGATCACGGCCGCGCGGAGCAGCAGTCCGATGCCCCGGACCGTGGTGGTGTCCGGCACGGCGACCCCGTCCCACGAGACGTCGTGGGCGCGGGTGACGACCAGGCGTACGACGAGCGCATGGACGACGTGGCCCAGGGCGAACAGAACGCTGGCGACCGGCGAGCCCCCGAAGAAGACCACCGGGACGAGGTAGGTGGCCGCCGCCAGCAGCCCGGTGGCGCGCAGCAGCCGCTCCCGGCCCGCCGCGACCAGCAGCCACACCACGGCGACCCCGGCCGCCGGCCAGAACAGCGAGATGCCCATCTCCGGAGCCGCGGTCAGCCGCCCGAGGACGACCGCGACGACGTAGGCGGCGCACCAGCCGGCGTCCTCCAGGAGCTGGCGGGACGCAGGGGCAGCAGGCATCGACCGGCCTCCCCTCGCACGCTGGTCCCGAGCGCGG
The DNA here is from genome assembly GCA_963827025.1 of uncultured Actinomycetota bacterium. Taxonomy (GTDB): domain Bacteria; phylum Actinomycetota; class Actinomycetes; order Propionibacteriales; family Nocardioidaceae; genus Marmoricola. Next base: position 942,721 of record CAWGZB010000002.1, on the reverse strand, counting down.
GAAGAGCCTAGTGACCGGAGCGACCGGGGGCGAGCGGTTCGCAGGACTCGACCCGGGCCGGTGTCGCTCCCGGCGCCCGGAGCGGTAGAAAGGTGCCGTGGTCGACTACTCCACCGACTTCGCCGACCGGTCCGGTGCCGCGCTCGTCACCGGGGGAAGCGGCGGCCTGGGCCGGGCCGTCGTACGACTCCTGGCCGAGCGGGGCAGCAACGTCGCCCTGACCTTCCGCAGCGACGAGGACGCCGCCCGGAGGGTCGCCGAGGAGGTGGCGTCGTACGGCGTGCACGTGAGCACCCACCAGCTCGACGTCACCGAGCCGGCCGCCTGCGGTCGCGTCGTCAGCGACGTGCTGGCCGGGCACGGCGGGGTGCACACCCTCGTCCACGCCGTCGGTCCGCACGTCCCCATGGTCCACCTGAGCCGGATCGACCCCGGGGTGCTGGGCAGCCAGCTGGCCGAGGATGCCGGCGGGTTCTTCGACGTGGTGGCCGCCGCGCTGCCGGCGCTGCGCGAGACCCAGGGGAGCATCGTGGCGGTGACCACCGCCGCGACCTCCCGCTTCCCGGTGCGCGACGGCCTCTCCTCGGCGCCCAAGGCCGCGGTCGAGGCGCTGGTGCGGGCGCTGGCGGTCGAGGAGGGGCGCTACGGGGTCCGGGCGAACTGCGTGGGCCCCGGCATGCTCACCGACGGCATGGCCGCCCGCCTGGTCGCTTCCGGCGACCTCGACGACCGGGCCCTGGCCGCCGCCCGGGCCAACATCCCGCTGCACCGCTTCGGCATCGCCCACGACGTCGCCGAGGCGGTCTGCTTCCTCGCCTCCGACCGCGCCGGGTTCGTCAGCGGCCAGAAGCTGGACGTCGACGGGGGCTACGGGGTGTGAGGTTTCACAGTACGTACTGTGAAACCGGACTCGATCACCGAATACTTTCGGTGTTTCTCTCCAGATTCACAGTACGTACTGTGAAACCGGCCCGGGCCCTACCAGGCGGTGGAGCCGGAGCGGGAGGGCAGCGGGTGGGCGGCGTCGTGGACGACGTAGACGGTGCCGGCGGACTTGCGCAGCCAGGCGCGTTCGAACTGGCCGCGGTCGTAGGTCCGGCGCACCGAGCCGTTGGACCACGCGGCGGGGTCGTTGACCACGACGTCCCCGGAGCGGGTGAAGCCCACGATCACCACCAGATGGCCCGGCGTGGAGCTGATCGGGGCGCCGGAGAGCTGGCCGCGACCGAAGCTGATCGACGCGGCCAGCGGGATGCCGGCGGCGATGAACCGCTCCGCCTCGCGCAGGTCGGCCAGCCGGGTGACGAACGCGTCGTCGGTGCGGTTGGCCGCGTAGCCGGTGTTGAACGCCCAGTTGCCGGTGCCCTGGTAGCGGTAGTCGTAGACCGCGCGGGCGACGTGGTCGACCCACGGGTCGGCGTACCGGTTGTTCACCCACCCGTACAGGCCCGGACCGGGCTTGGCGCCGTAGTAGCCGAGGATCATCGACAGCGACGTCGGGGAGCACCACGCCTCGCCACCGCCACCGTACTGGGGGTACTCACCGCGGTGGATCATCTGGGAGTACGCCGGCACGCGGAGCGTCTTGGCCGGGAGCGCCCGGGCGCTGGTCGACGGCAGCGACGACGCGGGTCGGCTGGCCACCGCCTGGACCGTCCGCAGCCTCGGCTTGGCCGAGGTGCGCGGGCGCTTGGCCAGGGTCACGCGGAGCTGGTAGCCGGTCAGGTCGGCACCGGAGGCGACCAGGGTGTCCGTGCTGACCCGGGCGACCGAGTCGGCCTGCGTGCCTGCGCTCGCGCGGCGGAAGCCGGCGTCCCAGGTCGCCCAGTTGGCCATCCGCTTCCAGCGGCTGGTGGCGCCCGAGGTGGTGCGGGCCCGGGCGAGGACGCGCACGAAGGTCTTGCGGGGGGTCACGGCGTCCCAGCTCGGGATCAGGTCCTCGAACCCGTGCCCGGGGTTGATCCACCCCGAGGTCCAGCGCGACCACGCCCACCGCTTCCCGCCGTACCGCAGGTGCCCGGCGGCCCGGTGGCGCACCGTCAGCACCCCGCGGCGCGTCCGGGCGCCCTCGTAGGTGCCGGCGGAGAAGTCGGTGATCCGGGTCAGGGTGTTCCGTGCGGGGCTCGCGGCGAGCTCGGCCCGCTCGGGCACGACTGGATCGGTCAGCACCATGCCGGCGACGGCGAGCAGCAAGAAGCCCGCGAGCAGGGCCGGCACCCGGATGAAGCGGCGGAAGATCGGGACCACGAGACGTCACTTTAGTGCTGTTTCGTCACTCCAGTAGCGAAAATCAGAACTCCGGGTTCACCGCCAGTCCGGTGGCGGGTCGACAAGGGCCGGTTTGGCAGACTCTGGCGGGTGACCCTTCGGCTCTACGACACCGCCGCCCGCGCGCTCCGGGACTTCACCCCCCGGCGCGAGGGCGAGGTCGGCATGTACGTGTGCGGGCTGACCGTGCAGTCCGAGCCGCACATCGGGCACGTCCGCGCCGCGGTCGCCTTCGACGTGTTGCGGCGCTGGCTGGTCGCGTCGGGCTATGCGGTCACCTACATCCGCAACGTCACCGACATCGACGACAAGATCCTGCTCAAGGCCGCCGACCAGGGGCGGGCGTGGTTCAACCTCGCCTATGCGATGCGGCGCGAGCTGGACAAGGCCTACGACTCCCTGCACGTGCTGCCACCGACCTACGAGCCGCTGGCCACCGGGCACGTCCCGGAGATGATCGAGCTGATCGACCTGCTGCTCGAGCGCGGGCACGCCTACGTCGCCGAGGACGGGTCCGGCGACGTCTACTTCGACGTGCGCTCGTGGCCGTCGTACGGCGAGCTCACCCACCAGTCGGTCAACGACATGGCGCCGGCCGAGGATGCCGACCCTCGCGGCAAGCGCGACCCGCGCGACTTCGCGCTGTGGAAGGGCCACAAGGAGAGCGAGCCGGAGACCGCCTCGTGGCCCTCGCCGTGGGGGCGGGGTCGGCCGGGCTGGCACATCGAGTGCTCGGCGATGGCGGTGAAGTACCTCGGCGGCGCCTTCGACATCCACGGCGGCGGCGTGGACCTGCGCTTCCCCCACCACGAGAACGAGATCGCCCAGGCCAGGGCCGCCGGGTTCGACTTCGCGACGTACTGGCTGCACAACGCCTGGATCACCGCCAGCGGCGAGAAGATGAGCAAGTCGCTGGGCAACTCGCTGCTGGTGCCCAACGTGCTGCGGCGCGTGCGCGGCATCGAGCTGCGCTACTACATGGTCGCCGCGCACTACCGCTCCAACGTGGAGTTCAGCTTCGAGGCGCTGGAGGAGGCGGCGGCGGCGTTCCGGCGGGTCGAGGGCTTCCTCGAGCGGGCCGCGGCGGTCGGGCGCGGCTCGGTGGCCGGGCGCGGCTCGGCGGTTGAGTCGGCTGCGGTGGTCGAGCCGGCTGCGGTGGTTGAGCCTGTCGAAACCCGCCTGCCGCCGGCCTTCATCGAGGCGATGGACGACGACCTGGGTACGCCGGCCGCGATGGGGCTGGTCCACGACGCCGTCCGCGCGGGCAACAAGGCGCTCGCCGACGGCGACCTCGAGACCGGCCGGCGCAAGGCGGGCGAGGTGCGGGCGATGCTGGGCGTGCTCGGCCTCGACCCCGGCGACACCCACTGGGTGAGCGGCACCAGTGACGACCTCACCGACGTCGTCGACGCGCTGGTGCGCGGCATGCTCGACCAACGGGCCGAGGCGCGCGGCAACAAGGACTACGCGACGGCCGACGCCATCCGCGACCAGATCCTGGCCGCCGGCGTCGAGGTCGAGGACACCCCCGACGGGCCGCGCTGGACGATCGCCCCGGAGGGACACTGATGACCGGGCTCTCGACACGGACGCTGCGCGTCCTCCTGACTCACCGAGAAGGACACTGACGTGGCCGGCAATTCACAGCGACGCGGGGCCATCCGCAAGAGCGGCAAGGGCAACCCGACCGCCGGGTCCGGGGGCCGGGTCCGACGCGGCCTCGAGGGCAAGGGGCCGACGCCGAAGGCTTCGGAACGTCCGCACCACAAGGCCTACAAGCAGCGGCAGCAGGCCGAGAAGGCTGAGCAGAAGAGGGCGCCCCGGACCCGCCGTACTGCCAAGGGCGGCGAGGCCGAGTGGATCGCGGGCCGCAACTCGGTGGTCGAGGCGCTGCGCGCGGAGGTCCCGGTCACGGCGGTCTACGTCGCCGAGGGCGCCGAGCGCGACGGGCGCCTCCGGGAGGTGTTCGCCGTCGCCGCGGATCGCGGGATCTCCCTGCTCGAGGTCTCCCGCAACGAGCTCGACCGGATGACCGCCGGGGCGGTGCACCAGGGGCTCGCGGCGCGGGTGCCGGCGTACGAGTACGCACACCCCGACGAGCTCCTCGAGGCGGGCACCCGCAGCGGCGAGCCGCCGCTGATCGTCGCCCTGGACTCGGTCACCGATCCGCGCAACCTCGGCGCGATCGTGCGCTCGGCTGCCGGGTTCGGGGCGCACGGCGTGGTGGTCCCCGAGCGCCGTGCGGCGGGGATGACCGCGAGCGCGTGGAAGACCAGCGCCGGTGCCGCGGCGCGGGTCCCGGTCGCCCAGGCGGTGAACCTGACCCGCCAGCTCAAGGCCTACCAGGCCGCCGGCTGCATGGTCGTCGGCCTGGCCGCCGACGGCGAGGCCTCGCTGCCCGACCTCGACCTCGCCGACGGACCCCTCGTGCTGGTGGTCGGCTCGGAGGGCAAGGGCCTGTCCCGCCTGGTCGCGGAGACCTGCGACCTGCTGGTCTCGATCCCGATGGCCAGCTCGCTGGAGTCGCTGAACGCCGGCGTCGCGGCGAGCGTCGCCCTCTATGCGGTCGCCCAGAAGAGGGCGACCGCCTAGGCCCGTGGCGATGAGCCCCCGCGCACGCCGGACCGTGACCGCCGGCGGGCTGCTGCTTGCCTGGCTGGTGGTGGCCGCCGGCTCCTGGGCGTGGCTGTTCACCCACTCCCGGGACCGGGTCGTGGTGGCCAGCCACGACGCCGTGGTGCGGCCCACCTTCGACGGGCACGTCACCCTGGACCTGGGGCCCTACCTTCCCGACGTGCGCCACTCGACCGGCAGCCCGGTCGGCGTACAGGTGGTGCTGGGCAAGACGACGGCCGGCACGCCCGGGGAGCTGGTCAAGCGGTACGCCGCGATCGCGGCGCACCCGGGGGCCGAGGAGCGCCGGGTCCGCAACGCGATCACCGGGATGGCCGTGGACGCGGCCGTGGGCGGGGCACTGATCGGTCTGGTGCCGCTGGGGCTGTGGTTCCTGGTCGGTCGCGAACGAAGGCGGCAGCTGGTCCGGCGGGTCGGGCCCCGCTCGGGGGCTGCGACGGCCACGGCCATCGCCCTCGTCGTACTGCTCCTCGCGCGGCCCTGGGACCACGAGCGCGAGCGGGTCCAGGCAGACGTCTGGATCCCGGTGCAGGACGCCTTCACCGACGTCCAGGTGCCCGAGGAGCTGCAGGGCTGGCAGATCCAGGGCGGGCTGGTGACCCAGGCGACGCGTCGGCTGCTGACCAGCATGTTCGACACCTACGACAAGAGCATCGCGTTCTACGACCAGGTCCTGGGCCGCGTCGACGGTGTCGCCGACAGCCTGCACGCCCCGGAGGAGGGGCAGACGGCGGCGGTGCTGGTCAGCGACCGGCACGACAACATCGGCATGGACGAGGTGGTCCGCAAGGTCGCCGACGCCGCCGGCGCCACCGTCGTGCTCGACGCCGGCGACGACACCTCCACCGGCGAGACCTGGGAGGCGTTCAGCCTGGACTCGCTGGACAAGGCCTTCGACGGGTACGACGCCCAGGTCGCGATCGCCGGCAACCACGACAACGGCCCGTTCGTGAACCGCTACCTCGAACGCCTCGGCTGGACCCACCTCGACGGCAAGGCGGTCGAGCCGTTCGCCGGGGTGCGGATGACCGGCGTCGACGACCCGCGCTCCAGCGGTCTGGGGTCGTGGCGCGACGAGAACGGGCTGAGCTTCGAGGAGGTCGAGGCCCGCATCGCCGACGACGTGTGCGCCCTCGACGAGGACGGTGAGCGGATCGCCACCCTCCTGGTCCACGACGCCCACCTGGGGCGCACCGCGCTGCGCCGGGGGTGCACCGACCTCGTCCTGGCCGGCCACCTGCACGTGCAGCGGGGACCCGACCGGGTGGAGGGGGAGAACGGCAAGGTCGGCTACTCCTACACCAACGGCACGACCGGTGGCGCGGCGTTCGCGATCGCGCTGGGCAGCAAGCTGCGCCGGGAGGCCGAGTTCACCCTGGTCACCTACGCCGACGGCCGCCCGGTCGGGATCCAGCCGGTGAAGGTGCGCCCCAGCGGGCGGATCGTGGTGGCGCCGTACGTGCCTCTGGACCTGTCCCGGGCCTCCCTCTCCCGGGACTCCTCGCGCTGAACACCTACGATGGCCCCGGCCGCCACGGGTGTCCCTCCCCGGCAGTGCGGCCGCGCCGGTGTAGCTCAGTTGGTAGAGCGTTCGCCTTGTAAGCGAAATGTCGCGGGTTCGACTCCTGTCACCGGCTCCGAATTCCGCCGAGGCGTCGCAGATGTGCGTCCTGGGTGCGCTGAGGCGTCGCGGATGTGCGTGCCGGGTGCGCTGAGGCGTCGCGGATGTGCGTGCCGGGTGCGCTGAGGCGTCGCGGATGTGCGTCCCGGGTGCGCTGAGGCGTCGCGGATGTGCGTGCCGGGTGCGCTGAGGCGTCGCGGATGTGCGTGCCGGCTGCGGTCCCCGGCTCCTTGCGGCGCGTGCCGGGGCGGTGGTGAACCGAGTACGCACGCATATCTGTGACGCCTCGGTGGGTTGTGCGTGCATATCTGTGACGCCTCGGTGCGTTGTGCGCGCACATCTGTGACGCCTCGGGTGCGGGGTCAGTCGATGCGGCGGACGTCGAACTCCTCGGCGGGGCGGGCGATGAGCTCCTGGGACTGGACGAGCTGCAGCTCGCGCTGGCCGGACTCCAGGGTGTTCTTCAGCAGGCCGAACACGCTGGAGGCCGTCTTCGACAGCGCCGAGGTGACGTCGCGGGAATCCCGGTAGTGGGCGCTGAACAACGCCGCCGTGACGTCGCCGGAGCCGTTCGCCTTGATCGGCAGTCGGGGCGTCTGCACGATCCAGGCGCCTTCGGGGGTGACGGCGAGCATCTCGATGGTGTCCTCCGGGGCGTCCGGGCGCTCGACGCTGGTGACCAGCACGCTGCTCGGACCCATCTCCTGGGCGCGGCGTACGGAGCGCATCGTCGACTCCAGCGTGTCCGGCTCGGTCTCGGTCAGGAAGCCGAGCTCGAACTGGTTGGGCGTGATCAGGTCGGCCCGCGGCACCACCCGCTCGCGCAGCAGCACCGGGATGGCGGGGTGCACGAAGCAGCCGGACTTCGCGTTGCCCATCACCGGGTCGCAGGTGTACGTCGCCTCGGGGTTCGCCTTCTTCACCCGGTCCACGGCGTCGAGGATCACCTCGCCGATGTCCTCGCCGCCCTGGTAGCCGGACAGCACCACGTCGACGCCGGCGAGGGCGCCGCGTTCCTCGATCCCGGTGATGACCTCGCGCACGTCCTCGGCGGCCAGGAGCGGGCCGCGCCAGGCGCCGTACCCGGTGTGGTTGGAGAAGTGCACCGTGTGGACCGGCCAGACCTCGTGCCCCAGGCGCTGCAGCGGGAAGACCGCAGCGCTGTTGCCGACGTGGCCATAGGCGACCGAGGATTGGATGGAGAGAAACGTCTTCACGGCCCTCGATCCTGCCACCTTCGGCTGACCTGCTGGTGGGCCGGGCGACCGCACCCCAACATGCAAATGTGGCGGGAGTGGCTGGTGTGGCGCTCCTGGGTCTCTTGCGCCACATTCGCATGTTCCCGTACGACGCCGGTCGCCGTCGTAGACCGGGCCTACCGCCGAAAACTAGAACACGTTACATTTGGCGTGATGGCCCTCACGTGGCTCCCCGGCGCGCCCACGCCGGCGGGCACGGCGGGCCCACGACTGGTCGGCGAAGACTGCTCAGCGAAGGATGGCGGCGCAGATGGCGAAGAAGACCCCGAAGGTGGACGAGGCCGACTACGTGGTCGTCGGCGCGGGGAGCGCCGGGTGCGCCGCGGCCGGCCGGCTCGCGGAGTCCGGCGCCAGCGTGGTGCTCATCGAGGCCGGAGGCCCGGACAAGTCGATCATGTTCCGCCGCCCCGGCATGATCACGATGATCCACGCCGAGCCGAAGCTGAAGGCGAAGTTCGACTGGGGGTTCTACAACGCCCCGCAGCCCCGGCTGCTCAACCGCAAGATCCCGGCCACCCGCGGCAAGCTGATGGGCGGCTCGAGCTCGGTGAACGGGATGATCTTCGTGCGCGGCAACCGCGCCGACTTCGACTCCTGGGAGCGCGAGGGCAACAAGGGCTGGGGGTACGACGACGTCCTCGCCGGCGTACAAGCGCCTGGAGAGCTGGGAGGGCACCCCGAGCGACCTGCGCGGCACCGACGGCCCCGTGCACGTCATCGAGAACGCCCACATCACCGACGCCGCCAAGTCGTTCATCCAGGCCACGTCGAGCGCGCTCGAGGTGCCGGTCAACCCCGACTACAACGGGGCCAGCCAGGACGGCGTGCACGCCATCCAGGAGAACACCTCCCGCGGCCTGCGCTACTCCTCCTCCCGTGCCTACGTCACCAACCTGGCGCCGCCGACCCTGACGGTGCAGATGGCCTCGACGGTCTCGCGGGTGGTGATCGAGAACGGGCGCGCGACCGGCGTGGAGATCATCGAGCCGGAGGGGCGCCGGGTGATTCGCGCCGCCAAGGAGGTCATCCTCTCCGCCGGCGCCTTCGGGTCGCCGCAGATCCTGCAGCTCTCCGGGGTCGGCCCGGCCGAGCACCTGCGCGAGCACGGCATCGAGGTCCTCGCCGACCTGCCGGTGGGCGACAACCTGCACGACCATCTGTTCGTGCCGACGACCTTCCACGTCGACAACTCCCCGCACAAGGGGTCCCCGTTGTACTTCGGGCGCGGGATCCTCGCCGAGACCATGCGCAAGGGGCAGACCTTCATGGCGCACTCGGTCTTCGAGGCCGGCGCCTTCGTGAGTACGTCGCTCGCCGAGGCCGGCGTACCCGACATGCAGCTGCTCGCGCTGCCGTGGGCCTACCCGGCGCCCAACCAGGACGCGCCGGTGCGGCTCAAGCCCGACCAGCGCACCGCCCTGACGGTCTTCTCCACGCTGATCCGGCCGCGCTCGCGCGGCACCCTGCGGCTGCACAGCGCCGACCCGCTGGACGGGCCGGTGATCGACCCCAACTTCGGCGCCGAGCCCGACGACCTCAAGGTGCTGGTCGAGGGGATCGAGATGATCCGTGCGGTGATGGCCGACCCGGCGATCGCGCCGCACGTGAAGGAGGAGATCGAGCCCGGCGTGCGCTACCGCGGCGACGCGCTGGCCAAGGAGATCCTCAACCGGGCCACCACCGTCTATCACCCCGTCGGCTCCTGCCGGATGGGCGTGGACGAGCGCGCCGTGGTGACCCCCGAGCTCAAGGTGCGCGGCGTCGACGGCCTGCGCGTCGCCGACGCCTCGATCATGCCGAGCATCATCGGCGGCAACACCAACGCGCCGTCGATCATGATCGGCGAGAAGGCCGCCGACCTCGTCCTGCAGGGCTGAATCCTGCAGGGTTGGATCCTGCGGGGCAGAATCCTGCAGGGCTGAACACCGACCAGGGAGAAGCACATGTCCCACCCCACCCGCCCGGCCTCCATCACCGACGAGCTGCTCGACCGGATCACCGCCCGGGTCGTCTCGACCGGAGGTGGGGCCTGGAAGCTCGCCGAGGTCTACACCGGCGAGGTGCTCACGGCGCTGCCGCAGTCGACGCCGGAGGACATCGAGACCGCCTTCGAGCGCGCCCGGGCGGCGCAGCGGGTCTGGTCGCAGTGGTCGCTGAAGGACCGGCTCGCGGTGTTCAAGCGCTTCCACAAGCTGCTGATCGAGCACAACGAGACGTTGGTCGACCTCATCCAGGCCGAGTCGGGCAAGGCCCGGCGGATGGCCTTCGAGGAGACCTGCGACACCCCGATGGTGATCAGCCACTACCTCAGGCGGGCGCCCAAGCTGCTGGCCGACGTACGCCGCGCCGGGCCGGTGCCGGTCGTGTCGTCCTCGATGGAGGTCCGCCAGCCCAAGGGCGTGGTCGGGATCATCGCGCCGTGGAACTTCCCCTTCGCCACCGGCCTCTCCGACGCCGTACCCGCCCTGATGGCCGGCAACGCCGTCGTGCTCAAGCCGGACAACAAGACCGCGCTGTCGCCCCTCTACGGCGTCTCGCTGCTCTACGAGGCCGGCCTGCCGGAGGGGCTGTTCCAGGTCGTGTGCGGTGAGGGCCCGGACGTCGGGCCGACGCTGATCGACAACGCCAACTACGTGATGTTCACCGGGTCGACCGCGACCGGTCGCTTCGTCGGCCAGCGCGCCGGGCAGAACCTGATCGGCTGCTGCCTCGAGCTCGGCGGCAAGAACCCGATGATCGTGCTGCCCGACGCCGACCTCGAGGCGACCGTCAAGGGCGCGCTGTTCGGGGTCTACGGCAACACCGGCCAGATCTGCATGCACATCGAGCGGATGTACCTCCACGACTCGATCTACGAGGAGTTCAAGGACCGGTTCGTCGCGGCCACGAAGGCGCTGGACGTGCGGGCGGCGTACGACTTCGAGCCCGACGTGGGCTCGCTGGTCTCGGTCGACCAGAAGGACCGCGTCGCCTCCCACGTCGCGGACGCGGTCGAGAAGGGCGCGACCGTGCTCGCGGGCGGACGGGAGCGGCCCGACCTCGGCCCGGCGTTCTACGAGCCGACCATCCTGGAGAACGTCACCAAGGAGATGCTGGCCGGTTCCTGCGAGACCTTCGGGCCGGTGGTGGCGCTGCACCGCTACTCCTCGGTCGACGAGGCGCTCGCGCTGGCCAACGACACCGACTACGGGCTGAACGCCAGCGTGTGGGGCACCGACCTGAAGCACGCCGAGTCGGTGGCCCGACGGATCGAGTCGGGCAACGTGAACATCAACGACTCCCTGGCCACGGCGTACGCCTCCAAGGGCACGCCGTCCGGCGGGGTGAAGCAGTCCGGAGTCGGCGCGCGGCACGGCGACCAGGGCCTGCTGAAGTACACCGACGCGGTCAACATCGCGACCATGAAGAAGCAGGTGATGGGCCCCCAGGGCGACCAGTCCTACGCCGACTACGCCAAGCAGACCCTGACCTCGCTGAAGGTGATGCGCCTGCTCGGCATCCGCTGAACGGGTTGTCGCTTTCCCAAGGGCCCCCGCACTCCGTCTGCGAGTCGAGTGCTCGGTCCTGCGTAACGAACGACCAGCTCAGCACTCGACTCGCCAGGGGATGAGCTGCGCGCCGTGAGGCCGGCGTCTGACCGTCAGGCGACGAGCAGCGAGCGCTTGGAGAGGCCCATCCAGTAGCCGTCGATGACCTGCTCGCCGGGGCTCTCGGGGTCGGTGGCGACGCCGAGGGTGACGAACAGCGGCGTGTAGTGCTCCACGGTGGGGTGGGCGTAGGGCATGCCCGGCGCGGTGCTCCGGTACGACGCCAGCTGGGCCACGTCGCCGCGGGTGAGGGCGTCGGCCGCCCAGGCGTCGAAGTCGGCCGACCAGCCGGGCACGGCCGCCTCGATGCGCCACTCGGTGAGGAACGGCAGCCCGTGGGTCAGGAAGCCGGAGCCGATCACCAGCACGCCCTCGTCGCGGAGCTCCCGCAACCGGGCACCGAGCGCGAGCAGGCGGTCCGGGTCCTGGGTGGGCAGCGACATCTGCAGCACCGGGATGTCGGCTTCCGGATACATGATCTTCAGCGGCACCCAGGCGCCGTGGTCGAGCCCGCGCGAGGGGTGCTGGTGCACCGGCTCGGTGGTCGGCATCATCGCGGCGACCCGGGCGGTCAGTGCGCTCGCGTCCGGGGTCTCGTAGGTCATCTGGTAGTACCGCGGGGCGAAGCCGCCGAAGTCGTAGACCAGCCTCGTGCCCGCTCCGGAGGCGCTCAGCGACAGCGGCGCGGACTCCCAGTGCGCGCTGACGATGAGGATCGCCTTCGGGCGCGGGAGGCGGGCGGCAAGGGCCTTCAGCTCGCCGGACCAGGTCGGGTCGTCGAGGAGCGGGGGTGCGCCGTGGCCGAGGTAGAGCGCCGGCATCCGGGTCGTGCTGTCCATGCCCGCTTCAACAGTTGAAGAGTCAACTATATTTCCGGAGCGGGTACGCCGTCAGGGCAGGCGCCAGTCCACCGCCTCGCCGCCCTGCCTCTCCAGCAGCGCGTTGGCCCGGCTGAACGGCCGGGAGCCGAAGAACCCGCGGTGCGCCGACAGCGGGCTGGGGTGCACCGACTCGACCCAGGGGATCGGGGTCAGCTCCGGCTTGAGCGCCTGCGCGTCGCGGCCCCACAGGATCGCGGCCAGGGGCTGGCCCTGCCGCGCGCGCGCGGCCAGCGTGCGGATCGCCTGGTCGGTGACGGCCTCCCAGCCCCGCCCTCGGTGGGAGGCGGGCTGTCCGGGGCACACGGTGAGCGACCGGTTCAGCAGCATCACGCCGTGGTCGGCCCACGGGGTCAGGTCCCCGCTGGTGGGCGGCGGCACGCCGAGATCGTCGACGAGCTCGCGGAAGATGTTGACCAGGCTCTTCGGCGGTGCGACTCCGGGCGCGACCGAGAAGCTCAGGCCCATCGCGTGGCCGGGGGTGGGGTAGGGGTCCTGCCCGACGATCAGCACCTTGGTTGTCGACAGAGGACGGCTGAACGCCCGCAGCACGTGGTCGCCGGGCGGCAGGTAGCGGCGCCCGGCGGCCAGCTCGGCGCGCAGGAACCGGCCCATCCGGGCGATCTGCTCGTCCACCGGCGCCAGCGCCTCGGCCCAGTCCGGGGAGACGAGACCCTTGTCCACCAGTCCGGCCAGCGCGCTCACGCGGGTCAGCGTAGGAGCGCACCCCGCGCCATGTAACGCGGGGTTGTTGCTGCCGAGTGCGCCCCCGGGGAGGCACTCAGTGACCACAACCCCGCGTTACAAGCCGGGGCGCACCGGCCGCAGCAGCCGGTCCAGGAACGCGGTCAGCAGCGCCTCGCGCAGCTCGGGGGCGGCCAGGTCGAGCAGGGCGTTGATCTCGGCCATCGACTCCGGCAGCCCCACGGCGCCGCCGCCGGCCGAGCCGCCGGCCATGCCGACCGCGGCGAGCAGGCCGTCGAAGTCCTCGTCGCTCAGCGCGTGCGGATCCAGCGCGCGGACGAAGTCCACGACGCCGGGGTCGACCTGGACCGGACCGCTCGCGCGCGCCGCGACGACGGCGTCCCCGAGTGCGGCGAGGAACTCCTCGACGTGGTCGGCGGTGGCGGCGCTCAGGGAGAGGTGGATGTTGGGTGCCGCGCCGGCGAAGGACAGCTGCGGCTGCACCCACCACCCTGCGCGCGCCATCGCGTCGGTCAGCGTGAAGACGTCGCAGCTGCCGTCGGTGGCGAACGCGACCAGCGTCGAGTCGGGCGGGGCCACGATCTGCAGTCCCTCGATCGCGGAGATGCCGGCGACCAGGCGGTCGACGCCGTCGAAGACCTTCTCCGCCAGCCGCAGGTAGCCCTCGTCGCCGATGGTGTTCACCACCGCCCACGCGCCGGCGAGCGGGCCCCCGGACTTGGTCGACTGCAGCGTCGTGTTGATCACCGTGTAGCCCGGCCACTGCGCGGTCGCGAAGACCTGCGGCCGCCGCAGCTCCGGCGTCCGGTGCAGCAGGATCGAGCTGCCCTTCGGGGCGTAGGCGTACTTGTGCAGGTCGACCGAGATGCTGGTGACGCCCTCGACCCGGAAGTCCCACGCCGGGACCGGCCGGCCCAGGCGCTCGGCGTACGGCAGCACCCAGCCGCCGATGCAGGCGTCGACGTGGCAGCGCACGCCGTGCGAAGCAGCCAGCGCGGCGACCTCGCCGACCGGGTCCACGACGCCGTGTGCGTACGACGGCGCGCTGACCACCACCAGCACCGTGTCCGCGTCCACCGCGGCTGCCACCGCGTCCGGCAGGGCGCGGAAGTCCGTCCCGACCTCGACGAAGACAGGCTCCACCCCGAAGTAGTGCGCGGCCTTGTGGAAGGCGGCGTGCGCCGTGACGGGGAGCACCATCCGCGGGCGGTCGATGTCCGGTCGCGCGTCCCGGGCCGCCTGGACCGCAAGCAGGCACGACTCGGTCCCGCCGGAGGTGACCGTGCCGACACCGCTGGCCGGCGCGTGCAGCAGCTCGCAGGCGAAGCCGACGACCTCGTTCTCCATCTGCAGCAGGCTGGGGAACGCGGTCGGGTCCAGCCCGTTGGAGCCGGCGTACGCCGCCACCGCCTCGCGCCCGACCCGGTCGGCCTCGGCGAGCCCGGAGTCGTAGACGTAGGCGAGGGTCCGGCCGCCGGTGACCGGCACGTCGTGAGCCTGCATCGCACGCAGGCGGGCGAGCACGTCCATCAGACCTCCAGGGGGTGTGCGGCCTCGACGGCTGCGGCGTCGAGGGAGTAGCGGGACAGCGGCAGCAGGCTGAGCAGGACCAGCACGGCCGGCAGCACCGAGAAGCCGAGCACGATCGCGGTGACCGCCGAGCTCGGCTGGTACTGCGTGGTCCAGTCGACCGGTGCGTCGGAGGAAAGGTAGCCGCCCAGCGCGAGCACCAGCGCGTAGACCGCGGGTCCGAGGGCCAGCCCGAGGGTCTCGCCCGCGGTCCAGACCCCGGTGTAGACCCCGGCCCGGTTCTCCCCGGTCCGACGGGCGTCCACCGCGGCCGCGTCCGGCAGCATCGCCATCGGGAAGACCTGGACGCCGGCGTACCCGACGCCGACCAGCGCGGTGGCGGCGTAGACCCACCAGTCCGGCACCGAGCGGGCGAAGGCCAGCAGCACCGCCGCGGTGGCGAGCACCAGGGAGGCGGCGACGTACCCCGTCCGCTTGCCGGCGCGGCGCCCCCAGGCGCTCCAGGCCGGGGTGAGGAGCAGCGCGGGGCCGACGAAGCAGACGAAGAGGATCGTCGCGGCACCCTTGTCGACCAGCACCCAACGGGAGACGTAGGCGACGCCGGCGAGCATCGCGCCGGTGGCCAGCGCCTGCATCACGAACGTGGTCAGCAGCAGCCGGAAGTCGCGCGCCGCGGCGACCACCCGCAGCTGGTCACGCAGCGTGCCGCCGGTGCCCGCCGGGCGACCGACCGGCGCGCGGCGGGTGCCGACGTAGGCCCCGACGACGCCGAGCACGAGCAGCACGGCGATCGCCAGCCCCATCACCCGGTAGCCGGTGCGACCCTCGAAGGCGTCCCGGATCGCCGGTGCGGAGGCGCCGCTGAGCATGATCGCGAACGCCAGGATCGCCACCCGCCAGGTCATCAGCCGGGTGCGCTCGTCGTAGGAGTCGGTGATCTCGGCGGGCATCGCGACGTACGGCACCTGGAAGAAGGCGTACGCCGTCGCGCAGGCCACGAACAGCACCAGGACCCAGGCGGCGTCGAACACCTTCGAGCCCAGGTCCGGGCCGGCGAACAGGAGCGCGAAGCAGGCCGCCAGCGCGAACCCGGCCCGCAGCAGGAACGGGCGCCGTGGGCCGCGCGGATCCTGGGCTCGGTCACTGACCCGTCCCGCGACCGGGTTGAGCACCACGTCCCACGCCTTGGGCAGGAACACGATCATGCCCGCGAGCCCGGCGGCGATGCCGAGGGTGTCGGTCAGGAACGGCAGCAGCATCAGTCCCGGGACGGTGCCGAACGTCCCGGTCGCCACCGACCCGAGCCCGTAGCCGACCCGGACGCCGCGGGGCAGTGCGGTGGTGGGCAGGGAAGTGGGCATGGCTGAGATTGTCACAGGGCGACGGGTCGGGGCGAGGGGCAGCAACCCCGGGTCCAACGCCGGTGCGGGGTACTTCGCAGCCACCTGGGCGCCGAGGGCCTTCCCCGAATGCCTGCGACGGGGGCAAGGGGCCGTCGTACACCGAGTTCTGCGTTCGAACACCGAATACTTCCGGTGTTCGAACGCAGATTCACAGTACGTACTGTGAATCCGAAGCCTCAGCGGGTCGCGATCTCGTCCTCGAGCACCCGCGCGAGCGCCCGCTGCCCGGGGGCCAGGGGGTGCAGGGCGGCGGCGGTGTGGGCGTCGCCGTTGCGGCCCTGGATCCACGGATGCCGCGCGCAGACGTCGTGGCCCAGGGAGGTGCGGTAGAAGTCCACGAACTCCACGCCCGTCGCCTCGGCGGCCGCCTTCATCACGTTGCGCAAGCGGTAGTTCACCTGCCGGAAGGTCGCCCGGTCCTGCGGTCGCATCCGCGGCAGCCGAGCGCAGTCCCCGCGGGCGGGAAGCAGCTTGGGATAGGCCACCAGCAGGATCCGCGCGTGCGGGGCCCGGGCGCGGACCTGCGCCAGGCTGTCCAGCAGGGCGGGCTCGAGCCGGCCGAGGATCGCGTTGAGCACCTGGCGCTGGTCGTAGAGGCGGCACAGCGTGGTGAGCTTGCGGCACACCGTGGCCATCCGCGCGTACAGGTGGCCGTTGTTGGCGCCGATGCCCACGGTGACCAGGTCGGTCTGCTCGTCGAGCGCGTTCAGCTGCGGCGGCACCCGCATGCCTAGCCTGGTGGCCTGCGACCCGGTCAGGTCGGCGGTCTGCGCGCCGGTGCAGGACCGGTCGCGGAGGTCCTCGATGCGCAGCGCCCGGGCCAGCAGGTGCGGGTAGTTGTTGGTGGAGCGCACGCACCCGTAGGCGATGTCGGTCAGCGGCACCAACGGCGCGGCGGTGTAGGAGTCACCCAGCGCCACGTAGTGGTGGTACGCCGGCGGCGGGTGCGCCGTCGTACCCCGGGTCGCGATCGCGACGGCGGCCAGCACGACGAGCACGGCGGCGCCGAGCCGCAGCGCCGGAAGCCTCACGGCTGCTCCAGAGGTGGGTGAGATCAGGGCTTTCGGGCGAGCTGGCGCGAGCTCGCCGAGGCGAAGCGGCGCTCGGGGTTGGAGCCGATGGCCGCACGGTCGGGCTCGGGCGGGGGCGCCTTTGGGACGGCCTTCTTCGCACCCGCCTTCTTCGCCCCCGCCTTCTTGGCGCTCGCCTTCTTCGCGGCGGGCTTGCGCCGGGCCCGCTTCTCGGTGCGCTCCGCGGGCGTGGACCACTGCTCGATCCACTCGTCCATGAGCACCCAGGTGGTGCCGCGGGCGGCGCGGCCGGTGAGCATGCCGAGGTGCCCGCCGGGGACGATCTCGAAGCGGACCTCCCGGGCGTTGGTGAGCAGCCGGGTGAGCGCCTTGACCGCGTTGATCGGCGCGATGCCGTCGGTGTTCCCCGCGAAGACCAGCACCGGCACCCGGATCGAGGCCAGGTCGATCTCGTGCCCGGAGAGGTCGACCTTGCCGGTGAGCAGCTGGTTGCCCTTGATCATCCGGTGGTAGAGCTGCCCGAACGTCCGGCCGGGGTAGGCGATCATGTTGGCGGTGAAGCGGTCGACCGCCTCGATCTGCGCCAGCCACTCGGCGTCGTCGAGGTGCTGCAGGACGGCCAGGGGCTTGGTGATGACCTTGGTGCCGGAGCTGAGCTGGAAGGCGCGGCGCACCAACGGCTTCGGGGCGCCGCCCATCATCCGGTAGAGCTGGGTGACGATGCCGCCGTCGGTCAGGCGCAGGATCGGGCGCAGTGGCGCGATCATCGGCACCTGCTTGACGTCGAAGGGCGAGCCCACGACCGTCAGCGAGGCGATCGGCAGGTCTGGCCGGTCCGCGGCGGCGAGGACCGAGAAGATCCCGCCGAGGCTCCAGCCGACCACGTGCACCGGACGTCCGCCGGCGTGCTCGCTGGCTGTCCTGACGGCCTCGGGCACGACCTCCTCGACCCAGTGCTCCATGCCGAGGCGGCGGTTCTTGAACGACACCTCGCCGTACTCGACGAGGTAGGTCGGCCGGCCCTGCTGCACGAAGTGCTCGACCAGGGAGCAGCCACGGCGCAGGTCGAAGCACAGCGCCGGCGCGGCGAGCGGGGTGACCAGCAGGACGGGGTCGCCGGTCTGCCGGGTCGTCTTGTGCGGGCGGTAGTGGTAGACCTCCCGGAGCGGACCGTCGTCGATGAGCGTCCGCGGCATCGGACGCAGGTCGGCCAGCCCCCCGTACAGCACCTTGTGCGCGACGTTGCTGGCTGCGGCGGTGACCTGGCCCGGCTTCGGGATCAGATCCATGGCCCGCAGCCTACCCAGCGCAGGACCCCGCGGGCGGGTCCGCCGAGCGGCGTCCGGTGCATGGACGGACCTTCGTCGGGTAGGACTGGGCACATGAAGTTCTCGCGGCTCCTCGGCGGCGCGGGCCTCGCCCTCGGCGCGGTGGCGGCTCGTGACCTCACCCAGAAGCGGCATGCCCTGATGCGGAACTTCCCGGTCATCGCGCACTTCCGCTACTGGCTGGAGACGATCGGTCCCGAGCTGCGGCAGTACATCGTCACCAGCAACGACGAGGAGCGGCCGTTCAACCGCGACCAGCGTGCCTGGATCTACGCCTCCTCCAAGCAGGACAACAACTACTCCGGCTTCGGCACCGACAACGACGTCGAGCACCTGCCGGGCTACGCGATCATCAAGCACCGCACCTTCGCCGAGTCGCTGCCGCTGGAGCACGGCGAGAACACCGGGCTGCCCAGCGCCAAGGTCGTCGGCGGGGCGCGCGGACGACGGCACTCCTTCCGGCCGGCGTCGCTGGTGAACATCTCCGCGATGAGCTTCGGGTCGATGTCGGGCAACGCGATCACCGCGCTGAACCGCGGCGCGAAGATGGCCGGCTGCATGCACAACACCGGCGAGGGCGGCCTGTCGCCGTACCACCGGCAGGGCGGCGACCTGGTCCTCCAGGTCGGTACGGCGTACTTCGGGTGCCGCGACCTGGAGGGTCACTTCGACCTGGGTCTGCTCAAGGACGTCGTGGCCTCGGCGCCGGTCAAGGCCATCGAGGTCAAGCTCTCCCAAGGCGCCAAGCCGGGACTCGGCGGGCTGCTGCCCGCGGCCAAGGTGACCAAGGAGATCGCGGAGATCCGCAACATCCCGATGGGGCGCGACTGCTCCAGCCCGGCGCGGCACACCGCCTTCACCGACGAGGACAGCCTGCTGGACTTCGTGGAGATGCTGGCCGACGAGACCGGGTTGCCGGTCGGCATCAAGAGCGCCGTGGGCGAGATGGGCTTCTGGTTCGAGCTGACCCGGTTGATGTCCCAGGGGGACCGCGGCGTCGACTTCGTGACCGTCGACGGCGGTGAGGGCGGCACCGGGGCGGCCCCGCCGACGTTCGCGGACTCCGTCGCGCTGCCGTTCCGGATGGGGTTCTCCCGGGTCTACGGCACCTTCGCCGAGGCCGGCCTGACCGACGACGTGACCTTCATCGGCTCGGCCAAGCTGGGCCTGCCCGACAACGCGGCGGTGGCCTTCGCGCTCGGTGCGGACATGGTCAACATCGCCCGTGAGGCGATGCTGTCGATCGGCTGCATCCAGTCGCAGAGGTGCCACACCGACCGGTGCCCCACCGGCGTGGCGACGCAGGACCCGTGGCTCACCCGCGGCCTGGACCCGGAGTCGAAGTCGGTGCGGTGCGCGCAGTACATCGGCACCTTCCGCAAGGAGCTGATCAAGATCTCCGAGTCGGTCGGGGTCGCCCATCCGGGGCTGATCACCACCGACGACATCGACATCTTCCTCGGCGACTACGACGCCGAGTCGCTGCGCACGGTCTACGGCTACAAGGACGGCTGGGGCCGGCTCTCGCGTCCGCTGGCCGAGGAGATCAGCAAGATCATGGCGCCGGGCCGGTCGCCCCGGGACACCGACGAGGTGGACGAGGGCACCACGATCGAGCAGGGCGAGGGCGAGAAGGACGTCCCCCGGCAGACCCCCAGCGGCGACTGACGCGCCCCGGCGAGGGTCCGCGGCTCTAGGACCTGCGGGCGGGCTTGGTGCGCTTGGTGTGCTTGGGCTGGGCCGAGGAGAGCTCCTCGAGGAAGGCCGAGGCCCAGTGGCCGACGTCGTTCTCCGCGACGGTGCGGCGCATCGCCTTCATCCGGCGGGTGACCTCCTTGGGCTCGGCCTGGTAGGCCTCGAGCATGGTGGCCTTCATCCCGTTGATGTCGTAGGGGTTGACCAGGTAGGCCTGACGGAGCTCCTCGGCGGCGCCGGCGAACTCCGAGAGCACCAGGGCCCCGTCGTCGCCGAACCGACAGGCGACGTACTCCTTGGCGACGAGGTTCATCCCGTCGCGGAACGGGGTGACGACCATGATGTCGGAGGCGCGGTAGAGCGCCGCCATCTCCTGGCGCGGGAACGAGGAGTGCAGGTAGGAGATCGCCGGCCGGCCGATCCGGCCGAGGTCGCCGTTGATCCGGCCCACCAGCCGGTCGATGTCGTCGCGCAGGATGCGGTACTGGTCGACGCGCTCGCGCGACGGCGTCGCCACCTGGACGAAGACCGCGTCCTCGACGGTGAAGTGGCCGTCGGCGATGAGCTCGCTGAACGCGCGCAGCCGGGCGTAGATGCCCTTGGTGTAGTCGAGCCGGTCCACGCCGAGGAAGAGCTTCTTGGGATTGCCCAGGTCGCGGCGGATCTGCTCGGCCCGGGCGGACACCGACTTGGATCTCGCCAGCTTCTCGAAGCCCTGGAAGTCGATGGAGATCGGGAAGGCGCGGGCGTTCACCACCCGCCCGTCGGGCAGGTAGACCGCGTCGCGGTGGGTCTTGTGCCCGACCCGCTGGCGCACCAGCCGGACGAAGTTCTGTGCGGCGCCGGGCAGCTGGAAGCCGACGAGGTCGGCGCCCAGCAGACCCTCGAGGATCTGACGCCGCCACGGCAGCTGGGAGAACAGCTCGGCCGGCGGGAAGGGAATGTGCAGGTAGAAGCCGATCCGCAGGTCAGGGCGCAGCTCCCGGAGCATCGCCGGGACCAGCTGCAGCTGGTAGTCCTGGACCCAGACCAGGCCGTTCTTCGCGGCGTACCTGGCGGTGGTGTCGGCGAAGCGCTGGTTGACGGTGACGTAGGAGTCCCACCACTCGCGGTGGAAGGACGGCTTGGCCACCACGTCGTGGTAGAGCGGCCACAGGGTCGCGTTGGAGAAGCCCTCGTAGAACTCGCGGTGCTCCTGCTCGGTGAGCCCGACCGGGACCAGGGTGAGCCCGTCGTCCTCGAAGGGCTCCATGTCCTCGCCGGTGTCCCCGGGCCAGCCGATCCAGGCGCCGTGGTTGCGGCGCATCACCGGCTCCAGCGCAGAGACCAGGCCGCCCGGGGAGGGCCGCCAGGAGACCTCGCCGTCCTCGCTGACCACGCGGTCCACGGGCAGCCGGTTGGCCACCACGACGATGTCGGAGGCGTGCTTCCGGCGCAGGCTGGGGCTCACGGGGCCAAGTTACCCAGCGGTGGGGCGTCGTACCGCACCCCCACCTGCGCCCGGAGGACGTCCATCTGCCGCATCAACGCAAGCGTCTGCTCCGGCGGCACGAGCTCGCTGGTCAGGGCCTCGGCGCGCAGGCAGCGGTGCACCTCGAGGATCTCGTTGCCGTAGCCCCGGCCGACCACGGGCTCGTCCGGCTCGATCCACACCGGGTCCGTGCTGGCGTCGTACGACGTCCACAGCAGCCGCGGCGGGTGGTGGAAGTCGGGGGGCAGCTCGAACCGGCCCGCCCCGGTGGCCACGGTGGCGGACCGGGGCGAGTGGCTGGTCATCGAGGCGGTGAGCGCCGCGGTCGCTCCGTCGGCGTAGAGCCCGGCGATCGCGATGTCCAGGTCGATGCCGGAGGCCGCAACGTGGGCGACCGCGTGCAGCTCGCGGGGCTCACCGAGCACCAGCTGGGCCAGGGTCAGGGGATAGATGCCCATGTCGAGCAGCGCGCCGGCCCCCAGTGCGGGGTCCAGGAGCCGGTCGGTCGGGTCGGTGTCGACGACGAAACCCAGGTCGGCATGCACCTGGCGGGGCGCGCCGTACCGGCCGGAGGCCAGCAGCCGCAGCAGCGTCCGGATCGTGGGGTGGCAGGCGGTCCACATCGCCTCCATCAGGAACAACTCCCGCTCCCGGGCAGCCTCGAACAGCTCGCGGGTGCTCTCGGCGTCGAGGGTCACCGGCTTCTCGCAGAGCACCGCCTTGCCCGCGTCGAGGGCGAGCATGACGTGCTCGGTGTGCAGCGCGTGCGGTGAGGCGACGTAGACCACGTCGACGCCGGGATCGGCGACCAGCTCGGCGTAGGAGCCGTACGCCGCGCCGCCGTACGCGTCGGCGAACGCCCGGGCCCGCTCGAGGCTGCGCGACCCGGTGGCGGCCAGCCGGGCGTCGGGCACCAGGGCGAGGTCGCGGGCGAAGGCCTGGGCGATGCGTCCTGGAGCGAGCACGCCCCAGCCGACGGTGTCCATGACCTCACCGTAGGGGCCGGGCGGCTGCCGACGCGCCGCGCGGGCAAATGACACCGTTGTATTTCGGCTGCGTATGATGAGCCGCAGTCCCACCCCCGTGCCCGTGAGGAGCGCTCGCATGGCCGCAAGCCACGCCGTCCACAACCCCGAGGGCCAGGGGGCCGGCCTCTCCGAGCGCGACGCGGCCATGCTCGACTTCGAGCGGCAGTGGTGGAAGTACGCCGGCGCCAAGGAGCAGGCCGTCCGCGAGCAGTTCGACATGTCCTCCACGCGCTACTACCAGGTCCTCAACGCCCTCATCGACCGTCCCGAGGCGCTCGCCCACGACCCGCTGCTGGTGCGGCGCCTGCGTCGACTGCGGGCCACCCGCCAGCGCCAGCGCTCGGCGCGACGGCTGGGCTTCGAGCTCAACGACTGAAACGGAGCAGCACATGCGTGTGCGGAACGAATCCGGGTTCGTCCTGCCGACCCGTCTGCTCGCCCTGTGCGTGTCCGCGGTCGCCATGGCGGCGCTCGTCTACATCGCCAACGACCCCGACGCCCCGCGGGCGCCGGAGGCGACCACCGCCCAGAACCCCGCCGCCCCCAGCTCGAGCCCGCCGACCTCGACGCCCCCCGAGCCCAAGAAGAGCGCCAAGCCGAAGCCCAAGCCGAAGCCGGTCAACCGCGGCAAGGTCGACGTCATGGTCTTCAACAACACCCACGTGACCGGCCTCGCCGGTGGGGTGGCGTCCAAGGCCGGTGCGGCGGGCTGGAACGTCGTGGGCGCCGACAACTGGTGGGGGACCTTCGACGGCAGCGCCGTCTACTTCCCGCCCCGGATGAAGCGCGCCGCGCAGCTGCTCGCCCAGGACCTCGGCATCACGCGGGTCAAGCCCGCGCAGGACCCGATGAGCCTCACCCGGCTCACGGTGGTCCTCACCGACGACTACGCCTGACCCTGCGGCGGCAACGGCGCTGACGGCGCCGGCTGGCACAGTGGCAGGCATGGACACGGTCACGCCCCAGGCGCAGGAGCGCTACGACGCGGTGGTCGCCGCCGGTGCCGGACTCGTCGTGGGGGTCGACTTCGACGGGACCCTCTCGCCGATCGTGCCGGACCCGGCACGGGCGCACATCCATCCCGACGGGCCGACGGTGCTCGGCGAGCTCGGTCGCGTGGTGCGCGCGGTGGCGGTGATCACCGGTCGCCCGGCCGCCCAGGTGGCCGAGCTCGGCCGGCTCGAGGAGGTGGCCGACCGGCTCGCCGGCGCGGGGGAGGTGCTGGTCCTCGGTCAGTACGGCGACCAGCGCTGGGACTCGCGCTCGCGCACGGTGGAGTCCCCGGACCCGCCCGAGGAGCTGGCCGCCTTCCGCGAGCGGCTCCCGGCGCTGCTGGAGAGCGCCGAGGCCGGGCAGGCCTACGTGGAGGACAAGGGCCTGGCAGTGGCGGTGCACACCCGGCGGCTGGCGGACCCGCGGGCGGCGTACGAGCGGCTGCGTCCGGTGCTGGAGCAGGCCGCGAGCGAGCTGGGGCTCGGCACCGAGCCGGGACGCAACGTCGTGGAGGTCCGGGCGCACGGCATGCACAAGGGCCTGGCCGTGCACGCGGTCGCGGAGGAGACCGGTGCGAAGGCGTTGGTGTTCATCGGCGACGACCTCGGCGACCTCGAGGCGTTCGGGGCGGTGGAGGAGCTGCGGGCCGGCGGCCTGCCGGCGCTGCTGGTGTGCTCGGCCTCGCAGGAGGAGGCCGCGCTCGCCGAGCGCGCCGACGTGGTCGTGGACGGTCCGGACGGTGTGATGCAGTTCCTTGCCGGGCTGGCCGAGGATGTGCGGCGGACGCGGTGAACCCCTTTCGCGCGCCCGGCGCGTTCGGCGCCCTCTCCTGCGTGGGGTCGCCGAGGCGTCGCAGAGGCGCACTCGCTTCGCTCGCGCACATCTCCGACGCCTCGGCTCCTCATCTTGCGATGCGGGACCGATGTGCACATTCTGAGATGCCCGCCTAGGGTAGGAACCGCTCATCGAGAGGGGCAGAGGGACACGGCCCGCTGAAGCCCCGGCAACCGCCACGAGCCTCCGACCGACGTCGGTTTCGTGGGACTGGTGCCACGTCCGTCTCACGGCGAGAGTCGTCGTGGGGAAGATGAGAAGGAGGCCTCCTTGAGCATCGCAGCCCCTGCGTCCCCCGGCGTGCAGCTTCGCGAAGGCGCCTTCGGCAACGCCACCGGACTCGCCTGTCGCGAGTGCGGTCACCAGATCCCGCTCGGCCCGCACTACGCGTGTCCGGAGTGCTTCGGGCCGCTGGAGATCGCCTACACCTTCGGCTCGGTCACCCGCGAGGAGATCGAGGCCGGCCCCCGCAACATCTGGCGCTACAAGGCGCTGCTGCCGGTCCCCGACGACATCGAGACCTCGCCGAACACCGAGCCCGGCTTCACCCGGCTGCTTCGCGCGGGCAACCTGGGCAAGACCCTCGGCATCGAGAAGCTGTGGGTCAAGGACGACTCCACCAACCCGACCAACTCCTTCAAGGACCGCGTGGTGGCGTGCGCGCTGAGCGCGGCCCGGGAGTTCGGCAGCACCGTGTTCGCCTGCCCCTCGACCGGCAACCTGGCCAACGCCGTCGCCGCCGCCGGGGCGCGCGCCGGCATCAAGACCGTGGTGTTCATCCCCTCCGACCTCGAGCACCCCAAGCAGGTCAACTCCGCGGTCTACACCGACTCGCTGGTCGCGGTGAACGGCAGCTACGACGACGTCAACCGGCTCGCCTCGGAGATCGCCGGCGAGGAGGAGGGCTGGGCGTTCGTCAACGTCAACGTCCGCCCCTACTACGCCGAGGGGTCCAAGACGCTCGGCTACGAGATCGCCGAGCAGCTCGGCTGGCGGCTGCCCGACCAGATCGTCATCCCGGTCGCCTCGGGCTCCCAGCTGACCAAGGTCGACAAGGCCTTCCAGGAGCTGATCAAGCTCGGGCTGGTCGAGGACAAGCCCTACAAGGTCTTCGGCGCCCAGGCGACCGGCTGCTCGCCGGTGTCCGCGGCCTTCAAGGAGGGCCACAGCGTGGTCCGGCCGGTGCGGCCGGACACCATCGCCAAGTCGCTGGCGATCGGCAACCCCGCCGACGGGCCCTACGTGCTGGACATCTGCCGCCGCACTGGCGGCGCCGTGGAGGACGTCTCCGACGACGAGGTCCGCGAGGGCATCTTGCTGCTCGCCCGCAACGAGGGCATCTTCACCGAGACCGCCGGCGGCACCACCGTGGCCGTGCTGAAGAAGCTCGTCGAGGGCGGCCAGCTCGACCCCGCCCGGGAGACCGTGGTCATCAACACCGGGATGGGCCTGAAGACCCTCGACGCCGTGTCCGAGCGCGTCGGAGCCGCGGCCACCATCGACCCGTCGTACGACGCCTTCGTGGGCAGCGGCGTCCTCTGACCGTCGCCGCCTGCGCCGAGCGACCCCATCCCGAGCCAAGGAGACCCATGAGCGTCAACGTCCGGATCCCGACCATCCTGCGCACCTACACCGGCGGTGCCTCCGAGGTGGCCGCCCGGGGCGAGACCCTGGCCGAGGTGCTCGATGACCTCGAGGCCAACCACTCCGGGATCAAGGCGCGGGTGCTCGACGACTCCGGCGAGATCCGCCGGTTCGTCAACGTCTACGTCGGCAACGACGACGTGCGCTTCCTCGACGGCCTCGACAGCCCCACCCCCGACGGCACCCAGATCTCGATCATCCCCGCCGTCGCCGGCGGCTGAGCGGGTCCTGGCGGCTGCTCCCCGCTCGTACGCACGGGTAGTCCCTGACGTTCCGGTCGTGGGCTGTCCGGTATGTCCGACGACAGTGTCAGGGACTATCCGGGCGGAGGGCTAGCGTGGCGCCGTGCTGACCGATCCTCCGCCCGACACGGCACCGGACGCCGTACCGCATCCGGCGGTCGGTCCCGAGGCGGAGCCCGCCGTGCACCCGCTCCAGCGGCGCACGGTCGGCACGCTGGTCGGCTCCCAGGTGCTCGGCGGGGTCGGCCTGTCCACCGGCATCGCGGTGGGATCGCTGCTGGCCGAGCAGGTCGGCGGCGAGAGCGTGGCCGGGCTCGGCGGCACCTTCCAGGTGCTCGGCAGCGCCCTGATCGCGGTGCCGATGGCCGCGGTGATGGCGCGTCGCGGCCGGCGGCCGGGCCTGCTGCTCGGCTATGTGCTGGCCGGCACCGGCGCCGCCGGGCTGGTGCTCGCCGGCGCGGTGCGGAGCTTTGCGCTCCTGCTCCTGGCCAGCGCGCTGCTCGGGGGTGGTACGACGGCCAACAGCCAGGCTCGGTACGCCGCCGCCGACCTGGCGACCGAACGACACCGGGGCAGGGACCTCTCCCTGGTGGTGTGGGCGACCACGGTCGGCTCGGTCCTCGGCCCCAACCTCGTCGGTCCCGCCGAACCCGTGGCCCGCGCCCTGGGGCTGCCCGAGCTCACCGGACCGTTCCTCTTCTCGCTGGTGGGCTTCCTGCTCGCGGGGCTCCTGCTGATGGTGCTGCTGCGGCCCGACCCCCTGGTCGTGGCCCGGTCGCTGGCGGTCGAGACCGGCGACCCGGAGGCGCGACACGGCTCGGTGCTCACCGGCCTGCGGCTGGTGGCAGCACGTCCGGCCGCGCTGCTCGGCGTGGTGACCATGACCGCGGGCCACACCGTGATGGTCGCGGTCATGGTGATGACCCCGCTGCACATGCACCACGGCGGAGCGGCGCTCGAGGTCATCGGACTGGTGATCAGCCTGCACATCGTCGGCATGTACGCCTTCTCGCCCCTGGTCGGGCTCGCGGTGGACCGGGTCGGCGCCCGCAGGATCGCCATCGCCGGTGCGGGCGTCCAGCTGGTCGCGGGACTGCTGGCCGCCGCCGCGCCGGAGGGCGAGTCAGCGGTGATCACGGCGGCGCTGTTCCTGCTCGGCCTCGGCTGGTCGGGCACGCTGGTCAGCGGCTCGGCCCTGCTGGTCCAGGCGCTCGCCCCTGCTGAGCGTGCCGGGGCGCAGGGTGCCGCGGACCTCTGCATGGGCCTGGCCGCGGCCGCCGGTGCGGCGCTGGCCGGGGTGGTGGTCGGGGGGCCGGGCTACGGCGTGCTCGGGGTGCTCGCCGCGGCCCTGGCGCTCGTCGTACCCCTCACCGCGCTCCTCACCGCCCGAAGCCTGCGCCATAGTCCCTGACGAGTTGGTCGCCCGAACCGGACAGGACTCGACCAAGACGTCAGGGACTACCTGACCCGGGCGGACCGGTTAGCGTGGCGCGCGTGCCAGCGACGTCCCCCGCCCCGCCTTCGCCTGCCCCGGACAGCGCGCCTTCGTCGAGCGCCTCGACCGAAACCAGCCGTGGCCGGGTGCTGCTGGTCACCTGCGCCGCGTTGCCCGAGGGCGAGCCGGAGGGCCACCTGCTCGTGCAGGCGCTCGAGGCGCACGGGATGGACCCCCGCTGGGTGGTCTGGGACGACCCGGGTGTCGACTGGGACGTCGAGGTCGTCGCGGTGCGCTCGACCTGGGACTACGACACCCGGCGCGAGGAGTTCCTCGCGTGGGCGCGCGAGGTGTCGCAGCTGCTCAACTCCGCGGCGGTGTTCACCTGGAACACCGACAAGTCCTACCTGGTCCCGCTCGGCGAGCAGGGGATCGCGGTGGTGCCCACCGTGGTGGTGGAGAGCGAGGAGGACCTGCCGGCGGCCATCGCGGAGACCGCCTCGGACGCCGGGGCGGTCGTCAAGCCGTGCGTGGCCGCGGGCGGGCGCGGAGTCACGGTGTTCGACATGACCGAGGGCGGTCCCGACGACCTCGACGAGGCGAGTCTGCGCCCCGGCCCCTGGGTGGTCCAGCCGCTCGTGGAGTCGGTGCGCACCGAGGGCGAGGTCTCCGTGTTCGTCCTGGGCGGCGAGGTGGTCTCGCAGTGCCAGAAGGTGCCGGCGGCCGGCGAGATCCGCGTCCACGAGGAGTACGGCGGTCGCACGGTCGCGGCCCGGGTCACCGACGAGGCGGCCGAGCTGGCTCGTCGTACCGTCCGGGCGGCCCAGGACCTGCTCGGCGAGCGGCTCGACTACGCGCGCGTCGACCTGATGCGCCTGGCCGACGGCACGCTCGCGGTCGGTGAGCTCGAGGTGACCGAGCCCGGGCTCTACCTCGACGTCCTCCCTCAGAACGCGGAGGCCTTCGCCGCCATGGTCGCGGCTCGCACCGGGTGAGCGGGCGGCGTCCCGAGGAGCTCGTCGCCGCATGGACCCCCGATCCGGTCCGGGCCGTTTGCACTCCCTTGGGGCGAGTGCTAAACATTGGCATTGGCACTCTCCTTGGGAGAGTGACAACAAGTCCACCAATCTGCCCGTGAGGAATCGCAGGAGTCATGCCGAAGCTGATTGCTTTCAACGAGGAGGCCCGCCGCGGGCTCGAGCGGGGAATGAACATCCTCGCCGACGCGGTCAAGGTCACGCTTGGCCCCAAGGGACGCAACGTCGTCCTGGAGAAGAAGTGGGGCGCCCCCACGATCACCAACGACGGTGTGAGCATCGCCAAGGAGATCGAGCTCGAGGACCCCTACGAGAAGATCGGGGCCGAGCTGGTCAAGGAGGTCGCGAAGAAGACCGACGACGTCGCCGGTGACGGCACGACGACCGCGACCGTCCTCGCCCAGGCGATGGTCCGCGAGGGCCTGCGCAACGTCGCCGCCGGCGCGAACCCGATGGCGCTCAAGCGCGGCATCGAGAAGGCCGTCGAGTCGGTCTCCGAGCAGCTGCTCGGGATGGCCAAGGACGTCGAGACCCGCGAGCAGATCGCGGCGACCGCGTCGATCTCCGCCGCCGACGCGACTGTCGGTGACGCCATCGCCGAGGCGATGGACAAGGTCGGCAAGGAAGGCGTCATCACCGTCGAGGAGTCCAACACCTTCGGGCTCGACCTCGAGCTGACCGAGGGCATGCGCTTCGACAAGGGCTACATCTCGGCGTACTTCGTCACCGACGCCGAGCGCATGGAGACGGTCCTCGACGACCCCTACATCCTGGTCGCGAACCAGAAGATCTCCACGGTCAAGGACATGCTGCCGGTCCTGGAGAAGGTCATGCAGTCGGGCAAGCCGCTGCTGATCATCGCCGAGGACGTCGACGGCGAGGCCCTGTCCACCCTGGTGGTCAACAAGATCCGCGGCACCTTCAAGTCCGTCGCGGTCAAGGCCCCCGGCTTCGGCGACCGCCGCAAGGCCATGCTGCAGGACATCGCGATCCTGACCGGCGGCCAGGTGATCTCCGAGGAGGTCGGCCTGAAGCTGGAGAACACCGACATCGGGCTGCTCGGCCAGGCCCGCAAGGTCGTGATCACCAAGGACGAGACCACCATCGTCGAGGGTTCGGGCGACAGCGACCAGATCGCCGGTCGGGTCAACCAGATCCGTGCCGAGATCGAGAAGAGCGACTCCGACTACGACCGCGAGAAGCTGCAGGAGCGGCTGGCCAAGCTGGCCGGCGGTGTTGCGGTGATCAAGGTCGGCGCCGCCACCGAGGTGGAGCTCAAGGAGCGCAAGCACCGCATCGAGGACGCCGTGCGCAACGCCAAGGCGGCCGTCGAGGAGGGCATCGTCGCCGGCGGCGGCGTGGCCCTGCTGCAGGCCGCGGACAAGGCGTTCGAGAAGCTCGAGCTCACCGGGGACGAGGCCACCGGCGCCAACATCGTGCGCCTGGCCACCGAGGCGCCGCTGAAGCAGATCGCGATCAACGCCGGTCTCGAAGGCGGCGTGGTGGCGGAGAAGGTGCGCAACCTGACCCCGGGCGAGGGCCTGAACGCGGCCACCGGCGAGTACACCGACATGGTGGTCGCGGGCATCATCGACCCGGCCAAGGTGACCCGCTCGGCGCTGCAGAACGCCGCGTCGATCGCCGCACTGTTCCTCACCACCGAGGCGGTCGTGGCCGACAAGCCCGAGAAGCAGCCGGCGATGCCGGCCGGCGACGGCGGCATGGGCGGCATGGACTTCTGAGTCCGCCCCGCACGTACGCAGGCAAGGGCCCCAGCCGAACGGCTGGGGCCCTTCGCTTTTGCGCCGAGGCGTCGCGGATGTGCGTCCGGAGTACGCCGAGGCGTCGCGGATGTGCGTCCCGGGTACGCCGAGGCGTCGCAGATGTGCGACCGGTCAGCGCTCGGCCACCACGGCGTACAGCGGCTCGGCCGGGGTCAGCCGCTTGCGACCGGTGACGCGGAGGCCGGCGCCACGGAGCTGCTCCTCCAGCACGTCGAGGTCGGGGAGCCCCATCTCGCCCTGCTGCGCGCGCAGCAACAGATCGAAGTGCCTGCTGAACAGCTCGTCGTTGAGGGCAGTGGTCACCACGAGCAACCGGCCGGCGTCGCCGAGGTGGCGTCCCAGGTCGGCGAGGAAGGCGGTCCGCTCGGCCGGGGGCAGGTAGTAGACGACGTTGGCGGCGAGCACGACGTCGAACCGGTCGCTCGGCCGCAGCGCCCGGCGCACGTCGCCGGTCCGGACCTCGACCCGGTCGCCGAAGCGTGCTCCCAGCTCCCGCCGGGCTGCGTCGGCGGTCGCCGGGTCGAGCTCCACGCCCACGCCCGCCGCCGCGGGGGCGGCCTCGAGCATGGTCGCGAGGTGGTGACCGGTGCCGCAGCCGACGTCCAGGACCCGGTGCACGGGTGCCGCCTGCACGACCCGGGCGATCTCGCGGTGCACGTACGGTGCCAGGAACTCGCTCAACCCCGCGATCACGTCCGCCCGAGCGGTCACGTCGTCGCGCCCGGGCCCACCCGTGAGCTGGCGGGTCAGGCCGCGGTAGAGCCCGGTGTGGTAGTCACCGAACGCCTGGTACGTCGACCGGGCGACCCGGTCGGCGAGGATGCCGTCGGCCTCCCGGGTGCGCTGGTAGCGCCCGTCGCTCCGTTTCAGCAGGCCGTCGGCGGTCAGTGCCTCGAGGAACGCCTGGAACAGGTCGAGATCGGCGTAGCCGAGCTCCGCTGCCAGGTCGGTGGCGGTCCGGGGTCGGTCGAGGGCAGGGAGCACCCCGCTCTCGATCGCGCCTGCGGCCATCGCGAGGCGCAGGGAGGGGCGGGCGAGGCGGAGTGCGGTGAGGCGGCTGCGGCCGCTGGCACGCAGCACCGTGAACAGGGAACGCAGGTCCATCGTCACAACCTAGGGCTCCAGAGGCGCGGGCCCCGGCCGCTCGGACCGGGGCCCTCTCGCCTGAGTGGAAGGGGTCAGCTCCGGCCGCGCAGCCAGTGCCACGCCAGGGCACCGACCCACACCTCGTAGAGCAGGGTGCTCAGGGCCAGGAGCGGGAAGAGCGCCCCGACGACCGTGACCGCGCTGCCGACCAGGCTGAGCGGCAGGATCACGATGCCGATGCGGCGCAGCCATGGCGCGCTCCCGGCCCGCTGCAGTCCCAGCACGACGGCTCCGACGAAGAAGATCCGCGGCAGTACCGACAGTGCCAGGCTGTAGGGGGCCACGGCGTCCCAGCCGGCCAGGATGCGCAGGTCCGCCCCCGCGCTCGCGGTGTCGAGGGCGACGTCGTGCAGCATGGCGCCGAGCGGCCAGATGACCGCGAGCAGCGTGCCGGCGGCGACCCCGACCGTGGCGAGCACGCCCGAGGCGTCGACCTCCCGCAGCCGGGCACGCACGACGCCGACGAAGGGGAGCAGCAGCCCTCCGGCGAGCATGAAGACGAAGTTGCCCAGTCGGTACGCCGTCTCGGCGTCGAGGACCCCCTGACCCCGCTGGAGTGCCGGGGCGGAGGGCGAGCCCGCGTTGGGGAGGACGAGCGTGGACATCAGGACCATCACGCCCAGCTGGCAGATCGTGAACGCGAGGCCGAAACCTGCGCTGATTCGCAGGAGGGACCGGTCATCGGCCGCCGGGGTGGTCGGGGCGACGCGGTCGGTGTCGAGGACGGACATCGTGCAGGCCTTTCTTCTCGGGGGGTCCGAGGTGGTCGGACAGCTGCAGACGCTAGGAATCGAGGGGCTGTCCCCACATCGACCCGAAGGCCGGTTCTCGACCGACCCCTGGAGACGAGGCGCGCTCAGCCCTGGGGGTGATGCGCGGAGGAGCCCGCCGCCCCTAATCTCTCGGCGTGCTCCTCGACCGACTCCGCACCACGCGGCTGGACGCGATCCTGGCGGTCGCCTTCACGCTGGCGGGTCTGGTGCAGGTCGTGCTCTTCCCGATCGCCCCTCGGGGAGTCGGCGAGCTCTACGTGCTCGGCTCCACGTTGCCGCTGGCGTGGCGTCGTACCCGTCCGGTCGAGTCGTCGCTGATCGCGTCGGCGTTCTGGCTGATCCCCCTGGACGGGTATCCGGTGCTCGGCTACCCGGCCACCATCCTGCAGTTCTTCGCCCTCGGCCGCCGGGGTGAGCCGCTGGTCGCGGTCGCGCTCACGAGTGTGTGGGCTGCGGTCGCGGGGGTGATCGGCACGCTGCTGGGACCGGAGCCACCGGTCGCCGCGATCGGGGCCGTCATCGTCGTGGCCGCGCCGGTGCTGGCCGGCCGGCTGGTGCGCCACCTCGACCAACAGAACCAGGCGCTGAAGGAGCTCACCCGGGAGCTGCAGGAGGAGCGGATCAGGGCTGAGGCAGCAGCCGTGGACGCCGAGCGTGCGCGGATCGCCCAGGAGCTCCACGACGTCGTCGGGCACGAGCTCACCCTGATCGCCATCCAGGCCGAGGCGGCCGCCTCCGCTCTGAAGGTGCGACCCGGACGGGCCACGGAGCCGGTCGAGGCGATCCGGACCACGGCCCACCACACCATGGCGGAGATGCGCGCGGCCCTCGGCGTACTTGCTCCTCACCGGGCACGGAGCTCCTCGGAGACCCTCGTCGAGCTGAGCGACCGCGCCCGATCGGCCGGGATCGACAACACCCTCACCGTCACCGGTGCGCCGATGCCCGACCGGGCGCCGGTCTCGCTCGCGGTGCTCCGGATCGTGCGCGAGTGCCTGACGAACGCCGGGCGGCACGCGCCGGGTCGTGCGGTGGCGATCCAGGTCGACTGGACCCCGAGCGAGGTGGCGGTCCGGGCGACCAACCCCGCCGCCGGTCGCGCCCGGCGACCGGCCGGCCGCGGGCTCGCCGGCATCCGGCACCGTGCCGAGCTGCTCGGCGGCAGCTACCACCTGGACGCCACAGGCGGCGCCTTCGACGTGCAGGTCAGGATCCCGCTCGCGGTGGACGGTGCCTCGTGACCCGGGTGCTCGTCGTCGACGACCAGGACCTGGTGCGGCACGGCCTGCGGATGATCCTCGAGCTCGGCGGGGTGCAGGTCGTCGGCGAGGCCGCTGACGGCGAGTCCGCCGTGAGGGTGGCGGCCGAAGCACGTCCGGACGTCGTGCTCATGGACGTACACCTTCCCGGCACCGACGGCGTGGAGGCGACCCGGCAGATCGTCACTGCCCAGCCCGACGTCAGGGTGCTGGCGATCACCACCTTCGACGTCGACGAGCACGTCGTCGACGCGCTGCGCGCCGGGGCCGTGGGCTTCCTGCTCAAGGACGTGACCTCCGAGGGCCTCGTCGACGCGGTACGCCGGGCCGCCGCGGGCGAGCCGGTCGTCTCGCCGGCCGTGCTGAGCCGGATGATGGCGCACTTCTCCGCGCGCCCACCGGTCGCCACGGTCGAACCTCCGGGGCTGGCCGACCTCAGCACCCGCGAGCGGGAGATCCTGGCGATGATCGGCTCGGGCCGCTCCAACTCGGAGATCGCCGAGGAGCTGGTGCTGAGCATGGCCACGGTGAAGACGCACGTGCGGCACATCTTCGCCAAGCTCGACCTGCGCGACCGCGCGCAGGCTGTGGTCATCGCCCGCGAGGCCGGCCTGGCCCGTTGAGGCGGCCGGGCGTGGGGCTGCCTCAGAGCACGTTGCGCGGCCGGAACTGCACGCTGATGCGGGGGCCGACGGGGCGGCTGGTCTTGGGGACCGCGTGCTCCCAGGTGCGTTGGCAGGACCCGCCCATCACGATCAGGTCGCCGTGGCCCAGCGCGTGCTCGACCTCGACCCGACCGCCCACCGGGCGCAGCTGCAGCTTGCGGGGAGAGCCGAAGGAGACGATCGCCACCATGGTGTCGGCGCTTCGCCCCCGGCCGATCCGGTCGCCGTGCCAGGCGACCGAGTCCTGGCCGCTGCGGTAGTAGCAGCAGCCCGCCGTCACGAACGGCTCGCCGAGCTCGGGGAGGTAGTGGGCGGTCAGCGCCGCGCGGGCCTCGGCCAGCGTGGGATGCGGCAGCCGCGCCCCCACCCCGTAGTGGCACAGCAGGCGCGGGACGTCCACCACGTTGTCGTACATCGGGCGCCGCTCGGCCCGCCACGGCACCTCCTCGAGCAGGTGGGTGAACACCTCGTCGGCACCCTCGAACCAGCCGGGGAGCACGTCGACCCAGGCGCCGCGGGAGAGGTGGGTGCGCTCCACCCGGCCGGCCGGTGGGCCCACTCCCACCCGTCCCGGACGGTCGTGGGCCAGGTCGAGGAGCGAGGGTTGGAAGTCCACCGTCATGCTCAGTAAGCATACGCTCGTTCGAACACATGTGCGAGAGACGTCGCCGGTGTCCAATCGCCCGCTCGGCGTCCTGGGAGTGCGCGCAAGTGCCCGGTCGGCGTGCCGGGGGCGTGACGTATGGCGCTCGGCGGACCGATTCGCCCACCGCGGACCAGCCGAGGCTGAGTAGCCTCGATCCATGGAGCTCAGCTCGCCCAGGCGCTGGCGCAGGTCGCGGAGGTGCCGCTAGCCCATGGGCGAGGAGGCCTACCGGTTCCGGCACCGCGACGAGCTGCTCCCGGGTGCGGTGGTCTCGGCCGTGGCCTACGCCTCGGACGGGAACGTGCCCGGCATCCACCGCGGGCTGCCCTCACCGTGGCTGACCTTCCTGGTCTCCGTCGACGAGCCGGTCCGCGTGCTCGGGACCGTCGACGCACCCGAACCGGCCACGGCGTACGACGTGATGGTCGCGGGGCTTCACCAGGCGGCGGCACGGGTGGAGCAGCCGGTGCGCCAGGCGGGCGTCCAGCTCGCCGTGCACCCTCTCGCCGCCCCCGCCCTGCTCGACTGCCGGGCGAGCGAGCTGGCGCTCGGCGAC
This sequence comes from uncultured Actinomycetota bacterium, assembly GCA_963827025.1. Lineage (GTDB taxonomy): Bacteria > Actinomycetota > Actinomycetes > Propionibacteriales > Nocardioidaceae > Marmoricola. The sequence goes on along the minus strand of CAWGZB010000002.1, from coordinate 907,269 downwards.
CACGGTCGGGACGTGCTCGGTCCCGTCGCCGCCGAGCTGCACGAGCGGGTCGGCTCGGCGCACACTGCCGACGAACGGCTGGACGTGGTGCAGGAGTGGGCCCGGGCACGGATCGACCGGAGGCGGCGCGGCGCCGGCGTACGCCCCGAGGTGGCGCAGGCGTGGCGGCTGCTGCAGGCCTCGGGTGGCTCCCTCCCGGTGCAGCAGGTGGCCCGCGAGGTCGCGCTCTCGATCCGGCAGCTGCGCATCCTGGTGCACCGCGAGCTCGGGCTGGGGCCCAAGCAGCTCGGGCGGCTGTTCCGCTTCGATGCGGTGGTGGCCGCGCTCGCCGACGGCCGCGCCACGCTGGCCGAGGTCGCCGCGCTGAGCGGGTACGCCGACCAGTCGCACCTCACTCGCGACTTCCGGGCGATGACCGGGACCACCCCCACCGGGTGGCTGGCCGAGGAGCGCCGAAATCTCCAAGACGGCGGGCACCGCAACCGGCCATCCTCGGAGCATGTCTGACCACGCACCCGCACCCACCGTCTGGGGCACCTTCCAGGCGCGCGACGCCCGCGCCATGATCGACTTCCTGGTCGGCCTCGGCTTCGAGGCCACGGCCGTCCACGGCGAGGGCGATCGCGTCGACCACGCCCAGCTCGACTGGCCCGAGGGAGGTGGCGTGATGCTCGGCAGCCACAAGCCCGACGCGGACTGGAGCCGCGAGCCGGGCACCGCGGGCTTCTACGTGGTCACCGCCGACCCGCACGCCGCCCACGACCGCGCCGTCGCGGCCGGCGCCGAGATCACCCGCCCGCCGGGCGACACCGACTACGGCTCCACCGAGTTCGCGCTGCGCGACCCGGAGGGCAACCTGTGGTCCTTCGGCACCTACGCCGGGGAGCCGCGCCGCTGACGCCTCGCCGCAGCCACTTGAGGTGGCGGCGCAAGATGGTCGTGTGACTCACCGCGGCCGTGCGCTCCGCCGTACGGCGACCGCCGTGGCGGTGGGCCTGCTCGTCGCCGGCTGCAGCACCGAGGGCCCCGACCGGCGCCCCGCCGCGGAGCCGAGCCGCACCACTGCGCCGACGGCCGGGCAGAGCTCCACGCCGGCCGGTCCCCGCAAGACGCTGCCGCCCGTGCGAGACCGGGTCTCCCTGGCGGCGCTGATGCGCCGTGAGCTCACCGGTGGGCGGATCGTCCGGCAGCGGCTCCTGCTGGCCAACGAGGCCTACACCCGCCACGAGGTCACCTTCCCCAGCGGGGGCCTGACCGTCTCCGGGGTGCTGCTGCGCCCTCGCGGGCGCGGCCCGTTCCCGGCGGTGGTGCTCAACCACGGCTACATCGATCCCTCGGTGTACGTCACCGGCCAGGGCATGATGCGCGAGCAGGACTATCTGGCCCGCGCCGGCTTCGTGGTCCTCCATGTCGACTACCGGGGGCACGCGGCATCCGACCCCGCGTCGCCCCTGGACCGGGAGACGCGGCTGGGCTACACCGCAGACGCGATCAGCGCGGTGCGCTCGCTGCGGCGGGAGAAGTACGTCGACCGCACCCGGATCGGCATGATCGGCCGGTCGATGGGCGGCGGGGTCACCTACAACGCCCTCGTGGTCCGACCGGGTCTGGTGGACGCCGCGGTGGTCTTCGCCCCGGTCAGCTCGGACTTCCTCGACAACTTCCGGCGCTGGACGGTGGCCGAGCGGCCGGACGCGGCACAGCGCACCTTCACCCGGTTCGGCACCCCGCGGGGCAACCCCGCCTTCTACGCGGGCCTGTCCCCGCGCACCTACTTCGACCGGATCACCGAGCCGGTGCTGATCCACCACGGCACCTCCGACGACTCCTGCCCGATCGGCTGGTCCCGGGAGACCCAGCGCCTGCTCCGTCGGGCCGGGGTGGACTCGCGGCTGGAGGTCTATCCCGGCGAGGAGCACGCCTTCGGCCCGCAGTGGCCCCTGGCCATGGAGAGGACGGTGCGGTTCCTGCGCGGTGAGCTTCGGCAGTAGGTCGCGCAGGTCTCCCTTCTGGGAGGCGGGCACGATCGCCTCGACCCCTGCGGTGGTGAACGCGGTGGTGGACGCGCTGCGACCGTGGGGAGTGCACGACGTGCAGATGCCGTGCACCCACCAGTGGCCGACGGCGCCGACCCGGCCGCTGCGCCGATGGTGGGTCGTGTGCTGGGCCCGGTGGGGACAGGGACCAGTTCAGCACTCGACCCGCTCTTCTAGGCTCGCCGGGTGGAGCGGTTCGAGTACCTGGTCCTGATGGGCCTGTGCCTGCTGGTCACACTGCCGCTCGAGCTGGTGCTCGGGGCGCGGGTGTGGCGCCGGCCGCGGCGGCTGCTGCTCGCCCTGGTGCCGGTGGTCGTGGTGTTCAGCGTATGGGACGTGGTCGCGATCGCGCGCGGGACCTGGGACTACAGCCGGCGGTTCACCACCGGGGTGACGCTGCCGTTCTCGATGCCGCTGGAGGAGCTGGTCTTCTTCGTGGTCATCCCGATCTGCGGCCTGCTCACCTACGAGGCGGTCGGCAACGTGCTCGCCCGGGCCCATCGTGCCCGCGGAGGGGACGACTGATGCCGGAGTACACCCTGGCCGCCCTGCTCTCGGTCCCGGTGGTGGTGGCCCTGGAGCTGCTCGTGCTCCGCACCGGGCTCCTCGCCGAGCTGCGCTTCTGGCTGAGCATGGTGATCGTGCTCGGGTTCCAGGTGCTCGTGGACGGGTGGCTGACCAAGCTCTCCGCGCCGATCGTGCTCTACGACGACTCCGAGACACTCGGCGTCCGCTTCCCGTGGGACATCCCGGTCGAGGACTTCGCCTTCGGGTTCAGCATGATCACCTTGACCCTGCTGCTGTGGCGCCGGCTCGCTCGTGCCGACCCGGCCGATCGCGCCGAGGCAGCAACCCACCCCGGGAGGACCCGATGACGACGACCGACGTGCCCGCGGCCTTCGACGGCGTGGCCAGCACCTACGACCTGATGGTGGCGCTCAACCCCGGATACCACGCCCAGCTCCGCCGCTCCGCCGAGGTGCTGGTCGCCGAGCTGCCGCCGGTGCCGGACCGACCGGTGCGGGTGGTCGACCTCGGCTGCGGGTCTGGTGCCTCCACGGCCGCCCTCGAGCGGGCGCTGCGAGCCGCCGGCCGGGACTTCGAGCTCATCGGCGTCGACGGCTCGGCGGGCATGCTGGAGCAGGCGCGTCGCAAGCGCTGGCAGGGTCGGGTCCGCTTCGCCCAGGACGACGCCGAGCAGCTCGGCCCGCAACGGTGGTCGGGCGGGCCGGTCGACGGCGTGTTCGCGGCGTACCTGGTGCGCAACGTCGCCGCCCGCGACACGCTGCTGCGGTCGGTGCGTGAGCTGCTGGAGCCGGGCGGCGTGCTCGTCCTGCACGAGTACAGCGTCCGCGACGACCGGCGCGCCCGGGCGATCTGGGACCTGGTCTGCTGGGGCGTGGTCGTGCCGCTGGGGCTGCTCACCGCCCCACGCAGCCCCATCTACCGCTACCTGTGGCGCAGTGTCGTGGACTTCGACGGCGCCGACCGGCTGCGTCGCCGGCTGCAGGCGGCCGGCTTCGCCGACGTGCGCAGCCGCAGCTTCCGTGGCTGGCAGAGCGGCCTCCTGCACACCTTCCTGGCCCGTCGGCCCCAGGCGTGAAAGGCGCTGTCGTGAAAGGCGCTGTCGTGAAGGGCGCTGTCGTGAGGGCGCTGTCGTGAGCGCCGAGTGGCGCCCGGGCCGTGACCGTCGTGCCGTGTGGCACCCGCCCGCGGGGGGCCGTCGCGACGACGGGCGGCACCACCACGTCGCGGTGGTCGGTGGCGGCATCGCCGGCCTCGCCGCGTCCACCGCGCTGGCCGAGCGCGGCGTACGGGTCACCCTGCTCGAGCGTGAGCCGCAGCTGGGCGGTCGGGTCGCCTCCTGGCCGGTGCAGGTCGGCGGCGAGACGGTGCGGATGAGTCGCGGCTTCCACGCCTTCTTCCGGCAGTACTACAACCTGCGCGCGCTGCTGCGCCGCGCCGATCCGGACCTGGCCCGGCTGCAGCCGGTGCCGGACTACCCGCTGACCCTGAAGGGCGGACCGACCGACTCCTTCGCCGGGGTCGCGCGGACCCCGCCGCTGAACCTCCTCACCTTCGTGCTGCGGTCGCCGACCTTCCGGCTCCGCGACCTCGCCGCGGTCGACGTGCACGCCGCGATGGCGCTGCTGGACGTGGACTTCCCGCGGACCTTCGAGGAGTACGACGGCGTCAGCGCCGCCGAGCTGCTCGACCGCCTGCGCTTCCCCGCGCAGGCCCGGCACCTGGCCCTGGAGGTCTTCGCCCGGAGCTTCTTTGCCGACGCCCGGGAGTTCTCCGCCGGCGAGCTGGTCGCGATGTTCCACGCCTACTTCGTCGGATCGGCCGAAGGTCTGCTGTTCGACGTGCCCGTCGACGACTACGACACCGCGCTGTGGCGACCGCTCGCCGGCCACCTCGAGGGCCTGGGCGTCGACCTGCGCACCGGCACCGAGGTCACCGGTGTCGCCGACGCGGTCTCCGGGCTGCAGGTCACCACGCCGGACGGGGCGCTGCCCGTCGACGCCGTGGTGCTGGCCACCGACCGCGGGCCGTTGCAGCGCCTCGTCGGCGGGACGGGGAGTGCCGGCTGGCGCGAGCGGATCACCGCGCAGCGCAATGCCCCGCCGTTCGCGGTCTGGCGGCTCTGGCTGGACCGGCCGGTGGCAGCCGGGACGCCGCCGTTCCGTGCCACGAGCGGCTTCGGTCCGCTGGACAACGTCTCCGCCCTCGAGCTGATGGAGCACGGGGCCCGCGACTGGCACGAGCGCCAGGGTGGGTCGGTGGTGGAGCTGCACGCCTACGCCGTGGACCCCGAGGTGGACGAGCAGGCGCTGCGCGACCAGCTCTGGGAGAAGCTGCTGGTGCTGCACCCCGAGCTCCGCGGCGCGCAGGGGCTGGGTGAGCAGTGGCTGGTGCGCGACGACTGCCCGCTGGCCGGCACCGACCCATGGGCGGACCGCCCCGGCGTCGTCACGCCGGACCCGCGGATCGTGCTCGCCGGCGACGGGATCCGCTGTGCCCTGCCGGTGGCGCTGATGGAGCGCGCCGCGACCACCGGCTGGCTGGCCGCCGACGAGCTCCTACGCCGGTGGGGCGTCGCCGGGCACGGCGTGTGGACCGTCCCGGTGCGGCACCGGCACCGCGCCGTACCCCTGCTCCGCCGCGCGGCCCGCCGTTTGGACCGGTCCGCCAAGCCCTTGTAACGCGGGGTTATGGCTACTGAGTGCGTCCCCGGGGAGGCACTCGGTCTCCATAACCCCGCGTTACATCAGAGGGGGGCCGGGGAGGCTCAGACGCCGTAGTCCTCGCCGCGGTGGCGGAGCAGGGCGGTGCGCTCGGCGTAGGCCAGGTCGTCGACCCAGAGCCGGCGGGCCACCTTGCGCATCGGCAGGCGCAGCAGCGGTGCGAGCCGCCGGGCGACGGCGAAGCCGGGCCGGTCGGAGGTGGCGATGGTGGCCTCGGTCATCATCGTGCGCGCCCGACCGTGCTCGTCCGGGCCGAGCGGGGTGGCGTGGGTCTCCACGACGCTGCCGGTGCCCTCGCCCTCGACGATGGTCATCACGATCGTGCGGGCGTCGGGACAGGCGAACTCCACACGCACCGGCACCCCCCAGGACCGGCTGAGCCGGAAGGTGACGTCGACGGTGAGCACCTCCGCGGAGCTGAGCTCCTCGACCACGCGCAGGTGGCTGAAGGAGTAGGGGTGGAACCAGGAGCCGTGCCACGGGTCGAGCCGGTTGGCGATGATGTCGCGCGGCTCGCAGGTGCCGGGCACCTCGATCACCGCGGCCACCGAGGCCGTGCGGTCGGGGCGCGGGGTGATCGTCGGCAGCGGTGTCGACCGCTCGCCCTGGGTGGGCAGCTGCACCCAGAGCAGGACACCGTCGTCGTGGGCGGGGTACGGCGACCAGCCGGCCGCGCCTTCCGGGGGCAGCGACAGCCCGTGCCACCGGCAGTGCAGTCGGCCCTGCAGCACCTCGCAGTCCTCGAGCAGCGCCCCGAGGTGCGGACAGCTGCCGGGACCGGCGACGACCTGGGCCCCGGAGCGCCACACGGTGATCTCCTGCCCGCCGACGGTCCGCACGATCGACCGGTCGCGCAGGTCGCGGCTGGCGCCGACGACGTACCAGCCACCCGGGTCCCGGGCCAGCGCGGCCTCCAGCGCGGCTCGGATCCGCAGCGGTGCCGCGTCGCGCCAGGTGGGCGTGAGCCGGTTGCGCGGCGGCATCCGGCGCAGCTCGATCGGCACGCGCGGACGCTGACTGCGCTCAGTCGGGTCCGTCCGGTCAGTCGGGTCAGTCGGGTCCGTCCGGGCCGCAGGGGAAGCCGAGGGCACAGCGACGGTGCGGGCAGCGGTCGTCACCTTGCGCCAGGTCGGCACCCGGGCCCGCTCGGAGAAGACGTCGTAGTCGGCCTGCTCGATCTGCTCGAGGATGCCGGAGTAGAGGATGCGTGCGGTGCGCACACACCGCTCGGAGGCGCCGGTGAGGTGTGCCAGGCCCGTGTCGGCCTCCCGGTAGAGCGCCCGGTTGCGGTCGATCTCGAACTCCATGAGCCGGCGCCACTCCTCGGTGACGGTGCGTGAGGCCGGGTCGGCGCCGAACCGCTCGAGGTCCTCCTGCGGGAGGTAGACCCGGCCCCGGTCGAGGTCCTCGGCGACGTCGCGCAAGAAGTTGGTGAGCTGGAAGGCCAGGCCGAGCGCCCGCGCCGGCGCGAACGCCGCGGGGCTGGTGGGCCGCAGGACCGGCAGCATCATCTCGCCGATCACCGCCGCCGAGCCGTCCATGTAGCCGAGCAGGTCCTCCCAGGTGCGGTAGCTGCTGGTGTCGAGGTCCATCGCCATCGCGGCGAAGAAGCGCTCGAAGCAGGCGGGGTCGATCGCGCACTCCGCGACGGTCCGCGCGACCGCGGCCAGGACCGGGTCCGGGCTGGTGCCGGTAGCGACGGCCTCGCTGAACCGGTCCTGGAAGGTCGTCAGCTCGGCGCGGGTCTGCTCGAGCGTGGCGCCGCGGGCGCCGCTGTGGTCGACGATGTCGTCGGCGAGCCGGCACAGCGCGTAGACGGCGTGGACGTGCCGACGTTGCTCGCGGGGCAGCAGCGCCGCACCCCAGAAGTACGTCGTCCCGTGCTGTCGGGTCAGTGCGGCGGCACGGCGGTAGCCCTCGTCCAGGAGTGTCGTGGTGCCGCGGTCCAGGAGGCTCATCGCGCTGTTCCCACGGGCCGGCGCGTGGGCGCGGGCAGGTACGCCGCACATCGCTGGGCGGCGAGCCGGCCGGACACGAGCACCATCGGCACGCCCACACCGGGCGTGGTGCCCGACCCGGCGAAGAACATGCCCGGCACCCGGGGCTCCACGTTCGCGGGCCGGAACGGGCCGGTCTGCCCGAAGGTGTGCGCGAGCGCGAACGGCGTCCCGCGGCCCATGCCCTGCGCCGCCCAGTCGACCGGGTCGACCAGCTCCTCGGTGACCACGTCGGTGGGGTAGCCCTCGGCCTCGAGGAAGGCCAGCAGCGACTCGCGCATCGGACCGCGGGCCCGGGCCCAGTCCACCTCACCGTCGAGGTTCGGCACCGGCTCGAGGACGTAGAGCGTGTGGGCGCCTGCCGGCGCCAGCGACGGATCGGTCTGCGACGGCACGGTGACCAGCCGGGACGGGTCCGGCATCAGCCGGCCCTGGTGGATCAGGGCGTCGAAGGCGGTGTCCCAGGCCCGGCCGAAGTGGATGTTGTGGTGTCGGGTCCCCTCGGGCAGCGAGCCACGCGCGCCGACGTGCCAGACGACCGCGGAGGGGGAGTAGCGGCCGCGTCGCACTGCTCGGGGGGGCCGCAGGTCCGGCAGCAGCTGCTCGTAGGCGACCGGCAGGTCGAGCGTGCACACCACCGCATCGGCCCGGACCTGCTCGCCGCCCTCGAGTGCGACGCCCGCCACCGCGCCGTCGGGCCGGCGCAGCACCCGCTCCACCGGGCTGGCGAAGCGCAGCTCCGCGCCGCCGTCCGTCGCGGCGCGGGCCATCGCCCGGGGGATCGCGCTCATCCCGCCCTCGGGGAACCACACGCCCTCGATGCAGTCCATGTAGGTGATCACGGCGTACAGGGCGAGCGCGGAGCGCGGCGGCAGGCCGGCGTACATCGCCTGGAAGGTGAACAGCCGGTGCAGGCGCTCGTCGCCGAAGCGGCGTCCGACCGCGGGGCCGAGCCGGCCGAAGCCGCCGAGGCGCAGCAACCGGGCGGCCGCGCCGGGGGAGGCGAGCAGGTCGACGGCCCGGTCGAAGTTGCGGTCGATGAAGTGCGGCATCTCGACGTCGTGGAGCGCGCGCAGCCAGTCGACGAAGCCGTCGAAGGCGGCCGCGTCCGCGGGTCCGCAGGTGCGCGCGATCTCCTCGCGCATCGCCTCGTGTCCGGCGCGCACCAGGATCTCGCTGCCGTCGGCGAACCGGGCCCGGTAGGCGGGGTCGAGCCGGTGGAGGGTGACCAGGTCCTCCAGGGAGGAGCCCGCGGCCGCCACCGCGTCCGCCAGCAGCGCCGGCATGGTCATCACCGTCGGGCCGGTGTCGAAGGTGAAGCCGGCACGCTGCAACCGGCCGGCGCGACCGCCCGGTCCGGCCTCGCGCTCGAGCACCACCACGTCGTGGCCGGCCCCGAGCAGGTGGCAGGCCGTGGAGAGCCCGGCCAGTCCGGCCCCGACGACGGCGACCCGGCTCACAGGTCGACTCCGGGGAGCCACCGGGGGGCGGGACCCAGCTCGCGGAGCTGGAGCACCATCCAGGGGCTGAACACCGCGGGCAGCGCGGTCGCCGCCGCGTGCAGGTCTGCCCACGGGACCCAGGCGTGCTCGGCCACCTCCGCCGGGTCGGGGGCCGGCTCCGGGGCGTGGTCGACCACAGCGAGGTGCACCGGGCAGATCTCGTGCTCCACGACACCGCCGGCGTCCACCGCCCGGTAGCGGAAGTCCGGCAGCACCACCTCGAGGTCGCCGAGGGTCAGCCCCAGCTCCTCCCGCACCCGCCGCCGGACCGCGTCCCCCGGGGCCTCGCCGGGGCGCGGGTGCCCGCAGCAGGTGTTGGTCCACACGCCCGGCCAGGTGCGCTTGGACAACGCCCGCCGGGTGAGCAGGGTCCGGCCGTGCGGGTCGAGAAGGTGCACCGAGAACGCCAGGTGCAGGGGCGTGTCCGCGGTGTGCACCTCGAGGCGGGGCGCGGTGCCGAGGGGACGGCCGGCGTCGTCGACGAGCACGACCTCGTCGGGGGCGTCCTCGGCGCGCGGAGGGGTGGTCGGCGGGCTCAGGGCCACGGGTGTCTCCTCCTCCGTCGGTCTCCCGACCCTAACCAGCAGCCTCAACCCGAGGACACCTCCGGGCGTCGCGTTGGACCGACTTGGGAGAGTGTGGTCATGACAGCCGCCGCCCCCGGGGCCCGCGTCCCCGAAGCGAGCACCGTCAGCACCGACGGCACCGACAACCCCGACGGCACCGACAGCACCGACAGCGTGGTCAGCGTGCGCGAGCTGACCAAGGTCTACGGCCAGGGCGCCGGCGAGGTGCGTGCCCTGGACGGGGTGACCCTCGACTTCGCCTCCGGCGAGTTCACCGCGGTGATGGGTCCCTCGGGCTCGGGCAAGTCGACGCTGATGCACTGCTGCGCCGCCCTGGACGTGCCCACCTCGGGCGAGGTGGTCATCGACGGCGCGTCGCTGAGCAGGTACGGCGACAAGCAGCTCACCCGGCTGCGTCGCGAGCAGCTCGGCTTCGTCTTCCAGTCCTTCAACCTCGTGCCCACGCTCACCGCGGAGGAGAACATCCGTCTTCCGCTCGCGATCGCCGGCCGACGCCCCGACCCGCAGTGGTGGGACCTGGTGGTCGACGCCGTGGACATCCGCGATCGCCTCGGCCACCGACCCGGCCAGCTCTCCGGGGGCCAGCAGCAGCGGGTCGCCGTCGCCCGTGCGCTGGCCGCGCGTCCCACGGTGGTGTTCGCCGACGAGCCGACCGGCAACCTGGACTCCCGGTCCGGCGCCGAGGTGCTGGCGCTGCTGCGCCGCGCGGTCGACGAGTTCGGCCAGTCGGTGGTGATGGTGACCCACGACCCCGTGGCGGCCGCCTGGACCGACCGGGTGGTGTTCCTCGCCGACGGCCGGGTGGCCGGGGAGCTGCGGGAGCCGACGCGCGAGGCCGTGCTGGCCCGGATGGCCCCCGCCGAGCAGGACGGCTGACGCGCGTGCTGCGCGCGGCCTGGAAGAGTCTGCTCGCCCGCAAGGTGCGGTTGCTGATGAGCACGTTCGCGATCGTGCTCGGGGTGGCCTTCGTCGTCGGCACGCTGGTGTTCACCGACACCCTGAACCGCAGCTTCACCGGGATCTTCGACGCCTCGGTGGGCGACGTGATGGTCCGTCCGGCCGCAGCGGCGCGGGCCGACGACCCGGCGGCCCTGGTGACCCTGCCCGGGGACGTGGTCGACCGGGTGCGCAGGGTGGACGGGGTCGCGCGTGCCGACGGGGTCGCCTCCGGTGCCGGCGTGTTCGTGATCGGCGCGGACAACCGGGTGGTCGGCGGTCAGGGGGCGCCGGGCCTGTGGTCGTCGTACTCCGACGCGCCTGCGGCCGGCGACGCCGAGCCGCTCACCGTGGTCGCGGGGGAGCCGCCGCGGCGCCGCGGCGAGGTGGTGCTGGACGTGGACACCGCCCGCCGGGCCGGGGTGTACGTCGGACAGCGGGTCCGGCTGGTCAGCGTGGGCCGCAAGGCGCTCCTGGAGCCGCGGCTGGTCGGACTGGCCGACTACCCCTCGGGTGGTGCGTCGCTGAGCGGCGCCAGCATCGCGATCTTCGCCCCGAAGGTGACCCAGGACCTGTTCCTGGGCGGGAAGGACGTCTGGACCCAGGTGTGGGTCACCGCAGCTCCGGGGGCGTCCCCCTCCGAGGTGCGTGACCGGGTGGCCCGGGTGCTGCCCAAGGGACTGCAGGCGGTCACCGGCACCACGGCTGCGAAGGAGTCCGCGAGCGGCCTGCTGGACGCCATCTCGTTCCTCACCGTGTTCCTGCTCGTCTTCGCCGGGATCGCCCTGGTGGTGGGCTCGTTCCTGATCGTCAACACGTTCTCGATCCTGGTGGCGCAGCGCAGCCGCGAGCTCGCCCTGTTCCGCGCGCTGGGGGCGTCGCGCCGGCAGCTCACCTGGTCGGTGCTGTTCGAGGCTTTCGTGGTGGGCGCCGTCGGCAGCGCGTTGGGCCTGGGAGGCGGGCTCCTGCTCGCGCTGGGGATCCGGGCCCTGTTCGCCTCCTTCGGGCTCGATCTCGGCGACATCCCGCTGGTCATCGCGGCCCGCACGCCGCTGGCGGCGGTGGCCGTCGGTGTGCTGGTGACGATGGTGGCGGCGTACCTGCCCGCCCGCCGGTCGAGCCGGATCCCGCCGGTGGCGGCGCTGCGCGACGACGTGGCGATGCCGGAGTCCTCGCTGCGGCTGCGCCTGCTCGTGGGCGCGGGGATGACGGCGGCCGGAGCCGTCGGCGGCCTGCTCGGCCTGTTCGGCGACGTGCCGGAGCGCGGCTACTGGGTCGGCGGTGGTGCGCTGCTCGCCATGCTGGGCATGGCCGCGGCGAGCCCGGCGACGTCCCGGCCGTTCCTGCGGGTGGTCGCGGCCGGTTACCGGGCCCTCTTCCGGGCGGTCGGGCAGCTCGCCGGCCAGAACGCCCTGCGCAACCCCCGCCGCACGGCGGCGACGGCCTCGGCGCTGATGATCGGGCTGACCCTGGTGACCACGATGACCATCGCCGGCGCCTCGGCGAAGGCCAGCGTGGACGCCGCCGTGGCCAAGACCTTCGTCGGCGACATCGTGATCAGCAACGCAGCCGGACAGCCCTTCTCCCCGCAGGTCGCGCGGATCGCCTCCCGACAGCCGGGGGTCGCCTCGGTGACCCGGATGCGCTTCGGCCGCGCGCGGCTGGACGGCGAACGCCGGTTCCTCGGCGCCGTGGACCCACGTCACCTCACCGACGTGGTCCGGATCGAGGTGACGCGCGGCTCGCTGGCCGACTTCTCCGGCGACACCCTGCTGGTGCAGGAGGAGCGCGCCCGGAAGCTGGGCATCAAGGTCGGCGACCGGCTCACCTTCCAGTTCCCGGAGGGAAAGCGCACCCTGCGCGTGGTGGCGATCTTCTCCGGCCAGTTCGGCCCCTCGCTGATGACCACGCTGGGGGCCTTCGACCGCGCCGGCTACCCCCCGCGCGACGCCTCGCTGTTCCTCGACCTCGCGCCGGGCGTCGACGCCGGGGCGGTGAAGCGGCGGCTGGAGGAGGCCACCAGCAAGCTGCCGATCATCACGGTGAAGAACCAGCGCGAGTACGCCGCCGAGCAGCGCGCGCCGATCGACCGGATGGTGCTGATGATCTACGCCCTGCTCGGCTTCGCGCTGGTGATCGCGGTGCTGGGGGTGGTCAACACCCTCGGGCTGTCGGTCATCGAGCGCACCCGCGAGATCGGACTGCTGCGGGCGATCGGCCTGGACCGGCGCCGGCTGCGGCGGATGATCGCGTTGGAGTCCGTGGCGATCGCCCTGCTCGGTGCCGCCCTCGGAGTCGGGCTCGGCGCCGTGTTCGGGGTGGCGTTGATGACCTCGCTGAAGGACCGGGGCCTCGAGGTCGTGGTGGTCCCGTGGACGCAGCTGGCGGCGTACCTGGCCAGCGCCGTGCTGATCGGGCTGCTGGCAGCCGCGGTGCCCGCCCGGCGCGCGGCGCGGCTGGACGTGCTGCGTGCGATCTCCACCGAGTGACGGCTGCGCCACGGCGGGAACTCCCACCGAATCGGTGCCAATTGCCGAGGGGGCCTCCCACGACGTGCCGCATGCCGATAGGTTGCCCCCACGACGCCCGCAGGAAGGAGTCACGGGTGGAGGAGCGCTCTGCCCGCGGAGGTTCGCGCCGCGGTCGCAAGCACGTGCTCGTGCGCGAGTATGTCCGTTCGGTGATCGTGAACGCCGAGCCCGGCACGCCGGCCCCTTCCGAGCGTGACCTCGCCGAACAGTTCGGGGTCGCCCGGATGACGGTGCGGCACGCCATCGACGCGTTGGTCGCCCAGGGGCTGCTCGAGCGCATCGCCGGACGCGGCACCTTCGTGACCAAGCCGCTGATCGACATGCAGATGCGGCTCTCCTCCTACAGCGAGGAGATGGAACGACGCGGCAAGAGGCCGGAGTCCAAGACCCTGCTCGCCCGCCGCGAGACCGCAGGCCCAGGTGTGGCGCGGGCGCTGGAGATCGAGGAGGGCACCGGGATCGCCCACTGGCAGCGGCTGCGGCTCGCCGACGGTGTGCCGATGGCGATCCAGCACGTCTACCTCTCCCTGGAGCTGTTCCCCAACTTCCTCGACGAGGCGTTGCCGCCCAGCCTCTACATGTGGTTCTCGATGCGCGACCTGATGCCCACCTGGGGTGAGGACTCGGTGATGGCCGGCATCGCCACCCAGGAGGAGGCAGAGCTGCTCGACCTCGAGCCCGGCTCCCCGGTGCTGCACATCTCCCGACGTGCCTTCTGCCGGGAGAACGTCGTCGAGGTCAGCCGCAGCGTCTACCGGGCCGACCGCTACACCCTGTGGGTGCCGGTGCTGCGGCCCGAGCACCTGCGCTGAGCTCGCCGGCCCCACGCCGGGCAGCCGAGCCGGAAGGTCAGTCCACCGGGATCCCCAGGGCCCGCGCGAGCGCGTCGTCGACCAGCATCCGCCAGGTGCGGACGTGGTCGGCGGCCACCGAGGCGCGGGTCCAGGACCCGCCGGGGCGGGCCGAGGAGCCCACCGCGAAGCGGCGTACGCCGGCGCGGGCGAGCCACGGCACCACGTCCCCGGTCAGCCCGCCCCCGGCCACGATCAGGGTGGCCAGGGCGGCATCGGCCTGGGCGCGGGCGATCAGGTCGTCGGCGCCGTGGCCGAGCCCGCGGGTGGAGCCGGCCGTCACGATGCCCTCCACGCCGGGGAGGGAGGCGGCGTCGCGCCAGGCCCGGTCGGCGTCGAGGGCCGCGTCGAGGCCGTGGAAGAGCCACGGCGCGCCGTCGGTCTCGGCACAGATCTCCGCACAGCCGGGGCGGTCGACCTCCAGCTGGTCGTCCAGCACGCCGTAGGCGAGGCCGGCGGCGCCGAGCTCGAGGAAGTTCTGGCCCAGCGTGACGAGACGGTCGGGGTCCGGCTCGGGCAGGCGCAGCGCCACCCACACCGGCAGGTCGGTCTCCCGGCAGACCGCCGAGACCTGGGCCGGCTCGGGGGCGAGGTGGCCCTGGTGGGGAGCGGCGGTGAGCAGCAGCCGGTCCGCGCCGCCGGCGGTCGCGGCGGCCGCGTCGCGAGGGTGCAGCACGACGACCGAGAGCTCGGCCTCGGGGAGGCGCTCAGGGTCCGTGGTCACAATGGACATCGTGGCATCTGTCCAGGACGCAGTGATGGCAGCTCGCGCGCGGGTCCTGCACGACCTGCAGGCCACCGGCGTCGCCGACGCCTCGACGGTGTCGGTGCTCGAGGCCGCGCTCGCCGATCGCGGCTGGTGGCTGGAGCAGTGGGCCGAGGGGCGGACCTACGTCGTGGGGCTGGTCGCGCAGGACGTGCAGGACCGGCTGCTGGAGACCTCCGGACGCTGGCCGCTGTGCCGGGCCTGTGACCACCTCGACCCGCACCCGCTGTACGTGCACCCCGACCTGGGTGGGCCCGACCCTCGCTGGGTCTGTGAGCACAGCGGCATCGCGGTGGCGCCCGTCGGTGAGCTGTGAGGTCTTTCCACCAGTTCGCGCGTTTCGGTGGACAGCCCCCGGTCACCGGGGGATGCTGCACCCGGTGACGGCACCGGGCCGGCCACCGGCCGACCCAGAAGGGCCCCCGCGTTGCGTCACCGCCTGCCCGCCTTCGCCGCCGCCGTGCTCGCGGCGCTGCTGCCCGTCGGCCTGCTCACCGTGCCCGCGCACGCGGAGGACACCACCTCGGTCACGGCCGGCATCGCCTCGTCACTGTCGTGGCGCTCCTGCCGGAGCCCGGAGCTGTACTACTACGACCTCGACTGCGCCACCCTGACCGTTCCGCTCGACCACGACGATCCCTCCGGCGAGACCATCACCCTGGCCCTGACCCGCCGGCTGCACACCTCCGCGGAGGAGGACTACCAGGGCGTGATGCTGGTCAACCCCGGTGGGCCCGGCGGATCCGGGCTGAGCCTGGCCGGCCTGGGTGACTACGTCCCCGGCGACGCCGCGGGGACCTACGACTGGATCGGCTTCGACCCGCGCGGTGTCGGCTCGTCCACCCCGTCGCTGCACTGCTCACGCTCCTACTTCGGCACCAACCGGCCGTCGTACGTGCCGACCAGGCGGTGGATCTCCCGCTACTGGCTGAAGAAGGACCGCGCCTACGCCGCCGCCTGCTCCGACAGCGCCACCGAGCAGCGGCTGCTGCCGCACCTGACGACGCTGGACTCGGTGGCGGACATGGACTCCATCCGCGAGGCGCTCGGAGCCGACACGCTCAACTACTACGGCTTCTCCTACGGGACCTACCTCGGGCAGGTCTACGCCACCCTGCACCCCGACCGGGTCGGCCGGTTCGTGCTCGACGGCGTGGTGGATCCCGACCGGGTCTGGTACGACGCCAACACCGACCAGGACCGCGCCTTCGACGCCAACATGGATGTCTTCTGGGCCTACCTCGCCCGACACCCCCGGGTGTTCCGGCTGGGCAGGAACGCCGGCAAGATCAAGCGCGGCTACTACAAGCTGCTGCGCCGGCTGGACCGGCGCCCCGCCGCCCACCGCCGCCTGGGCCCCTCCGAGCTGGCCGACGCGATGCTCGAGGCCGGCTACTACGTCTACGAGTGGGACGTCCTCGGCGCGGCGTACTCGCGCCTGGTCCGGCGGGGCAAGGGCCAGGAGCTGTTCAACCGCTACCGCGACGGCCAGATGGGCGACGACAACGGGTTCGCGGTCTACAACGCGGTCTCGTGCACCGACGCACCGTGGCCGGGCTGGGGCCAGACCCGGGACGACACCTGGGCGCTGCACGCGGTGGCGCCGTTCCTGTCCTGGGGCAACACCTGGTACAACGGCGCCTGCCTGACCTGGTCGGCACCGGCGCAGGACCGGCCCCAGGTCTCCGGGGAGGACCTCACCGCCAAGATCCTGCTGATCAGCGAGACCGGTGACGCGGCGACGCCGTACTCCGGCGCGCTGCGGGTGCGGTCGCTGTTCCCGACGGCCTCGTTGGTCGCGGGCGTCGGGGGCACCACGCACTCCAGCTCGCTGTCGGGGGTGCCGTGCGTGGACGACACGGTCGCGGAGTACCTCGGCACCGGGTTCCTGCCGCCGCGCGCCGACGGGAACGGGCCGGACAAGTCCTGTCCGGGGCTGCGGCCGCCGCCGGCCTCCGGTGCCGGCTTCCGGGTCGGGTCCGGCGAGCAGGGTGACGTCGACCGCCTCTCGCCGATCCTGCGGGCGGACCTGATCCAGGCCCAGCTGCACCGCTGACCGGCGGCGGTCCGTCTCGCGGTGGACCGCGGTGCAGGGCGACGAATCGTCCGAAGTTAGGCTGGTCCGAGTGAAGGTGCTGCTGCTGGAGAACATCCACCCCGCCGCGACCGATGTGTTCGCCAGCCACGGGTTCCAGGTGCACACGCACCCGCGGGCCATGAGCGAGGACGAGCTGATCGCGACGCTGCCCGGCTTCTCGCTCCTCGGGCTCCGCTCCAACACCCACCTCACCGAGAAGGTCCTCCAGGAAGCCTCGGACCTGGTGGCCGTCGGCGCCTTCTGCATCGGCACCAACCAGATCGACCTCGAAGCCGCCGCCCAGCGGGGGATCGCGGCGTTCAACGCGCCGTACTCCAACACCCGCAGCGTCGTCGAGCTCGTCATCGCCGAGATCGTGGCCCTGGCCCGGCGGCTGACCGAGAAGACCGAGCGGATGCACACCGGGGTCTGGGACAAGTCCGCCCAGGGCAGCCACGAGGTCCGTGGTCGGACCCTCGGCATCGTCGGCTACGGCAACATCGGCACCCAGCTGTCCAACCTCGCCGAGGCCATGGGACTGCGGGTGATCTTCTACGACACCGCCGACCGGCTCGCGCACGGCAACGCCCGCCGGGTCGGCACCCTCGACGAGCTCCTGCGCGAGGCCGACGTGGTCTCCCTGCACGTCGACGGCCGCCCCGGCAACGCCGGGCTCTTCGGCGCCGAGGAGTTCGCGAAGATGAAGCCGCGCTCGCTGTTCATCAACGCCTCGCGGGGCATGGTCGTCGACGAGCAGGCGCTGCGTGAGCACATCCTCTCCGGTCACATCGCCGGTGCGGCGATCGACGTCTTCCCGGTGGAGCCGAAGGCGCAGGGAGATCCCTTCGTCTCGGCGCTGCGCGGGCTGCCCAACGTGATCCTGACCCCGCACGTGGGTGGTTCCACGCAGGAGGCGCAGGAGGAGATCGGCCACTTCGTGGCCAACAAGCTGACCGGTTTCGTGCTCGGCGGAAACACCGCGCTGTCGGTCGACCTGCCCGAGGTCGCCGTGCCGCCGGTCGTGGGCGGCACCCGCGTGGCGCTGCTGCACCGCAACGTGCCCGGAGTGCTCGCGCGGGTGAACCAGCTGCTGGCCGAGTGCGGCGCCAACGTCACCGCGCAGTACCTCTCCACCCGCGGTGAGCAGGGGTACGTCGTCACCGACCTCGCCACCCGGCTCCCCGAGGACACCTTCGCCGCCCTGCGCGACGCCGACCCCACCATCTGGCTGCGCACCTACTGATCCCGCGGAGCGCGCCGAGGCGTCGCGGATGTGCGTCCCGGGTGCGCCGAGGCGTCACAGATGTGCGTCCCGGGTGCGCCGAGGCGTCGCGGATGTGCGTCCGGGGTGCGCCGAGGCGTCGCGGATGTGCGTCCGGGGTGCGCCGAGGCGTCACAGATGTGCGTCCGGGGCACGGCGAGGCGTCACAGATGTGCGCTGCGGCAAGATAGACCCAGCGACCGCGACCGGGTGAGGGAGAGGGAGAGCGCTGTGCTGGAGCCGACACTGACCGACGTGCCCGTCCGTGGGGGAGACCTGCGGGTCGCCCTCTGGAACGAGGGAACACCGGTGGTCGCGCTGCACGGCATCACCGCGACGCACGCGGAGTTCCCCTTCCTCGCCGAGGCCCTGCCCGGCCAGCAGCTCATCGCGCCGGACCTGCGCGGTCGGGGCGGGTCGCGTGACCTGCCGAGACCCTTCGGGATGGCCACGCACGCCGACGACGCCGCCGAGGTCATCCGGGCGACCGCCGACGGCCCGGTCGTCGTGGTCGGGCACTCGATGGGCGGATTCGTGGCCGTCGTCCTCGCCCACCGGCACCCCGCCCTGGTGCGGTCGGTCGTCCTGGTCGACGGTGGGCTGCCGTTCGCGCCGGTCGAGCAGGAGACCACGCTGGCCGGCCTCACCGCGATCAAGCAGCGGCTCGTGACCACCTTCGCGGACCGGGCCGCCTACCGCGACTTCTTCCGGGCGCACCCCGCCTTCGCCCGGGACTGGACCCCCGAGGTGGAGCGGTACGCCGACTACGACCTGGTTTCCGAGCCGGGCACGCCGTCCGCGCGACCCGACGCCGTCGAGGCGGACCAGGTGGACATCGTCGAGGGCGCCGCGGTCGCCGAGGCCCTCGAGGCGCCGGCGGTGCCCATCCGCTTCCTGCACACCGACCGCGGGTTCGTCGACGACCCGCCCGGCCTCTACGCCGCCGAGGACGTCGAGCACCTGCGGGCGGCGTACCCGCGGGTCGCCTTCCGCTTCGTGCCCGACGTCAACCACTACACGATCATGCTCAGCCAGCGCGGCGCCTCAGCCGTCGCCGAGGAGATCGGCGCAGCCGCGGCGGTATGAGCGGCGTCGTCCTGGGCGGCGCCCGATGGCGCCTCGCCGCCCGTCCCTGCATATCTGTGACGACTCGGCGGGCTGGGCCTGCATATCTGTGACGCCTCGGCGTGTTCGGCGCGCATATCTGTGACGCCTCGGGGTACCTGCGGCGGCGCTCCGGTCACAGGGCTCTGCTGTCGCCGACCTGTTCGCTGCACGCCGCCTCCGGCAAGCCTCGCTGGCGCTCGGGGTACCTGCGGCGGCGCTCCGGTCACAGGGCTCTGCTGTCGCCGACCTGTTCGCTGCACGCCGCCTCCGGCAAGCCTCGCTGGCGCTCGGGGTACCTGCGGCGGCGCTCCGCTCACAGGTCGGTGGCGTCGACGATCCGGTAGGCGTACCCCTGCTCGGCGAGGAAGCGCTGGCGGTTCTGGGCGAAGTCGGCGTCCACGGTGTCGCGGCTGACGATGGTGTAGAAGTGTGCGGTCTTCTGGTCGCTCTTGGGGCGCAGCAGCCGGCCGAGGCGCTGGGCCTCCTCCTGGCGGGAGCCGAAGCTGCCGGAGACCTGGATCGCCACGGAGGCCTCGGGCAGGTCCACGGAGAAGTTCGCGACCTTCGAGACCACGAGCAGGTCGAGGTCGCCCTGCCGGAACGCCTCGAAGAGCCGCTCGCGCTCCTTGACGCTGGTGTCGCCCTTGATCACCGGGGCGCCGAGGTGCTCGGCGATCTCGTCGAGCTGCTCGAGGTACTGCCCGATCACCAACGTCTGCTGACCACGGTGCTGCTCCACCAGCTGCTCGGCGACCCTGGTCTTGGCGAAGGTGCAGCTGGCCAGCCGGTAGCGCTCCTCCGGCTCGGCGGTCGCGTAGGCCAGCCGCTCGCCCTCGGGGAGGGTGACCCGCACCTCGACGCAGTCGGCGGGCGCGATCCAGCCCTGGGACTCGATGTCCTTCCAGGGGGCGTCGTACCGCTTGGGTCCGATCAGGCTGAACACGTCACCCTCGCGGCCGTCCTCGCGCACCAGGGTCGCGGTCAGCCCCAGCCGGCGGCGCGCCTGCAGGTCGGCGGTCATCCGGAAGATCGGCGCGGGCAGCAGGTGCACCTCGTCGTAGACGATCAGTCCCCAGTCCTTGGCGTCGAGCAGCTCGAGGTGCGGGTAGACGCCCTTGCGCCGCATGGTCAGCACCTGGTAGGTCGCGATCGTGACCGGCCGGACCTCCTTCTTCGCCCCGGAGTACTCGCCGATCTCCTCCTCGGTCAGGGAGGTACGCCGGACCAGCTCGGCCTTCCACTGCCGGGCCGCCACGGTGTTGGTCACCAGGATCAGGGTGGTCGCCCGGGCGTGGGCCATCGCGGCCGCGCCGACGAGGGTCTTGCCCGCCCCGCACGGGAGTACGACGACCCCGGAGCCACCGTGCCAGAAGGAGGTGGCCGCCTCCTTCTGGTAGGGGCGCAGCGACCAGCCCTCCTCGGCGAGCTCGATCGGGTGGGCCTCGCCGTCGACGTACCCGGCGAAGTCCTCGGCCGGCCACCCGAGCTTGAGCAGCGCCTGCTTGAGGTTGCCGCGCTGGCTGGGGTGCACCACGACGGTGCCCTCGACCTCGGGCAGCGGATCGACCCGCTCGCCGATCATCCCGGCGATCTTCTTGCTGCGCAGCACCTCCTCGAAGACCGCCCGGTCGGTGCCGGACATGACCAGCCCGTGCTCGGGATGCTTGTCCAGCCGCAGCCGCCCGTAGCGGGCCATCGTCTCGGCGACGTCGACGAGCAGGGCGTGCGGCACGGCGTACCTGCTGTAGGTCAGCAGCGTGTCGACGACCTGCTCGGCGTCGTGTCCGGCGGCGCGGGCGTTCCACAGCCCCAGGGGCGTGAGCCGGTAGGTGTGCACGTGCTCGGGGCTGCGCTCGAGCTCGGCGAAGGGCGCGATCGCCTTGCGGCAGTCGTCGGCCTGTTCGTGGTCGACCTCGAGGAGCAGCGTCTTGTCCGACTGGACGATGAGGGGGCCGTCGTTCACTCGATCCCGTTCGTGGTTGGGGGCGGTCTGAACCGGTCAATCCTACGAAGCCCGTCCAACGCACCGATCAGCTCCCGACCGATCTAGGGTCGGGACCGGCGACGACGAGAGGAAGACCATGCGCATCGTGCTCAGCGACTTCATCAGCCTCGACGGCGTGGTGCAGGCCCCTGGCGGCGCCGAGGAGGACACCGACGGTGGGTTCGCCCACGGTGGCTGGTCGATGCCGTACTTCGAAGCCGAGACGATGGGCCCGGTGCTGGACCGGCTGCTCGAGCAGACCGACGGACTGCTCTTCGGTCGCCGCACCTGGCAGGTGATGGCCGGCGCCTGGCCGGAGCGGGCGGGTGACCGGTTCGCCGACCGGATGAACGCCCTGCCCAAGCACGTCGCCTCGCGGACGTTGAGCGAGGCGGACATGGTGTGGAACTCGCGGCTGCTCCCGGCGGAGGACACGATCGGCGCGATCCGCGACCTGCGCGCGCAGTCCGGCGGCACGCTGCAGGTCATGGGGAGCACCAGCCTGGCGCGGGCGCTCGTGGCGCACGACCTGGTCGACGAGTACTCCCTGGTGGTCGAGCCGATCCTGCTCGGCGGCGGCAAGAGCGTCTTCCCGGCCGACGGCGAGGCCCGGCCGCTGCGCCTGGTCGACGTCCAGCAGGCCGGCACCGGGGCGCTGGTCTGTCGCTACGAGCGCGACCGGTGAGTCAGTGCCAGGCCTCGGCCAGGCGCTGCACGATCTCGGTGAGCCGTTCGGGGCTGGTGGCGATGTTCAGGCGGGTGTGTCCCTCCAGCCCGGGGTGGTAGAGGTGCCCGGGCGAGGCCAGCACGCGGGTGCGCTCCAGCGCCACCTGGGTGGGATCGGCGAAGCCGTAGGCCCGCGCGTCCAGCCAGGGCAGGTACGTCGCCTCCAGCGGCCGCATCCGCACCTCGGGCAGGTGCGCTCGCAACAGCTCGGTGAGCAGGCTGCGCTGCTGGTCGAGGCGCTCGACCAGGGCCGCGAGCCACGCGTCGCCCCGGGCGTACGCCGCCTGCGCGGCGATCACGCCGAGTGGTGACCAGCTGTCGTTGCGGGCCAGCGGCACGTCGCGCAGCCGCTGCATGGTCTCGGCGTTCCCGGCCACGATCTGGGCGCACCGCAGCCCGGGGACGTTGAACGCCTTCGAGGCGGCGAGGACCGTCACGGCGTGGTCGGCGGTGCCCTCCAGGCTCAGGTACGGCACGTGCTCGGCCCCCGGCAGCACCAGCGGAGCGTGGATCTCGTCGCTGATCACCCGGGCGCCGTGCTCCACGACGAGGTCGCGCAGCGCCTCGAGCTCCGCCCGGGTGAACACGCGTCCCCAGGGGTTGTGCGGTTGGGTGAGCAGCACCGTGCGCGCGCCCTCGGACAGCAGCTGCCGGACCCGGCTGAGGTCGAGCCGCGCCTCGGTGGCGTCGGGGTCGAGCACCATGTCGACGCGGGCGCGACCGGTGAGTCCGGCGACGTCGAGCTGCGGGTGGTACGCCGGAACGGGGAGCACCATCGGCCCTGGGTCGGAGAGCACGTCCAGCGCGACCCGGATGCCGGCGGTGACGTCGGAGACCGGTTGCACCAGCAGCGGGTCGACCTGCCAGCCCCAGTGCCGCCGGGCGAAGCCGGCGAGGGCCTCGCCCAGGACCTGGTTGTTCTCCATGTCCGGGTAGCCGGTCACCTGGTCGTGGACCGCGCGCTGCAGCGCCTCGGCCACCGGCGGCGCCAGGGCGTAGTCCATCTCCGCCACCCAGCAGGGCAGCACGTCCGGCTCGACCGCGCCCCACTTCAGCAGCAGCGAGCGGCGGGCCTCCTCGTCGGTCAGGTCCCGGATCACTGGCCTCGCTCCCTCTCGATCTCTTCGGCGGTGGCGGGGCCTGCATCGAGCCCCACGCGGGTGACGGTCTGGGAGATCACTGCGAGACGGCAGTGATCCGGTGCAGCGCGAAGGTCCGCGGGGCGTCGCTGCGCTCGTCGTAGGCTCGCACCTGCCCGCCCTCCACCTGTTCGGGGGTGATCCGCCGCTCGGTGACGGTGCCGTCGTTGCCCACATAGCCGATCACCAGGGGTGTGCGCGCCTCCGCCGCCTGGCGCAACGTCACGATCACGTCTGCGGGGGTCGACACGCTCGTCGGCCGCGGCCGGTTGAGCGCAGCCCGGTCGCCGGCGCGGAGCGCGCCGACCACCCTCGCCACGTGGGCGTGCAGGCGCACGGGCTGGGGGGCGTGCCGGCGCGAGCGCCGCTCGGGGGCCCGAAAGACGTCGGGGCGGGCGACTCGCACGGTGCCGTCCGGCGCCTCGACCACCGGGGCGAAGCCGAGGTCGCGCAGACGGGGGAGCAGGGTGGCGAGCGGTACGTCGGAGACGACCACCGTCGGGGCGATCCGACGCAGGCCGAGCGTCCTCGCCCCCGAGGAGTGCACGAGCTCGGCGAGCGCGGTCTCGTCGTCGCTGCGCAGGAAGGACTCCGCGTGTCCCGCGCGCAGCGTGCCGAAGCGGCGGGCCACGTCGTCGACGAGGTAGCTCAGCGCCTGGGGAACCGGGGTCCGCGAGGCCCCGGCGAGGAACTCGTGCACCTCCGCGGCCGACCAGCCGGCGTCGAAGGCCCGGCGCACCGAGCCGGCGTCGAATCGGTAGACCGTCGCGCCGCCCCGCGACTCGACCTCGGCGAGCAGCGCCACCTTGCGGGCAAGGTCGGGCACCAGCGGCCCGGGGGCGATGGCGGTCAGGTCTGCCTGCACGAGCAGGTGGTCGACCGGACCGGGGAGCAGGGGCTCCAGCGCCGCCACCGCGTCGGTGTCCTCCAGCAGGGCGCGGCCGAAGCAGGAGACCCCGTCCAGGGCCGTCACCCCGAACGTGGCTGCTTCGGCAAGCGTCGGCTCGACGACGTCGCGCCTGCTCTCCGGCTGCCGCGGGCGGCGCCACCGCAGCAGGTCGAGCAGCGTGGGCAGGCCCGTGCCGGGGGCGAGCACCTCCCCGGCAGGCAGGGTCGCCACCGCCCCCAGGACGTCGCGGCGCAGACCGCTGACCCACGACCGGTCGAGGTCCGGCGTGAGCGCGTTCACCGGCTTGCCGGCGCGGATGCCCGCCGCGGTGCTGCCCACCAGCGAGACCAGCCGTGAGCTGGTGAGCCAGGCGCGCGCGAGTGCCTGCCACCGTTCGGCGACCGGCCGGCGCAGCCACGCGTCGAAGTCGTCGGTCGGCAGCCAGGCGCTGTCGATCTCCTCGGTCATGCCCTGGGCGAGGAGCCCCGCCGACGCCGCCGTCTCGATCACCAGGCCCGCCACGTCGGGCTCGACGTGCAGGAAGGCCGCGGACGCCTTGAGCTCCCGGACCCCGAGCCCACCGGCACGCAGGGCCGGCGGCGGGTGGGTGCCCCAGCGGTCGAGCAGGAGCTCGGTCCGGCGGACCATCTCGAACGCCGCTCCGGCCGCGGCCCGGTCGACCGTGGCCTGGTCGCGGGGGTCGGTGGCCAGCTCCGGCGGCTGCGCGAGCAGGTCCTCCTCGGGGCTGCGGCGCAGGATCTCGCCGAGGACGACGACCGGTCGGGCCGGCGTACCCCAGACCAGGGCCAGCGACGCGAGCCGCGCCAGTGCCCCCTTCACCGCCGGCGTCTGCTCGAGGGGAGCCCCGGCGACGACCCGGTGGAGCACTCCTAGCTCCAGGGCGTCGAGCTGGTCGAGCGCCCGCAGCACCGAGGCCCGGACGACCAGTCGCGAGGCCAGCTGCGCCGAGTCGTGCGGGGCCGGGGTCGCCACGTCGGGCCGGGCCAGCAGCAGCGTGGTGAGCTGCTCGTCGGACCAGGCGCGGAGCTGGTCGGCGAGCGTGCGCGGAGCGGAGGTGGCCATCCGCACGATTCTAGGTGGGCCGCGAACCGCGTTACCTGGGTAACAGCGCGACTCCCCAGGAGCCGCTACGGTGCAGAGGCGATGTCCGCCATCAGTGAGGTGCACGAGCCGGAGCCGCGGGCGCTGCCCCGCGAGGAAGACGTCTGGTACGTCAGCTACGGCTCCAACATGTCCTCGGCACGACTCACCGCCTACCTCGAGGGTGGCGTCCCGCCGGGAGGCAGGAGGCGCAACCCCGGCGCGCGGGACGACACACCACCGCGGCGCAGCGTCCCGGTCGACCTTCCCGGTGCCCTCTACTTCGCCGGTCACTCCCCGCAGTGGGGTGGTGGGGTCGCGTTCTACGACCACGACGTGACCGACCCGGAGCGCGGCGTCCCGACCGCCGCGCGGGCCTACCTGCTCACCGCCGAGCAGTTCACCGACGTGGCCGCCCAGGAGATGTACCGGGTTCCGCAGGACGGGGATCCGCTGGAGGAAGTGGTGATCGGCGGGATCGACGGTGGCCGGCACCACGCCGGTCCCGGTCACTACGAGACGCTCGTCGAGGTGGGCCGGCTCGACGGGGCACCGATGCTGCTGTTCACGGCGCCGCACGGCATCGACCACGTCGAGCACACCCAGCCGTCCCCCGCCTACCTGACGATGCTCGCCGACGGGCTGCGCGAGTCCCGGCAGTGGGACGACGACGACGTCGCGGCGTACTTCCGGGCCATGGGCGTGGGCTGAGCGCTCACCTCACCCGGTCGCGTGCTGAGGTGGCTGCTCGCCCCGCAGGGGCCGGCACCCGACCTGGCTACTGTCGCAGCGCGAGCACCTGGACCACGGTCTCCCCCGCGCAGCTGCCGGACTTCCGGATCGCCCAGCGCCCGCGGTAGCCGTTGCCCTGCCAGTTGGCCTCGGCGTCGTGCTCCTCGGTCTCGCCGTCGGTGACCTCGAAGCCCGCGTGCTGCGCGGGACCGTTCAGCGCGGCGAGCACCTGCTTGAACGGCAGCCCGGTCACCCCGGTCGCGATCATCCCGGCGTCACCGCGGTCCTCGACGTGATAGACCACGGTGCGGTCCGGGAACGGGAAGTCGGCGGGGAAGCCGTCGGGAAGCGTGACCTGGTCCGCCTGCGCCACGCAGGTGCTGCGATCCGCCGCGGCGGAGAGTCCCTCGTGTTCCCGCTCCTGCTCACTCTCGGAGTCAGCGCCGCACGCGGCCAGGGAGAGCAGCAGCACCAGGCTGACCGCGGTGCTGCGCGCGGTCACGGTAGCGGGTCCTGCGACGCGAACAGCGTCTTCCCGCTGCTCTGCCGCGCGATCGTGGCGTACGCCGCCTGGGCGTCCGCCGGACCCGCGCCACTGGTGTGCGAGGGGTCGCTGACACACGCGTCGATGCAGCCGTCGGCATAGCCCACCTCGATCCGGCCGGCCTCGTCGATGGTGACGTCCATGAAGTCCAGCAGGTTGCGGTCGTTGCCGCAGGTCGTCCCGCCGGTGCAGATGGAGCCGCGCTGCACCGGGTCGTTCGGCGTCGCGTCGGCGGTCTGCCAGGTCTTCCCGCCGTCGTACGTCGTCGCGACGTAGAGGTGCCACTCGCCCTTGAAGTTCTTCGCGTCCTGGTGGTTGCCGTCGGTGGGCGTGCCGAGGAACGCCACCGCCGCGCGGTCGTCGTCGCCGGCGACCGCGGCCGGGAAGACCGCGTTGTTGATGCCGAACTCGGTGCCCAACGGCTGGTTGTGCTGCCAGGTCTTGCCCTGGTCGCTGCTCACCGCGACGGCGGGCCGGCCGTCGGAGCCGACGTAGCCGAAGTAGACGGTGC
Organism: uncultured Actinomycetota bacterium; assembly: GCA_963827025.1. Lineage (GTDB taxonomy): Bacteria > Actinomycetota > Actinomycetes > Propionibacteriales > Nocardioidaceae > Marmoricola. Next base: position 880,744 of record CAWGZB010000002.1, on the reverse strand, counting down.
CGCCGGAGCCGAGGCCCACCGAGGGGTCGGCATCGCTCGGCGTGCTGCCGGGCACCTTGTGGACGGTCCAGCTCTGCCCGTTGTCGGTGGAGGTGACCAGGGCGGCGTTGGAGCCACAGCTCTTGTTGGGCAGGTACGCCGTGCCGTCCCGCGCGACCTTGACGTGCCCGTGCAGGCCGCCGCAGTCCAGCAGGCTGTAGGTCGGCACGCCGGGACCGAAAGTGGTGCCGCCGTCGTGCGAGGCCGCGCAGAAGGCGGTGGCGATGTCCTGGCTGCAGTAGTAGACAGCGTGCGGATAGTCGGTCGTCGGCAGCTTGCCGAGTCCGGCCGGCGTGTACGGGCCGCCGCCGACCGTCTGGTGGTCCACGCCGCTGGGGATCCCGCCGCCGGTGCTCGGGTGCCAGGTCGAGCCGTCGTCGTCGGTCCAGCAGGTGGCCGAGTTGGCGCCGGTCAGCTGCGACTCGAAGGTGCGACCGGTCTGATGGTCGGTGAACAGGATCGGGTCCAGCGAGTCGGTGCTGCCCAGCGGGCAGCCGTTGGCGGCGTTCGCCGAGACGTCGGTCCAGCTGGCCTTCGCGGGGGAGGTGCTGTCGTCGAAGGCGACCTTGTAGGTGGAGAGGTAGGCCTGGTAGAGCGTCGCGCCGCTGTCCCAGCTGGTGCCGAGCGAGGGCTCGCCGGCGTTGTTCGCGTCGGCCAGCGAGGATGGAGCGGCGTAGTTGGTGAAGCCGGGCGGGGTGTCGGTGCCGGGCGCGGGGTCGGTCGGCTTGTCCACCAGCGCCGCCTTGGCGGTGTAGCTCTCGCCGAGCGGGGTGAACGGCACCACGCGGACGGTGTAGTCCCCGGGCGTCGCCGGCAGCACGACCTGCTCCGGGTCGGCGCTCGAGGCGGAGGTGCCGACCGGGTTCCCCGCCTTGTCGAGGACGTAGAGGTCGAAGTCCGCTGCGCCGTTGGCCCAGGAGACGTCGACCTTCAGCTCGTGGGTGTCGGCGTACCCGTCGGGCGTCTGCACGTGCAGGGTGAAGTCGTCGCAGGAGGTGGGCAGGGTGCAGTCAGGGGCGTCCAGGGCGGTCCCGGTCACGTTCGGGGCGGCGAAGGGTCCGCCGGTCCACGACGTCGACGTCGTCGTGTCGGAGATGGTGCCGCTCCCCGGAGAAGCGGCGTCCGCGGCGCCGGCGACACCGAGGCCGGTGACGACGAGCACGAGCGGTGCCAGCCAGAGGAGGGGACTGGTGCGGGTGAACAGTCGAGCGCGCAAGGGAGATCCTCCGAGTCGGTCCGGACGATCCCTCAACGACCGGTTCCCGCAGAGGTCACGCAGGACCGGCTGGACGCGCGGGCGGCGGTGGCGTAGGAGAGACCCATGACGAAGCCCGCACCGCTCCTCGCCTGGCACGAGGTGGTGGACGCGAAGTCCGCCGCCGGCCTCGACTCCCTGCTGGCCGACGAGGCGGTGTTCCACTCACCGGCGCTGCACCGCCCCCAGGAGGGCAAGGAGCTCACCACCGCCTACCTGGCCGCGGCCCTGGACGTGCTCGGGCCCACGCTGACCTACCGGCACGAGTGGTGGGACGAGTCCTCCGCGGTCCTGGAGTTCACCGCCGAGGTGGCGGGCCTGAACGTCCACGGCGTCGACATGATCCGGTGGGACGACCGGGGGCGGATCACCGACTTCACGGTGATGGTGCGCCCGTTCAAGGGGTTGACCGCGCTGATGGAGCAGATGGCCGCTCGGCTCGGAGCCTGATCGGCCGAGGCACTTCCCGCGGACTCCTCCGGGAGTAGGTTGCCAGACATGGAGTCCTACGCCCGGGGAGAAAACACACCGCCGCTGATCGAGGAGACGATCGGCGCCAACTTCGAGCGGATCGCCCGGGCGTACGCCGACCACGAGGCGCTCGTCGAGTACGCCTCCGGACGCCGGTGGACCTACGCCGAGCTCGACCGCGACGTCGACGCCCTGGCGGTCGGGCTGATCCGCGCCGGCATCGGCAAGGGGGACCGGGTCGGGATCTGGGCGCCCAACTGCGCGGAGTGGACGATCACCCAGTACGCCACCGCGAAGATCGGCGCGATCCTGGTCAACATCAACCCGGCCTACCGCACCCACGAGCTCGCCTATGCGTTGAACCAGTCCGGGGTCAAGCTGTTGATCTCCGCGGAGTCGTTCAAGACCAGCGACTACCGCGCGATGGTCGACGAGGTGTGGGGCCGCGTCTCCGCCACAGCCGGCTCCGGCGGGGCGCTCGAGCAGGTGATCTACCTCGGTTCGCCCGAGTGGACCGACCTCAACGCGAGCGACCCCGGCGTCACCCTGCTCGAGCTGCTCACCTGGGACCTCGATCCGAACGACCCGATCAACATCCAGTACACCAGCGGGACGACCGGCTACCCCAAGGGCGCGACGTTGTCGCACCGCAACATCCTCAACAACGGCTTCTTCACCACCGAGCTGATCAACTTCACCGCCGAGGACCGGCTGTGCATCCCGGTGCCCTTCTACCACTGCTTCGGGATGGTGATGGGCAACCTCGGCTGCACCACCCACGGGGCCACCATGGTCATCCCCGCGCCGGGCTTCGACCCCGAGACGACCCTGCGCTGCGTGGCCGAGGAGCGCTGCACCGGCCTGTACGGCGTACCGACGATGTTCATCGCGATGCAGAGGGTCCTCGGCTCCGACGAGTTCCCCCTCTCCGGCATGCGAACTCTGCGCACCGGCGTGATGGCCGGCTCCATCTGCCCGGTCGAGGTGATGAAGCGCTGCGTCGACGACATGCACATGGCCGAGGTGTCGATCGCCTACGGCATGACCGAGACCTCGCCGGTCTCCTGCCAGACCCGCTCCGAGGACGACCTGGAACGGCGTACCGCCACCATCGGGCGGGTCCACCCGCACGTGGAGATCAAGATCGTCGACCCGGCCACCGGCGAGGTGGTCGAGCGCGGCGAGCCCGGTGAGTTCTGCACCCGTGGCTACTCGGTGATGCTGGGCTACTGGCCCCTGCACGACGAGGAGGGGTCGTCCAAGACCAGGGAGGCGATCGACGACGACGGGTGGATGCACACCGGCGACCTCGCGGTGATGCGCGAGGACGGCTACACCAACATCGTCGGCCGCATCAAGGACATGGTCATCCGCGGCGGGGAGAACATCTATCCCCGCGAGATCGAGGAGTTCCTCTACACCCACCCCGACGTCGAGGACGTCCAGGTCGTCGGGGTGCCCGACGAGAAGTACGGCGAGGAGCTGTGCGCCTGGATCCGGATGAGGGCCGGTGCCGAGCCCCTCGACGCAGAGCAGGTGCGCGCCTTCGCCGCCGACAAGCTCGCGCACTACAAGATCCCCCGCTACGTCCTGCTGGTCGAGGAGTTCCCGATGACCGTGACCGGCAAGATCCGCAAGGTCGAGATGCGCGAGGAGAGCGCGCGTCGTCTCCGCCTGGGTACGGGGACGGCATGACCCACCCCACCAACGAGTCCGCCCCCGGCACCGCCATGGAGGCCCTTGCCGAGGAGTACTGGGAGCACGAGCTCGCCACCTCGCCGACCATGGCGCACCTGATCGGCCGCTACGACCGCGTCGGTGAGTTCCAGCACGCCGACCGCATGGCCGAGGACACTCACATCGCCGCGCTGCGTGACATCGTCGAGCGGGCCGAGTCGCTCGACCCCGCGCGCCTGGGCGACCAGGAGCGGATCACCCGCGCGGTGCTGGTCAGCGAGGCCCGCCGGGAGGCCGACCTCCTCCAGCAGCGGCTCGACGAGATCGCCGCGGACCCGATCCACGGCGCCCAGGTGTCGATGCCGATCATGGTGCCGATGCTCGGTCTGCCGACGGCCGAGGTGGCCGAGGGCATGGTGGAGAAGTACCGCGGGCTGGGCCGCTACTACCGCGAGCTCGCCGACCGGCTTCGCGAGGGGGCGGCGCGCGGCCGGTTCCCGGCGGCCTTCGCCGCCGCGGACACGATCGCCCAGATCGACGGGCAGCTGGACGCGCCGGTGGCCGACGACCCGCTGATGAACACCGCCGCCCCACCCGGCGGCCTCGACGTGGACGCCTGGAAGGCCGCGCTGCGCGAGGTCGTCGAGAGCGACGTGCGGCCGGGCATGGCGGCGTACCGCGACGTGCTGCGCGACGAGGTGCTGCCGCGGGCACGGCCCGACGACCGGTGCGGCCTGCGCTGGATCGACGGCGGCGAGGAGGCCTACGCCGCGACGCTGCGCTACTTCACCACCACCGACAAGTCCGCCCGGGAGATCCACGAGCTCGGGCTCGAGGTCGTCGCCAAGCTCGCCGACGAGTACCGCTCGCTGGGTCCCGAGGTCGTCGGCACCGACGACCTGCAGGCGATCTTCGAGGCGATGCGCACCGACCCCAAGCTGCACTTCGAGCGCGGCGAACAGCTCGTCGAGGCCTCCGAGACGGCCATGCGCCGGGCCTGGGAGGCGATGCCGGAGTGGTTCGAGGTGCTGCCCAAGGCGCCGTGCGGGGTGCAGGCGACGCTCACCGGCCCCAAGGCGTTCTACTACCCGCCGGCCACCGACGGCAGCCGTGGTGGCACGTTCTTCGTCAACATCGACGACGTCGGCTCCTGGGGCACCTTCGAGCTGGAGTCGATGGCCTTCCACGAGGGCATCCCCGGCCACCACCTCCAGCTCGCCATCGCCTCGGAGCTCGAGGGCGTCCCAGAGTTCCGCAAGCACATCCACAACTCCGGGTACGCCGAGGGCTGGGGTCTCTACACCGAGCGGCTCGCCGACGAGATGGGCCTCTACACCGGCTCGGTCGACCGGATCGGGATGTTCTCCGCGGACTCGATGCGCGCCTGCCGGCTGGTGGTCGACACCGGCGTGCACGCACTCGGGTGGTCGCGTGAGCAGGCGGTGCAGTACATGGTCGAGAACTCGCCCTTGGCCGACGGCGTCATCCGGCCCGAGGTGGACCGCTACGTCGTCAGCCCGGGGCAGGCCACCTCCTACATGGTCGGGCGCGTGGAGATCGAGCGGATGCGCGCCGAGGCCGAGCAGCGACAGGGCGCAAGCTTCGAGGTCAAGAAGTTCCACAGCGCGGTGCTCGACTCCGGTTCGCTGCCGCTGGACGTGCTCGACGAGGTGGTGCGCGCGCGACTGCCGTGACAGGTGTCCGGTTTGTGGGCTCGGAGCAGCGGGTAATCCCCGGACGGAGCAGCGAGCTCCGGTATCTCGGGAGGCACCATGTCGCAAGCTGTCGAGACTGGACGCATCACCACGGACATCCCGGCCCGTCTGGACCGACTGCCGTGGGCCAGGTGGCACTGGCTGGTGGTGATCGGCCTGGGCACCGTCTGGATCCTGGACGGGCTCGAGGTCACCATCGTCGGCTCGATGAGCGACGCGCTGAAGTCCAGCAAGACCGGACTCGGCATGAGCAGCTTCGACGTCGGTCTCGCCGGAGCGGCGTACGTCGCCGGCGCCTGTCTCGGCGCGCTCTTCTTCGGCCAGCTCACCGACCGCTTCGGCCGCAAGAAGCTGTTCCTGATCACCCTCGGCGTCTACACCGTCGCCACGGTGCTGACCGCCTTCTCGATGTCGCCGATCTGGTACTTCGCCTGCCGGTTCCTCACCGGGACGGGCATCGGTGGTGAGTACGCCGCGATCAACTCCGCGATCGACGAGCTGATCCCGGCCAAGTACCGCGGCCGGGTCGACGTGGCGATCAACGGCTCCTTCTGGGTCGGCGCCGCCGGTGGATCGCTGCTGACCATCCCGCTGCTGGACCCGAACGTCATCGACGCGGCCTGGGGCTGGCGGCTCGCCTTCGGGCTCGGCGCCATCCTCGCGGTGGGCATCCTGCTGGTCCGCAGGAACGTCCCCGAGAGCCCGCGCTGGCTGTTCATCCACGGCCGCGACGAGGAGGGCGACAAGATCGTCCGGGACATCGAGGACACGGTCCACCGCGAGAGCGGCAAGGAGCTCCCCTCGGTGAGCGACACCATCACCATCCGCCAGCGCCACACCATCGGCCTCGTCGAGATCGCGCGCACCGTGTTCACGCTCTACCCCAAGCGCACGGTGCTGTGCTTCTCGCTGTTCGTCGGCCAGGCGTTCCTCTACAACGCCTTCTTCTTCACCTACGGCGACACCCTGACCACGTTCTTCGACGTCAAGCAGGTGGGCTGGTACCTCGCCGTCTTCGCCGCCAGCAACTTCATCGGCGCCCTGGTGCTCAGCCCGCTCTTCGACCGGGTGGGCCGGGTGAAGATGATCACCGGCACCTACGTCCTCTCCGGCGTGCTGCTCGGCGGAGCCGGGTTCTTCATCGGCAGCCTCAACGCGGTCACGCTGACCCTGATGGGCCTCATCGTGTTCTTCTTCGCCTCCGCCGGCGCCAGCGCGGCGTACCTCACCGCCAGTGAGATCTTCCCGATGGAGACGCGCGCGCTGTGCATCGCCTTCTTCTATGCCATCGGCACCGCCGCGGGCGGGATCAGCGGTCCGCTGCTGTTCGGCTCGCTGATCGACCACGCCAAGAACACCGGCATCGGGGGGATCGCGATCGGCTACTTCATCGGTGCCGCGCTGATGATCGGCGGTGGCCTGGTCGAGGCCTTCTTGGGGGTGAAGGCGGAGAACCAGTCGCTGGAGAACATCGCCAAGCCGCTGACTGCGCACGACGCGGAGGAGGAGGGCGGCTCGGGACGTACGGCGCCCCAGCCCGCCTGAGCGACGAGCGACCACACCGGCCGAAGGGAACCGCTTCGTCCGGGTCGTCCTGTGGGTCGTCCCCCGGACCTCCTTCGGTGTCGTCGCCGGACCGGCTGACCGGGGCCGGGAAAGTCAGATGGTCCCGCACCGGGGCACGGCGTACGCTGTGCAGTCGCCCGGCCGCTCGGCCGGCGCGGCTCCTCCAGGCAGAAAGGCAGTGCGGTGCCCACCGGCAAGGTCAAGTGGTACGACCCCGAGAAGGGATTCGGGTTCCTCTCGCGTCCGGACGGCGACGACGTCTACGTCCGGTCCTCTGCGCTGCCCGAGGGTGTGACCACGCTCAAGAACGGCACCCGCGTCGAGTTCGGGATCCTCTCCGGCCGGCGTGGCGACCAGGCACACCAGGTGCGCATCCTCGACGCCCCGCCGTCGGTCTCTCGCGCGATGCGCAAGAAGCCCGACGAGATGGTGGGCATCGTCGAAGACCTGATCCGGCTGCTGGACAACGTCGGGGAGGCCTACCGGCACGGTCGGCACCCCGACCCGAAGACCGCGAAGCCCACCGCCAAGCTGCTGCGCGCGCTCGCCGACGAGCTGGAGCTCTAGGCCGGAGCGGCCTGCGGTCGGCGCACCAGGACGAAGGCGGTCCAGGCGAGCATCAGGCCGGCCAGGACGCCGAGTCCGAGCCGGGGGATCAGCGGCAGCGCGATGCCGACGAAGCCGCCGAGCACCCAGGAGAGCTGCAGCAGCGTCTCGGAGCGGGCGAACGCCGAGGTGCGGTTGCGCTCGGGGACGTGCCGCTGGATGGTCGAGTCCAGGGAGACCTTGCCCATCGCCTGCGCCACCCCCGCGGTGAGGCCGAGCAGCATCGCCGGCAGCAGGCCGTAGAAGAGCGCGGCGACCACGACGGCGGCGACGTCGGCGCACAGCGCCACCACGACGGTGATGGACGGGTTCACCTTGCGCAGCACCGACCCGAGGCCGATGCCGAGGGTGTTGCCCAGCCCGGCGGCGCCGATGACCATCCCCATCAGCAGGGTGGTGCGGTGCTCCCAGCCGGGGAGTGGCTGGTCCCGGAGCAGGAAGGCCATGTACATGGTCAGGAAGCCGGACAGCACCCGCAGGCCGGCGTTGCAGCGCAACGCGAACACGACGTCCGCGGGCACGTGGAAACGCGGCTTGGTGCCGGTGATGCTGACCGGCTGCTCCCCGGCGCTGGCGTCCGCCTTGGCCGGCAGCAGGATGGAGAGGATGGTCGCGCCGGCGAAGACCAGGAAGGCGTAGCGAAGCGACCACTGCGAGCCGAAGGTCGAGGCGCCCACCGCCAGCGGCGCCGAGATCGCCGCCCCGACCACGCCGGCCAGCGAGATGCGGCTGTTCGCCTTGACCAGGGTCAGCCCCGGCGGCTGCAGGCGCGGAACAGTGGCCGCGCGGGCGACGCCGTACGCCTTGGAGGACACCAGCACGCCCAGGGCGGTGGGGAACATGGCGATCGACTGGGACGCGACGGCATCGGCCATCAGCCAGCACAGGAAGGCGCGGATGGCCATGGTGGCGCCGATCGCCCAGCGCCGGCCGTGGCTGAACCGGTCCAGGAACGGACCCAGCAGCGGCGCGACGACGGCGAAGGGCAGCATCGTCAGGCCGAGGAAGAGGGCCACCTGGCCGCGCGCCTCGCCCGGCTGGGCGAAGAACAGGGTGCCGGCCAGCGAGATCGCCACCGCTGCGTCTCCGGCGGCGTTGAAGGCGTGCAGCTCGATGAGCCGGTAGAGCCCCGAGTCGCCGGCGCCCTCCGCGTGCGAGGCGCGGCGCGCCTGCCGGAAGGTGTACGACGCCGCAGAGCCGGTCAGCGACCCCGCCCGGCGCACGCCCCGCCCCGTCGCCGAGAGCGCCCGGCGCCCGCGCCGCGGAGAGGTGGCGGTCTCCGTGCCGACCGTCCCGGGCTCGTCCTGCATGGGGTCCATCCTGCCAAGCGCCGCGCGCAGCCCCGAGAGGACACGGGGCCCGGTGATGAGGGAGAATCGCGGACGTGATGTCCACCGCCGACCCGGTTGCCCTGCGCGCGACTGATCGCGCCCGCGCCGTCCTCCTGGAGGAGGTCGGCGCGGACGTCGTGGGGGAGCACCTCGCGGCCGTCGAGGAGGGCCCCGGGGTCGTCACGCACACGTTCGCCTGCACCCAGTCCGGCTACCCCGGCTGGGAGTGGGCGGTGGTCCTGGTGCACGCCCCCGGCGAGGCCGAGGTGACCGTCGACGAGGTGGTGCTGCTCCCGGGGGGCGAGGCGATCACGGCCCCGTCCTGGGTGCCCTGGCGCGACCGGATCAAGCCGGGCGACCTCTCCCCGGGTGACCTCCTGCCCGCGGACGAGGACGATCCCCGCCTGGTGCCGACGTGGCTCGCGGGGGAGGACCTCGGCCGCGACGACCGGCCGGTCGTCGACGAGATCGGCCTGGGTCGGGCGCGGATCCTCTCGGTCGAGGGTCGGGACCTCGCCGCCCAGCGCTGGTACGCCGGTGAGGGCGGGCCGGAGGTGCCCCTGGCGCAGTCGGCCCCCGGCCGCTGCGCCGGATGCGGGTTCCTGGTCCGGATCACCGGGCCGCTGTCGACGATGTTCGGCGTGTGCGCCAACGAGTTCGCCAACGACGACGGCCGCGTGGTCAGCCTCGACCACGGCTGCGGCGCCCACTCCGAGGCCCAGCTGCGCCGCAAGCAGCTCCCCCCGCCGCTCCCGGACCCGGCCTTCGACACCGTCAGCGGCGAGGACCTCGAGCAGTTCTGAGCGGCTCACGCCCCCGCCCCACACCCCCTCTCCATGTAACGCGGGGTTGTGGAGGCCGAGTGCCTCCCCGGGGGCGCACTCAGTAGCGCTAACCCCGCGTTACAAGGGTCCGGACCGGCGTCAGCCGCGCGGGCCGCGGACGTCGTACGTCGCCACGACGAAGTCGCGGTTGCGGTCGACCTCCACCAGCGCGAGGTCGTGGCGGCGCGGGAACAGCGGTCGGCCGGCGCCCAGGGTGACCGGGGCGATCGAGACCACGACCCGGTCGAGGAAGCCGGCGTCGGCGAACTGGCCGGCGAGGTCACCGCCGCCGACCACCCAGACGTCGCGGTCGCCGGCGGCCACGCGGAGATCGGCGTGCTGCTCGCGCACCTCGCCGGCGACCATCCGGACGTCGTCGGTGACCGGCGTGAGGTCGCGATGGGTGAAGACCCTGCACGGGACGTCGTACGCCCACTCCTCACCGGTGCGCTCCATGTGGTCGAGCACCCACTGGTAGGTCGTGGCGCCCATCGCCATCGCGCCGACGCCGCGGAGGAACTTCTCGTAGCCGCCTACGCCGGCAGGGTCGACGTCCTGCTCGAACAGCCAGTCCAGGGAGTCGTCGGGGTCGGCGAGGAAGCCGTCCAACGTGGTCGCGGTGTAGTAGACCGTCCGGCTCATGCGCCCGTCGTCTCGACCACGCGCGCTCGGCGGGCGTTGCGGCGCCGGCGGCAGTGGTCCCAGCCCACGAGCCCGAGTCCGAAGCCGGCCAGGCAGGTCCACAGCCACCAGCCGTTCCCGGCGGCCTGCAGCCGACCGTGGAAGGGGATCAGCAGCAGCAGCGCGAGGCCCCACAGCAGCGTGCCGATCTGCATGGTGCGGATCCCGTCGAGGTCCAGCGGGGCCACCGGTGCGACGATGTAGGTGCGGTTGCCGATCTCGTGCACCATCGGCTGCTCGTCCCGCGGGTCCATGAAGCCGACCTTAGTGCCGCATGGTTGGATGCTCGCCCGTGGACAGGTACTTCAAGATCACCGCGCGCGGTTCCACCGTCGCCCGGGAGATCCGCGGCGGCGTGGTCACCTTCTTCACGATGGCCTACATCGTGGTGCTGAACCCGCTGATCCTGGGGTTCGCCAAGGACGGCGACGGCAAGCTGCTGGGCGGCGGGGCCCCGGGCAACCTCGCGGCCATCGCGGCCGGCACGGCCCTGGTCGCCGGGGTCATGACGATCCTGATGGGCCTGGTCGCCAACTACCCGCTCGCCCTGGCCACCGGGCTGGGGCTGAACGCGTTCGTGGCGTTCTCGATCGCCTCCCAGATGACCTGGGCGGACGCGATGGGGTTGGTCGTGCTCGAGGGTCTGGTCATCCTCGTGCTGGTGCTGACCGGCTTCCGGCAGGCGGTCTTCCACGCCGTACCGGCCCAGCTCAAGATCGCCATCAGCGTCGGCATCGGCCTGTTCATCGCGCTGATCGGGTTCGTCGACGCCGGCTTCGTGCGCCGGATCCCCGACGCCGCCAACACCACCGTCCCGGTGCAGCTCGGCCCGAGCGGCACCCTCCAGGGCTGGCCGGTGCTGGTCTTCGCCTTCGGCCTGGTGCTCGTCGTCGCGCTGTGGGTACGCCGGGTCAAGGGCGCGATCCTGCTCTCGATCGTCGTCACCGCGATCGTGGCCATCGTCGTGGAGGCGATCGGCCACTTCGGGCAGGGGAGCGCGGACAACCCCACGGGCTGGGGGCTGACCGTGCCGAAGCTGCCGGAGAGCGTCTTCGACAAGCCGGACTTTGGCACCCTGGGGCACTTCAACCTGTTCGGGTCGTTCGGCCAGATCGGCGCGGTCGCCGCGATCCTGCTGGTCTTCACCCTGATGCTGGCCGACTTCTTCGACACCATGGGCACGATGACGGCCATCGGCGCCGAGGCGGGCCTCCTGGACGAGGAGGGCGTCCCGCCGAGCTCCCAGCGCATCCTCGTGGTCGACTCCGTCGCCGCGGCCGCAGGTGGTGCCGGGGGCGTGTCGTCGAACACCTCCTACATCGAGTCGGCCGCAGGCGTCGGCGAGGGTGCCCGCACCGGCCTGGCTTCGGTGGTGACCGGTGCCCTGTTCCTGCTCGCGATCTTCCTCGCCCCGCTGGTGCAGGTGATCCCGAGCGAGGCCGCCGTACCCGCCCTGGTGCTCGTCGGATTCTTGATGATGCAACAGGTCCGGGGCATCGACTGGGAAGACCTGGAGATCGCCATCCCGGCGTTCCTGACCATCGTGCTGATGCCGTTCACCTACTCGATCACCGTGGGCATCGGCGCCGGCTTCCTCGCCTACGTGCTGATCAAGCTGGTGCGCGGCAAGTTCGGTGACATCCACCCGCTGATGTGGGTGATCACCGTCCTGTTCGTGCTCTACTTCGCCATCCACCCGGTGACCGCCCTGCTGACCTGAGCGTGCGGCCGGTGGAGGCCGGCAAACCGGAATACTTAGCAAGGGTAATGAGTTAGGCTAAGTATCATGGCTTCGACTCCAGTGGCATCCCCCGCGCGGCGGGGGCGGGCCGACACGCTCGGCGAGCTGGCGGCGGAGCTGCGGTTCTCGGTGGCCCGGTTGTCGCGTCGCTTGCGCAGCGAGCGACACCCGGACAACCAGCTGAGCGTCGGCGCGCTGAGCGTCCTGGCCGACCTCTACCTCGAGGGCGAGTGCACGATCGGTGCGCTGGCCGCGCAGGAGCGCGTCCAGCCGCCCTCGATGACCCGGACGGTGAGCTGCCTGGTCGAGGACGGCTACGCCACCCGCCGGCAGTGCGACACCGACGGCCGCCAGGTCCTCGTCGACATCACCGACCAGGGGCGCGAGGTCCTCGCGACCAATCGGAAGCTCCGCAACCAGTGGCTCGCCCAGCGACTGCGGGAGCTCACCCCTGCCGAACGCGACCTCCTGCGCGAGGCCGCCCCGATCCTGAAGAAGTTGGCCCAATCGTGAGCAGAGCCATGACTCCGACATGCTTCCGCGAGGAGGGCTCCACGAGTTGAGCCCCACGTTCCGCGCCCTGCACAACCACAACTTCCGTCTCTATGCCTCCGGTGGAGTGGTCTCCAACATCGGCACCTGGATGCAGCGCGTCGCCCAGGACTGGCTGGTGGTGGTGCTCGCGACCAACGACGGCACCGCCCTGGGCATCACCACGGGCCTGCAGTTCCTGCCCGCGCTGCTGCTGTCGCCGTACGCCGGTGTGGTCGCCGACCGCTTCCCCAAGCGCCGGCTGCTCCAGGTGACCCAGACGATGATGGCGGTCACGGCGCTGCTGCTCGCCACCCTCGCGGTGACCGGTGTCGTGGAGGTCTGGCACGTCTACGTGCTGGCCTTCGTCTTCGGTGTGGGCACCGCCTTCGACGCCCCGGCGCGGCAGAGCTTCGTCTCCGAGATGGTCGACTCCGACGACCTCAGCAACGCCGTGGGGCTCAACTCCGCCTCGTTCAACGCCGCCCGCATCGCCGGCCCGGCCCTCGCCGGGCTGCTCATCGGCGCATTCGGCGGTGGGGTCGCCGCCACCGGCTGGGTGATCGGGCTGAACGGACTGAGCTACATCTCGGTGCTGTTCGCGCTCCAGGCCATGGTCGCCTCCGAGCTGCACGCCCCGCCGCTGATCGAGCGTGGCAAGGGTGCGGTGCGCGACGCGATGCGCTACCTGCGTGGCCGTCCGGACCTGCTGATGGTGCTCAGCACGGTGTTCTTCGCCGGCACGTTCGGGCTGAACTTCCAGATGACCTCCGCACTGATGGCCACGCAGGTCTACCACCGGGGCGCCACCGAGTACGGCCTCCTCGGCTCGGCGATGGCTGTCGGCTCGCTGACCGGTGCGCTGCTGGCCGCCCGCCGCACCCACATCCGGCTCCGCCTCGTGGTCGGCGCCGCGCTGGCCTTCGGTGCCGTGGAGATCCTCTCCGGCCTGATGCCGACCTACTACGCCTTCATGGCCGTGGTGCCGTTCGTCGGTCTCACCGCGCTGACCATGATCACCGCGGCGAACACCACCATGCAGCTGGCCACGGCGCCCGGGCTGCGCGGCCGGGTGATGGCGCTCTACCTGATGGTCTTCATGGGCGGTACGCCGCTCGGGTCGCCGTTCATCGGCTGGATCGGGGAGCAGTTCGGCGCCCGCTGGACACTGTTGCTCGGCGGCGGTCTCACCATCGCCGGGGTGCTGCTCTCGGTCGCGGTCTTCAGCCGCGGCAAGGGGATGCTGACCCGCCGCGTCGTGCGGCGGCAGCAGGCGGGGAAGGAGCGCAGGGAGGCCCCCGCCCTAGGATCGGCGGCATGAACCCCCGCTACCGCCGCATGGTCATCCCCGCGGCGCTCGGGGGGCTCATCCTGATCACCATCGTCGCCGCCCTGCTGAAGTGAGCTGGCCGGCGTGATGGCTCCTGAACCCTTCGACCGGCTGCGCGAGAGCCTCCTCGACGAGGAGCGCCTGGTGCGCGCCGTCGGGTCCGGTCGCCGCCGCGGCACGGCTCCGCCCCCTTGGCGGCGGGTCGAGCTGCGCTACGTCGACCTCAAGGCCGGCCGCCACCTGCAGGTGACGGCGTACGACGAGACCCAGGCGCACACCCACAACCACGCCGTCGGTGCGCAGGCGGAGCAAGCCGTGGACGGGCTGCTCGCCGAGGCCTTCGCGAGCTGGCACGCCGAGACCACCGGCGCCGTGCTCCAGCTGCGGGTGACCAAGAAGGGCAAGGTCCTCCTGCACGCTGCCCCGCAGCCGGATGCCGCGGCGCCCGACCGGCGCCACGACCAGAGCAAGGACCGCCTGCTGAGCGAGGACCATCCGGTGCTGCGGGAGCTGGGCATCGCCGACACCCAGGGACGGGTCAAGCCCTCCCGGCAGGCGAAGTACCGCCAGGTCGAGGAGTTCCTGCGCGTGCTGGCCGCCGCCCTCGAGGAGGGCCAGCGCGGCGGCCGGCTGCGCGCGCCCACGTCCGAGGCGCCGCTGCGGGTGGTGGACCTCGGCTGCGGCAACGCCTACCTCACCTTCGTCGCCCACGCCTGGCTGCGGGAGCAGATGCCGGTCCGCGTCGTCGGGATCGACGTCAAGGAGCAGGCGCTGCGGCACAACACCGAGGTGGCCGAGCGGCTCGGCGTCGCCGACGAGGTGACCTTCGTGCGTTCCGGGATCGCCGAGGCGCAGGTGCGCGAGCACCCGGACGTCGTGCTCGCACTGCACGCGTGTGACACCGCGACCGACGACGCCCTCCAGCGCGCGGTCGAGTGGCAGGCCGACCTCGTGCTGGCAGCGCCGTGCTGCCACCATGACGTCTCCGCCCAGCTGCGTCGCGCCCCCGCACCTCCCGGACACGCCGCGCTGCTGCGCGACGGCATCCTGCGCGAGCGGCTGGCGGACACGCTCACCGATGCCCTGCGAGCCTCGATCCTGCGGTGGGCGGGATACCGGGTGGACGTCGTGGAGTTCGTCGGCAGCCAGCACACCCCGCGCAACACGCTGCTCCGCGCCATCCGGACCGGACGCGCCGACGCGTCCGCCGAAGACGACCTGCGCACGCTCACCACCACCTGGCACGTCCGCCCCCGGCTGGCCGAGCTGCTCGGTCTGCCCGAGGCCGGATGAGCCGGGCCCTGGGCCGGACGCGGCTGCTGGCGGTCGCTGCCCTCGGTGCGGTCCTGCCGCCCGTGCCGGCGGAGGCCGACACCGTCCCCGCCACGACCGTGTGCACGTTCGCCGACGACCGGATCACCGAGTCCAGCGGGCTGGTGGACCTGGGCGACCTGATGGTCACGGTGAACGACTCCGGCGACCAGGCCCGGGTCTTCACTCTCGACCCGTCGAGCGGCGAGACCGTGGGCACGACGTACTTCCACGCCGACGTCCGGGACGTCGAGTCGCTCGCGCCCATCGACGCCGGCCATGTCTGGGTGGGCGACACCGGCGGCAACATCGGGTCGCGGCACGAGGTCGAGGTCTACAAGGTCCGGGTCGGCCGCGGCACCCTCTCCGATCCCGACCCCGAGCACTACACCCTGCGTTATCCCGCCGGCAGCCACGACACCGAGTCGCTGTTCACCGACCGGCGTGGCCGGCTCTACCTCATCACCAAGGCGGTCACCGGCGGCATCGTGCTCCGCGCCCCGCGGCGGCTGCGCCCGGGGGACAACGAGCTCGAGCCGGTCGCCCGGGTGCCGCTGTTCGCCACCGACGCGGCGCTGCTGCCGGACCAGCGGCACGTGGTGATCCGCAGCTACAAGATCGCCGCCGTCTACCGGCTACGTGACTTCGCGCCGGTCGGCAGCTTCCGGCTTCCCGACCAGAAGCAGGGGGAGGGCATCTCGGTCGGTCCCGGAGGGCGCATCCGGCTCAGCAGCGAGGGCACGCACGCGCCGGTGCTGCAGCTGCGCCTTCCCGCGGACGTCGTACGACGCATGCAGCATCCGGACCGTACGGCGTTGCCGAGCCCGCGGCCGACCGTCGAGCAGCTCCGCGAGGAGCAGCGGCGTCCCGACCGGACCTGGCTGGCCTGGCTGGTCGGGGGTGCTTTCGCCGCCGCGGCAGTCGGTGTCGGGCTGGCCCTGAGGAGGAGCAGATGATCGGTCGATGACCAGGTCCGCCCGCGTCACCGTGGCCCACGGTGACATCACGCAGCAGGAGGTCGACGCGGTCGTCAACGCCGCCAACCGGCGGATGCGCGGTGGCGGCGGCGTGGACGGCGCGATCCACGCCGCCGGAGGACCCGAGGTCCTCGAGGACTGCAGGCGCCGCTTCCCCGACGGTCTCGCCACCGGTCAGGCCGGCTGGACGACGGCCGGCCGGATGCCGGCGCGGTGGGTGATCCACGTGGTGGGCCCCAACCACAACGCGGGGGAGCGGGACCGTTCCCTGCTGACCTCGTGCTACGCCAACGCCCTGGTCGTGGCCGACGAGCTCGGCGCACGCACGGTGGCGTTCCCGCTGGTCTCGGCGGGCATCTACGGCTGGCCGCGGGAGGACGCGATCCGGGCGGCGGTGGAGACGCTCGGCTCGACCCCCAGCTCGGTCGCGGAGGCCCGCCTCGTCGCCTACGACGAACGCACGTACGCGCAGATCCGGGACGTCCTCGCCGGGCCCTGACCGGACGGCCCGCGGGCGCTTGACAACCAGATGTTTGAGAGTCACTATCAATAGTAAGTGACTCTCAGAAAGTCGAATGCCATGCCCGCTCACCCGCCGCAGCCGACCGCAGCAGCACCGATGCCGGTCTCGGCGCCAGGTCCCTCCCGGATCGCCACCTCTGCCTGGATGGCCTTCACCGCCCTGGCCCTGGGGCAGCTGCTCGTCGACATCGACGACGTGGTGGTGAACATCGCCCTGCCCACGATGGCGGCCGACGTCGGCCTGTCGGCCCAGCAGCTGCCCTGGGCGGTGAACGCCTACGTGCTGTGCTTCGGAGGCCTCCTGCTGCTCGGTGGCCGGCTGGCCGACCGGTTCGGGCACCGCGCCGTGCTGCTCAGCGGCGTCGCCGTCTTCGTGCTGGCGTCGCTCGCCGGCTCCGTGGCGCACTCGCCCGGCCTGATCCTGGTGGGCCGGGCCGGTCAGGGAATTGCGGCGGCCCTGCTGGCCCCGGCGGCGATGAGCCTGCTGGTGCACACCTTCGGAGAGCCCGAGGACCGAAGTCGCGCACTCGGCCTGTGGGGTGCGGTGACCGGCCTCGGCGCCGTCGCCGGCCTGGTGGTCGGCGGCGTGGTGACCGAGCACCTGGGATGGCGCTGGATCTTCACCGGCAACGCTGTCGTGGCGGCCCTGGTCGGAGTCTCCGTGCTCGCGCTCCTGCCGGGCGGCACCGGCGACCGCGACGTCCGGATCGAGCCACTCGGTGCGCTGCTGGCGACCCTGGGGCTCTCCACCGCCGTTTACGCGCTGCACGGGACGCTCGCGCACGGCTGGATGTCGGCGCACACCCTGGCCCTGGCCGCGGGGGCCGCGGGGGCCGCGGTGGCAGCTGCCGTGGTCTGGCGTCGCGGCGCCGCGCCGCTCGTGCCGGCGACCCTGCTGAGGGACCGGCAGGTCCTCGTCTCCGACGGGTGTGCCGTGCTGACCGGCGGGGCGATGCTGGGGACGTTCTACTTCGTCTCCCTGCAGCTGCAGGAGGTGCTGGGCTACTCGCCGGTGGGCACCGCCATGGCCTACCTTCCGCTGGTCGGCGGACTGGTGGTCGCCGCCGGGCTGGCATCCCCGCTGGTCCCGCGGGTCGGCGTACGGCCGGTCCTGGCCGCAGGGATGCTCGGCTGCGGTGCCGGCCTGGCACTGCTGGCCATGCTGGGGATGTCGGTGGGACGGTCCGGATACTGGTCGAGCATCGCCCCCGGGCTGGTCGTCTGTGGGCTGGGCCTCGGACTGGCCTTCGTCTCGCTGACCGTGACCGCGATCCCCGGTGGAGAGCAGTCCTCGGACGGCGGCGTGGCCAGTGGCCTGTACAACACCGCCCTGCAGGTCGGCGGCGCGCTGGGCATCGCCGGCCTCGCCACGGTGAGCACCGGGCGGGCCGCGGACCTGGTGCAGGCCGGACGCACCGCGGCCGAGGCGGTCACCGGTGGGCGGGCACAGGCGCTGTACGTCGCCGCGGCGCTGATGGCGGCGGGCACCGCGCTGGCGATGCTGCTCCCGGCCGGCTGCCGGGGACGCGGCGCGGGCACCAGGACTCGATACTGGGGACCATGTCGGGGCTGCGTGAGCTGAAGAAGCAGCGGACCAGGGCGGCGATCCAGGAGGCCGCCCTGGACCTGATCTCGCGCCAGGGGTACGACGCCACGACGTGCGAGCAGATCGCCGCGGCAGCCGAGATCTCCCCCGCGACCTTCTTCCGCTACTTCCCGACCAAGGAGGACGTCGTCCTCACCGACGACTACGACCCGATGATCGCCTACGCCGTCTCCACGCGGCCGGCCGAGGAGACCCCGCTGCTGGCGGCCCGCCGCGGGCTGGTGCAGGTGCTGGGCCGGCTCGACGACCAGGACATGGCGACGGTGCGGTCGCGGACCCAGCTGCTGCTCTCGGTGCCGGCACTGCGGCGGCGGCTGCAGGAACAGCTGAACGCGACCCGGGCCGCCTTCGCCGCCGCGTTCGGGCCGCGACTGGGCAAGGACGCCGACACCCTCGAGGTCCAGGTCGTCGCCTCGGCCTGCGCCGCTGCCCTCGCCGTGGCCGTCGAGGCCTGGGCCGGCGGCGGCGAGCCCCTCGACGTCGTCGTGGATCGAGCGCTCGCCGTCCTCTCAGAGGCCTGAGCCCAGACGTGGGAGCCGGTGGCCCCGGGTGCGGGGCCACCGGTCTCCGGTAGTCGACTGCTCCTGCCGCCTCAACGACGTCAGCGCCGCATCGGCATCAGTGCACGGGACGGGCGTGCCCCGGCATCAGTCCCGCGTGGTCGGTCAGCTCGGCCAGCCAGAGCAGCACGAGCGCACCCATGAAGACCGCGAGCAGCACTTCGGCTACCCCGGACTCCGCGAGCACGAGCGCTGCGATGCCCAGTCCGAACGTGATGACAGCGAACCCGTTCTCGGTCCAGGTCACCCGGTCGAGTGCGTCACCTTGACGCATCACCAGGTAGGCCACGGTGCCGAGCACGAGGCCCGTCGCCGACATTCCACGCGGGTCCTTGATGAAGGGCATCTCGCCTCGGACCAAGTAGCCGATGTACGGCACCACGACAGCCGCGACCAGCACGGTCGCGATGACATCGCGGATCTTGAACCTCATGACGAGCACCTCCTCTCGACCACACCTCCAGCCTTCTCGGCCCGGGCGCACCCCGCCAGAGCCCAACGTCCCGGCGCTCAGCGCGCCGGTCACCAGCAGCTCCACCTCCCGCCCTCGCAGAGGGGGCCTGGCGGGGGCCGACGTCCTCGGCGGTCGGGAGCCGCTCAGCCGTGCTCGACGACGTAGTCGATGCAGGCGGTGAGCGCCTCGACGTCGGTCGGCTCGACGGCGGGGTACATCCCGACCCGCAGCTGGTTGCGTCCCAGCTTGCGGTAGGGCTCGGTGTCCACGATCCCGTTGGCCCGCAGCGTCTTCGCCACAGCAGCGGCGTCGATCGACTCCTCGAAGTCGATCGTCGCGATGACCAGCGAGCGGTGGGCCGCGTCGGCGACGTACGCCGTGGTGTACGACGTCCGCTCGGCCCAGCCGTAGAGCGCCTCGGAGGACGCGGTGGTGCGCTTGACCATCGCCTCGAGGCCGCCCTGGCCGTTCATCCAGTCCAGCTGCTCGGCCATCAAGAAGAGCGTCGCCACCGAGGGGGTGTTGTAGGTCTGGTCCTTGCGCGAGTTGTCGATCGCGGTCGGGAGGTCGAAGAACGCCGGGACCCACCGGTCGGTGGCCGCGATCTCGTCGACGCGCTCCAACGCGGCGGGCGACATCAGCGCCAGCCAGAGGCCCCCGTCGGAGGCGAAGCACTTCTGCGGGGCGAAGTAGTAGGCGTCGACCTGGCGCACGTCGACCGGCAGCCCGCCGGCTCCCGACGTCGCGTCGACGAGCACCAGCGATCCGTCGTCGGCCACCCGCTGCACCGGGGCCATCACCCCGGTGGAGGTCTCGTTGTGAGCCCACGCGTAGACGTCGACGCCCTCCTCGACCCGCGGCTCCGGCAGGGTGCCCGGGTCGGCGGCGATCACGGTCGGCTCTGCGAGGAACGGCGCGGCGGCGACCGCCTTCGCGAACTTCGAGGAGAACTCCCCGAAGGACAGGTGCTGGCTCTGCTCCCGGATCAGCCCGAAGGTCGCGATGTCCCAGAACGCCGTCGCGCCGCCGTTGCCGAGCACCACCTCGTAGCCCTCCGGCAGGGCGAACAGCTCGCGCAGCCCCTCGCGGACACGGCCGACCGTCTTCTTGACCGGGGACTGGCGGTGCGAGGTGCCCATCAGCGAGGTGCCCGTCGCCGCGAGCCGGTCCAGCGTGCCGGCGGGGATCTTGGAGGGGCCGGCGCCGAAGCGGCCGTCCTCGGGCAGGAGGTCGGAGGGGATGGTCAGGGCGTCGGTCACGGGCTGCCTCAGATCGTGGCGGGAGGTCTGCGGACACTGACGACGCTGTCAGCTGGGAGGTGCCTATTGTGTCACCGCCGGTCTGACCGGCCCCGGCGCGGTCCGAGGAGGAGAGCATGGTCATCGTGCGGGTGCCGATCACCCATCTCGACGCCCAGGCGCTGGTCGAGGACGTGCAGGAGGCCTACGTCGGCATCTACGGCGGCCGGGACGAGACGCCGCTGGAGGACGACTACTTCGACGCGCCGCAGGGCGCCTTCTTCGTCGGCTACCTCGAGGAGACCGCGCGCGAGCACGGCGCGACCGACCTCATCCTGGAGACCGGCGCGCCGCAGACCGCGGCGATCGGGCTGTACGAGTCGGCGGGCTACACGCCGGTGCCCCCGTTCGGGCACTACCGCTGTGCGCCCGACAACCGATGCTTCGCCCGCTCTCTGGCGGGGGGAGTTCCCCAAATATCGGACGAAAGGGACAGGCGGGGCCTAGCCTGAACCCTCGGAGTGGAGGGGGACCCGGTGCCGTCGAGCCGTAGCGCTGCGCGCCTCGCCCTGTCCGTCGCGCTCGGCCTCACCCTCGCCGTGGGCGCGGAGCTGGTGGCCTGGTCGGCCACCGCGGCCGACCCCGCGCCGGTCGAGGACTACGCGCGCTACGACCCGCAGGACACCTGCAGACCGAAGGCCAAGCCGGGCGCGGTGGCGCTGCAGAGTTGGCTGGTGCGCACCTACGGCGGCCGCTCCGGGCCGATCGGCCGGTCCTGCGCCGGGTCCTCGGTCTCCGAGCACAAGGAGGGGCGCGCGGTCGACTGGATGCTCAACGCCGCGCGCAAGCGGGACCGACGGAAGGCGGCGCGGTTCTTGAGGGCGGCGTTCGCCACGGGTCCGACCGGCGAGCCCGCGGAGCTGGCCCGGCGGATGGGGATCATGTACGTGATCTTCAACGACAGGATCTATGCGTCGTACCGCTCCTTCGAGGCGCGGCGCTACGTCAGCTCCTCGTGCCGCGGCAAGCGGCTGCGCCGTTGCTCCAAGACGCTGCGGCACCGCGACCACCTGCACCTCTCGCTGAGCCGGGCCGGCGGGGCGGGGGCGACCAGCTGGTACGTCGACCGGGCCAGCTGAGGGCCGCTGTCGGCCGCGGTGCGCTGCTATGACATCCCGGCCCCGGTCGCGTTGCGGCTGCTTGCGTGCGCCGACCGGGCACAATTGCTCCCCCGCTGCGCTCCTCCGCACTTCTGCCCGGTCGGCTTCGTCGCTACGCGACGGGCTCCTCGGAGGCGTCGGTGTTGCCCCACTCGGGGTTCCAGCCCTCGATGTCGCTGGCCGGGCGCTCGCCGGGGCCGACGTAGATGGCCGAGGGGCGGATCAGCCGGCCGGTGGTCTTCTGCTCCAGGATGTGTGCCGACCAGCCGCCGGTGCGGGCACAGGTGAACATCGAGGTGAACATGTGGGCCGGTACCTCGGCGAAGTCCAGGACGATCGCGGCCCAGAACTCCACGTTGGTCTCCAGCACCCGGTCCGGGCGGCGCTCGCGGAGCTCGGCCAGGGCGGCCTTCTCGAGCCTCTCGGCCACCTCGTAGCGCGGCGCATTGAGCTCCTTCGCGGTGCGACGGAGCACCCGCGCCCGCGGATCCTCGGCGCGGTAGACGCGGTGGCCGAAGCCCATCAGCCGCTCGCCGCGGTCGAGCAGGGCCTTGACGTAGCCCTCGGCGTCGCCGGACTTCTCGACCTCCTCGATCATCCCCAGCACGCGGGAGGGGGCGCCGCCGTGCAGCGGGCCGCTCATCGCGCCGATGGCACCGGAGAACGCGGCACCGACGTCCGCGCCGGTCGAGGTGATCACGCGTGCGGTGAAGGTGGAGGCGTTCATGCCGTGCTCCGCCGCGGAGCTCCAGTAGGCGTCGATCGCCTTGACGTGGTCGGGGTCGGCCTCGCCCTTCCACCGGATGAGGAACTTCTCAGCCAGCGTGTCGCCCTCGTCCACGGTCTTCTGGGTGACCACGGGCCGGTCCAGGCCGCGCGCCGCCTGGGCGGCGTAGGAGAGCACCATCACCGCGACTCGGCTCAGGTCCTCGCGGGCCTGCTGGTCGGAGATGTCGTAGGTCTGGCGGAAGCCGAAGGCCGGCGCGAGCATCGCGATCGCGGCCTGGACGTCGACCCGGATGTCACCGGTGTGAACCGGGAGCGTGAACGCCTCGGCCGGGGGGAGCCCGGGCTCGTAGGCGCCGTCGATGAGCAGCCCCCACACCTTCTCGAACGGAATCCGGCCGACGATCTCCTCGATGTCCACCCCGCGGTAGCGGAGTGCGGACCCCTCCTTGTCGGGCTCGGCGATCTCGGTCCGAAACGCCACGACGCCCTCGAGTCCTTCGTGTACCTCAGTCATGGGCCGCATTCTGCCCTGCCCGCCCGGACGGGTACACCGGCCGTACGTCGCAGGGGTGGGAGGGTGTGCCCATGGAGACCACCCCCGGGCCGGGCGATCCCTTCGAGCACCTGGCGGCGCTGCGTCGCGAGTACGCCGCCCGGGGGCTCTCGGAGCCCGAGCTGCCCGAGGAGCCGCTGGACCTGTTCGGGCAGTGGTTCGCCCAGGTACAGGCGGCGGGTCTCCCCGAGCCGAACGCGATGACCGTCGCCTCGGCCACCCCCGCGGGCACGCCGTCGGTGCGGATGGTCCTGCTCAAGGGTGTCGTCGACGGGACCTTCGTCTTCTACACCAACCTCGAGTCCCGCAAGGGCCACGAGCTGCGCGCCAACCCGCGCGCCGCCCTGCTGTTCCCCTGGTACGCCCTGCAGCGCCAGGTCCGCGTCGAGGGCACCGCGGAGCCGCTGCCCCGCGATCAGGTGGAGGCCTACTTCGCGACCCGGCCGCGGGCCGCGCAGCTCGGTGCCTGGGCGTCGCGGCAGTCCGAGGTGGTGCACGGTCGCGCCGAGCTCGACGAGGCGTACGCCGCGGCGCAGGCGCGGTTCCCCGACGGTGACGTGCCGTGCCCGCCGGGATGGGGTGGGTTCGCCGTGCACCCGGTGGTCGTGGAGTTCTGGCAGGGCCGGCAGGGCCGGATGCACGACCGGCTGGTCTACCGCCGGGCGGGGGAGACCTGGGCGCGGCTGCGGCTCGCGCCCTGAGCAGGCCGGTTTCCCAGGTGATGAACCCAAACTGCCTCTTCGCACACGATGCGCGGTGTGTGAAGAGGCGGCTTGGTGTGTGAAGTCCGGGTGGTGCCCGGACAGCCCCGCCCGCCGTTGCCCAGCACCGAGGAGCGGACCAGGAATCCGCTTGTGAGTGAGTGCTCACTCACATACGCTGGATCAACGTGTCTCCCCGTGCCAGTGCCTTGTCCGCCGACGAACGTCGCGAGACCCTCCGCGCGGCGACGCTACCGCTGCTGCAGGAGCACGGCCGCGCGGTGACCACGCGGCAGATCGCGGAGGCTGCCGGCGTGGCGGAGGGGACGATCTTCCGGGTCTACGACTCCAAGGACGCACTCGTCGAGGAGACCGTCCGCCACGCCATGGACCCCGCGCCCTTCATCCGGGCCCTGAACGAGATCGACCTCCAGCTGCCGCTGCGCGAACGGATGCTGGACCTGGTGCGGCTGACCCAGGAGCGGCTCACCGAGATCTTCGGGCTGATGGCGGCGATGGGCATCGTCGCGCCGCCCGAGCACAGCACCGAGCACACCCGGCGGCACGCGGAGAACATGCGCGAGACGCTGACGGCGATGAGGCAGGTGCTGCAGCCCGACCGGCACAGCTTCCGGATGTCGGTCGCGGAGGTGGTGCACCTGCTGCGGATGCTCACCTTCTCGGGGTCCAACCCCTACATCGCCCGCGACTGGTTGCTCGCGCCCGAGGACATCGTCGACGTGCTCCTGCACGGCGTGCTGAAGGAGGAGTCCTGATGCTGCTCCGTCTGGTCCGCACCTTCCTGCGCCCCTACCGTCCGCTGCTGCTCGCGATCGTGGCGCTGCAGTTCAGCGGCACCGTCGCCGCGCTCTACCTGCCCAGCCTGAACGCGCAGATCATCGACCAGGGCGTGGTCCGCGGCGACATCGGCTACATCGTGCGCACCGGCGGGCTGATGCTCGCCGTCGCGCTGGTGCAGATCTCCTGCTCGGTGGCCGCGGTGTGGTTCTCCGCGCAGACCGCGATGGGTTTCGGACGCGATGTCCGGGCCGCGCTGTTCCACCGGATCGGCTCGTTCAGCCAGCGCGAGGTGCAGCACTTCGGGCCGCCGTCGCTGATCACCCGCGAGACCAACGACGTCCAGCAGGTGCAGATGCTCGTGCTGATGGCGTGCACGCTCATGGTCGCCGCGCCGATCATGATGGTCGGCGGCGTGATCATGGCGATGCGTGAGGACCTCGGGCTCTCCTGGCTGCTCGCGGTGGCCGTGCCCGTCCTGGTGGTGGCGATCGGGTTCATCGTCTCCCGGATGGTGCCGAGCTTCCGGGCCATGCAGGAGCGCATCGACGAGGTCAACCGGCTGCTGCGCGAGCAGATCACCGGTGTCCGGGTGGTGCGCGCGTTCGTGCGGGAGCAGCACGAGACGCGGCGCTTCGCCCGCGCCAACGACGACCTCACCGACGTCTCCATCCGCGCCGGGCGCTGGCTGGCCGCCATGTTCCCGACCGTGATGCTGGTGGCCAACGTGTCCTCGGTCGCGGTGCTGTGGTTCGGCGGCCACCGCGTCGACAACGGCCAGATGCAGATCGGTGCCCTCACGGCCTACCTCGCCTACCTGATGCAGATCCTGATGTCGGTGATGATGGGCACCTTCATGATGATGATGATCCCGCGCTCGGCGGTGTGCGCCGACCGGATCGTCGAGGTCCTCGACACCGAGTCCACGGTGGTGCCGCCGGCGGAGCCGGTCACCCGGGTCGCCGAGCACGGCACCCTCGCCTTCGAGCACGTCGAGCTCACCTATCCGGGCGCCGGCGTCCCGGTCCTGCGCGACCTCTCCTTCGCGGCCCGACCCGGCCAGACGGTCGCGATCATCGGCTCCACCGGGGCAGGGAAGTCGACGGCGGTCAACCTGGTGCCGCGGCTCTTCGACGTCACCGGGGGCCGGGTGCTGGTCGATGGGGTGGACGTGCGCCGGCTCGACCCGGACCTGCTGTGGTCGGTGGTCGGCCTGGTCCCGCAGAAGGCGTTCCTGTTCTCCGGGACGGTCGCCTCCAACCTGCGCTACGGCAACCCCGAGGCCACCGACGAGGAGCTGTGGGCGGCGCTCGAGATCGCCCAGGCCGCGGACTTCGTCCGGGCCAAGCCCGAGGGCCTGGAGGCGCCGATCGCCCAGGGTGGCACCAATGTGAGCGGTGGCCAGCGCCAACGGCTGGCGATCGCTCGAGCGCTGGTACGCCGGCCGGAGATCTTCCTCTTCGACGACGCGTTCTCCGCGCTCGACGTGGCCACCGATGCCCGGCTGCGCGCCGCGCTCCGGCCGGTGACCGCACAGGCCACCGTGCTGATCGTGGCCCAGCGGGTCTCCACCATCCGCGACGCCGACCTGATCCTCGTGCTCGAGGACGGCGTCGTGGTGGGGCGCGGCACCCACGGGGAGCTGCTCAGCACCTCCGACACCTACCGCGAGATCGTCCACTCCCAGCTGAGCGCGGAGGAGGCGGCATGAGCCACACCGATGGCGGTCCGCCCGACGCTGCGGCCCGGCCGGACGGCGGCGCTGCCCACCAGGGCCGGCTCAAGGAGACCGAGCGGGTCCAGGCCAGCGGTCCCGGCCACGGCCGCGGTCCCTTCGGCGGCGGGATGGTCGGTCAGAAGGCCAGCAACTTCTGGCCCTCCTCCAAGCGGATGCTGCGCCGGATGGCGCCGTACCGGGTGAAGGCCCTTGCGGTCGTCGCCCTCGCCGTGGTCAGCGTGACCCTCACGGCCCTGGGCCCCAAGCTGCTCGGCCACGCCACCGACCTGGTCTTTGCGGGGCTGCTCGGCAAGCGCCTCCCGGCCGGGAGCACGCGGGAGCAGGCCGTCGCGGCGCTCCGGGCGCGGGGGCAGGGCCGGGTCGCGGACATGGTCTCGGCGATGGACAACCTGGTGCCCGGGCACGGGGTCGACTTCGGCGCGGTGGGCCGGGTGCTCCTGATCGTGCTGGCCGTGTACGCCGTCGCGTCGCTGTTGTCGTTCGTGCAGGGCTACCTCCTCAACGACGTCGTCCAGGGCACCGTGCGGCGGATGCGCGCGGATGTCGAGGACAAGGTCAACCGGTTGCCGTTGTCGTACTTCGACCGGCAGCCCCGCGGGGAGCTGCTCTCCCGGGTGACCAACGACATCGACAACGTCAGCCAGACCCTCCAGCAGACGATGAGCCAGCTGCTCACCAGCCTGCTCACCGTGGTGGCGGTGCTCTCGATGATGCTCTGGATCTCCCCGCTGCTGGCGCTGGTGGCGCTCATCTCGGTGCCCCTGTCGATGGTGGTGACCAAGGTCGTCATGGGCCGGTCCCAAGGCATGTTCGTGGACCAGTGGCGACGCACCGGCCGGCTCAACGCGCACGTCGAGGAGGCCTTCACCGGGCATGCCCTGGTCACCGTCTTCGGCCGGCGCCACGAGGTCGAGGAGGTGTTCGCCGAGCAGAACGAGGCACTGTTCAAGGCTTCCTTCGGCGCGCAGTTCGTCAGCGGCCTGATCATGCCGCTGATGATGTTCATCGGGAACCTCAACTACGTCCTGGTCGCGGTGATCGGTGGGCTGCGGGTCGCCAACGGCGCGATCTCACTGGGCGACGTGCAGGCGTTCATCCAGTACTCCCGCCAGTTCACCCAGCCGCTGACCCAGGTCGCCTCGATGGCCAACCTGCTCCAGTCCGGCGTCGCCTCGGCCGAGCGCGTCTTCGAGCTGCTCGACGCCCCGGAGGAGCCCCAGCCCGCGGTGCTGGAGCCTGCCGGGGTGGTCGAGCCTGTCGAGACCCCCGCGCGACGCGGTGAGGTCCGCTTCGAGCACGTCTCGTTCTCCTACGACCCGGCCAAGCCGCTGATCACCGACCTGTCCCTGGTCGCCCGGCCCGGCCAGACCGTCGCGATCGTCGGGCCGACCGGCGCCGGCAAGACCACGCTGGTCAACCTGGTGATGCGCTTCTACGACGTCGACGCCGGCCGGATCACCCTCGAC
Source organism: uncultured Actinomycetota bacterium (assembly GCA_963827025.1). Classification (GTDB taxonomy): domain Bacteria; phylum Actinomycetota; class Actinomycetes; order Propionibacteriales; family Nocardioidaceae; genus Marmoricola. Next base: position 853,164 of record CAWGZB010000002.1, on the reverse strand, counting down.
GAGGTGGACATCGCCACGATGTCCCGGCAAGAGTTGCGCGCCCGCACCGGGATGGTGCTGCAGGACACCTGGTTGTTCGCCGGCACGCTCCGCGACAACATCGCCTACGGCCACCCGGCGGCGACCGAGGAGCAGGTCCTGCGCGCGGCGCGGGCCACCTTCGTGGACCGGTTCGTGCACTCGCTCCCCGAGGGTTACGACACGGTCGTGGACGAGGACGGCAGCAACCTGTCAGCGGGGGAGCGACAGCTCGTCACGATCGCCAGGGCGTTCCTGGCCGACCCCGACCTGCTCATCCTCGACGAGGCCACCTCGTCGGTGGACACCCGGACCGAGCTGCTGGTCCAGCACGCGATGGCCGCGCTGCGGACCGATCGCACATCCTTCGTGATCGCGCACCGGCTCTCCACGATCCGCGACGCCGACCTCATCTTGGTGATGGAGGACGGCGCGATCGTGGAGCAGGGCAACCACGAGTCGCTGCTCGAGGCTCGCGGCGCCTACGCGCGGTTGTACGACGCGCAATTCGCGGCCCCGGTGGCCGGCTGACTACTCCTCCTCGGAGTCGCTCGCGCTCGAGCCGCCCTCCTGGGAGTCGTCCTCCTGGGAGTCGTCCTCGGAATCGCTGCCGGCGCTGCCGTAGGTCATGCTCGCCGAGGGGTTGCGGGCCCGTTCTTCGTCACCCGCGGCGCCGATCAGGTCGTCGTCGTCGCCGGTCTGGCCCGGGTGCCGGGCCAGTGGGTTGTCCGAGGTGGGCTGCAGGTCCTCGGGGAGCATGTCGTCGCCCACCTCGCCGGGCTGTCCGGAGTCGAGCTTGTCGCCCTCGTCGGAGGCCCCGCTCGGGGCCGGGCTGTCGGCGCCGCCACCCCCGGCGGCAGGGGAGGGGCCCGGGTCGGGCTGCTCGGCCTGTCCGCCGTCCTCCGGCTTGCCCTCTGCCTCGGCGGTCTGGGACTCCTGCTGCTCCTCGCTCATGTGCTCGTCTTACCCACCTCGCGCGCGCGGACACCGCGCGAGGGCGCCAGTGGGGGGTCCGGAAGTGCCCGCTCAGCATGCTGTGCGCGTGCAGAAGTGCCCGCTCAGCATGCTGTGCGCGTGCAGAAGTGCCCGCTCGGCGGAATTGGCAGCGGGTCGGCAGGGGGAAATTCGTTGAGCGGCGCGGGCGGGGGACCTACTCTCGTCCTACACGGGAAAGGAGGTGGTCCGACGAATGAATTCTTCTTGGACGCGTGAGGTGGCTGTCCACTAGCGCCGATCGGCCAGGCGCTGCCTGACTGCACGCGCATGGTGAATACCCAGCAGTCACCCGACCCGCAGGCGAACCGGGCACGTCCCCCGGTGCGGTCCCGTCGTCGTCGACGACGTGGGCCACGCCTGCGGGTTGCTGCTTTGTAGGGTGTCCCTGTGGTCGACGAGCAGGCACTGCAGGGGCTCGAGCAGGAGATGAGCGTGCTGGTGCGCCGGCTGCGGCGGGTGATCGCCGAGCGCGCCCGGATGGTCCATCCGGACCTCTCGCCGGTCTCCTACTCCATGCTCACCGCGCTGCGCGACTCCGGCCCGATGCGGGCCAGCGACCTGGTGGGGCTGTTCTCCATCGACAAGGGCGCGGTCAGCCGGCACGTGCAGGCGCTGCTCGAGCTGGAGCTGATCACCCGTACGCCGGACCCCGACGACCGCCGGGCGGCCACGCTCGCGATCACCGACGAGGGGACCCGCCGGCTGGCCTCCGTGGGGGCGGCGCGGCGCAGCGAGCTGGGGCGCCGGATGTCGGACTGGACCGAGCAGGACCTCGAGCGCTTCGTCGACCTGCTGGCGCGCTACAACGCGACCCTGGAGTGACGCCCAGCCGGCGGACCGGCCGCCGAGCCGGCCGTGGTCGGCGAGGTCAGCCGTTGAAGCGGGCCGGATCGACGGCGAGCCACACGTGCTGGGCCCGTCCCACGATCCGCCCGTCGGCGTCGTGCAGGGTCGAGGCCGTGAACGTCTTGCGCCCATCGGAGCCGAGCGCCTGACCGCTGACCACGTGCGGCTCTGCGATGACCGGCAGCTCGTCGATGATCGCGGTCATCTGACCGAGCACCATCAACCGCTCGGCCAGGTCGCCGGCCCAGCCACCGACGCAGTCCAGCGCCGACCAGGCCACCGCCAGCGACGTACGCCGGTGCGCGTCGTCCTCGGGGCCGGTGGCCGCCAGTGACGCGTCGGGCACCCACGGGGCCGCGACCCGGGTGCCGCCGTCCGCAGCCGGGGCGATCGGCCCGGGAAAGATCCGCAGGCCGTCCTCCCGGTCCACGCCGCAGGAGAAGCAGGTCGGGAAGGGGTGGAAGGTGTGTCCCGGGTACGCCGAGCTCACCCGGGTCGCCTCCGCGAAGGAGACGCCCTCGACCGGCTCGATCTCCAGGTCGCTCCAGCCGGCGGTGGCGACGAGGGCGCCGCCGAAGGTGAGCTCGAGCCGGCCGTCGGTCTCGCCGACCTGCATGGTGGCGTCCAGGGGCGGTGGTTGCTGCAACCGCACCTGGACCGCCCGCCCGGAGGTGTCTCCGAGAAGGCGGGCGAGGGCTCCGGCGACGTACCCGCCGTTGCCCGATCTCGCCGGGCCGCGGAAGCGGCCGGGCACGCTCAACGTCGTGGTCACGCAGCACACCCTAGGCACTCGACCGACCGGGTCGGGGCCGCGCACGGCCGCTGCGCGTCCGCGTGTCCGGGTCGGCAAGAATGGGTCGGTGACTTCCCGAAGCCGATGCCTGGAGCGACGATGAGCGACCTCATCGACACCACGGAGATGTACCTGCGGACCATCTACGAGCTGGTCGAGGAGGGCATCACGCCCCTGCGGGCGCGCATCGCCGAGCGGCTGCACCAGAGCGGGCCCACGGTGAGCCAGACGGTGGCGCGGATGGAGCGCGACGGGCTGCTCACCGTGGAGGGGGACCGCCACCTCGAGCTCACCGACGAGGGTCTCAGCCTGGCCACCCGGGTGATGCGCAAGCACCGGCTCGCCGAGCGCCTGCTCACCGACGTCATCGGCCTGGACTGGGAGCTCGTCCACGAGGAGGCCTGCCGGTGGGAGCACGTGATCAGCGAGGCGGTCGAGCACCGGCTGCTCGAGCTGCTCGATCACCCCACCGAGTCGCCGTACGGCAACCCGATCCCGGGGCTGGCCGAGCTGGGTGAGGAGAACGCCGCCGAGACTTTCCGCGCCGGCGTGGAGCCCCTGGTCCGGGTGGTCGGGGGCGAGCCGGTGCGGGTGGAGGTGCGCCGGATCTCCGAGGAGGTGCAGAAGGACGAGGCCCTGATGCACGCGCTGCGACGGGTGGGCGCCATGCCGGGTGAGGTGGTCAGTGCCTCGGGCTCGGACGGCGGCGTCTCCCTCGGCAGCGCGGGGGAGGCTGCCGAGCTGGACCTCGAGGTCGCCGAGCACATCTTCGTGCGGCGCGTGTGAGGGCGGCCCGAGTGTCCCGCGGACTGCCCCTGGAGATCCAGGGGCTCACCAAGACGTTCGGTCCCGTCCACGCCGTCGAGGACCTCGGCTTCACCGTCGAGCCGGGTCGGGTGACCGGCTTCCTCGGCCCGAACGGCGCCGGCAAGACCACCACCCTGCGTTGCCTGCTCGGGCTGGTCACGCCCACGCGCGGCACCGCCACCATCGGCGGCCGGCGGTACGCCGACCTCGAGTCGCCGGCGCAGACCGTCGGCGCGGCCCTGGAGGCGGCCAGCTTCCATCCCGGGCGCACGGCCCGGGATCACCTGCGGGTGCTGGCCGCGGCCTCGGAGGTCCCCGACGGGCGGACCGACGAGGTGCTCGCGCAGATCGGGCTGGAGGAGTACGCCGACCGTCGGGTCGGCGGCTTCTCCCTCGGCATGCGGCAGCGCCTGGGCCTGGCCGGCGCCCTTCTCGGCGATCCCGGCGTGCTCGTGCTCGACGAGCCCGGCAACGGCCTGGACCCCGCCGGCATCGCGTGGCTGCGCCAGTTCCTGCGGGGACTCGCCGCCGAGGGCCGCACGGTGCTGATCTCCAGCCACGCCCTGGCCGAGGTGCAGCAGACCGTGGACGACGTGGTGGTGATCGCGCGCGGGCGGCTGGTGCGCGCCGGTGCCCTCGCCGACATCGAGTCCGGACCCAGGCCGGTGCTGGTCGCCTCCCCGGACCAGGCCGCGCTCCACTCGGCGCTGCCGGACGGCTCGGTGCAGGAGCTCGCCGACGGCCGGCTGCAGGTCACCGGCCCGACCGCCGCCGAGATCGGTCACCTGGCGCACGAGCTCGGCGTGGAGCTGCACGAGCTGAGCACCGCACCCAGCGACCTCGAGCAGGTGTTCCTCCAGATGACGGGAGACATGCAGTGAGCGAGGCCCGAAGCACCTCCGCGAGCGGCGCCCTGGCCCGGTCGCTGCGGGCGGAGTTCCGCAAGATCACCACGACCCGGCTGTGGTGGATCCTGGCGCTCGCCGCGGTGGGGTACGCCGCTCTCAACGCCGGCCTCACGGCCGGGTTCTCCGGCATGGAGGTCTCCGGCCAGCCGGCGACGCCGGACTTCCCGGACCCGGCGGCCTACCGCAACACCTACGCCAACGGGGCGTTCGCCGGGGCCTACCTGTTCGCGCTGGTGATCGGCGTGACCGGGATGACCAGCGAGTACCGCTACCAGACCATCACCCCGACCTTCCTCGCGGTGCCGCGCCGGTGGGTGGTCGTGGTCAGCAAGTTCGCCGGCCACTTCCTGCTCGGCCTGCTCTTCGGGGTCGTCGGCGCCGTGGCCGCCCTCGTCGCGGGCGGCGTGGTGATCTCCGCGCGGGGCCACGGGCTGGGGCTGGGGGCCGACGGGGTCTGGTCCGGCCTGGGCCTCGGCATCCTGGCCGTGGCGCTCTGGGCGGTGCTCGGCCTCGGGGTCGGGACGCTGATCCGTAACCAGGTCGTGGCCATCCTGGTCGCCCTGCTGATCGCGGTGATCGTCGAGCCGCTGCTCAGCCTGGGCCTGCACGCGCTCGACCTGGACTCGGTCTCGCGCTACCTGCCCAGCAATGCCTCCTCGGCGATGACCTCGGCGGTCACCAGCCAGGCAGACCTGTTGTCGTGGTGGGCCGGTGGGCTGGTGATGCTCGGCTACGCCGCCGTCTTCGCCGCGGTGGGACTGCAGTCGTCGGTCCGCCGGGACGTCACCTGACCGCTGCGGTCCGCTCCGCGACCGGCTCGGCCTCCTCGACCCAACCGGTCAGCCACTCGCTGGTGCCCCCCTCGACCTTGGCGGTCGCCAGCGGGTCGCCACGGGTGGCGCCCCGGTTGACGATGACGACCGGCAGGCCCGCCTTGGCGGCGTACCGGACGAACCGCAGCCCGGACATGACCGTGAGCGAGGAGCCGGCGACGAGCATCGCTTCGGCCTCCTCCACCGCGGCGTAGCAGCGCTGCACCCGCTCGCGCGGGACGTTCTCGCCGAAGAACACCACGTCGGGCTTCAGGCGGCCGTCGCAGCCGACGCAGGTCGGCACCACGAAGCGCCGGGTCTGCTCCAGCGCCACGTCGCCGTCCGGCCGGACCGCGACCAGGGCGTGCTCCTCCAGCCAGCCGGGGTTGTCGCCGGTCATCCGGTGCTGCAGCCCGGTGCGGCTGCTGCGCTCGCCGCAGTCGAGGCAGACGACGTCGCTGATCCGGCCATGGAGGGCGCTCATCCGCTGCGAGCCGGCCCGCTCGTGGAGGCCGTCGACGTTCTGGGTGACCAGGAAGCTGACCTGCCCGAGCGCCTCGAGCCGGGCGAGCGCATGGTGGCCGGGATTGGGCTCGGCGCGGCCCATCCGCGACCAGCCGAGGTGGGCGCGGGCCCAGTAGCGCTGCTGGTGCTCCGGCGCGGCGACGAACTCCTGGAAGGTCATCGGCATCCGCGCCGGCGCGCTCGGGCCGCGGTAGTCCGGGATGCCGGAGTCGGTGGAGACCCCGGCACCGGTGAGGACGACGGTCCGACGTCCGAGCAGGAGGTCGAGCGGGTCAGGCACGGGCGTAGCGCAGCTCCGCCCGGGCGCGGGCCTTCGCGGCCTCCTCCTCCCGGTTCTTCGGTGGCGCGGAGGTGGTCAGGCCCTCGAGCAGCCGTTGGGTGGCCGCGGTGACCTCGACGACGGCGCGGTCGAAGGCTTCCTGGTTCGCCTGGGAGGGACGGGTGGTGCCGCTGACCTTGCGGACGTACTGCACCGCGGCCGCGTGCACCTCGTCCTGGCTCGCCGGCGGCTCGAAGTTGTGCAGGGTCCGGATGTTGCGACACATGCGTTCGAGCCTACGCCGGCGGGGGAGGATCCCTTCATGACTTCTGAAGGCAGCCCCGACCGCGACTTCGACATCGTCCTGCTCGGCGCCACCGGCTTCACCGGTGCGCTGACCGCGGCCTACCTGGCCGAGCACGCACCCGCCGACCTGCGCTGGGCGCTGGCCGGACGCAACCGCAGCAAGCTCGAGGGGGTGCGTGCCGACCTCGCGCGCACGCACCCGCAGCTGGCCGAGCTGGCGCTGGTGCACGCCGACAGCAGCGACGACGCCTCCCTGCGGAAGCTTGCCGAGTCGACCCGGGTGGTGATCTCCACGGTGGGTCCCTACATGCTGCACGGCGAGCCGCTGGTGGCGGCTTGCGCGAAGGCGGGGACGGACTACGTCGACCTGACCGGCGAGCCGGAGTTCGTGGACCGGATGTACGTCCTCCACCACGACACCGCCGTCTCCACCGGCGCCCGGCTGGTGCACGCCTGCGGTTTCGACTCGATCCCGCACGACGCCGGTGCCTACTTCACCGTCCAGCAGCTCGGCGACAGCGAGCCGATCAGCCTGCGCGGCGTGGTGCGCTCCAACGCCTCCTTCTCCGGCGGCACCTTCCACTCCGCGCTGACCCAGATGTCACGGCCCAGGCAGATGCGCGACGCGATGGCCCAACGCCGCAAGAAGGAGGGCCGCCCCACCGGTCGCAAGGTGCGCGCGGTGGCGGGCAAGCCGCACCGCGACAGGGACCTCGGCTACTGGCTGCTGCCGATGCCGACGATCGACCCGTTCGTCGTGGCCCGGTCCGCGGCCGCGCTGTCGGCGTACGGGCCGGACTTCCGCTACAGCCACTTCGCCGGCGTGAAGACCTTGCGGTACGCCATGGGCGGAAGCCTCGGCATCGGGGCGCTGGCCCTCGCCGCGCAGGTGCCGCCGCTGCGCAAGGTGCTGAAGAAGCGGATCAAGTCCGGCGACGGGCCCTCGGAGCAGCGCCGCGCGAAGTCGTGGTTCACCGTCGACTTCGTCGGCGAGAGCGGGGGCCGGACGGTGCACACCCGCGTCTGCGGCGGCGACCCCGGGTACGACGAGACCGCGAAGATGCTCGCCGAGTCGGCGCTGTGCCTTGCCCTCGACGACAACGAGAAGACCGCCGGCCAGGTGACCCCGGTGACCGCCATGGGCGACAACCTGCTGCGCCGCCTCCAGGCCGCCGGGATGAAGTTCGAGGTGCTGTAGCTGCTGCCGGTTTCCCAGGTGATGAACCCAACCTGCCTCTTCACACACGATGCGCGGTGTGTGAAGAGGCAGGTTGGCGTGTGGAGAATGCCGAATCGGTGACGCCGCGGCGAGAGCAGCGCGCCTCGGGCCCCGTACGCCGGACGGGTGTCGCCCTGATGCCGGACCGGCGCGGTACGTCGTACTTCACACAGCGAACCGCCTCTTCACACACCAGATTCGGTGTGTGAAGTGGCAACTTCCCTTCATCACCTGGGAAACCGGCCCCCCTACGCGAACAGCGGCCGGCCCACCCAGTCGTCCCGCGAGCGCACGCCGGGGGGTACGGCGAAGAGGCCGGAGCCGGTGTGTTGGAGGTACTCCATCAGCCCGTCCTGCGCCGACAGCTTGGTCTGCATCGGGATGTACTGGCGGGCCGGGTCGCGCACGAAGGCGAGGAAGAACAGCCCGGCGTCGAGGCGGCCGAGCCGGTCGCTGCCGTCGGTGAAGTTGTAGCCACGGCGCAGCATCTGCACGCCGTCGTTCTGGCTGGGATGGGCGAGCCGGACGTGGGCGTTGCTCGGGATCAGCGGGCCGTCGCGCCCCTCGACCTCGAAGTCGGGAGCGGAGAACTCCTGCCCGCCGGAGAGCGGGGCGCCGGCGCGACGGTCGCGACCGACGAGCGACTCCTGCTCGCTGAGGCTGGTGCGGTCCCAGGTCTCGATGTGCATGTTGATCCGCCGGGCGACGAGGTAGCTGCCGCCGGCCAGCCAGTCCGCCCGCGGGTCGTCGCCCCGGCGCACCCACACGTGCTCGGCCAGCGCGTCGGTGTCCTCGGCCTTGAGGTTGGCGGTGCCGTCCTTGAAGCCGAACAGGTTGCGCGGCGTCTGCTGGCCCCGCGTGGTGGAGGAGGTGCGGCCGAACCCCAGCTGGGCCCAGCGGATCGCGACCCGGCCGAAGCCGATGCGGGCCAGGTTGCGGATCGCGTGCACGGCGACCTGCGGGTCGTGCGCGCACGCCTGCACGCACAGGTCACCGTCGCTGCGGGCCGGGTCGAGGTGGTCGGCCGGGAAGTGCGGCAGCCGGCGCAGCGAGCGCGGCTGCCGGTCGGCGAGTCCGAAGGGGTCCTCGCCACCGGCCCGGAACAGCGTCGGGCCGAACCCGAAGGTCAGCGTCAGGCCGCTGGCGCTGAGGCCCAGGGCCTCGCCGGTGTCGTGCGGGGGAGAGTCGTACGGCGAGGAGGCGCCGTCGCCGACCTGCCGCCCCGCCGTCATCTGCCGTGCGGCGTGGGTCCACTCCTTCAGCAGCGCGACCAGCTCGGCCCGGGAGTCGGTGGTGACGTCGAAGGCCGCGAAGTGCAGACGGTCCTGCGCCGGGGTGACGATGCCCGCCTGGTGCTCGCCGTGGAAGGGGTAGGACCCGGACCCGCCGGCATCCGGCTGGTCGTGTTGCGCCCAGGCGAATCCACCCACCCCCGCCCCCGCGGCGACGGCACCGGCTCCCGCGGCGCCGAGGAGCCGACGGCGCGAGAGCGCGCGACGGGGTGCGGGCTCGCTCACAGCTCCTCCTCGTGAGCTCGCAGCTCGACCGCGATCTCGCGGGAGGCTGCTGGGTCCGGGCCGCTGCGGCCTCTCGCTTCGCTCACAGCTCCTCCTCGTGAGCTCGCAGCTCGACCGCGATCTCGCGGGAGGCTGCCGAGTCCGGACCGCTGCGGTCTCTCGCTTCGCTCACAGCTCCTCCTCGTGAGCTCGCAGCTCGACCGCGATCTCGCGGGAGGCTGCTGGGTCCGGACCGCTGCGGTCTCTCGCTTCGCTCACAGCTCCTCCTCGTGAGCTCGCAGCTCGACCGCGATCTCGCGGGAGGCTGCCGAGTCCGGACCGCTGCGGTCTCTCGCTTCGCTCACAGGGTGACGGCGCCGGTCATCCGCGACAGCGGCTCGGCGAGCGCGTTGACCGCGTCGGAGAGCTGCTTGCGCTGCGCCTCGGTGACCTCGTCGTAGGAGACGAAGTCGTCCTCGCCGGTGCGGTAGTGGTCGAGCAGCTCCTGCAGGTCGGCGAACTCGGCGGCGATCCGGCGCGACAGCGCGGGGTCCTTGTCCTCGAGGATCGGCCTCAGGACCGTGTAGGCCTTCCGGGCGCCGTCGACGTTGGCCTGGAAGTCGTAGAGATCAGTGTGCGACCAGATCTCCTCCTCGCCGGTGACCTTGCCCGTCGCCACCTCGTCGAGGAGCTCCTTGGCGCCGTTGCCGATCTGGTCGACGCCGAAGTCCATGTGCTGCACGCGCTCGTGCAGGGTGCGGGTGTTGGCGAGGAGGTCTTCGGTCCACGCCTTGCGCTGCGTCGTGGTCGGGACCTTGTCGTGCGGCATCCCCCGCGGGAACCACAGTTCCTTCTCGATGCGGTGCCAGCCGGTCCACTCCTGACCCTGCTCGAGGTCGACCTGGCGAGCGTCCATCTTCGGGTCGAGGTCGCCGAAGGACTCGGCGACCGGCTCGATGCGCTCCCACGGCTCCCGGGCGTGCGCGTAGAGCTTCCGCGCCCGATGGTCCTGCCCGGCGGTGTACGCCGCGGCGAACTGCCTGGTGCGCTCCAGCAGCTCCTCGGACTGGGCGCGGACGAAGGCGGCGTACGCCTCGGTCGCCTGCTCCACCTGCTCCGGGTCGGCGCCGCGGGCCGAGCCGTCGTGCCCGGAGTCGGTGACGGTGAAGTCCCCGCGGATTCCCGCGCCCTTCATGCCGGGCTTGCAGGCGGTGACGTACTTGCCGGGCTCGGCGGTGACCACCAGCTCGCGGGACAGCCCGGGGCCGATGTTCTCGACCTCGGCGACGATCTTCTTGCCGTCGGCGGCGTAGAGGTAGAACTCGGTCACCTGGGAGCCGGTGTTCTTCACCGTGAACACCAGGTGCCCCGACGGCGCGCTGGTGGTGCTCAGCTCGCAGGCGTCGGCCGAGGAGGTCACGGTGACTCTGCGGTCCGCGGAGGCGGACTTCTCCTTCTTGGACTCGGTCAGGCTGCAGGCGGTCGCGGTGCTGCCCAGGAGTGCAAGCGCGCAGGCAGCAGCGATCGGGTGGAGCTTCACGGGGTGGTGGCCTTTCGGTCAGCGGGCGTCGGCGGGCTGCCCGGCGGTGGGCACCGCCTCCGGGGCGGACGCCGGAGCAGGAGCAGTCGCGGTCGAGCGACGCCGCATCCGGGTCAGGAAGAGGGTCATCGTGGGCACGACGTACGCCAACCAGGCGATCGCCTCGAGCACGGTGGTGCGCGGGGAGAAGTTCACCGTGCCCTTGAGCAGCGTGCCGTACCAGGAGTCGGCCGGGACCTGGGCGCTCACGTCGAAGGCCACGGTGTTCAGTCCGGGCAGGATGCCCGCCTCCTGGAGGTCGTGCACGCCGTAGGCGAGCACGCCGGCGGCGATCACGATGAGCAGGGCGCCGGTCCAGGTGAAGAACTTGGAGAGGTTGATCTTCAGCACGCCCTTGTAGAACGCGTAGCCCATCGCGGTGGCGACCACGAGGCCGAGAAGCGCGCCCAGCAGCGGGGTGGTGGTCGAGGCGTCGGCGCTGGTCGCCGCCTGGGTGGCGGCCCACAGGAACAGAGCCGTTTCGAGGCCCTCGCGGCCCACGGCGAGCAGCGCGACGAGGACCAGGCTGGCGGCGCCGGCTTCGGCGGCGACGTCGATGCGCCCACGAAGCTCGCCGGAGAGACCGCGGGCGTGCCGGGCCATCCAGAAGACCATCCAGGTCACGAACCCGACGGCCACGATCGACAGGGTGCCGCCGATCGCCTCCTGCGCCTCGAAGGTCAGCTGGCGCGGGCCCCAGGTGAGCAGGGCGCCGAACGCGAGCGAGACCAGCACGGCGAGGCCGATGCCCACCCAGATCCGGGGGATCAGGTGGCGACGGTCGGACTTGACCAGGTAGGCGATCAGGATCACCACGACGAGGCTGGCCTCGAGCCCCTCGCGCAGACCGATCAGGAAGTTCGCCAGCATGGGGCTCCGTCGCTGCTGATAGTGGTCAGGTAAGGCTTGCCTAAGAACGGTACACCGGGGGTCCGTGTCCGGCGCAACCCCGGTTCCCCGTGACCGGCGCCACAACGCCGGACAGCTCCTCGGTGCGCGAGCAGCTTCGGTCGCCCTCTGGCATGTCGCCCGGGCGCGAGGGAACGTGTCCTCATGACCACCCCAGCTGTGCCCGATGTCACCGGTCCGATGCTCGCCGAGGAGCTGTCGGCGTACGACGCCTGGTGGCGAGCCGCGAACTACCTCTCGGTCGGGCAGATCTACCTGCTGGACAATCCCCTGCTCCGCCGGGCGCTGGAGCCGGAGGACATCAAGCCCCGGCTCCTCGGTCACTGGGGCACCACACCCGGGCTCAACCTGGTCTGGACGCACCTGAACCGGCTGATCAACACGCGGGACCTCAACGCGATCTTCCTCGCCGGTCCCGGGCACGGCGGTCCGGCGGCGGTGGCGAACGCCTGGCTCGAGGGCACCTACTCCGAGACCTATCCGCACGTGGGCCCGGACGAGGACGGCATGCGGGCGCTGTTCCGGCAGTTCTCCTTCCCCGGGGGGATCCCCAGTCACGTCGCTCCGGAGACGCCCGGGTCGATCCACGAGGGCGGCGAGCTCGGCTACGTGCTCTCCCACGCCTACGGCGCCGCCATGGACAACCCCGACCTGGTCGTGGCCGCGGTCGTCGGGGACGGCGAGTTCGAGACCGGGCCGCTGGCGACCTCCTGGCACGGCAACAAGTTCGTCGACCCGGTCAAGGACGGGGCGGTGCTCCCGATCCTGCACCTCAACGGCTACAAGATCGCCAACCCCACGGTCCCCGCCCGGATCACCCGGGAGGAGCTGGAGAGCCTGCTGCGGGGCTACGGCCACGAGGTGATCGTCGTCGAGGGCGACGAGCCGGCCGACGTCCACCAGCAGATGGCCGGGGCGATGGAGCGAGCCCACGACCGGATCGTGGAGATCCAGCGCGCCGCCCGGGAGGACGGCGACCTCGAGCGCCGACCGTGGCCGATGATCGTGATGGTGACCCCGAAGGGCTGGACCGGCCCGGCGGTCGTCGACGGCACGCAGGTCGAGGGCACCTGGCGGGCGCACCAGGTCCCGCTGGCCAACACCCGTGACGACGCCGACCACCGCCGTCAGCTCGAGGACTGGATGCGCTCCTACCTCCCCGAGGAGCTGTTCGCCGACGACGGTCGGCTTCGCCCGGAGATCGCGGCGCTGGCGCCGTCGGGGACTCGCCGGATGAGCGGCAACCCGCACGCCAACGGAGGCCTGCTGCGGGTCCCGCTGGACCTGCCGGACTTCCGCACCCACGGGGTCGACGTACCGGAGCCCGGAGGCTCGGTGCACGAGGCGACGCGGGTCTTCGGCCAGTACCTCGTGGACGTGGTCCAGCAGAACCCGGCCAACTTCCGGATCTTCGGGCCGGACGAGACCGCCTCCAACCGGCTCGACGCCGTGTACGCCGTGACCGACAAGGTGTTCGCCGGCTCGATCCTGCCGGTCGACGAGCACCTCGCCCACCACGGACGGGTGGTGGAGATGCTTTCCGAGCACCAGTGCCAGGGGTGGCTCGAGGGCTACCTGCTCACCGGCCGGCACGGGCTGTTCAGCTGCTACGAGGCCTTCATCCACATCATCGACGCGATGGTCAACCAGCACGCGAAGTGGCTGAAGGTGACCCGGGGCCTGGAGTGGCGGCCGCGGATCGCCTCGCTGAACTACCTGCTCACCTCGCACGTGTGGCGCCAGGACCACAACGGCTTCTCCCACCAGGACCCCGGGTTCATCGACCACGTGGTGAACAAGAAGGCCGAGGTGGTCCGGGTCTACCTGCCGCCGGACACCAACACGCTGCTCTCCACCATGCGGCACTGCCTGGAGAGTGAGCACTACATCAACGTGGTGGTCGCGGGGAAGCAGCCGCAGTTCGACTGGCTGACGCCCGACGAGGCCGACCTGCACTGCGCCCGGGGCGCCGGCATCTGGGAGTGGGCCTCCAACGACGGCGACGACCCGGACGTGGTGCTCGCCGCCGCGGGCGACGTGCCGACCCTCGAGGCGCTGGCCGCCGTGTCGATCCTGCGCCGTGAGCTGCCCGAGCTGAAGGTGCGGTTCGTCAACGTGGTGGACCTGATGCGGCTCCAGGACGACCACGAGCACCCGCACGGGATGTCCGACCGGGAGTTCGACACGCTCTTCACCCCGAACAAGCCGGTGGTGTTCGCCTACCACGGCTACCCGTGGCTGATCCACCGACTGACCTACCGACGCACCAACCACCACAACATCCACGCCCGCGGCTACAAGGAGGAGGGCACCACCACCACGCCGTTCGACATGGTGATGATGAACGACCTCGACCGCTACCACCTGGTCATGGACGTCATCGACCGGGTGCCCGGGCTCGGGTCGTGCGCCGCGTCGGTGCGGCAGGAGATGGTCGACACCCGCCGGCGGGCGCGGCTGTGGACCCGGGAGTACGGCGAGGACCTGCCCGAGGTGCGGGACTGGTCGTGGTCGGCGGCCGCAGAGCCGCACAAGGAGGAGTCGCCCTCCACCACGGCGCGGGCCGGCACGGCGGCCGACCACAACTGAGGCTCATTCCACAACTTCATGGAGTGACGTAATCTCGCACCCGAGGAGGTGCGATGCCGGCTGCGCACGTGGGCGACGGGCCCCGGGACGCGGCGGTGCGTCTGGGCCTGCGGCCCAACCTCGCGCAGTTCGCCCTGCTGGTCGCGGTCAACGGGCTGGTGGGCGGCATGCTCGGCCAGGAGCGGACCGTGCTGCCGCTGCTGGGCGCCGACGAGTTCGGGTTGCGCGCCTATACCGCTGCGCTCACCTACATCCTCGCCTTCGGGCTGGCCAAGGCAGTCGCGAACTACGCCGCCGGCACCCTCTCCGACCGGTTCGGGCGCAAGCCGGTGCTCGTCGCCGGCTGGCTGGTCGCCGTGCCGGTACCGCTGCTGCTGATCTGGGCGCCGACCTGGGGCTGGGTGGTCGCGGCCAACGTGCTGCTCGGGGTCAGCCAGGGGCTGACGTGGTCGACCACGGTGATCATGAAGATCGACCTGGTCGGCCCCGCCCGACGCGGCTTCGCGATGGGCCTGAACGAGGCCGCCGGGTACGGCGCGGTCGCGGTCACGGCCCTGGCCACCGGTTACCTCGCCGAGGGCTACGGACTGCGGCCGGCTCCGTTCCTCCTGGGCCTGGCCTTCGCCGCCCTGGGGCTCGGACTCTCCACGCTGGCGGTGCGGGAGACCCACGCGCACGCCCGGCTGGAGGCACGGTCACAGGCGCCGCGCGCCGGCGGTCGGCCCGACCACCTGCACGGTGGGATCACCGACGCCGAGGTGGCACTGCAGACCAGCGTGAAGGAGCCGGCACTCTCGGCGGCCAGCCAGGCCGGCCTGGTCAACAACCTCAACGACGGCCTGGCCTGGGGGCTGTTCCCGGTCCTGTTCGCGGGCGCCGGCTTGTCCGTCGGCAGCATCGGCGTGCTGGCTGCCCTCTACCCCGCGGCGTGGGGGGTGGGGCAGCTGTTCACCGGCGCGCTCTCGGACCGGTGGGGGCGCAAGCGGCTCATCGCCGGCGGCATGGTCGTCCAGGCAGTGGCGCTGGCGATGGTGGCCTCGGTCGACACCTTCGGCAGGTGGGCCGCGGCCGCCGTGCTCCTCGGGGCGGGGACCGCCATGGTCTACCCCACCCTGCTCGCGGTGGTGGGGGACGTGGCGCATCCGTCCTGGCGCGCCCGCGCGGTCGGGGTCTATCGGCTCTGGCGCGACGGTGGCTTCGCGGTCGGCGCCCTGGTGGCCGGACTGGTGGCCGATGCCTACGGTGTGCGGGCGGCGGTCTGGGCGGTCGCCGCCCTCACCGCGGTGTCGGGCCTCGTCGTGGTGGTCCGCATGTACGAGACTCATCCGCCCCACCGACGCGAGACCGGAGGCCGCCATGGGTGACCGTGCCGCCAAGGCAGCGCTGTACGCCGAGCTCGCCGCCGTCGGGAAGGCCCTGGCCAACCCCGGCAGGCTCGAGCTGCTCGACCTGCTCGCCCAGGGACCACGCGGGGTCGAGGAGCTGGCGGTGGCCGCGGAGCTGGGGACGTCCACCTGCTCGGCACACCTGCAGGCGTTGCGCGAGGCCGGTCTGGTGCGCTCGGCGCGGGCCGGCAAGCGGGTGGTGAACACCCTGGCCGACGAGGACGTCGCCGAGCTGCTGGTGACCCTGCGCTCGGTCGCGGTCCGACACCGTGCAGGGGCCGAGCGCGCGAGTCGGCGCTACCTCGGGCCCGACGACACCGATGCCGTGACGCGGGAGGAGCTCCTCGAGCGGGCCCGCACCGGCGAGGTGACCGTCCTCGACGTCCGGCCGGCCGCTGAGTATGCCGCTGGACACCTCCGCGGCGCGGTCAACATCCCCCTCGACGAGCTCGCCGACCGGCTGGAGGAGCTGGCGGCGGACGCCGAGGTCGTCGCCTACTGCCGGGGCGCCTACTGCGTCCTGGCGCACGACGCGGTGCGGCTGCTCACCGCTCGCGGCTACCGGGCCCGCCGGTCCGAGGACGGCGCGGTCGAGTGGCGCCTCGCCGGACTCCTTCGGCAGACGGGCGTCGCCTGAGCCGGGCACGGCGAGTCGCCACTCGGTCCGACTGGTTCTGGTCGCTGTCTCAGTTGCGGTGGGGCCACCAGCGGCCGGCCCCCTTCTCAGCCCAGGCGCTGAGGCGGAGACTGGCGCCCATGGGAGGCTGCTGCGAGCCGGCGGGGTACGGCGACACGTTCGGTGACGGGTTCTCCCGGCAGCTGGCCCGTCGCTACCGCCGGCGAGGCCTGGACCGGACGGCGACCCGGATGGCTGGCTTCCTCGCCGGGCAGGGCCTCGACGGGGCGAGCGTCCTGGAGGTCGGCGGGGGAGTCGGCGCTCTCCAGCTCGACCTGCTGCGGCTCGGCGCCGAGCGGGTGACGAACCTCGAGCTCGTCGACTCCTACGAGGCGGACGCTGCTGCCCTCGCGACCGAGGCGGGGGTCACCGACCGTGTCACTCGCCGACAGCTGGACCTGGCCACGTCGCCGGACGCGGTGGAACCGCACGACTTCGTGGTGCTGCACCGGGTGGTGTGCTGCTATCCGGACTACCAGCGTCTGCTCGGCGCTGCGGCGGGCAGGGCGACCCGCTCGCTGGTCTTCAGCCACCCGCCCCGCAGCGTGCTGATGCGCGCTGGATTCACCACCGAGAACCTCGTGCGTCGGTTGCGGCGCAACCCGTTCCGCTCCTTCCTCCACGACCCTGCCGCCCTGACCCGAGCCGCCGAGCAGACCGGGCTGCGTGCGACCTACCGGCACGAGGGCATCGCCTGGAACGTGGTGGGCCTGACCGCCTGAGGCCGCGCTCCTCAGCCGGAGGTGGGCGTGGCAGCGTCAGCCCGCGCCTCGTCGCCCAAGATCTGCTGGTGCTCCCGGACGGCCGCCGCGCGGGCCCGCGTCCCGGCCTCGTCGCTCTTGCGCTGGTCGAGCTCGCGCAGCCGCTCCGCGCGGCCGTAGACGATGAGCGTGTCGCCCGGCCCGATCACCGTGCTGCCGGGCGGTGCCCCCAGGTAGCGGCCGTTGGGCCTGGTGACTCCCAGCACCGCGGTGCCTTCGTCTCGCAGGTCGAGCTCGGCGAGTGACTTCTCGGCGAGCCAGTCGCCGGGCATGACCGCCAGCTCCTGGACGGTGTAGTCGCCGGAGAGCTGCAGCAGGCCGGACAGGTCCCGGGCGGGCAGATCTGTGTAGCGGCGCAGCATGCGGCTGGTCAGGTCGGTCAGCTTGCGGTCCACCCAGCGGCTCCGGGAGATGAAGACCAGGGCCAGCAGCCCGATCCCCAGCTCGGTGATCCGCCAGCTGGCGTGACCGAGCGCTCCGCCCTGGAACCCCAGGATGGCCGAGCTGGCCGCGCCGACGAGGCCCACGTTGCCGAACAGCATCAAGGTGGCGATCACCTTGCGACGCATCGGATGGTCGACGACCCACTCGGACTCGCTGGTGGTGAAACCGGCGCCGGTCAACGCCGAGCGCGCCTGGAAGCGCGCCACGTGCTTCGCGGTGCCGGTGGCGACCAGGATCACGGTCGCCACCCGGGTCACCAGCAGCGACAGGGCGACGATGAGCAGGAGCGAGGCGATCGCGATCACGTCTGTGGCATACCCAGCCTCGCCGCAGTTAGCCCAGCAGAGCGGCCACCTTGCCGGCGATGGCGAGCTCCTCGTCGGTCGGGACGACGAGGACCGTGACAGCCGAGGAGTCACTGCTGATCCGGCGCGGGCCGGTGGCCTCGGCGTCGTTGCGGGCGGGATCGACCTCGATGCCGAGTGGCTCCAGCCCTGCCAGTGCGTCGGCTCGCAGTCGGGCGACGTGCTCGCCGATGCCGGCGGTGAAGGTGAGGACGTCGGCGCCGCCGAGGACGGCGAGGTAGGCCCCGACGTACTTGCGGAGCCGGTGGCAGTAGACGTCGTAGGCCAGGCGTGCCCGCGCGTCACCGGCCTCGACGGCGGCGGTGAGGTCACGGAAGTCGTGGCGCCCGGCCAGTCCCTGCAACCCGGAGCGGTGCTGCAGCATCTCGGTGAGCCCGGCCAGGTCGGTGTAGTCGTGCTCGAGCAGGTGGAGGAGCACCCCGGGGTCGACGTCACCGGCACGGGTGCCCATCACCAGCCCCTCGAGCGGGGTGAAGCCCATCGACGTCTCCACCGGGCGGCCGCCGCGGAGGGCGCTCGCCGAGGCGCCGTTGCCCAGGTGCAGCACGATCTGGTCGAGGTCCGCGAGCGGTCGGTCCAGGAAGCGGGCGACCTCCCCGGCGACGTACTGGTGGCTGATCCCGTGCATCCCGAACCGGCGGATGCCGGCCCGCTCGGCGACCTCGCTGTCGAGGGCGTACGTCGCGGCGACCGCCGGGAGGTCGGCGAAGAACCCGGTGTCGAAGACCGCGACGTGCGGCACCCCGGACCACACCCGCCTGGCCTCTGCGATGACGGCCAGGGCAGCGGGGTTGTGCAGGGGCGCCAGCACCGAGAGTCGGTCGATGTCGTCGAGCAGCGCCTCGTCGACCACCGTCGGTGAGGTGTGGTCGGTCCCGCCGTGGACGACCCGGTGGCCTACCGCGGTGACCTGCTCCGGGGCGACGCCACCCGCGGCGAGCTCGTCCTCCATCGCGCGGATCGCACGGTCGAAGCCGGTCTCGTCGACGCGCTCGACCAGGCCCCTGCCCGCGACGTCGCCCGACGGCCGCACCGCCTGGTACTTCAGCGACGAGGAGCCGGCGTTGAGCACCAGGATCAGGTGGTCCGCGGAGGGCATCGGCTCAGGCGCCGCACCGGGCGCGCCGGGCCGCGCGCCCGGCGCAGTAGGTCTGGTTGTCCAGCGAGGAGGTGAGCAGCCCGCGCTTGAGGGTCAGGGTCCCGGTGAGGCCGGCCTTGGCCTCGGCGCTGACCTCCGTGCGGTCATGCACCTCGATCTCCAGGACCTTGAAGCCGGCCACCCAGCCCCAAGGCCGCTTGGTGGTGTCGGTGAGCTGGATCTTCGCGTCGTAGATCGGGTGGCAGCACCCGTCGCCCACGTGCTCCTCCCCGCGACCCTGCTCGTCGATCTCCAGGTAGCGGGTGTGGCCGGAGAACGTCCCGACGAAGGGCCCGAACGAGGCGGTCTGTGGGGAGCCGGTCATGCTCGAGGTGGGTGTCGGCACGGCCGACCCGGTCGCGGTGTCCGACGCCGCGGGGCTCGCCGACGCGGGCGCGGGGGGCCGGGTGTTGCTGTCGTCGCCGCAGCCGGCGAGCATGCCGCCGAGGAGGCAGAGCACGGCGACAGTCCTGATGATCACGCTGGGTCCTCCCGGATCGGAGCGAGCGGAGTGCCCCAGGCCAGAGTCGAACTGGCGACCTTTCGCTTAGGAGGCGGCTGCTCTATCCACTGAGCTACTGGGGCCGGTGCGGCCATCCTTGCAGGTCGGCTCGCCGCCCGACGAGGCACTGCGGGACACCCGGGCGCCCGTCATGCCATGATTTGGGCCGCTTGCCACCGGGAAAGACAATGGGGCTGATCGTCACGTCAGTGACCCGCGGGGGGCCACCAGGGAGACAGGACAGACATGGCCGAGGACGAGGCAGCCCAGGGGGCCGAGGACACCCCTTCGCGGCATCGCCGGCGTCGGCGCCTGACGACCAAGCGGCTGCTGATCGGACTCAGCGTCCTCGCCCTGCTCGTGGCGACGGGTCTCGTGGTCGCCTACAAGAAGCTCGAGGGCAACATCAACTCGGTCTCGATCATCGGCCAGCTCGGCGACCGGCCCGAGGCGGTCAAGGTCAGCGGCCCGAAGGAGCCGATGAACGTCCTGGTGATGGGCTCCGACACCCGCGACGGCACCAAGATCGGTGGCGACACCCCCGGGCTCTCCGACACCACGATCCTCCTGCACCTGTCCGGCGACCGGTCCCGCGCCTACGGCGTCAGCCTGCCCCGCGACGCGATGGTGGAGCGTCCGGAGTGCACCTCGAAGAACGGCCACCAGAAGGTCCCCGGGGGCCTCACCCAGTTCAACGCGGCGTACGCGGTCGGGGGCCCGGCCTGCACGGTGAAGACCGTCGAGCGACTCACCGACATCCGCATCGACCACTACGTGGTGGTCAACTTCGTGGGCTTCCAGCAGATGGTGAACGCACTCGGCGGTGTGCGGGTGTGCGTGCCCCAGGAGGTCAACGACACCATCGGGCACATCCACCTCCCCGCCGGCACCTACAACGTCACCGGGAGACAGGCGCTGGACTACGTCCGCGTCCGGCACGGGCTCGGCGCACCCAACGGTGACATCGGCCGGATGAAGCGGCAGCAGGCTTTCATCGCCGCGATGGTGGAGAAGGCGGTCAGCAAGGGCACCCTCGCCAATCCCGTGCGCCTCTACCGCTTCCTCGACGCGGCGACCAAGTCGCTGACCACCGACCCGGGGTTCGCCCATCTCAAGGAGCTGGCGGTCCTGGGCAACCAGCTGAAGAACATCGGGTTGGACAACATCCAGTTCATCACCGTGCCGAACGCGCCCTGGCCCGAGGACCCCAACCGGCTGGTCTGGACCCCGGAGGCCGACCAGCTGTGGCAGCGGATCCGCTACGACAAGCCCCTGGGGAAGTTCGCCGCGACGGCCATCAAGCCGGGCAAGAAGCCCAACGCCTCGACCGAGGGGCCCGCGCCGAGCGGCTCGGCGACGCCGAAGAAGTCCACCGGTCCGAGCGAGCAGGAGCGCAAGCAGCAGGCGGAGGAAGCCGGTCTGTGCACATGACCGGCGAGGCCGGGTGGGCGAGGAAGCGCGGGGGCTCCCGGCGCGCCCGAGTTGCCCGTTACCGGGTCGTTATGGAGTATGGCGGGCGTGAGGATCGTCGTGACGGGCGGCACCGGCGTCGTCGGCCGGGCCGCGGTACCGGTGCTGAGGGAGGCCGGGCACGACGTCGTCGCTGTGTGCCGCAGTGCTCCCAGCGCGGAACGGAGCGCAGTCCTGGGTGCCCTCCCGGCACGAGGTGACGTCTTCGACGTCGCGTCCCTGACCGAGGCCTGTGCGGGCGCGGACGCCGTGGTCAACCTGGCGACCGCCGCGCCCGTCGGCTACGCGGCCGTCGCCCCGGGCGCGTGGCGTCGGCACGACCGGTTGCGGACCCTGGGGGTCCGCAACGTGGTGGCGGCGGCCCGCCGGGCCGGCGTACGCCGGGTGGTGCAGGGGGGCGTCAGCCTGCTGTACGCCGACCGGGGGGACTCCTGGATCCGGGAGGACTGCGCGCTCGACATCAATGCCACGACCGAGCCCGTGGCCGTGGCCGAGTCGCTGGTGCAGGACTACTCCTGCGACTCCCGCGCCGGGGTGGTGCTGCGCTTCGGCACGATCGTCGGCGACGAGCCCCAGACCCGTCACCTGCTCCGTGCCGCGGGGGCCGGCCGCCCGATCGGGATGGGCTCGCCCGAGGGGTGGGCGCACGTGGTGCACACCGACGACCTCGGCACGGCGGTGCTGGCCGCCCTGCACGCACCGAGCGGGGTCTACAACGTCGGGGCCGAGCCGGTACGCCGCCGCGACCTGGTCCAGACCTTCGCCCTCGCCGCCGGTGTCGACCCGGTGGCCTACCTGCACACCGCTTTCCTCGGGCCGTTCCTGCGGCGGCTGGCCGGTGTGCGGCTGGAGCCGCTCGGTCGGTCGCTGCGGGTGTGCTCGGAGCACTTCGCCGCTCAGACCGGCTGGCGACCCCGCCGCTCGAGGCTCGACGTGGCCTGGCTGAGCGAGGCCGCACGAGTCGGCGTACCCGCGTGAGCGACGAGCGCGGTCGCGAGGACGACGCCCGGTCGCGCGCCGCCCGCCGCAAGCGGCTGGCCGAGGTCTTCGGCGACGACCTGCCGGACCAGTCCCGCGACGACCTCCCCGAGCCGAGCGAGCGGGACAGCGACACCGGGGAGTCGTCGGAGGAGTGGCTGCGCCGGCAGGTGCCGCCGCACCACGGCTGAGGTCCGGGCGCGGGTCAGACGTCGTGACCGGCGCCGCGGCTGCCGCCCTCGCGCGCGGCCAGGATGTCGCGGATCTCCTCCAGCACCGCCACGTCGGCCGGGGTGCCCGCGGCCTCGCCGGGGAAGTAGCGCTCCTTGGCGACCGTGTAGGGCTTGACGACGAAGAAGTAGACGACCGCAGAAAGGATCACGAACGAGACCAGGGCGGTCACGAACACGCCCAGCGGGATGCCGCCGGGCTTCCAGGCGTTGAAGTCGGGCTGTCCGCCGATCTTGCCGATCAGCGACATGATCACGGCCACCGTGGCGGTGACCACCGTGGCGAACGCGGTGCCCATGACGAACGCGACGGCGAGCTCGACGAGATTGCCACGGAGGAGGAAGTTCTTGAAGCCACTCATGCGCGCTGACCTTTCGTAGACCTCGGCTCAGTCGCCGGACCAGAGAACGCTGACGTAGTCAGACACTGCCGCAGCCGACACCCTCGTGGCCAGTGCGGAGGGAACGGCGACGACCACCAGTCGCCCCGGCGCGCCGCTGTCGAAGGCGCCGGCGTGCGGGCGCGGGACGGCCACGACCGGGACCTCCCCGGCCAGGATCGCAGGCTCGCGACGACCGTCGGGATCGACGGCGACGAGGTCGATCCGGTCGCCCACCCGCAGCAGGCTGACCACGTCGGCGTCGGTGATCCGCACCGGTACGGCGGCCCGTCCGGGGTAGCCGCGCAGCAAGCCGGCGGTCATGGCGCGGCCGGTGGTGAGCACCTCACCGGCCGAGACCGGAGCCGCCAGGGTCCGGCCGAGCACCTGCGCCGGGTCACTCACCCGGTCCGCCGGCACCGCGGCGGGGTCGACGCGTCGCTGCTCGATGTCGGAGCTGTCGAGCTGCGCACCGGAGGAGAGGTCCCGGGTCGCCGTCCAGACCGCGACCGTCGCGGGTGGACCCGGCGCCAGGGCACGCAGCGCGAACAGCACGGTGGCGCCGAGGCAGAGGGCGACCAGTCCGCGGCGGTGCCGCAGCACGCGGCGGCGCGCCCGGAGGACGAGGTCGGGGACGGCACGGAGCGGCTGCATGCGGCCCGACCGTAGGCGCGAACGCCGATCGGTGCGTCCGGCGATCCACAGGCCGCCTCAGCGGCCGCAGGTCAGGAGGACGCGGCCGGGGCGGTGGGGCTGGAGGAGGTGCTGGTCGAGGAGTGCTGGTCGAGGAGGTGCCGGCCGAGGAGTCGCCGGGGGAGGAGGTGCTGCTCGACGACCCGCTCGCGGCCGAGTCGCCGGACCCGTTCGACGCGCCGGTGCTCGCGCTCGCGCGGCTGTCGGTGCGGTAGAAGCCCGAGCCCTTGAAGACCACGCCCACGGCGTTGAAGACCTTGCGCAGCCGGCCCTCGCACTCGGGGCAGACGGTCAGCGAGTCGTCGGTGAACTTCTGCACGATCTCGAAGAAGTGGCTGCAGTCGGTGCACTGGTACTGGTAGGTCGGCACTGGTTCCTCCGCTGGTCCACCCAGGCGGCGCATCCCTGGCACTCGCCGCTCTCGAGTGCCAATACTACGACAACAGGCAGAATGCTCGCCGTGGCAACGGGCGAGGAGGGGCCTGCCCGGCCGTCGTTCCGCGACTGGCCGACCTGGGCCCGACGGACGACGTACGGCGTCGCCCTGGTCGTCCTGCTCGTCCTCGCCCTGGTCGTCGCCGTGGTGGTGATGATCCGCAGGCCGCTGCCCGACCTCGACGGCGCCCGGGTGCTGTCCGGCCTCGACGGCCCGGTGGAGATCCTGCGCGACGACCACGGCATTCCGCAGATCTACGCCGACACCAGCGCCGACCTGTTCTTCGCCCAGGGCTACGTGCACGCCCAGGACCGCTTCTACGAGATGGACTTCCGGCGGCACGTGACCGCTGGTCGGATCAGCGAGCTGGTCGGGGAGTCCGGGCTCGAGGCGGACATGCTGATCCGCACGATGGGGTGGCGGCGGGTCGCGGCGCAGGAGTATCGCCTGCTCGCCCCCGAGACGCGCGCCTACCTGCGCGCCTACAGCGCGGGGGTGAACGCCTACATCACCGGAAAGTCGGCCACACACCTCTCCCTGGAGTACACCGTCCTGGCCCTCGGGGGCCTGAACTACCGGCCGGAGCGGTGGACGCCGGTGGACTCGCTGGCCTGGCTCAAGGCGATGGCGTGGGACCTCGGGGGCAACATGGACGAGGAGATCGCGCGGGCTCGGTTGTCGGTCAACCACACCTCCGCCGAGATCGGCCAGCTCTACCCCTCCTACGACTACGACCGCACCCCGATCGTGCCGGGAGCGTCGAAGCAGGCGGCGAGACCACGAGCCCGCCCGGCGTACGGCGACGGCGAGATGCGCGTGCTCGACCGGGTCGAACGGGTCGCGCGGACGATCCCCCGCCTGCTCGGCACCGGAAACGGCCTGGGATCCAACAGCTGGGTGGTCTCCGGCGAGCACACCGCCACCGGCAAGCCGCTGCTGGCCAACGACCCGCACCTCGGCGTGAGCATGCCCGGCATCTGGTACCAGATGGGCCTGCACTGCCGGCAGGTCGACGCGGACTGCCCCTTCGACGTCACCGGCTTCACCTTCTCGGGGTTCCCCGGCGTCGTGATCGGCCACAACCGCGACATCGCCTGGGGGTTCACCAACCTCGGCCCCGACGTCATGGACCTCTACCTGGAGGAGATCCGGGGCAAGAGGTACCTCTACGACGGCAAGCTCCGCCCGCTGACCGAGCGCGACGAGGTCATCCGGGTGGCCGGGGGCTCCTCGAAGCTGATCTCGGTCCGCAGCACCCCGCACGGGCCGCTGGTCTCCGACGTCTCGAGCGAGCTGTCCAGTGTCGGTGCGAACGCGGCCGTCCCGTCGGGCGCGCCGCCGCGGGAGAACGGCTACGCCGTGGCACTCTCCTGGACCGCCCTGACGCCGCGGCCCACCGCGGACGCCGTCTTCATGATCGACCGGGCGGCCGGATGGGGCGACTTCCGCGAGGCGGCCCGCCGGTTCGCCGTACCGAGCCAGAACCTGGTCTATGCCGACACCGCCGGCCACATCGGCTACCAGGCGCCGGGCGCGATCCCGATCCGCAAGGGCGGGCGGCTGGGTGACTACCCGGTCGCGGGCTGGTTGCCGCGCAACGACTGGACCGGGAAGGACATCCCCTTCGACGAGCTGCCCAGCGTCCTCGACCCGCCGGAGGGGTTCATCGTCACCGCCAACCAGGCGGTCACCGGGCCGACGTACCCGTACTACCTGACCAATTCGCCGGACCAGGGCTATCGCAGCCAACGGATCCGCACGGTGCTGCGCGAGATGCTCGACCACGGCGGCAAGGTCGACGTGACCGACATGACCGAGCTGCAGCTCGACGACCACAATCCGATCGCCCCGGTCCTGGTGCCGTACCTGATGCGCCAGCTGATGACCTCGGAGTACGACGCCGACGGCCAGCGCCTGCTCAGCGAGTGGGACTACAGCCAGTCCGCCGACTCCGCGGCCGCGGCGTACTTCAACGCGGTGTGGAGCAACCTGCTGCACCTCACCTTCGCCGACGACCTGCCCGAGTCCCTGTGGCCCGACGGCGGCGACCGCTGGATCGCGGTGGTGACCCGGCTCCTCGACCAGCCCCAGAGCTCGTGGTGGGACAACCAGGACACCGAGGGGGTGGTGGAGAACCGCGACATGATCCTCACCCAGGCGCTGCGCGACGCCAGGTCCGAGCTGACCGTGCGCACCGGGGTGAGTCCCGGCACCTGGCGCTGGGGTCGTCTGCACGGGCTTGAGCTGGAGAACCAGTCCGTGGGCCAGAGCGACACCGGCTTGGTGCGGGCGCTGTTCAACCGGGGTCCGTTCGCGGTCGGGGGCGGTGACTCGGCGGTGGACGCGACCAGCTGGGACGCGACCGAGGGCTACCAGGTCACCTCTGCTCCCTCGATGCGGATGGTGGTCGACCTCGCCGACCTGGACCGGTCGCGCTGGATCTCCCTGACCGGGGTCTCGGGCCACCCGGCGTCCTCGCACTACACCGATCAGACCGAGCTGTGGGTCGCGGGCAGGACGCTGCCGTGGCTGTTCTCCGCGGCACCGCTGCGGCGCTCGGCCGAGCACACCTTGACCCTCAGGCCGCGCCGAGGCGGATGAGGCCCTCCTCGGTGGCCACCGCGGTGACCGGTCGGTCATGGGCGGCGCGAGGGACCTCCTCGAGCACCTCCTCACCGTTGAGCAGCACGCACACGAACGTGCCGGCGGGCACCCGACCGAGCGCCCGGTCGTAGGAGCCACCGCCCCGGCCCAACCGGGTGCCGTTGCGGTCCACGGCCAGCCCCGGGACCAGCACCGCGTCGGCGGTCGCCACGGCATCCACGCCGAGCGAGCGGCCGGTCGGCTCCAGCAGGCCGCGGCCGGCGGGGACGAGGTCGTCAGGTCCGGTGTAGGCCACCCAGTCGAGGTCGGAGTCCCGCAGCAGCCGGGGCACGATCACCCGCTTGCCGGCGCCGAGCAGCCCGTCGAGCAGGGGCCCGGTGCCCGGCTCGCTGCCCACCGAGACGTACGCCGCGACCGTGGCGGCACGGCGTACCTCCGCAGCGGCCAGGACATGGGCGGCGCGGGCGCGGGCACGCTCGCCGAGCAGCAGCAAGGAGGTGCGCTTGCGGTCCGCGAGGAGCTGGTCGCGCAGGGCCAGCTTGGCTGGTTCGAAGAGGTCCTGAGAAGGGCGGGTGTGGTCGTCCACCTCACGAGCCTACGATCGGAGGTATGACATCCGAGGGGCTGAAGCTCGCGCGCGGGAAGATGGAGCAGGCCGGGGTCGACCCGGTGGCCATCGAGGTCTTCGCGCACTACTACCGCCAGCTGGAGCACGGCGAGACCGGAATGATCGCCGAGTCCTCGATCGACCCGCTGGACATGGACTCACTCGACGACGTCGAGGTCTCCGACGCGGACGCGACGCGAGCCGTCGGCGACACCGCGGTGATCAAGCTCAACGGCGGCCTCGGCACCTCGATGGGGATGGACCGCGCGAAGTCGCTGCTGTGCGTGCGCAGCGGGTTGTCGTTCCTCGACATCATCGCCCGGCAGGTGCTGCACCTGCGCCGCGAGCACGGCGCCACCCTGCCGCTGATCTTCATGAACAGCTTCCGCACCTCGGCCGACACCCGCGCCGCCCTGCAGCGGTACGCCGACCTGCCGGTCGAGGGCCTCCCGCTGGAGTTCTTGCAGAACAAGGAGCCCAAGCTCCTCACCAAGAACCTCAAGCCGGTGTCCTGGCCGCGCGACCCGGCGCTGGAGTGGTGTCCCCCCGGCCACGGCGACATCTACACCGCGATGCTCGGCACCGGCCTGCTGGACCAGCTGATCGAGGCGGGCTACCGCTACGCCTTCGTGTCCAACTCCGACAACCTCGGTGCCGTCCCCGATCCACGGGTGGCCGGCTGGTTCGCCACGTCCGGTGCGCCCTTCGCGATCGAGGCGGTCCGCCGTACCCCCTCGGACCGCAAGGGGGGCCACTTCGCCCGCCGCAAGGAGGACGGCCGGATCATCCTGCGCGAGACCGCGCAGACGGCGGAGGCCGACACGGAGGCGCTGGCCGACCTCGAGCGGCACAAGTACACCTCCACCAACAACCTGTGGTTCGACCTGGAGCGGATGCGCGGGGAGCTGCGCCGCCGCGACGGCATCCTGGGGCTGCCGATGATCCGCAACACCAAGCACGTCGACCCCGGTGACTCCTCCACACCCGAGGTGGTGCAGATCGAGACCGCGATGGGGGCCGCGATCGAGGTGTTCCCCGACTCGCGCACGATCGCGGTCGGCAGGGATCGCTTCGTGCCGGTGAAGACCACCAACGACCTGCTGGTGCTGCGCTCGGACGTCTACGACCTCCGTAGCGACTTCGCGCTCGACCAGGTGGCCGGGAGCATCCCGTTCATCGACCTCGACAGCCACTACAAGGTCGTCGCGGACTTCGACAAGCGCTTCCCCGCAGGGGTGCCGTCGCTGAAGGAGGCCGAAGCGCTGATCGTGCACGGCGACTGGACGTTCGGGGAGAAGGTCAAGGTCAAGGGCCGCGCGGAGATCGAGGGCGGCCACGGTCGCATCGACGCCGGCGCCGTGCTGGGCGAGGCCCCAGCGGAGCAGTCCGACCCGGCATAGGGTCGGGGTCATGGCCGAACCTCTCCCCCAGACCACCGGCCCCGAACGCCCCGGCCTGCTGCCGATCGAGGACTACCTCGACCAGATCCTCTCGCGGCTGGAGCCGCTGCAGGCGGTGGACCAGCCCCTGCTCGAGGCGCTCGGGCTCCCGGTCGCCGCCGACCTGCACGCACCGGTGCCGCTGCCGCTGTTCGACAACTCCGCGATGGACGGCTACGCCGTGGTCTTCCGCGACGTGGCCGAGGCGACCCCCGAGCGGCCGGCGCACCTGCCGGTGGTGGGTGAGATCGCCGCCGGCCGGGCCCAGGTGTTCGAGATGACCCCGGGGACCGCGGTCCGGATCATGACCGGGGCCCCGGTCCCGGCCGGCTGCACCGCGGTGGTGCCGTTCGAGTGGACCGAGCAGTCCGGCCGCGAGGTCCTGGTCCGACAGGCCCCGCGGGAGGGCCAGCACATCCGGCGTGCGGGTGAGGAGATTGCCGCCGGGGACCTGTTGCTGCGGCGCGGCGAGCAGGTGGGCCCCCGGCAGGTGGGCCTGCTCGCTGCGGTCGGGCTGGGCCGGGTCCCCACGGCGCCGCGTCCTCGGGTCGTGGTGATGTCGACCGGTTCCGAGCTCGTCGAGCCGGGCCGGCCGCTGCGTCGCGACAGCATCTTCGACTCCAACAGCTACCTGCTCACCGCCGCCGTCCGCGCCCACGGCGCGATCGCCTACCGCGTCACCGCGACCTCCGACGACCCCGAGGAGTTCGCCGAGGCGCTGGGTGACCAGCTCGTCCGCGCGGACCTCGTGGTGACCAGCGGGGGAGTGAGCAAGGGCGACCACGACGTGGTCAAGGAGGTGCTCGGGTCGCTGGGCACCGTGGACTTCCTCGAGGTCGCGATGCAGCCGGGCAAGCCGCAGGGGTTCGGAACGGTGGGGGAGGACCGCACCCCGATCTTCACCCTGCCCGGCAACCCGGTCTCGGCGTACGTCTCCTTCGAGATGTTCGTGGTGCCGGCGCTGCGCAAGCTCACCGGCCGCGAGCCCGTACGCCGCCCGCTGACCCCGGTCGTCGTGCAGGAGCCGCTGCGCTCGATGCGGGGCCGCACCCAGCTGGTCCGGGCCCACGTCGACCCGACCGGCAACGCCACGCCCGTGGGCGGTCCCGGCTCGCACCTGATCGGTGGGCTCGCGCGGGCCAACGCGCTGCTGGTGGTGGACCGCGACGTCACGCGGGTCGACCGGGGCGAGCAGGTGCCGGCGCTGCTGCTGGAGATAGAGCAGTGACCGAGCGCCTCACCCACGTCGACGAGTCCGGAGCGGCCCGGATGGTCGACGTCTCCGGCAAGGACGTCACCGCGCGCACGGCGACCGCCAGCGGCAAGGTGCTGGTCTCCCCGCAGGTCGTGGGCCTGCTCCGTGGTGCGGGCGTGCCCAAGGGCGATGCCCTCGGGGTTGCCCGGGTCGCCGGCATCATGGCCGCCAAGCGGACGCCCGACCTGGTGCCCCTGTGCCACCCGCTCGCGATCGCCGGAGTCACCGTCGACCTCGAGGTGGAGGACGACGGCGTGGCGATCACCGCCACCGTGCGCACCACCGACCGGACCGGTGTGGAGATGGAGGCGCTGACCGCCGTGTCGGTCGCCGCCCTCACCGTCGTCGACATGGTCAAGGCCGTCGACAAGGGTGCTGTGGTCACCGACGTGCGCATCGAGGAGAAGACCGGCGGCAAGAGCGGGACCTACCGGCGCGAGGACGGGTCCGGTGGGTGACCCGCTGCGGGCCGCGGTGGTGGTGGCCTCCAACCGCGCCGCAGCGGGTGTCTACGAGGACACCACCGGGCCGCTGATCGTCGAGGCGCTCCGCGCCGAGGGGTGGCAGGTGGAGGCACCGGCCGTTGTGCCCGACGGAGAGGCGGTGGGGCGCGCGATCCGCGACGCCGTCGTTGCCGGGGCCCGCGCCGTGCTGACCACCGGTGGCACCGGCCTCACCCCGACCGACCGGACGCCCGAGGTCACGCGCGCGCTGGTCGAACGTGAGGTTCCCGGCATCGCCGAGGCGATCCGTGCCCATGGCGTGGCCAAGGGCGTGCCGACCGCCGCCCTGTCGCGCGGACTCGCCGGCACGGTCGGTCAGGCGCTGGTGGTGAACCTCCCCGGCTCCCGGGGCGGGGTCAAGGACGGCCTGGAGGTCGTCGTACCCGTCCTGCGGCACGCGGTGGAGCAGATCCAGGGGAGCGACCACTGAGCCCGGGATGGCCGGCCGTGCTCGAGGACGGCCCGATCCGACTGCGGCCGATCGCCTACAGCGACCGGGCCGCGTGGCGGCGCGTCCGGGCAGCCAACCGGACCTGGCTCTCGCCCTGGGACGCCACCCCACCCGCCCGATCGCACGAGAATCCGCACAGCTTCGGTTCCATGGTCCGCGCGCTGCGTCGGGAGGCGCGTGCGGGACGCCAGCTGCCGTTCGTCGTGGAGTACGACGGCCGCCTGGTCGGGCAACTGACCGTGAGCGGGATCTGGCGCGGATCGGCGCAGTTCGGCTCACTGGGCTACTGGATCGACCGGTCCTACGCGGGGCGGGGGATCATCCCCCGCGCGGTGGCGATGGTCATCGACCACTGCTTCGGGCCGGTGGGCCTGCACCGCATCGAGATCGCGATCCGGCCGGAGAACGCCGCGTCCTTGCGGGTCGTGGAGAAGCTCGGCATCGCCCAGATCGGCTACGCGCCGAGGTTCCTGCACATCGACGGGCGGTGGCGTGACCACAAGATCTTCGCGATCACCCGCGAGGAGGCGCCGCTCGGCATGGTCCGACGGCTGGCCGAGCGCAGCCGAGGCGACGCCCCGAAGGCAGATTCACAACAGTCACAGTAGTGATCTCACGACACACCGCCTGCGCTGCGGGCCCCCTGTCCGCACCGCTCGTATCGTCAGCGCCGTGGACTTGTCTGCTGTCATCTTCGTGGTGCTCGCGATCGCCTGGGCGGGCTACCTGATCCCCAAGGCGCTCAAGCACCACGACGAGGTGGCCGGCTCGACCCTCGACGAGGGTCACAGCGGCAAGGCGCGGGTGCTCACCCGACGTCGCGCCACCCTCGAGCAGACGGAGGTGGCGCAGTCGACCGCGGCACCGGCCGGCGCCGGGCCCGAGGCCTCGGTGCAGTCCGCGGTGACCACTGCGGTCACCGAGGTGCAGGTCGCTCGTCGGCTGCCCACCCGCGCGTCGGCGCGCCAGGCCGCCCGTCGGCGGCGCCGGGTGCTCTCCGTCCTGGTCCTCGCGCTGGTGGCGGTCGTGGGCCTCGCGTTCTTCGCGGTGGTGCCCGCCTGGGCGCCCGCCATTCCGGGCGCTCTGACGGTGGCCTTCCTGGTGGTCGCCCGGCTCTCGGTCCGCGCGCAGCAGCGCGCTCGTGCGGTCCACCCGGCCGCCCGCGACGTGGCATTCAGCGAGGCCGTGGCAGCCGGCGTTCCGGCCGACGAGGTGGCCGACCCGGCCGAGGACACCGCCGGCATCCTGAAGCAGGAGCTCGACGCGGCCCTCGCCGACGACGGCTCGCTGTGGGACCCGCTGCCGATCAACCTGCCGACCTATGTGGGCAAGGCCCGCGCCCGGCGTACGGTCCGCAGCATCGAGCTCACCGGCATCAGCTCCTCCGGGCACGACTCCGTCGACACGGCCCTGGTCCGTCAGGCCGCCGAGGCGCGGGAGGCCGCCGAGGCCGACCAGGCCGAGCGTGACGCCGAGGTCGAGCAGCGCCGGGTCGCGGGAGCCTGATTCGGGACGGCCCACCACGCGGTGGTACCTTCGTGCACGCGTTCTGCAAGGCACGCATGGGGCTGTGGCGCAGTTGGTAGCGCGTCTCGTTCGCAATGAGAAGGTCAGGGGTTCGAATCCCCTCAGCTCCACCAAACCTGCAGGTCAGGGCCGGTGCCCGTCATCCCGCACCAGGGAGACAGCATGGCCACTCCGCGATTACTCGCACTTTTCACTCGAGCCCCTGCTCGGACCCGGTCCCCGCGGAGGGGTCGACGGGACGGTTCGCGGAGGTCCCGGTACAACCCTGCGATGACAACTTCGCTCACCGCCCTGACCCAGATCTCCACCCCTGACCTCCCGTCCATCGCTCGAACGGACCCCTGGGTCGGGCTTACCGAGGACGACGCGACCCGCATCGCCGCGGCGCTTGCCGCCACCCACGCCGAGTCGACCCGCAAGGTCTACGCCTTCGCCTGGCGTCGCTGGGTGCGCTGGTGCTCCGGCCGGGGGATCGTGGCCTTCCCGGCCGAGCCTGCGGTGGTCTGCGCCTACCTGACCGAGTGCGCCGAGCAAGGCTCTCCCTGGCAACGATCGACTCGGCCTGCTCGGCCATCGGGCACCAGCACCGCCACCACGGGAAGCCGGACCCGATCGACCACGACGCGGTCCGGCAGGTCCGCCGCGGCCTGCGCCGGATCATCGGCCGCGCCCCACGCCGCCCGACGCGGCCGCTCAGCGTCGCCGACGTACGCCAGATCGTCACCGCCATCGACCGCACCACCGTCCGTGGTGTCCGCGACTCCGCGATCCTGCTACTCGGGTTCGCCGGCGCCCTCCGCCGCTCCGAGCTCGCCGCCCTCACCCTGGCCGACCTCGAGCCCAAGCCCGCAGGACTGCTGCTCCACCTGCGCCGCTCCAAGACCGACCAGGAGGCCCGCGGCCAGGTCGTCGGCATCGCCCACGGCCGGCACGGACTGACCGACCCGATCGCCGCCCTCGACGCCTGGCTCGACCTCCGGGGCACCGCACCAGGGCCGCTCTTCACCAGCCTCCGCCCAGGCGGACCCGCGCTGCGTCCGCTGTCCGGCAACGTCGTCTCCGCCCTGGTCAAGGAACGCGCGCTGGCAGCGGGACTCTCCGGTGGCCGGATCAGCGGCCACTCGCTGCGCGCCGGGCACGCCACCAGCGCCGCCCTGGCCGGCGTCGGCATCGACCGGATCGCCGCCCAGACCCGGCACCGCCGCGTCGACATCCTCATCGACCGCTACATCCGCCCCGTCCACGCCCTGCAGACCACCTCCAGCCGCGACCTCGGACTCTGACCCGCGCCGACCTCGTTGATCGCTCTTGTGCGATCATCGCAAAAATGCGATCATCGAGTGGTGGCAGATGTCGAGCTTCACGACGAGATCGTCGAGTGGCTCGACACCCTCACGGACCCGGAGTGGCAACGGGTCGTGGTGATCGTGGACCGCCTGGCCGACCTCGGACACCAAGCCCGGATGCCGCTGTCCCGCAGCCTGGGCGACGGGCTGTTCGAGCTGCGGTTCACCCTCGGCCCGACCGCACGACGCATCACCTACCGCTTCACCAAGGACAGCCGGATCATCCTGCTGACCACGTTCCGCAAACAACGCAACAACGAACGCCACGAGATCGACCGAGCACGCACCGCAGCCGCCGAGTGCGCCCTGCGCTACCCATGAAGCTGACGAAGGAGGAGACGATGGCCAACTACTCACGCTGGACCGACGCCAAGGACAAGCGCCCCGCCCCCACGGCCGAGACCCGCGCCGGCATCGAGCAGGACCTCGCCCTCGGCCAGCTGATCTACGACCTGCGCACCGAAGCCGGACTCAGCCAGCGCGAGCTCGCACAGCGGATGGGTACCACCCAGTCGGTGATCTCCCGCCTCGAGGAAGGCGGCGGCGCCCGCAACCGGATCGACACCCTCGCCCGCGTCGCCACCGCGCTCAACCGGCACCTGGTCGTGTCGTTCCCCGAGAACGTCCCCGCCAAGCTGAAGGACGCCGTCCAAGTCGCCTAACTGGCGCGGGTGGCCTATCCGCCAAGTACGGTCGCGACACCTCGACGCGGCTATCGCGCCGGCCTCAGCGGGTCCCAGCCGGAGCTCGGGCGTGCAGGTGCTCGACGTCGACCCGCCCCGGCCGCCAGCCGATCCCGGGGATCGAGCGGAGCGGCGCGAACGTGTCGGCGGCGCGCTGCCAGGCGACCGCGAGGCTGTCCGCGATGAACCGCGCCTCGTCCGGGTGGGCCCGAGTTGCCAGTCGGCGTAGCTGGTCGACGTCGGTGAGCTTGACCGTGACCGTCCAGCTGACCTTGCTCCGGTCAACGGACTCGGCCACGACGTCGCTGTCCACCGAGAGGATCCGGAAGGCGCCGGCCTCCAGCGGACCTTCCAGGCCGTCGGTGGGCCAGATCAGCCACCCCAGTGCGTCGCACGCGTCGTTGCCGGGCTCCATGTCCGGGCCCCTTGGCTCCGCATCCTCGGCGTCGAGGTCGGTACGGAGCCCGATCACCACGGCGTGCTCCTCGACTCGAGCGGCGGCTTCGGACAGGGCCGCTGCATCGATGATGGTGACCTCGGCGGTGGCGGTGAGGGCCCACGTCTCGCGGTTCCTCCCGCGCTGGGGCCGCTCGGGAGGGACATGCGGCTCGCGGTGGGGCAAGTCGAAGAGGCCGGGCTCATTGGCATCCATGCTGACCGACCCTATGGCTATCCGTCCGACCTGAGCGATCACAGTGGGCGTTGATCGAGCGGAGCTGCCCCAGCTCGGTCTCCCCGTAACCGACGACCGAGCATCCGGGAGTTCGGCGGGCCTTGGCGCCCACGGGCAACCGGCCGGTTCGTGAATGGTCGCATCTACCCGCTGTAGCCTTCCCCGGGTGAGCGGGGACCCAGAGTCGGTGCTGAATGAGTACTTTGCGGAAGCGGGCTGATCAGCCGTTTGGTGACGTCGAGCTCGCGTCTGGGCGAACCCTTGCGCCGTTCAGCAGGGCTGTGCTGATCGCCGCGGACAATCTGCTGGCCAAGGCTGATCGTGCTCTTACCGATGGCGATCTCCAGCGGACAGGCCACTTCATCGACCGTGCCGCGGCACTCAACTATGACGAGCACGAGCAGACCGCCCCGGCTGCCTATGCCGCCGGCATGATGCTGTTCACCGCTGTCACCGATAGGTTGGAGCGGAGCCGCGAGGGTGACTCGCGCTGGCTCGATGCCGCCGTCGAGGCGCTGTCATCCTGCGACGGCTGGGGCCAGTCGGAGATGCGTCACACGCTGCTCGTCGTTCGTCAGGACTACATCATCGAGCCGAGCGAGAGCCGCACCATCGGGGTTGCCGTGGCCCAGGTGCCCGAACGAGCCGAAATGCGCGATGCCACGCTGGCGCCGAAAGAACTTGCTACGGCGGTGACGTCGGTGCTGCAGGTCCTGCAGACCTACCGAGCGGCACTCACGACCACTGGAGAGTGACTCATGCATCCGGCCACCGGACCCGGTTCGGAGGCAACACCTGGTCATGCGCCGGCGCCGGACAACTCGAAGGACGCGGCGCGGGCGCGCGTCACGCCGCCAATGAATGACGTCGACCATGCTGATGTCGGTGAGTAGGGCATCGTCCGCGTTTACTCCGCGGAATCGGCCCGAGAAATGCCGAGATCATCCGTGCCGCCGGGGTAGTGTCGTGCCCGATGACGACACCGATGTTGGGTGTCGGCCCAGGTCAGGGCAGGTTTCGCAGAAATCTTCCGAGATCCGGCGAAGCGTGGAGGCGACCGTCTCGCAATGAGAAGGTCAGGGGTTCGAATCCCCTCAGCTCCACCATGTGATGAGTCGCGACATGTGTCTCACCTGAGTCGCGACATCGGTCACTGTTGAAGACCCCCGGGCCATCGGCCTGGGGGTTTTTGGGTAGTGCGCCAGTAGGTCTTGGTGGGTTCGATCTGGCGGGTGGGGAGGATCTCGGCGGTTTCGAGCTCGATGACGGTCGCGGTGGTCTGGTCGGCGATGGCGAGGGCGCGTTTGCGGGCGTGGGCGTAGCCGACGCCGAGGTGGTGCATGCGGCCGGCTCTGCGGAGGCTCATCTTGTCGAGGGTGTCGTAGCGCAGTCGGTAGGGGCCGCGGTGGCGTTCCCCGGTGGGTTCGGCTTTGGGCAGTGCGTGGAGATCCGGCTTGTCTTCGACCGGTTGAGCTACGTCCCACCGAGCAGCGTCCCGCATGAGCCCGGCACCCGACGTCGAACGGAGCAACAGAGGCACAAGTCCCACCGGCAGGCTGCTGTTGTTCCCGCGACTGGCTGGTCGAGTAGGTACCTGCACTTCAAAGACGCGGCCAAGCAGGCCACCTCAGGGCGCTGGCGACCCGTCACTCCCGATGCCGACGGTCGAGCCTCGGGCAGCACCCCGAGCGCCGTCGCGGGCTGGCGGTGCTGGGTGGCGGATACCGAAGAGGATCAGGTAGCCGACGATCCACAGTTCCCCGATAGTCGCGGGGATGGTCAGCAACGCGGCCGCGAGGTCGGCACTGGTGAAGATGTAGCTGACGAACGCGCTGAGCACATAGCCGACGCCGCCGGCCATCAGGAGCTGACCCAGGGGCTTCGGCAACCAACCGGAGCGCACCACGAGCCAGCCCATCGGGATCAGCCACAGGCCGAAGAACAAACCGCCGACTCCCCAGAGATGACCGCTGATGACGTACAGCAGCTGTGCGGTGGCTGCGGCGCCCCCGGAGACGGCCAACGACTTGTCGTCGGCGACATCAAGGGCCGTGGCGAGCAACGCCGCGCTGCCCAGGATCACGGTCGCGTTGACCATCCCGAACACTGCGATCAGCCCGGCAGCGAACGTGTCCACGCTGCGGAACAGACGGTAGAACCACACCGCCGCCAGCGCCTGGGTCAACACGATGCCCAGCTCGAGCACGATGCCCAACCGCGACAGCGACGTGTGCTCGACCAAGTTCGACAACGTGCCGGCAGGGTCATCGGCCACGTAGAGCTGGCCCCGGACAAGCTGGTACCCGAGGAGTCCGGTGACGGCCAGTCCCAGGTACAACAGCCCGGTGATGCGGGCAGTGCCGGTGAGGTCAACTCCGGGCACCTCGGAGGCCGCCCTGGATCGGGCGTTTGTCATCGTCATTGCAGCTCCTCTTACGGGACGGTCGAAACGGTTCAGAACCTGCCCAGTGCGATCTCGGAGACCAGCAAGACGACGGGAAGCAGACCGAGAGCGGTGGCCAGCACGACCATCCAGGACCGCTCCTTGTGACGGACGATCGCGACAAGGCCAGCGACGAAGGCCGCGACGGCGCACGCCCAGATGCCCGCGCCCCACACAAGCTGGGGCCAGCTGTCGGTGTAACTGTCGGCTGGTTCCACGATGCCCAGGACGAAAGACAGCACCAGCAAGACGATGCCCGCGACACTCAATGCCGCGAACGTGACCGCACGCCGACCGACGCGGGACTCAGGCCAACGCGGCACGCCCTGGCCACTGCTCGAATGCGTGCTCACATCTCGAGTCTCGTCGTGGTGTGATCCAGGCTTCTAGAGTCCAAAGCCCCGCCGTCATGCGCCCGCGCCATGCCCAAGCCCACCGACCAGCTCGACTTGTAGCGCGTCCGGACCTGCCGCGGATAGTCAAAGCTCGAACCTGCCGGTGTCCGCTCGGAGCTCCACTCACTGGGACTGGGACGCGGTCCGACAGCACGGGACTGTCAAGATTCCCTGACAGTCCCGGACCGGGATGCGCGGCGCCGCCTGTCGGCGAAGGTCCCGCACACCGGGGTCCGTGGACCCGGAGCCGGACAGGTCCACCCGTGTGACGATGGCGCTTCGGAGCAGGGAGTTGCCGGGTGGGGATGTCGGTGTCCACAACGTCATCGGGGCGGTCGTTCGGCACACGCGTGCGCAGGAGCGGGATGTCGATGGCAGCGCGTCCTGCTGCCCTGGTCGTGTGGCTGGTCCTGCTGTTGTCCGCCACCGGCTACGCCGGCCAACCTGTCGAGCCTCCGCCGGGCGTGCCGTCGGCCGGGCCCCTGAGCGGACCGGCAGCCGGGGACGTCCTGGACGAGGCGCCGGTGACCGCGGCGAGGTCGAGGACGACGGCCAGGCCGGTCCTGGCCGTGACCGGGACCGCCGGTGACATCCCCGCTCGGGCGCTCGAGGCCTACCAACGGGCTGCTGCCGTCATGGAACAGGCGGCCCCCGCCTGTGGCCTGCGCTGGAGCCTGCTGGCGGCGGTCGGCCGCGTCGAGTCCGACCACGGCAGGTACCCCGGCGCCACGCTGGGTGACGACGGCGTCTCGCGCCCGCACCTCGTCGGCGTCCCCCTGAACGGGCGAGACGGGGCCGCCAAGGTCCGCGACACCGACCAGGGGCGCCTGGACGGCGACCAGCGCTGGGACCGCGCGGTCGGGCCAATGCAGCTGCTGCCCGGGACCTGGCGGGTCGCCGGGGTCGACGGGGACGCTGACGGTCTCCGTGACCCCGACGACCTCGACGACGCGGCCCTCGCGGTCGGGGTCTACCTGTGTGCGTCCGCCAGCGGCCTCGACCAGCCGCGAGAGCTGCGCAAGGCGGTGTTCGCCTACAACCACTCGCACTCCTACGTCGAGGCGGTGATGTCCTCCGAGCGGGACTACCGCCTCGATGTGTTCGCGGTGACCGGCGCACCGCTCTCTCTCGACACCCCGCCCGCCGACCTGGGGATCGTGGACACGGCGACCCGCCGGTCGGCGAAGGCAGCTGCGGGCGTTCCCGAGAAGGACCAGCCCAGGGACGTAGGCGCCGGCCCGCCGGTGGTCGGCGCGACCGGTCACCCCGCACCGGGTCCGAGCACCCGCCCGGCTCCCGCGCAGGCGTCGACGCCGGCGCCCAGCACGCCGCCCGAGTCCGCGCCTGCGGAGCCCAGCAGGACGACGGAGCAGGAGCCGACGGGGAAGCAGGAGCCGACGGGGAAGCAGGAGCCGACGAACGATCCGGTGACGAAGCCCGAGCCTCAACCGAAGTCCCAGCCCCCACCCAAGCCGGCGCCGGAGCCCGCCACCGAGCCGAGTGTGGTCACGTTGGAGGGAGCGTGGACCGTCTGCGACAGCGGCTACTGCCTGGACGCGACGCCGCTCGACCTCGGGGACGAGGCTCTCCTCGGCGAGAGGGCCGCGGCCGACTACGACGGCGACGGACAGCTCGAGGCCTACAGCGACGAGCTGGCCGGCCTGGTGGAACAGGCGGTCGTGGTGCAGGTCGAGGCGGGGGCCACCGGACCGCGGCTGGTCTCCGTCAACGGAACCCCGTTCCCACCCACGGCTCCTCCCGAGTAGGCGGCGACCCGCGTGGGAAGAGGGCGGCAATTCCTACGGTCGTTCCCCTCGCCGACTCACCGGCTCCGTCCGCCGGCCTCTCGCGCGTCCGCCCTGCGGCCCTCGCGTCCGGCGAAGCGGCGCAGCTGCAGGATGCGGGCCGTGCCCAGCGACACGGTGAGCAGGATCGAGCCGAGCACGGCGATGAACAGGATCAGGCCGAGTGGCAGTCGACCCGTCATCCACAGGAACGAGATGTCGACGCGAGCGGTGTTCTGGAGCATGAAGACGACCAGCGCGACGGCCACCAGCGCTGCAGCGCCGAGCCCGACCCACGCCGAACCGGTGCGCGTCCGCGGCACCGAGTGGGAGCCGGTCGGCTGCGGCTTCCCGGGGCCGGACTTCCCGGGGTCGGACGAGCTCTTGGCCTCCCCGCGTGCGGCGTCCCTGCGCCTGGAGGTGAGGCGGCTGCTCATCGGCTGCTCCCTTCGGTGAATACCGGAGCGCCGTCGTCGCTCCAGTGGCCCGAGCTGTCCACTCGCGTGCGTTCCTGCGCCCTGGCGAGCAGCTCCGAGGCTGATCTCCGGTTGTTCGGGGACGCTGCGTGGACCAGGAGCTCGCGCGCCTCGTCGCGGGGCGTGTCCGGGGGGATGACGAGCAACCGCAGCTCCCTCTCGCTGGACAGCTTCAGGCGCATGAGGTGCGTGTCGTCGGAGGGGAAGGATCCCGTCTTCAAGTAGCCCCGTGCCACCTTGATCCGGCGGGGCCGGGTGAGCCAGTCGGGTCTGGAGAAGAGGGCGCGGGAGATGCGGCCGACCCCGGCCGGGAAGTGGTCGACCAGATCGGCCAGCTCGTCGTCGAGGTCCCTCGAACGGGGCCACCAGGCCCCTTCCAAGGGCCCGTTGCCGGGGATCGGCGACAACTGGAGTCGCAGGCCAGGAGTGATGGTGCTGATCGACGTCGTCATGACGTCCGCCTCTCGGTCGACCTGCAAGATCCTCGTGGAGGTCGCAGGTCGACGACAACCTCGACTCTACACGCGCGCCGATGCCCGGAGGGCCTGCAGGCGCGCCGCGGTTCGCACCCTTCCCTTCGGCTACTCACAGGTTGTCCCCAGCAGCGGGTGGCACGTTCGAGTCATGACCGAACGAGGACCCGCCCCGACCGCGCCGGGCATGGCCGGACTGCCCGGTGGCACGGCTCCGGTGATCCGTCCACCGGTGAACCGCCGCCGGTCCCGCCCCCGCGCGCTGCTCGCCGGCGTACTCGCCGGTCTGGCGCTGGCGGGCGCCGGCGGCGTCGCGGGTTCGGTGCTCACCGCCGCCGAGCCGCCGGGCAGCGGGCTCTCCCAGGTCGCGCCGTCCGGGCAGGACGCGACCAGCTCGTCGGTACACGCGGTGCAGGACGCCGGACCCCGGTCCGGCGACCACGGGTCCGGCGAGCGCGAGGGCGAGCAGGACTGACCAGGAGGAGATGACCATGACCTACCGCGACCGCAGCGGCGCGGCCCGCAACCGGGCCGTACGCCGGAGCAGGACCGTCCGGACGACGCTCGTGGGGACCGCAGCCCTCGCCTCCGTCGGCCTCGCCGGCGCCATCGGCGTCGGTGCCGCGCAAGCGCAGACCGCCAACCCGCCGACCGGCACGACCGGCACCACGGCCACGACCTCGGGCACGACCGACAGGGCCAACAGCTCGGGCGTCCAGCGGCTGCTGGACAAGCTGAAGAACAACCCACCCGGACCCGCCGTGACCACCGGCTCCACCGGCCCGGCCCATGCCAAGAGCTCGGGGTCCTGACATGGTCGCCGCCGCCACCTGGCCGCTGTGGAGCACCGTCGCCCGGCTCGTGGTGCTCGATGACGAGGCGCTCCCGCCCGCCCGCGAGCTCGTCGACGACTGGCTCGCGGAGGTGGACACCGCTGCGAACCGGTTCCGCGAGGACTCCGAGATCCGTCGGCTTGCCGGCGGGCACCCCAACTCCCTCTCACCGGTCCTCGCCGACCTGCTGCGCGCCGCACTCGACGCTGCAGAGCTGACCGCCGGCGCCGTCGACCCCACGGTGGGGACCGCGATGCGTCGCCTCGGCTACGACCGCGACCTCCGCCTCGTCCTCGAGGGCGGCGCACCGGTGCGGGCCGAGGTCCGCCCCGTGCCGGGCTACCGCCGGGTCCGGCTCACGGGGCGTGAGCTGGACCTTGACCCTGGGATCGAGCTGGACCTCGGCGCCACTGCCAAGGCGGTGGCCGCGGACCGCGCCGCCGCTCT
This sequence comes from uncultured Actinomycetota bacterium, assembly GCA_963827025.1. Classification (GTDB taxonomy): domain Bacteria; phylum Actinomycetota; class Actinomycetes; order Propionibacteriales; family Nocardioidaceae; genus Marmoricola. The sequence continues at coordinate 811,705 of CAWGZB010000002.1, read as the reverse complement.
GGTGCACGACCAGCTCGGCATCGGCGTGCTGGTGAGCCTCGGCGGCGACATCGCCACGGCCGGACCCTCGCCTCGGGGCGGATGGCAGGTGCTCGTGCAGGACGGGGACGACGAGCCGACCCGGATCGCCGTCCCGGGCGGGGTCGCCGTGGCGACCTCCAGCACCCGGTCCCGTCGCTGGCGCCGCGGCGACGAGGAGCTGCACCACATCGTCGACCCGCAGTCCGGTCGACCCGCACAGCCCTTCTGGCGCAGCGTCACGGTGGTCGCCGGCTCCTGTCTGGCTGCCAACGCCGCCTCCACCGCCGCGATCGTGCGGGGGCGCGAGGCCGAGGGCTGGCTTCCTGGCATCGGTGCCACGGCGCGGTTGGTGCGTCACGACGGCGTCCAGCTCACCACCGGTGACTGGCCGGGGAGTGCGGCGGCATGACCACCACCGACGCCCTGTGGTACCTCGGTCGCGGCACCGGGGTGGTGGCCCTGGTGGTCTTCACGCTCACGGTGCTGCTCGGGATCACCACCCGGTCGGGCAGGTCCGCGCTCGGCATCGGCCGATTCGGCGTCGCGGAGCTGCACAAGACCGCGAGCCTGACCGGGGTCGGGCTGATCCTCGTCCACGTGGGCACGCTGCTCTTCGACCCCTGGGCGCAGCTGAAGCTCATCGACACGGTGCTGCCGTTCATGGCCGGCTTCCGTCCGTTCTGGCAGGGGCTCGGCACCCTCGCGGTCGACCTGCTCGGCCTGCTGACCGTCAGCAGCCTGCTGCGCCATCGGATCGGCCCGCGGATGTTCCGGGCGCTGCACTGGACGGCGTACGCGATGTGGCCGCTGGCGATGGTGCACGCCCTCGGCACCGGCACCGATGCCGCGACGCCGTGGTTCCGCGGCCTGGCCCTCGGCTGTGCGGCTGCGGTCCTGCTCGCGCTCGGTTGGCGCACCTCGACGAGCTACGCCGAGCGCGGGATGCGTCGGCGCCCCCGGGTGGTGTCCCAGTGAGCAGTCCAGGGATCGGCACCGCACTCGTGACCGCACCCGCCGGTGCGCGCAGGCTGTTCGCGGCCCCCGGCCCCTCCCTCGCCCAGCACCTCGACACGTTCGGCCCGCTCCCCGGTGACCTGGACCTCGCAGCGCTGCTCGAGGAGTCCGGCCTGGCGGGCCGAGGGGGTGCCGCGTTCCCCGCGGTCCGCAAGCTGCGCGGCGTGGCCCAGCAGGGCCGTGGCGTCGTGGTCGGCAACGCCGCGGAGGGGGAGCCGGCCAGCCAGAAGGACCACACGCTGCTGCTGGCTGCACCGCACCTGGTGGTCGACGGGCTGGTGCTCGCGGCGAGGGCGGTCGGTGCCCGCGAGGCCTTCCTGGTCGCGTCGCGTGGCGACCTCGCCCGTCGGCTGGAGGAGGTGCTGGCGGCACGCCGCGAGCTCCGGCGCGAGCGGTTCAGCATCCGGGTGGTGCTGGTCCCCGACCGTTTCGTGTCCGGTCAGGAGTCGGCGCTGGTGAACGCGATCAACGGCGAGGCGCCGGTGCCCTCGGACAAGCTGGTCCCGGTCTTCCGCCGCGGGGTGCACGGGCGGCCGACCCTGGTCCACAACGTCGAGACCCTCGCGCAGATGGCGCTGCTCGCCCGGTTCGGGGCATCGTGGTTCGACTCGGTCGGCACCGACGAGGAGCCCGGCACGTTCCTGGCCACCGTGAGTGGCGCGGTGCCCGAGCCCAACGTGTTCGAGGTGCCCTTCGGGACGCCGTTGGCGCAGGTCCTGCGCTGGGCCGGCGCCCGACCGGAGGACGCGCAGGCGGTGCTCGTCGGCGGCTTCCACGGTGCCTGGGTGCCCGGGGAGGCGGTCTCCGGGACGGCGATGAGCCGGGCGTCCCTGCGCCCGTTCGGTGCCGTGGTCGGCGCCGGGGTCGTGATGGTGCTGGGCACGCACCAGTGCGGACTCGTCGAGAGCAGCCGGATCGCGGCGTACCTGGCCGGTGAGTCGGCTGGTCAGTGCGGGCCGTGCCTGAACGGCCTGCCCCGGATGTCCGACGCGCTGGGACACCTCGCCCACGGACGGCGGGACCCGCGCCTGGTCGCCGAGGTGGAGCGCATGCGGGGCCTGGTCCCGGGCCGAGGCGCCTGCGCCCATCCCGACGGCACCGCACGGTTCGTGGGCAGCACGATGCGCGTCTTCGAGCCCGAGGTGCGGCTACACCTGGGAGGTGGTTGCCGTGCCGCGCGTGCACGTTGACTGGACCCGGTGCGACGGGCACGGCCTGTGCGCCGAGCTGCTCCCCGAGGTGCTCGGGCGCGACGACTGGGGCTTCCCGCTCCCGCACGCCTCCCTGGAGATCGACGAGTCGCTGGTTTCCCACGCGGAGCGTGCGGTCCGCGCGTGTCCGCTGCTGGCGTTCAAGCTCGTCGACTCCCGGTGAGCAGCACCCGCGCCGGCGTGCGCGCGAGGGCCGGCACCGCGCGGCCGAGCAGCGGCATGGCCAGGAGGTACGACGCGGCTGCGAGCGCGGCACCGACCAGCAGCCCCGCAGCCACGTCGAGGGGGAAGTGGGCGCCGACGTAGACCCGCGTGCAGGCCATCAGGACCGCGAGCATCGCCGTCAGCACACCGAGCCTGCGGTGGGCGAGCAGCACGCCCACGGCGACAGCGCCGGCCATCACCGCGTGGTCGCTGGGGAAGGAGTAGTCCGTGCTGCGGGGGACCAGCACGAGGACGTGCGGGAGGACCGCGTAGGGCCGTGGCTCGGCCACGTCGCCGGCGAGGACCTGGTTGACGCCCAGGGCGACCAGCGCAGCGACCGGCGCCCAGAGCGCCAGCGCCACACGCCGCAGGTCACCGTCACGGCGGGCCAGCCACCACGACAGCAGGAGCAGGGCGGCGAAGAGCACGACGCCGTAGTCGGCGTAGAGCCGTGCCGGCGCGTGCAGCCACTGGGTGCCGCCCGAGAAGTGGTTGACCGTCAGGAACCAGTGCTTCTCGGCCGACCCACCGACCACGTGCCCGGCGCTGCTGGGTGTCACCGCAGACTCCTCCTCTCGCGCTCGCCTCGAGCGAGGAGCCGACCGTAGGCACAGTCACATGAAGGAGCCATGAACAGGAGAGCTCGGACACGTCCCGCTCACGGCGACGACCAAGGCACGCCCAGCGACGGGTCCTGGCACCGAACCGCGGCCGACGTGGTCGAGCTCCGGGACTTGGAGGCAGGCTCCCGGAGACCGCCACCGCCGCTCGGCTAGGCCGCGTCCGAGGCCAGCTGCCGGCCGACGGCGTCGTCGAGAGCCTCGAGGGCGTGCTGCCGGGCCAGGCGCCAGAGACCGAGGGCCATCAGGACCAGTGCGACCGCCTCCAGGGCGAGCGCGGCGGGGTCGTGGTCGGGGACCTCGCCGAAGACCAGCACACCGAAGCCGATGGCGACCAGGACGTCGACGATGTTGAGCAACGGCATCGAGGCGGACAGGGGACCGGCCCGATAGGCCCGCTGGTTCAGCACCACTCCGGACATCCCGACGGCAACGACCGCCCACGCCGGCCAGGCGGTCGCCAGGGCCATCAGGTGACCTCCCAGGCCACGCCCCGACGTGGCGGCGTCGGCGGCGAGCTTGACCAGCCCGGCAGTCACGCCGAAGAGGACTCCTGCGGCGAGTCCGTACCCGCCGGCCCGCCGGACGCCGCTTCGCCGTCCGGCCCACCACGCGGCGACCAGAGCAATCAGGGCACCCGCCGCGGCGGCCAGCATCGCCACCGTCGAGGAGCTGCGCTGCGACGACAGCGGGTGCGCGGCGAGGAGGAACAGGGCGAGGCCGGTCGCGGTCAGAGCCACGGTGCCCAGCTCACCGCGGTGCGGGAGGCGTCGCTCCAGGGCCGCCCGGATGGGGACGGCGAGCACGATGCCCGAGACCACCACGGGCTGCACCAGGACCAGCAGGCCGAGTCGGAGGGCGACCGCATGCAGGGAGAACGACACGAGGGCGAGGGCCTGACCCAGCACCCACCAGGGTTGCCGCAGCAGCGCGAGCAGCGTCCCCGCGCGGCCGAGAGCGGGATCGAGGTCGGTGTTCGCGTGGTGCTGCAACGACGTGGACACGGCGAAGCCGACGGCGGACAGGCCGGCGACGCACAGGGCAACGACGTTCACCTCGTCAAGCCTACGAGCGCCGGATGAACGCTGGGTGAAGGTCGGCTGCGAGGGTTCCGGTCCCCCGCCCGAGGGCCTAGGGTGGGGGTCTCTCGACGCTTCAACAACAGGCGTCGCACCTCTGGCTCGAAGGGTCCGTCTCATGTGGACCGACTTCCAGCTCTCGTGCGATCCCCCCGTGATGCGTCTGCGTATCGCCGGTGAGATCGACCTCGGGAGCAACGATCAGCTCCGCGACCTGTTTCTCTGCTTCTTCCTTTGGGGTTGCAGCCGGGTCGAGCTCGATCTCTCCGACATCTCGTTCATCGACACCAGCTGCCTGCAGGTGTTCGACAAGGAGCAACGCCGGCTCGCGGAGTTCGGTGGGCGACTCGAGGTGGTCGCGGCGTCCCCGCTCCACCTCCGGGTCAGCCATCTGGCCGGATACCGCGATCTCCAACCCACCGACCACAAGACGCCCGAGCTGAGGCTGGTGCACAGCTCGTCGCGGCGGAGCGCCAGTCCCGCCGGTCACGCGAGGTAACGTCACTCCGTCCAAGGAGTTTCTTGCGGCGATGCATGTTTCACTCGAAGGAGGGGACCTCAGGGCATGGCTTCGATCACCCGGCGCGAGCGTCGGTTCCCGCACCGGGACGAGGTGCTTGCCCTGGTCGAGGCCGGGGTGTCCTACGAGGACATCGGCAGGCGTCTCGGCGTGAACCCCGGAGTCGCCTACCTCGTCGCCACGGGCCTTCCTGCGGACGGTTCCGACGCGCCGTCGGCCTCGACGCACGACCGACCGGGTCTCGTGGCGACCAGCCAGCAGCTGAGCAACCCCCCGACGGGCGGGAGCTCGACCCACCAGGAGCTGGTGGCCGCGTGGATCGAGCAACGCGTCGCCGCCGACGAACCGATGCGTCGCGCCGCCGCGGCGCGCGCGGCCTCATCCGGATCCTGACATGACCACCACCTCCGAGGAGCAGGACTGACCATGGGTGTGAAGACCTTCATCGAGGGCTGGCCCGTCTACCGCCAGCTCACGGGGGACGACAAGCTCGGCCGCGGGGCGGCGGTCCAGTCGAGGAGGAGCGCGACGCTGGAGCCCCGCGTCGCGGGGGCGTCGAAGGTGGTCAAGTCGATCTGCCCCTTCTGCGCGGTCGGCTGCGGCCAGAACGTGTACGTCGAGGACGGGCCGGACGGGGAGCGGGTCACCCAGATCGAGGGCGACCCGGACAGCCCGATCTCTCGCGGCAGGTTGTGCCCCAAGGGATCGGCCAGCCTCCAGCTCACCACCGGTTCCTCGCGCCGGCACGAGGTGCTCTACCGCCGCCCGCACGGCACCGACTGGGAGCACCTGTCCCTGGACCAGGCGATGGACATGATCGCCGACCGCGTCATCGCGAGCCGTCGGGACTACTGGCAGGACGAGGTCAACGGTGCCCGGGTCAACCGCACCATGGGCTTCGCCCACCTCGGCGGCGCGACGTTGGACAACGAGGAGAACTACCTCATCAAGAAGTTGTTCACCGCCCTGGGCGCGATCCAGATCGAGAACCAAGCGCGCATTTGACACTCCGCCACGGTGCCCGGTCTGGGCACCTCGTTCGGCCGGGGTGGGGCCACGACCTACCAGCAGGACCTGCAGAACGCCGACTGCATCGTCATCGAGGGCTCCAACATGGCCGAGTGCCATCCGGTGGGGTTCCAGTGGGTGATGGAGGCGAAGGCGCGCGGGGCCACGATCATCCACGTCGACCCGCGCTTCACCCGCACCAGTGCGATGGCGGACCTGCACGTCCCCATCCGTGCGGGCAGCGACATCGCCTTCCTCGGGGCGCTGGTCAACCACGTCCTGCAGACCGACTCCTACTTCCACGACTACGTGGTGGCCTACACGAACGCCGCAACCATCCTTCGTGAGGAGTACGTCGACGCCGAGGACAACGACGGCGTCTTCTCCGGATTCGACCCCGAGAAGCGCAGCTACGACTTCCACTCCTGGCAGTACGAGGGCATGGAGGTCCAGGCCGCCTCGGGCAAGCGCGACAAGCAGTACGAGGACCGCGTCCAGGACAGCGCGCGGGGCGGTGACGTCGGCTCAGCCGGCCGCGGCGAGGCCCACGGCTCCGGCGGCGCCGCGATCAGGGGCGAACCCCGGACCGACCCGACGCTGCAGCATCCCCGCTGCGTCTTCCAGGTGCTCAAGCGGCACTTCGCCCGCTACACCCCCGAGATGGTCGAGGAGGTCTGCGGGATCCCGCGCGACCTGTTCGGCAAGGTCGCGGACGCGCTGACGTCCAACTCCGGCCGGGAGCGGACCAGCGCGTTCGTCTACGCGGTGGGCTGGACCCAGCACACCGTGGGCGTGCAATACATCCGCACCGCGGCGATCCTGCAGAGCCTGCTCGGCAACATCGGCCGCACCGGCGGCGGCATCCAGGCGCTCCGGGGACATGCCAGCATCCAGGGCTCCACGGACATCCCCACGCTCTACAACCTGCTGCCGGGCTACCTGCCGATGCCGCACGCCCACGAGAACGAGGACCTCGACGCCTACCTCGAGGCCGAGCAGACCGAGAAGGGCTACTGGGCGGAGAACCGCTCCTACCTGGTGAGCCTGCTCAAGGCGTGGTGGGGTCCGGCTGCCACGGAGGAGAACGACTTCTGCTTCGACTACCTGCCTCGGCTGACCGGCAGTGCCAGCAGCTACGAGACCGTGGAGTGGCAGCAGAAGGGCGAGACCAACGGCTACTTCCTGATGGGGGAGAACCCGGCCGTCGGCTCGGCGAACGCCAAGATGCAGCGGCTCGGCATGGCCAACCTCGACTGGCTGGTGGTCCGGGACTTCTCCCTGATCGAGAGCGCCACGTGGTGGAAGGACGGGCCGGAGATCGAGACCGGCGAGCTGCGCACCGAGGACATCGGCACCGAGGTGTTCTTCCTGCCCGCAGCGGCCCACATCGAGAAGGACGGCAGCTTCACCAACACCCAGCGGCTGCTGCAGTTCCACCACCAGGCGGTCGAGCCACCCGGCGACGCGCGCAGCGAGCTCTGGTTCATGTTCCACCTCGGTCGCCGGATCCGCGAGAAGCTCGCGGGGTCCACCGACGAGCGTGACCGGCCGGTGCTGGACCTCACCTGGGACTACCCGACCAGGGGGCGCCTCGAGGAGCCCGACGCGGAGGCCGTGCTGGCCGAGATCAACGGCTGGGACGCCGACGGCTCGGCGCTGTCCAGCTACGAGCAGCTCCAGGGCGACGGCTCCACGGTGTGCGGCTGCTGGATCTACTGCGGCGTCTACACCGACGGGGTCAACCAGTCGGCCCGGCGCAAGCCGGCCGGCGAGCAGAGCTGGGTGGCGCCCGAGTGGGGCTGGGCCTGGCCGGCCAACCGGCGGCTGCTCTACAACCGCGCTTCGGCCGATCCGGACGGCAAGCCGTGGAGCGAGCGCAAGGCGTACGTGTGGTGGGACGAGGAGCAGGAGAAGTGGGTCGGGCACGACGTCCCGGACTTCAAGGCCGACAAGCCGCCGGGCTACCGGCCACCGGCCGATGCGCGCGGCCCCGAGGCGCTCTCGGGCACGGACCCGTTCATCATGCAGGCGGACGGGAAGGCCTGGTTGTTCGCTCCGGCGGGCCTCACCGACGGTCCGCTGCCGACGCACTACGAGCCGCAGGAGTCGCCGATCCGCAACTCCGTCTACGGCCAGCAGCGCAACCCTGCCCGCAAGCTGCATCCCGGCGAGCACAACCGTTACTCGCCCAGTGACGGGGAGCCGGGGGCGGACCAATTCCCCTACCTCCTCACGACATACCGGCTGACCGAGCACCACACCGCCGGCGGGATGAGCAGGTGGGTGCCCTACCTCTCCGAGCTCCAGCCGGAGATGTTCTGCGAGGTGTCCCCGGAGCTCGCCGCCGAGCGTGGTCTCGAGCACGGCGGCTGGGCGACGATCGTGACGGCTCGCAACGCCATCGAGGGTCGCGTCCTGGTCACCGAGCGCATCCGGCCGCTCACGGTGGGGGGCCGGGTGCTCCACCAGATCGGGGTGCCCTACCACTGGGGGCCGAACGGCTACAGCACGGGCGACTCGGTCAACGATCTGACCTCGATGGCACTCGACCCGAACGTGGACATCCAGGAGGTCAAGGCACTCTCCTGCGACATCAGGCCCGGCCGGCGGCCTCGCGGACCGGCCCGAGCGGCGCTGGTGCGCGAGTACCAGCGCAGGGCCGGCATCGACGACCAGACCGGGACGGAGATCTAGTGGCTACCGAGACGAGGACCACGCACGCCGGAGAGACCTGGCAGGAGCCGGCAGGCAGCAGCGGGTACACCGACCCCGCACCGCGCATGGGGTTCTTCACCGACACCTCGGTGTGCATCGGCTGCAAGGCCTGCGAGGTGGCCTGCAAGGAGTGGAACCAGGTGCCCGAGGACGGGCTCGAGTTCACCGGGATGTCCTACGACAACACCCAGGGACTCGGCGCGGACACCTGGCGGCACGTCGCCTTCGTGGAGAACCGGCGGGAGGTCAACGCCGTCGACCTCGGCATGCCCGAGGTCGGCGCTCCTGCGGACGCACCGGGGATCCGGCCGGACCTGCCTTCTGACGGCCCCGACGTCCCGATCGGGGAGAACGGCGAGCTGCAGTGGCTGATGGCCTCCGACGTCTGCAAGCACTGCACCCACGCCGCCTGTCTGGACGTCTGTCCCACCGGGTCGCTGTTCCGGACCGAGTTCGGCACCGTGGTGGTGCAGGAGGACATCTGCAACGGCTGCGGCTACTGCATCCCGGCCTGCCCGTACGGCGTGATCGACCAGCGCAAGGACGACGGGCGGGCCTGGAAGTGCACGCTGTGCTACGACCGCCTCGGCGTCGGCATGGAGCCCGCCTGCGCGAAGGCCTGCCCGACCGACAGCATCCAGTTCGGACCGCTGGAGGAGCTGCGCGCACGCGCCGAGGCGCGCGTCGAGCAGCTGCACGAGCACGGCATCGACGAGGCGCAGCTCTACGGTCACGATCCGGATGACGGCGTCGGGGGTGACGGGGCCTTCTTCCTGCTGCTGGACCAACCCGAGGTCTACGGGCTGCCGCCGGATCCGGTGGTCACCACCCGCGACCTGCCGTCGATGTGGAAGCGGGCAGCCGTGGCGACTGCCGCGCTCACCGTCGGCGTCGTGGTCGCCGGACTCGGAGGGCGGTCATGAGCGAGCAGGCAGTCACCCGCGAAGGACTCAGCAGCCACCGCCCCGGCCGCGAGGCTCCCTCCGACGACCGCACCCGGCGCCGCCGGCGAGGCGGGCGGGGCGAGCAACCGACGGTCCCGGACGCGGACTTCCGCAGCTACTACGGCCTCCCGGTGCTCAACAAGCCGGTCTGGGAAGCCCGCGACATCGCCGGCTACCTCTTCCTCGGCGGGCTCGCCGGTGCCTCCTCGGTCATGGGCGCGGTCAGCGACGCCCGCGGGATGACGCGGATCGCCCGGGTCTCCAAGAGCGGGGCAGCGGGTGCCGCGATGCTCTCCCTGGCCGCGCTCGTGCACGACCTCGGCAGACCCGGGCGCTTCTTGAACATGCTTCGTGTCTTCAAGGTGACCTCGCCGATGAGCGTCGGGTCGTGGCTGCTCTCGGCCTACGCGCCCGCCGCGGTGGTGGCGGCCGGTTCGGACCTGACCGGCAGGTTCCGGCCGCTGGGAGCGCTCGGGACCGCCGGCGCGGCGGCGCTCGGACCCGCCGTCGCCTCCTACACCGCGGTGCTGATCAGCGACACCGCCGTCCCCGCCTGGCACGACGCCTACCGCGAGATGCCTTTCGTCTTCGTCGGCTCCGGTGCGACGGCGGCCGCGGGGCTGGCACTGCTCGCGGCCCCGGCCGACCAGCAGGGCTTCCCCCGGCGGGTGGCCGTGGCCGGGGTCGGCGTCGAGCTGGTCGCCTCCCAGGTGCTCGAGCGTCGCATCGGCGTGGCGAAGGAGAGCTACCGGCGCGGCAAGGCGGGTCGGCTGATGAGGCTGGGTCAGGTCACCTCGGCGGCCGGCATCGGCGCCGTGGTGCTCGGCCGCGGCCACCGGACCGCGGGGCTGGTCGCCGGGGCCCTGCTGCTGACGTCCTCGGCACTCACCCGGTTCGGGATCTTCCACGCCGGGGTCGACTCCGCCGAGGATCCGCGGCACACCGTGCAACCGCAGCGCGAACGGCTCCAGCGGCGCCACGGGGACTAGCGCGAGGACAGTCCGGTGACTGCAGCCCGGCGCGGGTGTTCCCGCGCTGAGGGATCACCGGCGACCGGCGCGCCGCCGCCCGGCGGCATACGCCGCGACAGCGACGCCGACGACCAGGAGAAGGCGCCTGCGCCGGCGGCGTGGAGGCGGTGCCGACGTCTCGTCCGGCCGGTCGACGGCCGCGCCCGGATAGGCCTCCGTGGCCGCCTCGGCCGCCTCGGCGGCCGCCGCGAAGGTCTCGTTCGCCACCAGCGCTCCGCGGCCCGAGCTGTCGTCCCAGGACCAGCGCCAGCGGCCGTCGTCCTGTGCGAAGACTCGGACCGTGCCGTCAGCCGACGTGCTCATGCTCTTCCTCATGGGTCTGGTCGTCCTCGTCGCGTTGCGGCAGGGGCAGCAGTTCGCGTCGGCCGAGCTCCAGCGCCTCCTCGCGGTTGCTGCGCTTCAGGGCGCGGGCGACCCACCAGCCCGTCACCCCGGAGACCAGCGGAAGCACGAACACCAGCACCCGCAGGGTGTTGCGTACCGGTGCGATCGGCCAGCGGGTCCACTCGATGAGTGCCTCCTGGGAGCCCGAGGCGAGCAGTACCGCGAAGAAGGCGATCGCGCCGATGCCGATGCCGGTCCGGACCGGGGCCTCGCGCGGGCGCTGGGTGAGGTGGTGGGTGCCCCGGTCACCGGTGAGCCGGCGGTCGATCCACGGCCACAGGTAGAGCACCAGGAAGACGCAGCCGGGCAGGAACACGCCCATCCAGAACGGTTCGGGCACCAGGCCGCCGAAGACCTTGAACTCGATGCGGGGGAACAGGCGCAGTGCCCCCTCGAGCCACAAGATGTACCAGTCGGCGACCGAGGGCGAGGTGACCGTCCAGGGCTCGAAGTCGCCCCAGACCCAGATCGGGTTGATCTGCACCAGGCCGCCGGCCAGGAAGGTCAGCGACGCCACGACACAGAACAGCGACAGCGACCGCAGGGCGTACGACGGCCACAGCCGCGACCCGACCACGTTGGAGTCGCGCCGGCCGCGCCCGGGGAAGTGGGTGTGCTTCTGCCGCACCAGGATGCCCATGTGCACAGTGATCAGGAGCGCCAGCAAGGCAGGAACCACGAAGATGTGGGCGGCGTAGAGCCGGCCGAGGATGAAGTGCCCGGGGAACTCTCCTCCGAAGGTGAGCGTCGCCAACCAGCCTCCCACCACCGGGATGGACAGGGCGACCGACTGGAAGATCCGCAAGCCCGTCCCGGAGAGGAGGTCGTCGGGCAGGGAGTAGCCGGCGTAGGCGTTGAAGATCGCCAGCAGCAGCATCGTCAGCCCGATCACCCAGTTGAGCTCCCGGGGCCGCCGGAAGGAGCCGGTGAAGAAGATCCGGAGCAGGTGCAGCACGATCGCGCCGATGAACACGTGCGCCGCCCAATGGTGGGCCTGGCGCATCAGCAGCCCCCCGGGCACGTCCCAGCTGAGCTCGACGCTGGAGGCGTAGGCACTGGAGACGTACTGCCCGTGCAGCGGGGCGTAGGAGCCGGTGTACTGCCGCAGGGACGAGCTGGGGTCGAAGAACAGTGTCAGGTAGATGCCGGTGACCACCAGCATCACGAAGCTGTACAGCGCAACCTCGCCGAGCATGAAGGACCAGTGGTCGGGGAAGATCTTCGCCATCGCCTTGCGGGCGACGCCGGCGAACCCCAGGCGCTCGTCGAGCTTGCGGATCGGTCGGGGCCGCGGGATCAGCCTCATGCGTCGTACCCCCACCAGCCGGGACCCACCGGTGCGGTGAAGTCGCCCAGGGCGATGAGGTAGCCGTCGGGGTCGGCTCCCAGGGGAAGCTGGGGGAGCGGCCGCGAGGCGGGCCCTTCCACCGGCTCGGCGCCGCGCAGGACGTCGAAGATCGAGAAGTGGCAGGGACAGGTCAGCTGGTGGTACTCGTCGGCGTAGAGCCCCACCGGGCACCCTGCGTGGGTGCACAGCTTGGAGTAGGCGACGACCCCGTCGACGACCCAGGCGTCCCGTCCCTCGGGCAGGTCGAGGTCGGCCGGGTCCACGCGGACGAGCACCGTGGTGGTGTCCACGTTGTGGCGCGGGTCCAGGCCCTCGGGGAAGACCGTCAGGACGCTGCCGACGTCCAGGTCGTCGCTGCGCACCGCCTTGCCCTCCGCGGTCACCAGCCGGACGCCCCGCTTCTGGCCGGTCCGCTCGAGCAGCTGGTTGGGCCCGGGTGTGCCGCGGGGGAGCAGTGAGCGCAGCGGGAACAGCGCCGCCGTCCCGAGAGCAGTGCCGGCCAGGCCGAGTGATCCCCACAGGAACCGCACGCGCGGGATGGGCTCGGTGGTCAGCGCTTCCTTGAAGGCGTCGTACTCCTTGTCCGGCACCGGGCCGACGGCGCGCTGCTCGACGTACTCCGGCTCCTGCCGGGCGATGGCACCGGACCACAGCGCGAGTCCGACCGCCAGGGCAGCGAACGCGACACCGAGGGTGGCGCCGAGGCTCTCGGTGCCCAGGTCGAGGGCGTAGCAGACGGCGAATCCAGCGGCGGCGAGGGTGGCGACCAGGAACGCCACCACGGCGCCCCAGGGGGTGCGTGGCTCCGGGCCGTCGGTCGACTCGGGGCTCGACCCAGGGTGCGGCTCGGTCACGACTTCGCCCGCTTCCCGAGCAGCCGGATCACCAGGACCAGCAGGGGCAAGCCCACCAGCCACAGCAACAGCCCCTCCATGATCGGCCCGTACTGCTCGATGGGCGCCCCGCCCCTGGCCTGCTCGGCGCCGAGTGTCCCGACGTAGGCGACGATGTCGTCGACCTCCTCCTGGTCCAGCTGTTTCTCGGTGAACGGCGGCATCGGGCCGGGCCCGATGCGAATCGCCTCGCCGACCGCCTGGTGGTCGGTCTGGTAGAGCTCCGGCGCCCAGTTGCCGCCGGTCATCACCATCCCGGTGCCCGAGGCGGAGTGGCAGGCGGCGCAGTTGCCCAGGAAGAGGCGCCGGCCGACGAGCGGGTCACCGCTGCCCGTCGGGAACAGCTCCGGGCCGTCGCCGAGACTGGCCACGTAGCTGTCGAGCGCCCGGATCACGTCCTCGGAGTACGCCGCCGGCCCACGCTCGACGCGGTCGCCGGGATCCTTCAGCGGCATCCGGCCGGTGCGCAGGTAGAAGTCGGTGGTCAGGGCGCCGGCCTTCTCCAGGGTGGGACCGTTCTGCGTGCCCGTGCCGTCGTTGCCGTGGCACCAGGCGCAGTCACGCAGGAAGACCTGCCTCCCGGTGCCGTCGGGATCGGCCGGACCGGCCGCGCTCGGCGCGGACGCCGTCGCGGCCGAGGCGGCCGGGGAGGGATCGGCGACCGCGCCGCCGGCGTACGCCGTCACGGCGGCCGCGGCGGCCAGCAGCCCGACCACCACCGCGAGGACCCTGACGAGGGGAGGCCGGGTCCGCGTCGCGGGTGGAGCAGGTCGCGCTCGTGCCATGGGCGCCCTCACCGCAGGGTGTACAGGTAGGCGGTGATGTCCGCGGCGTCCGGGGCCGTGACCCCGAGGTCCGGCATCGCGGTCCCGGGTTCGACCTGCTGCGGATCCTCGAGCCAGTGCTGGAGGTTCTTCTCCGAGTTCGGCAGCTGACCGGCGATGTAGCTGCGGCGGGCGAACTTGGTCAGCGGCGGCCCGACCAGCCCGTCGGCACCGTCCACGCCCGGGACCGTGTGACAGCTTCCGCAGCCGTAGCTGCGGATCAGCTGGGCGCCGCGGTCGGGCGTGCCCTGCGTGGCCTGCTGCGGGGGAGCGGCCCCCTCCTCCGGGCTGGCGCAGCTGGCCAGCACCAGCAACGCACCCGCACTGCTGGCGAGCAGGGGTGCGAGGGCAGAGCGCCAGGTGTGCGAGCGACGGATCATCGGGCCACCTCCATGCCGGGGTGCACGCGGGCGTCGGCGGGCAGTCGCACGGGGTCTGCTGCGCCCTCGAGCCGTCGGAGCCAGTGCCCGAGGATCCAGATCCCCAGGCCGAGGTAGACGAAGTCGAGGGGGACCCACATGATCAGCCCGCCGAGGTGCTGGTCGAAGAGCGGATCGGTGCCGGCGGCGGCCGCGCGGGCGGCCTGGTCGGGATAGATCGGGTGGTCGGGGAAGGTCAGCACGGCGCCGAGGGCGGCGCCGGGCGGCACCGCGGCCAGCACGTAGAACGCCGCTCGCGCGCCGCGCAGCCGATGCCGGCCCGCCCGGGTCAGGTGCCACCAGAACAGCCAGGCGGTGGACAAGAAGGTGGCGTGCTCCAGCACGTGCGCCACACCGGAGCGGACCGCGAGGTCGTAGGCCGCCGGGAGGTGCCACAGCCACAGCGCCGCGATGTGCAGCCCCCAGGCCAGGTGCGGGGCCAGCAGCCCCAGGGCAGGCGCCCGCCGGAGCGCACCGGTGACCCGACGGCGCAAGGACCGGGGCAGACCCGCTACCAGCACGCGGCCCGGCGCGGCCAGGGCGAGCAGTGGCGCGGCCACCATGATGAGCACCAGGTGCTGGACCATGTGCGTGGACAGGCGCTGCTCGAGGAGCTCCCCGAGGGGTGGTGCGGTCGCCAGGACGGTGCAGGCGATTCCGGTCGCCAGCGCAGCGGCACGCCAGGTGTGCAGCCGCGCACGGGGACCGGCCAGCGCCTGGCGCAGGCCGGTGGCGTACCACCAGCCGAGCACCCCGCCGGCCACCACGAGAACCGCCGTGGCGGGGAGTCCGAGCTGCGCGTGCAGCGGCGTGGGTCCGGTCATCCGCAGGGCTCCAGGGTCAGCATCGCCACGATCCCGCCGGTGATGGCAGCCAGGGCGAACAGGTCGAGGAGCAGGCCGACGAGGAGCAGGAACGGGACCCGCTCGGAGGTGAGGGAGTCCAGGACGTGCTGCTCCTCCAGCCGGCGGTGCCGACGTCGGGCCAGGAGGGTGGCGCTCAGCGCCGCCACGGTGACCAGCCACGGGCCGGCAGTCCCCGCGATCACAAATGCCCAGGCGAGGCCTCCCGGCGAACCGCCCCGGTTGTCCACCCACGGACCGTCCGCGGGTGAGATGCAGGCCAGCTCGAGGACGCTCCACGCCACCAGCAGGTGCACGAACCAGGCGGCCGCGCCGCCGAGGACGCCGAACCAGACCAGTAGGGGCGACACCCGGGTGGCCGGCCGGCGCTCCTGGTCCCGCTCCGCGATGGTCTGCTCGCTGTTCACGGCCGGCCTCACAGGTAGGGGGTGAGGTAGACGGTCACGTACACCGCGACGGCCAGGACCGCCATGAAGTACCAGTACATGCCCACGATCGCCACCGGCTCACCGTGCCCGCGGCTGATCCGGCCCACCAGGGCGCTGACCACGAGGAAGAGCAGCATGCCGAGGCCGACCAGCACGTGCGCAGCGTGCAGCCCGGTGACGAGGTAGAACAGCGACCCGTAGGCGTCCTTGCTCAGCGTCGAGCTCGGCCACTCCGAGACCCAGTCGAGGATCTGCAGCACCAGGAATCCGCAGCCGGCGAGCAGGGTCGCGGTCGTGGTCACCCCGCTCAGGACGGCGAGCCGGGCGCGGGCCGTGCGCACCGCCACGGCCATCGGCACGCAGCTGAGCACCAGCACCCCGGTCGCCACCGAGGGGAGCACCAGGTCCGGCGCCTTGTCGGCCGGGGGCGGCCACGGGCTGGCGTGCGCGAAGCGCAGGTAGAAGTACGCCGCGATGGCCGCCGCGAACGTCACGCCCTCGGTCGCGATGAACAGCACCATCCCCCACCAGCCGGTGCTGTGCCCGATCGGCGCCTCCGGCTCGGGCCCGGCTCCGCGGCGGACTTCCGCCTCGAGCGTCTGGGTCACCTGCGCGGTCATCCGGTCACCGCCGGGCGGTTCCAGAGCCAGTGCACGACAGCCAGGGCCAGGCCGCCGCTCACGACGAGCGCGGCGAGGTACCAGCCGGAGATCAGGCAGACGACGATGCCGGTGAGCAGGAGCGCGACCACGAGCGGGACCATCGTCTCGCCGGGCATCGGCATCACCCGCTCCACCCGGGCGTCGAGCTCGGAGGTGCGCAGGGTCTCGTGTTCCTCGGTCATGGTCCGTTCGGGGTCGTGGCGGTGGTCGGCCATGGAGGTCAGCGTGGCGCCGTCCCACATCGGGTTGAGACTGTGCACGGTCGGCACCACCGGGAAGTTGTAGTGCTGCGGCGGCGAGGACGTGGCCCACTCGAGGGTGTTGGCGCCCCAGGGATCGTCCGGGGCGGGCTCCCGACGCAGCAGGCTCTGCACGAACACGCCGATGGTGATGATCACGCCGATGCCGAGGAGGTAGGAGCCGGCGGTGGACAGGGCGTTCCAGACCGTCCAGCCGAGGTCGCCCTCGTAGGTGTAGATCCGGCGCGGCATCCCGAGCAGGCCGCTGATGTGCATCGGGAAGAAGGTCAGGTTCATGCCCAGGATCACGAAGACGAAGCCCCAGATCCCGCCCTTCTCACTGGCGCGGTAGCCAGACATCTTCGGCCACCAGTAGAAGAGCCCGGCGAGCATCGGCAGCACCGCCCCGCCGAAGAGCACGTAGTGGAAGTGCGCCACCACGAAGTAGGTGTCGGTGACCTGCTGGTCGAAGGCCACCACGGCGAACATCACCCCGGTCACCCCGCCGATCACGAACTCGACGATGAAGGCCACGGCGTACAACAGGGCCGTGGTGACCACCACCCGCCCGCGCCACATGGTCACCAGCCACGCCAGCATCTGGATGCCGGCGGGAATGCTGATGGTGAGCGTGGCGGCCGCGAAGAAGCTCAGGGACACCTGGGAGAGACCGACGGCGAACATGTGGTGGACCCACACCCCGAAGGAGATGATCCCGGTGGCCACCGTCGCGAGCACGATGTAGGGGTAGGCGACGATCGGACGGCGGGAGAACGTCGGGATGATCGAGGAGATGATCCCCATCGCCGGCAGCACGATGATGTAGACGTCGGGGTGGCCGAAGAGCCAGAACAGGTGCTGCCACAGCACCGCGTCGCCGCCGTCGGCGCTGGCGAAGAACTTGGTGTCGAGCCGGCGGTCCAGGAACAGCATCAGGTTCGCCAGGTCCAGCGGCGGCAGTGCGAAGAGCAGCATGAAGGACTGGGTGACCACGCCCCACACGAAGACCGGCACCCGGTTCAGGGACATGCCCGGCGCCCGCATCTTCAGGGCTGTGACGATGAGGTTGATCGCCCCGACGGTGCTGGACACGGCCAGGAACAGCAGCCCGAGCGTGTAGAAGTCGAGGTTCACCCCGTCGGAGACCCGGGTCAGCGGGACGTAGGCGAACCAACCCCCGTCGGGAGCCATGCCGATCAGCAGACTGCTGAACATGAACAGTCCCGAGAACAAGAAGATCCAGTAGCTCAGGGCGTTCAGGCGTGGGAACGCCATGTCGCGGGTGCCGACCATCAGCGGCAGGAAGAAGTTGCCGAACCCGTTGTTCATGGGCGTGGCGAAGAAGAAGATCATCGCCGTGCCGTGCAGCGAGAAGAGCTGGTCGTAGAGCTCGGGGCTGACCAGCTTGTTGTCCGGAGTGCCCAGCTGGGTGCGCATCACCACGGCTTCTAGCCCGGCGAGCACGAAGAAGAACGAGGCGGTCACCAGGTAGCGGCGTCCGATGCGCTTGTGGTTCACCGTGGTCAGGAAGCCCTTGATCCCGGGCGACTCCGCCCAGACCCCGCTGAGCTTCTCGCCGACGGCGCGTTCGGCGGCCCACCGCTCCGCCACGACGTCGTCGGGGGCGCCCTCGGTCGCGGTCCTGGTGCGCGCAGTGCTTGCGGTGGTCCCGGTGGTCGGCGTCATCTCACTCCAGCCCCTGCAGGTAGGTGACGACGGCCCGCAGGTCGTCGGGAGACAGCCGCTGGGGCGGCATCTCGTTGCCCGGCTTGACGGTCTGGGAGTTGGCCACCCATCCGGCCATGTGCCCGAAGTCGTTGGGGATGGCGCCGGCGCCGAGTCGACCGCGGCTGCCGACATGGGTCAGGTCGGGCCCCTTCTCGCCGTCGGCGGAGGTGCCCCGGACGGTGTGGCAGGTCGCGCAGGTGCCCTGGGTGAAGACCTCCATCCCGCGGCGCGCCTCGCTGTCGCTGGGGGTGGCGGCGGGAGCGGCCTGCCGGGAGAGCCAGCGGTCGAAGTCGGTGGAGGACTCGGCCACCACCTCGAAGGCCATGTGGGCGTGCTGCCGACCGCAGTACTCCGCGCACTGGCCGCGGTACCTGCCGCTGTGGTCGGCCTGCAGCCAGGTGGTGTTGATCCGGTCGGGGAGCAGGTCGGTCTTCGGCATCAGCTCGGGCACCCAGAAGCTGTGGATCACATCGGCTGACTTCAGCCGGATGCGGACCGGCTTGCCGACAGGGATGTGGATCTCGTTGGCCGTCACCGCCTTGGTGCTGCCGTCGGTGCCGGTGTAGCGCACCTCCCACCACCACGTGTGCCCGATGACCTCGACGGTCGCCGCCGGTGGCCGGTCCGCGCCCGAGGTCCTGGACAGGCCGACGACGCTGAGGGCGAAGGTGCCGGCGAAGACCAGGGAGGGCAGCACGATGCCGAGGACGAGCACGATCCCGCGCCCTTCGCCGCCATGGACCCGCCGAGCCCGGCGACGGACGACGACGGCGAGGACGGCGGCTGCGGTCACCAGGACGCAGACGAAGGTCGCGACGCCGAACAGCAACCACCACGACGTGGCCGCCGTCTGCGAGCCCGGGCCCGAGGGCGAGAGCGTCGACTGGTGGTTGGGCGAGCACCCGGTCAGCAGGGCAAGGGCCCCGCCGGAGAGGGGGAGGGGAGCCCACACCGGCAGGCGGCGACCCGGCTGCTCCGGTCGGCCGTCGGTGCGGCAGCGCGCCATCCAGACCTCCTCGACGTCCGATCCGAGGTACCACGCGGTGCCCGCCTCAAACGGCTTCGGCCGAAAAAAGTTGCATGAACGCAGGTATCCGACGATTGAGTACGGCGACGGGGGGAACCGGTCGGTGACTGACCGGTCCGAGGAGGATCCCCGATGCCAAGCCCACATGGTCCCCATGTCCGCGCCCGCCGGGCCCCAGGCCGCGCGCTGGGCGCCGCAGCGGTGGCCACCGCCCTGGTCGCGCTGCTCTTCGCCCTCGTGCTGGCGCCGCCCGAGAGGATCCAGGGGGACGCCCAGCGGCTGATGTACGTCCACGTGCCGAGCGCATGGACCGCGTTCGCCTCGTTCGTGGTCGTCAGCCTCGCGAGCCTCGCGGTCCTGCTGCGCGGCGACCGGCGCGCCGATGCGGTGGCGCAGGCCGCCGCCGAGCTGGGGGTCGCGATGACGGCGCTGACCCTCGCCGAGGGCAGCATCTGGGGCCACGTCGCCTGGGGGGTGTGGTGGACCTGGGACCCGCGCCTGGTGACCACCGCGTTCCTGCTGATCTTCTACGTCGGCTACCTCGCCGTCCGCGCCCTCCCGGGGGAGGCGGAGAAGGTGCGCAAGCGGGCCGCGGTCCTCGGGGTGGTCCTCGTCCTGCAGGTCGCCGTCGTGCACTTCTCGGTGCTGTGGTGGCGCACGCTGCACCAGCCCCCGACGCTGCTGCAGCCGGACCTGGCGCCGCCGATCGCGCCGATCATGCTCGCCACCCTGTTCCTGGCCCTCGCCGCCTCGACGCTCGGCGGCGCGTGGTTCGTCGTACGCCGCACCGCGGTGCTCACCGCCCCCGGTCCGTCGCCCTCGCCCACGCCGGACCGGCGCCGGCCCGTCGTGCAGGACCGCGTCGAGGAGTCCGTCCCGGTGCTGGAGCACTCGTGAGCAGCTGGACCACACTCGCCGGCTACCTCGTGGCGGCCCTGGTCTGGCTCGCCCTGGTGGTGTGGGTCGTGCGCTCGGGCCGGTCCCACTCGTGAGCAGCCCCCAGGCGCCACGACCGCTGTGGCGGCGACGGCTCCCGGCGTTCGTGCTGGTGGCCGTGGCGATCCTGGTGCTCGCCGGCATCGCGGTGAGCGCCCTCCAGGGCTCGGTCACCTACTACCAGACCCCGACCGAGGTGCTGGACGCACCGAGTGGGGCCTCGGTCCGACTCGGCGGCCTGGTCGTGGCCGGCAGCGTCGTGCACCGCGGCGACACGGTGCGGTTCACGGTGACCGACGGCGCCCATGACGTGGGGGTCGTCTCGCGGGACCGACCGCCGGGGACCTTCCGCGAGGGGCAGGGCGTGGTCGTCGAGGGGCGGCTGCGCGGCAAGGTCTTCGACGCCGACCAGATCATCGTCCGGCACTCCAACGAGTACCAGCCGCCGCAGGGCACGGGTCCGTGACCGCACTCCTGGGCGCTTTCGCCCTCGCGCTCGCCTGGTGCGCGGCTCTGGTGACCGCCGTGGCGGCCCTGGCTGCGGGATGGCGCGGCGGTGAGTCCGCCGTGGCGCGCTGGTCGGCGGTGGTCGCTCTGGGCGGCGCTGCGCTCGCCGTGGGAGCGATCGAGTGGGCGCTGGTCCGCCACGACTTCTCGGTCCAGTTCGTCGCGGCCAACGGCAGCCGGGACACCCCGCTCTACTACACCGTCACCAGCCTCTGGGCCGCCCACGACGGGTCCCTGCTGCTGTGGAACCTCGTCCTGACCGCCGTACTCCTCCTTCTCGTGCTCCGACCGCTCCCCGGGACCGAGCAGCTGCGTTCGTGGGCGATCGGCATCGTGGCGCTGGTGACGGCGTTCTTCCTCGGCCTCGCGGTCTTCGCCGGGCACGTCTTCGACCGGGTCGCGCCGGTGCCCGGTGACGGTCCCGGTCCCACCCCGCTGCTCGCGGACCACCCGGCGATGGGCATCCACCCGCCGCTGCTCTACCTGGGACTGGTCACCCTCGTCGTCCCGTTCGGGTACGGCGCGGCCGCGCTGGTCACCGGCGAGACCGGGACCGCCTGGATGCGCGCCGTCACCGGCCCGCTGCGGGTCGCCTGGACCGCGCTGACCGCCGGCATCGTGCTCGGCGCGTGGTGGTCCTACGCCGTCCTGGGCTGGGGCGGCTACTGGTCGTGGGACCCGGTCGAGAACTCCTCGCTGATGCCGTGGCTGCTGGCCACGGCCCTGCTCCACTCGCTGCTCCTCCAGCGGCGCACCGGAGCCCTGGCCTCCTGGAACCTGGCGCTGGCGGTCCTCGCCTTCCTGCTGGCGGCCGTGGGGGTGGTGCTGACCAGGTCGGGCGCGGTCGCCAGCGTGCACAGCTTCGCCGACTCCGGGGTCGGGCCGGTGCTGCTGGGCTTCGTCATCGCGGTCACGGCAGCCGTTCTGTTGCTCGCCGTCAGCCGCAGCGGGCAGGGCCCACCGGGGGGTGGCGCCCAGGGCGACAGGGCGCTCTCCCGCGGAGGCGCGCTCCTGCTCAACAACATCCTGCTCGTCACCCTCACGGTGACGGTCCTGCTCGGCACCCTGCTTCCCGTCGCGGTCGAGGCCCTCGACGGCCAGCGGATCTCGGTCGGGCCGGGCTTCTACAACCGCATGGCCGTCCCGCTCGGGGTGCTGTTGCTCGCGCTGATGGTGGTCGGGCCGTTGCTGCCGTGGCGCCGCACCGACCTCCCCCGGTTGCTGCGCGCCCTGGCAGCGCCGCTCGTGGTGGGTGCCGGCGCGGTCCTGGCTGCCCGGCTGGCCGGGTGGTCGGTCGTGGCAGCGGTCGCGTGTGGTCTCGCCGCGGCGGCCGGCGCCGCGGCCGTCGTACAGCTCGGCGCCGAGGTCCGGCGGCGACGCCAGCGCGGCCGGGTCACGCCGCGCTGGGTGTGGACCCGCCGCCGGGTGCTGGGCGGCCGGGTCGCCCACCTGGGCCTCGCCGTCCTCGCCGTCGGTGTCGCGGCCTCCGCCGCCGGTTCCGTCACCGCTGAGCGGACCGTGGCGCGCGGCGACTCCTTGTCCGTCGGCGACTCCACCGCCACGCTCGTCTCGGTCCGGCGCGCACGTGCTGGGCGGAGCATGGACACCGGCGTGGTGCTCCGGGTGCGCGGCGGTGCCGCCGACGGCGCGCTGCTGCGGCCGCAGCTGCGGTTCTTCACCGGCCGGAAGACGACGGTGGCGGCTCCCGCGATCGTCAGCGGTGTCGGCGGCGACCTGTACGCCACCCTGCTCTCGGTCCGCCAGGACGGGTCGGCGGCGCGGGTCCGGCTGGCCCACAAGCCGCTGGTGCCCTGGATCTGGGTGGGTGGCGCGCTGATGGCGCTGGGCGGGCTCGCCGGGGTCGGCTCCGGGCGGACGACCACGGCCGAGCGACGGCGACGACAGGCGGCCGAGTCCGCGGTCGTGGAACGGTCGGTGGTCCGGTGACCGCGGCCGACGCGGTGCGCCCGCGACGGGCTCTGGTGGTGCTGGCCGTCGCGGTGGTCGTCGTGGCCGCCGTCGCGCTGGGACGCAGCCTGAGCACCGGGTCGTCGAAGCCACGCGACCCCCTGCTGAACCGGCCGGCACCACAGCTGAGCGGGACCACGCTGACCGGCAAGACCTTTCGCCACGCGTCCTGGCGCGATCACGTCACCATCGTGAACATCTGGGCCTCCTGGTGCGGGCCGTGTCGTGACGAGCTTCCGGCCATCGCCGCCTTCGTCGACCGCGCCGGCCCCCACGTCGACGTCGTCACGATCAACACCCGGGACGGACCGGTGGCCGCCCGGTCGCTGCTCGAGGAGGTCCACGCCACCGGGCTCGTCGCGGTCGAGGACCCGCACGGTCGGATGGCGGTCCGGTGGGGGGCCACCGGCGTCCCGGAGACCTTCGTGGTGGACAGCGACGGTGTCATCCGGGCACGTGCGCGTGGTGGGGTGACGACATCGTGGCTGGAGAGACAGGTGGACCGGTGGCGCGGCGCCTGACGGCGGGGGTCGGCTACGCGCTCGCCGCCGTCGCCGCGGTGGGGGTCGCCGTGCTGGCACTGCTCTTCGTCGACGAGGGGGCCGCCCCCACGCTCGACCAGCGGGTGGACGCAGTCGCCGGCGACCTCCGGTGCCCGTCGTGCCACGGGGAGTCGGCGGCCCAGTCGAACGCGCCGATGGCCCGCAGCATGCGCAGCGAGGTGCGGGCTCAGCTGCGGGACGGACGCACTCCGGCGCAGGTCCGCGCCTGGTTCCGCGACCGCTACGGCGACGACATCCTGCTGACCCCGACCGGTCGACCGGCCTGGGTGCTCTGGGCCGGACCGCCGGCGGTGCTGGTCGGCGCAGTGGCGGTCGTGCTGCTGTGGAGGAGAAGGACTGGTGCGGGGAAGGTCCCGCCCCGCCCCGGGCGCCGGCTCGACGGGCTGGCGCTGGTGGGCGCGGCCTCCACCCTGGTGCTGGTCGGCGTCGCGGTGCCCTTGCTCGCCGGACGGTCCACCGAGCCAGAGTCTGCGCCGACGCAGGCAGCCGCAGCCGACGCCGCGACACCGTCCGCGGTGGCCCAGCGGCTCGATGCCGAGCACCGCTACGACGACGCCGTGGGTGCCTGGCGCCGGGCTCTGCGCCGGCAACCGCGGTCCCCGGTCGTCCGGACCCGGTTGGCCTTCGACCTGCTCCGCTCCGGGGACTCCGCAGCCGTGCCGGCCGTCGTACGCCGGGTCGCCCGCCGGCCCGGACCGCAGCGAGCGATGGCCCTGCTGATCCTGGGCCTCGCCCAGCGCAACCTGGGACGTCCGCAGGCCACGAGCACTCTGCGCGCCTTCCTCGCGGCGGCACCGGCCCATCCCGCCGCCGGCCAGGTGCGACGCATCCTGGAGCACGGGTGAGCACGCGCGTTGCCGCAGCCGTGGCGGTCCTCCTGCTCGCGACCGGATGTGGGGCGCAGGACGCGTCCCGCGGGGCCGTGCCTGCCGATGCCTCGGCCACGGCGGCTCCGGTCGCCCGGCTGCGGGTGGGACTGACCGAGTGGACGATCGAGAAGTCGGCTGCCCTCGCAAGGCCGGGACGCGTCCAGCTGACGGTCACCAACGCCGGAGCCACCCGGCACGACCTGGTGGTGCGCGGACGGCTGGGGGAGTGGCACACCCGTGAGCTGCGACCGGGCCAGCAGCAGGTGCTGGTCGTCCGGGGCCGTCGTGGGGAGTCGCTGGCGCTGTGGTGCGCCGAGCCCGGGCACCGGGCCCAGGGCATGCACACCGCCCTCCGCGTCGCCGGCTGATCGGGTCCGATCTCCGCGGTCGCCGATGCGGTTCGGCACGGTCCGCGCTTCGCTAGCATCGAGGTGAGAAACGCCGCGGGAGTGGGAATGGACATTCCGTACCCCTCTCCACACGGGGCACAGCGCGACGCTCGGGACCGCGCAACGGACGACGGAACAACCACGAGGTCGACATGGGGAAGGACATGCCGCGCCCGCGGATGAGTGCGTTGGCGCGTGATCTGAGTTCGAAGGACACCAGGGAGCAGACCGTCGACCACGTGGTCCGCTCCGCGGTCGAGCTGATCGCCCCGTGCGAGGCTGCCGCCATCACGCTGGTGGACCGGCGCGGCACAGCCACGGTGGCGGCCGCGACCTCGGAGCCGGCGGTGCGCCAAGCCGAGATCCAGCAGGAGGTCGGCGAAGGGCCGTGTGCCGCGTCGGACCGAGGAGAGCTGGTCGTGTCGGTGCCCGATGTCGGGCTCGAGCGCCGCTGGCCCCGGTGGGCCGCACGTGCCCACCGCGAGCTGGGCATCGCCAGCACGGTCTGCTTCCCGCTGTTCACCCACGAGAACCAGGTGGGTGCGCTGACCCTGCTGTCCTGGCGGGTCGACGCCTTCAGTCGCGAGGACGTGGAGGAGGGACTCGCACTCGCTGCCCACGCCGCCGTGGCCCTGGTCTCCGCCGCCGAGATCGACAACCTGCGGGTGGCGATGGACACCCGCACCGTCATCGGTCAGGCCACCGGGCTGGTGATGGCGGCGTACAAGCTCTCACCCGAGGCTGCCTTCGGCGTGCTGCGCCGGTTCTCCATGGAGCAGAACCGCAAGCTGGTCGACATCGCCCGCGAGATGATCGCCAACCAGCACTCCGAGATCCCTGCCGCCGAGTGACGCGCGGCTGAACCGGTCACGCAGCAGCCCTTTTCGTCGCGGCTCCCCTGGGTACCAGACCCGTGCGTCAACGCACAGAATTTTCGGCCCACAGCGGAAGGGGACCCATGTCGGAGCGAGGAGTGGCAGTGGTGACCGGCGGCAGCGCCGGGATCGGCCGGGCGGCGGTCAGAGAGCTGGCCCGGCGGGGCTACGACGTCGCCGTGCTGGCCCGGGGCACCGCCGGAGTCGAGGCGGCGGCCCACGACGTCGGAGGGCTCGGTCGCCGCGGCCTCGCCCTCACCGTCGACGTCGCCGACCACGATGCGGTGGACGAGGCCGCCGACCGGGTGGAGGCCGAGCTGGGGCCGATCACGGCCTGGGTCAACGTCGCCTTCGTCGGGTCGTTGGCGTGGTTCTGGGACACCAGCCCGGAGGAGTACCGGCGGATGACCGACGTCACGTACTTCGGCCAGGTCAACGGCACCCGCGCGGCGCTGCGGTTGATGCGGCCGCGGGACCGGGGAGCGATCGTCAACGTCTCCTCGGCGATGGCCCATCGTTCCATCCCGCTCCAGTCCGCCTACTGCGGTGCCAAGGCTGCGGTGCGTGGCTTCACCAACTCGGTGATCACCGAGCTGAAGGCCACCGGCAGCCACGTCAGCATCGGCACGGTCACCCTGCCCGGGGTCAACACGACCCAGTTCGCGTGGAACCTCAACAAGATGCCCCAGCACCCGCAGCCGGTGCCACCCATCGTCGAGCCCGAGGTGGCGGCCCGCGCGATCGCCGACGCGGTCGAGCACCCGCGGCGCGAGAAGTGGGTGGGCATCGCCACCGTCTACACCGTGCTGGGCAACCGGATCGCGCCGGGCTTGGTCGACTGGTACCTCGCCAAGACCGCGGTGAAGTCGCAGCAGACGCAGCGCGACCTGCCGAGGTGGGGGTCCAACGTCTTCGAGCCGCAGGACGAGCACGAGGACCGGGGCGCACGCGGCACCTTCTCCGAGGAGGCGGCCGAGCACGACCCGGTCACCTTCCTCTCCCGCCACCGTGGTGCCGTCACCGCTGCGGGCGGGTTGGCCCTCGCGGCGCTGGGCTCGGCGGTCCTGCGCGGGAAAGCGGCGTGAGCGCGCAGCAGCAGGTCCGCCTGCTCGAGCCGGTACGGGCGACGTACGGCGCCGCCCTGCTCGTCGCGCCCAGCAGGGTCCTCACCGCGGTCGGTGCGCGCGACGACCGCCGCGGCCGCGTGGTCGCTCGGATCTTGGGCGCCCGGCACCTGGTGCAGGGTGTCCTCTCCGGCTGGCGTCCCAGTCCGGAGGTGCTGGCCATGGGCGTGTGGGTCGACGGGGTGCATGCGGCCACGGCCGGGGTCGGCGCGCTGGTCGACCGGGACCGCCGCTCGATCGCACTCCTGGACGGCGCGCTCGCGAGCACCTGGGCTGCGGCCGGCCTCCGCGACCTGCGCGGCGGCCGGGTCCCGCCGCCGCAGCACCAACGGGTCCGGGACGCCCTGGCTCGGGAGGTGCTCGAGCGGGTGCCCGCCGGAGCGGGACTGCTCCGCAGTGTCCGCGCGGCGCGCCGCCGCAGCGGGTGACGGCCTCAGCCGTCGTAGGGGACGAGCGGTGACCAGGCCTCCTCGGAGCGGGTGACCGCCTGCCACATCGCGTCGGCGATCACCGGCGGGGCGAACGCGCCCTGCTTGCCGAGCACGCCGTTGACCTGCACGGTCACCGCGCGAACGCCGTGGGCGGCCAGTGCTGCGTCCAGGCTGGCGACCAGGTTGCGGACCGCGGCCTTCTGCACGCCGAGCGACGCGGCGCGGTACGACGGCTTGTCGGCGGCGACGCTGCCGGTCGCGAGGATCCGCGCACCGGGCCGGAGGAAGGGCCGGGCGGCCTGTACGGCCGGCAGCAGCGCACCCGCGCCCAGGGTCACGTCCTCGAGGAGCTCGGGCACGGTGAGGTCGAGCGGGTCCTTCTCGCGCCAGGTGCTCGGGTTGAAGTGCAGGACGTCGATGCGTCCGTGCTGCTCGCCGACTCCCCGGACCACGCGAGCGACGCCGTCGGGCTCGAGCAGGTCCACGCCGACGCCCTCGGCGCGGTGGCCCTCGTCCTCCAACGCGCTCACCAGTGGCTGCGCCTGCTCGGCGCGCCGGGTGGCCAGCACGGCGGCGTACCCCTCCCTGGCGAAGCGACGGGCGACGGCGAGCCCCAGGCCGGGGCCGGCGCCGAGGACGAGGATCACAGGTGCGGTCATCCTTCGACTCTAGGCAGGGTCCCGGCCGGCGTTCATCGAGCCTTCATGTCCCGGACGTACCTTCGCAGCAAGGCGGTCCGGAGGTGACCGTCGCTTGGAGCAGAACCATGTGGTCCACCCTGCTGACGCACCTCGCTGGCGTACCCACTCCGCTGGCGTACGTCACGATCGCCGCCCTCGTCTTCAGCGAGGCCGCGCTGTTCGTCGGCTTCGTGATCCCGGGGGAGTCCGCCGCGCTGCTCGGTGGGGCCCTGGCGGCGACCGGGCACCTCTCCCTGTCGCTGCTCCTCGTGCTCGTGGTGGTGGCAGGCGTGCTGGGAGACAGCGTGGGGTTCGAGGTGGGGCGCAAGCTCGGAACTCGCCTGCTGGACCTGCGGCTGCTGCGGCGGCACCGGAGCCGGCTGGAGTCCGCGCGCGGCTACCTGCGCCGACGGGGAGGTCGGGCCGTGGTGCTCGGGCGATGGACCGCCTTCCTGCGGGCGGTGATGCCCGCGATGGCGGGAGCGAGCGCGATGCCCTACCGCCGGTTCCTCGCGTTCAACGCCGCCGGGGGGCTGCTCTGGGGAGTCGCAGTGACGCTGGGCGGCTACTTCGCCGGGCAGTCCTTCCAGCTGGTGCAGCACTCGCTCGGTGGAGCCAGTGCGGTGCTCCTGGCCGGGATCGTCGCCGCGCTGCTGTTCGGCTGGCACCGGCGTCGCCGGCGGGGTCGGGCTCACGGTCGGGGACGGCGGCAGGGTCAGGATCCGGAGGACACGCCCGCGGACCCGACGTACCGCGGCGGGTACAGCGGCCGGCCTTCCTCGAGGCTGCTCCACCGCGCAGGGTGACGGTGATCATGCGAACGGCGAGGTTTCTGGGCGAAAGGGCGGGTATAGGAATTCCAAGTCGCGTTCCGCCAACGCGGCCCAGCTCCTGGCTCGGGCAGGAGCGACCTCTGCGTCGCCGCCCCGGCCACCTCAGCGTGGCCGGGAGTCGGCGAGCGCTTCGGGGGCGGCTTCGAGCCGACGCCGGTCGAAGGGCAAGAAGCCCTCGGCGCTGAGCGTGGCAAGCCCGATCGCCGGGATGTCCGCGGCGCCCCGGTAGACCAGGTGTCGGCGCACCCACCGCGGGGCGAACTTGGCGTTGAAGCGACGCAAGGTGTCGATCTGGATACCGAGGGTGCCGTCGACGCGCCGAAGCAGCCGGGCGGCCGCCGCCTGGACCGGGGCGAGCTCGGCTTCGTCGTCGAAGAGCGAGCGGAACGCCGCGAAGTTCAGCGAGATCTCGTCCACCCCGTGCCGGCGGGCCCACTGCACCGTGTCCACGATCATCCGCTCGTGCACGCCGTTCGGGGCGTCGGGTCGGCGCCGCATGGCGTCGAGTGACAACGCCGCGCCGCGGCGGCACGGGACGTAGCGTTGGAAGGCGACCGGCCGGCCGTCGGGTCCGCGACTCACCACGACGACGCAGTCACGGTCCTCGCCACTGAGCAGCTCGCCCAGCGCCATCGAGAAGCCGAACTCGCGGAAGTCGCCCCGCTGGGTCGTGGCGACGTCCAGCAGCGCCTCGCGGAGCACCGGGTCGAGGTCGCGCTCGCGGGTGACCTGGGTGCTCACACCGGCGTTGTACGAGCGGTTCACACCCTGGCGTGCGTTGCGCATCCGGCGCCCCTCGAGGGAGAAGTCCGCGACGTCGATGATCGCCTCGTCGCCGATGTAGAGCGATCGCAGACCGTGGTCGCGGTAGATCGGCAGTCGGTCCTCGCGCGCGCCCATCACCGCGGGTCGCCACCCGTGGCGCTCGCACAGGTGCAAGAACTCCTGCACACACGAACCGAAGGCGGCGGGCTCGCCCACCGGGTCGCCTGCGGCGAGGCCGACACCGTCGACGTAGCGGAGACCGATCGCCGCGCGGCGATCGGGAGAGAACACCCGGCGCTTGTCGCGGCGCAGCACGAACGGGTCCAGGGTGTCGCCGTCGGACCTGTCGATGAGGTCGAGCAGCTCGTCGCGCTCGTCGAGTCGGCCGGTGCTGCTCAGCGCGATCGGTGCGAACGCCACCGCGAGGATGCCGAGGATCGTGGCCGCACCGAGCACGGTCAGCGACGGTGGGAACCAGTGGCCGAAGCGGCCGTCGACGGTGAGGGGTCCGGGCAGGCCGAGCAGACTGCTGGTCACCTGCTCCAGGGACCCCCAGGCGGTCAGCGAGGGATGGACCGACCCGTGGTGCGTGAGCAGGCCGACCACGCCGTAGCAGACGTCGGCGACGATCAGCGATCCCGAGACTCGCGCGACCGTGGCGATCCGCGCCGGCGTCACCGGCACGATGAACAGCTCGCGTCGCCAGATGAGCAGCCCGTCGATCGCGGCCGTGGAGAGGGCCGCCTCCACGTTCAGCGTCATCATCAGGTGGGCCACGGTCGCTGCCGCGAGCAGGACGGTGGCGGCGCCGTAGGCCACCCGACGCCGACGGCCCAGTCCTCGGCCGATGAAGATCAGCGTGAGCCCGAGCAGAGCGGTCGCTCCGCTCGCGAGGTGGGTGGCCTCGGGACTCCACAGGCTCTCCACGAGCCGCATCCGGGAGGGCCACGGCGGCACCAGTGCGGTCAGCACTCCGGCGAGGCCGACGGCGGCCACCAGGAATCCCAGCAGGCCTGCCTGCGTCCGGTGCGAGAGACGTGCACGGCTGGTCAGCACTTCCTCCTCCTGCTCGGTCTCCAGCATGCTCCTCGCCACCGCCGAAGAACGCGAGCCGCCACCCCGGACCGCGACGAGGCAGCGCACCGGCGATGGCGCAGGAGACCCGCGCGCCCCCTGCAGCAGTCGCGGCCGACCGCGAGAGTCTCAGGCAGGTGCGGACTCCGCGCGCGGGCGCCGCCGCGCCCGCGCGGCCCGGGCCAGCGTCAGGGGCGAGAACAAGGTGAGGGGCGAGGCGTTACGCGTGCCGTAGGCCCACATGATCTCGGCCACCTTGGGGTCGCGGGCCGCCCCCGCGTAGACCAGCCGCTCCACGGGGTTGAAGTCTCGACCTGAGCTGGCGTCGATGAGCAGCTTCTGGTGCAGGCCCAGGCGTCGCCGGTGCGTCTTGGCGTACGACCTCGCGGCGCGGTCCTGCGCCCCGGGCTCGCCCGAGCGGAGGACCGGCCCCACCGCGTCCGCCAGCCAGGTCGCCCCCTGGAGGGCGAAGCCGCAGCCCACGCCCCAGAGAGGGTCGCCCACCATGGCGGCGTCGCCGACGAGGGCGACGCCCGGAGCGGTGATCCGCTTGCGGGTGATGCTCGGGTAGTCCTTGGTGCCGATCACCTCCGAGACCCGCTCGGCCCGGCTCAGGTCGGGGCCGGCGGGCAGGTCGTCGTACATCCCCAGCAGCGCGACCTCGCGGTCCTCCTCGAACTCCGGCAGGCGCGCCTTGCCCGGCATCGTGGCCAGTACGGTCACGCCGTCGTCGTTGACGAAGGTGTAGACCGCGTCCGGGGGCTTGAGCCAGAACTGGCCGACCCCGCCGACGACCTCGACGTTGCGGAAGTGCGCGAAGAAGGCGAACCGGCCGTTGGGCCACTCCCTCGCCTCGAGGCCGGCATGCTCGCCCACCGTCGAGCTGCGGCCGTCCGCACCCACCACGAGCGTCGCGGTGATCTCCCGATCGGTCGACTGCTGACGCACGCGGACCCCGCTGGTGCGTCCGGAGCCGTCCCCGAGAAGGCCACGAACCTTCGCGCCGAGCACGACGTCCACCCCGGGTGTGCTCGCGGCGAGCTCGCGCAGCATCGGGTCGAGCACCTGCCGCCGCACGTTGTACCCGTGCGGGGGGCGGCCGTGCGGAACCTGCTCGTGCACCCACCCGTAGCGGGTCCAGAAGTGTCCGCTGTTGTGGATGGCGCCGGCGCGGTCGAGGTCGCCGACGATGCCCAGGCGCTCGAAGACCGGCAGCGCGCTGCTCTGGATGAAGTGCGTGCACAGCCGCTTGTAGTGCTGCGGATCACGGTGCGCCTCGAGCAGCGCGACCCGCAGGCCCCGGCGGGCGAGGAGAACAGCAGCCGTGGGCCCGGCCAGACCGGAGCCGACGACCACGACGTCGTAGTCGGGCATGGGCCCAGCCTCTCGGACTGGCTTGGCCTTGGCCATCCCCCGAAGGGGTGGGTCCTTCGTGGTCGATCCGGGAGGGACGTCGACCACGGTGGACCTGGGCGCTGGGGCCGGACTGGGATCAGGCTGGGACCGCGGTGGAGGCGGACTTGAGGACGGCTGTGGTCAGATCCAGCGCTCGAACCACATCCGCTGCAGCCACTCGTGGTTGGTGATGAGCCGATCGGTCCAGATCGGCCAGAACCAGGCGAACGCGACCATGGTCAGCACCACGACGGCGCCGCCGACGGCCGCGCCCACCGCCCGGCGGCGCGCTGGGGCGCCGGGCCGGCCCAGCAGCTCCCCGAGGAGGAGCGTGGTGGCCAGCACCAGGAACGGCAGGATCAAGATCGCGTAGTAGCTGAAGATCGGGCGGTCGTCGTAGCGCAGCCAGGGCAGCCAGGTCACCGCGACGCCGACGACCACCAGGCCGTAGCGCCAGTCCCGGCGGGCGATCCAGGCGACCACGGCCCAGACCAGCGCCAGCGTGCCGATCCACCACACGGCCGGGTTGCCCAGCAGCAGCACCTGACGCAGGCAGGTCGACCCGGCGGCTGCGCCGCAGCCTTGCTGTCCCGGCTGGATGTCGAGCTGGGCGTCGACGCCCACCGGCCGGTTGAGCACCAGCCAGCCCCACGGCTGGGACTGGTAGACGTGGGTGCTGTCGTTGAGGAACCTGGTGTGGAACATGTAGACGTCGTGGTGGTAGTGCCACAGCGAGCGCAGCGACTGCCACAGCTCGGGGAAGAACCCCCGGGCGTCGTGCTCGATGTAGCTGCCCCAGTAGGGGCCGTACTGGGTGTTGGAGAGCGCCTGCTCGTAGGCGTGCGCGTGCAGCAGCCAGCCGGTCCAGGTGGCCAGGTAGACCAGCAGGGGTACGACGACCACGTAGCCCAGGGCCGGCAGCGCGTCGACGACCGCCGACTTCGCCAGCGCCCGTCGGACCCCGAAGGACCGGCGCGCACCCGCGTCCCAGACCCACAGCAGCAGCCCGAACGCCGCCAGCGGGAACAGCGCAGACCACTTGGTGCCGAGCGCCAGCCCCCAGCACACTCCCGCGGCCAGCCGCCACGGGCGCCACAGCAGCAGCGGTCCCCACGCCCGCGCCGGGAGTCTCCCGCCGTGCGGGGGGAGCCGGTCGACGGCGGCCGCCATCCGGGCGCGCACCCAGTCCCGGTCGGCCACCATGCAGCTGACGGCCGCGAGCACGAAGAAGGCCAGGAAGATGTCGAGCAGGGCCAGCCGGGAGAGCACCAGTTGCATCCCGTCGAAGCACAACAGCAGCCCGGCCACCAGCCCGAGCAGCGTGGACCGGGTGACCCTGCGGGCGAGCCGGATCATCACGAAGACCATCAAGGACCCGACCACGGCGGCGGAGACCCGCCAGCCGAACGGGTCCATCCCGAACGTCTGCTCCCCCAGGGCGATGAGCCACTTGCCCACCTCGGGGTGCACGACCATGCTCGGGGCGCCGTTCCACTGCCCGGTGACCTGGCCGGCCAGGAGATGCTCGTTGGCCTTGTCGACGTACCCCTGCACGTAGCCGAAGTGCCACAGCGCCCAGGCGTCCTTGGCGTAGTAGGTCTCGTCGAAGAGGAAGGCCCGCGGGCGGCCGAGGTCCCACAAGCGCAGGAAGGCCGCCAGCAGCGTGACCGCCACCGTCCCGACCCAGGCCACCACCGGGTCCCGGTCCACCGCGCGCAACCGCGCCCGGAGGCCGGCGCTGGGCACCATCTCGCCGGTCGCGGTGTGGGACAGGCCCACGGTGCGGCGCACGGGGAGGGTCTGGGGCACGGCGGAAAGCCTGCCACGCGGGCACCCCTGGGCCACGGTGACCGACCCGGGCACACCGACCGGCTGACATGATCGCGGCATGGCACCCCAGGGATCCGCCGATCTGCCGGCGCACGGGTCCGGGACCGTGGGGGCGGCGGCCGGTGTGCTCGTGCTGGCGGCCACGCCGATCGGCCGCGCGGACGACGCGGCGCCCCGGCTCGCCGAGGAGCTGGCCACCGCCGACGTGGTCGCCGCCGAGGACACCCGCCGGCTGCGCCGCCTCGCCGACGAGCTCGGCGTGCAGGTCACCGGCAGGGTGGTGTCCTACTTCGAGGGCAACGAGCAGGCGCGCACCCCGGCGCTCCTGGAGGCGCTCGAGGAGGGCCGGCGGGTGGTGCTGGTGACCGATGCCGGGATGCCCAGCGTCTCCGACCCCGGCTACCGGCTGGTGGCGGCTGCAGTCGGGCGCGGGGCGCGGGTCACCAGCGTGCCGGGTCCGTCGGCGGTGCTCACCGCGCTGGCGGTGTCCGGGCTGCCGGTGGACCGGTTCTGCTTCGAGGGGTTCCTTCCGCGCAAGGCCGGCGAACGCTCCCGCCGGCTGCGGGCACTGGCCCGCGAGGAGCGCACCATGGTGTTCTTCGAGGCGCCGCACCGCACCGCGGCCACGCTGGCCGCGATGGCCGCCGAGCTCGGTGGCGATCGGCGGGCTGCGGTCTGCCGCGAGCTGACCAAGGTGCACGAGGAGGTCCGTCGGGGCGGCCTGGAGGAGCTCGGGTCGTGGGCCGAGGCCGGCGTCCGTGGCGAGGTGACCATCGTGGTGGCTGGTGCCGCGCCGCCCGAGCCGGTGACCGACCCCGCCGTGCTCGCGGACCTGGTGGCCGCGGAGGAGGAGTCCGGAGCGGACCGCAAGGCGGCGATGGCCGACGTGGCCCGACGGGCGGGCGTCCCGCGCCGGACGGTCTACGACGCCGTGCACAAGGGTCGCTGATGCGCGCCCCGACGCTGCCCGAGCCGCTGCCGCACCCGGTGGTGGACAACCACTGCCACCTCGACATCGGCCGCGGTGAGGAGCCTCCGCTGCCGGTCGCCGAGGCACTGCGCCTCGCCGCTGCGGTCGGCGTCCCGCGGATCGTGCAGATCGGCTGCGACCTCCCCGGGGCCCGGTGGGCGGTGGAGACCGCCGCGGCGCACCCCGAGGTCGTGGCGGGGGTGGCGCTCCACCCCAACGAGGCACCCCGACTCGCGGCGGAGGGGCAGCTCGAGGAAGCACTGGCGGAGATCGAGCGGCTGGCCGAGCGCGCCTGCGTGCGGGCGGTGGGGGAGACCGGACTGGACTACTTCCGCACCGCGGGGCCGGGCCGGGAGGCCCAGCACGAGTCGTTCCGGCGACACGTCGACCTCGCCCGACGGCTGGACCGCACGCTGGTGATCCACGACCGCGACGCCCACGAGGACGTCGTACGCCTCCTGGACGAGACCGGCACCCCCCAGCGGTGGGTGATGCACTGCTTCTCCGGCGACGCCGCGTTCGCGCGGGAGTGCCTGGAGCGGGGCGCCTACCTCTCCTTCGCCGGCACGGTGACCTTCAAGAACGCAGCCGATCTCCGGGCCGCGCTGGCGGTCACCCCGCTCGACCGGGTGCTGGTGGAGACCGACGCGCCGTACCTGACCCCGGTGCCCTACCGTGGGCGGACCAACGCCTCCTACCTGGTGCCGTTGACGGTGCGGGCGATGGCGGAGGTGCTGGGGGTCGACCTCGCCGGGTTGTGCCGGGCGCTGGAGGCGAACACCGACGCAGCGTACGGCGGTCCGTGGGGCGCCGAGACCCCCGGATGAGGGCCGTCCGGCCGTGACATGGGCCACGGCTCTAGTGCAAAAGCCCCATATTCCTCGCTTACGGGATGCTTGCAGTTTGCTCACGGCGAAGTGGGCCATCTACGGTCGATCGCTGTTGGCCGGGAGCGGGCACCTACACCACCCCGTCCGACGCCCTCTTGTTGAGTCCACGCGCGAGCGCCGAACGCGCGGTGCGTGGTTGGCGTCGGCACCCGCGGCCCGGGAACCCTGAACCCTGGAGAATCGTGCGCGCCCCATTCACGCACCTCGTCCGCAACAAGACCATCCTCGGCGTTTTCGTGGCCGCTGTCGTGCTGGCCCTCGCCGGCGGCACCGCCGCCTACGCCGCCCTGAGCCGGACGGTGACCCTGTCCGTCGACGGCAAGTCCAAGGAGGTCCACACCTTCGGCGGCGACGTCGGGTCGGTCCTGGAGTCGCAGGGCATCAAGCCCACCTCCCACGACACGATCGTGCCGTCGGTGGACAGCCCGGTGCGCGACGGCAGCCACATCGCCGTGCGCCTGGGCAAGCCGCTGACCCTGGAGGTCGACGGCGAGAAGGAGAGCCACTGGACCACGGCGACCGACGTCGCCTCCGCCCTGGACCAGCTCGGCATGCGCTTCGCCCACGCCGACTTGTCGGTCAGCCGCAGCGCCACCATCGACCGCTCCGGCATGGCCCTGTCGGTGACCACCCCGAAGAAGGTCACGCTCAAGGTCGGCGCCGCCAAGGCGAAGAAGCACAACGTCCCCGCCCGCACGGTGGGCGACTTCCTCGACCAGGTCGACGCCAACGTCGACCGGACCGACAAGGTCCGGCCCTCGCGGAGCAAGGAAGTGACCGACGGCACCCGCATCGTGGTCACCAAGCTCGGCGTGCGGACCAAGCGCGTCAAGCACGAGCCGATCCCGGCGCCGGTGCGCAAGGTCGACGACAGCTCGATGACCAGCGGTGAGACCAAGACGGTGCGCGACGGCGTCGACGGTGTCCGTGACGTCACCTACAAGCTCCACTTCCGTAACGGTGAGGTCGTCAAGCGCAAGGTGGTCAGGGCGCGCGTGCTGCGTCAGCCCACCACCACGGTGATCAAGGTCGGCACCAAGCCGGCGGCTCCGGCGGCACCGGCGACGAACTACGCCAGCGGCGGCACGGTCTGGGATCGGATCGCGCAGTGCGAGTCCGGCGGCAACTGGGCCGCGAACACCGGCAACGGCTACTACGGCGGCCTCCAGTTCAGCCTCGGCACCTGGCACAGCTACGGCGGCTCTGGCTATCCGAACCAGCACAGCCGCGCCGAGCAGATCGCGGTGGCCGAGCGGGTCCGCGCCGCCGAGGGCGGCTACGGCGCCTGGCCGGTCTGCGGCGCTCGGGCCGGCGGCTGAGCCTGCTGCGCCTCGAACAAGGTCATACGTCCCGGTCGCTCCCTCATGGCTGAGCGGCCGGGACGTATGACGTCTCCGGGGACGTCATACGCTCAGGTCGCCATGGCGATCCCTCCGTATGACGCAGCCGGTGCGGCCCGGCTCCTCGGTCCCGCGGAGGTCCGCGCCCTGGCGGCGAGGCTGGACCTGCGGCCGACCAAGCAGCGCGGGCAGAACTTCGTCATCGACCCGAACACGGTACGTCGGATCGTCCGGGACGCGGGCGTCACCGCCGAGGACGTGGTGCTCGAGGTCGGCCCCGGGCTCGGGTCGCTGACCCTGGCCCTGCTGGAGGTCGCCCGGGCCGTGGTCGCCGTCGAGGTGGACCCCGTGCTCGCCGGCGCGCTGCCGGCCACCGTGGCGCAACGCGCCCCTGCGCACGCTGACCGGCTCACCGTGGTGGCCGCCGACGCGCTGCGGGTCACCGAGCTCCCCGGCCCCGGGCCCACCGCACTGGTGGCGAACCTGCCCTACAACGTCTCGGTGCCGGTGCTCCTGCACCTGCTCGCGCTGCTGCCGACGCTCGAGCACGGCATGGTGATGGTGCAGGCCGAGGTCGCCGACCGGCTGTGCGCCCCGCCCGGGTCGCGGGTGTACGGCGTGCCCTCGGTCAAGGCGGCCTGGTACGCCACGATGCGGCGGGCCGGCGCGGTCGGCCGCACCGTGTTCTGGCCGTCCCCCAACGTCGACTCCGGCCTGGTCGCCTGGACCCGGCGGGAGGCGCCGACCTCGCAGACCGGTCGGGAGGCGGTGTTCGCCGTGGTCGACGCCGCGTTCGCCCAGCGGCGCAAGGGCCTGCGGGGCGCCCTGCGCGGGCTGGCCGGCTCCGCCGAGACCTCCGAGCAGGCGCTGCGTGCCGCCGGGGTGGACCCGAGGGCGCGCGGGGAGCAGCTGGAGCTCGCCGACTTCGTGCGGATCGCCGACGCCCTCGCCGCCCTGCGGGCCGGCTCGCCCTCCCCGACGGGGCAGCCGTGAGCAGACCGGGGGCCATGACCGTGCGCGCGCCGGCCAAGATCAATCTCTCCCTGGCCGTCGGCGGACCGCGCGAGGACGGCTTCCACCCGCTGAACACCGTCTACCAGGCGATCAGCCTCTACGACGACGTCACTGTCCGCGACGCCGCCCGGTGGCAGGTCGAGGTGACCGGCCTCGGCGACGTGGACGCCGGCGCAGTGCCCCGGGACCACAGCAACATCGCGGTGCGCGCGGGTCGGCTGCTGGCAGTCCACCACGGCCTCGACCGCGCCGCCCGCATCGAGATCGGCAAGGGCATCCCGGTCGCCGGCGGGATGGCCGGGGGCAGCGCGGACGCCGCCGCGACGCTGGTCGCGCTCGACCGGCTGTGGGCGCTGGGGACCCCGGACGAGGACCTGCTCGCCCTCGCGGCCGAGCTCGGCAGCGACGTGCCGTTCGCCCTGCTCGGCGGCAGTGCTCACGGCACCGGTCGCGGAGAACGCGTCGAACGGCTGACCGATCGCGGCAGCTACTGGTGGGTCGTGGTGGCCCACGACGACGGGCTCTCCACGCCGGAGGTCTACCGCGAGTTCGACCGGCTGCACCCGGACCGGCCGCCGGGCGGCCCGGCCGATCCCGTGGGTGTCCTCTCGGCGCTGATGTCGGGCGACGCGCACCATCTCGGCGACTACCTGCGCAACGACCTGGAGGAGGCGGCGGTGAGCCTGCGCCCCGAGCTCGGGGAGCGCCTGGCCGCGGTGAAACGGGCCCATCACGGCCCCGTGCTGTTGTCGGGGTCCGGGCCGACCGTCCTGGGTCTGGCACCCGCCCGGGACGAGGCGACGCTGACCCGCGGGCGATTGGTCGAGGAAGGGCTCGCGGCCGTGCACGTGGCCACCGGTCCGGTCGCCGGCGCCCACGTGGTGGAGCACGACTGATGGCCCGGGCGACGACGCAGGCGCGGAACCTGGTCAACCTGGAGCGCGTCACCAAGTCCTACGGCGTGCGGATCCTGCTCGACGAGGTCAGCCTGGGCATCGGCGAGGGCGACCGGATCGGCGTCGTCGGACGCAACGGCGACGGCAAGACCACGCTCCTCGACCTGATCGCCGCGCGGACCGGGCCCGACGAGGGGCGCCTCTCCCGCAACCGGGACCTGCGGATCGGCTACCTCGAGCAGCGGGACTCCTTCGACGACAGCCACACCGTCCGCGAGGCGGTGCTCGGCGGGCGGGCGGACCACGAGTGGGCAGCCGACCCGGCCATGCGCGAGGTGGTCCGTGAGCTGTTGGGCGACATCGCCCTGGACCGGGTGGTGCACGGCCTCTCCGGCGGCGAACGGCGCCGCTGCTCCCTGGCCCGGCTGCTGCTCGGCGACGACGACCTGCTCATCCTGGACGAACCCACCAACCACCTCGACGTCGAGGCGGTGACCTGGCTCGCCGACTTCCTGAACCGGCGCCAGGCGGCCCGGCGTACCGGGTCGAGCACCGCACTGGTCGTGGTGACCCACGACCGCTGGTTCCTCGACGAGGTGTGCGACCGGACCTGGGAGGTTCACCCGGCCGCGAACGGCGCGGGCGTCGTCGACGCCTACGACGGCGGGTACGCCGCCTTCGTGCTCGCTCGCGCCGAACGGCAGCGGCAGGCGGCCGCCTCGGAGGCCCGGCGGCAGAACCTCGTCCGCAAGGAGCTCGCCTGGCTCCGCCGCGGTCCGCCGGCGCGCACCTCCAAGCCGAAGTTCCGCATCGACGCGGCGAACGCGCTGATCGAGGACGAGCCCCCGCCGCGGGACCGGCTCGAGCTGCAACGGTTCGCCACCCAGCGGCTGGGCAAGGACGTGGTCGACCTCGAGGACGTCGACCTGACGCGCGGTGACCGCACGCTGCTCTCCCATGCGACCTGGCGGCTGGGGCCCGGGGACCGGGTCGGTGTCGTGGGCGTGAACGGCGCCGGGAAGAGCTCCGTGCTGGCCCTGGTCGCAGGCGACCTGGAGCCCGACGCGGGCCGGGTCCGCCTCGGCCGCACCGTCGCGCTGGCGCAGCTGACCCAGCAGCCGCCCGCAGAGGATCCCGACGCCCGGGTGCTCGGCACGATCGAGGACATCGCCCGGGTCACTCGGACCACGACCGGCAAGGACGTCTCGGCCAGCGCGATGCTCGAGCGCTTCGGCTTCACCGGCGACCGGCTGACCGCCCGGGTCGGCGACCTGTCCGGCGGCGAGCGCCGGCGGTTCCAGCTGCTGC
Source organism: uncultured Actinomycetota bacterium (assembly GCA_963827025.1). GTDB lineage: Bacteria > Actinomycetota > Actinomycetes > Propionibacteriales > Nocardioidaceae > Marmoricola. The sequence continues at coordinate 771,866 of CAWGZB010000002.1, read as the reverse complement.
GGTTGCTGCTTTCCGAGCCGAACGTGCTGCTGCTGGACGAGCCGACCAACGACCTGGACATCGACACGCTGACCGTGCTGGAGGACTTCTTGGACTCCTGGCCCGGGACGCTGGTCGTGGTCTCCCACGACCGGTACTTCCTCGAACGCGTCACCGACTCCACCTGGGCCCTCCTCGGCGACGGCAAGCTGTCGATGCTGCCCGGCGGCGTCGACCAGTACCTCGCCCACCGCCGGACCCTCGCCGAGTCCTCTCCCGAGCCGGGTCCGGACGCGCGTGCGGCCGCGTCCGCCACCGCTGCTCCCCGCGCCGACGGCCAGCCCGACGTCGGCTCGACCCGAGCGCGCACCGTCCGCGTCGGTGGCGCTGAGGAGCGCGCCGCCCGCAAGACGGTCGCGCGCGTGGAGAAGCAGCTGGAGCGGATCGCCACGCGCGAGGCCGAGCTGCACGGGCAGATGGCTCTCCACGCCACCGACCACGAGAAGCTCGGCGGTCTCTCGCGGGAGCTCACCGCGCTGGACGCCGAGAAGGCGGAGCTGGAGGCCGAGTGGCTCGAGGCGGCCGCGCTGCTGGAGTGACCGTGGAGGTCGAGGGAGAGGACCTGGTCAGCCGAGGGGGGCCATCAGCTGCTTGAGCAGGCCGACCAAGGTGCGGCGGTCCGCCTCGGAGAGGTCGGCGAGGAGGGCTCGCTCCTCGGCGACCAGGGTCTCGAAGGCGCCGTCGACCGCGCGCTTACCGGCGCCGGTCAGGCGGACCCGCACCCCTCGGCGGTCCGCGGGGTCGGGCAGCCGCTCGACCAGACCCCGGGCGGTGAGCCGGTCCACCCGGTTGGTCATCGTCCCGCTGGTCACCATCGTGTGGCGCAGCAGCGCACCGGGGGTGAGCTGGTAGGGCCTGCCCGCACGGCGGAGCGCGGCCAGCACGTCGAACTCCCACGGCTCGATCCCGTGGGCGCTGAACGCGCCGCGCCGGGCCCGGTCCAGCAGCCGGGCCAGCCGGCTGACCCGGCTGAACACCTCGACCGGGGTGAGGTCGAGGTCGGCACGTTCCCGCGCCCAGGCGGCGACGATCTCGTCGACCTCGTCGACGGGCTCTCCGGTCGGCTCCACCATGCTCCCGATGGTAGGTCGGCGAGATTCTCGACATCGAGATATCGGCCGAGTGGAGCTGGGCCGCCGCTGAGCTCGCGCACGGCAGTGCCAGGACCGCCGTACGGCGCGGGGCTGCCGTCGGCAACAATCAGCGGCCATGGGCTTCTCCTTCTTCACCCGGCATCCCGAGGACCCCGAGCTCGCGGTGCCGGAGCCGGTGGCGTGCAGCTTGTGGGACGACGACCAGATGCACGGCGTCGCGTTGAGCGGCCTGCTCGCACGCCGGCTGGAGCGCGCTGTCGCCGACCTGGGCCGCGACGACCTGCGCCCGGCTCGCTACACCGTCGACCTGTACCGTCCGGCGCGGATGCAGCCGTGCAGCACCCGCGCGACCGTGGTCCGGGAGAGCCCGCGGCTGTGCCTGGTCGACGCCGTGGTCGAGCAGGAGGGCGTCGCCGTGGCCCGGGCCAGCGGGTTGTTCCTGAAGGTCTCCGAGCCGTCCGGAGGCGAGGTCTGGGAGCCCACCGGCGCTCCGCAGCCGCCGCCTGAGGACATCGCGCCGGTCTCCGAGGAGCCCCGCGTGCCGCTGTTCGCCAGCGAGGAGCTGGGCTGGACGACCTCGTTCGGCGAGCACCAGAACGCCCAGCGCAAGTCGACCTGGCAGACCGGGGTCCCGGTCTTCCCCGACGAGCAGGGCTCGCGGTTCGTCTCCGTGGCCAGCATCGCCGACGCCACCAGCATGGTGACCAACTGGGGCAGCCGCGGGGTGGAGCAGATCAACACCGACATCACCCTGACCCTGGGGCGCCTGCCGGTCAGCATGGAGGTCGGTCTGCAGGCCACCGACCGGGTCTCCGCCGACGGGATCGCGGTCGGCACGGCAGTCGTCTTCGACCGCGCCGGCCGCGTGGGCACGGCCGTGGTGACCTCGATCGCGAACGCCAGACGAACCGTCGACTTCGAGGTCCACGACTTCGCCGAGGACCCCCGCTCGGCCTGAGCTCCCGGGACCGGTGATGAACCCGAACTGCCTCTTCACACGCGATGCGCGGTGTGTGCAGAGCGGGTTTGCTGTGTGGAGCTCCCCAGGGCGGGATGCCGTACCCTGCCAAGCCGATCCTCGGGATCGATCCCCGGTTGGTCTGTCGGCAGGGCCCGCCTGACTTTGAATCAGGACTAGCGACGTAGGTTCGACTCCTACCCGGGGAGCCAGCACGCGGTCTCTCCAGGTCCTCCGCGGTGCGTAGGCTGCCGCACGACAACGGTCCGGCGACCCCGTGAGGAGCACCTGCAGAGCGTGACCACACCAAGCGACGTGTCCGGCACCGCGGCCGACGACCTCACCGTGATCGTCCTGGCCGCGGGCGAAGGCACCCGGATGAAGTCCAAGACCATGAAGGTGCTGCACCCGCTGTGCGGACGCAGCATGATCGGTCACGTCCTGACCGCGGTGGGCGAGCTGCAGCCGCGGCGGGTGGTGGCCGTCGTCGGCCACCAGGGGGAGGAGGTCGGCTCGCACATCCGCTCGATGCTGCCGGCCGTGGTGCTGGCCGTGCAGGAGACCCAGGACGGCACCGGCCACGCCGTCCGGGTCGCCTGGGAGGCGCTGGCGCCGCAGGAGCGACGCGGCACCGTGCTCGTGGCGTACGGCGACACCCCGCTGCTGCAGGGGGAGAGCCTGCGGGCGTTCGTGGCCGACCACACCGCGGCCGGTCGCGGCGTCAGCATCCTCTCGGGCGTGGTCACCGACCCGTTCGGCTACGGCCGGGTGCTGCGCGACGACAGCGGTGAGGTGACCGGCATCGTCGAGGAGAAGGACGCCACCCCGGAGCAGGCAGCCGTGCGCGAGATCAACAGCGGCATCCTGGCCCTGGACGCGGCCTTCCTGGAGCGGGCGCTCCCGCGGCTGTCCAACGACAACGCCAAGGGCGAGTACTACCTCACCGACACCGTCGCGCTGGCCCGAGAGGACGGGCTTGCGGTCGGGGCGTTCCCGGTCGAGGACGTGCTCCAGACCGAGGGTGCCAACGACCGGGCCCAGCTGGCCGCGCTCGCCCGGGAGCTGAACCGCCGGATCCTGCGCCGCTGGATGCGGGAGGGAGTCACCGTGGTCGATCCGGACACCACCTGGGTCGACGTCGACGTCACGCTCGCCTCCGACGTCACGATCCTGCCCGGCGTACAGCTCCTCGGAGCGACGACGGTCGAGGAGGACGCCGTCATCGGCCCGGACTGCACCCTCAAGGACGTCGAGGTGGGCACCGGCGCCAAGGTGGTGCGGACCCACGGCGAGCTCTCCGTGATCGGACCGCACGCCACCGTGGGCCCGTTCACCCACCTGCGCCCGGGCACCGAGCTGGGGGCGGAGGGCAAGGTCGGCGGCTTCGTGGAGACCAAGAACGCTCGGATCGGCGAGGGGGCCAAGGTGCCGCACCTGTCTTACGTCGGTGACGCGGAGATCGGCGAGGGAGCCAACATCGGGGCAGGGACGGTCTTCGCCAACTACGACGGCGTCGCCAAGCACCGCACGGTCGTGGGGCGGCACGCCCGCACGGCGAGCAACAACACCTTCGTCGCCCCCGTCACCATCGGGGACGGTGCCGCGACCGGCGCGGGCGCCGTGATCCGCCAGGACGTGCCTCCGGGCGCGCTGGCGGTCAGCGCGGGTCCACAGCGCAACATCGAGGGCTGGGTGCTGCGCAAGCGCGCCGGCACCGCGCAGGCAGAGGCGGCCGCCGCCGCGCTGGTCGACGACGAGCAGAGCGACGAAGGACCCCTGGCCGAGGCGTAAACCAGTCGCTCGCTGCTTGCCGGTGGCGTGCGAGAATGTGCTGACGTCGGACCGCAACGAGGAGCAGCGCCACCGTGAGCGGAATGAAGCGGACCACCGAGAAGAACCTGATGGTCTTCAGCGGCCGGGCCCACCCCGAGCTGTCCGAGGAGGTCGCCCACCAGCTCGGCACCGGACTGGTGCCGACCTCGGCCTACGAGTTCGCCAACTCCGAGATCTACATCCGCTACGAGGAGTCGGTCCGCGGGTGCGACGCGTTCGTGATCCAGAGCCACACCGCGCCGATCAACGAGTGGATCATGGAGCACCTGATCATGGTCGACGCCCTCAAGCGGGCCTCGGCCAAGCGGATCACCGTGGTGCTGCCCTTCTACGGCTACGCCCGGCAGGACAAGAAGCACCGGGGGCGGGAGCCGATCTCCGCGCGCCTGATGGCCGACCTGTTCAAGACCGCCGGCGCGGACCGGCTGATCGCGGTGGACCTCCACGCCGACCAGATCCAGGGCTTCTTCGACGGCCCCGTCGACCACCTGATGGCGCTGCCGATCCTCGCCGACTACGTGCGCGAGAACTACGGCAGCCAGAGCCTCGCCGTGGTGTCCCCGGACGCCGGCCGCATCAAGGTGGCCGAGCGCTGGTCGGCCCGGCTCGGTGGGGTGCCCCTGGCCTTCATCCACAAGTCGCGCCGGACCGACCGGCCCAACGAGACCGTCGCCAACCGGGTCGTGGGCGACGTGAAGGATCGCATCTGCGTGCTGGTCGACGACATGATCGACACCGGCGGCACCATCGTGAAGGCGGCCGACGCGTTGATGGCCGAGGGGGCGGCCGGCGTGGTCATCGCCGCGACGCACGCGATCCTCTCCGAGCCCGCCGTGGACCGGCTCAAGAACTCCCCGGCCACCGAGATCATCGTGACCAACACGCTGCCGCTGGCCAAGGAGAACGAGTTCGACAAGCTCACCTGCCTCTCCATCGCTCCGCTGATCTCGCGGGCGATCAAGGAGGTCTTCGAGGACGGCTCGGTGACCTCCATGTTCGACGGGCACGCCTGAGCGCAGGCGAGCGCCGGCCAGTCGGTCGCCGCCAAGGGTCCGGTGGCCGCGGGAAGTGACCTTGGCCCCTGCAACGCGTCGGCCCGTTGTCGCACGCTCGGTGGTGGAAGCCGAGCGGAGGAGTGAGCCATGCAAGCCACGGTGGGTGACCGGGTCGTGATCCACGGCACGCACGTGGGTGACCACGTGCGCGACGGTGAGATCCTCGAGGTGCGCGGGGAGCACGGCGAGCCGCCGTACCTCGTGCGGTGGTCGGACAACGGCCACGAGTCGTTGCTCTATCCCGGAACGGACGCGTCTGTGCAGCACTTCGCGCAGGAGGCGTCCGAGGCGGCCGAGCGAGCGTAGGTACCGGACGTCACGCTGCCCGATTCGCCTTCCGCAGAGGGCATTCGCTAGTCTTTCCCGGTTGCCTCGGCGAGGGACAACCCGGACGCACGGGTTCCGTGATCGACGTGGCCGGCCCGCTGGAGACCCCATGCACTGCCGCCCGTCGGCCCGCGGTGCATGTGTTGTCCTGGAGGTTCCTCCGCGAGGCATCCGGACCGGCGGAGACCGGAGACGACGACCGACGTTTTTCGAGGAGCGCGAAGCATGTCCGACGACCTGATCAAGGCCGAGACCCGCACCGAGTTCGGCAAGGGCGCCGCCCGCCGGATCCGCCGTGCCGACAAGGTGCCGGCCGTGCTGTACGGCCACGGCAACGAGCCGATCCACATCACCCTGCCGGGCCACGAGACCATGATGGCGCTCAAGCACGGCGGCGCGAACGCGCTGCTGTACATCGACATCGAGGGCGCCACCCGCCTGGCGCTGACCAAGCAGATCCAGTCCGACCCGATCAAGGGCTTCTTGGCGCACGTCGACTTCGTCGAGGTGAAGAAGGGCGAGAAGGTCACCGTCGACGTGCCCGTCCACGTCGTCGGCGAGGTCCAGTCCGACGCCATGGCCGTCACCGAGGCCAACGTGCTCAGCGTCGAGGCCGAGGCGACCCACATCCCCGAATACTTCGAGGTCTCGATCGAGGACGCCGAGGTCGGCTTCCAGCTCTTCGCCAAGGACGTGCAGCTGCCCAGTGGGTCGAGGCTGCTCAGCGACGACGACCTGCTCGTGGTCAACGTCACCCACGCTCCGACGGCCGAGGAGATCGAGGCCGAGCTCGAGGAGGCCGAGGCCGAGGTCGGCATCGAGCACGAGGCCTCGGAGGAGGAGAAGGAGTCCGAGGAGGCCGGGGAGGCGGCCGGTGCTGCCACCGCCACCGAGGAGGCTCCCGCCGAGGGCGAGAGCGGCCCCGAGGAGGGCTGAGCACCGGTGGACTCCGGTCCCTGGCTGGTGGTGGGCCTGGGGAACCCCGGTCCGACGTACGCCGGGACGCGGCACAACGTCGGCTACCAGGTCGCCGAGGAGCTGGTACGCCGGGTCGGCGGTCGCTGGAAGGCGCACCGCACCGGGCGCGCTGAGGTCGTCGAGGGACGACTCGGGCCGGTCGGTGAGGACGCGCCCCGGGCCGTCGTGGTCCGGCCCCGCAGCTACATGAACGAGGTCGGGGGACCGGTCAAGGCGCTCGCCACCTTCTACAAGGTCCCGCCCGGGCGCATCGTCGCGGTGCACGACGAGCTGGACCTGCCCTTCGGCGGGCTGCGCCTGAAGCTCGGCGGCGGGGACAACGGTCACAACGGCCTGCGCTCGCTGCGCTCCTCCCTGGGCACCGGTGAGTACTACCGGGTGCGGGTGGGCGTGGGCCGCCCGCCGGGGCGGCAGGACCCGGCCGACTTCGTGCTGTCGAACTACTCCAAGTCCGAGCGCGCCGAGGTGCCGCTCCAGGTCGCCGAGGCCGCCGACGCCGTGCAGGTGCTCGTGGCCGAGGGTCTCGACCGCGCTCAGCAGCGATTCAATCGCTGACTCCGCCCGGAAAACCGTGACGGAAGCGTACAAAAGGGTGCAAACTTCGGTACTAACGGTGAGGCGGGACTCGACCTCGGGGTTCTCGGTTCACCGCTCAACCTCGCCGATGGGATCCTCCACCCGCTAAGTCGAGGAGGTTGGAGGTCCGGGACAACCCGATCGACCCACCCACGGTCGGGCGCCCGGTCTAGCGTCACCCGGGCGCCGACCTACGTGGTCCACATGTGGGAAGGTGCCCGGGTGACGTCTTTCGATCCTGCTTTCGAGGCGGGGACGCCGCCCGCCGAAGTGGCCCACGACGACCACGCCCTCGCGGCGTGGACCGCGACCGAGGCCGGCCGACTGCTGCTGCAGGTGCGCGCGGGTGGGCTGAGTGGCAAGGAGCTCAAGGACGCGGGTGACCTCGCCGCGCACGAGCTGCTGATGAAGCTGCTCGCCGAGCACCGGCCCGGCGACGCGGTGCTCTCCGAGGAGGCCCACCGGGGCACCACGTCGGCGCTGGACCGCCACACCGCGGAGCGCGTGTGGATCATCGACCCGCTCGACGGCACCCGCGAGTTCTCCGAGCCGCCCCGCGACGACTGGGCCGTGCACGTCGCGCTGTGGTCGCGCTCGGCCGGCGGCGGCGACCTGGTCGCCGGTGCGGTCGCGCAGCCGGGGCTCGGCACCACCTTCCACACCGGCGCCCCGCCCGTCGTACCCCCCTCGACCGCGCCACGACCGCGCATCGTGGTCTCCCGGACCCGTCCGCCGGCGTTCGTGGAGGCCCTCGCCGAGGAGATCGGCGCCGAGCTGGTCCCGATGGGTTCGGCCGGGGCCAAGGTGATCTCGGTGACCCGAGACGTCAGCGACGCCTACGTGCACGCCGGCGGCCAGTACGAGTGGGACTCCGCCGCCCCCGTCGCGGTGGCCCGGTCCGCGGGGCTGCACACCAGCCGGGTCGACGGCAGCCCCCTGCGCTACAACCAGGACGAGGTCCGGCTGCCCGACCTGGTGGTCTGCCGCCCCGAGCTCGCCGAGTCGATCCTGGCGTTCATCCGGGCGCACGGGGTCGACTGAGCCGGTGGCCGACGCGGTCGAGGTCGAGGTCCCCTCGGAGACCGGCGACAAGGTCGTCCGGGTCACCCACCCCGAGCGCGTCTACTTCCCGGCGCGCGGGGAGACCAAGCTCGACCTGGTCCACTACTACCTCTCGGTCGGCGACGGCATCGTCAACGCGCTGCGCGAGCGTCCCTGCATGCTGCACCGCTTCCCCACCGGCGTGAGCGGGGAGAAGGTGCACCAGAAGCGCCTGCCCCAGGGTGCGCCGCCCTGGATGGAGACCGTGCGGGTGTTCTTCCCGCGCTGGAAGCGCACCGCGGACGAGCTGTGCGTCACCGAGCTGGCGCAGGTGATCTGGGCGGTGCAGATGTCGACGGTGGAGTTCCATCCCTGGAACAGTCGCCGCGCCGACACCGAGAAGCCGGACGAGTGGCGCATCGACCTCGACCCGGGCCCCGAGTGCGACTGGGCCACGGTCCAACGGGTCACCCACGTCGCCCACGAGGTGCTCGAGGAGCTCGGTGCGACCGGCTACCCCAAGACCTCCGGCGGGCACGGGATGCACATCTACGTGCGGATCGCCCCGGACCACGGCTTCGCCGACGTACGCCGGGCCGCACTGGCCTTCGCGCGGGAGGTGGAGCGCCGCTCCGAGGAGGTCACCACTGCCTGGTGGCGCAAGGACCGCGATCCCGCCGACCTGTTCGTCGACTACAACCAGAACGCCCGCGACCACACCATCGCGGCCGCCTACTCGGTGCGCGGGAACCCCGAGGGCACGGTCAGCACGCCGGTGCGCTGGGAGGAGGTCGACGACGTCGAGCCCGGCGACTTCACCATCGCCACGGTGCCGGAGCGGTACGCCGGGCTGGGCGACCTGCACGCCGACCTCGACGACCACGTCTTCGACCTCCGTCCGCTCCTGGAGTGGGCCGAGCGTGACGAGGCCGAGGGGGCGGAGCCACCCGCAGACCCCGACGCCTGACGTCGGTACGTCCCGGTTTACAAGACGGGCCTTGGTGTAAAGTTACCCACCGGTCTAGGCTCTCGACATGAGCCAGTCCGACCCTTCGTCCTCGGCACGTTCGTCCGCAGGTTCCCGCGCGGGGACCGGCCCGGCCGACCCGGAGCACGACCCCACCGCCTCCTACGCGCTCGAACCGGACTACGTCCGCGCGTTGACCTCTCGGGTCATCGCGACCAGCGGTGAATCGGTCCCGGCGTACACCCCGCTCACCGGGCAGCCGCTGGCGATGATCCCGCAGTCCAGCGAGGCCGACGTCAAGGAGGCCTACACCCGGGCCCGACGCGCCCAGCAGGCGTGGGCGCAGACCTCGGTGGACCACCGCGCCGGCCTGCTCCTGCGGCTGCACGACCTCGTGCTGGACCGCCAGGACGAGATCCTGGACCTGATCTCCTGGGAGTCGGGCAAGGCCCGCAAGCACGCCTACGACGAGCCGCTGCACGTCGCGCTGACTGCGCGCTACTACGCCCGGACCGCGCACCAGCACCTCGACCCGCAGCGCCGCGTCGGCGTGCTTCCCGGCCTCACCCAGGTCGAGGTCAACCAGGTGCCCAAGGGCGTGGTCGGCATCATCGCGCCCTGGAACTATCCCTTCGACCTCGCCCTGATCGACGGCCTTCCGGCCCTGCTCGCCGGCAACGCGGTCGTGACCAAGCCGGACGCCCAGACCATGCTCTCCGGCCTGCTGGCGGCGCAGCTGCTGGAGGAGGCGGGGTTCCCGCGGGACCTGTGGAACGTCGTGGCGGGGCCCGGGCGAGAGCTCGGCACCCCGATGATCGAGCGTTCGGACTACGTCTGCTTCACCGGCTCCACGGCCACCGGCAAGGTCATCGCCAAGCAGTGCGCCGACCAGCTGATCGGCTGCTCGCTGGAGCTGGGGGGCAAGAACCCCATCCTGGTGCTGCGCGACGCCGACCTCGACCGGGCGGCCGAGGGCGCGGTGCGGGCCAGCTTCTCCAGCGCCGGACAGCTGTGCGTGTCGATGGAGCGGATGTTCGTCGCCGACCAGGTCTACGACCGGTTCAAGCAGAAGTTCGTCGAGCGCACCAAGGCGATGCGCCTCGGGGGCGGCCTGGAGTGGGGCACCGACATGGGCTCGCTGATCAGCAAGGACCAGCTCGAGACCGTCGTGGCCCACGTCGAGGACGCCAAGGCCAAGGGCGCCACCGTGCTCGCCGGTGGACGTCCGCGCCCGGACATCGGGCCCTACTTCTTCGAGCCGACGATCCTCGAGGGCGTGACCCCGGAGATGACCTGCTTCGGCGACGAGACCTTCGGGCCGGTGATCTCGCTCTACCGCTTCCACGACGAGGCCGACGCCGTGGCCCGCGCCAACGCCGGTGAGTACGGTCTGAACGCCTCCGTCTACAGCCGGGACACCAAGCGTGCTCGCGCACTGGCTCGCCAGATCAAGTGCGGCACGGTCAACGTCAACGAGGCCTTCGGGGCGACCTTCGCCAGCCTCGACTCCCCGATGGGCGGCATGCGCCAGTCCGGGATGGGACGACGGCAGGGCGCCGAGGGCATCCACCGCTACACCGAGCCGCAGGCCGTGGCCGTGCAGCGCCTGCTGCGCTTCGCGCCGATGCTCGGCATGAGCGACCAGGCGTTCGCCAGGGTGATGACCGCGCAAGCACGAGTGATGAAGAAGATCGGACGGGTGTAGAGACATGCTGAAGACGGCGGAGCAGGGACCGGAGGCGTCCGGGGAGCACGACTACGACGTGATCGTCGTGGGCTCGGGGTTCGGCGGCTCGGTGACCGCGCTGCGGTTGACCGAGAAGGGCTACCGGGTCGCGGTGCTCGAGGCCGGCGCCCGGTTCCGGGACGAGGACTTCGCCGACACGTCCTTCGACGTCCAGCGCTACCTCTTCAACCCGGCGCTGGGCTGCTACGGCATCCAGCGCATCGACATGATCAAGGACTGCATGATCCTCGCCGGGGCCGGCGTGGGCGGTGGCTCCCTGGTCTACGCGAACACGCTGTACGAGCCCCTCGAGGCGTTCTACCGAGACCCCTCCTGGTCGCACATCACCGACTGGAAGGCCGAGCTGACGCCGTACTACGACCAGGCCAAGCGGATGCTCGGCGTGGTGCAGTACCCCCACATGACGCCCTCGGACGAGGTGATGAAGAAGGTCGCCGACGACATGGGCGTCGGCGACACTTTCCACCCGACTCCGGTCGGCGTGTTCTTCGGTGGGCCCGAGGAGCCCGAGGGCGAGCGGGTGGCCGACCCGTTCTTCGGCGGCGCCGGCCCGGACCGCAACGCCTGCCTGAACTGCGGCGAGTGCATGACCGGCTGCCGACACAACGCCAAGAACACGCTGGTGAAGAACTACCTCTACCTCGCCGAGGAGAACGGCGCGGTGGTCCACCCGATGACCACGGTCACCCGCGTGCGCGCCCTGGAGGGCGGCGGCTACCGGGTGGACTGCCGCTGGACCAAGGCCAAGCTGTCGCGGCGCACGGCGGTCAAGACCTTCACCGCCGAGCAGGTGGTCTTCTCGGCGGCTGCGCTCGGCACCCAGAAGCTGCTGCACAAGCTCAAGGCGACCGGCGACCTGCCGAAGATCTCCGACCGGCTCGGGGTGCTCACCCGCACCAACTCCGAGTCGATCCTCGGCGCCCTGGCGCCCGACCTCTCGGTCGACTACAGCCAGGGCGTGGCGATCACCTCCTCCTGGCACCCCGACGAGGAGACCCACATCGAGCCGGTGCGCTACGGCAAGGGCTCCAACGTGATGGCGCTGATGCAGACGGTGCTCACCGACGGTGACGGGCCCAGCGTGCGCTGGAAGACGTGGCTGAAGGAGAGCTGGCGGATGCGCAAGGAGTTCCTCGACTTCTACGACCTGCGGCACTGGTCGGAGCGCACCGTGATCGCCCTGGTGATGCAGACGGTGGACAACTCGATCACCACGCTGCCCAAGAAGATGCCCTGGGGCTGGATGCTGACCTCGAAGCAGGGTCACGGTCAGCCGAACCCCACCTGGATCCCGAAGGCCAACGAGGCCGTGCGCCGGATCGCCTCGCTCCTGGGCGGCACTCCGGGCGGCAACATCGGTGAGCAGTTCGAGCGCCCGTTGACCGCCCACTTCATCGGCGGCTGCACGATCGGCGACTCCGCGGAGACCGGCGTGGTCGACCCCTACCAGCGGATGTACAACTACCCCGGGCTGCACGTGGTCGACGGCTCGGCGATCTCGGCCAACCTCGGGGTGAACCCGTCGCTGACGATTACCGCCCAGGCGGAGCGGGCGATGGCGTTCTGGCCCAACAAGGGCGAGGCCGACCCGCGGCCGCGGCTGGGGGCGCAGTACGAGCGGATCGACCCGGTCGCCCCGCACCGCCCCGTGGTCCCCGAGGGCGCCCCCGCGGCCCTGCGCCTGCCTATCGTCCAGGTCTCCTGAAGCCCCGCCGACCGGGCACTTCTGCACGCTCCGGGACGGCGACCGGGCACTCCTGCGCGCTGAGGTGCCGCTGACCGGGCACTCCTGCGCGCTCCGGGACGCCGAGCGGGCACCTCTGCACGACCGGCGGCTCCGGGGGACGACCTGCCGAGCTGCCCGCTCGGCTGCTGGGTCGGTCCTGCCCTCGCGGTAGATACGACCCAGGGCCCGACCGGGGAGGGAGGGAGGTCGGGCCCTGGATGAGTCCGCAGGCGGCGGACCGTATCGAGATCCGGCCTGGGAGGGAGCAAACCACCGGATCTGTTCCCCTCAACGAGGCCCACAGGGTCGGGTTATGGCCGGACGGAAGATTTCTCGGAGTTTCTTTCTGGCAGACTTCGCCACAGCCGACCCCGCGACACCCATGCGCCTGCCCGGCGCCGAAAGGGTCCTCCTTGACCGACCACGACCTCGTCCTCGTCGTCGACTTCGGGGCGCAGTACGCCCAGCTCATCGCCCGGCGCGTCCGCGAGGCGCGGGTCTACTCCGAGATCGTCCCGCACACGATGCCGGTCGCGGAGATGCTGGCCCGCAACCCGGCCGCGATCATCCTCTCCGGCGGGCCGTCCTCGGTCTACGCCGCGGGCGCTCCCGGCGTCGACGACCGGCTGTTCCAGGCCGGCGTCCCGGTCTTCGGGATGTGCTACGGCTTCCAGGCGATGGCCCAGTCCCTCGGCGGTGAGGTCGCCCGCACCGGCGTCTCCGAGTACGGCCGCACCCCGGTGCGGGTGGTCGACCCCGGCACCCTCCTGGCCGACGTACCCGCCGAGCACCGGGTCTGGATGTCCCACGGTGACGCCGTACGCCGCGCCCCGGAGGGGTTCACCGTCCTCGCCGAGACCACCGCGACCCCGGTCGCGGCCTTCGAGGACACCCACCGGCGCCTGGCCGGGGTCCAGTGGCATCCCGAGGTCCTGCACACCGAGCACGGCCAGAAGGTGCTCGAGCACTTCTTGTTGCGGATCGCCGGTTGCCGACCGACCTGGACGATGGTCAACATCGTCGAGGAGCAGATCGACACCATTCGCGCACAGATCGGCGAGACCGGGCAGGCCATCTGTGGGCTCTCCGGGGGCGTGGACTCCGCGGTCGCCGCGGCGCTGGTGCAGCGCGCCATCGGCGACCGGCTCACCTGCGTCTTCGTCGACCACGGCCTGCTCCGCAAGGGCGAGGTCGAGCAGGTGGAGCGGGACTTCGTCGCGGCCACCGGGGTCGACCTGCACGTCGTCGACGCCGAGAAGCGCTTCCTCGACGCGTTGGCCGGCGTCAGCGACCCCGAGCAGAAGCGCAAGATCATCGGGCGGGAGTTCATCCGGGTCTTCGAGGCGGCCGAGGCCGACGTGCTCGCCCGAGCAGCGGAACAGGCCGCGCTCGCGGAGGGGCAGAAGGTCGCCTACCTCGTCCAGGGCACGCTCTACCCCGACGTGGTGGAGTCCGGTGGCGGCTCCGGCGCGTCCAACATCAAGTCCCACCACAACGTCGGCGGGCTGCCCGAGGACCTCGAGTTCGAGCTGGTCGAGCCGTTGCGCACGTTGTTCAAGGACGAGGTGCGGCTGGTCGGGGAGCAGCTCGGCCTGCCGCCGGAGATCGTCTGGCGGCACCCCTTCCCCGGGCCCGGCCTGGCGATCCGGATCATCGGCGAGGTCACCCGCGAGCGCCTGGACATCCTGCGCGAGGCCGACGCGATCGCGCGCGAGGAGCTGACCCACGCCGGGCTGGACCGTGACATCTGGCAGTTCCCGGTCGTGCTGCTGGCCGACGTCCGCTCGGTCGGGGTGCAGGGCGACAGCCGCACCTACGGCCACCCCGTGGTGCTCCGCCCGGTGACCTCCGAGGACGCGATGACCGCCGACTGGGCGCGGCTGCCGTACGACGCCCTGGAGACCATCTCGACCCGGATCACCAACGAGGTCCGCGAGATCAACCGGGTCACCGTCGACATCACCAGCAAGCCGCCGGGCACCATCGAGTGGGAGTAGGCCGGTCGCATGGGCCGTGCGGCGCCGGGTACGGCCCCACGATCAGGCCCTGAGTCGACCGGGAGGCAACGGCGTGAGCACACCGTCGGGCGTGTCGCCCGAGCGCCCTGGAGCGGGATGGTGGGTGCCCGAGCAGCTGACCCCGCAGACCCTGCGGACCGGTGTGGAGGAGTGCCGGGGCTGTGAGCTCTACCAGGACGCCACGCATGGAGTCGCCGGGCGCGGTCCCACGGATGCGGCGCTGATGGTGGTCGGTGAGCAACCCGGCGACCAGGAGGACCGCGAGGGCGAGGCGTTCGTCGGCCCGGCCGGCAAGCTCCTGGACCGGGCGCTGCAGGAGGCGGGCATCGATCCGGGGTCGGTGTTCCGCACCAACGTGGTCAAGCACTTCCGCTTCTCCGGCACGCGGGGCAAGCAACGCATCCACAAGTCCCCGAGCCGGGTGCACGTCACGGCCTGCGGTCCCTGGTTGCTGGCCGAGCTGGAGATGGTGCGCCCGCAGGGCGTGGTGCTGCTCGGCGCGACCGCGGGCAAGGCGCTGTTCGGCAGCGGCTTCCGTGTCGGAGAGACCCGCGGCAGCATGCAGGAATGGCCCGCAGCGTTCCCGGTCGACGTGCCCGAGGAGGAGCAGCCCGCCTGGGTGCTTCCCACCGCGCACCCCGCCGCGGTGCTGCGCTCGCGCAGCCGCGAGGAGGACCACGCGCTGCTCGTGCGCGACCTGTCGGTGGCGCAGGAGCACCTGGCCTGATCCCTGGTGGGCTCATCGGCGCGGCCGGGCTGTTCCGGGGGCGGCCATGGCGGGGCGCGGGGGGATTCCGGGAGGGGTCGGGGGTGTCCCTGATGGGCTGGCAGCGACCGCTTCTCTAGGATCGGGGTGTTCGAGCGTCGAGCGTGGGCCCGGTCCGGGCTGCGCGAAGGGAGTCGAGGTGCGTCTCGTCGACACGGTCAGGCGCGCGGTGCGCGACCGGGTGCTCGCCCGCACCGGCGGCCTCGACCTGACGCGGCTGGACAAGGTCCCGGACTCCCTGTCCTGGCCGCTGCGGCGCGAGGCCACCGCACCCAATGGGCGGCTCTCGGCGATGCGGGACAAGGCTG
Organism: uncultured Actinomycetota bacterium; assembly: GCA_963827025.1. GTDB lineage: Bacteria > Actinomycetota > Actinomycetes > Propionibacteriales > Nocardioidaceae > Marmoricola. Next base: position 756,433 of record CAWGZB010000002.1, on the reverse strand, counting down.
CGGTCCAGCGGCTGACGTCGTTCTTCGGGCTCCAGGTCTGGTTGGTCACCGGCGACGCCGAGGCCCGGCAGGTGCTCAGCGACAGCACGTCCTACTCCACCGACATCCGGCCCTACGTCGGACGCAGCGGCTCGGCCACCGACGGCGACATCGGCGGGCTCGGCTTCACCGACCCGCCCGAGCACACCCGGCTGCGCAAGCTGCTCACCCCTGAGTTCACGATGCGGCGCCTGACCCGACTCACCCCGCTGGTGCAGGAGATCGTGGACCGTCAGGTGGAGGAGGTCGAGGCTGCGGGGACGTCGGGTGAGCCGGTCGACCTGGTGCCGACGTTCGCCTTCCCGATCCCGTTCCTGGTGATCTGTGACCTGCTCGGTCTCCCCGACGAGCGGCGCGAGGAGTTCAGCCGGCTGGCCACCGCACGCTTCGACGTCTCCATCGGCGGTCAGGGCACGATCGGCGCGATCGGCGGGTCGCGCGAGTTCCTGCTCGCCGAAGCCGCCCGGCAGCGCACCGACCCCGGGCCCGGGCTGATCGGCCAGCTGATCCGGGAGCACGGCGAGGACCTCAACGACTTCGACCTCGGCGGGCTGGCCGACGGTGTCTTCACCGGGGGGCTGGAGACCAGCGCGTCCATGCTGGCCCTCGGCACGGCCGTGCTGCTCGAGGAGCGGCACCTGTGGCGGCAGCTCCAGGAGGACCCGCTGAGCGCGGTTCCGGTGGTCGACGAGCTGCTGCGGCTGCTCTCGGTGGTGCAGGTCGCCTTCCCGCGCTTCGTCAAGCGGGAGGTCGTGGTGGGAGGGCGGCGGATCGCCAAGGGGTCGGTGGTGCTGTGCTCCCTGCCGGCGGCCAACCGGGATCCGCGCAGCACCCCTGGCGACGGGATCGACCTCGACCGAGCCGGAGGCTCCCACCTCGCCTTCGGGCACGGCTTCCACCGGTGCATCGGCGCCGAGCTGGCCCGGATGGAGCTGCGGATGGGGTTCCCCGCGCTGGCCCAGCGCTTCCCGCAGATGCGGCTCGCCACACCCCTCGCCGAGCTGGACTACCGACCGATGAGCATCGTGTACGGCGTGGACCGGGTCCCCGTGCTCCTGCGCTGAACCACCTGCCCTGCACGACCTGTCCACGACGGGGGTCTCAGAGCACGGTGACCAGGTCCGTCGCCTCGATCGCCAACATCAGGCCGCCCACGAGCGAGGCGCGGTCGCCGAGGTGGGCAACCTCGACCGGGGTGGAGACCGCACCCGCGACCACGTGGCGCCGCAGGCTCAGCCGCGCCGACTCCAGCAGCAGCTCACCGGCATGGCTCATGTCGCCGCCCACCGCGATGATGCCGGGGTTGAGCAGGTTGGTCAGCGTCGCCAGGCCCCAACCCAGGTGCAGGCCGGCGTCCTCGAACACCCGGCGCGCGGCGACGTTGCCCTGCTCGGCCGCCGCGATCACCGCGTCGATGGCGGCTTGGGTGTCCTCGGTGTCCGCTGCGCCCAGAGCGGGAAGGTGGCCGCGCACCATGTCCAGGGCGTGGCCGGTGGCGGCGTACGCCTCCAGGCAACCGCGGCTCCCGCACCGGCACAGCGGCCCCTGCTCGTCGAAGGTCAGGTGACCGATCTCGCCGGCAGTTCCGTGGCTGCCGCGGAAGACCTGCCCGTCGAGCACCAGGCCGGCACCGACACCGGAGGACACCTTGACGAACACCAGGTTGGCGTGGCCGCGCCCCGCCCCTCGGCGGTGCTCGCCCAGGGCCCCGAGGTTGGCATCGTTGTCGAGGTGGGCGCGGATCCCGAACCGCTCCTGGGCCACCGTGCAGGCGTCCAGCCCGACCCAGGCGGGCATGATCGCCGAGGACATCACGATGCCGTCGGCGATGGGGCAGGGCAGACCCATGCCCACGTTCCGGATCGAGGAGGCGGCGGTGCCGGTCTCCTCGAGCAAGCGGTCGAGCAGGATGGCGGCGGCGCCGAGTCCCGCGTCGACGTCGTACTCCCCGGGCAGCCGTCGGGTCCGCTCACCCAGCACGACCCCGCGCATGTCGCTGAGCGCCACGGCGACGTGGTTGTGCCCGAAGTCGAAGGCCGCCACCACGCCGGCACCGCGCGCGAGAGCGACCGTGGTCCCGCGTCGGCCGGACCCTGCCTCGGTGGAAAGGATCTCGGTGGCGGCCAGCTCCCGCACGATCGAGGACACCGTGCCTGCGGCGAGACCGGTCTCACGGGCGATGTCTGCCTGGGTCACGGTCCCGCGGGCGCGCAGCACCTCGAGCACCCTGCGCTGGTTGGCGGCCCGCAGGGACGCGGTCGAACCCGGGGCAGCGCGGGTGCCCTCGGTCGCGGGAGCAGGCGGGGACTCCGGCATGGGTTGCACTGTGCGGCACCACGCCGGTTGTCGTCAAGAGTGGGGTGCTAGCAGCGGTTGTCCAGTCCAGTGACGCAGGTTGTGTTCAACTCTTGACGACAACGGCGTGACGCAGCACACTTTCGGACAAGTCATCGGGCCTTCGCCTCAGCGTGCCCCATCCGAGCTCCGGGAGGAACTGTGTCCCCACTCATTCGTCGCGTCTCCGTCGCCGGAGTCGCCCTCGCGCTGGGAGCCGCCGGTCTCGCCGGCTGCGGGTCCAGCAGCGACGGCGGTGGCGGCAACGGCTCCTCGGGCCAGAAGATCACCGCCGCGTGCAAGCTCGACAACCCGCCGACGAGCAAGGCCTCGGCGCCGCCCAGCGGCGGGCCGACCGCGAAGGTGAAGGGCAAGGTCGGGGTGATCCTGCCCGACACCACGTCCTCGACGCGCTACACGTTGTACGACGCACCGCTGCTGACCAAGGCGCTCAAGGACGCCGGGATCACTCCGGACGTGCAGAACGCGCAGGGCGACAAGAACAAGTTCACCTCGATCGCGCAGAACATGATCGGTGAGGGCGTCAAGGTGCTCATCATCGACTCGATCGACGCCGCCTCGGGTGCCGGCGTGGAGAAGCAGGCGGCTGCGGCCGGGGTGAAGGTCATCGACTACGACCGGGTGAACCTCGGTGGCACGGCGCCGTACTACGTCTCCTTCGACAACGAGGACGTCGGCAGGCTCCAGGCACAGACCCTGGTGGACTGTCTCGACGCACAGAACGTGAAGAAGCCGAAGATCATCATGATGGACGGCGGCACCGACGTGGACAACAACGCCGTGCTGTTCAAGAAGGGTGCCCACTCGGTGCTCGACCCGCTGGAGAAGGACGGCAAGCTCACCATCGAGCAGGAGGCGGTCGTCAAGGGGTGGGAGATCAAGAACGCCGCCCCGGCCTTCAACCAGGCGCTCACCGCCTCCGGCGGCCAGGTCGACGGCGTGCTCGCGGCCAACGACGACATCGCGGGTGCGGTCATCGGTGTGCTGAAGAACCAGGGGCTCGCCGGCCACGTCGTGGTGACCGGCCAGGACGCGGGCGTCGCCGGGCTGCAGAACATCGTCACCGGCAAGCAGAGCATGACGGTTTTCAAGAACGTCAAGCTCGAGGCCAACGCAGCCTCCCAGCTTGCCATCGCGCTGATCGCCGGGAAGAACCCCGCCGACGCCGGACTCACGCTGCAGCCGTTCGAGGACCCGAAGAGCCCGAACCACAAGCTCCAGGCTCTGCTGCTGCCGCCCCAGGTGATCACCCAGGCGAACGTCCAGGACGTCATCGACGCCGGCGCATTGAAGCAGGCCGAGATCTGCAAGGGCATCGAGTCGGAGTGCTCCAAGCTCGGCATCAGCTGATCCGGGTCGGAGTGATCGCGCTCCTCGCGGTCACGGCCGGGCGCCACGTGCGCCCGGCCGTGACCCACACCCGCAGAGCGATTCGTTCCCACGAGAGGTGCCGTCCGTGACCGATCCGATCCTGTCGACCCGCGGCCTGAACAAGAGCTTCGGACCCGTGCACGTGCTCAAGGACGTCGACTTCGACGTCTATCCCGGGGAGGTCACGGCCCTGGTCGGCGACAACGGTGCCGGGAAGTCGACCCTGGTGAAATGCATCGCCGGCATCTACGGCTTCGAGAGCGGGGAGATCACCTTCGAGGGTCGTCCGGTGACGATCCAGGACCCGCGGGCGGCGACCGCGCTGGGCATCGAGGTGGTCTACCAGGACCTGGCGCTGGCCGACAACCTCGACATCACCCAGAACATGTTCCTCGGCCGTGAGATCAGCCGGATGCGCACGTTCCTCTCCGACGGGGAGATGGAACAGCAGGCGCGCAAGACGCTGGCCGGTCTGTCGGTGCGCACGGTCTCCTCGGTGCGCCAGGTGGTGGCCAACCTCTCCGGTGGCCAGCGTCAGACCGTGGCGATCGCGAAGGCGGTCCTGTGGGACAGCAAGGTGGTGTTCCTGGACGAGCCGACCGCGGCGCTGGGCGTGGCGCAGACCCGTCAGGTCCTCGACCTCGTCCGCCGCCTGGCCGACCAGGGACGCGGCGTCGTGCTGATCTCGCACAACATGAACGACGTGATGGAGGTCGCCGACCGGGTGGTGGCGCTCTATCTCGGCCGGGTCGCTGCCGAGGTCCCGGCCCAGGACACCACCACCACCCAGGTCGTTGAGCTGATCACCGCCGGCCGTAGCGGTGACATCGGCCTTGCCGCGAACGCTGACGAGACCAGCTAGAGAGGGCTGCCACCATGTCATCAGGGTCTTCAGGGTCTTCAGGGTCTTCAGGGCCGTCGGAGTCTGCCGAGCCAGCTGGCTCGGACACCGAGCAGCAGCCTGAGGGTGCGCAGTCCGGCGGTGGCCAGTCGCAAGGGTTCGCCCTCGACGTGGAGGAGCGCTCCATCGGGGAGGCCTTCACCGGTTGGGTCGGCAAGCTGCGCACCGGCGATCCGGGCGCGCTGCCCTCGGTGCTCGGTCTCGTCGTGCTCGCGATCATCTTCATGCAGGTCTCCAGCCGGTTCCTCTCGGCCTACAACCTGGGCAACCTCCCCGGCCAGGGCGCCTACATCGCCGTCATCGCCCTGGGGCTGGTGTTCGTGCTGCTGCTCGGCGAGATCGACCTCTCGGCCGGCACGGCCGGCGGCACCTGCGCGGCGATCGCCGCCGTGGCCGTCTTCTCCGGCAACCTGCACACCGGCCTGCCCGGCCTGCTCTACTGGAGCCTGATCGTCGGCCTGGTCCTGGCCATCCTGCTCGCGCTGTGGCTGAAGACCTATGCCGGCGCAGCGGCCGTGTTGCTCGGCCTGGTCCTGATCGTCACCAACCTGACCCAGCACCTGATCCTCGCCCTGGTCGCCGCCCTCTGCATCGGTGCCGCGATCGGCCTGCTCAACGGCTACCTGGTCGCCAAGGTCGGGATCCCCAGCTTCGTGGTGACCCTGGCGCTCTTCCTCGCCTGGCAGGGGGTGCTGCAGTTCGCCCTCGAGGGTCAGCCGGTGAACACCTCCAACTACCGGCTGTGGCACGACCTGACCTACGGCAACCTCAGTCCGCTGTGGAGCTGGATCTTCGTCGTCGTGGTGGTCGGGAGCTACTTCGGCTACACACTGCTGAAGTCGGTCCGGGCGCGGCAGGCCGGACTCGCCCGCGACAGCCTGAGCCTGGTGGTGCTGCGAGGGACAGTGCTGGCGGTGGTGGCAGTGGTGCTCACCGTGCTGGCCAACCAGAACCGCAACAACAACCCCTACAAGATCATCCAGGGCATCCCGGTGCCTGCGGCGCTCGCGATCGTGCTGATGATCGGCTGCACGATCGCACTGACCAAGACGACGTGGGGACGGCACCTCTACGCGGCCGGGGGCAACGCCGAGGCGGCTCGCCGCGCAGGCATCGACGTGGTGCACATGAAGGTGACCGCGTTCACGCTGTGCACGGCCTTCGGCGCACTCGGCGGCATCCTGCTCGCCTCGTCGCAGTCCTCGGCCTCCCTGGACCTCGGCTCGGGAAACGTGCTGCTGTTCTCGGTGGCGGCCGCGGTCATCGGCGGCACCTCGCTCTTCGGCGGTCGCGGCAAGCCGCGCGACGCCATCCTGGGCGCGCTGGTCATCGCGATCATCCCCAACGGCCTCCTGCTCAAGCCCAGCCTGGGCGCGCAGTGGCAGCAGGTGATCACCGGGGTGGTGCTGCTGCTGGCGGCGGCGGTGGACGCCGTGTCCCGGCGGCGGGCGGCGCGGGGCTGAGCCGAGCTGGACCCCCGGGGTCAGCGCCGGTCAGCCTCCGATCACCGGGGCGTCGTACGTCGTGGTGCGCTGGACCACCGGACGACCGATCCCGGCGCCGATCTCCTCCAGCTCCGCCACGGTCTTGCTCGACCCGTGCTCGGAGCCGGCCATCCGCGAGATGGTCTCCTCCATCAGCGTGCCGCCGAGGTCGTTGGCGCCGGCGCGGAGCATCGCCTGGGTGCCCTCGACGCCGAGCTTGACCCACGAGGTCTGGATGTTCGCGATCCGCCCGTGCAGCATGATCCGCGCCAGCGCGTGCACGGCGAGGTTGTCGCGCAGGGTCGGACCCGGGCGGGCCACGCCCGCGAGGTAGATCGGGGCCGAGTGGTGCACGAACGGCAGCGGCACGAACTCGGTGAAACCAGCGAGACCGTCCTCCTGGTTCTGCTCCTGGATCCGGGAGAGGACCCGCAGGTGGGCGACCCAGTGGCGCGGGTTGTCCACGTGGCCGTACATCATCGTCGAGCTCGACCGCAGCCCGACCTGGTGCGCGGTGGCGACCACCTCGATCCAGGTGCGGGTGGGCAGCTTGCCCTTGGTCAGCACCCAGCGGACGTCGTCGTCGAGGATCTCCGCGGCCGTGCCCGGGATCGTGTCCAGCCCCGACTCGCGCGCCTTGATCAGGAAGTCCTCGAAGGACAACCCGGTGCGCGCGGCGCCGTTGACGATCTCCATGGGGGAGAAGGCGTGCACGTGCAGCTGCGGCACCCGCCGCTTCACCGCGGCGGCGAGGTCGAAGTACGCCGAGCCGGGCAGCTCGGGGTCGATCCCGCCCTGCATGCACACCTCGGTGGCCCCGAGCCCCCAGGCCTCCTCGGCCCGGTCGGCGACCTGGTCCAGGGACAGCGAGTAGGCGTCCACGTCGCTGCGCCGCTGGGCGAACGCGCAGAACCGGCAGCCGACGTAGCAGACGTTGGTGAAGTTGATGTTGCGGTTCACCACGTAGGTGACCTCGTCGCCCACGGTCTCCCGACGCAGGTCGTCCGCGAGCCGGCACACCTGCTCCAGCAGCTCACCCTCCGCGGTCATCAGGGTCAGCGCGTGCTCGTCGGAGAGGTTGCCGGGATCCCGCTCGGCGGCGCGCAGCGCCTCCGTGCCCTCCAGCGGCGAGCCCGTGCCGGTGCTCGAGCCTGTCGAAACCGCCGGGCGCCGGGGCTCCTGCGGAGAGGCGCCGGGACGCTCCGGGGCTCCCAACCACCCCTCCGCTCCTTCGTCGCTCCGGGGGGCCAGTCCCATCCACGCTCGCCCCGGAGGCCCCGGCGCGTCCCCTCCGGAGTCCGGGGAGCGCCCGTCGACTTCGCCAGCCTCGGGTGCCGGGCCGGCGGGGTCGGCGACGGCGGCGCGCAGCTCGTCCCAGTCGCCGTAGACCTCGTCGAAGTCGCTGCGGCGGTCGGCGGCGCGGCCCACGGTGTCGACGTCGGCGTGCAGGTCGACGTGGCCGGTGCCGGCGCGCGCGAAGCCGCCGTCGGGCTCCTGCCAGGGCAGTCCGGTGGGACGGACGCCCTCGCGGGCGAAGCCGTCGTCGTCGGAGAGGGCGGCCACGTGCGCGGACACGCGCGGGTCGATCCACGGCTCTCCGGCCAGGACGTAGCGCGGGTGGGCGGTCAGGCGCGGGCGCAGGGTGAAGCCGGAGGCCGCGGTGATCTCGCGCAGGCGCTCCAGCGAGGGCCAGGGCCGCTCGGGGTTGACGTGGTCGGGCGTCAGTGGCGAGACACCGCCCCAGTCGTCCACGCCGGCCCCGAGCAGGGCGGTGCACTCGGCGAGGTCGACGAGGTTCGGGGGCGCCTGGACCCGCACCTTGGGGCCTAGCCCGATGCGGGTGACGGCGATGGCGGCGCGGTACTCCTCGAGGCCGAGGTCGTCGGTGTGCCGCATCGCGGTGTCCGGCTTGGCGCGGAAGTTCTGGACGATGACTTCCTGGACGTGGCCGAACTGGCGGGCCACCCGGCGCAGCGCGTAGATCGAGTCCGCGCGCTCCTCCAGGGTCTCGCCGATGCCGACCAGCAGGCCGGTGGTGAACGGGATCGAGAGCCGGCCGGCGTCCTCGAGCACCCGCCGCCTCACCTCGGGATCCTTGTCCGGGGAGCCGTGGTGGGCCTGGCCCTTCTCCTCGAAGAGCCGCCGCGAGGTCGTCTCGAGCATCATCCCCATCGACGGGGAGACCGGCTTGAGCCGGTTCATCTCCTCCCACGACATCACCCCGGGGTTGAGATGTGGCAGCAGTCCGGTCTCCTCGAGCACCCGGACCGCCATCGCCCGCACGTAGGCGAGCGTGGAGTCGTAGCCCTGCTCGTCCAGCCACTGCCGAGCCTCGGGCCACCGGTCCTCGGGGCGGTCCCCGAGGGTGAACAGTGCCTCGGTGCAACCGAGCTCCGCGCCCTCGGCGGCGAGCTCGACGATCTCGTCGGGGGAGAGGTACGGCGCGCTCTGCCGACCTTCTCGGCCGGCCCGCTCCAGGTGCCCCGGCGTGGTCACGAAGGTGCAGTAGTGGCACCGGTCCCGGCACAGCCGGGTGACCGGGATGAAGACCTTCGGGGAGTAGGTGATCGTGCCGGGTCGGCCGGCCTCGACCAGCCCGGCGTCGCGGACCCGCGCGGCGACCGCGCACAACCGGTCCAGGTCGGCGCCTCGCGCGGCGAGCAGGACCGTCGCCTCCGCGGGGTCGAGGGCGGCCCCCCGCTCGGCACGGGCGAGTGCGCGGCGTACCTGCTGGGGCGTCGGCTCGGTCATCCCGGTCAGGCTATCCGTCGGCGTCCGAGGGCCCTCAGAGGCGTCCAGAACGCTGGTCGGTGAGGGCCTGGGTGATCCGCTTGCGCACCAGCCGGGCCCCGGGAATCGACTCCAGCTGGGCCAGACCCAGGTTGGCCAGTCCGACCAGGGTCTGCAGGGTCTCCACCGCCACCCGCACGTCCTGCTGGGTGTCAGGCAGGGTGGCGATCACGCCGACGACGTCGTCGACGTGGGCGGAGGCTTCCTGGACGGTCCGCAGCATCGCCGCGAGCTGGGGGACCAGCGGCGTGGCCTCCCGGATCAGCGGGCGGGTCTCCTCGAGCAGCGCGATCGCCTCGTCCAGCAGGGTCTCGACCTTGCCGGCCACTCGGACGCCGTACGCCGCGACGTCACCGGCGGCCTGGACCGTGGTCAGCCCCGCGCCGACCGCCACCAGCACGGCGTCGCGGGGCAGTCCGGCGAGCTGGGTCGGCTCCGCGTCCGGCCCGGTCGTGGTCCCGGTCTCGGGGCTCAGGCCACCCACTCCTTGAGCTGGCGCACCAGGCCGGCCGGGTCGTCGCTGGCCGGGGCGACCTGCAGGCTGGTCACGCCTGCGTCGCGGAAGGCCTCGATGCGCTCCTTGACGTAGGACTCGGGGCCGACGAGGTTGGCCTGCTCGAGCAGCTCCAGCGGCACCGCGGCCTCGGCCTCCTTCTTCTTGCCGTCGAGGTAGAGGTCCTGGATCTCCTTGGCCTCCTTCTCGTAGCCGTACTGGCAGGCGAGGTCGTTGTAGAAGTTCTTGCCCCGCGCGCCCATGCCGCCGATGTAGAGCGCCGCCATCGGACGGACGAAGTCGAGCAGACCCTTGACGTCGTCACCCACTGCGACCAGGCCGCCGGCGGCGATCTCCAGGGGGGCCAGGTCGTCCGAGCGCTTCTTCTGCCCGGCGGCGAGCGCGTCGCCCCACACCTGCGGCGCGCCCTCGGGGGTGAACAGGAACGGCAACCATCCGTCGGCGTACTCGGCGGCGCCCTGGACGGACTTCTGGCCGAGCGCGGCGATGTAGATCGGGATGCTGTCGCGCTCGGGGTGGGTGAGCATCTTCAGCGGCTTGCCCAGACCGGTGCCCTGGTCCTCGGGGAGCGGGAGGTGGAACACCTTGCCGTCGTACTCGATCCGCTCGCGGCGCAGCGCCGCCCGGACGATCTCGATGACTTCCTTGGTCCGCCCAAGCGGCTTGACGTAGGGCAGGCCGTGCCAGCCCTCGATGACCTGCGGCCCGGACGCGCCGAGCCCGAGGATCGCCCGACCGCCGGAGACGTTGTCCAGGCCCGCAGCGGTCTGGGCGAGCAGCGCGGGGGTGCGGGAGTAGACGTTGAGGATGGCGGAGCCGATCTCCACCGTCTCGGTCTTGGCGGCGAGGTACCCCATCAGGGTGGGGGAGTCGAAGCCGTAGGCCTCGGCCACCCAGACGGTGTCCAGCCCCGCCTTCTCCAGCGCGACCACCTGGTCGGCCGCGTTGCGGGGGTTGCCGTCGTACATGAGCGTGGTGGAGATCTTCATGACCGTGACAGTAGGTGTGTCAGCGTGTCCCCGCCAACTGGTCGTAGGTCACGTCCGTAGGCGCTTCGGTCGGCGGCTGCCGGTCCAGGCGGCTCGGCCACCAGATCCGCGAGCCGAGATCGAGGTTCAGCGCGGTCACCAGCACCGAGCGCACCACCATGGTGTCCAGGATCACGCCGAGCGCCACCGCCACCCCGATCTCCACGAACGCCACCAGCGGCATCGTGGTGAGCACCGCGAACGTCGCTGCGAGCACCAGCCCGGCCGAGGTGATCACCCCGCCGGTGGCGGACAGCGCGATCAGCGACCCGCGCCGGGTGCCGTGGACCGCGGTCTCCTCCCGCACCCGGGTCATCAAGAAGATGTTGTAGTCGATGCCCAGGGCGACCAGGAACACGAAGATGAACAGCGGCAGCCCCGCGTCCGTGCCGGGGAATCCCAGCACGTAGTGGAAGATCAGCGAGCTGAGGCCGAGCGCCGCCCCGAAGGACAGCACGACGGTGGCGACCAGGATCAAGGGCGATACCAGCGCCCGCAGCAACAGCATCAAGATGAGCAGCACGACGCCCAGCACGGCCGGCATGACCACGCGGTTGTCGCGGTGCGAGGCGTTCTCGATGTCCAGCAGAATCGCCGAGGTCCCGCCCACGAGCGCGTCGGCGCCGTCCACCTGGTGCACCGAGTCGCGGACGCGCTCGACCGTGCGGAAGGCGGCGTCGGAGGTGGCGTCGGCGGACAGGCCCGCCCGGACCAGCGCGACGTCGCCCTGGACCACCGGCTGCTGCGGGGTGCCGAGGCCCTTGATGCCGGTCATGGCGCTGCGCACGTCGCCGGCCCGGTCGGCGTTCGCCACGACCAGGACCGGGTTGGCCGCGTCGACCAGCTGGTGCCGTTCGAGGACCTTCTGGCCGACCACCGAGTCGAAGTCCTTGGTGTAGGAGTCCTCGGTGGACAGGCCGTTGGCGTTGAGCTGCAGCAGTCCGAGACAGGCGACGCCCAGCGCGAGCGCGGTGCCGACCCACACCACGCGGGGGCGACGGCTGATCCGTGCGCCGATCCGAGACCAGACGCCCGAGGCGGTGGGCTCGGCGGTGCCGAACTTCGGTCGTACGGGCCAGAAGATCCACCGGCCGGTGACGACCAGCAGCGCCGGCAGCAAGGTGATCATCACCGCGAGACCGACGGCGATGCCGATTGCCGAGACCGGACCCAGGCCGGCGGTGGAGTTCATCTCGGCGAACAGCAGGCAGAGCATGCCGAGGATGACCGTGCCGGCGCTGGCGATGATCGCCGGGCTGGCGCGGTGCAGTGCGAACGCCATCGCCTCGTGCCGGTCCTCGTGCCGGCGCAGCTCCTCGCGGTATCGGGCGACGAGCAGCAGCGCGTAGTCGGTGCCCGCGCCGAAGACCAGCACGGTGAGGATGCCCTGGCTCTGGCCATTGACGGTGAGGTCGAAGTTCTTCGCCAGGAAGTAGATCACCGCCTGGGCGACGGTAAGCGCGACACCGGCGGAGATGACGGGCAGCAACCACAGCAGCGGGCTGCGGTAGGTCAGCAGCAGGATGAAGATCACCACGATCACCGTGGTCAGCAACAACGACGAGTCGAGGCCCTCGAAGGCCTTGGCGGAGTCGGCGGCCTGGCCGCCGGAGCCGGCGATGTGCACCGTGCCGCCGTCGAGCTTCGCGATGTCCTTGATGTCCTGGGCGATGCCCGGCATCTCGTTCCAGCCGTTCTTGCCGAGGTTGAAGGTCACCAGCGTCTGCGCGGCCTGGCGGTCCCTGGACGGGAGCGGTCCGACCACCTTGCCCGCGACGCCGTCCATCTGCTGCAGCTCGGCGGTTTGCTGCTTCATCGCAGCGAAGTCAGCGGGGGTCAGGCCGGACTTCTTCTCGTACACGACCGTGGTGGGCACGGCGTTGGGGTCCTGGAACGGCGCGAGCTTGTTCAGCGCCTTGGTTGCCTCGGCGCTGCTGGGCAGCCACGAGGAGCTCTCGTTGTTCTGGACGTCGGTCAGCTTGCCGGCGAATCCGCCGAGACCGCCGACTACGATCAACCAGAAGACGAGGACGAGCCACTTGGTGACGGGTCCGGTGAGCTTGCCGGCTACTTGACGATGCACGAGGACACTCCATCAGTCGGGATCCCCAGGGCGCCATCCGGTATCCCCCGGAGGCAACCCCGGTCTGCACCGCCGCTATTCCGGCACGGGCTGTCGCCCTAGACCGCTCACGACCTCCGCCCGGGGAAGCTGGCCGAGCAGCCGGCCCGGCAGGAACAGCTTGGACCCGCGGATGCCGCTGCCGATGATCGCGAGGTCGATCGTGGTCGCGGTTTCGTCGACGAGGATCCGCCAGGCCTCGGGGACACCGATCGGCGTGATGCCGCCGTACTCCATGCCGGTCTCCGCCACCGCCCGGTCGTGGGAGAGGAAGGAGGCTTTGCGGACGTCGAGCGCGCGCTTCACGGTGTTGTTGACGTCGGCGCGGGTGTGCGCGGGTACGACGCACGCCGCGGTGCGCTCTTCGCCGGCGCGCTTGCCCATCACCACCACACAGTTGGCGCTCGCCTCAAGCGGCACGTCGTAGGCCTCGGTCATCGCCGCGGTGTCGGCCAGCTCGGGGTCGATCGGTGCGACCCGCAGCTCGTCGGCGTGCGGCCACTGCTCCAGCGCAGCACGCACGGGCGCGGCAAGCAGCTCGGGGTGGTCCAGGGCCGGACTCAGCGTCAGGGATCCGAAGGTGGTGGCGCTCATGGGCAACACGGTAGGAGGCGCCCCTCGCTAGGTGCGTCTGCGGTAGCGGAGGTCGCCGTTGGGCATCCGGGTGGTGGTGTAGCGGTCGTCGTGCGCTTTGTGGTGGTGATGGGAGCACAACAAGATGCCGTTGGTCAGGTCGGTGTTGCCGCCGAGGGTCCAGGACTGCAGGTGGTGGGCTTCGCACCAGGTGGCGGGGGTGGTGCAGCCCTCGGCGCGGCAGATCCGGTCGCGTAGCGCGAGGGCTTTGCGTTGGGCGGGGGTGAACAACCTCTGGGCGCGGCCTTGGTCGAGGACCTCGCCGGTGCTGCCGAGGACGGCGGGGATGAGGGTGGCGGTGCAGGCCAGGCGGCGGGCCTCGGTCGCGGAGATCCGCAGCTGCCCGTCGGGGTGGGTGGAGGTGGCCACCCCGGCCGCGCCGAGCGCGGTGGTCAGGGTGGCGAAATCGAGGGTGACCATCACGGTGGTGGCGTCGCCGCCGTGCAGCGGTAGCCGCTTGGGGTCCAGGGTCTCCAGCAGTGCGGTGAAGGCCTGGCCGAGCTTGCGGGGCATCGGGGTCCGCCGGGCGGGCGGGAGGTCGGAGTCCGGGGCCGGGTCGCCCAGGCGGCTCGTGGCAGCTTTGCGGGGTGCGGTGAAGGCTTCGAGGTAGGTCTGCAGCCGCGCGGCGGTGGCGTCGGGCAGCCGGATGCTGATCCGCGTGGACCCGTCACCGAGCCGCTTCGAGGTCAGCGTGGTGGTCTCCCGGGCGCGTTGTTCCTCGGCGGCGAGCTTCTTGCCTTCCTCGGCCTCGGCGATGTCGGGGGCGACGACCTCGAGGATCCGGCGGCCCAGGGTCTCCAGCTCGCGCGGAGAGAACTCCTCGGCCCCGACGATCAGCTCTTCCTCGGCCAGGGCGAGGATCTCGGGGTCGAGGTCCTCGGGCAGCTCGGCGAGGACCCGGGCGATCACCCGGACCTGGGCGGTGTTCACCCGCCCCTGCCCGAACGCGGCGGCCAGGGCGTGCCAGCGGTCCTCCAGGTCGGTCGCCAGCCGGGTATCGCGCCGGGCCGCGGGGCGCTCGATGCGGGTGTGGTGGGCCAGCCAGGACGCCATGTCGCGGGCGGCCTCGGCCTCGGCGACGTCCCCGGCCACCGCCAGCACCCGCAACCGCAACGCCGCCACCTGGTCCGCGACCCGGCCCAGCCGGAGCAGCGCCTCGGCCTTCTCCGGCGTGGTCATGAACACCGGCTGCACGTCGGTGACGTCCTTGACCGCCGCCTCGACGAGGCTCGCGCACGCCAGGATCGGGTGTGGTGGAGCTTCTGGCTGGTCCTGCATGCGGGCGCCCTTCAATGTTGCTGTCTTGCGCAAGCGTACACATGTTCGAATAAGAAGGCAATACTTCGGAGTGTTTCTGTGGGCACCCCTTCACGCACCTACAGGGTCTGTCCCTATTGCGGTCCCCGGTGGGCGGACCGGCTACCGGATCTGCTTGTTATGCACGTGATCTTTCAGGATATTTCGAGGAGCCGTTGTGGCTGCCGGACGACATCCCGGCTGCGCGACTGCCAGCACTGTGCCTGCGGCAGGTGAGATGGCGATGTCCTCGACACCCCACGCGCAGCACCGCGCTGACATCGAGGCGAGAAACCGGACACACCGGGCGCGTCGTGCCACGATGTCCGCATCAGTTCACATGTCTCGGGAAGGTGGCCGGTGGACAGCAGCGCGCCGCGCTGGGAGACCGAGCGCGAGCTGGCGGAGAGCAAGGAGCGGTACCGCTCGCTGTTCGCCTACAGCCCTCACGCCGCGTTCTCCCTCGACCTCGACGGCACCTTCGTCGACGCCAACGCCGTGGCTCAGGAGCTGAGCGGCTACACGCTCGCGGAGTTCACCGCCGTCGACTTCACCCACCTGCTGGTGCCCGAGGACGTCGGCCGCGCCGCGGCCGCGTTCGAGGGCGCTCTGCACCGGCAGCCACAGAAGCTGCAGGCGACCATGCTGACCAAGGACGGCCGGCGCCTGGAGCTCAACCTCGCCGCCGTCCCGGTCATCGTCGACGACGAGGTGGTCGGCGTGCACGGCACCGCGGAGGACATGACGAAGGAGAACGCGCTGCTGCGCGACCTCGAGCGTGCTCGGCGAGTCGCGGAGGACGCGAACGCCGCCAAGTCGCTGTTCTTGGCCAACATGTCCCATGAGGTGCGCACGCCGCTGACCAGCGTGCTCGGCGCCGGCGAGATGCTCGCGGAGGGCGACCTCGACCCGGGACAGCGCTACCTGGTGGAGGTCGTGCGCCGCTCCGGTGAGCGGCTGCTCCGGCTGGTCAACGACATCCTCGACGTTTCCCGCCTCGAGGTCGGGAACCTCGAGATGGACGTGGCGGCCTTCGACGTCCGGGCTCTCGTGGACGACGCGCTCGGCTGGGGACGCCCCTTCGCCGCGCGCGAGCACCTCGAGCTGTCCTCCGTGATCGCCGACGAGGTACCCTCCGTGCTCCTCGGCGACTCCTTCCGGATCACACAGGTCCTGACCAACCTGATCGGCAACGCCCTGAAGTTCACCGACCGCGGTCTCGTCCGCGTGCGGGTCGACCTCGAGGGCGTCGACGGCGACACCCACCGGCTGCGGCTCGCGGTCGAGGACTCCGGCATCGGCATCTCCGACGAGCAACTGCCTCTGCTCTTCGAGTCCTTCGCCCAGGGCGACACCTCGACCACACGCCGGCACGGCGGCGCTGGACTCGGTCTGGCCATCTGCCGCGAGCTCGTCGCGCTGATGAGCGGCACCATCGAGGTGAGCAGCGTCCCGGGCGAGGGCAGCACGTTCACCGTCGTGTTGCCGCTGACGTCGCCATCTTCCGAACTGGTCCGCTGACCACGCCCGCTCCGGCGCGAGGACCTCACCGTCGCCGACGGCTCCCGCCCCTGCCTCGCGCTCAGGCCGCATCCGGATCTGCCGCGATCCGGGCTCGAGCCGCGATCCGCGCTTGTGCCGCGATCCGCGGCAGTGGCGTCTGTCGGCCGGGTCACGCGACTTCCAGGGGTCTGCGTCCGAAGGACGTCGGACACTTCCGACGTGCGGCGCCGAGCGAAAGAATCGGGAGATGACCGAGCAGCAGCCCTACGAGGTCCTCGAGGAGTACGCCGACTTCGAGCTGCGGCGCTATCCCGAGCACGTGGTCGCGGAGACCGTGGTGAAGGGGTCGTTCGAGGGCGTCGGCAACAAGGCGTTCATGCGGCTCGTCCGGTACATCGGCGGAGGCAATGCCGCCTCCCAGAAGGTCGCCATGACGGCTCCCGTCGTCCAGGCGCCCGAGGAGCAGCGGTCCGACCGGTACGTCGTCAGCTTCGTGATGCCGGCCGGCTTCGACCTCGAGGGCACTCCCGAACCGACGGATTCCGACGTCCGCCTGCGGCGCATCCCCGCGCACACTGCAGCCGCGCTGAGGTTCTCCGGACGCTGGTCGCGAAGTCGCTACCGGGAGCACGAGAAGCGTCTCCTGACCGCGGTGGAAGCAGCCGGCCTCGAGGTCGACGGACGGCTGCGGTTCGCGCGCTTCGACCCGCCGTGGACGCCCTGGTTCCTGCGGCGCAACGAAGTGGTGGCCCCGGTGCGCACACCGGCGTGACCCAGTGGCCGTGACCCGGCGTTCGTGTCCCGTGTTCGTGGTCCGGTTTTCGTGACCCGGTTTTCGTGACCCCGGTGTCCGGTCGCTGCGTAGGGGTACCAGCCAGAACGTGAGCAGCGAAGCCGCGGACGTCGCAGTGGTCGGGGCCGGGGTGGTGGGCCTCTCGACGGCCTACGCCCTCATGGAGCGAGGGGTCGGAGTCCACGTCTACGAGGTGGGGGCGCCGGGCAACGGGCAGTCGGGTGGTGAGTCGCGGATCTTCCGCCACGCCCACGACGACCCGAGGCTGGTCCGGGACACCTGCGAGAGCCGCGCGGTCTACGACGCGTGGAGCGAGCAGCTCGGCGTGCAGCTGGTCTCCGACGACGGGGCCGTCGCGATCGGCCCTGCTGTCGAGAGCAAGCTGCCGCTGCTCCAGGACGCGGGGGTGCCGGCGTACCGCATCGACCAGCGGGAGCTCGCAGGACGGTTGCCGCTGCTCGCGGACTTCGACGGACCGGCGATGCTCGACGAACGAGGCGGGTCCATCCGCACCCGCACGATGATCGGTGCCCTGAACGCCGCACTCGGTGACCAGGTGGTGCACGACGAGGTGCTCTCGGTGGAGCCGGTGGACGGTGAGGTGGAAGTCCGCAGCGGCGGCAGCACACGCCGCTACGGCGCCGCCGTGGTGTGCGCCGGGCGCAGCACGCCAAGGTTTGCCCGCTCGGCGGGACTCGCGCTGCCGGTGCAGCAGGGCGCCCACGTGCGCCTCACCTATGCGGTGCGAGGTGCGGCACCCGCCAGGCTGTCGACCCTCCAGGACTCCAGCGGCGTCTTCGGCGAGAGCGGTGTCTACGCGGCGGCGCCGGCGGGGAACACGACCTACGCGGTCGGCCTGAGCAACTACACCCCGGCCCGCGACGACGGCAGCTTCCCAGCAGGCCAGGAGCTCTCCGACCTGGCGGCACGCGCGTCGGGCTATGTGCGCGAAGCCCTGCCCGGACTGGACCCCCAACCCGTCGACGTGCGGCACTGCTGGGTCACCCAGCTGCCGTGGGGTGAGGACGGCCTGGCGGTCTGGGAGCGCGACGGCGTGCTCTTCCCGGTCGGACACAACCTGTTCAAGCAAGCTCCCGGGCTCGGCCGCAAGCTGGCCGCCACGGCGGCCGGTGAGCCGCTCCCGGAGGTGCTACGACCCGAGGCCCGCCTGGGCGCACCCTCGGCGGGGCACCCCGACTGAGCACGACGTCCTGGCGAGGCCCCGCGTGCGCTGCCGGGACCCGAGCCGTCACACCCGGTCTCCCGGCGCGGTGGCTGCGCGCCGTTGCGGCAGGACGGCGAGACCGGTCGCGCCGACGGCAGTGACAGCGGCAACGAGCACGAGCGCCTGCGGGAGGCCGAGGACAGGGATGAGCGCGCCCATCGCCGCAGGGGCGGCGATCGAGGTGACCCCGCCGACCACCAGCGAGAGGGTGAAGCCGTCACCGGGACGATCCGGGACCACCTGCGCCGTCCAGATGGCCAGCAGGGACGAGCCCACCATGAAGCCCATTCCGAGAAGAACCGCCGAGAACAGGGTCAGGGGCAGGGAGCCACGTCCGAGTCCGAGCAGGACGAGCGCGCAGCTGACCACGAAGACGCCGCCGACCCCGACCGCCGTCGGGCCGACCGCTCGGGTCAGCCGGCCGGTGGACAGCGCGACAAGTCCCCCGACGCCGATGAGGGCGAACAGCAGGGGTACCGCCGATGCCGTCAGCCCACCGCTGCGGGCGGCGTCGCTGGCGTAGGTGAAGTAGATGGTGATGGCGGCGAAGTAGAGCACGGCGTACGTGAGGGGCGGGACCATGGCGCGGCCCCACGGCGAGCTCCGCGAGCCCTCCCTGTCCCGGCCAGGCGCATGCACCGGGGGCACGGCGCGCAGGTTCACCAACGCGGCGACCGCGGCGGCGAGGGCGATGCCTGCCCAGGTCAGCCGCCACGACGTGAGCATGGCGAGCAGGGCCAGCACGGCAAGGGCGACCAGCCCCAGGCTGGTCCCGGTGGTGATCACCGCCAGCAACGTCGCCTGGTGGCGACGCGGCGCCACCTCGGTCACGATGTCGGAGTACGGAGCCCACACCCAGCCGGCGGCGCTACCGGCGAGCACCGCTCCTGCGGTGAGGATCCAGGGCGAGGGGGCGAGCGCCACGGTCGTAGCGCCCACGACCCCGCACAGGTTGCCCACGGTGGTGGGTGCGCGCGGTCCCCGTCGTGCCGACAGGCGTGGCACGGAGACCAGCCCGATGAGGTAGCCGGCGAAGGTGCCGCTGGCGATCAGGCCGAGGAGCACGTCGGAGAGCCCGAACTCCGCGCGTATGTCCGGCAGGGTCAACCCGTAGGCGTAGCGGCCCATGCCGAAGGCGACCCCGACGACCGCGGTGCCGCCGACCCCCACCCCGACCGTCCGCCTGTCCACATCGAAGCCTCTCATTCCTGCCGCCGTGACGCTTGTGCACCCGAGGGTCACTGTGCCCGAGACCGACACCGGGGAACGCAGGTGGACGCGACGACGCGTCAGGCCCGGTCGACGGCGACACCGTCCAGGTAGACACCGCGGATCCGGTCGGCGAGGCTGCTCACGTCGGTAGGGCTTCCGTCGACGACCACGAGGTCGGCCCGCATGCCGGGCGCGATCCGGCCGAGGTCTTGGTCCACGCCCACGAGCTGCGCGGCCGACCCGGTGGTCGCGTGCAGGGTCGCCAGCGGGCTCATGCCGGCCTTGGTCATCAGCTCGAGCTCGTCGAGGTTGGTGCCGTGCGGGCCGACGCCGCAGTCGGTCCCCATCGCGATCTTCACCCCTGCCGCATGGGCGCGGGCAACGCTCTCCTGATGGGCGGTGGCGACCAGCCGCGCCTTGTCGATGACCGCCTGGGGGTACGGCGTGCCGGCGTCGATCGCCTGCAAGAGCGAGTGCACGGCATGCAGCGTGGGGACGAGCCAGGCGCCCTTGTCCAGCATCAGCTCGATGGCCTCGTCGTCGAGGAAGATGCCGTGCTCGATCGACCGGACACCGTTGCGCACCGCGGTCTTGACGCCCTCGGCACCCTGCGCGTGCGCCATCACCGACAGGCCGGCGGCGGCCGCCTCCGTGACCATCACGGCGATCTCGTCGTCGCGGAAGTGCGCGTGCGTCGGCTCGTCCCGCGGCGACAGGACGCCACCGGTGGTGGCGACCTTGATGACGTCGGCGCCGGCCCGGATGACCTCACGCACTCGTCGACGAACCTCCTCGGGGCCGTCCACCACGCCGTCCGGTCTGCCCGGATGCGGCACGAACAGGGAAGCGACATCGGCCCCGCACACGTGCCAGGGATCGCCGTGGCCACCGGTCTGGCTGAGCATGATCACCGAGATCTGCATCCGCGGCCCGGGGACCAGGCCGCGCGCGACGGCCTCCTTGATCCCGAGGTCGGCGCCGCCGGCGTCCCGGACGAAGGTGACCCCGCTGTGCAACGTCTTGCGCAGGTTGGCGGCCGCTCGGAAGAACTGCAGGCTGAACGGTGTCTCGATCATCTCCAGGTGGCTGGGGTTGTCGAGCGTGACGTGGACGTGTGTGTCGAAGAAGCCGGGGGAGACGAACGCCCCCGAGCAGTCCACCGACACGTCTGCGTCCAGTCCGCGACCGACGTCGACGATCACGCCGTCCTCGACCACGACGTCGCCCTCCGCGGGGTCGGCGAGGGTGCCGTCATGGACCAGGCCACCGGCGAAGAGAGTCCGAGTCATGCTGTCGACGCTAGACCTCGCTCGGTCCGGGGCGGCACCAGGGCAGCTGCGTGGGGTGGTCTCGCCAGGCTCGACCACCAGGGCGGGTGCGTCGGATCAGCCCTCGGGGTCGGACGCGGGACCCAGCCCCGACCGCAGCTGGGCCAGGATCCGGGTCAGCAGCCGCGAGACCTGCATCTGGGTGACGCCGATGCGCTCGGCGATCTCGCGCTGGGTGAGGCCCTCGAAGAAGCGCATGAGCAGGATCCGGCGGTCCCGGATGCCGAGGTGCCGGATCAGCGGCGCGAGGAGCAGGCGTGCCTCGGACGCCTCTCGGTCACCGTCGGGGTCGGTCAACAGGTCTCCGATCGACGAGCTGCCCTCGACACCGGTGGGTTGGTCCAGCGAGGTGGGCAGGAAGCAGCCGTCGCTGGCGAGCGCCTCGGTCACCGCATCGAGGTGCTCGTCCAGGTGCTCGGCGATCTCCCGCGGCCTGGGGGAGCGCCCCAGTCGCGCGGACAGCTCTGCGTCGGCGACGTTGATGCGCGCCTGGAGCTCCTGCACGCGTCGTGGTGGCCGGATCATCCAGCCGTAGTCCCGGAAGTGCTTGCGCAGCTCCCCGCGGATCGTCGGCACCGCGTAGGCCAGGAACTCGTGGCCGGACTCGACGTCGTAGCCGTGCGCCGCCTTGGTGAGAGCCAGGGCCGCGACCTGGCGCAGGTCGTCGAGGGGGATGCCGCGGGAGCGGTAGCGCGCCGCCTCGGAGTGGGCGAGGTCGAGGTGCAGCACGATCGCCTGCTCGATGAGCGCCTCCCGTCTGGCCCTGCTGCTCGTGGCGGCCGCCTGCAGGAAGAGCGCGTGCGCCCTGGACGCCCGGTCGACGTGGCGCTGGTGCTGGGGTCTTGCTCTCTCCGATCGTGCCTGAACCGTCATGGTCGACAACCCGTCGTGTCCGCCGTCAGTACGCCGCGCTGGGAGGGCATGGCTCGCAGCCATGGCATCGAGCCGGCTTCTTCAACTCAGACACCGCCGCCCGGGATCGACGCGGTCTTGTCACCATAGCCCGGTCGGGCCACGCCGCAAGATGGTCTCCACGGCATGATCAGGCGGCGGGCGGTCGCGTGCACTACCCGGCGTAGAGCTCGTCCAGCACGTCGGCGTAGTTCTGGTGCACGACCCGGCGCTTGAGCTTCAGGGTCGGGGTCAGCTCGGCGGACTCCGCGGTCCACTCGTGCGGGAGCAGCTTCCACTTCTTCACCTGCTCGGGGCGGGAGAGCCGCTCGTTGGCCTTCTCGACGGCCTGGCCCACGACTGCATGGATCTCCGGCCGTTCGGCGAGGTCGGCGAGGTCCGAGGTGTCCAGACCGAGCTTGCCGGCGATCACCGGTGCGACGTCCG
This sequence comes from uncultured Actinomycetota bacterium, assembly GCA_963827025.1. Lineage (GTDB taxonomy): Bacteria > Actinomycetota > Actinomycetes > Propionibacteriales > Nocardioidaceae > Marmoricola. The sequence goes on along the minus strand of CAWGZB010000002.1, from coordinate 734,501 downwards.
GGTCGAGGGTGAGCAGAGCGACGACGTACGGGCGACCCTCGCCGAAGGCCAGCGCATGGCCGATCAGCGGGCTCTCCTTGAGGAGGTTCTCGATGTTCGAGGGCGCGATGTTCTTGCCCGAGGAGGTGATGATCATCTCCTTCTTGCGGTCCACCACCCGCAGGAAGCCGTCGTCGTCGAGCTCCCCGATGTCCCCGGTGTGGACCCAGCCCTCCTCGTCGACGAGCCCCGCCGTGGCCTCCGGGTTCTTGTGGTAGCCGCTGGTGTTCACCGGTCCGCGGGTGAGGATCTCGCCGTCCTCGGCGATGCCGATCTCGATGCCCGGCTGCGCCTGGCCGACGGTGCCGAGCTTGAAGCGTCCGGGGCCGCACGCGGTGACCGACCCGGTCGTCTCGGTCATCCCGTAGATGTCGTAGATCGCGAAACCGAGCCCGGCGAAGAAGCGGGCCGTCTCCAGAGGCATCGGCGCCGACGCGCTGCCGGCCCAGGTGACCCGGTCCAGGCCGAGCATGGCCTTGATGGGCCCGAGCACGGCGGCCTCGGCGGCGGCGTACCGCTCGGCGAGCTCTGGTGAGGTCTCCTGACCGACCTGGAGGGACTCGACGTACTCCAGTCCCGCGGCCATGGCGTCGGCGACCGCCTGCTGCTTCTCCTGGTCGGTCTCCATGGCGAGCAGCCCGCCGATGCCGGTCTGGATCTTCTCCCACACGCGGGGGACACCGAAGAAACGGGTCGGTCGGACCTCCCCCAGGGCGCCCACCAGCTGCGCGGGGTCCCCGATCGCGTGCACGTGCGCGCCCTCGACCATCGGGATGTAGATGCCGAGCACCCGCTCGGCGATGTGGGCGTAGGGCAGGTAGGAGACGCCGATGCTCTCCTCCTCGTCGAGGCCCGCCGTGCGGTTGCTGCTCTCCACCTCGAAGAGCACGTTGTGGTGGGAGATCACCACACCCTTGGGGTTCCCGGTGGTGCCGGAGGTGTAGAGGATCGTCGCGGGGGACTGGGGGTCGATGGACTGCCAGCGGCGGTCGACCTCCGCGCGGTGCTCGAGGTCCTTGGACCGACCCAGCTCGAGCAGCTCCGCCCAGGTCAGCGTCCCCTCCGGCGCCCCGGCCGCGGCCTCGGCATCGAGCACGACCACCTGCACGCCGGGGCGGTCGGCGAAGGCCTGGGACCAGCGCGCCACGTGGTCGGCGCTCTCGAGGACCACCAGTGCCGGCTCGGCGTGCCCGGCGACGTAGGCCACCTGCGAGCCCGAGAGAGTGTTGTAGATCGACATCGGCACCGCGGCTGCGTGCAGGGCCGCGATGTCGGCGAGCACGTGCTCGATCCGATTCGTCGCCATGATCGCCACCCGGTCACGGGGCTTCAGGCCCAGCTCCACCATGGCCGCCGCCAGGGCGAGTGCGTCGGTCCGCAGCTCTCGCCAGCTCAGCGTGCGCCAGCCCCCGGTCCCGGGCTCGATCCCGATCTTGTCGGAGAAGGCGGGGTTGTCGCGCTCGACCGCCACCGTCTCGGCGAAGGCCGAGGGCAGGGTCCTGCCCTTCACGGCCCGCTCGATCTCCTCGCGCTCGCTGAGGGCATCGCCCATGACGTCTCTCCTGCTGCCGGGGTGGGTGTGGATCCGAGACTAGGTCCTTGACGGTTCGGTCAGTAGCTCTTCGGCAGGTGCAGCATCGAGGTGCCGATGTGCGCGAGCACCATCTGCTCCGAGACCGGGATGTTCTTCCCGATGCGGGCATCCCGGAACATCCGCTCCACGGGGTACTCCTTGGAGTAGGCCATCCCACCGAGGGTCTGGAACGCTTGGTCCGCGGCCTCCCAGGCCGCCTGCGCGGCGGTCAGCTTGGCGACGTCGGCCTCGCTGCCGCACGGCCGGCCCCGGTCGAAGAGCCACGCAGCCTTGTAGGTCATCAGCCGCGCCAGCTCTGCCTTGGCCTTGATCTGTGCCAAGGGGAACTGGATGGACTGGTTGGCCCCGATCGGGCGGCCGAACACCTCGCGCTCGCGGGCATAGCTCGAGGCGACGGCCAGCGCCGCCTCGGCGCCCCCGACGCCACCGGCGGCGGCGATGATGCGCTCGGGGTTGAGCACGTCCCACAGCACCCGGAAGCCCTCGTCGACCTCGCCCAGCACCCGGTTCGCCGGCACCCGGACGTCGTCGAAGAAGACCTGGCTTGAGTAGAGGATGTTCGACCCCATCTTCGGGATCGGCGTGAAGCTCAGCGTTCCGGCGGCCAGTGCTTCCTTGACGTCGACCAGCAGGAGGGTGAAGCCGGACGTGCGCGGCCGCGCCTCGGCCGCCGGGATGGTGCGGGTGACCGCGACCATCCAGTCGGCCCGCTCGACGTTGGAGATCCACACCTTCTGGCCGCGGATCAGGAAGTCCGCCGCTTGTCCTGAGCCGGTCGAAGGGTCCTTGCGTGCCTGGGTGCTGATCTCGATGGCGTTCGAGCCGGCGTCGGGCTCGGTGAGCCCGAAGCTGAACTGCGTCTGGCCGCTCGCCAGGCCCGGCAGGATCTCCTGCTTCTGCTCCTCGGTGCCGTGGCGGACCAGCGTGGTGGCCCCGAAGCCGGGGTTGAGCACGTAGAAGAACGAGCCGGCGGTGGCCCCGGAGGCGCACAGCGTCTCGCAGGCGATCGCCGTCTCGAGCAGTCCCTGACCACCGCCGCCGTACTCCTCGGGCACGCTCAGGCCGAGCCATCCGCCCTCGGCGAGGTCGCGGTAGGCCTCCTCGGGGTAGCGCTTCTCCTCCTCGCAGCGCGACCAGTAGGCGTGGTCGTACTTCGCGGCGACAGCGGCGACGCCCTCGCGTACGGCGACCGCGGAGTCGGGCAGGTCGAAGTCCATCGCCGCCGCCTCAGAGCCCGAGGGAGCGACCGATGATCTCCTTCTGGATCTCGGTCGTGCCGCCGTAGATCGTGGAGATGCGGCTGTCCAGGTAGGCCTTGGCGATGGGGAACTCCATCATGTAGCCGTAGCCGCCGTGCAGCTGCACACCCTGGTTGACCAGCTTGTTCTGCAGCTCGGTGGCGTACCACTTGGCCATCGCCGCGTCGACCGCCGTGAGCTGTCCCTCGAGGTGCTTGGCCAGGCACTCGTCGACGAACGCCCGCGCCACCCGCGCCTCGGTGGCCATCTCGGCGATCAGGAACCGGTTGTGCTGGAACTTGCCGATCGGCTTGCCGAACGCCTCGCGGGTCTTGGCGTACTCCAGGCACATCTCCACGACGGCCTCGCACGCGGCGACCGCCTGGGCGGCGATGATCAGTCGCTCCTGGGGGAGGTTCATCATCAGGTAGACGAAGCCCTGGCCCTCCTCGCCGAGGAGGTTCTCCTTGGGCACGACCACGTCGGTGAAGGACAGCTCCGCGGTGTCCTGGGCGTGCAGGCCGATCTTGTCCAGGTTGCGGCCGCGCTCGAAGCCCTCCATGCCGCGCTCGACCACCAGCAGGCTGATCCCCTTGTGGCCGGCCTCGGGATCGGTGCGCGCGACCACGATGACCAGGTCGCTGTTGATGCCGTTGCTGATGAACGTCTTGGAACCGTTGAGCACGTAGTGGTCGCCGCGATCCACGGCGGTGGTGCGCACCCCCTGCAGGTCGCTGCCGGCGCCGGGCTCGGTCATCGCGATCGCGGTGATGGTCTCGCCGGAGACGCAGCCGGGCAGCCAGCGCTGCTTCTGCTCCTCGTTCGCCAGGGTGGTCAGGTAGGGGACGATGATGTCGGTGTGGACCGAGAACCCGGGGCCGCTGACGTTCGCCCGGGTCTGCTCCTCGGAGAGGATCACGTTGTAGCGGAAGTCCTGGACTCCCGGGCCGCCGTACTCCTCGGGCACGTCGAAGCACAGCAGGCCGGCCTCGCCGGCCTTGCGCCACAGCTCGCGCGGCACGATCCCGTCCTGCTCCCACTGGTCGTGGTGGGGGACCACCTCGCGCTCGAGGAAGGTGCGCACGGTCTTGCGGAAGTCCTCGTGCTCGGCGGCGTACAGGGACATCGGGGCTCCTTCGCGAACGACCGTGATGACAGGACGACTGTTACAGCAACACTGTCACGATTCAAGGGCCGGTCGACGGCGGGTCGCTCAGCCTGCGGGTCGGGGGACGTACTGCGCCCCGCGCTGCTGGACCAGCGGCTCCTGCTTGCGGCAGCGGCCGTCGCGCTGGGGGGCGCGCGGGGAGACGTCGGAGGGCAACCGTTGCCGGGTGGCGTACTTGCACAGCTTCGAGGGGTTGGGGATCAGGATCACCCGACCCGAGCCGTCCCGGGTGCCCATGATCATCGACTTCGCCTGCAACGGGACGTAGTCCAGCCAGGTCCGCAGGGCGGGCTGTCGGTCCGCGCCGATCGCAGCGACCACTCGGCCCTTGCCGAGCAGCTCGGCCAGGGTCACCCGGTTCTCGCGCAGGACGCCGCGCAGCTGCGGGACCAGCCGGTTGCTCCCCGCGATCACGGCGGCGAGATCGGGGTCGACCCGCTGCAGCGCCCGGGTCAGCGAGGCGAGGTCGCGCGAGAACCGCACGAGGCGGGGCCCCTCGTCGGAGAAGGTCTGCAGCGGCACCTGGCCGCGCTCGACGAGCGACCCGGTGCTGGGTTCGAGGTTCTCCAGCATCCGCAGGGTGAAGTCGGAGCGCGCGTAGAGCCGGCGTAGGTCGAGGTCCGGGTCGCCGAGCGCCACGCTGAGCTCCCGCGAGAGCGTGCGCACGTCGTTCGTGCGGATCTGGCGGGTGAGCTTCTCTGCGTGCAGGAAGAACGTGCTGGTGGCAAGCGGCAGCCGGGTGTCGTGCCGGGCGACGACCGAGCCGTCGTGCAGCCACGGTCCGTGGTCGACGCGCGGACGGAAGTCGAGGCGCTGCTCGCCGACCGCGGAGAGGTTCGACACCACGGCCCGGGTGTCGGTCGGGATGCGGGTGCCGGAGTCGATCGCCGCGGTCGCCCGGACGCCGTGCTCGGTCAGGTCGAGGTCGGTGACCTTGCCGATCCGGTGGCCCCGGTAGCTCACCACGGAGCCGGGGTAGAGGCCCCCGCTGCCCGCGAGCTGGACGGTGACCCTGAACGGACGGTGCACCAGCCCCGAGCCCACGACCGCGTCCATGACGTACAGCGCGCCGAGCACCACCACGACCAGGAGCACCGCCTGCGCCACCCGCACCCGGTTGCCGAAGGGACCACTCATCCGTGTCCTCCGCTTGCCCGGCTGTCGGGTCCGGTGCGCGCGCCCCGGGGAAGGAGGTTCGACACGTCGCCAGGCGCCAGCAGCGCGGTCAGCTCGAAGCGGGCGAAGTCGCCCGGCGAGGCGGAGTCGAGGGCGCGGCCGAAGTCCAGCACCCCCTGCATCAGCGGACGCATCCGGTCCATGTTGTCGATCAGCGTCTCCAGCACCGGACCGACCTCGTGGACCTGCCGGACCAGTGACCTGCGCGAGGCCAGCACGACCTTGCGGCCGGCCCGGCTCAGCCGCGACATCTGCCCCAGGAGGCGGACCAGGTCGGCACGCTGCCGCCGCAAGGTGCGTACGGCGGGAGCCAGGTCGTCGATCCCGCGTGCGATCACCGGGGCGTCGTCGGCCAGGGAGCGCGCCAGCGCGTCCATCCCGTCCAGGACCCGGTCGAGGTCGCGGCGGTGGGCGTTGAGCCCGCTCACCAGTCGGTCCAGCCGCTGCAGCAGCGTCTGCACGTCGCCGCTGCGCCCGTCCAGGGCGACCCCGAGCTGCTTGACGATCGTGGAGATGTCGGCGAACGGACCTCCGGTCACGGTCGCCGACAGGGCGACCAGCAGGTCGGTCACGTCCGGGGCCGTGGTGGTCGCGCGCATCGGCAGCACGTCACCGTCGCGGAGCGTCGGAGCACCCTCCCCGGAACCCCGCGGCGTGTCCAGCTCGACGTAGGCCTCGCCCATCGGGGCGGTGGTGCGGACCTGCGCCGTGCTGCCGCGGGGGACCCGGCTGCCGCGGCCCAGCTCGAGCGTCACCAGCGCCACGTAGTCGCGGACCCGGATGCGGTCGACCTGGCCGACCTGGCTGCCGTCGAGCTTGACCGGTGCTCCCTCGGGCAGGTTGAGCGCGTCGCGGAACCGCGCGGTCACCCGGTAGGACGGCCCGTCCACGGCCGAGGGCATCGGCACCGACTCCAGCGAGCAGCCGGACAGCCCGAGGACGAGCGCAAGACCCGCGGTCAGCGCTGCGCACCGACGGGTCAGCGGTCCACTCACCGGTTCCTTCACTGGGTCACCCTCGGTACCCCGGAGGGGAACTGGTCGGTGACCTCGTTCAGCAGCGGGTCCAGGGCGCCGGTGCCGTCGGGGTTGGTGAGCCGCTTGCACTGGGTGAGCCCGAAGGCGACGCACAGCTGGTAGCGGGCGCTGGAGGCGAACGGCCCGGTGTTGCGCATGTCGATCCGGATCCGGATCCGCTTGGTGCGGGGGTCGTAGGCCTGCCAGATGTTCTGCCCGACCAGGGGCAGCAGGTCCAGGGTCTCCTTCATGTCGGCCTGCCGCCGCTCCAGGGTGGCCAGGACCTTGCTGCTGCGGCCGAGCACCGAGCGCAGCTCGCCGCGGTTGTCGTGCACGAACCGGGTGATCACCTCGACCAGCGAGGCGAGCTCCCGCACCACTGCGCGCAGGTCGCCGCGCTGGCGGGCGAGCATGGCGGTCGCGTCGGTGACGTTGCTCGAGAGCCGCCGCACGGTCCGGTCCCGGTGTCCCAGGGCGGTGACGAGCGAGTCGAGGTTCGCGGTGAGCGCCGCGAGGTCGGGCTCCGTGCCGCTCACCGCGTCCATCGCGCCCTGTGCGGCCAGCAGGGCGTCGTGGACGAACCGGCCCTGTCCGTCCAGCGACCGTGCCGAGACCGAGAGCAACCGGCCCACGCCGCTGCGCCCCTTGCCGGTCGCGCCGAGCGCGACCACGAGGTCGTCGACGGCCCGCACCATCTGGTCGAGGTTCGCCGGGTTGCGCGTGTGCGAGAGGGGCAGCAGGGTGCCGCTGCGCAGCAACGGCCCCCGGCGGTAGGCCGGGGTCAGCTCCACGAACCGGTCGGTGACCAGGGAGGACTGCATGATCGCGGCCTGGGCGTCCGCGGGGACCTGCGTGCCGGCGGGGAGCTCCATGTCGACGCGCACGGTCCGCCCGTGGGGGCGTACGGCGGTCACCTCGCCGAGGTTCACCCCGAGGACGCGCACGTCGTTGCCGACGTACAGCCCGGTGGTGTCCCGGAACATCGCACTGATCCGGAACGGCTCCTTGCCGCCCGCCCACCAGGGTGCGGCCAGAGCGGCCACGAGCCCGAGGGCGACCACCGCCACCAGCGCCCGGATCACCCGCACGTCCCGCGTGCGCAGCCGGCCGCTCACCGGCACCTCGTCGGGCTGGTGACGGCACACAGGATGTTGTCGGTGACCAGGAAGTCGGGCGCGAAGACCTCGATCCAGGGCCCGTTGCCGGTGGCGTTGGCGAAGTAGCGGCTCTGCGCGGTGACAGCCCGCAACGTCTGGTCGAGTGCGCGCCGGTTGTCCGCCAGCGTGCCCATCAGGGTGCGCAGCTCGCGGAGCGCGGGCTCGAGCTTCTTCTGGTTCGCCCGGACCAGGAGGGTGACCTGGTGGACCATCGAGCGGGTGCTGCGCAGCAGCAGCTGGATGGTCTGCCGGCGCTGCTGGATCATCTCCGCGACGGCGTCGGCGTCCCCGAGCAGGCGCAGCAGGCTGCCCTGCTGGTCGTGGACCACGTCGGAGACGACCCGGGTGGAGTGGATCAGCCGACCGAGCTCGTCCTGGCGGGAGGCGATGGTGCGTGAGACCGCGGTGATCCCGCTCAGCGCGCGCCGGTTGGCGTCCGGGTCTCCGTCGATGCCCTGGGTCAGCGCGTCGACCGCGTCGGCCAGGGCCTGGGCGTCGAGGTTGGTGACGGTGTCCTTGGCGTCGACCTGGAACTTGTCGATCGTGTACGCCGATCGCGTCTGGCGCAGCGGGATGGTCCCGCCGTCACCGAGCCGGTCGCCCGGCCGACTGCCGGGCCCCGGCACGACGGCGAGGTAGTGCTGGCCGAGGATCGTGGCGAGCTTGACCTCCGCACGTGCCCGCCGGCTGACCGGCACGTCGCGTCGCACCGTGAACCGGGTCCGGACCACCCCGTGATCGAGCCGGATCGACTTGACTTTGCCGACGTCGATGCCGGCGACGCGCACCGGGTCCCCGGTCGCCAGCCCGGAGGCGTTGGCGAGCTCGGCGGTGAAGGTCCGCTCCCGGGGCAGGAGCCTCCATGCCCCGAGCGCCATGAGCACCACCACCAGCGCGACGTTGACCACGCCGCGGATGCCGATCCGCCGGCGCGTCACCGGCACGCCCTGGTGTTGCCGCCGGACCGGCCGTCGAGGTACTGCCCGCCGGCGGTGCGGACGCTCATCGAGCAGATGTAGGTGTTCAGCCAGCTGCCGTAGCTCATCGTGCGGGCGTAGGCGTCGAGCAGTCGAGGCGTGCCGCGCAGACCCCGCACCAGCAGGTCGGTCTGCTTGTTCACCAGGCCGGTGAGCGTGGTGATGTGGGCGATGTCGGTGGTCAGCGGTCGGCGGGTACGCCGGGTCAGGTCGTCCATCACCACGGTCAGCTGGGCCACGCTGTCCAGGGCCGACCCGATCTGCCGCCGGTCGCCGGCCAGCCCGTGGGTGAGCGCGCCGAGCTCGCGGACCAGCACCTCGAGGTCGTGTCGGTGCGCGGCCGTGGTCTGCATGACCGCCGACATGTTCGTGATCACCCGGCCGATGACCTCGTCGCGCCGGGCGAGGTGGTCGGTCAGGTCGGCGGTCTGCCGCACCAGGTCGCGCATCGTCGGGCCCTGGCCCTGGAGCACGGCGGTGATCTCGGTGGCCAGCTTGTTCACGTCGCCGGGCCGGAGCAGGTCGAACAGCGGCTTGAACGCGTTGAACAGCGCGGTCAGGTCGAGGCCGGGGCTGGTCCGCGACGGCGGGATGCGGGACCCGGGCGGCAACGGGGGCGCCTTCCCGGAGCCGCGGGTGATGTCGAGGTAGCGCTGCCCGATCAGGTTGAGGAAGTTGACCTCCGCACGGCTGTCGCGGTGCACGACCTGGTCCCCGGAGACGGTGAAGGTCACGACCGCCAGGCCGTCGCGGAGCTCGCGGTGCTCGACGCGGCCGACCCGGACGCCGGCCATCCGGACGTCGTCGCCCTCGGTGAGGCCGTTGGTGTCGCGGAAGACCGCGGTGTACTCCTGGGGGTCGTGGCCTGCGCTCTTGAGCAGCGTGCCGGCGACCAGGGCGGTCATCACCAGGGAGACGACGGTGAAGCCGACGACGCCGACGGTGGCGCCGGGGTGGTGGCGCAGGACGTACGCCGGGGAGCGCATCAGCGTCCTCCCCATGGGGAGGAGTAGCTGCCGCCGCCAGGGCAGTTGGCGGCGCGTGCGCCGAGGTAGCGGGTGCAGTCGGTGCGGTGGTAGGGCCGTCCCCAGTCCCAGGGGAACTCCATCAGCCCCTCCATCTTGATCTTGCCGTCCCTGATCCCGCGTGCCCCGTTGGAGAGCACGCGCGGCACGGCGCGGAGCAGGTCGCGGAGCCGGTCCCGACGTCCGTGGTAGATGTGCACGACCGGCTCGCCCGCCCAGATCGTGGTGACCAGGTCGTCCCCGTGCTGCTCGAGGAACGATGAGGTCTCCGAGCTCAGGCCGGTGCTGCTCGCGATCAGGTCGTCGATGGCGCGGCGCTGGTCGACCACGAGGCGGAGCGTGCCGTGGGCGTGCCGCAGCGCGGCGACCAGCTGCGGCTCCGCGGCGGCGCCAGCCTGCAGGACGTTCCCGAGCAGGCGCAGGTCGCGGTAGAAGGCCCGGCTGTGCGTGAGCAGCGTGCCCAGGTAGTCGCTCGCCCGTTCCACGAAGCGGCCGACGTTGGCGCCGTTGTCCTCGAGCATCGCGGCCAGCGAGGAGACCGCCGAGTCGACCTGGCTGGGATCGATCGCCCGGAGGATCCGCTCGCCGGCGGCGACGGCGTCCATGATCCGCAGGGTCCGGGCCGACCGGTCGGCCCGGACGGTGTCCACCGTGGCGATCGAGGCCGGCACGGCGCGGTGCGGCGCGACCAGCTCGACGTACTCGGTGCCGAAGATCGTCATCGGCAGCACCCGGGCGGTCACGTTGGCGGGGATCTGGCCGGCGTGCTCGGGCTTCACCACGATCTCCGCCCGGCTGCCGTGGCCGCCGTCGGCCGGGCCGCGGACGTCGATCACGCGGCCGACCACCAGCCCGTGGAACTTCACGTAGGAGGCCGGACCGAGCGAGTCGCCGGAGGTGGGCAGGTACGCCGTGAGGCGGGCGCCACCCCCGACCTTGCCGACGTAGCTCAGCCCGGTCCACGCGGCGTACGACGCGAACAGGGCACCGGCGATCCCGACGAGCAGCAGCATCCGGGCGCGGTGCCACCTCCGGGATTGCTCGCGGGTCATCCGGAGATCACTGCCTGCTGGTCCACGCCCCAGAGCGTCAGCGTCATGGTGATGTCCAGGACGGTGATCGCGATGATGCTGGTGCGGATGGCGCGACCGGTGGCCTTGCCCACGCCCTCGGGGCCCCCGGAGGCGGTGAAGCCGAACCAGCAGTGGATCAGCGTCACCACCGAGGTCAGCACCAGCACCTTGATCGCGGAGTAGACGACGTCGATCGGGGAGACGAACGCCTGGAAGTAGTGCTGGTAGGTGCCGTGGGACTGGCCGAAGAAGACCGTCACCATGGTGTCGGTGGCGACGTAGGTGCCGACCAGACCGATCAGGTAGAGCGGCAGCACCAGTGCGAGGGCGGCGAGCAGCCGGGTGGTGACCAGGTAGGGGACCGGCCGGATCGCCATGGACTCCAGGGCGTCGATCTCCTCGGAGATCCGCATCGCACCGAGCCGGGAGGTGAAGCCGCAGCCGATGCGCGCGGCGAAGCCGAGCGCGGCGACGACCGGAGCCATCTCGCGGGTGTTGAGGTAGGCGGAGACGAAGCCGGTCAGCGGGGCGAGGCCGATCACGGAGAGCCCGTTGTGCCCCTCGAAGCCCACCTCGCTGCCGGTCAGCGTGGACAGCAGCACGACGACGCCGACCACGCCGCCCCCGACCACGAACACGCCGGTGCCGAGGCTCAGCTCGGCGAGGATCAGCCCGACCTGCTTGGCGTGGTGCCGGATCGCGTGCGGGATCGAGCGGACGACCTGCCACCAGAACACCAGCTGTTCTCCGGCCTCCTCGGCGGGGGCGAGGGGATCGCGGCGTACCCGCGCGCTCACACCGCACCACCGCTCACCGAGGTCATCAGCTGGGAGATCGCGAAGTTGGCGGCGAAGAGCAGCACGAAGTTCATCACCACCGCATCGGTGACCGCGTCGCCCACGCCTGCCGGACCGCGGCTGACGTTCGTCCCCTTGTGGGCGGCGACGACCGTGCAGAGCACCCCGAACACGGCGGCCTTGACCAGCGAGAGCGCGAGGTCGGAGGGCTGGGCGAGGGTGGCGACGCTGGCGAGGTAGGAGCCGGGGGAGAGGTTCATCGCGACCAGGGAGACCAGCAGCGTGGTCATGATCGTGAAGAACATGACCACGCCGTTGAGCAGCACGGCGACGACGACGGTGCTCAGCGCCCGCGGCATCACCAGCCGTTCGGTCACCGAGATGCCCATGACCTCCAGGGCGTCGAGCTCCTCGCGGATCTTGCGGGCGCCGATGTCGGAGCAGATCGCCGAGCCGGCGACTCCGGAGAGCATCAGCGCGGTGATGATCGGAGAGCCCTGCCGGACCACCGCGAGCGTGTTGCCGGCGCCGGTGAACGCGGCGGCGCCGACCTGCTGGGCGAGCACGCCGACCTGCAGGGCGAGGATCACGCCGAACGGGATGGACACCATCAGCGCGGGGACGGTGCAGACCCGGATGGCGTACCAGGTCTGCAGCAGCAGCTCCTCCCAGGGGAAGCGGCGTCGCACCGCCGCGGTGACCAGGTCGCGGCCGAGCTGCGCGAGCAGTCGGAGCATCGCCGCGGCCTCGAGGAGCGGACGGGCAGCCCCGAGCACGCCGCCGAGGGTGGCCGCACGGCGGTGCGTTCCCCGGGACACGGCCCGGCCGGAGAGGATCGCGCTCATCACGTTGGTGTGACAACGCGAGCGCCCGGCGCGGGTTACGTCGATTGCAAGATCAATGTGCCAGTTCTACTGTTCCAGTGATGCCGCCGGGTCCGGAGGCGTCGTGCCGAGCACGAGGAGAGGCCATGAGCGCGCAGCAGCAGCCGCCGGTCGTGGACGGTGAGGAGCTGCTCACCGTCGACGAGCTGGCTGCGGCGACGGGCCTGACCGTGCGCACGACGCGGTACTACGCCGGCCTCGGGCTGGTACCGCCCCCGACGCGGCGTGGGCGGATCGCCTACTACACCCGGGCCCACCAGGCGCGGCTGGAGCTGATCCGGGCGCTGCAGGACCACGGGTTCACCCTGTCGGCGATCGAGAAGTACCTCGTCCGGATCCCGCCCGACGCCAGCGTCGAGGACCTGGCCCTGCAGCGCGCGATGCTCACCTCGTGGCGGGCCGGGCGCCACGAGACCCTGACCCGCCGCCAGCTCGAGCGGCGGGCCGGGCGCTCGCTCGGCGACGAGGACCTGGACCGGATGGAGAAGGTCTACGCGATCCGCCGGGTCGTCGACGGCTCTGCGGAGCGCTACGAGCTGCTGCCGCCCTTCGAGGTCGCGATGAAGCTCGACGACCTCGACATCCCCTTCGACTCGATGGAGGAGGCGGCCGAGGCGATCAACAAGCACATGGACGCCCTCGCCGACGAGCTCACCGAGATCCTCCGCACCCGCGTGCTCGCCCCCTTCCGGGGCCGCGAGCACAGCGAGGCCGACAAGGCCCGCCTGGAGGTGACCATGTCCCGGCTGCGCCAGCTCACCCTCGAGGCCGTGGTCGCCGGCTTCCAGCGTGCCGCGAACCAGGTGATCACCCGCTCCCTGTCGGGCTGAGGTCGCGGTGGCCGGCTCACCCGGCCGCACATCGCCTCACTCCTGAGGGACGACCGCCCACAGCACGATGTAGATGATCTCGGCGACCGGGAAGGCCACCACCATCGCCACGGCGACGAGGACGCGCACCAGGGTCGGGTCCATGCCGAGGTACTGGGCGATCCCGCCGCAGACGCCGCTGATCGGCGCGCCGGCACTGCTCTCCGGCCGGCTGCGGGTCAGCCGGCGATAGGTCGGCGGCGAGTACGGCGCCTGCGCCCGGGGCGGCGGTGCCTGCCGGGCCGCCTGGTAGCCGGCCTGGTACCCGGCGTCGTAGCCGGTCTGGCTGCCGGTCTGCCCCGGCTGCCCGGTCTCGGTCGTGCCGGTCTGTCCGGTCTGCTGGGTCTGGTCGTTCTCGGTCATCGGATCTCCTCGGTGGGGGTGGTGTCGTCGCCGGTCTCCCGGGGGGCGGCGTACGCGCGTCGGTTGCGGCCGTTGGCCAGGCTGGCGACCAGGCCGACCACACCGGCGATGATCAGCACGGCGGGCGCCAGGACGGGCAGCCGGTCGGTGGTGATCACCTCGGTCTCGGCCAGGGCCCAGACCCCGGCGAGGCCGAGGAAGAGCAGGCCGAAGACGAGGTGGGTGACCTTGACCCGGCGGTCAGGGGACGGGATCGGTTCGAAGGTGCTCATCGGGACTCCTTGTGGGGGTTCAGGACTGGTCGACGACGATCTCGCCGACGCGGAGGTCCAGCTCGAGGTCGACCTGCGGGGCGTCGGCGCGCGGCGAGTCGAGCGTGGTGTCCAGGGACGGGTTCCATCCGCTGCGCACCTCGTCGCCGACGGTGATCTGCCCGCCGTACCTGATGTCGGCCTCGACCCGGACGTCCATGTCGGCGGGCACGGTCACGTGCAGCCGTCCGGCCTGCATGTCGGCGCTGATCGTGCGCCCGTCGAGTGCGGTGACATCACTCACCCGGGTGAGGTCGACGGTCAGCTCGCCGCGGTCGAGGCGGTAGCCGTCACGCACCGCGGACGCCGAGGTGGGTGCGAGGTACTGCGAGCGGTTGGTCGCATCGGGACCGCCGGTGGCCTCGACGAGGCCGAAGATGCCGGTGATCAGCGCCGCGACGAGGCCGAGCGCGATCAGGCCGCCGGGACGCCCGACGAACGCGCCGACGAGCAGCATCGCTCCGGTCACGGCCACGGCCACGGCGGGGTAGGCCGAGAAGGGCACGGCGTACCCGGCGTCCACGACGCCCAGCGTCCCGAGGGCGATCGCGATCAGGGCCAGCGTCGGCCAGAACAGCACCAGGCCGGTCCGGCGCGGCCGCGGCGGCGGTGGTGGCGTGAAGCCCGCGGGCGGCGGTGGGACGTACGACGGACCCGCGGGGGTCGGCGAGGTGGGGGTCGGCGAGGCGGTGGTGGTGGACACGGGAGTTCCTTCCTGCGGGGGCATGGGGGCGCCGGGTGTGCCTGGCCATGGAGGCGGCGGCGGAGTGCGGTCGCGCGTGGCGAACACGACGATGGCCACGACCGCGAGCACGATCAGCGGGACCGGGAAGCCCCAGCCCCAGCCCCAGCTCCGGTCGCTGAACGCGACGCCGAGGAACGACACCGCGGCCACGACCGCCGCGACGATCAGCAGCACGCGCCGGGTCTCGGGGTTGACGTCGATCGGCGCGTGCTCCTTGTCGTCCTCGGGCACCAGCAGCCAGATCGCGCCGTAGACCACCAGACCGGCGCCGCCGAAGAGCGCAAGCACCACCAGGACCACCCGGACGACCGTGGGGTCGATGTCGAGGTGACGGCCGAGCCCGCCGGCGACACCGGCGATGTGGCGGTCGGTGCTGCTGCGGCGCAGCCGGCGCAGGTCGCGCATCTGCTCACCGCTGACGCGTGGGCCGCCCGCGGAGGGGCCGGCCGGGCCCGTGGGGTTGCCGGGCGGGGTCTGGGTCTGACTCATGCATCCATCGTCATCCGCTGCGCCGCCGTGCGGTATCGGGGGAAGCCCTGATTCACCGGGGACAAAGGTCAGGGCCCGGACCTGAGGTGTGCCCGGGGCCGGCCTGAGACGATGAGCACCGAGATGGACACCTCCACGCGCCCCACCGTCGGCGCCTCCGGCGCGGCGGGCCCCGGAACCCCCCTGCCGGGCCCGGTCGTCGGCGCGCCCCGGCGCGCCCACCGCGCGGTGGACGAGGCGATGATCGGCGGTATCGCCGCCGGGTTGGCCGAGCACCTCGGTCTCCCGGTGCTGTGGGTGCGGATCGGGTTCCTGGTCTCGCTGGCGCTCGGTGGCTTCGGGGCCCTGGTGTACGCCGGCCTCTGGTTCGTCCTTCCCGCGGAGCAGACGACCGGGCCCCTGCCGCCGGGCCTGGAGGCCGCGACCCGGCAGGGCCGCCGTACCGTCGCCCGGGAGCGTCGGTTGCTGGACTACGGCCCCCTCGTGGCCGTCGGCGCGATCGCGGTGGGGCTGCTGCTGCTGCTGGCCGACCTCACCGGCACCACCTTGGCCGTCGGCCCGCTGCTGCTGGCGGTCGCCGGCGTCGCGGTGCTGTGGCGACAGGCCGACGAGGCGCAGCGTCAGCGCTGGCGCGACTCCAGCAGCGCGGTCAACCCGGTCCGGGCCCTCGTCGGGGACGGCGGTTGGGCGGCGTACGCCCGGATCGTGCTGGGGCTGCTCCTGGTGGTCGCGGCGATCGTGCTGTTCTCGCTGCGCACCGGGAGCGTCTCGGTGGCGCTGAACGCCGGCCTGGCCGCCGCGCTGGCGATGGTCGGGGTGGCGTTCGTCGCCGGGCCGTGGCTGCTCCGGCTGGTCGCGGACCTGGGCCAGGAGCGCGAGGCGCGGATCCGCTCCGAGGAGCGCGCCGACGTCGCCGCGCACCTGCACGACTCCGTGCTCCAGACCCTGGCGCTGATCCAGCGATCCTCGGCTGACCCGGCCACCGTCTCGCGACTGGCTCGCGCGCAAGAGCGCGACCTGCGGGCCTGGTTGTTCGAGGACCCGAGCGACGGTGCCACCACGGTGGCGGCCGCGCTGCGCGCTGCGGCGGCGGCCGTCGAGGACGACCACGCCCATCACGGCAACCAGGAAGTCACCGTCGACGTGGTCTGCGTGGGGGATGCCGAGCTGGACGACGATCTGCAACCGCTGGTGCTGGCCGCGCGAGAGGCGATGGCGAACGCCGCCCGGCACTCCGGGGCGGCCACCGTGGACGTCTACGCCGAGTCGACGCAGGCCGCCGTGGAGGTGTTCGTCCGCGACCGTGGCCGCGGCTTCGACCAGGAGACCGTCGCCTCCGACCGGCAGGGGATCCGCTCGAGCATCATCGGACGGATGCAGCGCCACGGCGGCTCCGCCGAGGTCCGCACCACGCCGGGGTCGGGCACCGAGGTGCGGCTGCGGATGCCTCGCCGCGTCGGAGAGCCCCGCCCCACGACCAGCGAGGAGAGCTCATGACCGTCCGCCACAGCGTGGTGATCGTCGACGACCACGCGATGTTCCGCAGCGGCGTACGCGCCGAGCTCGGCGACGCGGTGCAGCTGGTCGCCGAGGCCGCCGACGTCGACGAGGCGGTCGCCGCTGTCCTGGAGCACCGGCCCGAGGTGGTGCTGCTCGACGTGCACCTGCCCGGCGGCGGTGGTGCGGAGGTGATGCGGCGTACGGCGGGGCGCGCGGCGAGCACCCGCTTCCTCGCGCTCTCGGTCTCCGACGCGGCGGAGGACGTGATCGGCACCATCCGGGCCGGTGCCCGCGGCTACGTCACGAAGACCATCACCGGGCCCGAGCTGGTCGACGCCATCGACCGGGTCGCCTCCGGGGACGCGGTGTTCTCGCCACGGCTGGCCGGCTTCGTCCTCGACGCCTTCGCCGGGACCATCGAGGTGGCCGCGGTCGACGAGGACCTCGACCGGCTCACCGAACGCGAGCGCGAGGTGATGCGACTGATCGCCCGGGGCTACTCCTACAAGGAGGTCGCGAGCGAGCTGTTCATCTCCATCAAGACCGTCGAGACCCACATGTCCTCGGTGCTGCGCAAGCTGCAGCTCTCCTCCCGTCACGAGCTGACCCGCTGGGCCTCGGACCGCCGACTGCTCTAGTCCCGGCCGTGCGCGCCGCTCTTCCCCGGGGTCTGCGACGAATGCCGCGTGATCAGGGCCGCGCCACGGTGTCGTCGTACGCCGGGTGGTGACTGCTCACCTGGCGCGCCTGGGCCAGGTGGCCACCGAGGTAGGCGCCGACCCCGGCCACCGCGGATCCCGCGAGACCGAGCAGGGCGCCGTCTCCGCGCCGGCCGGACCGGCGGGCGAGCCACGAGCGTGCGTACAGGCCGATCGCGACGCCGTTGGCCACCGCGTGGACGAGGCCGACCCGCTTGTCCGGTGTCGGGAGCTCTGACCACTCGGCCCAGCCCGACCAGGCGGTCGGGCCGGCCGCGAGCAGCCCGATCCCGATCAGCCGCCGGGCCGGAACCGCGCCGTCCTTTCCGCCGACCAGGTCGAGCAGGTTCGCCGAGGTCCACGTCCCGATCACCACGTCGGTCAGCACCGGGTGCAGCGCGTGGCCCAGCCACTCGCCGCGCAGCGCTGCGCCGCGTGGACCGGTGCCGAACAGGGACCTGATCGCGGGCTCCAGGGCACGCACGGGCGCATCGAGAACGCGCGCCCGCTCGAGACCGAGGGTCCAGCGCACGATCGGTGGGTTCTGCTCCACAGAGGTCATCGGGGTACTCCCTCGGCTCTGACGTCGACGGCCGTCCCCACCCTTGCGTCCGCGGTTGCAAGAGGTCAATGTCCACCGGTGGGTGATCCGCGCCAGCACACCGCTCATGCTCCGGTCGCACACGTCGTCAGAGGTCTGCGAAGAGCCGCTCCTCGAGCAGCCTGGCGATCGGCCAGGCGCCGTCCGACCAGTTCGCGATGACGGTGCAGGTGGTCGAGGACGAGGGCTGGTGCCGGCTCCAGAACGAGACGCCGGCGTCGTACCCCTCCAGCCAGACGGCGTCGGAGGTCGCATCCAGGTGGAAGCCGAGGCCGTGACGTTCGCCGTCCTCGGACACGTGGCTGTGCGGGCGCACCATCTCCTCGACCCGCTCTCTCGGCACGATCCTCCCTGCGAACAGGGCTTCCCAGAACGTGCTGAGGTCGGCAGCGGTCGAGTAGATGCCGCCGTCACCGTTTCCGATCACCGGGAGGTGCAGCACGTTGGTGCGCAGGCCGTCGACGGAGAGGTAGCCGAGTGCGGCACCGCCGGGGAGCGCGTCGGAGCGCAGGAACGCGGTGTCGTCGAGCCCGGCGCGCTCGCAGACCAACGTGTGCACGAGTTCTTGGAAGCTCTGACCCGTGGCTCGCTCGGCCAGCAGCGCCAGCACGACGTAGCCGCCGTTGTTGTAGGTGAACCGCTCGCCCGCGGGGAACGCCGCCGGGTGCCCCTCCAGCACCGGCAGGAACTTCTCGGCCGTCGTGAGCTCGTGGACCGGAACCGGCAGGAGGTAGTCGCCGATGTCCTCGATCGCGTCCTCGTCGAGGTAGTCCCCGATCCCGGACCGGTGCGCAAGCAGGTGCTCGATCGTCACGTCGTCCGCGATCAGGGGCAGGTCGTCGCCGAGCAGGGAGCGAGCCGTGGTGCCGAGCACGAAGACGCCGCGGTCGACCAGGCTCATCACGGTCAGGGCGGTCAGACCCTTGGTGCCGCTCGCCGTCGCGAACTGGGTCTCGATCGTGTTGGCGATCTGGTGGGCCCGGTCAGCGAGACCGTACGCCGCCCACACCTCGGTCTCCCCCCGACGGTCGACGCGGACCACGCCCGAGAACCGGCTGCGCTCCGCCTCGTCATCGATCTCGTCCGGCAAGGACTTCATCGTCTGATGCTCCCTCCACGGGCCGTTCCTGCCAACGTGGTTTCCCCCAGACGACTCCGTGCCGACTTCGAAGCCTGAGGCCGTCGGCAAGGGCGACGGTGACGACGTCGAGGTCCACCTCACCCAGCGGCTGAGCTGAGCGAGGGCGCCCCGGCGGCTGCCGGGACGCCCTCTCGATCGCACTCGCCCGGTGCGAACGAACCAGTCCTAACGCACGCTGATCTCCATCGTGCGGTCGTTGTCGCTGCCGGGGTGCTGGATGTTCACCCAGGCGCGCCGCTTGTCGGTCGGGTCGAAGTAGAGCCCGGTGAGCTCCGAGCCGACCGTGCCGTTGGAGGCCCAGCGTCCGATGCCTTCACCGACGTCGGCGAGGTCGCCGTCGTGGTTGAGGTCGCTGGCGAACCAGATGTCGTCGTCCTGGCCACCCGGACGGTCCTCCACGACGTAGATGTTGCCGTCGTGGTCGCGGGCCAGATTGTCGGGGTTGGTCAGTGCGTTGCCGACGGGCTGGCCGGTGGCCAGGTCCATGGTGTCCCTGTCGGCGAAGACCGAGATCTTCTGCGCCTGCAGGTCGAGGGCATAGACCTCGTGGGTGGTCGTGGTCGCCAGGTACAGGCGCTGGACGCCGCGGCTCGTCTGGATCTGCAGGTCCTCGGGGCGCTGGTAGTCGGTGCCCTTGAACTGCGGAAGATCGGTGCTGTTGCGGCCGTCCACCGAGGTGACTCCGTTCGGGTCCGTCACCGTGAGCGCTCCGGGCAGAGCGTTGCCCTGCGTGTCGGTGATCGGGACCCAGCTGAACGACCCGGTCGCGTTGGGCGTCGTACCGTCACCGACACGGAGCACGGAGGTCTGCCCGGCGTCGAAGTAGCCGGCGCGCCCGGACCGGATCGCACCGCGGCTCGCCGCCGGGGTGTACCGGTAGAGGCCGCCGCCGTTGAGCTCGTCGACGAAGTACATGTTCCAGTCCTTGTCGAACTGGATGCCCTCGTGCGCGACCCGCGGGACGACGTTGCGGTGCTGGACGTCGGCGGACTCACCGTCACTCTGGGTCACCGAGTCGGCGGTCAGCGGGTTGGTCAGCTCGAACAGCCGGCCGTAGGGGTTGCTGTCGCAGCCGGCGGGCGCGGTGCACCACTCCTCCTCGGCGGTGACATAGGTGCCCCACGGCGTCCAGACCGAGCCGTCCCACCGGATGTGGTCGCCGGGCGCCGGGCTGAACCACAGCGTCTTGGTCTCCCTGGACCGCAGGTCGGTCCGCTGGATGCCGGACCGGCCGCTCTCGAACGGGGTGAACAGGTAGCGGCCCTGGTGCGGGCCGGTCTCGTTGACGGTGTTCATGTCGAAGTCGCCGCTGTTCGGCTCGCCGCTCTGCTGTTGCTGCGCGCGGGAGACGATCGAGCGCTGCTCGAAGGCCGGGTTGCCGAACGTGATCGGGTGCGACTCGTCGGCGGTCGGGCCTGCTGAGGAGGGCAGTGGCGTGAAGTCGGAGAAGCGAAGATCCTTCGCTTCGGCGCTGCCCGAGACAGCGATGAGGCCGGTCAGTGCCAGACCGACGCCGCCGAGGACGCCCGCTCGCAAACGGTTGTTCATGTGGTTCTCCTACAGGATGGGTTCGCCGCCTGCTGGCGGCTCACCGCCATTCCTAGGAGCCGTTCGCTACCACCGGGTGGCCGTCCAGGGATGTGCACCTGAACGGGACATGGCCGCTCGCTTAACTGTCAACCGTCAGGAAACAGCCGCCCGGACGAGCTCGACGACCCTCTTCTCCACCTCGGGCGTCCACTGCTGGATCGCGAACACGACCGGCCACAGGTCGCCGTCGTCCAGGTGAGCGGCACCCTCGAAACCGAGGGTGGAGTACCGCTCCTTGAACTTGCCGGCGTTCTTGAAGAACAGCACCACCTTGCCGGCCGCGTTGGCGTACGCCGGCATCCCGTACCAGGTCTTCGGCGACAGGTCCGGCGCGTTCTCGGTCACGGCGACGTGCACGCGCTCGGCGAGCACCCGGTCCTCCGGGTCCATCTTCGCGATGCTGGCGAGGACGTCCTGGAGCCCGTCGGCGGCCTTCGCGCCCTTCTTGCCCTGGGCGCGCAGCTCGTCGGCCCGCGCCTTCATCGCGGCGCGCTCCTCGGCGGTGAAGCCGGTCCCGCTCACTGCATCCTGTCTCGGCACTCTCGGTACCACCTCTCGTGCTCGGGCCGGGCGCTGCACCGGCCGTCTGGGCAGCACGCTAGGGCGCCCGGCGCGGGCGTGCTTCTCGATTCCTGACCGGTCTGGGGGACCGTCGGACCTGACTGGACCGGCGTAGACCTGGCCGCCCGACGCTGCAACCGTGGCGTTGTGGGACGCGTGGTCGAAGCCGACTACCTGGTGG
Organism: uncultured Actinomycetota bacterium; assembly: GCA_963827025.1. Classification (GTDB taxonomy): domain Bacteria; phylum Actinomycetota; class Actinomycetes; order Propionibacteriales; family Nocardioidaceae; genus Marmoricola. Next base: position 713,308 of record CAWGZB010000002.1, on the reverse strand, counting down.
TGGGAGCCGGCGCCATGGGGATGGCGTTCGCGGACGCCCTGACCAACCATGCCGACGCACGTGTTGCGCTGGTGGATCGCCGGCACAGCGTCGGTGGTCACTGGCTCGAGGCCTACCCGTTCGTGCGCCTGCACCAGGCCTCTGCCTTCTACGGCGTCGCGTCCACGCTCCTCGGCGCCGGGCAGGTGCAGCAGCGGGGGCCCGAGGCCGGTCTGCAGGAGCGCGCCTCCCAGGCGGAGATCTGCGCCTACTACGGGCGGGTGCTCGACGCCTTGCTCGGATCGGGCAAGGTCGAGTTCTTCCCCAACAGCGAGTACCTCGGTGACCGCACGTTCGTCTCGAAGCTCTCGGGCGAACGGACCGAGCTGCCTGAGCGGTGCCGCATCGTGGACGCGCGTTACCTCGCGCCCAGCATCCCCGCGGAGAGACCGGCGCCGTTCCGCTGCTCCGAAGACTCGAGGGTGGTGCCGGTCAACGCCCTCGCGCGGCTCGAGGAGACACCGAGCCAGTACGTCGTGGTCGGATCGGGCAAGACCGCCACGGACGCGGCCATCTGGTTGCTGGGGCGCGGGGTCGATCCGGACGCCATCTGCTGGGTGCGCCCCCGCGATCCGTGGATGTTGAACCGCGCCGTGGTCCAGCCTGATCCCGCGGTGTTCCTCGGGATGGTGGCCGACACCATGGAGGCCGCGGCAAGAGCTGTCTCGCTCGAAGGACTGTTCCTCGAGCTGGAGAGCGCCGGCATCATGTTGCGCGTCGACCGCGCTGTCGTGCCGACCATGGCCAAGGCGCCCACCCTGGCCTTGTGGGAGCTGGAGCAGCTGCGCGAACTGACGAACGTCGTACGGCGGGGGCACCTTGCGAGTGTCGAGCGCGGCCGGCTGCACTTCGCCGACGGGTCCGTGGGCGTCGCGAAGGACGCCGTCGTCGTGCACTGTGCGGCAGACGGGCTGAAGTACCCACCCCTCCTCCCGGTCTGGCGGCCTGACGTCATCACCCTGCAGCCCGTCAGAGCAGGCTTCCCCTGCTTCGGATCGGCACTGATCGGCTATGTCGAAGCGACGCGCACGGACGACGACGAGAAGAACCGCCTGTGTCCGCCCTCACCCCTGCCGGACTCGATGGAGGACTGGGCCAGGATGAACGTCCTGGGCACCCGGGCCGTGATGTCCTTCTCGGCCGAGCCCGACATCAAGGCGTGGTCGGACCGGGTGGCGCTCAACCCGGCCCGGGTCCCACCCGAGCATCCCGGGGCACCAGCGTTGGACGACGCCCGTGACCGACTCGCGAAGAACCTGCCTCGCGGGCTGGCCCGGCTCGCTGAGCTCGTGTGACCGCGGGCGCCGCGCAGCGCCTCGGTGACCAGCTCGTGGCCGAAGCCCTGGCCGCGGCGGTCCGGCACGACGTACAGCTCGCTCAGGTAGGCCTCCAGACCCCTGCTCCACACCGAGGGCGGCAGCCGCAGCACCGCCACTCCGGCGGGCCCGTCAGCTGCGCTCGCGAGCAGCACGGTGAGGTGGCCGGCTGCGACCAGCTCGGCCAGCCGGTCCGCCAGCTCGGCCGGCGGCGGCGACGGTTCGTCGTACTCGAGGTTGGAGTCGTGGAGCAGCTGCGCCGCCTCGGCGAACCGGTGGCTGCCGGCCGTCAGGTTCTCGACCACCTCAGGCCTTCGTCGGCGCTGAAGTGCAGGGAGCCCTGGGTCTTCTCGTACGCCGCGAGGTCGTCCTCGAGCGCGGGCAGATGGGTGCTGATGTCGGGGGCCGCCATGGACTGATTCTGGCAGTGAATCCGCCTGTGCACGGGGCCCTCGTGGACCCGAAAGTGTCGGTCCGCGGTGTTGGCCCAGGCCGGCCATGAGCAGGTCGGGCCCGAGCAGGGGGCGACCTCGACGGCGAACTGGGTCGCGCACCGCACCCGACAGACCCACACCGAGGCGCACCGGCGGATGCGGCTGGCCAAGGACCTGGACACCCACCAGGCCACCGCCGCCGCCCTGGCGCGCGGTGACGTGCTGGCCGAGCTGGGGGCCGCGTTCTGCGAGTACGTCGAGCGCTACCCGGTCGACCGCACCCCTGATGCGGGCGGTGCCGCCGCGAGCGTGGTGGTCCCCTGGCCCACGACCCACGCCGGATGGAACACCCGGACGCCGACAGAGGTCCCGGCAGCGTCCGGGCGTGCCAACCGGCTACTTCGCGGTGCGCGAGGGCAGCAGGCTCGCCCAGCGTGGCCGCCACGGCCGCTCGCGTTGGTCCATCTCCCAGGCGAGGTCCGCCATGCTCGGGCCCTGACCGGTCTGACGGACCTGGAACCACGCCGGCCAGCTGTCGTAGGCCCGGTCGAAGTGCAGCATGCGGCCGTCGTGCCAGACCCGGGCGAAGAGCCAGGCGCCGTACTCGTCACTGCTCTCCTCGTGGCGCAGCTTGTGCAGCACGTTGGTCAGGCTGCGGGTCACCGTGGTGGTGAACCGGCTGTTCGTGGTCGCGGGGACGAGCTGGTTGCGGGCGGCCATCACGGCGTACTCGAAGGGGGGCGGCGGGCCGTTGACCCGCGACCACTGCACGAGTACGGCGGGACGCTGGATGAGCATCCGGTCGGCCTCGGTGGCGTCGCGCATCTGCTCGTGGATCTGCCGCAGCAGCCGACCGCTGACCGTGCCGCCCACCGGGGGAGAGAGCTCGGAGCTTGCCGAGCGGAGCAGCTCCACGACCTCGTGCGGGTCCGCGCCGAGGAAGTCGCGAAGGGCCGCACACTCGAAGTCGTTGGCCCGGGCCGCCTCGACGACGTCGGGGTCCACCGACGGCATCCGGGACAGCAGCAGCTCGGGGGCGCCCCGGGCGGCGCTGGTCACCGCGTCCCACTCGCCGTGGGCGAACCAGGCGACGTAGTTGATGCCGCGGGTGCGGACCGCTTGGTCGAGGGGGTCGGTGAGCGCCCAGTCGGGCACGTCCTCCAGCGAGGGACCCTCGTGGTCGCCGACGCGACCCCACAGGACCGCGCGGTCGCCGCGGAAGCGCTGCAGCTGGACGTAGTTGTCCACGCCGGTGAGGCACACGCAGCTGTCCTCGACGTCGATCGAGCCGGCGCCGTCTTCCTCGACCACGTGGCGTGCGGCGAGGAGCACCATCGGCCACCACAGGTCGTCGGGGTGGATCAGGCTCTCGGAGTCCACGGCGTTATCTTGCGGCCTCTCCGCGGAGGGTGTGCTGCGCTGACTCGGGATCCGGACCACGAACGAGCGGTCCTCACTCGGCATGTTCACCGTGCCTCCCCGGCCAACGATGCGTCGACCAGCCACTCAACCGGAGCCCGGTCGTCAGTGTAGACAGTGCCCCCAGTCAGCGCCGGGCGCAGCCGGGCCGCCGCCTCGTCGGCCACGGGGGCGACCTCGGCGGGCATCGGCGCGGCCCGCAGCCCGGCCGCGGGCCGGTCGTCGGCGGTGGTGCCGAGGACCATCGTGTTGGTCTCGTCCACCGGGTCGCGCCAGACCGCGTCGGCACCGAAGCTGGCCCGCATCGTCGCGGACAGCACCTTCTCCAGCGCGTCGGAGTCCGCCGGGTGGCCCACGTTGACAGCGACCACCCCACCCGGCGAGAGCCGGTCAGCGACGAGGTCGAAGAACTCCCGCGTGGTCAGGTAGAAGGGGATGTAGGGCTGCCGGTAGGCGTCGACCAGGATCGCGTCGTACCTCGTCCGCTGGGCGTGCAGCCACGGCCGCGCGTCGGCGGTGTGCGTGGTGATCCGGCTCCCGCGCAGGTCGAAGAGGCGGCGGCCGACCTGGGTGACGTCAGGGTCGATCTCCACGGCGTCGATCCGGACGTCGGGGAAGTAGTGCGCCATCGCCCGGGCAGTGGTGCCGGCCGCGCTGCCCAGGATCGCCACCCGCCGCGGCGGGTGGGCAGCGCTGAACGGCAGCACCAGCATGTCGTCCCAGTAGCCGCCCGTGAGCCACTGACCGGGCCGGTAGAGCGAGTGGATCGCGAGGCCCTCGTTGAGCTCCAGCCGGCGGGTGCCGTCGGCCTCCTGGATGACCCGGGCGTACTGGTACTCGGTCTCCCGCTCCCAGATCACCCGCCCGCTGCTGGTCGCCGCCTTCGTCGTCCCCTCGGGCAGCACCACGAGGACCAGCACCACCGCGGCCACCACCGCGGCTACCGGCCACCGGCGCCGACCGAGGCCGGCCACCGCCACGAGCGCGAGGCTGAACGCGAAGAGCAGGAAGGTGCGGTGCGTCCCGACCACCGGGATCAGCAGCAGGGCGGCCAGGAAGGTGCCCACCAGGGACCCGATCGTCCCGATCGCGTAGAGCCGTCCGGCGACCCGCCCCGCGTCGGCGACGTCCTCGACGGCCAGGCGGACGGCATACGGCGAGATCATCCCGAGCAGCAGGACGGGTACGGCGATCAGGATCCCCACCCCGAGCAGGGAGCCGACGAACAGCCCCCCGGAGAGCTGGTCGAACGCGCGGACCGACAGGCGCAGGAACGGACCGCTGACGAACGGCACCAGCGCCAGCAGCACGGCCGCCGCGAGGACCACCCTCGCCAGGCCGCCGAGCGTGGGATTGCGGTCCGCGAGCCGGCCGCCGAGCGCGTAGCCGACCGAGAGCGCGACCAGGACCGTGGCGATCGTGTTCGCCCAGACGATCGTGCTGGCGCCGAACCAGGGCGCCAGCAACCGGGCCGCCGCGATCTCCGCGCCCAGGCTGGCCATGCCGACGCAGAAGACCGTCACCTCCAGCAGCAGCCGGTGACCCGCGGTCAGCCCGGCCGCCGGGACCGACTCGGAGACCTCGGGGCGCTTCACGAGGCGAAACCTAGCCTGCGCCGCACAACGACCTCGCCCGTGCGGGCGACCCGGCACTCTCTCAGGCGCGGTCGGCCGTCGTGCGCTGGCGCGGGCGCCGGTGCCCGGCGTGCGCGGGCACCATCTGGACCCGACCGCCCAACAGCACCCCGAGCTCCTCGAGGAAGTCCGAGCGGAGCTCCTCGACGCCGGGGATGACGCCGTCGTCGACGCAGAAGCCCACGGTGATGCCGCCGTTGTAGCTGAAGATCGCCACCCCCAGGGCCAGGTCCCCCGACGTGGGGCCCCAGCCGATGGTGCCGAGCAGCCTTGCCCCGGCCATCGTCACCTCGTGGCGCGGTCCCGGCACGTTCGTCATCACGCCGGTCCCCTTCATCGTGAAGATCTTGATGATCAGCTTCTCCACGGCGAGCGGCATCGTGCCGGTGGCCTCGAGGATCCCGTAGGCGACCACGCCTTCGGCCGAGTGCTTGATGGCGTCCATCCGCTCGTGCATCCGCCTCAGCCGCTCCTCGTGGGTGGGCGCGGTGACCGGCAGCGAGAGGTACACCAGCCCGAAGCGGTTGCCCAGGTTCGCGGGCAGCGGCTCGTCGAGCGGCCGCAGGTTGAACGGCACCATGGCGCGAACGTCGGCCAGCGGGCTCAGGTGCCGGACCATGTAGGAGCGCAGCGCCCCCGCCACCGCGGCGAGCAGCAGGTCGTTGATGGTGACGCCCTCGCTGTGCGCGGTCGCACGGACCTGCTCGAAGGAGATCGGGTCGGTCCACACGGTCCGCTTGACCGTGCCCAGGGGTCCCTTGAGCACGGTGTGGTGATCCGGCGGCAGCAGCAGCAGCTTGCCCGCGGCGGTGGTGTCGGAGACCGCGGTGGCGGCGAGGTCGACCAGGTTGCGCGGGTCGGCCAAGGACAACACCTCGCCGGGGTGGGTGGCCAGGGAGAGGGTGCGCCGTACGGTCGAGGTCAGCAGCTCCGCCCAGCCGCGCTCCTCGGCCGGTGGAGCGAGCTCGGCGGGTTCCACGGAGGGGTCGTCGGTCAGCGAGAGCAGCACCCGGACCAGCGAGAAGCCGTCGGCGATCGAGTGGTGCATCCGGAACACCGTCGCGCACCCGCCCTCGTAGTGCTCGACCACGTAGAGGTCCCACAGCGGCCGGTCCCAGGTCAGCGGCACCGACACCTGGTCCCCGACGGCGTGCTCGAGCTCCGCGCGCCCGGCCGGCTCGGGGAGAGTCAGCTCGTGGATGTGGTCCTCGATGTCGAAGTCCTCGACGTCCTCCCACCACAACCCGTGGTCGTCGACCACCCGCTGGCGGAACCGTGGGAACGGCTCGACCATCCGGGTCTGCATGATCTCGACCAGGTCGGCGTGGTCGACCGGACGGTCCAGCCACATCACCGAGGTGACCACCATCAGGTTGGTCGAGCTGTCCATCCGCAGCCACGCCGCGTCGGCGGTGCTCATCCGATGCCGGCCCATGAGGCCACCTCCTCGTGTGGGCTGGCAGCCGCCGCCACCAGCTCGGCGAATCCCTGCTCGACGCCGGCGACCAGGACGGACAGGTCGGGCACAGTCCCGCGGTCCGCGGTGATCCCGACCAGCAGCTGGCCGTCGTACGACGTGACGGCGATGCCGACCCGGACCCGGTCGGCGATGCACACATAGGGGTAGGTGTGCAGCATCCGGCGGCCGAGCAGGTAGAGCCGGTCCGCCGGTCCGGGCACGTTGGTCACCACGGTGGTGAGGTGCCGCTGCGGGATCCGGAAGAACAGGTGCAGGAAGCCGGCGAGCAGCGGCGCCGGGAGCGCATCGCCGACGTCGGTGATCAGCTCGCCGGCCTCCGACTCGTGGGAGGCCTTGAGCCGGCGCATCCGGACTGCCGTCTCCAGCAGCCGCTCCCGGGGGTCCCGGACACCGACGGGGAGGTCCAGCAGGAGCGCGGAGACCTGGTTGTCATAGCTCTCCCCGTGGCGCACCGAGACCGGGATCAGGGTGCGCACCGCGTGCTCGGTGAAGGGGGTCTCCCGGGCCACCAGCAGGTCCTGGTAGCCGCGGGTCATGGCGGCGAGCACGACGTCGTTGACCTTGACGCCGAAGTGCTGCTTGACGGCCAGGAGGTCGGTCAGGGGCAGCGAGGTCCACCGGTAGGTCCGTTCGGCGCCGATCGGACCGATGAGCGGGGTCGGTGCCGTCGGCACCGCGGCCAGGCCCCACCGGACGAACCCGGAGGCCAGTGCCAGGCTCCGCCGCGCGAAGCCGCGCGGCTGCGTCGTCGCTCGCACGGCCCGGGCCGCTGCCCTGGCCTCGCGCACGCGTAGCGCCGCGCTGTCGCGCAGGCCCCGGCCGAGCAACCGGGCGGGGCCGGGCGTGCGCTCGGGCTGCCACGGTTCCGGCTCGTCCTCGGGAGTGTCCGGGGCATGGTCGAGCAAGGTCGAGAGCAGGTCGGTCCCGGCGATGCCGTCGACCATGCTGTGGTGGATCTTGGTGACCAGGCCCCAGCGCCCGTCTGCGAGGCCGGTGAGCACCCAGTCCTCCCAGGGCGGCCGGGCCAGGTCGAGGTGGCGCGACATGATCTGGTCGACGACCTCGTGGAGCTCCGCCGCGCCGCCGGGCGCGGGGACCTCGGCGTGCCGCACGTGCTCGGAGAGGTCGAAGTCCTCGTCGTCGACCCACACCGGCCGGCCGAGCTCGAAGGGCACCCGCTGGAGACGCTGACGCCACTTCGGCACCCGGTGCAGCCGTCGTCGGATGCTGCTGCGCACCTCCTCGAAGTCCGGTGCGGGGCCCTCGAAGATCGCCACGCTCGCGATGTGCAGCGATGCTTCGTCGGTCTCCAGGTGCAAGAAGGCGGTGTCGAGTGCGTTGAGCCGCTGCATGTCTTCATCCCACCGCCGGTGGTGTCCCGGACAGGAGGGCCTTTGGTCCCCGGGGAGGCGCCGCGAGACCCCATGCGTGCTAGGGCCGCGGCTGGCAGCGCGGGCACCAGTAGGTGACCCGCCCCTGGCCGCCCGGCCCCTGGTCGGCGCGGCGGACCGCGGCCCCGCACCGCAGGCAGGGCCCGCGCCGGCCGTAGACCCACAGCCGCCGGCCGGGTCGGCGGACACCGGTGGTGCTGCGCTGGGGATGCTCCTTGTTGGCCTCGAGCAGGCGCCCGGCGTTGTCCACGATCGCGGCCAGGTCGGCCACCTCACCCACCGGCGTCACCGGGTCGACGCGGGCGAGGAAGCAGAGCTCGGACTTGTAGACGTTGCCGATGCCGGCCAGGTTGCGCTGGTCGAGCAACGCGTCGCCGACCGGGACCGACGGGTCGGCGCGCAGCCGCTCCAGCGCCACCTCGGCGTCCCAGTCCGGGCCGAGCAGATCGGGGCCGAGGTGGCCCACGACGGTGTCCTCCGCCGACGTGCGGACCAGATCCACCACCACCTGGAAGCCCACCGCCTCCAGCGCCTCGGTGCGCAGCACCACCCGGGCGGTGTGCGCCGGGCGGCGCCAGCGCGCACCCCGTTCGTGGACGTGCCAGGCGCCCTCCATCCTCAGGTGGGAGTGCAGGGTCACCTCGCCGTCGAGCCGGGTGAGCAGGTGCTTGCCGCGCGGGATCGTCTCCAGCACCCGGCGCCCGGAGAGGTCTCTCGTCGCGAGCGAGGGGATCCGGAAGTCGCTCTCGGTCACCGCCTGGCCCGACAGCCGCTGCAGCGTGCGCGCGGTCCACCAGACGGTGTCGCCCTCAGGCACCCGGGCTCCGCAGGCGCAGTCCGCGCGAGGTGGTCACGAAGCCGGCCGACTCCATCGCCCGGCGCACCACCTCGGAGTCCGGGGCGAGGATGCTGGCGCCGTCCGCCTTCTCCACCGTGAGCCTGCCCAGGGCTCCTTCGCGGATCACCCGCCCGAGCTCCTCGATGCCCAGGGCGAGCGCGTCGTCGCTCACGTGTCCTGAGCCTGTCGAAGCGGCGGCGTAGGTGAGCAACGTCTTGCCGCCACGCTCGACGTAGAGCGTGAGGTCGCCGTCGACGAGCACGACGATCGCGCCCGCCTTGCGGCCGGGACGGTGGCCGCCCTCCTGCGGCGGCCAGGGCAGCGCGGCGCCGTAGGGGTTGGCCGGGTCGGTGGCGGCCAGCGCCACCGCGAGGGCCTTCTCCGGGCGGCCCGGGCGGGGCTGGGACGTGTCGGCGGAGAACGTGCGCAGGCGGTCCACGGCGCCCGGCGTGCCGAACTGGGCGGCGCCGAGGCCCTCCACGAAGTAGCCGCGCCGGCACCGGCCGGTCTCCTCGAAGGCCGCGAGCACGCGGTAGACCGCGGCGAACCCGCCCGGGACCCGCTCACTGACCACCGCGCCGCGGGTGACCACGCCGTGGCGCTCCAGCAGCCCCTCGGCCGCGGCGTGGGCCCGCGTGGTGGCGTCCGGCTCGCGCTCGGGGAGCAGGAACCAGCGCCCGGCCACGTCCGCAGGCGCGGGCATCCGGGCGGCCTGCGGCTTCCACCCGGGGCGGGCGGCGCGGGCCCGCGGCGGCGTACGGCGGACCCGGTGCGCGCTGCGACCGCCCCGGTTGAGCGCGCGGAGGGGGGTCAGGGTGTCGTTGCCGACCTCTCCGGCCCAGACGAGGTCCCACAGCGCCGCCGCGACCGCCTTGTCGGCACCGCCCACCTGGGCCTGCAGCTGCCGGAAGAACCACGCGCCGCCCCCGGCGAGCATGTCGAGGATCGCCTGGTGCTCGGGGGAGAGCTCGAGGTCGCCGGGCTCGGGCAGCGTGAGCGGGGCGCTGTCGGCCAGGTGGAGCGACACCCAGCCGTCCGAGCCGGGCAGGCCCCCGGAGCCGGCCCACAGGACCTCGCCGGTCGCCGTCAGCTCGTCGAGCATCGCGGGCTCGTAGTCGCGGACCCGAGCCGGGAGCACCAGCGACTCCAGAGCCGAGGCCGGCACCGGGCAGCCGGCGAGCTGGTCGACCACCGCCAGCACGCCGTCGATGCCCCGCGGCCCCCGTCCCCCGGAGGCGGACACCTGCTGCCAGGCGGGCAGGAAGCGGGCCAGGGCGACCGGCTCGACCGGCTCGACCTCGTGCCGGAGCCGGGCCAGCGACCGGCGCCGCAGCATCCGCAGCACTTCGCTGTCGCACCACTCGGTGCCGGAGCCGGCGGGGCGGAACTCGCCCTCCAGCACCCGCCCCTGCGCGCTGAGCCGGGTCAGGGTCTGCTGCACGACGGCGGGCCCGAGCCCGAGGCGGGCGGCGACGTCGGCGACGGTGAAGGGACCGTGGGTGCGGGCGTAGCGGGAGACCAGGTCGCCCAGGGGGTCCTCGACCGGCTCGGTGAACACCTCGGGCACGCCCGGTGGCACCGGCACGCCCAGCCCGTCGCGCAGCCGGGCCACGTCCTCGACGACCGTCCAGCGCTTCTCGGCCTTGCTGCGCGCCCCGCCGGACATCAGCACCGCAACCACCCGACGCGCCTGGGTCAGCTCCGCCAACCAGTCGGGGGCCTGTGCCGGCTCGGCGACCCGCGCCCGCACCTCCTCGGTGGTGAGCGGGCCGAGGATCCGGAGCAGGTCGGCGACGCCCTCGCGGTCGCGGGCGCGCCGCTCGTCGGCGACTCGCTGGAGCTCGGCCTCGACCTCGGCCAGCACCTCGGGGTCGAGCAGCTCGCGCAGCTCGGCGCGGCCGAGCAGCTCGGCGAGCAGACCCTGGTCGAGGGTGAGCGCGGCGGCGCGGCGCTCGGCGAGCGGCGAGTCCCCCTCATACATGAACTGGGCGACGTAGCCGAACAGCAGGGACTGGGCGAACGGCGAGGGACGCGGGGTCACCACGTCGACCAGCCGCAGCGTGCGGTCGCCGATCCGGCGGTGCAGCGCGAGCAGCGAGGGGACGTCGTAGACGTCCTGGAGCACCTCCCGGACGGTCTCCAGGATGATCGGGAACGACGGGTAGCGGGCAGCCACCTCGAGCAGTTGCGCCGAGCGCTGGCGCTGCTGCCACAGTGGTGCCCGGCGGCCGGGATCGCGGCGCGGCAGCAGCAGCGCGCGGGCCGCACACTCGCGGAACCGGGAGGCGAACAGCGCCGAGCTGCCCACCTCCTGGGTCACCAGCTGCTCGAGCTCCTCGGGCTCGAAGGCGATCAGCTCTGCGCCCGGCGGATCCTGGTCGGTCTCCGGGATCCGCAGCACGATGCCGTCGTCGGTGGCCATCGCCTGCGCGTCGACCCCGTAGCGCTCCCGGAGCCGGGTGTTGATCGCCAGCGCCCAGGGGGCGTGCACCGGCGTGCCGTAGGGCGAGTGGACGACCAGCCGCCAGTCGCCGAGCTCGTCGCGGAAGCGCTCGACCACGAGCTGCTGGTCGTGGGGGACCGCGTTGGTCGCCTCGCGCTGCTCGGTGAGGAGGGCGACGAGGTTGGTCGCCGCCCACTCGTCCATCCCGGCTTCGCGGGCGCGGGCCACGGCGTCCTCGGCCGGCATCGCCGAGACCTCCCGGGTGAACGCCCCCACGGCGGCGCCCAGCTCCGCCGGCCGGCCCAGGGTGTCGCCGGTCCAGAAGGGCAGCCGGCCGGGCTGCCCGGGCGCCGGGGAGACCAGCACCCGGTCGTGGGTGATGTCCTCGATCCGCCAGCTGGTCGTGCCGAGGGTGAACACGTCACCCACCCGGGACTCGTAGACCATCTCCTCGTCGAGCTCGCCGACCCGGGCCCCACCCGCGCCGCTGGCCGAGCCTGTCGAGACCCGACCGCCGACGAGGAAGACGCCGAACAGGCCGCGGTCGGGGATGGTGCCGCCGCTGGTGACCGCGAGGCGCTGGGCGCCCGGGCGCCCGGTCAGCTCCCCGGAGACCCGGTCCCAGACCACCCGCGGGCGCAGCTCGGCGAACTCGTCGCTGGGGTAGCGGCCGGCGAGCAGGTCCAGGGTGGCGTGGTACGCACTGCGCGGGAGCGAGGTGAACGGCGCGGCCCGGCGCACCACCTCGAAGAGGTCGTCGGCCCGCCAGGTGTCCATCGCCGTCGCCGCCACGACCTGCTGGGCCAGCACGTCGAGCGGGTTGGTGGGGATGCGCAGCGCCTCGATCCCGCCGACGCGCATCCGCTCCACCGCGACCGCGGTCGGGACCAGGTCGCCACGATGCTTGGGGAAGAACACCCCGCGCGAGGTCTCACCGACCTGGTGACCCGCACGCCCGACCCGCTGCAGCGCGCTGGCCACCGAGGGCGGCGACTCGATCTGGACGACCAGGTCGACCGCACCCATGTCGATGCCGAGCTCGAGACTGCTGGTGGCCACCACGCACGGCAGCCGCCCGCGCTTGAGGTCGTCCTCGATGACCGCCCGCTGCTCCTTGGAGACCGACCCGTGGTGGGCCCTCGCGACGACGGCGGACGCTCCTTCGGCAATTCCTGACTGACCGGGGGCTTCCGCCGCGGGCCTCGGGGGCACCTCCGGCGAGGGGGGCCGGGACGCGCCGCGGCTCCCAACCACCCCTTCGCTCGTACCTCGCTCAGGGGGGCCAGTCCCATCCACGCTCGCCGCGTCGGCCCCGTCCCCCCGCGCCTCCGGTGCGCGTGGGCCCCCGGCGGCCGTCTCCATGCGTTCCGCGTGGAGTTCGTTCAGCCGGGCGGTCAGGCGCTCGGCGAGGCGGCGGGAATTGGCGAAGACGATCGTGGAGCGGTGCTGCTCGACGAGGTCGAGGACCCGCTCCTCGACGTGCGGCCAGATGGAGCCGGAGCGGCCCTCGGTGGCCTCGGGGTCGTCGAGCTGGGTCATGTCCTCCAGCGGTACGACGACCCGCAGGTCCCAGCGCTTGTCGGCCGGCGGAGCCACCACCTCGACGGGGGCGACGCCGCCGAGGAACCGGGCGACCTCCTCGACCGGACGGACCGTCGCCGACAGGCCGATGCGCTGCGCCGACCGGTCGAGCAGCTCGTCGAGGCGCTCGAGGGAGAGGGCGAGGTGGGCGCCGCGCTTGGTGCCCGCGACGGCGTGCACCTCGTCGAGGATCACCGTCTCCACCCCGCGCAGCGCCTCGCGGGCCTGGGAGGTGAGCATCAGGAACAGCGACTCGGGGGTGGTGATCAGGATGTCCGGCGGCGCCGTCTGGAGCTTGCGGCGCTCGTTGGCCGGGGTGTCGCCCGAGCGGATCCCGACCCGGATCTCCGGGACCTCCGCGCCGAGGCGCTCCGCGGTGTGCCGGATGCCGACCAGCGGGGCGCGCAGGTTGCGCTCGACGTCGACCGCGAGCGCCTTCAGCGGCGAGACGTAGAGGACCCGGCAGCGGCGCTGCCGCTCAGGGACCGGCTGGGCCGCCAGCCGGTCGATCGACCACAAGAAGGCCGCCAGCGTCTTGCCCGAGCCGGTCGGGGCCACCACCAGCGCGTGCCGGCCGGCCGCGATCGCCTCCCAGGCGCCGGTCTGCGCCGGGGTGGGGGCGGCGAACGCAGCGGTGAACCACGCCCGGGTGGGCGCCGAGAACTGGGGCAGGCCGGACTGCTGCACCCGGCCATCCTGCCCGACGGCGCCGACAGTCGGCCCCGGCGCGCGACCGGCTCAGGACCCGTCGGCGATCCGGACGAGTCCGCCCAGCACCCCGACGTACGCCGCCCCGTCCCGCCCGAGGGTCACCGGTGCGTAGTTGTTGTTGTAGCCCAGCCCGCTGCCGACGTGGCGTGACCAGACCTGCCGGCCGGTGCGGGCGTCGAACGCGGTGAAGAACCACGCGTCCGCCGGCAGTGGTCCGGGGATCCCGGCCTCCTGCGCGGTCGGGTGCGTCCAGCCGTAGATCAGGCCGTTGCCCCGGCTCAGCTTGGAGACCGAGGTCGGGATCCGCGCGGTCGTGTTGTTCCACGCGACGTGGCAGCCGCCGTGGCGGTAGTTCACCGCAATCTTCACCAGCCCGGGCTCGGTGTCGGCGCTGCGCGAGTCCGGACCCGCCGGGGTCGGTCCCTGGTAGCCGTAGTTGTTCTCGGCGACCAGGCCACCGGGCACGGCGATCAGGCTGTTCTCGTCGGCGCTGCGCCCGGGCTCGAACACCGGCTGCTTGCACAGTGGCCGCCGGCCCGGGCCGGCCTCGCCGCGCCGGAAGACCAGCACGTTCATCCGCGGGTCGGCGTTGTCGGTGATCGCGATCCAGCCACCGCCACGGGCGGAGGCGCGACCGACCAGCGTGGGCGTCGTCCCGCTGCCCTGGCTGACCTGCCCGGGCTTCTCGGTGCTGCCCCGGTCGTAGGTCTTGCGCCAGGTCGGGTGCGGCCGACCGCGACGTGCGTCGAAGCGGTAGAGGGCGTGGTCGGAGACGATGAACACACCGCCGGACTCGTCCATGGCGAAGCTGTTCGCGATGGTCTCCCCACCCGGCAGGTGCAGGCTGCGCACCCGGTCGTCGCGGGTGACGAACCCGACCACGCCGGAGTCGGTGACGAACCAGATCCGCCCTGCCCAGTCCGGGAGCGCGCCCAGGACCGGGTCGCCGCCGGTGGCGCCGTTGAGGTCGACGTCGCGCTCGAGCGTGAAGGTGCGCCCGCTGCGGGCGAGCACGTAGAGGTGGTCGGTGAAGGTGGTCACCACGGCCCGGTCGCGGTTGTCGAGGTAGAAGTAGCCGCCGCCGCTGAAGTTGCTGAACGAGAAGGAGCCCGGCTTGCGCGGCGGCAGCTCGTAGGAGGCGAGCGTGGAGAGGTCGTCCGGGTCGAGCATCCGCAGCGTTGCGCCGGTGGGGGAGACGCACACGGTGACGATCCGGCCCTGGCTGTCGAAGGTCAGCGAGGCGCACTCGGCGGCAAACAGGGTGCTGCTCACCTGCAGGTCGCGGCCCAGCGGTCCGGAGCGGTTCTGCGCGTCGGTCTGGTAGGCGTCGCCGTGGAGGTTGCTGTTCTCGTTGGGCGCCATCCACGGGTTGCGCGGGATCCGCTGGGCGGCGTACGGCCGGGCCTTCGCCGGGGTGCCCGTGGACGTCGGCACGGTGGCGCCGCGCGGGTCCGGGGGGATGGGTACGGCGGGCACGCCGCTGTCACCGACAGCAGCGCTCACCGGGAGCAGCAGGAGCAGGGCGGTCCCGAGAGCGAGGACCGTACGCCGGAGCACGGGAGGTCGCATGCCCGGTCCAACGAGGGTGCCGGGCCGAAGGCACGTGGTGTCCCGGAGATCGAGATGAGTCCTGTCCCGGTCCCGGCATAGGGTCGGTCCCTGTGACCGGAGGGGAGCCGATGATCCGCGCGCGCGGACTGCGCAAGTCGTTCGCCGCGAAGGGGCGCGAGCCGGTCGAGGCGGTGCGCGGCATCGACGTCGAGGTCCGTCGCGGCGAGGCGTTCGGCTTCCTCGGTCCCAACGGGGCCGGCAAGTCCAGCACCATGCGGATGGTGGCCGCGGTCTCGCCGCCGAGCGGCGGCGAGCTGCGCATCCTCGGGATGGACCCGGCCACGCAGGGCCCGCAGATCCGCGACCGGCTCGGGGTCTGCCCGCAGGAGGACACCCTCGACGTCGAGCTGACCGTGGCGGAGAACCTCTACGTCTACGGTCGCTACTTCGGCATCCCCCGCGCGGAGGTGCGCCACAGGGTCGAGGAGCTGCTCGACTTCGTGCAGCTGGGCGACAAGCGCGGTGCCAAGGTCGAGGAGCTCTCCGGCGGCATGAAGCGCCGGTTGACGATCGCTCGCTCGCTGGTCAACCGGCCCGACCTGCTGCTGCTCGACGAGCCGACGACGGGGCTCGACCCGCAGGCGCGACACCTGCTGTGGGACCGGCTGTTCCGGCTCAAGCAGCAGGGGGTCACCCTGGTCATCACCACCCACTACATGGACGAGGCCGAGCAGCTGTGCGACCGGCTGGTGGTGATGGACAAGGGCGTCATCGTCGCCGAGGGCTCGCCCACCGAGCTGATCCGGCGCTACTCCACCCGCGAGGTGGCCGAGCTCCGCTTCGGCGTCCTCGACCACGCCGAGCTCCACGACAAGGTGTCCGCCGCTGCCGGGAGGCTGGCCGAGCGGGTCGAGGTGCTCCCCGACCGGCTGCTTCTCTACGCCGGCGACGGCGAGGCCGCGGTGCAGCAAGTGCTCGCGGCCGGCCTGGAGCCGGTGATGACGCTGGTGCGCCGGTCCACGCTCGAGGACGTCTTCCTGCGGCTGACCGGCCGCACCCTGGTGGACTGAGGCCTGGGATGTCGGACAAGGGATGGAGCGGGACCGAGCTGGTCGGGCGACAGACGGACTACTGGCTGACGGTCTTCCGCCGCACCTGGCGCGGCACGATCGTGTCCTCGTTCCTCAACCCGCTGCTCTACGTCCTGGCGATGGGAGTGGTCCTCGGCGGGTTCATCTCGGCCGACCCGGCGCAGCTCGAGGGCGCGACGTCCTACCTCGCCTTCATCGCCCCGGGACTCGTGGCCGCGCAGTCGATGCAGACGGCGGTGGGGGAGACGACCTACCCGGTGATGGGCGCGCTGAAGTGGAACAAGGTCTACTTCGGGATGCACGCCACGCCGCTGCGGCCGCTCGACATCGCCAACGCCAACCTGCTCTTCCTCGCCGCGCGGCTGCTGGTGGTCAACGGGGTCTTCTTCGTGGTGCTCGCCCCGTTCGCCGTGTTCACCTCGGTGGCCGGGGTCCTGGGCGCCTGGCTGGTCGCGACGCTGGTGGGGCTGGCGATCGGCGCGGCCGTCTACGCCTACAGCGTCGGCACCAGCAACGAGTGGTCGTTCGCGATGATCTTCCGGCTCGGCGTGATGCCGATGTTCCTGTTCTCCGGCGCGTTCTTCCCGGTCACCAACCTCGGTCCCGCGATGGAGTGGGTGGCGCGCTGCACCCCGCTGTGGCACGGCGTCGACCTCGCCCGGCGGCTGTGCCTGGGCACGACGACCTGGCCGAGCACCGCGATCCACCTGCTCTACCTCGGCGTGCTGCTCGCGGTGGCCCACCGGATCGCCGTACGCCGGCTGAGCCGGAGGCTCGCGTCGTGAGGGGGCCGCGGTGCTGACCCTGGCCGGAGCCACCCGGACGGTGGCGCTGCGCAATTACTTGCAGTTCCGGCGCAACTGGGTGGTCTTCCTGACCGGCTTCCTGGAGCCGGTGCTCTACCTGTTCTCCATCGGCATCGGCGTGGGGAAGCTGATCGACCACTTCACCGTCGACGGCCATGCGATCCCCTACGCCGAGTTCGTGGCCCCGGCGATGCTCGCCACGGCCGCGATGAACGGCGCGGTCTACGACTCCACGTTCAACCTGTTCTTCAAGCTGAGGTTCGAGAAGGTCTACGACCAGATGCTGGCCACCCCGATGGTGCCGCTGCACATCGCCACCGGGGAGCTGGCCTGGTGCCTGACGCGCAGCAGCCTCTACTCGGTCGCCTTCGTGGCGGTGATGGCCGGCATGGGGCTGGCCTCGTCGTGGTGGGCCGTGCTCGCACTGCCCGCGACCCTGCTGATCGGGTTCGCGATCGCCGGCGTCGGGATGGCGGTGACGACGTGGATGCGGTCGTGGCAGGACTTCGAGTTCGTCACGCTGGCGACGATGCCGATGTTCCTGTTCTCGGGCACGTTCTTCCCGGTGACCGCCTACCCGGCCTGGGTGCAGTGGCTGGTCGAGGTGACCCCGCTCTACCGCGGGGTGGTGCTGTGCCGGGAGCTCACCACCGGTCACCTGACCTGGGCCTCGGCGGTCTCGGTGCTCTACCTCGCGGCGATGGGTGTGGCCGGGCTCTACGTCGCCAGTCGGCGCCTCGGGAGGCTGCTGCTGACCTGAGCGCCCCGGGGGACGGCAGGATGTCCCCGTGACCGCGCAGCAGATCGAGCACCCACGTGTGGCCGTCATCGGCGGCAGCGGGTTCTACGAGTTCCTCGACCGCCCGGTGGACCACGCGGTGGGCACGCCGTACGGCGCCCCCAGCGCGCCGGTGTCGGTCGGCGAGGTCGAGGGCGTGCCGGTGGCGTTCCTGCCCCGCCACGGTCGGGGGCACGAGTTCCCCCCGCACCGGATCAACTACCGCGCGAACATGTGGGCGCTGCGCAGCCTCGGGGTGCGGCAGGTGCTGGCCCCCTGCGCGGTGGGCGGCCTGCAACCCACCGTCCGGCCGGGGGCCATGGTGGTGCCCGACCAGGTCGTCGACCGGACGACCGGCCGGGCGCAGACCTACATCGAGCGGGGGGCGGTCCATGCGCCGTTCGCGGACCCGTACTGCCCCGACCTGCGCAGCGCCCTGCTCGACGCCGGCGGGCCGGAGGTCACCGACGGCGGCACCATGGTCGTCATCGAGGGACCGCGGTTCTCCAGCCGGGCGGAGTCCCAGAGCTACGCGCGGGCCGGCTGGAGCCTGATCAACATGACCGGGCAGCCCGAGGCGGCGCTCGCCCGTGAGCTCGGCCTCTGCTACGCCACGCTGGCGCTGGTCACCGACCTCGACGCCGGGGTCACCAAGGAGGAGGCGGTCGACCAGGTGCGGGTCTTCGCCATGTTCGAGCAGAACCTGCACCGGCTCAAGGCTCTGCTCACCGAGGTGGTCGGCCGACTCGAGCACGTCGGTGCCTGCGGGTGCGCGGACTGGCACCAGGACGTGACCCTTCCCTTCGAGCTGCCCGGTCCCGCCTGATGAGAGTGCTGCTCACCGGCGCGGCCGGGTTCATCGGCAGCCAGGTCGACACGCTGCTCTCCGAGCGCGGTGACGAGGTGGTCGCGGTGGACGCCCTGATCCCCCAGGCCCACGGCGCGGACGCCGCCTCCTGGCCCGCCCTGCACCGCCTCGACGTGCGCGACGCCGCACAGTGGAGTGAGCTCCTCGACGGCGTGGACGTGGTGTGCCACCAGGCCGCCGTGGTCGGTGCCGGGACCACCCCCGCCGACCTTCCGCTCTATGCGGCGCACAACGACCTGGGCACGGCGGCTCTCCTGGCCGCCATGTCCGAGCGGGGTGTCGGTGCACTGGTGCTGGCCAGCTCGATGGTGGTCTACGGCGAGGGCCGCTACGCCTGCGCCCGGCACGGGGTCCGGCCGCCGGGGTCCCGGGCGGTGGCCGACCTGCGCGCGGGACGCTTCGAGCACCGCTGTCCCGAGTGCGGTGACGTGCTGGGCTGGCAGGTGGTGCCCGAGGATGCCCGGCTCGACCCCCGCAGCAGCTATGCGGCGAGCAAGGTGGCCCAGGAGCACTACGCCTCGGCCTGGGCGCGACAGGCAGGCGGCCGAGCCGTGGCGCTGCGCTACCACAACGTCTACGGCCCCGGGATGCCACGCGACACCCCTTACTCCGGCGTCGCCGCGATCTTCCGGTCGTCGCTGGAGCGAGGGTTGCCGCCGCAGGTGTTCGAGGACGGCGCACAGGCTCGCGACTTCGTGCACGTGCACGACATCGCGCGGGCCAACGTCCTCGCCATCGACCGGGTGCGCGGTGCCGAGGCCGGCTCGTGGGCGACCTACAACGTCTGCTCCGGGACGCCGATCACGATCCTCGAGGTGGCCGAGCTCCTCGCCCGGGCCTCGGGTGGTCCGGCGCCGGAGGTCACCGGGGACTATCGGGCAGGCGACGTACGCCACGTGGTGGCCTCGCCCGATCGGGCCGCCCGGGAGCTGGGGTTCGCCGCGGCCGTGCCCCCCGAGGAGGGCATCACCCAGCTCGCCTCCGCGCCGCTGCGCTGAGCCAGCTCACCATCCGGTCTGCAGGAGGTGCTGGACGGCGAGTGCCCAGACCACCTGCACCACGAGACCGCCTCGTCGCCAGCGCTCCGGCAGCAGCGCGCACGCGATCAGCAGCCACGGGACGAACGGCAGCCAGATGCGCTCCACCTCGGCACGGCTCATCTGCGAGGCGTCGGCGAGGAGCACCATCACCACGGTGGCGAGGGACAGGACCCGTACGGTGCCGGCTGCCCGGCTCGTCGTACGGCGGGCCAGCATGGCGACCCCCGCGCCCAGGAGCGGACCGGCGCTGCAGACCAGTGCGGCGAGGTTGCCCCAGACCCAGTACGCCGGCGGGCGGTGGCTCGCCACGCCGGCGAAGTACCGCTGGTGCAGCGCCCCCAGGCCTTCCCACCAGCTGAAGCCCAGGGCCGCGAAGACCAGCACCACGCCCAGCGCGGTCACGGCCGCCCAGGGCAGTGGGCGCCAGCTGCCGGCGCGGAGGAGCACGGCCACGGCCAGCACGCCCAGCAGCGGCAGGCCGTAGGAGAGCAGCACGCAGTAGCCGAGCAGCAGGCCGGCGAGCGCCGACCACGCCACGGAGCGGCGTACCGCTCCCGCCGCCAGCGCGGCCATGCCCCACGCGGCGACGGCGGCGAACATGCCGTCGGCGCTGACCGACTGCCACACCGCAGCCGGGCCGAGCACCAGGAACGGAGCGGCCTGCCTCGCTCTCTGCTCGGCACCGAGGAGGCGCAACGTGACCAGGACCGCCACCGCGGTGGTGGCGGCGAGGAGGGTGACCACGACGCCTGCGGCCAGGCCGCTGCCCAGGCCCAGCCGGTCCAGCAGGACGAAGAAGCCCAGCGCCCCGGGGGGATGCCCCGCCACGTGCGGCGGCCAGTTGGCCTGCGGGATGTCGTCCGGACGGCCGTCGAAGGGGATCCGCGCCACGAATTCCCGCAGGACCGCGGGGAAGTCCGTGGTCGCCCGTGCCGTGGGCAGGTACTCGTACCTGGTGTCCAGGATCGTGCCGATGCCACCGCGCCCGTCCACGGTCGCCAGCGCGAGCATCCACGCCAGTCCGCTCACGTAGACGGCGACGAGCAGCCGGCCCCAGGAGAGGCGCCGGGCCAGCGGGACCGCCTGCCACGCACCCAGGACCGCCAGCAGCACGGCGGGCACGGTCCCCGGTCCCACGCGGGGGTCCCACGCGGCATGCAGGGGCGGGAAGTACTTCACGTGCGGGTGCCACCCGGCCAGCTTCGGAAGTGCGATGGCCGCGGCGACCAGCAGGAGCGCGGCGACCAGTCCCACCCACGGAGCCGGGGCGGCGAGGCGGCGAGGGGTCACGACATCCCACGCTAGGGGCTCCACGCGGCCGCCCGGCTCGCCGGCACCGATGTCAGCGAACGGTAAGGAGTTGCGGTCCCCACGGACGGGTCTGCGGTTCTACGTTGGTGGCGTGCCCGAGTCCGAGGTGTCCTGCGACGTGGTGCTCCCCTGCCGCGACGAGGCCGCCGCGCTGCCGGCGCTGCTGGGCCGGATGCCCTCGGGCTTCACCCCGATCGTGGTCGACAACGGCTCGCGCGACGGCACCGCGGAGGTCGCCCGGCGCCTCGGCGTCCGGGTGGTCGTGGAGCCGGTCGCGGGCTACGGGGCGGCGGTGCAGGCCGGGCTCCTCGCGGCCACCGCCGACCACGTGGCGGTGATGGACGGCGACGGCTCCATGGATCCGCGTGAGCTGGTCGGGCTGCTCGCCCTGGTCCGCGCGGGCGCGGCGGACCTCGCCGTGGGCCGGCGCTGCCCGGTCCGCCCCGGCGTCTGGCCCTGGCACGCCCGGGCCGGCAACGCACTCGTGCTCGCCTGGCTGCGTCGGCGCCTCGGGGTGCCGGTGCGAGACCTCGCCCCGATGCGCGTCGCCCCCCGGCAGGCGCTGCTCGACCTCGGGGTCCAGGATCGTCGCTTCGGCTATCCGGTCGAGCTGCTCCAACGGGCCGCGCGGTCCGGTTGGCGGATCGTGGAGCGGGACATCGCCTACCATCCGCGCGCGGCCGGCACCCGCTCCAAGGTCTCCGGCTCGGTGATCGGGACCATCCGCACCGCCCGTGACTTCGCGAGGGTCCTGTGAGCTCCGGTCCGGCGGTGCTGGTGGTCGCCAAGGCGCCCGTTCCGGGCCGGGTCAAGACCCGCCTGGCCCGCGCCGTCGGGACCGAGTGCGCGGCGCGGCTGGCCGCTGCCGCCCTGCTCGACACCATGTCGGCCTGCGTGGCGGCCTTCGGCACGGCTCGCTGCCACCTGGCGCTGCACGGCGACCTCGGGGCGTCGGTGGCCGCGGACGAGCTGATCCGGTCGGCCCGCGGCTGGACCGTGCATGCGCAGCTGGGGACGACCTTCGCCGCGAGACTGGTGGACGCCCACCACCGGGTGGCCGCGATGGCCGGCGGCCCCGTCCTGCAGGTCGGGATGGACACCCCGCAGCTGCGCGCCGAGCACCTCCTCGACGCCGCCCGACACCTGACGCACCCTGATGCGGCCGTGCTCGGTCCCGCCGAGGACGGTGGCTGGTGGCTCCTCGGCGTGGGTGGGACGCACCTCCTGGCGCACCTCGAGGGGGTCGCCATGTCGACGCGGCACACCGGTTCCCAGACCAGACGGGCCCTGATCCGGGCCGGGGCCCACGTCGGCGACACCGTGCGACTGCGTGACGTCGACGAGGCAGAGGATGCGCAGGTGGTGGCGGCCGCGGCGCCGCGCACCAGGTTCGCCGCGGCGTGGGCGGCGCGGCCATGACGGTGCTGGCGTCCTTCGACCGGGTCTACACCGAGGCGCTGCGCGGCCGACCCTGCCGGGTGAGCGGCGTGGACGTCGCCGACCGGCTGCTGCCCGTGCACCGGTGGAGCGGCCCGGCGACCCGGTCGGACCGGCTCCTGCTCGGCCACTGCGTCGGCGTGACCCTGGACGTGGGCTGCGGTCCCGGTCGGATGGGCGCCCACCTGCGCCGGCGCGGGTTGCCGGTGCTCGGCGTCGACATCGTGCACGAGGCAGTCGCGCAGGCGCGACTGCGTGGCCTCGCAGCGGTGCAGCGCGACGTCTTCGACCCGGTCCCCGGCGAGGGTGCGTGGGACACCGTCCTGCTCGCCGACGGCAACATCGGCATCGGCGGCGATCCGGTCGGGCTGCTCCGGCGGACCACGCAGCTGCTCGCGCCCGGGGGGCGGGTGGTGTGCGACCTCGCACCGCCGGGCACCGGCCTGGTCGTCCACCGTGCCCGACTGCTCTCGGGCGAACGGCAGTCCGGTCCCTTCCGCTGGGCGCGGGTGGGCCCGGAGGCCGTCCGCGGTGTCGCCCGGTCTGCCGGGCTCGGCGTACGCACGCTGCACTGGCGCGGCAGCCGATGGTTCGCGGTGCTGAGCCGATGAACCGGCTCCGTCCTCCGCACCCGGAGTCGTTCACCTCCACCCGGCGGCACCCGGCACTCACCGCTCGCCTGGGCACCTGGCTCGGGGTGTGCTTCGGGCTCGCCTTCCTCACCGGCCTGATCAGCCACTGGTACTACCTGCGGGACGTGCCTGTCCTGCCACCGACCCGCCCGGTGTGGGGCTACCGGGTGACCCAGGGCACGCACGTGCTGGCCGGCACCGGCGCGGTGCCCCTGCTGCTGGTCAAGCTCTGGAGCGTCTACCCGCGGCTGTTCGCTCCCGTGCCCCGGCAGCGCGTGACCGACGCGGCTGTCCACCTGGCCGAGCGGGGCTCGATCGCCGTGCTGGTCGCCGCGAGCATCTTCCAGCTGGCGACGGGGCTGGCCAACGCGGCCCAGTGGTACCCGTGGGCGTTCTCCTTCCGCGCCACCCACTACGCGGTGGCGTGGGTCGCCATCGGTGCGCTCCTGGTGCACGTGGCGGTGAAGTGGCCGCAGATCCGTAAGGCGTACCGCACGCGGCTGCCCGAGCCGGACGCGCCCACCCCGGGACCGTCCCGACGGGCGGTGCTGCGCACCGCGCTGCTCGCCTCGGGGGTCGCGGTGCTCGCCTCGGCGGGCAGCACGGTGCCGTCGTTGCGCCGGGTGAGCGTGCTCGCCGTCCGGTCGGGCACCGGCCCGCAGGGGGTGCCGGTGAACCGGTCGGCGGTCGCCGCCGGGGTCACCGAGCTGGCCCGCGACCCGGCGTACCGGCTCTCCCTGGTCCACGGCGACCGGGTAGTCGCGCTCAGTCGTGCCGACCTCGAGCAGATGCCGCAGACGCAGCACGACCTGCCGATCGCCTGTGTGGAGGGATGGAGTGCCTCGGGGCGCTGGAGCGGGGTCCGGTTCGCCGACCTGCTCGACCGGGTCGGAGCGCCGGCGTCGGCGGACGTGCGGGTGACCTCACTGCAGCGGCGCGGCGCCTTCCGGAGCACCGTGCTGCCGGCCTCCTTCGCCCGTGACCCGCTCACGCTGCTCGCCCTGGGCCTGGCGGGAGTGCCGTTGGAGGTCGACCACGGGTACCCGTGCCGGTTGATCGCCCCCAACCGGCCCGGTGTCTTCCAGACCAAGTGGGTCTCGCGGATCGAGGTCCTGACATGAGGATCCGGGTCGCGCTGGGGGTCCTCGGGACAGCCATGGTGGGGTTCGGAGCCCTCCGTCTGCTCGGCAGCCCACGCCACCTGCTCGACGTGGGGGTGTGGCTGGCCGGCGGCGTGCTCGTGCACGACGCCCTGCTGGCACCGCTCGCGCTGGCCCTCGCCTGGCTGGGCGTGCGTGTCGTCCCGGCGACCGTCCGGCCGGTCACGGCGCTGGCCCTGGTGGTCCTCGCCACGGTGACCGTCACCGCCGTACCGGTGCTCGGACGCTTCGGCGCACGAGCCGACAACCCGACGCTGCTGGACCGCGACTACGTGACCGGGTGGCTCCTCCTCGCCGGCGCGGTCACGGCCGTCGCGTTGGCAGCTTTGCTGCTCGGGCGGATCATGGGACGCCAGCGAGGAGGTGAGGGCTGATGGCCGTCGTGCTCGTCGTCGACGACGACCCCACCGTGCGGGAGGTGGTGGTCACCTACCTCACCGCCGCCGGGCACGCGGTGACCGAGGCCGCCGACGGCCATGCCGCCCTGGCGGCGGCCGCGCAGGCAGCTCCCGAGCTGGTCGTGCTCGACCTGATGCTGCCGGGCCTCGACGGGCTCGAGGTCTGCACCCGCCTCCGCGCGGAGAGCGAGGTCCCGATCGTGATGCTCACCGCCAAGGGGTCGGTGGACGACCGGGTGGTGGGCCTGGAGTGCGGGGCCGACGACTACGTCAGCAAGCCGTTCAGCCCCCGGGAGCTGGTCCTGCGGGTCGACTCGGTGCTGCGTCGCGCCGCGGGGACCCGCGCAGAGGGTGGCCCGGTCCGCTCGGGCGACCTCGAGGTCGATCCGGTGTCCCGGGTCGCCTCGCTGCGGGGCGACCGCCTGGCGCTCACCGGCCGGGAGTTCGACCTGCTGCACCACTTCCTCTCGCACCCGGACCAGGTGCGCAGCCGGGAGGACCTCCTGCGCGAGGTGTGGGGCTGGTCGTTCGGG
Organism: uncultured Actinomycetota bacterium; assembly: GCA_963827025.1. GTDB lineage: Bacteria > Actinomycetota > Actinomycetes > Propionibacteriales > Nocardioidaceae > Marmoricola. Next base: position 688,417 of record CAWGZB010000002.1, on the reverse strand, counting down.
GACGACTCGACGGTGACCGTGCACGTCCGCAGGCTGAGGGAGAAGGTCGAGGACGACGCCACGCATCCCGCGCGCCTGGTCACGGTCTGGGGCAAGGGCTACCGCTGGGAGAACCCGTGAACCGGGACCAGACGCTGATCGTGCTGATCGCCGCCGGGTGCGCGTCCGCGGTGGGCGCCGCCGGGCTGGTCGGCGCCTGGCTGCTGCGACGCGCCTCCCTGCGCTGGCTGCCGGTGGGCGTTGCCCTCGTCGCGGTCGGCGCCGTGGTCGCGGCGGTGGTGGGTACGGCGCGCGCGATGTTCCTCTCCGGGCACGACTACACCGTCGTGCTGTGGGTCAGCGCCGTGGCCGCCGTGGTCTCCACGGGCTTCGCCGTCCTGGTCGGGCAGCTGCTCTCGCGTTCCTCGCTCCGGCTGCACGAGGGTGCTCGCCGCTTCGGCGAGTCGGGCACCTACGACGCGGACGTGGCCGGTCCGGCGGAGCTCAAGGCGGTCAGCGACCAGCTGCGCGAGACCAGTGAGCGGCTTGCCGAGTCGCGCCGGCGCGAGCAGCGGATCGAGGAGTCGCGCCGGGAGCTGGTCTCCTGGGTCTCCCACGACCTGCGGACACCGCTGGCCGGGCTCAGGGTCATGGCCGAGGCGCTGGAGGACGGCATGGCGGCCGACCCCTCCCGCTACCACCGGCAGATCGTCCGGGAGGTCGACCGCACCGTGCGCATGGTCGACGACCTCTTCGAGCTCTCGCGGATCCACGCGGGTCTGCTCGCGCCGGTGTGGGAGACGGTCGCGGTCGGGGACCTGGTGAGCGAGTCGCTGGCCGCCGCCGAGTCGGTGGCCGCCGCCAAGGGAGTGCGGCTCAGCGGCGAGGTGGAGGGGGAGGTGGTGGTGCGCGCCGACCCGGCCGCCCTCTCCCGCGTGCTGGGCAACCTGGTCATGAACGCGATCCGGCACACCCCGAGCGACGGCTCGGTGCAGGTGCACGGCTGCGTCGCGGAGCAGGGCGTGCGCCTCGCGGTCAGCGATGCGTGCGGAGGCATCCCCCCAGACGAGGTCGACCGGGTCTTCGACGTCGCCTTCCGGGGCGGTTCGGCACGCACCCCGGACCTGGACGGAGCCGCCTCCGGCAGCGGTGCCGGGCTGGGGCTGGCCATCGTCCGCGGCATCGTCGAGGCGCACCGCGGCCGGGTGCGGGTGGAGAACGTCGGTGCCGGATGCCGATTCGTCGTCGAGATCCCGGTCCTGGCGACCCCTGCGGGGCGGTTGGCCCCCGGCGTCTGAGGCTCTCAGCCGAACCAGATGTTGAGCAGCAGGCCCACAGCACCGAGGACGACCGCCGAGCTCGCCAGCAGGCTGGGCGCCTGCCGGGGCGGGGCGTCGGCGGAGCGGGGGACCAGCGCGATGATCCAGGCCACGACGCAGAGCGTGCCGACGATCCCGGCGAAGACGGTGGCCACGCTCGGGCCGGCCGAGTCCGTTGCCGACTCGCCCCCGACGGTGAAGCATGCGCCGGCGGCGACGGCCGCCACCAGGATCGCGGTCCACGGGCGCGGGTTGCGGGAGCGGAAGAACACCACCGCGCAGCCCAGCAGGACCACGACGAGGACCAGGACGACGGCGTTGCTCAGCGTCAGCACGGCGGCCAGGTGGCCGACGGGGTGGCTGAGGTGCTCGGTGAGGTGGTGCAGAGGCGCAGCCTGGTCTGGCATGGGGGCCAGCATGCCGCATCCGCTGGGCACCGACCTCACTTGGGCGTCCTGCAGAATCGTCGGGGTGAGGCACACCGAGTTCTGGTCGCGCATGGACGAAGCCCTCGGCCCGGCCTACGCCCGGTCCTGGGCCGAGCAGCACGTGCTGCGTGAGCTCGGCGGGCACACGGTCCTGGAGTCGCTGGCCTCGGGGGAGTCGCCGAAGACGATCTGGCGCGCCGTGTGGGCCGAGCTCGGTCTCCCGCCGCGGGACCGCTGACCGCACCCGGGGGAAGGGCGTGTCGCGACGCGCGTCGAACACATGTTCGGGCTAGCGTCGTGGTCAACAGGCAGGACTGGGATCGGGTTCTCCACAGCCGCCGGGCCGGCTCGACTGAGGTTGTCGGTGCTCGCTCCTAAGGTCTGCCGTAGTTCAGCCGACCAAGCCAGCAGTGGTCGGACCGGCGTCACACGACGCGCACGAGACGTGAGGGAAGACACCATGGCCGCACCCGCCAGCAACAACCGCGCTGAGTCGAACAAGGACAGGGCGCTCGACGTCGCCCTGGCCAACATCGAGAAGCAGTTCGGCAAGGGCTCGGTGATGCGGCTCGGCGAGGAGACCCGCGCCCCGCTCGAGGTCATCCCCACCGGTGCGATCTCCCTCGACGTCGCCCTCGGCATCGGCGGCCTGCCCCGTGGCCGCGTGGTCGAGATCTACGGCCCCGAGTCGAGCGGAAAGACGACCGTGGCGCTGCACGCGGTGGCCAGCGCCCAGGCCGCCGGTGGCATCGTGGCGTTCGTCGACGCCGAGCACGCGCTCGACCCGGTCTACGCACAGGCACTCGGCGTGGACACCGACGCGCTGCTGGTCTCCCAGCCCGACTCCGGTGAGCAGGCGCTGGAGATCGCCGACATGCTGATCCGCTCCGGCGCGCTGGACCTGATCGTCATCGACTCGGTGGCCGCGCTGGTGCCCCGCGCCGAGATCGAGGGGGAGATGGGCGACAGCCACGTCGGCCTCCAGGCCCGGCTGATGAGCCAGGCGCTGCGCAAGATGACCGGTGCCCTGAACAACTCCGGCACGACGGCGATCTTCATCAACCAGCTCCGCGAGAAGATCGGCGTGATGTTCGGCTCGCCGGAGACCACCACCGGCGGCCGGGCGCTGAAGTTCTACTCCTCGGTCCGCCTCGACGTGCGGCGCATCGAGACGCTCAAGGACGGCACCGAGATGGTCGGCAACCGGACCCGCGTCAAGGTCGTGAAGAACAAGGTCGCCCCGCCGTTCAAGCAGGCCGAGTTCGACATCCTCTACGGCCAGGGCATCAGCCGCGAGGGCGGCCTGATCGACATCGGCGTCGACGCGGGCCTGGTCCGCAAGGCCGGTGCCTGGTACACCTACGAGGGCGACCAGCTCGGGCAGGGCAAGGAGAACGCCCGCACCTTCCTCAAGGACAACCCCGACCTGGCCAACGAGATCGAGAAGAAGATCCTCGAGAAGCTCGGCATCGGGCCCTCGGTCGACGAGCCGGCCGGGTTCACCGCCGACGACCCGAAGATCGACCCGGACGGGATCGACTTCTAGGCCGATGGCGGCGCAGGAAGCGCACGACGCAGAGACGCGGCCCGAGACCCGACCGCTCGCGGGGCTGGCGCGATGAGCCGGCGACGCAGCCGGGGGCCGGAGAGTGCGGCCGAGCGGGACCTGGGCCCGGAGCCGGACCAGGAGGCGGTGGCGCGCAAGATCCTGCTCGACCAGCTCACCGGCCGCGCCCGCACCCGCAAGGAGCTCGCCGACAAGCTCGCCCAGCGCAACGTCCCCGACGAGGTGGCCGGCCCGCTGCTGGACCGGTTCGAGGAGGTCGGGCTGGTCGACGACGGTGCGTTCGCGCGTGACTGGATCGAGCAGCGGCAGGCCGGCCGGGGGCTTGCCCGGCGGGCGCTGGCCCAGGAGCTGCGCCGCAAGGGCGTGGCGGCCGAGGTGGCCGCCGAGGCCCTGCAGGAGGTGGATGCCGAGGACGAGGAGGACGCTGCTCGCCGGGCGGTCCAGGCCAAGCTGCGCTCGGTGCGCTCGCTCGACCGGGACAAGGCCGTGCGCCGGCTCGTGGGCATGCTCGCGCGCAAGGGGCACAGCAGCGCGGTCGCCTTCCGGGTGGTCAAGGAGGAGCTCGACCGAGTCGGGACCGAGGCTGCAGCGGCCGAGGGCGACTACACCGGCATCGACGGGTCGTAGGTCCCGCAGCGCTTCGCGGCCACCACCCAGCGGCGCACCATCTCGGCGTAGGCCGTCGGGCTCTGCACGTCCTCGATCCGTGACCACAGTCCCGCGCCGCCGTAGGTGAGCATGCTGGTCGTCGTCGCCTCGTGCACCGACCCGTCCCCGGGATCGTCCATCTGGTTGGAGAAGGCGAAGACCACCCGTCCCGCCGCCGGTTCGAACGAGCTCCAGCCCAGGCGCACCGTTCCGAACCGGTTGCCCGGGAAGCCGGACGTCAGCCCGAGGATCCAGTCGCAGATCGCCTCGCGACCGACGATGTCGTCATGGCCGACGCGGCGGTAGACGGCGTCGTCGGTGTACAGCTCGGTGATCCGGTGCCACTCGCGACCGACGTTGATCCTTTCCACGTGCCGCGCGTACGCCGCGAAGGCCGCGCGCAGCTCCCCCTCGTCCACGGAGGAATCCAACCAGAGCCAAGCGGCGCTCGCGGCATCAATGCGCCGACCGGAATGGATCCAGATCCGGTGTGAACCTCGGCACAGCGATGCTCCCGGGTCTCGGCGGCCCCCTACCCTCACGCCATGAGCCGAGTCCTCGAGATCCACCGCCGAGCCCACGCCATCCCGGTCGTGGGGGACCGGTTGTTCTCCTTCGCCTTCAGCCAGGTCGCGCCGTACTTCTGGAGCGTCCGGCCGCGGTTCACCGTGATCGAGCCCAACCACGCCGAGGTCGTCATCGCCAAGCGGCGGCGGGTGCAGAACCACCTCGGCACCGTGCACGCCATCGCCTTGTGCAACGGGCTCGAGGCCGCGATGGGGGTGCTCGCGGAGGCCACCATCCCGCCGGACAAGCGGTGGATCCCCAAGGGCATGGAGGTCGCCTACACCGCCAAGGCGACCAGCGACATCACCTGCATCGCCGAGACCGACCCCGAGCAGTGGACCGGCGAGGACCCTGATCTCCCGGTGCGGGTCAAGGGCGTCCGCGACGACGGCACCGTGGTGATCGAGGGCGTGATCCGGCTCTGGGTCACCTCCCGGAAGGGCTGAGCAGAAGGGCCGGTCAGCCGACCGGGAGCTGCTCCTCGGCCTCCTTCACGGCCTCGGCGGAGCCGCCGCCGGCGGACACCCGCCGCTCCAGCCAGTAGGCCAGCATGGAGAGGATCGAGTTCATCGCGATGTAGATCAGCGCGACCAACAGGTAGGTGACCAGGAAGCTGCCGACGTACTGCGCGATGGTGCGGGCCCCGCGCAGGAGCTCGGTGTAGGTGACGATGTAGCCCAGCGAGGTGTCCTTGAGGACCACCACGCACTGGCTGATGATCGCCGGCAGCATGTACTTGATCCCCTGCGGGATGAGCACCATCCGCATCACCTGGCTCTTGCGCAGGCCCAGGGCGTACGCCGCCTCGCCTTGTCCCTTCGGCACTGCGTTCACGCCGGCACGGAAGACCTCGCACAGGACCGACCCGTTGTAGAGCGTCAGGCCGGTGACGAGTGCGACCAGACCCTTGGTCTCCAGGTTCCATCCGGAGAACTGCACCTGGACGATGCCGAAGACGAAGATGATCAGCAGCACCAACGGCACGGCGCGGAAGAACTCCACGAACGCCGTCGCCGGCACCTGCACCCACCGCCGATCGGAAAGACGGGCCACTGCGAGCAGCATGCCCAGGGCAAGGGCGAGCGCGATGGCGATGGCGGCGGCCTTGAGCGTGGCAGCCAGGCCTCGCTGGATCTCGGTGATCACTCCGCTCTCGGAGAGCCGCTGGTAGATGCTCGGCTCGAACTGGCCGGCGGCGTTGAACTTGTAGATGATCCAGGCCAGGACGCCTGCGCTGAGGACGAGGAAGGCGACGTTGTAGATGCGGTAGCGGGCCCGGGCGGCTGGGCCCGGCTCGTCGTAGAGGATCGAGCCTGCCATCAGGCCACCTTGACCTTTCGCTCGAGCAGCGCGGTCACCGACGCCACGATGGCCACCAGGAACATGTACGCCAGCGCGAAGGCGACGAAGATCGTCCAGATCGAGGTCGGGTAGTCGTTGGTGAGCTTCTTCATCATGAAGCCCATCTCGGTGACGCCGACGCCCACCGCGATGGCGGAGTTCTTGATCATCGCGATCAGGGCACTGGCGACCGGCTGCAGCACGGCGCGGAACGCCTGCGGCAGCACGATCAGGCGCAGGCTCTGACCGAAGGTGAGTCCGATCGCCCGGGCGGCCTCGGCCTGGCCCAGCTGGATGGAGTTGATGCCCGAGCGCAGGGCCTCACAGACGAAGGCGGCGGTGTAGAGGCCGAGTGCGGTCGTGGCGAAGATGAAGAAGACGTTCCACCGCAGCAGCTCCGCAGAGCTGCTCAGATGCACCTCCGGGCGGATGTCCAGGTTGGGAATGCCGAAGGCGAACAGCAGCATGATCAGCAGCAACGGGGTGTTGCGGACCGTGTAGACGTAGAAGGTGCCCAGCGCGCGGGCCAGCGGCACCGGCGAGACCCGCATGGCCGCGAGGATGGATCCGATCAGCAGGGCGATGACGCCGGCGATCACCACCATCTCCACGGTGAAGCCGAACGCGACGAAGATGTCGCGCCGGTTCTGGGTGAACCAATCCATGCGGCCTCCCTCCGAACGGTCGGACAGCTGCGCCGGTGGTCCCGGTCCCGAGGACGGGACCACCGGCAGCAGGTGCTACTGGCAGGCGTCCATCTTCGGCGGCTCGGGCGTCTCGACGCCGGACTGCCCCAGGGTGTTCTTGAAGGCCTCGGCCCAGGTGCCGTCGTCCTCGGCCTTCTTCAAGGTGTCGGTGATGAACTGGCACATCCCCTTGGCGCCCTTCTGGTAGCCCACGCCGTAGCGCTCCTCGGAGAACGGGTCACCGACCACCTCGAGCTGGTCGGGGTTCTGCGCGGCGTAGCCGAGCAGGATCGCCCCGTCGGTGGTCACCGCGTCGACGGTCTTGTTCTCCAGCTGGTCCACGCACTCGGAGTACGTCGCGAACGGGACCGGCTTGGCGCCGTACTCGTCCTGCACCCGCTGCAGCGAGGTGGATCCCTCCACCGAGCAGGTCTTGACGTTCTTGAGGTCCTTGGGACCGGTGATCTTGTCCGCGTCCTCCTTGCGGACCAGCAGCTGCTGGCCGGTCACGTAGTAGGGACCGGCCTGGCCGACGAGCTTGCGACGGTCAGGAGTGATCGAGTAGGAGGCGATGACCAGGTCGACGGTGCCCTTCTGCAGGAACGGCTCCCGGTTGTCTGAGACGGTCTCGACCCACTTGATGTTGCTGTCGGAGATCCCGAGCGCTCCGGCCAGGATCCGGCCGATCTCGATGTCGAAGCCCTCCGGGGCGTCCGCGCCGGGCTTCTTGTAGCCGATCCCGGGCTGGTCGACCTTGACGCCGATGGTGATCTTGCCCTTGTCGGCCAGCTGCTTGGCGGCCCCGGTGAGGTCGGAGGACTTCTCGACCTTCACGTCGGTCTTGCCGCCGCTGTCACTGCCACACGCCGACACGGTGGCGGCGAGCGCCACCGCGGCCAGCACCGCCTTGGTACGGGTGAATCTCATCTCCTGCTCCTTCTCCCGGGACTCGGGGTCCCGCTCGTCGTGCTGGGCAAATCGGTTCAGTGCTTGAGGATCTTGCCGAGGAAGTCCTTGGCCCGGTCCGACTGTGGGTTGGTGAAGAACTCCTCGGGAGTGTTCTCCTCGACGATGGCGCCGTCGGACATGAAGACGACCCTGTCGGCGGCGGTGCGGGCGAAGCCCATCTCGTGGGTGACGACGATCATCGTCATCCCCTGCTTGGCGAGGTCCACCATCACGTCGAGGACCTCCTTGATCATTTCGGGGTCCAGGGCGGAGGTGGGCTCGTCGAAGAGCATCGCCTTGGGCTCCATCGCAAGAGCCCGCGCGATGGCCACGCGTTGCTGCTGACCGCCGGAGAGCTGCGCGGGGTACTTCTCGGCCTGCTCGGCCACGCCGACTCGTTCGAGCAGCTCGCGGCCACGCTTGTCGGCGGCCCCCTTCTCCTTGCCGCGGACCTTGGTCGGCCCCAGCGTGACGTTCTCCAGGATCGTCTTGTGGGCGAAGAGGTTGAAGCTCTGGAAGACCATCCCGACCTCGGCGCGCAGCGCGGCGAGCGCCTTGCCCTCGTCGGGGAGCACCTCCCCGTCGAGGCTGATGGTGCCCTTGTCGATGGTCTCCAGGCGGTTGATGGCGCGGCACAGCGTGGACTTGCCCGAGCCCGACGGACCGATGACCACCACGACCTCGCCCGTGCCGACGGTGAGGTTGATGTCCTTGAGCACGTGCAGCTCACCGAACCACTTGTCGACCTTGTCCAGGACGATCAGCGGCTCACGCGGGGCGGTGTCTGGGGCCGGGCTCGCGCCAGCGGAGGAGTCTGGGACCTCGCTCATGTCGCTTGAACCTACTCATCAGGGTGGTCCCCGGCCTAGCCCCTGACGGACCTGCGTGTCACTTCGAGTCCGAAACGTGACGTCTCCCTCGCCGTGTCGACGAGTTTGGCGCCTGTCGCGACGGGCACCAGACCCAGACCGGGGGACCAGAGCCGAAGGAGAGAGATGACTGTCAAGAGCCTTGTCGGAACACTCACCCACAGCGCGGTCTCGGTCGCCCGGCACCCGGTCGGTACGACGGCCCGCGCGGTCGGCGTGGTGAAGGGAGTCGCCGAGGCCGGCATCGGGTTGGTCCGCGGCGCCGGCTCGGTCAGCGAGGCTCCGCCGGCGGCTCCGGAGCACGAGGAGGCCGTCCAGGAGGCTGCCGAGCGGGCCGAGGGACGGCCGGAGGTGCCCCCGGAGCCGGAGCTGCCCGAGCAGCGTGCCGAGGAGCCGGCCGGTCCACCGCTGCGCGAGCCGCTGCCGGCGGCGCCGCAGCGCACCCCGGAGGAGATGGCCACGCCGCCGGTCGAGCAGTTCGCCACCGAGCCCAAGGCGGCCTCCCGCGACTCCGCACACGGCGGCCAGCCCGGCGACCGCGAGGAGATCGACGGCTACGTCGAGGAGGCCCGGCCCGACACCGACGCCTACGTCGGGGTGGAGACCCCGGTCGGCACGATCGGCGCCGGCGCGGGGCACAACCCGGACACCGCCGAGGGTGACCTCCAGCAGCCGGAGACGCCGCCGCTGCTCGACCCCTCCGTGGTCAAGGAGGTCCGCAGCGAGACCGAGATCTTGCGCAAGGCCGCCGAGTCCGAGCCGGAGTAGCGGGCTTCTGCACCCCTGAAGCTCGCCGACCGGGCACTTCTGCACCCCTGAAGCTCGCCGACCGGGCACTTCAGCACGCCTGCAGGGCGCTGAGCGGGCATTTCTGCACCTCGCGGGTCGCCGATTCGGACGAGGTCGCCGGGGCGCCGTACCCTTGACGCCGCGATGAGCACCACCACCAGCGAGGCACCGACCGGACGCACCTACGAGGTGCGCACCTACGGCTGCCAGATGAACGTCCACGACTCCGAGCGGCTCTCCGGGCTGCTGGAGGATGCCGGCTACACGGCCGCCCAAGCCGGCGAACAGGCAGATGTCGTCGTGTTCAACACCTGCGCGGTCCGGGAGAATGCCGACAACCGGCTCTACGGCAACCTCGGCCACCTCGCGCCGGTCAAGGTCCAGCGTCCGGGGATGCAGATCGCGGTCGGTGGCTGCCTCGCCCAGAAGGACCGGGCCACGATCACCCGCAAGGCGCCTTGGGTCGACGTCGTCTTCGGCACCCACAACATCGGCTCGCTGCCGGTGCTGCTCGAGCGCGCCCGGGTGCAGCAGGAGGCCCAGGTCGAGATCCTCGAGTCGCTCGAGGTCTTCCCGAGCACGCTGCCGACCAAGCGCGAGTCGCCGTACGCCGCGTGGGTGTCGATCAGCGTCGGCTGCAACAACACCTGCACCTTCTGCATCGTCCCGTCGCTGCGCGGCAAGGAGCGTGACAGACGTCCGGCGGACATCTTGGCCGAGATCGAGGCCCTCGTCGCCGACGGCGTCTGCGAGGTGACCCTGCTCGGCCAGAACGTGAACACCTACGGCGTGGAGTTCGGCGACCGGCTGGCCTTCGGCAAGCTGCTGCGGGCCTGCGGCGAGATCGAGGGCCTGGAGCGGGTCCGGTTCACCTCGCCGCACCCGGCCGCGTTCACCGACGACGTGATCGCGGCCATGGCCGAGACGCCCAACGTGATGCCACAGCTGCACATGCCGCTGCAGTCCGGTTCCGACCGGGTGCTCAAGGCCATGCGCCGGTCCTACCGCCAGTCCCGCTACCTCGGGATCCTCGAGCGGGTGCGGGCCGCGATGCCGGAGGCCGCGATCACCACCGACATCATCGTCGGCTTCCCCGGCGAGACCGAGGAGGACTTCGCCGAGACCCTCGACGTGGTCCGGCAGGCGCGGTTCGCCCAGGCGTTCACCTTCCAGTACTCCAAGCGGCCGGGCACGCCCGCCGCCGAGCTCGAGGAGCAGGTGCCCCGCGAGGTCGTGCAGGAGCGTTACGAGCGCCTGGTCGCGCTGGTCGACGAGATCGCCTGGGCGGAGAACCGCGCCTTCGAGGGCCGCACCGTCGAGCTGCTCGTCTCCGAGGGGGAGGGACGCAAGGACGCCGCCACCCACCGGCTCTCCGGTCGCGCGCCGGACAACCGGCTGGTGCACTTCACCCCGGTGGTCTCGACAGGCTCGACCACCGACGAGGTGGCCCCGGTCGACGTACGCCCCGGTGACGTGGTCGAGGTGCAGGTGACGTACGGCGCCCCGCACCACCTCGTCGCCGACGGCCCGGTGCGGTCGGTGCGCCGGACCCGCTCCGGCGACGCCTGGGAGGCGCGGACCGCGCAGACGAGCCCGACGGTCTCGCTCGGTCTTCCGACCGTGGGTGCGCCCCCGGCAGCCGCGACCGACGAGCCTGCCTGCGCCGGTTAGAGCGCCCGGGCCAGGCTGCGACGCAGCAGCCAGCTGGCGAGGGTCAGCAGCACCACCGCCATGCCCACCAGCACGCCGAGCTCGGGCAGCACGTCGACCACCCCGCCGCCGTGCCGCTGGATCTGCGCGAACGCGTCGTAGGCCCAGGCGTGCGGCGTCAGGTGGGCGACCTTGCGCAGCGTGGCGGGGAAGAACTCCAGCGGCGTCATGCACCCACCGAGCGCGGCGAGGAGCAGACCCGCGCCGATGCCCACGCCGGTCGCCGCACCGTCGTTGTCCATGCTGGTGCCGACCACGATGGCCAGCGCAGCGGCGACCCCTCCGAACGCGGCGAGGATGAGCAGTGCCGCGGGCCAGCTGCCCCAGCTCACCCCGAAGAACGCCGCGGTGCCGAGCATCAGGTAGAGCCCCTGCACCATCGCCAGGGTGAACCGGCCCAGAGCCTGCCCGGCCACCACCTGACCGGCGGAGACCGGGGTGCTCATCATGCGCTGCAGGATGCGGTAGCGACGGGACTGGATCAGCGCCGTGGCCCCGGTGAGCGTGGAGAGGAACACGAACAGCAGGGTCTGCGTGGTGGCGCTGAGGTCGAACCGACCCAGTCCGGAGAACTCCTGGGTGATCTCGTCGGTGTCGGTGACCTGCAGCCGGGGAGCCGCCGTGGCGGTGCGCGCCTCCCGCAGGGCCCGATCCGCCTGCGCGGTGGGGAGCCCGGCTTGCTGCAGGGCGATGCGTTGGCTCCACCGGCTACGGACCTGCTGCACCGCCGCGCGCACCTCCTGCGCCGCGCTCTGGGCGGCGACCTGCGGCGCCAGCACCATCTGCAGGTGCACCGCTCGGCCCCGGGAGTACGCCGCCTCGTCGGCGGTCTCCAGGAACAGCCCTGCGTCGGCGCGCCCTCGGGCCAGCTGTCCGCGCACGGTGCCGGCGTCGTCGTACCAGACCTCGACGCCCTGGGCACGCAGCTCCTGGGTCAGTTCGGTGCGCAGGGCGCTGGGGGGTCCGGTGACCGCCACCCGAGCCGCCTGGCTGCCGGAGAAGGCCATCCCGATCAGCACCACCAGCAGGACCGGCCACAAGAAGACGAAGAAGATGTTCGACCGGTCCCGGACGAAGCGGCGCAGCTCGACGCCGGCGATGATGACCACCTGCTTCATCGCGCGCTCCGGTCCGGCAGCAGCCGCGAGAGCAGGACCATCGCCACGGCGAAGGCGAGCATGGTGGCCACCGGCGCTGCCAGATCGCTCACGCCCCCGCCGCCGGCGGTGATGCCGAGTCCGCGCTGGAACGCAGCGACGGGATTGAGGTCGAGCAGCCGGCTGACCCAGCCGCGTGCGGAGAGCGGGAAGAAGGCCCCGCCGGCGACACCGAGCATCATGGCGAGGATCGCCTGGACGAGGTTCGCCTGCTCGGCGGTGCGTGCCAGCCGGGCCACGACGAAGGTCAGCGACGTCGCCGCGGCCACGGCACACACCACCACCACGGCGACCGCGGTCAGGGAGCCGAAATCCACGTCGAAGAGCCAGCTGCCCGCGGCGAGCAGCACGCTCGTGGCCGCCACGCCCAGGAGGAAGCCGGAGGCCCCCTTGGCGGCCACCACCAGTCCCCGTCGTACCGGCATCGAGTAGAGCCGGGCCAGCGTTCCCTGCTCCTTCTCGGCGAGCAGGGCCAGCACTCCGAAGCCGACGGTGAAGAGCAGGAAGAGGCCCGCCTGTCCGGCGACGAGCGATCCCGACGCGGGGAGCTGCTCGTTGGCCGCCCGGCCTTCACTGAGCGCCATCTCGGGCGCGTCGGAGGTGACCTGCCGGACCACCTGCTGGATCTGCTGCTGGCTGAGCCCGCTGGTGCCGGCGGCGCGTGCCGCCACCGCGGCGGCGTGCATCCGGTCGAGGGTGCTGGTCACCACGGTCCCGAGGATCTGGGTCTCCAGGCTCGCGCTGGCGTCGACCACGCGCACCGTCACCGGTCGGCCGCTCTCGACGGCGCGGGTGAAGCCGGAGGGTACGACGAGCGCGGCGTCGGTGCTGCCGTCCCGGGCAGCCCGCCGCGCCTCGGTGGCGCTCAACTGCCGCACCCGGACGGCCGGGGTCTCCACGGAGCGCAGGGCCTGCACGATCGCGCCGGCCAAGGGGTCGCCCTTCGGGATGCTGACCGCGACGCTCACCGGCTTCAGCTCCTGGTCGAGGGCCCCACCCACGACCGCGTGGAAGACCACGATCAGGCCCAGGGGCACCAGCAGGCCGAAGATGAGCACGGTCCGGTCCCGGACCCGCTGGCGCAGGTCGGCGAGCGTCATCACCCAGAGCGCGCGCATCGGCTCAGTCCCGCAGCGCTTTGCCGGTCAGGTGCAGGAAGACCGACTCCAGGTCGGGCCTGCTGATCTCCACCGACTCCAGGACGAATCCCGCGGAGGTGGCGGTGTTCACCACCTCGGCGACCGCCGTGGGCGCGTCGCGCACGGTGAGCGCGAGAGTACGACGGTCCGCGGCCACCTCGGTCACCGCCGCCAACGCCCGGAGTGCGGCCGCCGCCGGGGCGGCCTCGCCCGCGCCGGTGAGGCGGATGTGGTCGACCCCGCCGGTCAGCCGGATCAGCTCCTCACGGGTGCCCTCGGCCTGCATCCGGCCGGCGTCGACGATGGCGATCCGGTCGCAGAGCCGCTCGGCCTCCTCCATGTAGTGGGTGGTGTAGAGCACCGCCATGCCCTCCACGGCCAGGGCTTCGACCGACTCCAGGATCGCGTTGCGCGACTGGGGATCCACGCCCACCGTCGGCTCGTCGAGGATGAGCAGCTCGGGCTTGTGCAGCAGCCCGATGCCGATGTTGAGGCGGCGCTTCATGCCGCCGGAGTAGTTCTTGCTCAGGTCGCCCGCGCGGTCCTCCAGGCCGATCAGCTCGAGCACCTCGCCGACCCGGTCGGTGAGGTCCTGGCCGCGCAGGCCCTGCATCCTGCCGAAGAAGCGCAGGTTCTCCCGGGCGCTGAGCTCGGGATAGATGGCCAGGTCCTGGGGGACCAGGCCGAGATGCCGCTTGACCTCGACCCGGTGGGGGGACATCGGTTCGCCCATCAGCGTGACCGTGCCCTGGTCGACGGGGAGGAGGCCGGCGATCATCGAGATGGCGGTGGTCTTCCCCGCACCGTTGGGGCCCAACAGGCCGTAGGTCTCGCCCGGCGCGATCGAGAACGACATCTCCTCGACCGCGACGAGGTCCCCGAAGCGGTGGAGGAGCCCCTCGGCGACGAGGACCGGCTCGAGAGCCGGCGTTCGCGGGGCGTCCTCTGCCACGGTCACCCTCCTCGCTGCGCTCGCTCGCTGCGGCGAGCCCACCCTAGGAGAGCATCCGGACCGCGGTCGTCGGCGGGTCAGCCGGCCGGCTCCTCGTTGGTCGGCTTGGCCTCGCCCTTCTTGTCGTCATCGACGTCTTCGGGCTTCTCGATCTCGTCCGGGACCGTCTCCTCCGCGACCTGCGCGGAGCGGGGCGGCTCGGCGAGCTCGGAGGGTGGCCGCGGCTCGTTGGGCACGCTGTCCGCCGGCGCGCCGGGTCCCTCCGGCGGGGTCTCGGCCTTCGGCTCGGGCTGGGGGGAGAGGTCTTCGCTCATCGGTCGCGCTCCTGTGGGTCGTCAGCGATCGGGGCGCTCTCGTCCTCGTCCGGCGGCGCCGGTGTGGGGTCGGTCGGCTCGTTGGTCTTCTCCTCGTCGTCGCCGCTCGTGCCCGCGGCGGCGGCCACCTTGTCCTTGGCCTCGTCGAAGACGCCCACGCTGGCTCCTCTGGCGGTCGGCGAACGCTGTCGTCCCCGTCGGTTACCCGGCGCAGGGGCTGCCAAACTTGGCTGCGTGCCCGGCCGTCGTACCCCTGTCGTGGCGGTGGTCGGAGCGACCGCCGCGGGCAAGAGCGACCTCGCCCTCGACATCGCCGAGCGAGTGGGCGGAGAGATCGTCAACACCGACTCGATGCAGCTCTACCGGGGCATGGACATCGGCACCGCCAAGGTCCCACCCGGCGAGCGACGGGGGATCGCGCACCACCTGCTCGATGTCCTCGAGGTGACCGAGCCCGCCACGGTCGCGGAGTTCCAGCGGTGGGCACGCGCGGCCGTCGACGACTGCCGGGCACGTGCCGTCGTCCCGGTGCTGGTCGGTGGCTCGGCGCTGTACACGCGTGCGGTGCTCGACGAGTTCGAGTTCCCCGGCACCGATCCCCGGGTCCGCGCCCGGCTGGAGGAGGAGCTCGCCGAGGTCGGCGCCGCGACGCTGCACGCGCGGCTGACCGAGGTCGACCCGGCGGCCGCCGCCCGGGTGCTGCCCAGCAACGGTCGCCGGATCGTGCGGGCCCTCGAGGTCGTCGAGATCACCGGCGCGCCCTTCCGGGCGGCGCTTCCGGAGCTGCGCTACCACTACGCCGAGGCGGTGCAGGTCGGCGTCGACATCGACCGCGAGACTCTCGACCGGCGGATCGCCGAGCGCGTGCAGAGGATGTGGGCGGCCGGCTTCGTGGAGGAGGTACGCCGCCTCGCGGAGCGCGGGCTCCGGGACGGCCGGACGGCGAGCCGGGCGCTCGGCTACCAGCAGGTGCTGGCCTTCCTGGCCGGGGAGATCAGCGAGGGGGACGCCCGGGAGCGGACCGTCGCCGGCACCCGGCGGTTCGCCCGGCGGCAGGAGAGCTGGAACCGCCGGGACCCGCGGATCACCTGGGTGGGCTTCGACGCGCCGGACCGCGCGGGGCAGGCACTGGCGGCGGTCGAGAACCTCAGCTGAGCCGGTCGAGCTCGGTGGGCAGCTCGCGCATCCGGATCAGCGGCGAGAACACCACGGGCAGGGCGGCGACCACCGCGCCGAACGCGGCGATCCAGAACACCGCACGGGGCCCGTAGGCCTGACCGAGCACCCCGCCGAGGAAGGCGCCGATCGGCATCGTGCCCCACACGGTGAACCGGATCGAGGCGTTCATCCGGCCCAGCAGCGGGCGCGGGCACAGCCGCTGGCGGAAGCTCACCTGCGCGACGTTGTAGAGCACGACGCCCAGCGACATGGTGAAGCTGGCGAGGGTCAGCGCGAGCATCGGTGGCACCACCGTCCCGGCCAGCGGCATCAGGAAGCCCGCCGGCGTGAACAGCAGCGCGGACAGCGGGATGATCCGGCCCTGGCCGACCCACTGCGCGGCGCGGTTCGCGACCAGCGCGCCGATCAGCCCGCCGACCGACCCGACCGCGAAGGCGATGCCGAGGTGGCCCTCGTCGAGGCCCAGCTGCGTCAAGGCGAAGAGGACCAGCATCGCGGTGGTCATCGCCGAGAACAGGTTCGAGGACGCCGTACAGGCGGCGATCCGCCACAGCAGCGGGTGACGGAGCACGAACGAGAGCCCCTCGCGGATCTCGACGACCAGGGGCCGCCGTCCCTCGCGCGAGGGCTCCGGGTCTGCGTGCCGGATGCGGCTGACGAAGCCGGCCGAGCCCAGGAAGCTGAGCGCGTCCAGGCCGATGGTCAGCGGCGCCCCGACGATCCGGATCAGGCCGCCGGCGAGCGCCGGGCCGCCGATCATCGCCACCGACTGGGCCGCCTGCAGCTTCGCGTTGCCCTCGCCGATGTGCTCAGGCTCGACGAGGTCGGGCAGGTAGCTCTGGTACGCGACGTCGAAGAACACCGTGGCCACGCCGGTGGCCAGGGCGACCAGGAACAGCTGGGGCAGCGTGAGCACGCCGAGCGCCCAGGCCAGCGGCAGCGAGGCCAGCGCCACGAACCGCACCAGGTCGCCGGTCACCAGCACGCGCTTCTTGCGCCACCGGTCCACCCAGGCCCCGGCCGGCAGCCCGATCACCAGGAATGCGAGGAACTCGAACGTGCCGAGCAGGCCCATCTCGAAGGCGTCGGCGTGCAGCACGCGGACGGCGAGCACCGGCATCGCCAGCACGGTGAGCTGGGTGCCCAGCTGGCTGACCGAGTCGCCGAGGAACAGCTGCCGGAAGTCGTGGTGGGCGAAGAGCCCCCAGCGTGACCGGGTCGGGCCGGGAGGGGCGGCGAGGGGAGTGCCGGTCGACGGCTCGACGGTCATGACGGCATCCTCACCCACTGATTGGGAAAGTTCAATCAGTCGGCGCTAGTCTCCCCCCATGGCCTCGGAGCAGCAAGGGGAGGGGCTCGAGCCCCCGCCGTACGGGCCGCTCCCGGTGGGCTCCGGTCGCCGCGTCTGGGCGCGGCGGCCGGCCGACGAGGCGGAGGCCAAGGCGATGGCCTCGCCGGTGCGGTTGCGGATCCTGCGGATCGCGCTGCACGAGGCACGCACCAACAAGGAGATCGCCGAGCGGCTCGGGATGAACCCGGCCTCGGTGCTGCACCACGTCCGGACGCTGGTGGACACCGGGTTCCTCATCGAGCAGCCCGTCCGCCGGGGCGCGCGCGGCTCGCGCGAGCGGCCCTACCTGGCCTCGGGCAAGACCTGGTACCTCGACGCGGGGGACACCCTCGCCGGCGGACACCCCGACCTGCTGCTCGAGACCTTCCTGCAGGAGGTGCGCTCGTTGCCGGTGGGGATGCTGGACAGCGCCCGACTCGGCTTCCGGCTCACCGACACCGACCGGGAGCGGGTGATCGCGAAGTTCCAGGCGCTGCTCGAGGAGGTCTCCCGGCTGCCCAGCGACCCGGAGGGCCAACCGTGGAGCCTCTACCTCGGCTTCCACCCCGATCCCGGCGGCGCCGGTGCTGAGAGGATGCCCCGGTGAGCGAGTACCCCTTCGTCAAGGGCCACGGCACCGAGAACGACTTCGTGCTGGTCCCCGACGCCGACGGCAAGCACGAGCTGACCCCGGAGCAGGTCGCGCGCCTGTGCGACCGGCGCACCGGGATCGGCGGCGACGGGGTGATCCGGGTGGTGCGCACCGATGCGACCGACGACCCGGCGGCGGTCGCCGCTCGCGGCGAGGCCCGGTGGTTCATGGACTACCGCAACAGCGACGGGTCGCTGAGCGAGATGTGCGGCAACGGCATCCGGGTGCTCGGCCACTTCCTGCGCACGCACGCCGACGTCGACCCGCGCAGCCCGTTGCCGATCGCCACCCGGGCGGGCATCAAGGTGCTCAGGTTCCGAGGGGCGAGGATCACCGTCGACATGGGCAGTCCCGCGCTGCTCGGCGAGACCACCGTCCGCGTCGGCGAGCAGGAGTGGCCGGCCCGGCACGTGAGCATGGGCAACCCGCACGCCGTGGCGTTCGTCGACGACCTCGCCGCCGTGGGCGACCTGGCCGAGGAGCCGGGGTACGACGCCCAGGTGTTCCCCGAGGGGGTGAACGTCGAGTTCGTCGTCCGCGCCGGGGAGCACCACGTCGCGATGCGGGTGCACGAGCGTGGGTCTGGGGAGACCCGCTCGTGCGGCACCGGTGCCGCTGCGGTGATGGTCGCCAGCGCCGTGGCCGACGACGCCGCGCGCGGGACGTCGTACACCATCGACCTGCCGGGGGGCACCCTCGAGATCGTCTGGACCGAGGAGGACCGGGTGCTGCTCACCGGTCCGGCGGTGCTCACCGCGGAGGGCATCACCCGGCTCTGAGCGCACATCTGTGACGCCTCGGCGGTCTGCGGACGCACATCTGTGACGCCTCGGCGGTCTGCGGACGCACATCTGTGACGCCTCGGCGGTCTGGGGGTGCACATCTGTGACGCCTCGGCGGGAGGGTGGGAGGGGCGGGCCCCTAGGATCCGGGCATGGACATCAACGGAGCCAGTGCAATCGTCACCGGCGGCGCCTCCGGCATCGGGGCCGCCGTCGCCCGCAAGCTCGCCGAGCGCGGCGCGAAGGTGGTCGTCGCCGATCTCAACGCCGAGAAGGGCGAGGCCCTCGCGAAGCAGATCGATGGCGCCTTCGCCATGGTCGACGTCACCAAGACCGAGGAGATCGAGGCCGCCGTCGAGACCGCCGAGGGCCTGGCGCCGCTGCGGGTGCTGGTGAACTCCGCCGGCATCGGCTGGGCCCAGCGCACCATCGGCCGCGACGGCGAGTTCGGCTCCGCGCACGACCTCGAGGCCTACAAGAAGGTCATCGCGATCAACCTGATCGGCACCTTCGACGCCATCCGGCTCGCCGCGACCGCGATGAGCCGGCACGACCCACTGGAGTCCGGGGAGCGCGGTGCCATCGTCAACATGGCCAGCGTGGCCGCCTTCGACGGCCAGATCGGGCAGGCGGCGTACTCCTCCTCCAAGGGCGGTGTCGTCGGCATGACCCTGCCGGTGGCGCGCGACCTCTCCGCGGCCGGCATCCGGGTCAACACCATCGCGCCGGGCCTGATCGACACCCCGATCTACGGCGAGGGCGAGGCGGCCGAGGCGTTCAAGGCCAAGCTGGGCGAGAGCGTGCTGTTCCCCAAGCGTCTCGGGGTCCCCGAGGAGCTGGCCTCGGTGGCCGTGGAGTGCATCGGCAACTCCTACCTGAACGCCGAGACGATCCGCGTCGACGGCGGCATCCGGATGCCACCGAAGTAGGACGCCTAGCGGGCGTGCCCCGGGTTGGCACCGAGGTTGAGACGGTGCCGCCCGGGCGAGGGCGGGTTGACCTCCGGGGTGTGCGCCCGAGCGCTCTGCGCCGGTGACACGCGGGCGGTGACCAGTCCGCTGGCGGGCTCCTGGTCGGGGTCGGGGTACGGCGCAGCGCCGTAGGTCACCAGGCCCTCGACGCCGCGGGCGTGCCCCTCCCACTCCGAGCTCACGCCCATCCCGCCGGCCAGTCCGTCGGCGCTGTCGGCGTTGGGGTCGGACTCGCGGATGTCGGTGTGCTGCGGCTGGTGGGGGTCGACCGGGTTCTGGCTCATGTCAGGTCCTCCGAGGGTTCGTCGAGAGAGGTGGCGGCGTTCTCCTCCTGCAGGTCAGTCGGTCCGGAGCCGTCACCGCGCTCGGGGTGCGGCTCCTCCTCCTCGATCGGGATCGTGCTGCTGCCGGAGACCCCGGACGGGCTGTCCTGGTCGACGCGCCGCTCGCGGTCCCGGCCGTCGGGGACCTCGCCGGTGCCGGCGGCGTCCTGGCGCTGCGGACCGCCCGGAGGCGTCGGCGCGTCCAAGCCGGTCCCGTCGGCCCGCTCGGGGTCGTGGGGGTTCGCGGGACCGCCCTTGGGCTCCTCGGTGGCTTCCTGCTCGTGCGGGCTCGGGGAAGAGGGCGCGCTCATGGTTGCGACCTACCCGCCGCGGAGCGGGGCAAACCGGTCCCGGTGTCGGTGCCGGTGTCGGTGCCGGGGTCGGTCGCGGCCGGCAGGGTGAAGACCACCGTGGTGCCGAGGCCGCCCGGTCCGTCGTGCACCGCGATCCCGCCGCCGTGCCGTTCGACCGCGCGGGCGCAGATCGCCAGGCCCAGACCGGTGCCGGTGTAGTCGTCACGGCCGGCCACGCGGTAGAAGCTGTCGAAGACCCGCCGGCGCTCCGCGGTGGGGATGCCGATCCCGTTGTCGCTGACGCTGACCTCCAGGAGGCCGTCGGTGCGCCGTGCCGCGACCACGACCCGCGGCGTGGTCTCGGGGGCGACGTACTTGACCGCGTTGGAGAGCAGGTTGGCCATCAGCTGGCGCACCAGCATCGGGTCTGCCTCCACCCAGCCGAGGCGTTCGTGCAGCACCTGCGGGTCGTCGGTCGGGCTCGCCTCGTCGAGCGCGCGGCTGAGGTCGTCGACGAGCTGGTCGAGGTCGACCGGGCGGGGGCGCAGGTCTGCGCTCTGGGAGAGGGTGAAGGCCAGCAGGTCGTCGATCAGACGCTGCATCCGCTCGGCGGACCCGCGGACGTGCGCCAGGCTCCGGCGCGCCGGACTGGTGTCCACCTCGAGGTCGTCCAGCTGGTCGCCGAGCAGCTCGGCCCAGCTCTTGACGCCGTTCAGCGGCGTCTTGAGGTCGTGGGCGACGACGCCCGCGAAGCCCTCGAGCTCGCGCTGGTGGGCGCGCTGCTCGCTCACGTCCCGCACGACCAGCAGGGCGAGGGTCTCCTCGGGGCGGTCGGAGAGGTGGAGCGGCACGGCACTGACCTCGAGCATCCGTGGGGCCCCGGACTCGGGGTCGACCCGGAGGAGGTCCTCACCCACCACCCGCTCACCACGCAGCACCCGCTCGGTGATGCGGTTGGAGAGCGGCAGCGGGTGGCCCTCGGCGGTGCTGAAGCCGTAGTCCTCGGCCGTGCCGGCGGTCCCGGTCTCCGCGGTGAGCCCGGTGAGCCTGGCCACCGCGGGGTTGGACATGACGACGCAGCGGTCGGCGTCGAGCACCGCGATCCCCTCGGCCATCGTCGTGGTGACCGCGTGCAGGAGCTGGGCCTGGGAGGTGGCCCGGGCCTCCGAGGCCCGCGCCCGCGCGAGCAGGCGCGTGCGGTCGGCGACGCCGAGGGCCAGGGTGAGGGTGATCATGCAGTGCAGGGCGACGAAGAGCTGGACCACGACCGCGCGCAACATCTGGTCGGTGAAGGCCCCCCAGGGCCCCAGCCCCAGGACCGTGCAGGTGACCGCGAGCGCTCCGATGCCCAGGGTGTGCAGGGTGCCGACCACGGGGGAGAAGCGCAGCCCGATCCACACGGCGCTGACGATCAGCACGAAGGCGATCGGGGTGTCGGCGGTGAAGACCGACAGGCCGATGCCGAGGCTCCCGAGCAGCACCACCGCCAGCTCGGGGGCCGCTCCGGGCCGTCGGTCCGGTGTCAGGGCCAGTCGCCGCCGCCACGGGAGGTCGGCTTCTCGCCGCCAGGCGGTCATCACCGCGAGGGCGGCGGCAACCACGACCAGGGTGGCGGACCCGTTGCGCACCACCCAGGTCAAGCCGATCCACCAGCTCCAGCGCCCCGTGCTGGCCCAGGCGGCCAGCAGACCCAGCGGAGCGCTGGCGAGCGACGCCACGATCGCCGTCGCTCCCAGGTCGAGCAGGTCGCGGGTGCTCGCCAGCCGGCGGCGCAGCTCGCCGCGGAACGGTCGGACCTCCAGCCGGGCGGCGCACCAGCGCACGACCAGGCCGTGGAAGGCGTTGGCCGCGGCGAACAGCAGCAGGGTGGCGAGGCCCTGCACCCCCATGACCGTGTCGGCGACGACGGTGGCGACGAGGAGCAGCAGGGTGTCCATGGCGAGCTGAGCGGTGCCGCGGGCACGCATGAGCCACAGCGCGGCGACGCCCGCCGCCGGCCAGAAGGCCGCCAGCTGGTGGGTGTCGACGACGGTCTGCCGGCCGACGACCAGCGCTGCGACGTACGCCGCGACGTAGCCCAGCGTCGCGCCGGCGCCTCGCCCCCGTGCCGAGATCACCTGTGGATCCTCGCGCCCGAGAACGACGGTGGCCAGTCCCGGAATGAAATTGGTTGCGCTCCTGCCTAGCCTTGGTAAGCGTATGAGGAACGAGAAACTACCGGCTGCGGCCGACAAGACCCTCGAGGTCGACCTCAGCGACGCGCTCGCCGAGACGGCCGGCTGGGACGATAACCGGACACACCCGGAGGACTGGGACGAATCGTCCGGTGTCGCGGAGACCCTCGGCGACCAGGACCTCGCCGAGCGCCACGCGCTGCGCCGGGTCGCCGGGCTCTCCACCGAGCTCGAGGACATCAGCGAGGTCGAGTACCGCCAGCTGCGCCTCGAGCGCGTCATCCTCGTCGGGGTGTGGACCGAGGGCACCGTCGCGGACGCGGAGAACTCCCTGGCCGAGCTGGCCGCCCTCGCCGAGACCGCGGGCTCGGAGGTCCTCGAGGCGCTCTACCAGCGCCGGGACACTCCCGACCCGGCCACCTACATCGGCCGCGGCAAGGTCGAGGGGCTCGCCGAGATCGTCCGGGCCACCGGCGCGGACACCGTCATCTGCGACGGCGAGCTCGCGCCCAGCCAGCTGCGCAACCTCGAGGACCGGGTCAAGGTCAAGGTCGTCGACCGCACCGCGCTGATCCTCGACATCTTCGCCCAGCACGCGAAGAGCCGCGAGGGCATGGCCCAGGTCGAGCTGGCCCAGCTCAACTACATGAAGCAGCGCCTGCGCGGCTGGGGTGGCCAGCTGAGCCGGCAGGCCGGTGGCCGGGTCGGCTCCCAGGGCGGCGGCATCGGCGGTCGCGGTCCCGGTGAGACCAAGATCGAGACCGACCGCCGCCGGATCAACACCCGGATCGCCCGGCTGCGCCGCCAGCTCGCCCACATGGCGACCACCCGGGAGACCAAGCGCGCCGGTCGGCGCCGCAACGCCGTGCCGAGCGTGGCGATCGCGGGTTACACCAACGCCGGCAAGTCCTCGCTGCTCAACCGGCTCACCGACGCCGGCGTGCTGGTCGAGAACGCGCTGTTCGCGACGCTCGACCCCAAGACCCGGCGTACGACGACCGCGGACGGGCGCACCTACACGATGAGTGACACCGTCGGCTTCGTCCGACACCTGCCGCACCAGCTCGTCGAGGCCTTCCGCTCCACGCTGGAGGAGGTCGCCGACGCCGATCTGATCGTGCACGTCGTGGACGGCTCGCACCCCGACCCCGAGGGGCAGCTGACGGCGGTCCGGGAGGTGTTCGCCGAGATCGGTGCCGACGACGTGCCCGAGCTCGTGGTGATCAACAAGTCCGACGTCGCCGACGCGATGGTGCTCGCCCGGCTGCGCCAGCGCGAGCCGCACTCGGTGGCCTGCTCGGCGCGGACCGGTGCGGGCGTGGCCGAGGTCCGTGCCGCGATCGAGGCGGAGCTGCCCCGTCCCTCGGTCGAGGTGGCCGCGCTGCTTCCCTACGACCGCGGCGACCTGCTCAGCCGGGTGCACGACCAGGGCGAGGTCATCTCGGTCGAGCACACCGGCGACGGCACCCTGGTCAAGGCGCGGGTCGGCGAGGCGCTGGCCGGCGAGCTGGCGCCGTACGCCGCGGGCTGACCGACCCAGCCCCCGGACGTCATAAGAGCTCGTCGCTATGACGACCGGAACCCATGACGTCCTGCGCAACCTCAGCGCCCCGTGGAGCCGCGGCCGAGGCCGGCGTCCCGGGCCCGCACGATCGCGTCGGATCGGCGCACCTGCTCCTGGGCTACACGGTGCTCGGGCTGACCCTGGTCAGCCGAGCGGACCTCGCCGAGGACCGCGGCTGAGCGCACCACCCCCCGGCCGGCCGGTGCGGACCCGAAAGGTCCGCACCGGTCGGCCTTTCGCCGCGTCCGGAACGGTCCGGTGTTTGTACTCTCTGCCCGTGAAGCGTTGGCTCGCCTGGGCGATCGGGCTGGTCGTGCTGCTCGCCCTCGTGCTCTTTCCCGCGGTCCTGGGCGCAGGCAGCGCCACCATCGTTCCCGACCCGGCCCGGATCACCGACTACCGCGCCAGCTTCGCCGTGGACCAGGACGGGGACCTGCGCGCCACCGAGACGCTGCAGGTGAGCCTGCCCTTCGGCAAGCACGGCATCTTCCGGTTCTTCGACCTGCGCGACCCGCACGACGCGGGCGCACGCCTGGTGCCGAAGGATCTCCGGATCAGCCGCGACGGCAACCCCGAACCCTACGAGGTGATGCGGGAGGGGAACGGCCGGTTCCGCAACGTCCGCATCGGTTCGCCGGACGTGACGCTGGAGGGTCCGCACACCTACGTGATCTCGTACACGATCCGAGGAGTGCTGCGGGCACGCGACGACCAGTCGGTCTTCTACTGGAACCTGATCCCCGGTGGCTGGCGGATGCCGATCACCCGCTCCCGCCTCACCGTGGACTTCCCACGTGCCCCGCAGGGCGTGCAGTGCGCGGTCGGCAGCGGGGCGACCAGCGGATGCACCCCGGAGGTCTCCGGGACCACCATGGTGGTCACCACCGGGGAGCTGATGCCGAACACCCCGGTCACGGTCCGCACCCTGCTGGACATGCCCGCACCCGGCCGCGCGCACCTGCCGTGGGCGATCGCCTTCGACCCGGTGCTCGGCGGCAGCGTGGTGGTGCTGCTCGTCGTCCTCGTGGTCGGTGCCGGCGCGGGCTTCCTCGGCTGGCGCGTCGCCCGTGGCACCCGCGAGGCGGATCCGGCCTTCCCACTGATGTACGGCCCGCCGGAGGGGATCGGCCCGGCCCAGGCGAAGTACCTCTTCTCCGAGTCCGTGGGCCGCGAGGCGTTCGTGGCCTCGATCATGGAGTCCGCGGAGAAGGGCGCCACCACCCTGACCCGTGACGACGCCTGGACGATCACCGACACCGGCAACGCGGCCGCGTGGCAGCAGCTCGACCCCGTCACCGCCGAGGCCGCCCGGGCGCTGGGCGTTCCGGGCGGCTCCTTCCGGGCCTACAAGTCGGTGAGCGCGGGGGAGAAGCTGAAGTCGGCGATGGCGGACTTCGAGGGCGCCACCAAGCAGTGGGCGAGGACCAACGGGTTGGTGGTGAGCTCCGGACTGGGCAGCTTCGGCGCCCTGCTCTGGCTGGCCGCGGCGGGGCTCACCGGGGTGCTCGTGTTCTGGAACCCCGCGCACCTCTCGGCGCTGGCGCTGGTGCCCGGGTTGTTCGCCGTCTTCTCCGTAGAGGTGATGCGGACCGGGTCGGGCACCCGCCGTACTGCCACCGGCCGGGAGCTGTGGTCCCGCATCGGCGGCTTCCACCGGATCCTGTCCACCTCGTCGGCCGAGGCGCGCTTCGACTTCTCCGGCCGCAAGGAGCTCTACACCGCCTTCATCCCCTACGCCGTGGCGTTCGGCGTGGCCGACCAGTGGGCCACGAAGTACCGCACCGAGATGGGCGAGGAGCCTCCGGCGCCGAGGTACTTCGCCGGCGCGGCCGGCTACACCACCGGCAGCTTCGCCTCGGCCATGGCCCATGACTTCTCCGCCACGGTCGGCTCGGCGATCTCGGCGTACAACGCCAGCCAGTCCTCGTCCTCCGGCGGCGGTGGCTTCTCCGGGGGTGGCGGCGGAGGCGGCGGCGGGGGTGGCTCCTGGTGACCACCTCGCGCACACTTGCCTCACCTCGGTGGCCCGAGCCTGCCTGCCCTGAGCCTGTCGAAGGGTCGAAACCCGAAGGGAACAACCCATGCTGATCGCACTGATCGTCGTCGCCGTCGTGGTGGTGGCCTTGGCGTTCTTCGTCGTCGTCGGCTTCAACCGCCTGCGCACCCAGGACATCAGCGCCCAGGAGGCGCTGGGCGGCATCGACGTCCAGCTCACCCGGCGTGCTGACCTGATCCCCAACCTCGTGGAGACGGTCAAGGGGTACGCCGCCCATGAGAAGGGCGTCTTCGAGGAGGTCACCCGGGCCCGCGCCCGCGTCGCGAAGGCGGCCGCCGGGGAGGACGTGCCGGAGAAGGCCGCGGCCGACGCCCAGCTCCAGGGGGCGATCGCCAACATCAACGCGGTCGCGGAGAACTACCCGGACCTGAAGGCCAACCAGAACTTCCTGGACCTCCAGCAGCAGCTCGCCGAGACCGAGAACCAGATCTCCTTCGCCCGGCAGTACTACAACGACGCCGTCGCCAAGCTGAACACCCTGGTGCGCACCATCCCGTGGATGTTCTTCTCCGGCATCGCCGGGGTGGCCACCCGCCAGTTCTACGAGGCCCCCGAGGGACAGCAGCAGGCCCCCCAGGTCAGCTTCTAGCTCCCCCGACCGGGGAGTTCTGCACGCTCTGAGCTCGCCGACCGGGCGGTTGCGCACGCGTCAGGTACGCCGACAGGGCAGAACTGCCCGCCCACTGCACTGACGCGGTGCAGAACCACCCGCTCAGTGTCTGTGCCGCGTGCCCGACTGCCCGGTCGGCGGAGGCTTCACCGGGCGTCGGTGCGCTGCTCGACCACGAGGTCGAAGTCGTCGCCGTGGCGGCTGACGCCCTCGATCACCGCGGCCTCGATCCGCTCCGCGGCGTAGCGTCGCCGGACCATCAGCGGATCCGACTGCAGGTCCTTCACCAGCGCGACGGTCAGCGCGATCATCACCAGCACGAACGGCACCGAGGCCACGATGGTGATGTTCTGCAGCCCGGTGAGGGCGGAGTCGCCGCCCACGAGCAGCATCACCGCGGCGACGCCGCCGGTGGCCACGCCCCAGAACACGACGTTCCACCGGGTGGGCTCCAGGGTGCCGCGCTCGGAGAGCGTGCCCATCACGATCGAGGCGGCGTCCGCGCCGGAGACGAAGAAGATCGCGACCAGGATCATCACCAGGACCGAGGTCAGCGTCGCCCAGGGCAGGTGGTCGAGCATGCCGAAGAGCTGGCCCTCGACGCTGGACTTGCCGCCCAGGTCGACGCCGCCCTGCTGCAGGTGGATCGCCGCGCCGCCGAAGATCACGAACCAGACCACGCTGACCAGGCTCGGCACGAGCAGCACGCCGGTCACGAACTGGCGGATCGTGCGACCCCGGGAGATGCGGGCGATGAACATGCCGACGAACGGCGTCCACGACAGCCACCAGGCCCAGTAGAAGACCGTCCAGCCCGAGAGCCACTCCGCCGTCCCGTCGCCGCCGGAGGCCTCGGTGCGGGCGGCCATCTGCGCCAGGTCCTGGAAGTAGGAGCCCACGGCCGTCGGGACCAGGTCGAGCATGAACACGGTCGGGCCGACGACGAACACGAAGGCGGCCAGCGCGACGGCCAGGACCATGTTGATGTTGGAGAGCCACTGGATGCCCTTCTCCACCCCGGAGATGGCCGAGGCGATGAAGGCCGCGGTGAGGATCGCGATGATGGCCACCAGCACGCCGTTGCCGAGCTCGCCGAGGCCGCCGACGATCTCGAGCCCGCTGCCGATCTGGAGCGCACCCAGGCCCAGGGAGGCCGCGGAGCCGAAGAGCGTGGCGAAGATGGCGAGGATGTCGATGATCCGGCCGGCGGTGCCCTGGGTGCGGTGTTCGCCGAAGAGCGGCGCGAACGCCGAGGAGATCAGCTGCGGCCGCCCCTTGCGGAAGACCCCATAGGCGATGGCGATGCCCACCACGGCGTAGATGGCCCACGGGTGCAGCGTCCAGTGGAAGAGGGTGGTGGCCATCGCGTGCTCGACGCGCTCGGGGTTGCCCGTGCCGCCGGTGCCCGGGGGCGGGGTGACGAAGTGGGAGAGGGGCTCGCTGACGCCGTAGAACATCAGCCCGATGCCCATCCCGGCGCTGAACATCATCGCGATCCACGAGGAGGTCCGAAACTGCGGCCGGTCGTCGTCGTTGCCCAGCGGGATGTCGCCGAAGCGGCCCATCGCCAGCCAGATCACGAACACCACGAACCCGCTGGCGGTGAGCACGAACAGCCATCCCATCGAGCTGACCGTCCAGTCCAGCGCCGAGCCCGAGACCTCACCGAGCGAGCCGGTGTCGGTGAAACCCCACACCAGGAAGCCGATCGCCAGGACGGCGGTGACGCCGAAGACGATCTTGTCCAGAGGACCGTTCGCCGAGTGTGCCTCGATGCGGGACTCCAGGGCGGGGTGGTCGTCGCCGGCCGGCCTCGAGCCGGTGGCCGTGCCCGATATCAAGTCGGTCATGCGGGCCGCAATACCCGCGCGTGCGCACGCTTAACGCCGGCTGGACGTGAGCGTCCCCACGTGGGCGGTGCCTGTCGGTCCGGAGACGTAGGGTTCTCCAGTGGTCGAGCAGGTGACGCAGGACGCTGCGCCCGACGGCGAGGAGACGCCGTCGGTCCGGGTGGTGCTCGAGGCGGCGGTGCGCGCCCTCGGTGGCCAGGAGCGGCCGGGCCAGGTGGCGATGGCC
This sequence comes from uncultured Actinomycetota bacterium, assembly GCA_963827025.1. GTDB lineage: Bacteria > Actinomycetota > Actinomycetes > Propionibacteriales > Nocardioidaceae > Marmoricola. The sequence goes on along the minus strand of CAWGZB010000002.1, from coordinate 659,994 downwards.
GAGGCGGTCGCCCGGGCCCTGGAGGACGAGCGGCACCTGCTCGTCCAGGCCGGCACCGGCACCGGCAAGTCGCTGGGCTACCTGGTGCCGGCGCTGCTGCACGGCGGCCGGGTCGTGGTGGCGACCGCCACGCTGGCGCTGCAGCACCAGCTGGTCGAGCGTGACCTTCCGGCGCTGGTCGAGGCGGCGAAGGACGTGCTCGCCGAGGAGCCGTCGTACGCCGTGCTCAAGGGCCGTTCCAACTACGCCTGCCTGCACCGCGTCCGCGAGGGCGTGCCCGACGACCAGGGCACGCTGGTCGACGTGCCCGAGGGCTCCCTGGGGGCCGAGGTCGTCGCGCTGCGCGACTGGGTCGAGCAGGAGGCGGCGGGCGGCGGGACCGGGGAGCGTGACCACGCGCCGCGGCACACCGACCGGGTCTGGCGACAGGTCAGCGTCAGCCACCGCGAGTGCCTCGGGGCCGCCAAGTGCCCCTTCGGTGCGGAGTGCTTCGCCGAGCAGGCGCGCGAGCGGGCGCACGACTCCCAGCTGGTGGTGACCAACCACTCCCTGCTCGCCATCGACGCGATCGAGGGGGTCCCGATGATTCCCGACTACGACGCGGTCGTGGTCGACGAGGCGCACGAGCTGGTCGCGCGGGTGACCCAGGCGGCCACCGACGAGCTGTCCGTGCCGGAGGTGGAACGCACGGCGCGCCGCGCGGTCCGGCACTGTGAAGGCAGCGAGCCCGACGACCTCGCCGACGCCGCCGATGCGCTGCGCGAGGCCATCGACGAGGCCGGCCCGGGGCGGGTCGACTCGCCGCCGCAGGCGCTCTCCGACGCCCTGGAGCTGGTCCGCGACGCCGCCCGGTCGCTGGTCTCGGCCTTCCCCAAGGAGCAGGCGGGGGAGAGTGACGCCGCCCGCACGCAGGTCAAGGGCTGGGCCCAGCAGGTCTTCGCCACCGCCGAGCGGATGGCGGCGCGCTCGGACAAGGACGTGCTCTGGGTCGCCCAGAGATCGGCGGAGCGGGAGGCCAACCGCGGTGGCAGCTACCTGTGCGTGGCGCCCCTGGAGGTCGCCGGCACGCTGCGCGAGAAGCTGCTCGGCGACAAGACCGTGGTGCTCACCTCCGCCACCCTCAAGCTCGGCGGCGACTTCGACGCGGTCGCCTCCTCGGTGGGGCTGTCGCCCTCCGAGCGCGACACCGCCTCCGAGGACGGCACCTGGCAGGGCCTCGACGTCGGGTCGCCCTTCGACTACGGACGCCAGGCGATCCTCTACGTCGCCCGCCACCTACCGCCGCCGGGCCGCGACGGGCTCACCGAGGCCCATCTGGAGGAGATCGTCGGTCTGGTCGACGCCGCGGACGGTCGGACGCTGGGGCTGTTCTCCAGCCGTCGTGCGGCGGAGACAGCAGCCGAGCACGTGCGCGAGCGGCTGCCGCACCTGACCACGTTGGCACAGGGCGACGCCCAGCTGCCCGAGCTGGCCCGTCAGTTCGTCGGCGACCCGCACACCAACCTCTTCGGCACCCTGAGCCTGTGGCAGGGCCTGGACGTGCCGGGGGAGACCTGCCAGCTGGTGCTGATCGACCGGATCCCGTTTCCCCGGCCCGACGACCCGCTGATGTCGGCGCGGCAGCGCGCCGCGGACAAGGCCGGGCGCAACGGCTTCATGTCGGTGGCCGCCACCCATGCCGCCCTGCTGCTCGCCCAGGGTGCCGGGCGGCTGATCCGCACCACCGAGGACCGCGGCGTGGTGGCCTGCCTGGACCCGCGCCTGGTCACCGCCCGCTACGGCGGGTTCCTGCGCGCGAGCCTGCCGCCGATGTGGCAGACCTCGGACCCCGAGGTGGTCCGCAAGGCGCTCGCCCGCCTCGCCGAGGGGTAGTCCCGGTCAGCGCGCCCGGACCGTGCGGGAGGCGCCCGACCAGCCCGACGTGCCGATCGCGTTGACGGCCTGGACGTAGAACCGGTACTTCCCGCGTCGCAGCCGCAGCTGTGCCGTGGTCGCCGCCGGGCTGATGCCGCGGGCGGTGTAGACCCGGGCCACCCGGGTGCGGCGATGACGTCGCACCAGCTTCTCCGCGCGGATCTCGTAGCCGGTGATCGCCGCGCCGCCGTCGGAGGCCGGGGCGGACCAGCGCACGATCGCGGTAATGGGCCTGCGGCGCCTGCCCGAGCTCGCCCTGCCGATCGTGGGGGTGTCCGGTGCGGTCGCGGCGGGTGCCGGCGGCTCGGTCGGGGTGGGGTCGGTGGTGCCGCTGTCGGCGCAGGCCGTGGTGGCGGCGGTGAGGCGGTACTGCCCGAGGCTGTCGTAGTCGGAGTAGTCCCCGAGGGTGGCGGGATCGCCCTTGCCCTGGCCGTCGACCCGCAGCAGCCAGGTCCCGGGCCCGGCGGTGACGGTGGTGCTCTCGGAGAGGCCCGTGTTGGCCGCCCTGGTCAGGGTGCCTCCGGCGGGGCCCACGTCCAGCCGGACGTCGAGGGAGGCGCCCGGCCCGATGTTGTCCGCGCTGACGGTCAGCTCGGTGGTGCAGGGCAGGTCGATGCTGTAGGTGTCGGTGTCGTTGCGCCAGCCGATCAGGCCGGTGACGTCGTACGACGCCTGCTGGCCCAGCGACTTGGTGCCGACCACGTCGTCGGCCACCCGGGTCAACCCGTGGCCCTGCATCACCGCGAGGTCGTCCTGGGTGTTGGTGGCGCCGGCGTACTCGCCCTTGCTGAAGTGGCTGAGCGTCCGGTCGATGGAGGCGCCCATGATCGGGCCCCAGTCGGTGAACTCGGTGTAGTAGGAGCTGCTGCCCAGTCCGTCGTGGCTCAGCCCGAGGGTGTGACCGACCTCGTGGGCGGCGCCCTGGGCGATCACGTTCGCGGAGAAGCTGTTCTGGTAGGTGAAGACGAACGCCGGCCCGGGGTCACCTTGGGAATAGGTCGGGTTGTCGAAGGCGTCGTCGTAGGCCATCCCGAAGCAGGTGCCGCCACAGGCGCCCTGCATCGCGGTCGTGGAGTCGGTGACCATCACCTGAACCCCGTAGGTCTGGTCGGTGCTCGAGGTCCGGTCGAGTGCGTCGGCGGTCGGCTCCTGCGTGGTGACGTCGACGTCGAAGGGGGAGTAGATCTCCGCGACCTGGCGGAAGACCTGCTGGATCGTGCCGAGCTCGGCGGTTCCGAAGGTGGTGGCGTTGCCGTCGGTGTCGTAGCCGGGGTAGGTGCCGGCGGGGAACCCGTCCGAGACGTCCCACCAGGTGCCCCTGACCTCGCCACCGTCGAAGTCGAGGTAGATGGTGCGGTTGCTGCCCGGCCTGCTGTGCAGCGCGAAGGTGTCCCCGAGGGGGTACGACGGCGCGATCGTCGCCGAGCTGCTGGTGCCCGTGGTCGTGCCCGCCGACCTGTCGACGTAGAACACCTGGCCCCGGGAGCCGACCCAGGCGGAGTGGTCCTCGGTCAGCAGCTGCTTGAGCTCCTTGGTCGACTTCTCGTTCTGGGCGGCCACGGCCGGGAGCCGGTCACCGAGGACGCGGACCGCCTTGGCGCCGTGGAGCGGCTCGGGCAGGAAGCGTCCGTGGGGGGTGCTGCGCGCCGTGGCGATACTGGGGACCAGACCGACACCGAGTGCCACGACGACGGCCACCGAGAACAGGCGTGAGGTATGCACCCGCTCAGTGTGCGCCTGATTAGTCCGTTTCGCGCCGTTTCGGGGGAAAAGAAGGCTTGGTCAACCAGCCGGGCGGACCAACCCCGACTCGTAGGCGGCCACCACGGCCTGCACCCGGTCCCGCACCCCCAGCTTCATCAGCACCCTGGCGACGTGGGTCTTCACCGTGTTCTCGCTGACGAACAGCTCCCCGGCGATCTCGGCGTTGCTGAACCCGCGAGCGACCAGCCGCAGCACGTCGGTCTCCCGCTGGGTGAGTCCGCCGAGGTCCGGCGGCTCCTCGCGGCGGTGACGGGCGAACTCCGCGATCAGCCGGCGGGTGACGCTGGGCGCGAACAGCGAGCCGCCGTCGGCAACGACGCGGATCGCCGTCACCAGCCGCTCCTCGGGCGCGTCCTTGAGCAGGAACCCGCTGGCCCCGGCCCGCAGCGCGTCGTAGACGACCTCGTCGAGGTCGAAGGTGGTGAGCACGAGCACCCGGGGTGGGTCCTGCGCCGCCCTGATCGCCCGCGTCGCCTCGATCCCGTCCATCCGGGGCATCCGGACGTCCATCAGCACGACGTCCGGCTCGCCCTCGGCGCACAACCGGACGGCCTCGGCCCCGTCGGCCGCCTCACCGGTCACCTCGAGGTCTTCCTGGGCGCTGAGGATCATCCGCAGACCGGTGCGCACCAGCGGCTGGTCGTCGGCCAGCACCACCCGGATCACGAGAACTCCACCGAGAACGGCAGGCGTACGTCGACCGCGTACCCGCCCTCGGGCTGCGGCCCGGCGGCGACCGAGCCGCCGACGACGGCGACGCGCTCGCGGATGCCGATCAGGCCGTGCCCGGCGCCCCCGTCGGTGGTGGCGCCGTTGCTCATCGTGGACGTCCCGTCGTCGCTGACCCGGATGTGCAGCGCGTCGGCGAGGTAGTCCAGCCGCACCCGCGCCCGGGCCGACCCAGCGTGCTTGAGGACGTTGGTCAGGGCCTCCTGCACGATCCGGTAGGCCGAGAGGTCCACGCCCGGCGGGACCGGGCCGCGCGTGCCGGTCACCTCCAGCTCGACCGGTACGCCGGACCCGCGCACGTGCTGCAGAAGGGCGTCGAGGTGGTCGAGTGAGGGCTGCGGGGCCAGGTCCGTGCCTGCTCGGTCGCCGTCCACCTCGGTGTCGGCGTCGCGGAGGACGGCCAGCAGCCGGCGCATGTCGCCCAGGGCTGCGGTGTTGGTCTGCTCGATGGCGTCCAGGGACCGGCGTACCTGCTCCTCGTCGCGGCCGAGCGTGGCCCGAGCGCCGCGGGACTGGAGCACGGTGACCGAGATGGCGTGGGAGACGACGTCGTGGAGCTCGCGGGCGATCCGGGCGCGCTCCTCGGCGACCGCGCGCCGGGCGAGCTCGGCCTGCTCGGCCTGGAGCCGTTCGTTCTCCGCCCGCAGAACGGTCTCGCGCTCGCGTCGCAGCGCCAGCGTGAGTCCCGCCGCCCAGGGAGCTCCGATGAAGCCGACCAGGAAGGCGAGGTCGCCGAGGTCGGCGTGCTGGATGCCGCCCTCGTCCTGCATGAACAAGGCGCCCACCACCGGCAGCAAGGCCGCCGCGATCCAGCGCTGCTGTCCGCGGGCGTTGCGTCCGACTGAGTAGAGGGCGTGCAGGAAGGCGAGGACGAAGGCCATCGAGTCGTTGTCGAAGCGCGGCAGCAGTTCGCCGAGGAGCTGGATGCCCACCATCACCAGGACGAAGGCGACCAGCGGCTGGGTCCGGCGCCAGGCGAGCGGCAGGGTGAGCAGGAGTCCGTAGAGGTAGCCGCGCAGCGGGACCTGCGTGCGCCACGTGGCCAGCTCGACGGCGACCAGCGCCGCGAGGGAGAGCGCCCACAGCAGGTCGCCGTACCGCCGGGCCCACCCCAGCAGACTCATGAGGTCACGGTAGGCCCCCACGCCCCGGCTGCGGGTCACCCTGCGGGATGACGCGGCAGCTCGCCCGCAGGGATGAGCACAGACCGCTCGCAGACATGACGCGCTCGGGCTGCCCGCAGCGTTGACTCGGCCTGGTTCGTTCGTCCTCACCTCAGGAGACAGTCATGACCACCGAAGTGCCCACCACCACACCCACCACGACCCGCTCGCTGGTCCCCCTCGCCCTGGGCAGCTGCGCGGTGGCGATCGGCTGGACGGCGTACGGCGCCCACAGCTGGGGCGAGCTGCTCAGCATGGCCGCGTTCGTCGCCCTCGCCGGCCTCCTCGTGTTCGGGTTCGTGGTGCCCCGGGCCCTGCGCAAGGAGAGCGCCGGTGGCACCGCCCTGGCCCTGTCGGTCCCCGCGCTGCTGCTGACCCTGCCGGCCTTCTGGTCCGGGTTGCCGCTCGTGCTCGGGACTGCGGGGATGGTCCTGGGCAACGCCGGCCGGACCGCGCGCACCGGGGCCGGGCAGTGCATCGCGTCCCTGGTCGTGGGTGCGCTGGCGGTGGCCGGCTACCTGGCGATCTACATCGGTGACGGCGTCCTCGCCGGTCACGCCGGATTCCTCTTCGACTGACCGGCACCAGACACGGGGCCGGGCGGCACGGCCCGGCCCCTTCGTCCGTGCGGTCCCGGGCGCTGGGACCTGCGTGCTTGGATCGGGCCATGCCGGTTGCTGGCCAGACCCCTGCCAAGACCGCGGGGACCTCCGCGGTGGTCACCGGCGCGGCGCGCGGGATCGGTCGCGCCATCGCCACGGCGCTCGTCGCCCGCGGGCACCGGGTGGTGATCACCGACGTGTCGCCCGCAATTGCCGAGACGGCGCAGGCGATCGGTGCCGTCGAAGGCCTGGTCCAGGACGTGCGCACGCCGGAGTCCCACCGGGAGGTGGCCGCGGTGGCGAGCCACTACGGGCCACTGGCGGTCTGGGTCAACAACGCCGGCGTCGGGCACGACGGGACCCTCACCGAGCTCACCGAGGACGAGGTGCGGCGGCTGGTCGAGGTCAACGCCCTCGGCACCATGTGGGGCTGCCGGGCGGCGCTCGCGGCCTTTTCCAAGAGCGGTGGCGACATCGTCAACATCGCCTCGCTCTCCGGGCACGGGCCGGTGCCAGGACTCTCGGTGTACGCCGCGACGAAGGCGGCCGTGGTGTCCCTGACCCTGTCGCTCTCCGCCGAGGCCCCGCGACGGGTGCGCGTGCACGCCGTGTGTCCGGACGGGGTGTCCACGACCATGGTCGAGGAGATGCACCACGACGGCCGCGCCAAGGAGCTCGTCGCCTCCGGCGGCCGGATGCTCGCCCCGGAGGAGGTGGCGGCCGCTGTCGTGGCGCTGATCGGGAGGCGCCGGGTGGTCCGGACGCTGCCGGGCTGGCGTGGCGGCGTACTCCGCTTCGCCGCATTGGCCCCGCGGGCCACCACCCGGGTCGAGCCGCTGCTGCGGGCCCAGGGGCGACGGGCGCTGCGGCGGGGCTGAGCCCGCACCGCAGCGTCGCGATCACATCCGGCGCAGGACCGCGGTGACCTTGCCCAGGATGGTGGCGTCGGTGCCGTCGATCGGCTGGTAGGCGTCGTTCTGGGGCAGCAGCCAGACCTTGCCGCCCTTCTTCTGCAGGGTCTTGACCGTCGCCTCGCCCTCGATCAGCGCGGCGACGATCTCGCCGTTCTCCGCCGTGGGTTGTTGACGGACCACGACGTAGTCGCCGTTGCAGATGGCCGCCTCGATCATCGAGTCACCGGAGACCTCGAGCAGGAACAGCGTGCCGTCGCCGACCAGGGTCTTGGGCAGTGGGAAGACGTCCTCGACCCGCTCCTCGGCGAGGATCGGACCGCCCGCGGCGATGCGGCCGACCATCGGCACCATGGTCGCGGCCGGGTTGGCGTCGCCGATCCCAGTGGGGTCGTAGGCCTCGTCCGCCGTGCCCATCGCGCGCCGGGCGGCCATCAGCTCGGGGATGAACACCTCGAGCGCCCGGGGGCGGTTGGGGTCGCGCTTGATGAAGCCCTTCTGCTCCAGCACGCGCAGCTGGTGGGCGACGCTGGAGGAGCTGGTCAGCCCGACGAGCTCGCCGATCTCGCGAATGCTCGGCGGGTAGCCGCGCCGCTCGAGCGACTCGCGCAGCACGTTGAGGATGCGCTGCTGCCGCGGCGTGAGGCCGGTGGCATCGGGGGCCGTGTCGGGCAGCTCGGTGACCGAGCTGCGGCCGCGGGGGGAGGAGGACTTGTCGCGCGTCGCCATAGGGGAAAGGTAGCCAGTCACAGGCGTCACTTCAAACACATGTTCGAAGGGCGTGTCGCCTCCGCTGCGGGAACACACGTTCGAAGAAGTGCTTGATCTGACCTCTCCGATGTCCTACGGTCGCACATGTGTTCGATCGAACGTCTATTCGAACCCCCGGCCCGAGCAACGTTGTCGGTGGTCGCGGATAGACATCGATCAGCACACAGCAGGGGTCGCTTCCCCGCCCGGCCGACCGAGGCCGGGCACCAACCCCGAAAGAGGTAGACCGATGAGCACACTGACCGTTCCCGCCCAGCGCAGCGCCGCTGCCGCCCCCGACGTCGACGCCCGCTTCGAGGCGCTGACCCACGCGGTCCGTCAGGTGACCGACGCCCCCGGCGTCGAGTTCGGGCAGGTCTTCGACTTCGACTACGGCCAGGGCGAGCCCGCGCGGCGGGTGCGCGACGAGGCGCCGGCTGCGGTGACGCGGATCCGCCGGGTCGCCCCGGCCGCTGCACCGGTTCGTCCGATGCCTCGGGTTCGTCCGGCGCGTCCCGCGCAGGGCGCGGTGCGCCTCACCCGGCGGGGTCGGGTGGTGCTGAGCGCGCTCTTCCTCGCCGGCGCCCTGGCCGCGATGGTGGCCCTCGGCGGCTGGGCGGCCGCCTCGCTGAGCGGCGGCCACGCCCAGGCCGTGCGGATCGTCGAGGTGCACTCCGGCGACACGCTCTACGACATCGCCGGGCGGGTCGCCGAGCCCGGCCACGTGCGCGAGATGGTGCTGCGCATCCAGCAGCTCAACTCACTCCCCGGCGCCTCCATCGAGGAGGGCCAGAAGCTCGCCGTACCCGCAGGCTGATCACACACTCCATCTGCGAGGCACGGACGTGCCGGCGGTCCCTTGAGACCCGCCGCCGGTGCATGGGGAAGAAATGGGGTGGGGCCGACACGCTCGGCCCCACCCCATTCGTCTGCTCGGTGGGGCGTTGGGCGCCCAACCGTCGTAGCCCAACATGCAAATGTCGCTGTTGGGGCTGGAGTGGCGTTCTGGCGGCTCTCCGGCCACATTCGCATGTTCCTGTGCGGGCCGGCTGCCTCCGCCGCCCGCTTCGCGGTCACGCCCGGGCGGCGCCCTCGCTGATCAGCAGCTGCGCGGCGGTGTAGGTCGCCATCACCCCGCGCTCGAGCTCCGGCGGCGGATCGGTGAGTACGAACTTGCCGAAGCCGAGCATGGTGTCCGAGACCAGGAAGAGCACGGCGCCCAGTCCGGTCAGTCGCCGCGCCGAAGCCGGCAGCGACTCGTCGAGGTGCACCGCGGTCGCGGTCATCGCCGACAGCAGGGTCGCGTAGCCGAGCACGGGCACGCCGAGCTCACGCTGCTTGCGCCCGGCCAGCACCGCCATCGGGACGGCGCTGAGACCCCAGGCCGCCGCGACCGCGCGCGGGCCAGGGGAGTCCACGACCGCCGTCTGTCCGCGCCGCCGCCAGAAGCCGGCGATGTAGGCGGCGTGCCCGAGCGCGAAGGACCCCATCCCGGCCAGGAACGGCTTGGTGCCGGAGCCGAGCAGGGCCACGTCGCCGCCCCACCCACCGACCTGTCCGGCCACCGTGGTGGTGCGCAGCGGTGAGTCGACGGCGCGCGGATCGGTCACCAGGGATGCGGTCAGGGTCGGCATCAGCAGCGGCTTGGTGACCGACCGCAGCCGGTGAGCACGCGGCACGCCGGAGAGCCAGGTGTCCAGGGCCGCGAGGCCGGCGTACGCGAGCTTCAGACGGGCAGCAGTGCGGGGCACGAGCGCAACCTATCCGCCCACGAGCCCCGCCGACATGCCCCGACAGCACCATCTTGACGCCGGGTCAGCCGAAGTGCGGCGGCACCGGCCACTGCTTGTCGATCAGCGCCTGGTTCGCAGCCTGGAACCGGTCGATCCGGGCGATGCCGTGGTCCTTGTAGTGCTCGGGCAGCACCGGGCTGACCTGGGCGGTGTTCTCCATCCCGGTGCGCTCGATGAAGACCCGGTCGACGCCGCGGTTCATCAGGTCGTGGGCGATCGCCGGGGCGTTGTGGCCACTGCCCGGGATGTCGTCCCACAGCAGCGCGTGCCCGATCTCGTGGGCGGTGGTCTCGCCGACCAACCGACCCAGCACCTTGGTGGCGACCGCCTCGAGGTCCGGGTCGCTGACCAACGAGCTCTCCAGCTGGATGATCAGCGCCTGGGTCTCGGTGTCGACGTCGATCGCGTCGGGCTCCTTGTACATCCCCGGGAAGAGATCGATCGTCTCGTTGAAGGTGTCGGCGGCCGCGGGCCCGAAGGTCACGCCCAGGTTGCCGTTGGGGTCCTTGTTCTTCACGGTCGCGACCACGACGTTGGTCGCCGGCACGTGCGCGGGGAGCGCCTCGTTCAGCGCGCCGACCTTCCAGAACACCCGCGTGTTGCTGGTGGCCAGCAGCGCCTCCACGACCTTCTTGGACTCGGCGATGATCGCGTCCTTCTGGCCGGTCAGGTGGTAGTCGTCGATCGCCTGGTCGAACGCGGCGGCGTTCTCGGTGACCTGCACGCACTGCGGGACCGAGAGCTTCAGCTTCATGCTGGCGACCCGGGTGCCACCGCCGTCGAGCAGGTCGATGTCGAGGTCGTGGACCCCGGGCACGATCCCGCGCACCTTGGTCCGGGCCGCGTCCGGGTTGTCGATCTTCAGCGCGCCGGCCTCGGGGGAGGACCAGCGCAGTCGGGCGCCGTCGGGGGCGCGTCGGAACGAGGCCGCCACCTCGATGACCAGGGACTTGTCGTTCTTCGACGGCCGGAAAGCGCGTACGTCGGCCGACTCGGTGTCGCTGTCGAGGACGATGATCGGCGCCGAGGCGTCCTCCTTGCCACCTCCGCCGGGCCGGGCGTCGACCTCGACCTTCTCGCCGGTCGGGTGGGTGACCGAGACCGCGGCCTTCTCCTTCCCGGCGGCCTTGGTGATCTTCTCCACGTCGCCGGTCGTGGGGGCGGACTTGGGGTTCTGCGCCCCGCCGCCGACCATGCCCCGGATCGCGGTCTCCATCAGGCCCGAGGCCTGCTGGTCGGTGATCAGACCCTTCTCGCGGGCATCGGTGATGGTCTTCATCGCCTTGTCGATGTCCTGGCTCATCTTTCCCTGCAGGGCGAGGTCGGCGGCCTTGGTGCCGAAGGTGGTGGCGGTGCTGAACGCCTGCTGGAGGGCGGCCGCGGCGTTCTTCTGGGTGCCCTCGAGGCCGGTGATGTCCTTGAAGGCGCCGGACTGTCCGAGCAGCTGGAAGGCCGCCGTGAGACCGGTCGGATCCGGCGCTGCCGGGGCGTTCTGCATCGCGATGATCGGGTTCGGCAGCTCGGTCGGGGTCACGTCGGCCGGTGTCGCACGCCGGCTCTCGGTGGAGACCGGCAGCAGCTGGGTCGGTGAGTCGGGGATCGGCGCCTCGGTCCAGCGCCAGAACCTGGTCTCGTCGATGACCTCGCAGGAGTTGCAGGCGCCCATCACGGCCTCGGCGTACACGCCGCGGGTGGGGATCGCCACCCGCGAGGGCTCGATCGGGGTGTTCGGCTCGTAGTGCTCGAGCAGGTCGACGGGCTGCTCGGTGTCCTGGTTGAAGGTCGGGTCGAGGTGGAAGCCACGCGCCACCGGCATGATCAGGCAGTTGCCGGCGATGCCGATCAGCTCGTTCTCCACCACGCTGGCCACCGAGCGGCCGCCGGAGCCCGGCGCCTGGAAGCCGTCGAGCAGCATGTAGCGCCGGGCGTCGCTCATCCGCCCCCACAGGACGTGGTGGAAGCGCTCGATGTTCTCGTTGAGGTGGTCCAGCAGGTTGCGGGCCAGCTCCTTGTCCTCCTCGCGCGGGTTGCGCAGCTCCTGGCGGTTCAGCGGCGTCTCGATGCGGACGTCGTCGGTGCCGGTGAGGTCGTTGCGGATGTAGGCGTTGCGGAACAACGCGTCGGAGAGGTGGGCGGTGCGGTAGCGCAGCGACCCGGCCTCGACGATCACCCGAGAGCCGGAGGGGAGCACGTCGAGCACGAACGGGAGCCCCGGCAGCTGCAGCTTGGCGCTGATCTTGACGGCCTTGATCTCGCTGCGCTTGACCGGGTCGAGCCCGGAGGTCATCCGCAGCGAGACCGAGAGCGGCTGGTCGTTGCGGAAGGGCGAGACCAGGGTCGGGTCGATGCGCAGGTCGACCTCGCTGTCGTCGGCGCGTACGGCGGTCACCTTGAGCACCCGGGTCAGGTTGTCGGCGATCCGCGGGCCCATCTGCTCCAGGAAGACCCGGTCCTTGAACTGCTTGTCCTTCAGCGACTGGGCGTAGAAGTCGGCGAAGTTGAAGCCGAACAGCTTCAGCAGCGGGTTCCACGTCGTCGGGTCGAAGTCGTCGTCCTTGTCCGCCGGCCGGGTCAGCTGGAAGCGCAGGGTCAGGTCGCCCTCGACGGTCTCGAGGTTTTCATCGGCGTACCGGCCCACCGGGAGGTCGCTGCCGACGTACGCCGCGTCGATGCGCTCCAGGGCGGCGAACCCGCCGCGCAGCTGACGCGGGGCGGCGTCGTACAGCGTGTGCCGCCAGCGCAGCGCCTTGTCGCGGGTGAACCACGACATCAGCATCGGCACCAGCAGGCACTCCTGGACGTCGACCAGGCGCTGGCGGACGAGCAGGTGCCGCAGCACCTCGAAGTACTGGATGGTGATCGCGTGGCAGTGGTTGTAGTTGGCCACCGACTCGGTGGTCGCGGTGACCCGCTCGCCCTGGGCGACGGTGTGCACCACCGAGGTGCGCTGGCTGCGCACCGCCGAGGCGCTCTGCGTGGTCCGGTCCCGCAGCTGGTTGAGCGCATTGGCCGAGGTGTGCCGTGAGGAGTCCTGCCAGGCGCTGGAGTCGGCGCTGGAGAAGCCGCCGCCGATGCCGAGCAGGCCGCCGACCGGCGGGACGATCGCCGCGATGCCGAGACCTCCGGCGATGCCGCCGCTGGAGGAGCTGGATCCGCCGCGGGTGGACTCGGTGAGGGTGGCGTTGACGATCTCGCTGATGTCGCGGTCGCGGTCGAGGCTGGCGGCCAGGGCCTCGGTCTCGGTGCGCGCCTCCTCACGGCTGGTGACCTCGCGGCGCTCCCAGTCCACGACGGCCAGCTGCTTCTTCTGCCCGGGGGCGAGGGGCAGGCTGTAGAGCAGGTTGCCCATCGAGTAGCCGTCGGCGACCCACTCCTGCTTGAACCGGAGCACGTGGCCGTGCGCGATCGTCGCGGCCTGGTAGATCGTCGGGTCGTCGTCCCAGTCGATCGGGTTGTCGCCGGTCAGCGCCCGCCGTCCGGGGGCCCTGGCCACCGAGCCGCTCAGGTAGCGGTGCAGGTCGGCGTGCAACGAGAGCCGCGCGGCGCTGGCCAGCCGGTCGGTGGTGACCGCTCCGGGGTCGCGGGTCAGCGATCGCAGGATGCCGGCGTCGATGCTGAGGTCGGCCGGGAGGACCCCGCCGTGCTGCCGCCGAGGTGGCGGTGGTCGTGGTCGCCTCGCTCGCGCGGACCAGCGCGTTGCGGCGTACGTCGTCCCCCTCGGTCTCCGCGGTCGTGTCCCCGAGCGCGCGGATCACCGCGGAGTCCTTGAGCAGGCCGGGCAGGAACTTGTCGACGATGCGGCCGGGCACCTTGCGCGGCTCGTCGAGGGTGAGGCCGCGGATCTCCGGCTCGGTGGTGCGCACGACGTAGCTGAAGGAGTACTCCTCCAGCGTCCGGTCCGGCTTGGTGAAGTCCACGCAACGACCGGCGCCGACGTCGGCGGAGAAGGTCCCGTCCGCACGGGCGAGGTCGGTGGAGTCGGGGGAGCGGGGCGCCGCGGTGTCCGAGCCGCAGCCGCAGTCCTCGTCCTTCGCCGTCTCCTCGGGGAGGTCCACGACGAGGATCACCGACTCGGGGAACTCCTTGTCCTGCAGGTGGATCGGGACCGTCACGGGATCGTCGTCGATGCCGACGGTGGCGTGCGCGGCGGAGAACTCCCCCACCGGGTAGGGGCCGGTGAAGAAGCCGCGGGCGTCGGTGGTCACCACCAGCAGCGCGCGGAAGTCGGCGTCCTGGGGGTTGGCCTCGGTGGCACCCCAGATGACGACCTGCAGGTTCGCGGCGGTACGTCGGCCCGCGTCGTCGATGACCTGGCCGCGCAGGCGGGTGGGCTTCCCGGCGGTGGGGTCGGTGTTCGGCTGGGTGGTGCCGAAGACCTTCGGGTCGACGGTGATGGTGATCTTGCGCGGCAGCGAGCCGCCGTCCTCGGTGTGGGTGGCGAGGATCGACCCGTCCGGGGCGCTCACCCGGAAGGTGACGTCGCCCAGCACGGTGGCGCGCGCCGGGACCTCGAGGGTGAGCTCGCCCTGGTCCGAGGCCGCACCGTTGGTGGCGAACGGGACGCCGGTGGGGGTGTCCTCGGTGGTCCGTGTGCCGGTGAGCTCGACGTTGTGGCCGGCGAAGCTGCCGGCCTCGCCGTCGGTGCGCTTCAGGACGACGTCGACGGACTCGGGCGGGGGAGGCGGCGGCGGGACGGCGACCAGGTTGGCGCGGTTGCGCTCGAGGATGTCCTGGGTGAAGCCCTCGACCTTCAGCAGGTCCTCGATCTTCTCGAAGGGACCGTTGACCTCGCGGAACTTCACGATCCGGCGGGCGAGCTCCTCGCTCACCGCCGAGAGGGTCATCAGCTCCCGGACGTCCGCGGTGTTGATGTCGACCTGTGCCATGGCGCACCTCCCCGAACCGGACACTAGGGACGCGGTGCGTGCGGCGGCATGGGCACAATTACCGACTGCGCAACTAGACCACCGCGCGGCCGGCGTACGCCGTCACTACCGTGAGTGACCCACGCAGTTTCGGGAGCAGCGAGTGAACGAGGCGGGCACTCGGGGGCGCACAGCGGGGCTGCTCGCCATGGTCACCGCGGCGTTGCACTCCCTGAACGCAGGCGTCGACCCTCGACACCAGATCTGCCGTGACCTCGACGGCCTGGTCGGGGCCACCGGCTCGGTCTACGTCGTCCGCCGGGTGTCCGGGGTGCTGCAGGTCTCGCCGCCCTCGGGGGCGGTCGAGCCGCACCTGGTCGACCGGGCGTTGCGGCTGTTGCAGGTGCAGGTGCGACCGTTCCGGTTCGGGCACGAGCATCCCGCGGCGTGCGTGCCGCTCTCGCGGACCCGCGCCCGGACCAGCGCCGTGGTGCTGTGCGGGACGTTGCGGGAGCCGCTGCTGCTGGAGGAGGTCGGGTCGGTGCTGCGGGAGGTCGACGCCCTCCTGGACGGGTTCCGCCCGGTAGGGGCCACCGCGGTGTCGCTGACGCCGCGAGAGCTGGAGGTCTTGCGGCTGCTCGCCGAGGGGTTGCTGGCCCGCACCATCGCGATGCGGCTCTCGCTGTCGCCACGGACGGTGCATCACCACCTGGGCAGCATCTACGACAAGCTGGAGGTGCGGGACCGGCTGGCCGCCGTGCTCAAGGCGCGGGAGCAGGGACTGCTGCTCAGTGACCCTCACCGGAGAGCGCGGGGCTCGCCTCGGCGACGCGCAGGGGAGTGGTCGGGCCCGCGGTCGTGACGGTCCCCTGCACGGGCCGCAGCGGACCGCCGTTGAGCGACCACTGCGCGCTCCAGGTGACTGCGACATGGTGCTGCACGGTGGTGTGCGCGTGCTGGTAGCGGTGCACGACGTCCTTGCGCGGGTACGGCGCGCCGGCGGTCTTCGTGGCCGCGCCGGTGCCGTCGCCGTAGGTCCAGGTGAAGCGGCTCGGCTCGATCTCCAGCCGCACCCGCTGGCCGAGGATGCTCACGGTCCGGGTCAGCGACTCGGCCTCGGTGTAGAAGATCGTGTCGAAGTTGACCAGCGTCTTGTCGTCGGGCTGGGTGTGGCTGACCGGATGGGGCAGCGGGACGCGCCGGAAGGCGGCGAGCACCATGGCGTCGGTGACCTGGGGCGGGGCTGCTGCGGCCGCCGGGACGGCGGGTGTGCCGTCGCCGGAGCAGACGAGCCCCATCGGGGATGCCGTTGCCCAGGCGCGGCCTCGCCAGAGGCGGTACGCCTCTGGCCTGCTGGGCAGGTGTTCCGTCGGGCAGCTCGGTGCGCCATCGCCGTCGGCTGTTCCCGATGCCGCTGTGCAGGCGGTGCGCCAGGCGTAGCGGACTGCGCGCTGGCCAGACGATGCTCGAACTGCCGCCATGTTCGTCGCGGTGACCGGACGTGACCGAACTCTGCTGGCTCGAGTTCGGCCCATACGTCGAACGCTCGTGACCGGCGCTTACGTCAGTCGCAAGCGGCAGTCGCGGGCCAAGACGAGCACGATGCAGCGCAAAGCGCAGTACAGTAGGCGGCCTCATGCTTCGGGATCCAAGCGCCGGATCTCGCCACGATCCACCTGGATCCAGCGTCAGGTTCGAAGGCCTTGAGGCTGTTCGCCTGCCCGCGTCGAAGTGCCGTTTGGCTCCGCTCCCGCCGTACGAACCCACGTCTTGCGGGCGTAGTCAACGAGCAGCGTCGACGATGCGCAGACTTCGCTCGTCGATGCCGTATGCGCTGAAGCGTCTGTGGCATGCCAGTCGCCGCCGCTGATCGTAGCCGCCCGCGTGCATAGGTCTGTCGATCGATTCCGCTTGATAGCTTCGCACGGTGCACCTAGGCGTCGAGGTAGGCGTCGCGCAGGCGTTCGGTGTCTCCGGTGGCGCCGGCGTAGTTCAGCGACTTCGAGAAAGTGCTTCGTGAAGGCGATGGCGCCCTTCTTGCTCTTCTCCTTCGCGGCCGCGGGCATCACCGGCGCCGAAGCCGACGCCGAGGGGGACGAGGAGTCCGAGGCCTTCGGCAGCGGCTTCGGCTCGGGGCTGGCGCCGCAGCCGGTGACCAGGAGAGCCGTCGCCGCGACGAGGGCGACGAGCCTGCCCAGGCGCATGCTCTGATCCTTCCGTCGTACCCGAGCCGACGTCCACGAGTTCACCACGGCTGCGGCCCTGCCGCCATGGCTGTCCACGGACTGTGGACAAGGATGGTCGGGTGACCGGTTACTCCGGGACCCTGCTGGAGCAGAAGCTCGGCGTCGGTGATGGCGACGTGGTGTTCCTCGACGGGCCGCCGGCCGACTTCGAGCTCGCCGCGGAGACGACGTATGAGCTGCCGGAGCACCTCGATGCGGCGCTCACCTTCCACACCCGTCGCGACGTCCTCGAGAGGCGGCTGCCGCAGCTGCTCGAACGGATGGAGCCCGCCGGCATGGTCTGGGTCTGCTGGCCCGAGAAGGCTGCCGCGAAGCGGCACCAGATCGACACCGACCTCGACGACAACGCCGTACGCGAGACCGGCCTCGCCGCCGGCGTCGTGGACGTCAAGGTGTGCGCGATCGACGACATCTGGTCGGGCCTGAAGTTCGTACGCCGTCTCTCCGACCGGTGAGCGCACCTCGCGGGCGGGACGCCGTACCCCCGGCCGGGGCACACTGGGTGAGGTGATCAGCGTCGAGCTCGCCGAACGCCTCAAGGAGGCCGGGGTGGTGTGGGCCCCGACGCCGGGGGACCGGTTCGCGATCCCGGACCGGGACCTCGACGACCAGGTCTTCGTGATCAGCGACATGGTGGTCCAGGTGCAAGACCTGCCGTGGGGGCGCGACCGGCTGCTCGCCTTCAACGGCACCACCGAGTGGGCGCTCGACGGCATCATGCAGAACGAGGTGGTCTGGCTGCCGCACGAGCACCAGCTGCGCGCCATGCTCGGTGAGGCGTTCGTGTCGCTGGAGGCAGTCCCCGGCGGCTACGTGGTCACCATCGGCGAGCGCAACCAGGAGGAGCGGCACGTCGACATCGACGCCGAGTGCGCCTACGCCCGCGCCGTGCTCGCCCGCCTCGCCTGACGCCATGTAACGCGGGGTTATGGAGACTGAGTGCTCCCCCGGGGAGGCACTTTGCCTCCATAACCCCGCGTTACATGCAGGTGGGGCGCGGGGCGACCGACCCGCGCGTCACCGGGCGACGCGGCGGCCGGCGGCGCGCGGAGCGCGTGGCCGGGGGCGCGGGGCGAGGAGCTGGGCGCGCTGGTCGGGGGAGTGGCGGAGTACGTCGGCGACGCGGATGCCGAGCATCAGGGTGACGAACAGGCACGCGGCCGCGCCGAGGGTGCTCAACACCAGGAACACCCATGCGGCAAGAGCACCGGTCCGGGCGTCCTGGCCGAACTGGATCGCGGCGTACACCAGCACGCCCCAGGCGACCAGCGTGGCGGTGATCCCGAGGGCGAGCCCGAGCAGGCGACGTTGCAGACCGGGGGCGATCGGTCGGCGCTCTGCTGCGCGTGAAGCCACCACCGTGCTGGCGTGCTTGCTCACGAGGCCGGATTGTGCCACGCGGGCTCCGACACACCGTCCGCGATGTCCATTTTCCGAGCCGACGGGATGCCTGACCTGCGGGTTTGTCGACGTACCCGAGGTACGTCGAAGTTACTTCCGCAAACGCCTTGCAGGCCCCCTGGGCCGGGCGTACGGTTCACCACTACATCTAGTACTTACACCGATGTAGTTATCCACATCTAGTCACAGGCTGGGCGGCTTTCCCACAGCAGTATCCACCGGGAATCCACAGCTCAGCACACAGGTTGAACCCTTGAGAGGAGGGCACGGGATGCACTGCCCCTTCTGCCGGAGCACCGACACCCGGGTCCTGGACTCGCGGGTCGCCGAGGACGGCGGCTCGATCCGTCGGCGCCGGGTGTGCTCGGGATGTGAGAAGCGGTTCACCACCGTGGAGCAGATGCAGCTGACGGTCATCAAGCGCAGCGGCGCGGCCGAGCCGTTCAACCGCGAGAAGGCGATCGCCGGCGTACGCAAGGCCTGCAAAGGCCGGCCGGTCTCCGCGGACGACCTGGCCCGGCTCGGGCAGACCGTCGAGGACACCCTGCGCGCCGAGGGCTGGGCGGAGGTCCCGGCCCACGAGATCGGGATGGCGATCCTGCGGCCGCTGCGCGAGCTCGACGAGGTGGTCTACCTGCGCTTCGCCAGCGTCTACCGCGCCTTCGACTCCGCGGAGGACTTCGAGACCGAGATCGCGATGCTGCGGGCCGAGCGGGCCTCGACCAGCTCGACCACCGAGGCGTTACAACCTCAGCCGGCCGGCTGACCACAGACAGCCTGGCGCGTAGTGGGGAAGCTGCGCGCCAGGCCACCAAGTAGGAAACAGCACCACCTGAGAAGTACGACGAAGTACCGATCACAACCAGGGGAAGTAGGAACCACATGACCGAGACGGTGAGCGGGACCGGCCAGTCAGCACGCAGGGGCAAGAAGGGGCTGAAGATCGAGCGGGTCTTCAGCACCGAGGGGGTGCACCCCTACGACGAGATCACCTGGGAGCGGCGCGACGTCGTCCAGACCAACTGGAAGACCGGCGAGAGCGTCTTCGAGCAGCGCGGGGTGGAGTTCCCCGACTTCTGGAGCGTCAACGCCTCCACGATCGTGACCACCAAGTACTTCCGCGGCGCGGTCGGCACCGACGCCCGCGAGTGGAGCCTGAAGCAGCTGGTCGACCGGGTCGTGCAGACCTACACCAAGGCGGGCCTGGACAACGGCTACTTCGCCACGGACAAGGACGCCGAGCTGTTCGAGCGTGAGCTCACCTGGCTGCTGGTCCACCAGTACTTCTCGTTCAACTCCCCGGTCTGGTTCAACGTCGGCACCAAGTCCCCGCAGCAGGTGTCCGCGTGCTTCATCCTGTCCGTCGATGACTCGATGGACTCGATCCTGAACTGGTACAAGGAGGAGGGCTTCATCTTCAAGGGCGGCTCCGGCGCCGGCCTGAACCTCTCCCGCATCCGTTCCTCCAAGGAGCTGCTCTCCTCCGGCGGTACGGCGTCCGGCCCGGTCTCCTTCATGCGCGGCGCCGACGCCTCCGCCGGCACCATCAAGTCCGGGGGCGCGACCCGCCGCGCCGCCAAGATGGTCGTGCTCGACGTGGACCACCCCGACATCGAGGAGTTCGTCGAGACCAAGGCGCGCGAGGAGGACAAGATCCGCGCGCTGCGCGACGCCGGCTTCGACATGGACCTCGGCGGCAAGGACATCACCTCGGTCCAGTACCAGAACGCCAACAACTCCGTCCGGGTCAGCGACGAGTTCATGCGCGCGGTCGAGGAGGGCACCACGTTCGGCCTGCGCGGCCGCGGCACCGGCGAGGTGATCGAGGAGGTCGACGCCCGCGAGCTGTGGCACAAGATCGCCAAGGCGGCGTGGGAGTGCGCCGACCCGGGCCTGCAGTACGACGACACGATCAACGACTGGCACACCAACCCCGAGACCGGCCGGATCACCGCGTCCAACCCGTGCTCGGAGTACATGTCGCTGGACAACTCCTCGTGCAACCTGGCCTCGCTGAACCTGCTGAAGTTCCTCACCGACGACGACACCTTCGACGCGCCGCGGTTCGCCAAGGCCGTCGAGCTGATCATCACCGCGATGGACATCTCGATCTGCTTCGCCGACTTCCCGACCGAGTCGATCGGCGCGACCACGCGGGACTACCGCCAGCTCGGCATCGGCTACGCCAACCTCGGCGCGCTGCTGATGGCGATGGGCCTGGGCTACGACTCCGACGGCGGTCGGGCGATGGCGGCCACGATCACCTCGCTGATGACCGGCACGTCGTACCGCCGCAGCGCCGAGCTCGCCGCGGTCGTCGGCCCCTACACCGGCTACGCCCGCAACGCCGAGGCGCACAACCGGGTGATGCGCAAGCACCAGGCGGCCAACGACACCGTGCGCACGCTGCACGTCGCCGACGAGGCCGTGCACAAGCTGGCCACCAAGGAGTGGGCGCAGGTCGTCAAGCTGGGGGAGAAGAACGGCTTCCGCAACGCGCAGGCCTCGGTGCTCGCGCCGACCGGCTGTCTCACTCCGGACACCATGGTCACGACCGATCGCGGCCTGGCTCGACTCGGTGAGCTGGGTGACGTCTGGGGTGAGAAGTGGCAGGACCTCGAAGCTCAGGTCTCGACCGACCAGGGCCCTCGGCAGGCGACCAAGTTCTTCGTCAACGGCGAGGAGCCGACGCGCCGCATCACCACCCAGGGCGGCTACCGCATCCG
Organism: uncultured Actinomycetota bacterium; assembly: GCA_963827025.1. Classification (GTDB taxonomy): domain Bacteria; phylum Actinomycetota; class Actinomycetes; order Propionibacteriales; family Nocardioidaceae; genus Marmoricola. The sequence continues at coordinate 639,130 of CAWGZB010000002.1, read as the reverse complement.
CGGCACGCTGACGCACCGGATCAAGGTGGTCGACCCCGAGTCGGGTCAGTGGGTGTGGAAGAGGATGGCCGACATCAGCCCTGAGGACCTGGTGCCGATGCAGCTGGGCACGCTGATCGGCACCTCCCGCGAGGTGCCGCTCCCGGTGCTGGACCAGGCCTACTACGCCGGTGACCGCAACCTCGAGGTGCCCGACACGGTGACGCCGGAGCTGGCGGAGCTGGTCGGCTACTTCATGGGCGACGGCAGCCTGCACGCCAAGGGCGTCCGGCTCTGCGTGGCCGACTCCGACCTCGACGTGGTCGAGCGGCTGCGGATTCTCTCCAAGGAGCTGTTCCACCTCGAGCCGGCTGTGTCCCAGCGAGAGGGCTACCAGGAGCTCACCCTCCAGTCGATGCGACTGGCGCGGTGGTGGCGGGCGGCTGGGTTCGCCAAGCTTCAGCCCTCCGAGGACCACGCGGGCAAGGGCTGGACTCCGCGGATCCCCTCGGCGGTGCTCGAGACCAACGACGCGTCGACGTACGCCGCTTTCGCGCGCGGCCTGTTCGAGGCCGACGGGACGGTCCTCGACCGGGTGCCGTCCTTCGCGACCTCCTCGGAGTCGTTCGCGGCCGAGATGCGCACGCTGATGCTGGCGCTCGGACTGGTGACCACCACGCGGGAGACCGTCAGTGGCTTCGGTGGCCTGATCCACCAGGTTCGACTGCGCAACCTCGACCACGCGCTGCGGTTCGACGAGCTCGTCGGCTTCATGGGCTCGCGCAAGAACGCCCTGGTCGCCGAGGTCGAGTCGCCCCAAGCCGGCAACCGCGATCGGATCTTCCTGCCGCGGTCGGTGTGGGACGAGGTCGTGCCAGTCGGCTCCACACACCGCTCGGTGCTGGTCAGCTCGCTCGGCAAGAGCGGCGGTGTCTCGCGGCAGACCGCGCAGCTGATCTTCGACGAGACCCGGGACGAGCGGCTTGGGTTCGCGCTGGGCTACGCGTTCGAGCGGGTGGCCAGCAACGAGGACGGCGGGGTGCAGCCCACCTTCGACATCTCGGTGCCCGACAACGTCACCTACGTGGCGTCGGGCTTCGTCAGCCACAACACCATCGGCTTCATGATGGACTGCGACACCACCGGCATCGAGCCGGACTTCTCGCTGGTGAAGTTCAAGAAGCTCGTCGGTGGCGGCTCGATGCAGATCGTCAACCAGACGATCCCGCGGGCGCTGCGCAAGCTCGGATACGCCGAGGAGACCGTCGAGGCGATCGTGGAGTACATCGCCGAGCACGGTCACGTCATCGACGCCCCCGGCCTGAAGACCGAGCACTACGAGGTCTTCGACACCGCGATGGGCGTGCGGTCGCATCAAGCCGATGGGTCACGTGCGGATGATGGCGGCGGCGCAGCCGTTCCTCAGCGGGGCGATCTCCAAGACCTGCAACCTCCCCGAGGACGCCACGGTCGAGGAGATCGAGGACATCCACTACCAGGCGTGGAAGCTCGGTCTCAAAGCTCTGGCGGTGTACCGCGACAACTGCAAGGTGGGTCAGCCGCTCTCCGACGGCAAGTCGGAGTCCTCGAAGAAGGACCAGGCTCGCGCCGGCCAGGCGTCGGGGGTTGAGCCTGGGTCGGTGGTTGAGCCTGTCGAAACCCCCGAGGTGGTCGAGAAGATCGTCGAGGTGCACAAGCCGTTCCGCAAGCGGCTGCCGAAGTCCCGCGCCTCCAAGACCACGAGCTTCACGGTGGGCGGCGCCGAGGGCTACATGACCTCCGGTGCGCACGACGACGGCGAGCTGGGCGAGATCTTCCTCAAGCTCGGCAAGCAGGGCTCGACCCTGGCCGGGGTGATGGACGCCTTCTCGATCGCGGTGTCGATCGGCCTGCAGTACGGCGTGCCGCTGGAGACCTACGTCTCGAAGTTCACCAACCTGCGCTTCGAGCCCTCGGGCATGACCGACGACCCGGACGTCCGGATGGCGCAGTCGCTGATGGACTACGTCTTCCGCCGGCTGGCGCTGGACTACCTGTCCTTCGAGGACCGCTCGATGCTCGGCATCTACTCCGCCGAGGAGCGCCAGCGCCACCTCGAGACCGGCTCCTACGAGCCCATCGAGGAGACCGGCTCGGCCTCGGAGCTCAAGGCCGCGGCGGCTGAGCCCAAGTCGAAGGTGGTTGAGCCTGGTTCGGTGGTTGAGCCTGTCGAAACTACCGAGGCCGTCGACGCGGAGATCGTGGAGACCAAGGACACCCACGGCAACGAGGACCGCGAGGTCCCCGCCAAGGTGCACACGGGCTCGGCGCACACCTCGGCGGAGCTCCTGGAGCAGATCACCGGTACGGCGGTCGACTCCCCGCTCTGCATGACCTGCGGCACCAAGATGCGGCCGGCGGGCAGCTGCTACGTCTGCGAGGGCTGCGGGAGCACCAGCGGCTGCAGCTGACTGAGCGGCAAGCTAGCGATGAGGGAGTCGGATTCGTCCGGCTCCCTCATTCGCAATCGGGGGAGTCATGGACATCGTCAGGTATCTCAGGAGCTTCGATCGGTCGAGGTTCGAGTGTGGCCGGCCGGAGCTCGACGAGTGGTTGCGCACGCAAGCGAGCCAGCAGGAGTCCGCGAACAACACCAGGACGTTTCTCGCGGTAGAAGATGATCGCGTTGCCGGCTACTACGCAACGACGACCTACCGGCTCGAGCTCGACGAGGCGGCGACTGCCTTCGGTGCCGGGAGGCGCAAGTACCCAGTACCAGCAGTGCTGCTGGCACGGCTCGCGGTCGACAAGTCAGCGCAAGGTCGTGGTGTAGGCGCACGCCTGCTTGTCCACGCGCTCTCGGAGATCGCTCGTGCAGGGCAGAGCGTGGGCTTCGAAGTGGTCGTGGTGCACGCGATCGACCCTGAGGCCGTCACTTTCTATGCCAGGTACGGCTTCCAGCAGTTCGCCGGCCATCCGCTGCACTTGTTCATGACGACCAAGGATCTCTTGCGAACGCTGACAGAATGAGATTGTGCGTACTCACCACGTGTGTACACTTGGTAGGTGACGAGTGAGGAGAATCTGCCATGGACGAGCAGACCGCGAAGTCTGAGCGACTCAACCTCAGAGTCAGCCCAGAGACGCTGAGCACGGTGAAGGAAGCGGCCGCCCTTCAGGGGCAAGACATGACGTCGTTCGTGATGGGGGCCGCCTTGGAGCGGGCTCGAGCCGTGCTGGCCGAGGACCGTCTTCTCCGACTCACCCCGGCCGATGTGGTGCAGCTCGAGAAGGCTCTCGACCGCGAGCCCCAAGTGATTCCACAGCTGCGCCGGCTATTCGAACGGTACGGCGAGCAGCAGTCAGACCGTCAGTCAGCGAGCCGAGTCAACAACTGAAGACGAATGGCCGGCTGGACGATCAAGAGTCAACGGTTGGGTTCTCGACTGCGGGGATACGCCCACGATGTTGCGAAGCGATGGGTGGCTGGCTGCGGTGCATCATTGCAGCGATAAAGGTCGTACGCTCTGCGCATGTGCCTTCCAGCAGGCGACTCATCCCCTGCCGCAGCGCGCAATGGGTCTAGTGCGAGTAGAGCCCGACCAGGGAGTGACCCGCGAGGAGAACACGGAACTGCTCTTGGCTATCCGCACGAAAGTGCGCGGCGCACAGACCGACCTGACCTTTGACGACTGGCTGATCGAGCAGGTCGCAGATCTGCTGGAGTCACGCAGTCAGGAGTGCGGCTGATCGTCGTTTGCGGGCATACCCGGGATGTCGCGGCTCCACGCATTCTCCCCTCCTCCGCGCCTCACTGGGCCACCGCCGAGGTAAGGTTGAAGAAGTCGGACGGCATGGCGTGGTCGAGGCGCCACGTGATCGCAATAGGCCGATCGCCCTCGTGGCTGACGTACTTCGCTGGACCGAGGAACAGATAGGGCGAGGTGCCGAACTCGTCCTTCTGCTCATGCCGGACGAAGAGCAGCACCGTGCTACTACCCGAGAGATAACGCTGCCCGGTCGGTGACTCGACTGACGTTGTCGACTGGGACTCCCAGTGGAACATCGTCGGGCTGATCGGGTAGTCGCGGTACATCGTCGTTGGTGAATAGTCCGCCTCGGACTTCTTCAGGGTAATGAAGAAGGCGTCAATGTTGCGCTCGTCGGAGTACACCACTCCCTGCATCACGCTTGTGGGTCGGCGCCTCAGGTCCGCATAGTCGATTGCGCCAAGGATCTCTTCGCGTTGATACCTCCCGTGCACCATCAGGGGCACGTCGGCAATGTGGTGTTCGAGAGGAACTGTGAGATGCCGTGCGGCATCGAACGAGAGATCAACGACCGCCGCCATCTCGGCGCTGACTGCCCTCTCGCGGCGAAGCGCCTCCAGCCCCTCTCGGTATGACCGGTGATGCCCGCCGTCGGGCCAGGCAGAGAAGAACAACATTCTGGCCAAGCGCTGTTCCGAGGGGGACAACTCCTCGTAGGCGGGAGCAGCACCATCCAGCAGTCTGCGATAGGCGTTGTGACGAAGTCGATCATCGACGTGGGCGAAGGCCCGCACCCGCTTAAGCAGCTTCTCCTCCATAGCCGCCCCAGGCTCAGTGGGCAGGCCGGCGTCGCGGCGCAGCCGCGTCCAGGAGTGGCTGCCGCGGCGCAGGATGTCGCTGAGCTCGAGCCCGGACTCATCCAGGAAGGTACCGAGGTCCTGGTCGCCGTAAGCTCGGAGCTCGGCGACGATCTGCTGCCAGCGGTTGGCAATCTGCGACTTGATGTTCTCCAGGACCAGTGCCTGGGACTGCTTGTCCAGCACGATCTGGCAGCCCGACGGGAGAAACGGAAAGCCCGCTTCGACCTGCCGCTCAACCTCCTTGCGGGTGCCGCCGGTCAGCGCCCGATACCGCGCGGCGAACTGGAACTCCTTGCGGTGGTAGCCGACGAAGTCCAGCACCGTGAGCACCGCCTTGTGCGGCGTGCGGCGCAACCCGCGCCCGAGCTGCTGCAGGAAGACCGTCGCGCTCTCGGTGGGCCGAAGGAACAGAACGGTATCGACGTCCGGGATGTCGAGGCCTTCGTTGAAGAGATCCGCGGCAAAGAGGATGCTCACCGTCCGGTCGCGGAGATCACGAAGCGCCTGGGCGCGTTCGGCGGGCGGAGTGCCGCCGCTTACCGCACGAGCGGGGATGCCAGCGTCGCGGAAAACACGTGCCATGTATTCCGCGTGGGCCACGCTTACGCAGAAGCCAAGCGCTCGCATGGCGCCGACATCGGCCACCTTGTCACGTAGCTCCTCCAACACGATCGCCGCCCGGGCGTCGTTACCGGTGAAGACGTTGGACAGCTGCTCCTCGTCGTACCGACCTCGCGACCAGCTAACCGTCCGAAGGTCGGTGCCGTCGGCGACCGCGAAGTAGTGGAAAGGGCACAGCAAGTCTGCGCCGAGGGCGTCCCACAGACGCAGCTCGGCAGCGGTGCGCCCGTCGAAGAAACTGCGTACGTCAACGCCATCAGCCCGCTCCGGTGTCGCAGTCAGACCGAGCAGCTCCCTCGGAGTGAGGTGGTCGATGATCCGCCGGTACGTGCGCGCCTCCGCGTGGTGGAACTCGTCGATGACCACAACGTCGAAGGCGTCGGCGGGTATCTGCTGAACGCCGTACGCGGTGAGCGACTGGACACTGGCAAATACATGCTTCCAACGCTCGGGGCGGGCGTTGCCGACGTAGAGCTCGCCGAAGTTTGCGTCGCTGAGCACCTCGCGGTAGGTGCGCAGCGATTGCTCGAGGATCTCCTTGCGGTGGGCGACGAAGAGCAGCGCCGGTTGGTGACCGAGCGTCTCGCACATGCGCCGGTAGTCCAGAGCGGCGATGACGGTCTTGCCGGTTCCGGTCGCCGCGACCACCAGGTTGCGGTGGCGGTCGTGCACCACTCGCTCGACCTCCAGTGCGTCGAGCATCTCCTGCTGGTAGGGGAACGGGCGGACCTGCAGACCCGAGATCGAGATCGTGACCCGGTCCGAGGATCGCCGACCGGACGCCTCGTTGAGCGCGTCATCCAGTCGGTCGCGATCCCGGTCCGGGTCGTAGGGCTCGAACTCGGCGCTGTTCCAGTAGGAGTCGAACGTCGCGCGGAACTTCTGCATTAGCGACGGAGTCGCGGCGTTGGAGAGCCGGACGTTCCACTCGACCCCTTCGAGTAGGGCACTGGTGGAGAGATTGGAGGATCCGACGTATGCCGTGTCGAAGCCGGTGTTGCGTCCGAACAGCCAGGCTTTGGCATGCAAGCGAGTCCGCGCAGCGTCGTACTGCACCTTCACTTCGGCTCCGAAGTCGCGCGCCAGACGATCAAGCGCTTGGCGCTCTGTGCCACCGAGATAGGTCGTGGTGACAACGCGGAAGGGAACGCCGGCCTCACGCACTGTGGTCAGCTCGCGCTCGAGGAGCCGCACGCCGCGCCACATCACGAACGCGCAGAGCAAGTCCACGCTGTCCGCGGAGTCAAGCTCGGCCCGCAACTCGCTCGCGAGCGACGGTTCCCCATGCGCGTTCGTCAGCAGCGCCGCGTCGTTCAGGGGCGTGCGCGGGCGCTGCGAATAGCGGGGAAGCACGCCGGGGCCGGCGGGCTGTCGAACGGCACGCAGCTCCTCGACGGGCTCGATGACCGACTCTCCAAGGGCATCGAGGTGCGCGAGCACTTCGTTTGTCATGGCGACCTGCTGGGCGGGATCGCGCACGCCTTCCAGTCGCCGGTGCAGTGCCGCGGCGACGTGACGCGTCAGGACATGGCTTTGATCCGCTTCGTCGACCTTGGCCAGTTCGGGCTCGAGCGCCAATTCACGAGCGAGGGCGGCTTCGAGGTCGCGAGTGACGACCGCTTCATGCAGTCCCTCCTGCACAGCTACCTCCCCGAGTCGTCGAGGGCAGCTTGCCAGTTGCGCGGTCGGAGCGCGGAACGGCCGGCGTGTTCCACAGGGCCCCGTGCCTCTCATTGCAGCGACCAGCGGTTCCGCCTTGAGTGTCGGCATGACAGTCCAGCGGTATGATCGAAGTATGACCACCAAGATCGCGGTCAGCCTCCCCGATGAGCTGGTGGCCGAGGCCCGGGAGGCGGTGCGGTCGGGGCGGGCCGACTCTGTCTCGGCATACGTGGCCGAGGCGATGGCGCAGATGGCTCGACGCGAGACGCTGGACGTTGTCCTGGCGGACTGGCGCGAAGAGGTCGGGCCGGTGACCGAGGACGACGACGCCTGGGTGCGCCAGGTCCTCGGTCTCGACGCGCCGTGAGCTCGGGATTGTGCCTCGACACGGGCGCGCTGATCGCCGTCGAGCGAGCGAGCGCCCGCATGCTGCGGCTGCTCGAGGTGGCGCGTGCAGCCGGCATGGTCATCGACATTCCAGCTCCGGTCGCCGCCCGGGCCTGGCGAGGCGGCCGTCGGCAAGCTCGGCTGGCACGCCTGCTCAAGGCCGAGGGGATCGGACTGGTCCCTCTCGATGCCGAGACGGCCCGAGCCGTGGGGGAGTTGTGCGCCTTCACGGGCGCGGACGACGTCGTCGACGGGCACGTCGCGCTACACGCCAGGCGTCAGGACCTCGCAGTCGTCACTTCGGATCCGGCCGACATCGAGGAGTTCTCGGAGCAGCTGGACATCATCACGATCTGAGTCCGGCGCCTTCCTCTCGGCTACCGCTTGGACGTCTGGTTCGTGAACGCTGCGTAGTCCCGGCAGGGCTGGTTGCGCAGGCTCGGGCAGGCCGGCTGGCCGGACGGGACGTCGAGCCCCGGCACGACCGGCAGCACCAGGCGCGACGGCATCTTGGGCGAGGAGGCGATGTGCACCTGCGCGGTCGTCCCTGCCGGCTGGGACTCGTCGAAGGACCAGATCGGCTGGGTGCCGTTCGGGCCTGCGATCGTCACCCGGATCTGGGAGCCGGCGCGGTAGGCGTGGCCGGAGAAGTACAGCGGGATCGTCACCTTGGTGTAGTGGCCTGAAGGCATCGGCTGGGTGTCGCTCTTCCGCATCGTCGGGATCGGCTCCAGCAGCGTGCTCGCCTGCTTGAAGATGTTGTCGCTGCTGGTGGCGAGCTTGCGTTCGCTGCCGCGCAGCCAGCCGTTCTGGACGAACGTCTCGTGGCCGTCCCGGATCTCGCTCACCGTGACCTGCAGGTCGACGTCGGGCGTCGAGGACCGCACCCACGCCTGCACCGCCCCGGCGCCGACCGTGGTCACGTCCTTGGTCAGCGGCGCGGAGACGTAGGAGGCCGCCGTACCGGCCTTGTTCTGCTGCCAGCTCCAGCTCCACTGCGAGGCGTTGCCCCACAGGCCGCCGGTGCCGGTGTTGCCGGTGTAGTCGTTCTTCGGCAGGGCGTTGGCATCGGAGGTGTACCACTCCACGTGCTTCTTGGAGGGAGTGCTGCCGGTCAGGGAACCGTTCCGCCCGAGGTACCAGGACTGCGCCTGGACGCCCGGCACCGGCAGGGAGGCGAAGGAGTGCTCGTACGCCGGGTAGGGGTCCCCGGCGGTCTTCTGACCGGTCGGCGAGGTTCCGGCACCGTTGTTGAACAGCACCCGCACCGGCGGCGCCTTCTCGAAGGCGGCCAGCGCGCCGGCGTACGTCGGCTGCAGCTGGACCGGGTCCACCGGCAGCGTGATCGGGTCGGTCGCCGGGGTCCCCAGCGCCTCCTGGTAGATCACCGGCGCCGTCGCGCGCAGCTCGGCCGAGTTGACCATCGGGCGACTGGTGGGCGACGTAGAGCTCGAGGAAGTCGAACCACCGGTTCAGCGTCTCGGGGTCGAGCGAGTCGACGTGCGCGCCGTTGGTGAAGGTGAACCACTTCTTGTTCGTGCCGGTGAAGTGCGAGACCAGGGTCGGGCAGTGACCGCCGGTCTGTTCGTCCTGCCACTGGCAGGCCAGGAACGTGGGGACGTTGATCTTGTGCACGAAGGTGACCGGGTCCAGCGGGTCGGCCACCGGCGGGTTGTAGTGGCTGTTGGCCCGGATCTTGGCCATCAGGTCGGCGGCCTCGGGGTGCAGCGCCTGGTTGTCCTTGCAGGTCTGGTCCCCGTTCGCCACCCGCTTCTCGGCGTACGCCTGGGTGCCCTTGGCGCCGGTGCCGGCAGCCTGCGCCTCGTTCTGGCGCTCCTTGGCCCAGGCCACGGCGAAGCCGGTGTTCAGGTCGCCACCGGGGTACAGCGTGGTCGCGGTGGCGTCGAGGACCGACAGCGGCGAGATCGCGGCGAGGTGCGGCGGTCGCAGCTGGGCGGTGAAGAGCTGGCTGATGCCGCCGTAGGAGATGCCCATCATGCCGACCTGGTGGCCCTTGACCCAGGGCTGACGGGCGATGGTCTCGATGACGTCGTAGCCGTCGAGGTTCTGCAGGGGCTCGAAGAAGTCGTAGGCGCCGCCGGAGCAGCCGGTGCCGCGCATGCTCACGTCGACCACGGCGAAGCCCATCGCGTTGGCGATCGCGGCGATGCCGTTGGTGGGACCGGAGGGGTCGGCGTAGCCGTAGCCGGAGTACTCGATCAGGGTCGGGTACGGCGGCGTCAGGCCGGTGGTGTCCGGCGCCGGGAACCCGTCGGGGTAGTTGCCGATCCCGGCCGGGTGCGTCGGCGGGTGCACGGTGAGGGCGAGCTTGGTGCCGTCGCGGGTGGTCAGGTAGGTGTAGCCCTCGGTCGGGATGGACTGGTCGTAGACGCTGGGGTCCCACGGCGCCGCGGCCTCGCTGTGCACGGTCACCGGGTCGGACGTCGCCCCGGTGGCGTCCTCGCGCACCTGGTAGCCGCTGCCCGGGTCCACGTCCCGGAAGAGCAACCCGCCCAGGGAGTTGGCCTGCTTGGTGCGCACCGCCTGGCCCTGGCCGTCGAGCAGGGTGGCGCTCGCCCCGGCGGGCAGCCCGACGACGTAGACCTGGCGCGCACTGCCGTGCGCGGTGAACGGGTCGGCGGCTCGCGCCTGCGGTGCGGCCAGCACGTTGACGCCCGCCAGCACCAGGGCGAGAACAGCCAGCACGGTCAAGGTCCGAACCCGGACTCGGGCAGTGGCCACAGGCACCTCCACGATCGTGCGTCGGCACCACGATGAGTCCTGCCGACGGCGCTACCCGGGTCCAACGAGCGTCACGCTCCGCAGTCACGCCGCGTACGACGGCGCCGCACCGCGGTGTTACTTGCCCCACCATCGATGGCCATGCAACCCTGCGAACGCAGTCCATCCCGGTCCGTCCGCACGATCTGACTCCGACACTCAGAGCTGGAGGCCATCGACGTGAGCTGGTGGACCAGTTTCCTCACCTACCTGCAGTACACGTGGCCCGACCTGCTCCGCTCCGCGTGGGCACACGTGCTCGTGGTGCTGGTCGCGGTCGCGATCGCCAGCGTGATCGGCGTGGCGCTGGGCGTGTTGACCTATCGCTCCGAGCGGCCGCGAGGGCTGGTGATCGCGGTCACCAGCACCTTCTTGACCATTCCGTCCCTGGCGCTCTTCGGGGTGTTCATCGCGGTGCCGGGGCTGGGTCTCGGTGCTCGCTCGGTGGTCGTCGCCCTGGTCCTCTACGGGTTGTTGCCGATCGTGCGCAACACCATCGTCGGCCTGCGCGCCGTGGACCCGGCGGTGGTGGAGTCGGCGCTCGGCATGGGCATGGGCCGACGCCAGCGCCTGCTGCGCATCGAGCTTCCGCTCGCGTGGCCGGTGATCCTGACCGGGATGCGGGTCTCTACGCTCATCCTGATCGGCATCGCCGCGATCGGCGCCTACATCCAGGGGCCCGGCCTCGGCCAGCTGATCTTCTCGGGACTGTCGAACATCGGGAACGCCACCGCCCTCAACCTGGTGCTCGAGGGCACGCTGGGCGTCATCCTGCTGGCCATCCTGTTCGACCTCGCCTACGCCGTGCTCGCGCGCCTCACGGTGTCTCGGGGCGTGCGATGAGCTCACCGGAGGATCGCGTCGTGACCGACAAGCCCCACGTCAAGATCCAGCTCGACGAGCTGGCCAAACGTTTCCCCGGGCAGAAGGAGCCCGCCGTCGACGGTCTCTCCATGGAGATCCCCGAGGGCGAGATCGTGATCCTGGTCGGACCCTCCGGGTGCGGCAAGACCACCACGATGAAGATGATCAACCGCATCATCGAGCCGACGTCGGGGCGCATCGTCCTGGACGGCGAGGACGTCACCAAGGTGAACCCCGACCACCTCCGCCGCCGGATCGGCTACGTCATCCAGCAGATCGGGCTCTTCCCGCACCACACCATCGCCGAGAACATCGCCACCGTCCCGAAGATGCTCGGCTGGAAGCGCGACCGGATCGACGACCGCGTGGACGAGCTGCTGGAGATGGTCGGGATGGATGCGTCGAGCTACCGCGACCGCTATCCCAAGGAGCTCTCCGGCGGTCAGCGTCAGCGCGTCGGCGTCGCCCGGGCGATGAGCGCCGACCCGGACGTGATGTTGATGGACGAGCCGTTCGGTGCCATCGACCCGATCACTCGCGAGCGCCTGCAGAACGAGTTTCTCCGCCTGCAGGAGCGGATCCGCAAGACGATCGTCTTCGTCACCCATGACATCGACGAGGCGATCAAGATGGGCGACCGGATCGCGATCCTCGACGCCGGCTCGCACATCGCCCAGTTCGACATCCCCGAACGGATTCTGGTCAAGCCGGCGAACGACTACGTGGCCGACTTCATCGGTCGCGGTGCCTCCTTGAAGCGGCTCAGCCTGAGCCGCGTGCGCGACGTCGAGCTGCGCGAGTGGCCCACGGTCACCTCCGACTCGAGCAGGGACGACGTCCTTCGCACCCTCGAGGACAGTGACAAGACGGCAGTGCTCGTGCTCGACGCCGAGCGCCGGCCGCTGAAGTGGGTCAACACCGAGCATCTGCGCCAGTGGCAGCCGGGCCGGTCGCTGGGCGAGCTCGGGCTCCGCACCGACGCCGTCGTGGAGCCGCACGCGACGCTCAGCGACACCCTCAACGAGCTGGTGGCGGCGCGCTACAGCTGCGCCATCGTCGTCGACGGGGACCGTCGCTACCAGGGCATCGTCGACATCGACTCGATCAACGACGCCGTCCGCTCGATGCGCGACGCCGAGGAAGGCCGGCTGCGCAGCGAGATGGCGGCCGACCAGGACGGGACGCGAGTCTGACGATGAGTACGACGATCCCGGCGCCCGAGAACGCATCGGCGAGCGCTGACGCCGAGGACTCGAGCCGCGCCCGGAGCATCGCCGGATATCTCGCCATGCCGGTCTTCCTGGCAGCGGTTGTCGTGACTCTGTTCACCTGGTTGAGCGTGCGAGGGCTCAGGCCCAGCGAGGAGCGCCTCCTCCAATCGCGTTCCCTCGCCCAGGACACTCTCCGGCACCTGGAGCTGACCGTGGTCGCGACCGCCGCGGTGTTGCTGATCGCCATCCCCCTCGGCATCGTGCTGACCCGGCCGTTCGCCCGTCGGGTCACGCCGGTTGCGGTGTCGACGTTCAACATCGGGCAGGCGGTGCCCTCGATCGGCCTCATCGCACTGCTGGCGATCGTCTGGAACATCGGCTTCTGGCCGGTCGTCGTGGCACTGGTGGCCTACACGGTCCTGCCGGTGCTGCGCAACACCATGGTCGGTCTGCGCCAGGTCGACGAGTCGGTGATCGAGTCCGCCCGTGGGATGGGCATGACGAAGACCGCGGTGCTGTTCCGGATCGAGCTCCCGCTGGCGGTGCCGATCGTCATGGCCGGGCTGCGCACGGCCCTGACCATCTGCGTCGGCACGGCGACGCTCGGCGCCTTCGTGGGCGCCGGCGGCCTGGGCAAGCAGATCGTCGCCGGGATCGTCCAGAACAGACAAGTGATCACGGTCACCGGCGCGGTGCTCGTGGCAGTGCTCGCCCTGCTGATCGACTACCTGGGCGGCATCGCCGAAGACCGGCTGCGCCCCAAGGGCCTCTAGACATCTCCGGAAATCCAATCGAGGAAGGACTCAAACGATGCGACACAAGAAGTGGTGGGTGCGGTCGGCCGCGGTCGGCGCGGTGATGGCCGTGGCGTTGTCGGGCTGCGGCTCGAGCGGCGGTGGCGGCAACGCCGACACCAGCAAGGACAGCCTCTCCGGCGCCACGTTCACGGTGGGCTCCAAGGAGTTCACCGAGGAGCTGGTGCTCGGGCAGATCGCCATCCAGGCTCTCGAGCACGCCGGCGCGACGGTCAAGGACGAGACCGGGATCACCGGCACGACCAACGTGCGCAAGGCCCTGACGACCGGGCAGATCGACATGTACTGGGAGTACACCGGCACCGGTTGGACCACGCTGCTCGGGCACGACGCCGGCTCGGCCCCCAAGGAGTCCGGCCAGCTCTTCGACGCGGTCGCCAAGGAGGACAAGCAGAAGAACGACATCGTCTGGATGCCGATGGCGGAGGCGAACGACACCTATGCCATCGCCACTTCGAAGAGCACCGCGGACTCGACGGGCGTGACGACCCTCTCGGACTACGCGAAGCTCGCCAACGACGACCCGAAGAAGGCCTCCCTGTGCGCGGCCTCGGAGTTCCTCGACCGCGCGGACGGCTGGCCCGGGGTCGAGAAGACCTACGGATTCAAGTTGCCCAAGAGCGCGATCACCGAGGTCGACCTCGGCATCATCTTCACCCGCGTCCCCAAGGGAAGCCCGTGCAAGTTCGGCGAGGTCTTCTCCACCGACGGCCGGATCCCGGCCAACGACATGCAGGTCCTCGACGACGACAAGAACTTCTTCGTGCACTACAACGTGGCGCTGACGGTTCGACAGTCGGTCTACGGCAAGCACTCCAAGCAGCTGGGGGAGATCTTCGACCCCATCGCGGAGAAGCTCACCACCGAGGAGCTCACCAACCTGAACTCCGAAGTGGACGTCAAGGGCCTGCCTCCCAAGGCTGTCGCGGAGAAGTGGCTGAAGGACAACGGCTTCATCTGAGGCCTTCGGCTCAGGACGCGTGAGCAGAGACCTCACCTCGCCCGGTCCCTGGGACCGGGCGAGGTGAGGCTTGTCCGAGTGCGCCGGTGGGCATGATCTCCGCACGCGCACTTCGACATGGTGCGACGATCGAGACCCCCTACGAGAGAAGCAGTGACGCATGTGCGGGATCGCCGCAGTAGTGGACCTCACCGACGCACCCGATGACGAACGCCTCCGGTACGGCGCTGGTCTGGGGACCCAGATGCTCGACCGGCTCCATCACCGGGGTCCCGACGGGAGCGGCAGTCGCCGGGTGGGGCAGACCTGGCTGGGTCACACCCGCCTGGCGATCGTGGACCTCGAGGGCGGTGACCAGCCGCTGACCGACTGCGCCGGGCGCTGGTGGGTGGTCGCCAACGGCGAGATCTACAACCACGCCGAGCTGCGGACCGAGCTCTCCGGGCCGTTCCGCACCGACTCGGACTCCGAGATCGTGCTCCACGTCCTCAGAGAGCGGGGCACCGACGGGATCCACGACCTGCGCGGCATGTGGGCGTTCTGTGCCGCCGACGACCAGGGCGGAGCGATCGTCGCCCGCGACCCCCTGGGCGTGAAGCCGTTGTACTGGGCGCACCGCGGGGGTCGGGTGCTGGTGGCCTCCGAGCTCTCCGCCTTCCCCGAAGGGGCTCGCGCCGAGGTGGAGGAGTTCCCACCCGGCCACTTCTGGACGCCGGCGAGCGGCCTGGTGGCCTACGTCGACCTGCACACCGCTCCGCTGGGAAAGAGCCGGCCACGGGGCCACGACTTCGCAGCCCGGGGGGAGGCGAGGGCCGCGATCCGCGAGGCGCTGGTGACTGCGGTCCGCGAACGGATGATGGGCGACGTGCCCGTGGGCGTGTTCCTCTCCGGCGGCTTGGACTCCAGCATCGTCGCCGCGATCATGGCGCGGGAGGCAGCCCCCGGGGTCGTCGTCCCCTCCTTCGCTGCCGGCACCCCCGAGAGCAGCGACCTGGCCGCCGCCCGCATCGTCGCCGAGCACGTGGGGCTCGACCACCACGAGCTGGTCTACAGCGACGAGGAGGCGATCGACGTACTTCCCACGGTGGTCGCCGCGACCGAGTCCTACGAGCCGTCGCTGATCCGCAGCGCCGTTCCGAACTACCTGCTCGCCGCTCTCGCCGCCCAGCACGTCAAGGTGGTGCTCACCGGCGAGGGCGCCGATGAGCTGTTCGCCGGATACCACCACCTCCGCGACCTGGAGCAGGAGGCGCTGCACGACGCCCTGGTCGAAGGGGTCAAGGCCTTGCACAACCTCAACCTGCAACGCTGTGACCGGGTGACGATGGCGCACGGTCTCGAGGCGCGCGTGCCCTTCCTCGCCCGCGAGATGCTTGCGGTCGCCCAGCGGGTCCCCATCGTCTGGAAGCAGCTGGGGGAGGAGGGCCAGGAGAAGGCGCTGCTCCGGGAAGCCTTCGAAGGATGGCTCCCCGCGGAGGTCCTCTGGCGGCGCAAGGAGCAGTTCGGCGAGGGCTCGGGGACCATGGACCTGATGTCGCGATGCATCGACTCCCTGGCGCCGGACCCGGATTGGCAACAGGTCCGGTTGGACGGTCTCCCCCGGGCCCGCAGCCGCGAGGAGCTGGCCTACCAACAGATCTTCGTCGAGCACCTCGGCGGGATCCGCGCCGAGCAGGTGCTCGGCCGCTTCGCCACTGCCTGAGGTCTTGCCCGACGGGTCGAACGCGTCGAGCCAGCACCCGGGGGTGGACGGGAGGGGTGCGTCCTGACTGGGCCTCAGCCCGGGAGGGCCGCACCGTAGAGCAGGCGCCTGAGGGCTGCGCGGCAGGCGAGCAGAGCGAGGACGAGCAGCGTCACCGAGACGAAGCCGCCCAGGCTGACCGCGCCACCGAAGGCGCGGTCGATCAGCCAGAGCACGACGACCTTGCTCCCCGCCGCCACCCCCCAGAGCATCAGGGCAGCGGTCGACTTCGCCAGCCGCGTGGACGCTCCGCGCAGGCGAGCGAGCACGGCGCCCTTGAGCAGGAGCACGGCCTCGAGGGTGACCTTGAGTAGGACGGCCGTGAGCAGTGAGAGCGTGAACGTCTCGCTGATCACCGCAGGGAGGTACTCGACGGCGAGGTTCAGCACCACCACGTAGACGAAGACGTCGATCAGGTCGGCCGGAGTCCAGACGCGACGCCCTGGACCGGACCTGACGTCTTGCCTCACTGGTCCGCGCGTGTCTCTTGGACGGTGCGGGAGAGCGGGCAGAACTCGTTGCCCTCCGGGTCGAGGAAGAGGTCCAGGGCGATGCTGAGGACCTCGTCGTCCTCCTCGGCCACCTGCCAGCCCAGCACGCGGCACCAGAAGTCGGCGACGGTCCGAGGCCCGACCGCGTCCACCGCGATGGTCGTTGTCTGACTGCCCATGTCCCCTCGCTACTCACCCCCGACGCCACCCGGCGGCCTGGTCCGCCTCGATGCGCGCGATCACGCCCGTCCGGCGAGTATCGCGCACCGAGCGCACCAGCCCTCGCACGGTGCGCGTGGTGGCCTCAGGCCGGCGGGTGCTCCGCGTGACGTGCGGCATGCTCAGGGCAAGACTGTGCACGTCCGCGCCCGCCGCCCCCCGTCGGTCAGCCTCTCTCGCCAGGAAGGCAGGCTCGATGCTGACAGCAGAAGACCGCCCGCGCCGAGGCGCGGGCGGCCTTCGTGCCGAGGTGATCAGTCCTGCTTGCGCTGCTCCTGCTTGGCCTCGGCGAGGTCGCTGAGCCGCTCGGCGTCGCCGCGGGTCTCGGTCGCGGCCTGCTTGTCCTCACGGGCCTCGTCGAGCTCGGACTTCGCGTCACGCAGGGCGGCCTTCTTCTTGCCCTGAGCAGCGGACTCGACGCTGTCCTTGCGCTGCTCGGCCGAGGCGGCGCGGCTCTCGGCGCGCTGCTCGGCGGCCGCCTGCTTCTGCGAGGCGGCCTTCGACGCCTTGGCCTGCGCCTGCTGCTTGCCTCGTGCCTCGACCTTGTCCGCCTCCCGGAGACCCGAGGTGACGCGGTCGGCGGCGGCGCTGCGCTTGCGGGCGGCCTCCTGCTGGGCCGCCGCGGACTTCTCGTCGGCGTCCTGGCGGGCGTTGCCCGCCAGGTCCTCGAGCTGCGCTGCGGTGCGCAGCCTCTCGGCCCGGTCGAGCCGATCCGCGCCCCGCGCGGCGAGGTCGTGGTTGCGCAGCACCGTCCCGGCGACCTTGTCGGCGGAGCCGAGGGCGCGGTCGAACGTCGTACGTGGCAACGAGTCCGCCGGAAGCGTGCCCGACACCGCCTTGTCGACGATGCCGATCGGCAGCCGGGCGAGCTCGTAGGGAAGGGCGATCAACTTGTCGATCATGGATGTCCTCACTTCTCGGTCTGGGCGCGCAGCTGGGCGGCCTGCTGCTCGGCGGCGTCCGCCTCGCGCTCGAGGCGGCGCTCCTCGGCAGCGGCCTCGGCCTCGGTGCGGCTGGCCTCGGCCGAGATGCTCCCCGCCTCACGGGCGTGGGACTCGGCGACGCCCTCGGCCCGCTCCTCAGCGGCTTCCCGGCCGGCCTCTTGCTGTCGCGCGGCGTCCTGCTCGGCGGCAACCCGCTCCTGCTCGCGCTGCTGCTCGACGCGGCGCTTCTCGTCGGCGGCCTGGTCGCGCGCGGCCTGTTTCTGCTCCGCGGCCTCGCGGGTGGTCTCGCGGACCTCTTGGCGGGCCTCGTCCCGCTTCGCGTCGGCGACGGCGTCCTCCGCCACGGCTTCCTTGCGCTCGCGGGCCTCGGCCTGCTGGACCTGACCTTCCTCCACGAGGTCGTCCTTGCCGCTCACGGCGCCGGCAACTTCCTTGGCCTTGCCAGCAACGCTGTCGAAGACTCCTTCTCGGGCTTCTGCTGCTTTGTCGTTGCTCATGTATGAGTGGTGCCCGGGATCCTGAGCCGGTAACTCACCGACGCCTGTGAGGAGGACCGCACACTTCCCGTCCGCCGATCACACAGTCACAGGTCCCCTACCGCAGTCGTGCCGGAACGATGGCCGCGGTGAGCGCCGCGGTGTAGGCCCGGTAACCGGCGGCGTTGGGGTGCAGTGCGGCGTTCTGGACGAGCGGCCCCACGATCCAGGGGTTCGGCGCGTTCACGCCGTGGCTGGAGAACCGCCGGGTGACGTCGACGAACTGGAAGCCGTGCTCGGCCGCAGCCTGGGCGATGACCGCGTTGAGCAGGTCGGCACCCTCGTTGAGGATCCGCTGCTCGGCGACCGTCGCGAGGTAGGGACCGGCGGCGTAGTCGCCGTACTTGGGGGAGAACAGCCGCGGGTAGCCGACGACGATCACGTGCGCGTTCGGAGCCGCCGCGGAGATGGCGGTGTAGACGGAGTTGAGGCGAACGGGCAGCACATTGGTCACCTGGGACTCGCTGACGGTCACCGCACCCAGGCAGAAGTCCTCGGCAGCGGCGAGGCAGGCACCTACCGCGTCGCCCCATCCGATGTCGTTGCCCCCGACGCTGATCGTGACCAGATCGGTGTCCGCGTCGAGCGCCCCGAGCTGCGCGGCGATGTCCGCGCTCTTGGCACCCGCACGGGCGACGAAGTCGTCGAGGTCGATCCTCATCCGGCCGTCGAGCTGCACCGCGTAGGCCGCCGGCGACTGGCCATAGAGGTTGTACGGCGGGACGCCGTACCCGGAGGCGTAGGAGTCGCCGAGCGCGTCGTACTCGAAGGTCGAGTGCCGCGCCGCGGAGGCGGAGGACGCAGGGGCGACCCCGACGAGGGTGGTGGCAAGCAGCAAGGCGGTGAGCCCGGCACGCACAAGCTTCAGTCTGTTCATCAGTTCTCCCGCATCGGGTCCTGGCCCCCGACCGAGGGCTCAGGGACAGCACGCCACGGCGCTGCCCAGGCGCGCCAGAGGCGGAGGACCCGCTCCTCCTGGGCGCCCGGAGGACCGGCACCTCGGGCCGGGGCGCGCAGCCGGCAGCGCTCGTCGACTGGAGCCCGTGTCTTGACCCCTGCGTTCTCCCGACCCGACGCTGGGGGCACGCCGCGCAGGTCGTTGTGGCGCCAGGGCTTGTCGAGCGAGGAGTGCTGATGAACGATCCGGCCGGGCCACCCGAGGGCGCCGACGACGTCCAGCTCGCCACCGGCGGCCGGGACCCCGCGAACTACACCGCGAAGGGCAAGCTGCGCCGCTCGGTCTACGAGAGGGAGATGGAGCAGCTCCAGGAGCGGCTGGTGATGCTGCAGTACTGGATCCAGCGCCAGGGGCTCAAGGTCCTGGTGATCTTCGAGGGCCGGGGCTCCGCGGGGAAGGGCGGGGTCATCAAGACGATCACCGAACGCACCAGCCCCCGCACGGTCCGCGTGGTGGCGCTGCCGACGCCGACCGAGCGCGAGCGCACCCAGTGGTACTTCCAGCGGTACGTCGCCCAGCTGCCCGCCGCCGGCGAGATGGTCCTGTTCGACCGCAGCTGGTACAACCGCTCGAACGTCGAGTGGGTGATGGGCTTCTGCACCGAGGACGAGCACGAGGAGTTCCTGCGCAGCTGCCCGGAGCTGGAGCGGATGCTGGTGCGCTCGGGGATCGTGGTGTTGAAGTACTGGTTCTCGGTGAGCTTCGAGGAGCAGCGCAGGCGGTTCGAGGCGCGCAACGCCGAGCCGCTCAAGCGCTGGAAGCTCTCCGAGATGGACCTGGCCGAGCACGAGCTCTACGTGCGGTACTCGATGGCCAAGGACACCACCCTGCGGTTCACCGACATCAAGCAGGCGCCCTGGTACGTCGTACCGTCCGACGACAAGAAGGCCGCCCGGCTCAACTGCATCCACCACCTGCTCAGCCAGTTCGACGCCGAGGACGTCGCTCCGGACGTGGTCGAGCTCCCGCAGATGCGCGACGAGCCCTACGTCCGGCCGCCGATGCACGAGCAGACCTTCGTGCCGCAGCTGTTTTGAGCCGCGCCTCAGCCTGGTGAGTGTTCCCTCAGCCAGGCGGCTCGCCGCGTGGGCGAGGCACGAGACAACCAGGCGTCCTGGACCACCTCGGCGAGCTCGGCGCGGCTGATCTCGCCGACCCGGCCGGCCCGCAGCAGGACCGAGAAGTGACCGTCGAAGTGCGGGGTGGAGAAGAACGGCGAGGCCTCGTCCTGCACCATCGCGAGCTTGTCGCCCTCGGTCGGGACCCAGAAGACGATGACGTCGTCGTACCGTTCGCCGGTCTCCGGGTCGACGGCGTCGGGCCGCGGGTTGCGGAAGAAGACGAACGACTTCCCGCCCACCTGGTAGACCGGCTTGTCCTGGGTGCCGGGGTAGACGGTGACGTGCGGCATGCCGAGCGCCAGGTCGTGCACGTCCTCGACCCGGGCCGGCCGGGCTCCCTTTCTCGCCACCAGGTCAGGTTAGGTGGCGCTCCCGGGTGAGCGGGGCAACGATGGGGCGGTGCGCGCTGTCGTCGTCGATGCCGTCCGAGCCCGACCTGAAGTCCGCGAGGTCCCCGCGCCTGTCGCTCCGCCGGACGGGGTGGTGGTCCGGGTCGAGGCCACCGGGATGTGCCGCAGCGACTGGCACGCCTGGGCCGGGCACGACGAGATCGCCTTCCCGCACGTGCCGGGGCACGAGCTCGCCGGCGTGGTGGCCGTGGTGGGCCCCGAGGTCCACCGCTGGCGGGTGGGGGACCGGGTGACGGTCCCGTTCGTGTGCGGCTGCGGTCGCTGCGAGTGGTGCCGGGTCGGCGCCACCCACGTCTGCCCGGACCAGCAGCAGCCCGGCTTCACCCACTGGGGGTCCTTCGCCGAGTACGTCGCCCTGCACGCCGCGGACACCAACCTGGTCGCCCTCCCCGAGCAGGTCGACTTTCCGACCGCGGCCAGTCTCGGGTGTCGCTTCGCCACGGCGTACCGCGCCCTGAGGGTCCGGGCGCGGGTCGTCCCCGGGGAGTGGGTCACCGTGGTGGGCGCCGGGGGCGTGGGCCTCAGCGCGGTGATGATCGTCCGCGCCCTGGGCGCCCGGGTGATCGCGGTGGACCGCAACCCGGAGGCCCTGACCGCCGCAATTGCCCTCGGCGCGGAGCACACCCTGCAGGCAGACGGCGGCGATGGCACCGACATCCCGACCGCGATCGCCGCCCTCACCGGCGGCGGCAGCGACGTCGCCGTCGACGCAGTGGGCAGCGAGCAGACCTGCGCCGAGGCCCTGCTCAGCCTGCGCCGTCGTGGCCGGCACGTGCAGGTCGGCCTGTTGCCGCCGGTCGACGGGCACCCCCGGGTGCCGATGGAGCGGGTGATCGCCTGGGAGCTGGACCTGCTGGGCAGCCACGGCATGCCGGCGGTCGACTACCCCGACCTGATCCGGCTGATCGAGCAGGGGTCGCTGCGGCCGCAGCGGCTGATCGAACGTTCGATCGGCCTCGAGGAGGCCGCGGTTCTGCTGCCGGACTTCGACCAGGCGACCGTCGCCGGGATCACCGTCGTCGACCCGGCGCGCTGATCGCGCAATCCACAGGTGGAGACCGGGCGGGCCCATCCACAGCCCCTCGGTGAGGCCGAAATCAACCTGGTGAACCGCATCTCCGGAAGCATCTACGTGGCGGAGCTGCTCTGGCCCGGACTCCCCGAGTGGAGCGATTACCCGCCGCTTCGCTACCAGGAGCGGATCGACCAGTTCCGGGAATGGGTGGTCGCGCACCGACTGGAGGAGGCGCGGGAGCGTGCCCGGACGTTCGCGCCGAGCCGACTCGCCGCGCTCGGCCTCGGACGGCGACGTCAAGGCGGCTGTGATCGGCGACTGGCTGGTCGTCGCCCCAGCGCCCCCGCTGCAGGTAGAGCACGCCGAGCTTGGCGACGTCCTCGGTGCGGGCGTGCAGGCCGGTGAAGCCGAGCTGATGACCAGCAGCTGATCCCCGAGAAGTGGGTGGCGCAGGCGACCAGCAAGCAGGTGGACAACCCGAACGGGCCGAACGTCGACTGGCGTCAGGGGTACGGCTTCCAGTTCTGGATCGCCCGGCACGGCTACCGCGGCGACGGCGCGCGTTCGGCCAGTTCTGCGTCGTCCTCCCCGAGCGCGGCGCCACCGTCCCGGTCGCGGCCTCCGGAGGATGGGTGGACGACCACATGCTCCGGGTGGCGGCGTACTTCCTGGAGACACCGCACCGGCTCGAGCACCTGCACTGTCCCTGACGCGCGGGGTCACCTGCACGCGCTGCCCAGGTGTCGAGGGTGGAACGTCAGCCCGACGTCCAGCTGCTGGCTGCCTGGACCAGGCCAACCGCCAGCGCGGCGGCCGAGACCGCCATCACCACGAACCACAGCGCGCGCGCCCACCGCGCGGGCACGACCGCGCCTGCCCCCGGACGGGTGCCTGTGCCGGGCAGCATCGTCGTCCTCAGCGCCGGCACGATCCGGCCGAGCAGGTGCAGCCCGACCGCCACCACCCACACCGCGAAGAAGCCCTGGTGCGCCGTCACCCAGTCCGCGCGGAAGCCCAGCAGCGTCACGCCCTGACGTGACCGGTCCTGACCCAGGAGCACGAGGAGCACGCCGGTGCCGAGCAGGCCGAGCGTCGAGGTGACCACGAGGGGGCCGAGCAGCCGCATCAGCAGGGGCGGCGGACCGGCCAGTCGGTACGGCGTGCGGCCGAGGTAGTAGCCGACCATCCTCCAGCTGGTGCTGGCCGTCTTCATCACCGCCGGTGGGATCAGCAGGGACCCGAGGGCGACGTGCCAGGAGATCAGCCCGCGCACGTCGAAGAGCGTCAACAGCTCGGCGGTCGAGAGGACCAGGAGCACCAGGGCCGTCCACGCCGTCAGCAGTGCGTTGCCCGCCGGACCGCCGAGGCCGGCGAGGACGGGGTTCTCCCGGGCCTCGCGCCCGCTCGCCTCGGCGAGGGTGTCGACGAGGGCACGCTGCAGAGCGCCGTCGGGGTTCTGCGTCACGGATGGCACCGCCGCAGCATCCCAACCGAATCTTTGAGGTTTCTTTGCCATGGCGGACGCAGCGGTGCCGACGTGCCGCCCCTGGGCGCCTCGCCGCTCTAAGGAAGCTCCGAGATCTCGCTCCTACCTTTCCTGGTGGGGAGGAAGAAGGGGATCGCCGATGACCATGGCCGTCACGCGGCAGGCGCCCTCGGTGCTGAGCGCACCCGGGCGGTCGCCGAGCCATGTCGCGGTGCGGCTGGTGCTCCTCGCCGGCGCTGCCGCCATCGCGCTGATGTGGTGGCTCGATCCCAACCCGGTGCACGGTGCCGGCGCCGCCGTGACGGCGGCCGGCCGGCTCGCCGGGCTGCTCGGTGCCTACCTGGTGCTGGTGCAGCTGTTGTTGATGGCGCGTCTGGCGTGGTTCGAGAATGCCGTGGGATTCGACCGGTTGACCGCCTGGCACCGAGGCCTGGGCACGAACACGGTGCTGCTGCTGGTGGTGCACGTCCTCCTGGTCGTCGAGGGATACAGCCTGACCGACCACCGCGGGATCGCCTCGACCGGGTGGCGGGTGCTCTCGACGTACCCCGCGATGTTGAAGGCGACGACCGGTCTCCTGCTGCTCGGGCTGGTGGCGGTCACCAGTGGCCGAGCGGCGCGGCGCCGGCTGAGCTACGAGGCCTGGTACGCCGTGCACCTGTCGGCCTACGTCGCGGTCGCGCTGGCGTTCGGTCACCAGGTGGCAGCGGGGCAGGACTTCGTCGACCACCCGGTCAACCGCGTGCTGTGGTGGGCGATGTACCTGTTCGTGGCCGTCGCGCTCGCGCGGGGACGGCTGCTCCTGCCGGTCCGCACCTGGTTCCGTCACCGGCTGCTGGTCGAGCGGGTCGACGTCGAGAGCCCCGGAGTGGTCAGCGTCTGGGTCCGCGGCCGCGGACTCAACGAGCTCGGCGCGGAGGCGGGACAGTTCCTGCTGTGGCGGTTCCTGGCCCCGGGACACCTGTGGTCGGCACACCCCTACTCGCTCTCCGCCGCGCCGGAGGACGGCCGGCTGCGGATCACCGTCAAGGACGCCGGGGACCACAGCGCTGCGCTGGCCCACCTACGCCCGGGAACACCGGTGATCGCGGAAGGCCCGTTCGGGCACTTCACCCTGGCCAAGAGCGCACGCTCGCGGCTGCTCTTCGTCGCGGGCGGCTCCGGGATCGGGCCCGTCCGGGCGCTGGCCGAGGAGCTCTGCCTGCGCGGGGACCGGCACCCTCTCGACGCGGTGCTCCTCTACCGGGCCGGACACAAGCGCGACCTGGCCCTGCGTGCCGAGCTCGACCACCTGGCCCGGGAGACGGGTCTGCGGGTCCACTACCTGATCGGACACCGGACGCAGCTGCGCAGGGACCCGCTCTCGGCGGCGGCGCTGGGCGAGCTGGTTCCCGACGCACGGTCGCGCGACGTCTACGTGTGCGGCCCGGCCGGCATGACCCACCACGTCCTGCGAGCGATGCGGGAGCTGGGGGTGCCGGTCCGGCAGCTGCACTCCGAAGACTTCGAGATGGCATGAACGATCGCGACACGGCCCGTCCTCGCGGGCCCCTCGAGGTCGCGGCGCGGCGCACCCGGGTACGCCGGGTCGCGGCGTTCGCGGGGATGTTGACCACGGTGGCCGGACTGGTCTGGGCGCGAGCCGCACTGACCCCCGCACCGCACCAGGCCCTGAACGCCTCGGGAGTCGTGGCGCATGCGGGCAAGCCCCACGGCAGGCACCCGGGCAAGCGCCACACCCACGGCGGAGGCGGCCCGAACCCGGCGCCGAGCCGGCGTCACACCGCAAGCCCGTCCCCACCGGCCCAGCACTCCCCGCGGGCCCGCCCCACCCAACGCGTCGTGGTGGGCAAGGCCTACGACGTCAGCTACGGCACGGTGCAGGTCAAGGTGACGCTCACCGGCTCCCGGATCACCGACGTCACGCCGCTCTCGCTGCCCCAGGGTGGCCGGTCCAGCGACATCAGCGCCTACGCCGCGCCCCAGCTGCGCCGCGAGGCGCTCAGCGCCCAGAGCGCACACATCGACACGGTCTCGGGGGCGTCGTACACCTCGGCCGGCTACGCGATGTCGTTGCAGTCGGCCCTGGACGCGAGCCGAGGATGAGGCAGGTCGAGCTGGTCTCCACGATGGGCACCGTCGTGTCCCTCGACGTGCGCACGCCGGCCCGTCCGGCGATCGTGCGCGCGGCCGTCGAGGAGGTCACCCGTCGGCTGGAGGCCATCGACGCCCAGCTCAGCCCCTGGCGTCCCGGGTCGTGGGTCAGCGCGTTGATCCGGGGCGCGGTCACGCCGGCCGACTGCCCCGACGACGTGCGGTGCGTCGTCGGCGTCGCCGTGGAGCTGAGGGCCTTCACGGACGGATACTTCTCGCCCTTCTGGCAGCGCCTGCCGTACG
Organism: uncultured Actinomycetota bacterium; assembly: GCA_963827025.1. GTDB lineage: Bacteria > Actinomycetota > Actinomycetes > Propionibacteriales > Nocardioidaceae > Marmoricola. Next base: position 613,922 of record CAWGZB010000002.1, on the reverse strand, counting down.
GCGAGCCGGGCCCGGACCCCACCGGTCTGGTGAAGGGGTGGGCGGCCCAGCAGGTCAGCGACGTCCTGCGCGACCACGGCCTGCCGGACCACGTCGTGAACGCCGCCGGCGACGTCGTCGTGTCCGGGCAGTCGGACCCCGAGGAGCCAGAACGCCGTTGGCGCGTCGGCATCAGCGACCCCCACCGCGCCGGTGCACTCGCCGGTCTGGTCGAGCTGGGCCGGACGACCTCGAGGTGGGCGGTGGCCACGTCGGGGACCGCCCAGCTGGGCGCTCACGTGAGCGATCCCCACAGCGGCCGGTTCCCGGTCTCGGTCGCCTCCGCCACTGTGGTGGCGCCCGTCGACGACACCGACGGCCCTGAGGAGGGCGCCGCGGTCGCGGATGGCTGCGCCACCGCTCTGGTGGCCGCCGGCGACCGAGCACCGGACCTGCTCGAGAGGCTCGCCGGACGCGGCGTCGAGGCGCTGCTCATCGCCGGCGACGGATCCGTCCACGACCCGCGAGGGCTGCTCCGGCCGGCGTACGCCGGCGGTTCGCTCTAAGAGAGCGCCAAGAACCGCTGGGAAGGGTGTGCACACACCGTCGAGAGGAAGGCACACCATGTCCTTGTCCATTGCCGGACTCCCAGTCCATCCGCTGGTGGTGCACGCCACCGTGGTGGTCGTCCCGGCAGCCGCGGCCAGCGTGCTCGTGGCTGCGGTGTGGCCCCGGTTTCGCCGGTGGGCCGGATGGCTCCCCCTCGGACTGGCGGTCGCCGGACTGGCCCTCGTCCCGCTGTCCACCGCCAGCGGCGAGTCCCTGGAGCACCAGGTCGGCGACAGCACGTTGGTCCACGAGCATGCGGAGCTGGCCGACGGGCTGCTGCCCTGGATGATCGGACTGGTCGTGGTGGCAGTCGGGCTGCAGGTGTGGCACCGGCGGCGGGACCGTCGCGGCCCGGCCGCACGCGGGGACACGGCCGCCTCGCGTCCCTGGCTTCCGGTGGCGATCTCGGTGCTCGCGGTCCTGGTGGCGCTGGGTACCTCGGTGCAGGTCGTGCTGATCGGCCACAGCGGCGCGAAGGCGGCGTGGTCGGGCGTGGCGAACCAGTCGGCGCACCAGGGGTCTGACGACAAGTGAGTCGGCGTCGTCCGCTCCCTATGCTGAGGTGATGGATCGACCCGCGCGACTGCTCGTGGTCGAGGACGACCCCGAGCTGGCCGCGATGCTGACCGAGCTGCTCACCGGGGAGGGGTATGCCGTCGAGCTGGCCGCCGACGGCCAGCGCGGCCTCCACCTCGGTCTGACCCGGGAGTTCGACCTGGTGCTGCTGGACCGTGGCCTGCCGGCGATCGAGGGTCTCGACCTGCTCGCCCGGCTCAGGGCACGCGGTCGCTACGTCCCTGCGCTGGTGCTCTCCGCGCTCGGCCAGCCCAGCGACCGGGTGGACGGGCTGGACGCGGGTGCGGAGGACTACCTCGGCAAGCCGTTCGACGTCGAGGAGCTGCTGGCCAGGATCAGGGCGCTGCTGCGGCGCCCGCGCGACCACGCCGACGTGCTGGCCGTGCCCGGTGGCGACCTGGAGCTCGCGACGCGCTCGGTGCTCACCGCCTCCGGCGAGGAGGTGTCGCTGTCGGAGCGGGAGGCGATGCTGCTGTCCCTGCTCGCGCGCAGTCCCCGTCGGGTCTTCTCCCGGCGGGAGCTGGTCGACAGCGTGTTCGAGGCCGCCGAGGACGAAGGAGTCGTGGACACCTACGTCCACTACCTGCGCCGCAAGCTGCACCGCGGGGTCGTGGACACCGTGCGCGGCCTGGGCTACCGGCTGGGGACGCGGTGAAGCGGTGAAGGCGGTCGCCGACGCGGCCGACCTGCGGCGTACCTCGATCCGGCTCGGGCTGCAGGCCGGGCTGCTCGTCGTGGGCTGCCTGCTCGTGGTGGGCGCGCTGGTCTTCGTGGTCTACGAACAGGTCACCGACGCCGCCGCCAACCAGCTGCTCCGGGACACCACCAGCAACATCGACTCGGCCAGCGAAGCTCCCCCCGGCGTCCTGGTCGCCGTGGTGACCCCACGAGGACGCAGCGTCTCCCCGCAGATGCCGGCGGGTCTGCCCGACGAGCAGCAGATCGCCGCCACCACCGCCGACGGCCGGACCCGACAGGTCGACGTCGTACGGGACGGGGACCGCTACACCGTCAGGACGGCCGCTGTGGGCGACCGGGTGACCCAGGCCGTCCTGGACCGTCACGAGGCAGAGGAGCAACGCGCCCGGATCCTGACGTCGCTGCTGATCGCCGGTGCGGCAGGAGTGCTGCTGGCCGCCCTGGTCGCGGCCTGGCTGGCACGTCGCACGGTTCGGCCGATGGCCGACACCATCGCGATGCAGCGGCGGTTCGTGGCCGACGCGAGCCATGAGCTGCGCACTCCGCTGACCTTGTTGAGCACTCGAGCACAGCTGCTCTCGAGGCGGTTGCGCCGCGATCCCGAGGTCACCGACCAGGTGATCGCAGACGCCGAGGGTGTCGTCGCCGACACCAGGACGCTCACCGAGATCCTCGACGACCTGCTCAGCGCAGCGGACACCCGCCACCAGGCCGAGTGGACGACCGTGGACGTCGCCGCCCTGGTCACGGAGGTGGCCGAGGCCGTCACCGCCGCGGCTGAGAAGTCGGGCGTGGCGGTGACCGTCTCGTCCGCGGCCCCGGCGCTCGTCCTCGGTTCGCCCACCTCGTTGCGCCGCGCGCTGATGGCCCTGGTCGACAACGCCGTGAGCCACGCGAGGTCAGCGGTCACGGTCTCGGTGCGGACCTCGCGCCGCCGCGTGGAGGTCGAGGTCGGTGACGACGGCCCCGGGATCCCCCAGGACATCGCGCCGCAGCTGTTCGAGCGCTTCTCCAGCCTGCGACCGGAGAGCCGGAGCACGTCCGGCTCGGACGGTCGCCGCCACTACGGCCTCGGGCTGGCCCTGGTCGCCGACGTCGCTGCCAACCATCGCGGGCGGGTGAGCATCACCGACCGGACGGACGGGGACACCGGGGCCGTCTTCACGCTCACCCTGCCCCTGGCGGGCACGGCCGGCGGCCGGGGTCCCTCTCGGTGAGCTGCCGGCGCGCGCCGCTCCCGCGTCATGGCGAGGGTCCGTCAGTCGCCGTCCTGCGCGACGGCGCGCTCCATCCTGCGGGCGCGCAGCCACAGCGGGACGGTGCCGACCACGGTGAGGCCGGCGGTGATCGCGGCGGCGATCTCGGCGTGTGCGACGGCGATCATCGCGGCCGCGGCGGCACCGCTGGCGCCGAGCATCTGCGCGTCGGTCCGCAGCTCGGCGGCCTCCTCCTCGGCTGAGCAACTGGCGTCCCGCCGCTCGTCCCTGGTGGGGACCGGTGACGTCAGGGTCTGGGCGCTCATGAAGGATTCCTCGAAGGTGCTCGCTGGTCGGACACTGACTGTTGTCCCCACCTGAGCCGAGTTCACGCCTTCTCGTTCTGTGAGGTGAGACCCACGGTCCGGCGAGGCGAGCTGAGCACCCTGGGCTCAGGGCTCCTACTCCTCAGCGAGCAGCGCGTAGCCCAGGCGTCGCCGGTCGGAGCACCAGCCGCTCGGTGCGCAGCGTGCGGGCCAGCGCCGGGGCGGGCGCCTCCTCGGGCACCGCGGCCTCCAGCGAGAGCAGGGTCGCGCCGATGTCCCGCAGCGCGTTGAGCACGCCGAGCAGCTGCGCCTGGTCGGTCACCGGACCACGCAGCGCGGTGGTGCCGTCGAGATGACGAACGATGGTGAAGCCGCCGAACCAGTCCGACCAGTGGTCGTCGAGATGACCGTCGACGCGGACCTCGTAGGCGGTGGGGGCGACGGTGTTCATGTGAGGGCTCCTGCCGGTCGGGCGACGGCGCGGCTGGCGCGACGTCGGTGGCGAGCCGGACGGCGGATGACCCACGCGGCGACGCCGAGGTTGATGATCCACCCCGCGAGCCTGGCGAGGTCGCCCCACGCCGGGCCGGTGCGGAGACCCGACGCCACAGCGAGATGCCCAGGCCCATCAGCGCGATCCCGACGGGCACCGCGAACGGACGATCGAACGACGCGGGCAGCGCCGACAGCGCCAGCGCGGACGTCGTGCCGACCGCGAGCAGAGCCGTCGCCCAGCGGGCGAGCTCGCCGGCGCGGAACAGCGCGATGCCGAACACCAGGCCGCCGACGGCCAGCAGCACGTAGCCGATGAGCCCGAGGACCCGGAGTCGGCGGCGCAGAGACCGGCTGCTGCGGTGAGGCGTTGGCTGGTGATGAACATGTCCGGTCCCTTGTCCTGCTCGGTGCCGGTCCGGTTTCCGGCGATGACAAGGAACCTAGGAATCGACGGGGTGAGCCCACATCACCATCTGATGTGACCTGGGTGGTGATCGGCCCGCTGCGGCCCTTGCTGGCGGCGCGGACGGGGCGGAGACTCGGACTGCCAGGCTTCGCGTCGCGGCCGGATCCTGGTGTCCTCGGAGCCAGCGCAGCCGTGGACACGACAGGCGGGGCCACATGGACGAGGCACGAGCTCTGCGGCGCGCGGGATGGGCGGGCGCGGCCTCGGTCGGGCTGCTTGTCCTCGGGCTGGCGCTGACCTATCTGGTCGGTGTGGACCAGGCCAGCATGTCGGACGCCGCCATCCTCGAGCGGCTCGACGACGGCGGGCGACAGGCTGCCGCCGGAATCGGGGTGCCTGTGCTCGCCGCGGGCACAGCACTGCTGCTGTGGTTCGCCACGGGGCTGCGTCACGTGCTCGACCAGCTCTCCGGCGGCGACCCGCTCGCGCACGCGATCGTGCCGGCGGCTGCGCTGCTCGGAGGATTTCTGATCACCGCGGTGTCGTTGGACGTGGGCAGCGCGTTCGCGGCCCTGTCCGACGAGTTCACCCCGGACCCGAACACCTCTCGTGCGCTCGGCATTGCCGGAGAGGTCGTGGGCCTCACCGGGCTGGTCGGCGGGGCGGTGATCGTCGCCGTGACGACACGGATCGCCCAGCAAGCGCGCGTCCTGTCGAGGTGGGCCGTCTGGGCGTCCTACGTCGTCGCCGCGCTGTGCATGACCGGGTTCTGGAGCGGGGGGATGGGATCGGTGGCCTTCGGCCTCTGGCTCATCGGCGCCGTCACCGGCGTGCTTCGGGCCGCACGAGCCCTCTCGACGTCGCCCACGTCCGGCGCGTCGTCGCGCGGTTGACGCGCGAGCCCCGAGATCAGCGGCTGGTCGAGCGGCGGTACTGCCAGTTGGCCAGCGGCACGAAGATCACCAGGATCGCCGCCGCCCAGAGGAGGGTGTAGACCTCCGGGTGCGCCAGCGCCCAGGACGGCTGCGCCTGCGCGGGCGCGAGCGGGTTCAGGTTGCCGAACAGTTCGCGCGCCGCCTGGGTCACCGTGGAGACCGGGTTCCACTCGGCGATCGCGCGCAGTGGGCCGGGCAGGGTTTTCAGCGGCACGAACGTGTTCGCGATGAAGGTCAGCGGGAAGATCACGATGAACGCGGCGTTGTTGACCACCTCGGGGCTGGGCACCAGCATCCCGATCCAGGCCATGATCCACGAGATCGCGTAGGCGAAGACCAGCAGCAGGAGGTAGCCCAGCAGGGCTTCCCCCACCGACGTGTGGATCCGCCACCCGACCGCCAGGCCGGTCACGCTCATCACGATCAGCACCAGCACGTTGTTCACCACGTCCGAGGCGGTGCGGCCGGCGAGCACCGAACCGGGGGACATCGGCAGCGACCGGAACCGGTCGATGATGCCCTCCTTGATGTCGGTGGCCAGCGCGGCACCGGTGATCGTGGCGCCGAACACCACCGTCTGCGCGAAGATGCCGGCGATGAGGAACTCCCGGTAGGCCGCACCTCCGGCCTGGCCGCCGATCGCGCCGCCGAAGACATAGGCGAACAGCAGCACGAACATGATCGGCGACAGCGTCGTGAACACCAGCAGGTCGGGGACCCGCTTGATCTTGACGAGGTTGCGCTGGGCGACGACGAGACCGTCCGAGACGGCCGTGGACAGGCTCATCGAGGGGCTCCTTCGGCAGAGGCAGGCTGCTCCTGCCCGTCGGCAGGGTTCGACTCGTCGGCGGGCGGCGTGTCGGCGGCGGTGTGTCCGGTCAGGGCCAGGAACACGTCGTCGAGCGTGGGCCGCCGGAGGCCGACGTCGGCGACCCCCACCTGCTCCGCGTCGAGACGACGCAGCGCGTCCACGAGGACGGCGGACCCGCCGCTGACCGGCAGCAGCAGCGAACCCCGACGCTGCTCGACGACGGGCTCGCCCACCCCGAGCGGGCGCACCAGCTCGACTGCCCGGCCGAGCTGCGCCGGCGCCGTCACCACGATCTCCAGCCGTTCCCCGCCCACCTGCTTCTTCAGCTGGTCGGCGGTGCCCTCGGCGATCACCCGGCCCTGGTCGATGACCACGATGTTGTCGGCGAGGAGATCCGCCTCGTCGAGGTACTGGGTGGTCAGCAGCAGCGACGTGCCGCCGGCGACGAGGTTCTTGATCATGTCCCACATGTCCGTGCGGCTGCGCGGGTCGAGCCCGGTGGTGGGCTCGTCGAGGAACAGCACCGGCGGGTCGGCCACCAGCGCGCCGGCGAGGTCGAGCCGGCGCCGCATGCCGCCGGAGTAGGTGCGCGCCACCCGGTCGCCGGCGTCGTCGAGACGGAACTGCTCGAGCAGCTCGCGCGCCCGCTGCTGACTGCGACGGCGTCCGAGGTGGTAGAGCCGGCCCACCATGACCAGGTTCTCGAAGCCGGTGAGGTATTCGTCGACCGCGGCGTACTGCCCCGAGACGCCGATCTTGCGGCGTACCTCCTCCGGCTGCGTGGCCACGTCCAGACCAGCCACCTGGGCACTGCCGCCGTCCGCCCTCACCAGGGTGGTCAGGATCTTCACCGCGGTGGTCTTGCCGGCGCCGTTCGGCCCGAGCACCCCCAGCACGGACCCTTGCGGCACCCGCAGGTCGAGGCCGTCGAGGGCCTTGACCTCCTTGTAGTGCTTCACCAGCCCGTGGGCGATCACTGCGTCGGTCACGTGGAGCAGCCTCCCACGCCCCGCCGACCGTCTCGAGACGACAACGATCCCGGAGAGGTGGCGACAGCGTCGAAACCGCCACTGCTACAGCAGCCCACGCTCCTCGGCCCGGGCGTACGGCGGCCCGGCGGGTGTTCACCCCGAGCTTGGTGAAGATCTGCCTGGTGTGCGTCCGCAGCGTGTTCACCGAGACGTACAGGTGCCGGGCGCACGTCGGGGAAGAAGCCCGGCAGGTAGAGCGGCGCGGCCTCGTCGAGCGCGTCGGTGAGCCGGTGGCGGCGGACCAGCTGCCGCCGCGACCGGGGAACGTGCAGCTTGGTGCCCAGGACCGTCCCTAGCACGCTGCTACGCCGAGTGCTGCCATCGAGGGGAGCTCGAGGGAGGAGTCGCCATGTCCGAGCGGGTGGATGCCGTCGCCAGCGGCTGCCGGCGCGGGCCCTACCGGTTCGAGGCCGCGTTGCACGCTCTCTACGGACTCGCGCCCGGCGGCGGCATCGACGAGCTCTTCAAGGAGCTGCAGGTCTGGGACCGGCTGCGGCTGCACCGGCTGGACCCGCTCTACACGCTGCGCGGCGGCGGGCACATGGTGTCGGCGCGTTCGCCTGCCGCGGCTACGACACCTGGCTGCCGCTGCAGCTGGTCGGCGGGATCAACAAGGGCCGACCCGACGGGCACGACCTGGACCAGGCCCGGGAGTTCGCGCGGAGCCTCGCGCCCATGCCCCGGGTCACCGACCAGCGGTCGGCGGCCCGCTGAGCGCCCCACGCCGCCAGATGCCGACACTGTGTCGGTATAGTTCCCGACATGGTGTCGACCAAGACGGTGAGCCGTGTTCCTCGCCCTGCGTGAGCTGACCTTCGCCCGGGGCCGGTTCGTGCTCATGGGTTCGGTGGTGGCACTCATCGCGATCTTGATGGTGCTGCTCTCGGGACTCTCCGTGGGCCTGGTCAACGACGGCGTCTCCGGGCTGAAGAAGCTCCCGGTGACGTCGTTCGCCTTCCAGAAGGGCGTGTCCAAGGACGCGGCCTTCACGCGCTCGCTCGTCGACGTCAGTGCGGTCGACTCCTGGCGCAGACAACCCGGCGTCCAGGACGCGACCGCGTTCGGCAATGCGCTGGCGAACACCCGGTCCGATCGAGGGGTCGACCTCGACGTGGCCCTGTTCGGTGTCGAGCCGGACAGCTGGTTGGCGCCCACCGCCGGCAACGGCGCCCGGCTCGCCGCGCCCGGCACGGTGCTGCTGAGCGCCACCGCGAAGGACGCGGGGATCAGGGTCGGGGACACACTGACCGTCGCGCCGGCCGGGAACACCCTGAAGGTGGCCGGGTTCCTGGACGGGCAGCACACCTTCGGGCACGTGGACGTGGGCTACGTCCCGCTGAGCACGTGGCAGCAGGTGCATGCAGGGGTTCGGCCCGGTGAGCAGATCCCGAGCCGTCTGCGCCACGCCGTGACGGCCGTCGCGGTGCGTGCGAAGCCGAACACGCAGGTCGACCTGACCACCGGCGACAAGGCCGCCGGCACCACGTCGCTGTCCCGGGGGCAGTCCTACGCGGCCTCCCCGGGGTTCACGGCGGAGACCTCCACGCTGGACCTGATCCAGGGGTTCCTCTACGCGATCTCGGCGCTGGTGGTCGGTGCCTTCTTCACCGTGATCACCATCCACCGCAGGCAGGAGGTCGCGGTGCTGCGGGCCCTGGGGGCGAGCACCGCCAGCCTCCTGCGCGACAGCCTCGCCCAGTCGCTGATCCTGCTGTTCCTCTCCACCGGCCTCGGTGTCGGTGTCGGGGTCCTGGCGGGCGCGGCCATCGGCGGGTCACCGATGCCGTTCCAGCTCGACCCGACACCGATCGCGGCCGCCTCCGCTGCGCTGATCCTGCTGGGCATGGTCGGTGCCGGGACTGCGGTCCTGCGCATCACCAGGGTCGACCCGCTGACTGCTCTGGGAGGCAACCGATGACCGCTTCCGCACCCGCGCCCGGACTCGTCCTCGACGGCGTGACGCTGTTGCACGGCGACGGCGAGGAGACCGTGACCGCACTCGACGACGTGCACCTGGCCGTGCAGCCGGGCGAGCTCGTCGCCGTGGTGGGCCCGTCCGGATCGGGCAAGTCCAGCCTGCTCGCGGTCGCCGGTGGGCTCGCGCCACCCACCCGCGGGACCGTGCAGGTTGCCGGCACCGAGCTCACCGAGCTCAACCGTCGACAGCTCACCCGGCTCCGTCGGGAGCACATCGGCTTCGTGTTCCAGAGCGCCAACCTGATCCCCGCGCTGACCGCGATCGACCAGCTCCGACTCCCGCTCACCTTCAACCGGAAGGCGAGGCAGCGGGATCCAGCCGACCTGCTGCGGGAAGTGGGAATGAGCCACCGCGCCGACAAGCGTCCGCACCAGCTCTCCGGAGGCGAACGTCAACGCGTGGGCATCGCCCGCGCCCTCGTCACCCGGCCGCAGCTGCTCCTCGTCGACGAGCCGACCGCCGCCCTGGACCGACAGCGCAGCCAGGAGATCGTCGGGCTGCTAGCCGCCGAGGCGCACGAGCACGGTGTGGCGACCGTGATGGTGACCCACGACCTCGGCGTGCTCCATCACTGCGACCGGGTGTTGGAGATGACCGACGGGGTCCTGAGCGACCACGCGCCGAACCCCGTGCGCTCCTGAGGGGCCCGGATGCCTCGGATCAACGCGCCGACCGTGGCCGAGCACCGAGCGCGACAACGACGCGCGATCCTGGACGCGGCCCGCGCCCACCTCGCGCAGGAGGGCCGGGCTCCGTCGCTCGCCGAGGTCGGCGTCCGCGCCGGACTGGCCCGGTCGAGCGTCTATGAGTACTTCGGCTCCCGCGAGGACCTCCTTGCCGGCGTGGTCGCCGACGTCTTCCCGGACTGGGCCGGCCAGGTCATCGGAGCCGTCGAGGCAGCGAACAGCCCGGGCGAACAGGTCTGGGCGTACGTCGAGGCCAACATGCGGCTGTTCGCCAGCTCCGAGCAGGCCGTGGCCCGGGCGCTGACCACGGTGGTCGACCCCGCCCTGCTCGCCGACCCGATGCGCCGTTTCCACGAGTCGCTCCAACAGCCGCTCGTCGCCGCCCTGCGTGCCCACGGGGAGCGGAAACCGCAGCTGATGGCGGACATCGTCGACTCCATGGTGGTCCGGGCCAGTCGGGAGCTGTGGAGTCCCGATCTCCGGACGGCGCGGCGCCGGCTGGGCACGGCCCTGAGGCTGCTGCACAACCTGCTGGACCCCTACCTGGGGCTGTCGACACCGCAGCCTTGAACCGGCCCGCACCGCTTGCCGAATTTTCGTGGGGGACGATGTCGAAACCAGCTGCGGCCGTTCGACGTACGCATGACAGCAGTCCCCACACGGAAGGTCAGGACAATGCGATTCATGGGCTTTGTGAAGATGGCCGAGGGCGTCGGCGCCCCGCCGCAGGCGCTGATGGACGCGATGGACGTGTTCATCGGCGAGTCGGTCGCGGCCGGCCAGTTCCTCGACGGCGGCGGCCTCTACGGCACCGAGGACGCGGTGAACTTCGTGATCCGCAAGGGCGAGACCACCCAGGTGGACGGCCCGTACGCCGAGGCCAAGGAGGTCGTCGGTGGCTGGTCGTTGCTGGAGTTCCCCGCCAAGGAGGACGCGGTCGAGAACGCCCGCCGGATGGCCGACCTGCACACCGAGCACTGGCCCGAGGCGGAGCTGACGATCACGCTGCGGCAGGTCGCCGACGAACCACCGGCCACCGAGGGCTGAGCGAGGGCGCCTCGGCTGTCGCATACTGCGGGCGTGTCCACGCAGCAGGCGACGGCCGAGGCGATCACCGCGGCCTGGCGGGCGGAGTCGACCAGGCTGGTCGCCGCCCTGACCCGGTTGACCAGAGATGTCGGCGCCGCCGAGGACCTCGCCCAGGACGCGCTGGTCGCGGCCCTGGAGCAGTGGCCGGAGAGCGGCATCCCGCGCAACCCGGCCGCCTGGCTGATGACGACCGCCAAACGGCGTGGCGTCGACCAGATCCGGCGGGCCGAGACGCTGAAGCGCAAGACCGAGGAGCTCGGGCATGCCCGCACGGCCGCGGGGGAGGACGAGATGGCCGACCTGGACGGGCAGGTGGACTACATCGAGGACGACGTCCTGCGGCTGATGTTCTTGTGCTGCCACCCCTCGCTGACGCCGGAGTCCCGCACGGCGCTGACCCTGCGGCTGGTCGGCGGGCTGACCACCACCGAGATCGCGCGGGCGTTCCTGGTCGCCGACGCCGCGATGGGGCAGCGGATCTCCCGGGCGAAGAAGACGCTGACCGAGGTGCGCGCCGAGTTCGAGCTGCCGACCGGTGCGGACCGGGCCCGTCGCCTGGACGAGGTGATGGCGGCGGTCTACCTGGTCTTCAACGAGGGCTACGCGGCCACCGCGGGTGAGCACTGGATGCGTCCGGACCTCGCCCAGGAGGGGATGCGGCTGGCCCGGATGCTGGCCGCGCTGGTCCCCGAGGAGCCCGAGGTGCTCGGCCTGCAGGCGCTGGTCGAGCTCCAGGGCTCCCGGATCCGGGCGCGGCTGGACGCGCACGGGGCGCCGGTGCTGCTCGAGGCCCAGGACCGCGCCAGGTGGGACCGGCTGCTGATCCGGCGCGGAGTGGCAGCGCTGGAGCGGGCCGAACAGCTGGCGCAACGCGGGAAACCGGTCGGCAGGTACTTCCTGCAGGCCTCCATCGCCGCCCAGCATGCCCGCGCGGTCCGGGCCGAAGACACCGACTGGCGACGGATCGCGAGGCTGTACGACGTCCTGGCCGAGGCGGCGCCCGGGCCGGTCGTCGAGGTCAACCGGGCGGTCGCGCACGGGCGGGCGTTCGGGCCGGTCGCCGGGCTCGGCGTACTCGACGCCATGGACGCGGGCGCGCTCGCCGGGTCGCCGCTGGTGCCGAGCGTCCGGGGCGACCTGCTCGAGCGGGCGGGTCGGCACGCCGAGGCCGCGGCGGCGTTCACCGAAGCGGCTGGCCGCACCCGCAACGCGGGCGAGGGCGGGCTGCTGCGGCGCCGGGCCCAGGAGAACCACGCGCGTGCCGTGGCCTCCGACTGACCGGTCGCCGGTCTAATCCGGCCCACCGGTTGCCGAGGATCATGGAGGGGTGCATACCGCCGACGTGTCCGCCACCGGTGTCGACGACCGCAGCCTGCGCTCGGTGCGCGGCTGGAACCTCGCGCTGACCCTTCTGCACCTCGGCCAGGCGGTCGCGGTGCTCGTGCTCGCCACCGACTTCGCGGTGACCGTGACCCGGTCGCTGCCCGCCGGGCCGCCGGGCACTCCGCCGGGGAGGCCCGAGGCGCTCTTCGACCTCCCGGTCGGACCCGCGATCGCGGTCTTCCTCGCGCTGGCCGCGGTGGACCACCTGCTCACCGGCACCATCCTCCGGCGCACCTACCAGAACGACCTGCGCGGCGGGATCAACCGGTTCCGGTGGGTGGAGTACTCCGTCAGCGCGACGCTGATGGTGCTGCTGATCGCGCTCTACACTGGCATCGACGGGCTCTCGGCGCTGATCGGCATCGCCGGCGCCAACGTGGCGATGATCCTGTTCGGCTGGCTGCAGGAGTCCGCCAACCCACCGGGACGGACCAGCACGACGATGAAGCCGTTCTGGTTCGGCTGCGTCGCCGGCGCCGCGCCCTGGGTCGCGATCGGCTACAACCTGATCGCGGCCGAGGAGGTGCCCGGCTTCGTGGTCGGCATCTTCGTGTCGCTGTTCGTCTTCTTCAACAGCTTCGCGCTCAACCAGTGGCTGCAGTACCGGCAGGTCGGGCCGTGGCGCAGCTACGCCTTCGGCGAGAAGACCTACCTGCTGCTCAGCCTGGTGGCGAAGTCCGCGCTCGCCTGGCAGATCTTCGCGGGCTCGCTGGCGTCGTAGCGCGGTCGCCGGCTCAGCGCCGTACGGCGGGGCGCAGCCCGACCGCGCAGCAGGCCACGCCGACTGCGGCAACCCCCGTCCAGAGCAGGGCGACGCCGGTCGGGAAGTCGCCGAACGGGTAGATCGGATCCAGGTCGAGGAACAGCGTCACGATCACCGGGCCGAGCGTGGCCAGGGCGATACCTGCGGCCAACGCTGCCCCCGGGGTCGGCACCGCGTGTCGGGACGCCATCGCGGCCAGCCCCGCGGCGAGAGCGACGGCCGCACCGCCGAGGAACCAGTAGGCCGAGCGGGCCAGGTCCAGGTCGCCGGGGCGGAGCTGGACCGCGGTGCCCCAGACCAGCAGTGGGACGAGGACAACGGCGAGGCGGGCGGTCCGTCGCCAGGTCGCCCCGCGCGGGGTGACCTCGACGACGGCCAGCGAGGTCTCGTCGAAGACGAACGCCGCGGCCGCCGTGCAGCAGGCGAGCAGCGCCGGGAGCATCAGCAGGGCACTCCCCGGCCAGTGCTCGAGCAGTGCCGCGACGGCGACCGCCCCGGCGCAGCACCCGAGCAGCGCCATCCAGGGGATGGCGCGGCCCAGGTACCAGCCCACCGAGGTCACTTGTCGCTGACCTTGAACGGGATCGGTGCCGAGGAGTGGTTCTCGCTGTTGCCGGTGGTCATCGCCAGCGCCAGGCAGGCCAGTCCGACGACGGTCACCCCGACGATCGCGTTGCGCAGCGCAGCGGTGCGGGCACTGCGGTCGTGCCACATCGCCACCAGGGCCGCCGCGGCGCACAGGGCCAAGGTGTAGAGCAGGTAGAAGGCCGGGTTGCCGGCGAACAGCGCCTGCGTGCCGTCGGTCTCGCTGCCGGAGTGGAACATCGCCCACGGCACCCACAGCCGCGCCACCGAGCCGTCGGTGTAGACGACCGGCATCTGCCCGATCATCACCACCACCACGGTGGCGATCACGGCGACCGCCGGGGCACCGGGGAAGCGCAGCCACCGCCCGGTGAGCACGCCGAGGAGTCCGCCGCCGAGGCAGGCGACCGGGCCGAGCGCGATCAGGATGCTCCAGACCTGCCAGTCCGGCATCGTCGCGAACCACCACTCGTGGGGGTGCACCCCGCGGACCTGCGCGAGCACGATCTCGGCCGCGATCCAGACCGCGCCGGCCACGAACGGGACCAGGCAGGCGAGCGCGAGGGCCGCCGTACGCCGTGACTCGGTGCCGGGCGCGGTCCCGATCGCCTCGGCCGTCGCCTCGGTGGAGCGGGTCAGCCGGGCCGCCGCCACCAGGCTGGGCAGGCCGATGAAGAACGCCGGGATGACCGGCATCGAGAGCAGGTCGGTCAGCTTCGGGTTGTGGTCGGTGACGTACATGACCGCCATCAGGGCGAAGGCGAGCACGACGCCGACGAGGAAGGCGGGGTGGCGGGCGAGGCGCCGGGCCTCGATGCCGGCCATGGTGCGCAGGCCGACGGACCCGGTCGCGGGCAGGGAAAGACTGGTCATGGGTGCTCCCGGAGGGTTGAGGTGGTTGAGCGTGCTCGTGCTGAGCAGGTGGAAGGTCTGGTCGCGGGTGGTCGCTGCCACCGCACCGCCTAGCCGGGTGCCGCCCGGGCCAGCCCGGTCTCCGCGCCGAGCATGAGCAGATAGGCGTCCTCGAGGGTCGGCTCCGCAGCGATCGCGCCCGGAGGCGGGGGCCCGCCGACGACGTGGTGGCGGCCGGTTCCGGTGCGCCAGCTGACGATCGCGTCCGGGCTGGGGTCGTCGGCGAGCCAGACCTGGCCCGCGGCCGTGCCGACCAGGTCGGTCACCGACCCGTCGAAGTGCACCTTGCCGTCGGAGAGGACCACCACCCGCTCGCACAGCGCGGCGACGTCCTCGGTCTGGTGGGTGGAGAGGAGCACGGCACACTGACCGCCGACGACGGACAAGGTGCGGCGCAGGTCGGCGCGCTGGGCCGGGTCGAGCCCGGTCGTCGGCTCGTCGAGGACCAGGATCCGCGGGTCGCCGAGGAGGGACTGGGCCAGCCCGACGCGGCGCTTCTGGCCGCCGGAGAGCTTGGCGACCTTCTTGGTGGCGACGTCGGTCAGGCCGACCAGGTCGAGGACCCGGCGTACCTCCCGCTGCCGCCGGTCGCGGGCGTTCCACTCCTTGAGGACCGCGACGTACTCGATGAAGCCGAAGGCGGACATGTCGCGTGGGTAGCCGAGCTCCTGCGGCAGGTAGCCGAGCTCGCGCCGGATCGCGGTCACCTCGGCGTGCGAGCCGTGCGGGTCGCGGCCGAGCAGCCGCACCTGGCCGGCGTCCGCGGCGATCGAGGTCGCCACGATTCGCAGCAGCGTCGTCTTGCCGGCGCCGTTCGGGCCCAGCAGGCCGGTGACGCCCCGGTCGAAGGAGAGGTCGATCCCGTCGAGGGCGCGGGTGCGACCGTAGGCCTTGCTGACTGCGGTGAGCTCGATCGTGTTCACAGCACGGCTCCGATCTGCCGGTCACGGCGGGTCCGCAGGAGGAGGACGAGGAGCGACGCGGCGGCGAGGGCGAGGTAGACACCCTGCTGGGGGGCCTCGACCGGCCAGGTCGCCGGCAGCCCGCGCACCGAGAGCGCGACCACGCCGCTCCACGCCACGGTGATCACCGCGGCGGCGGCACGCGGCCCGACGAAACCGGCGAGCGCCATCAGCACCGGCACCAGCGCCAGAGCCGGCCCCAGCCAGGCGACCGCCAGCCACAGCGGCCCGGGCAGGGCCAGGCCGAGCAGGACCGCGAACGGCAGCACCGAGACGAGGACCCCGAGGGTGCGCAGCAGGATCAGCCGGGTGCGTCCGAAGGGGGCGGTGACCACGAGCGCCTCGAGCGGGTCCTCCTGCGGGCCGTACGCCGAGGCGACTCCCACGATCGGGACCAACGGCGCGACCAACAGGAACGGTGCGATCATCGAGCCACCGGCCCAGACGACCGCCAGCGTGGCGAAGGCGAGCGCGACCAGCGCGCCGGTCAGCCAGGCGGTGCGCAGCGCCGCGGTGGCGGCGAGCAGGACCGAGGTCGGCTCGGGGAGGCCCAGCCGGCGGGCGAGCCGGATCGGCAGGGGTTGCGGCGGGCTCTGCACGGTGTCGCGGATGCCGGCCCAGGCGCGGTCCAGGGCCGAGGCGTCGACCAGCGGGCGGATCGCCGCACGACAGTCGGGGCAGCGGGTCAGGTGTTGCTCCACCGAGGCGCCGCGGACGGCGTCGAGGGTGCCGGCGACGTACGCCGCGAGCAGGTCGCGATCGGCGTGCCAGAGCTTGGTGGACGGGGGGTTCATCGGGGTCACCTCCACCTCTGGTCGAGGGCGGTCTCGGCGAGCGAGCCGCGGAGCTGGGCCTTCGCGCGGTGCAGCCGGGTCTTCACGGTGTTCTCGCGGACGCCGAGGAGCCGTCCGGCCTCCCTGGTGGTCAGCCCGTCCAGGACGACGGCCTGGACGACCGCGCGGAACTCGGGGGAGAGGATGCGCAGCGCGCCGGCGAGGTCGCCGTACTCCACGCCGAGGAGCACCTCGTCCTCGGCCGCGGGGAGGTGGCCGGCCACCGCACCGTCCCACTCCGGGAGGAGCACGACGTCCTTGCGGGAGCGGAGCCGGGAGACCATCCGGCGGAAGGCGATGCCCCACAGCCAACCGGCGAGCTCGCTGTCGCCGCGGAAGCGTCCCGCGTCCTTCCACAGCGCCACGAAGGTGTCCTGGACGACGTCGACGACCACGTCGCTGTCGTTGCAGCGACGCATCAGCCGCGCCTGCAGCCAGGGCGCGTGCCGGTCGTAGAGCTCCTCGAGCGCGCCGGCGTCGGATTCCGCCACCCGGGCGACCAGCGCGAGGTCGTCCTCGGCGCTGGTCGTACCCGGTGTTCCCGAGTGCCGGACCCCTTGCATGCCCTCACTGTCGCAGCGAACGGCCGAAATGGTTCCCGGCTCCGCGGAAATCTGTGTCGACTACGCCGCAGGAGTCGGATTCGTCCTCGGCCTGAGCGCGCGCACCTTGTGGGCGTTGGCGTGGATCTGCTCGCCCCACTGGGCGCCCTGGTCGTAGGCCAGCGGGTAGAGCGTGCGCGCGCGCTCGGGGTCGAAGAGCGCCAGGGGGCGTACGCCGGTGAGCTTCGCCATCGCGCGGTTGGGCCGGATCATGTAGATCCGGGACTCCGGGTGCCGGTGCCGCCACCGGTCGAGCTCGCGCTCCAGCAGCGCGCCGGCCACGCGACCCATCGGCCCCATCATCCGGCCCGCCAGGGGCGCCACCACGATCACCTGGTCGGCCTCCGCGGCAGCGTCGACCGAGGTGGCCGACCACATCCCGCCGTCGACGTAGAGCCGGCCGTCGATGCGGTGCGGCGGCAGCAGGCCCGGGACTGCCGACGACGCCGCGACCAGGTCGGCCAGGGGGTAGGTGCCGCCGTCGAGGATGTGTCGCCGCTGGGTGCGCACGCACACTGCGGAGACCGAGACCATGTGGTGCGTCGCCTCGCCGAACGCGAGGCGTGCGATGTCGGCCAGGATCCCGCCGTGCAGGTTGGGCACGTTCGGGACCGGCAGGTCGGCCATGTCGTCGTAGGTCAGCCCGAGCGCCAGCGCCGAGGCGGTCCAGGAGCCGGCGGAGGTGCCCAACGAGGGCGCCGCGCGGACCGGAATGCCCGCAGAAGCCAGTCCCATGGCGACTCCCGCGGTGTAGGCGATGCCCACGACGCCGCCGCCGCCGTACACCATCGCCAGCGGGTGCCGCTCCTCGAGCAGGGCGGGATCACCGTCGAGATCCACGTTGCCCGGACCGGAGTGCTCGTGTCCCATGGCGATCCTCCTGCGTCTGCTGTGCACCCAGCGTGGCCGTCCGGAGAACAGGGTCAGCAGGGCTGAGGTCCCGAAATGCGCGGCAACAGGTCCCGAACCCGTGTGCGAGACGCGTGCTCGGAGCGGCCGATCCGACCCGGCGGCACCGCGCTCTGACGGCTCACATGCCGTAGTCGTCGTGCACGGCGACCTTCACCAGCTCGATCGTCGCGTCGGGCCGCTGCCAGTAGTGCAGCCGGCGGGCGGACGGCGACCTGGTTTGCAGGTTCACCCGCATCGCCAGGGCGCCGTCGGAGCTGCGCACCAGGTCCGGCGATCCCCCGTGGTCGGAGACCCGGAGACGCCGCAGCTTGCGGCCCGGCGACTCCGCTGCCACTCCGGTGAGCACCTCGACGATGACGTCGACGATCTTCTTCCGGCCGATCCCCTGCAGCGCCTCGACACTCTCGGCGAAGCCGGGGACCAGCTCGTAGGTGGCCAGCGGGTAGCGCGCCTTGTCGCTGGCGGGGATCCGCATCGCCCAGCGGTACTCGATCTCGAAGCGCAGCTGCTCCGCCGGGTCCGCGAACTGGCCGCCGAGCTGCTCCTCGGCGCCGGACTTCGACCGTTTGCGCACCTGGGTGCGCAGCCGCGCACCTTCAGCGCGCAGCGCCTGGATCTCGCGGTGGGCACCGCTGAGGCGTTCGGCGAGCATCTGGCTCTCGCTGCGCACGGCGTTCAGCTGGGACTTCGTCTCCTCCAGCCCGGCCTGGAGGGAGGCGATCTTCAGGTTCAGGTCCTGGACGAGCCGCGACCTGGCGGCAGGTCGCTCCGTCTCGGGTGCGGGCACCGACGGGATCGGGGGCGACGCAGGCGGCGGGGGCGGGGCCTGGAGACGACGATGGGGGTCCAGGAGGAGAGGAGACGGGCCGGGAGACGCCGGCTGCCCCTCAGGTCGCCGGGGCTCGGCTTCGGGCGAACCCGACGGTGCGAGCTGCGGCGGAGTCTCGAGAAGGTTCGCCTCCTCCTGCGCGGTGATCGAATGGAGCTCGACCCAGGACACGTCCTCGTCGGGAAGGGCGAGCCAGGGCGGCCCGTCCGGAAGCAGTGACGGCGGCTCCAGGGGTGTCTCGTCGTCATCGACGTCGTCCAGTCGCACGATCCACTCGGGGTCGCGCTGGACGATGTGGACCGCCAGCACCTCCTCGACGGTGAGGAGTGCACGCAGGTCGTCATCGAGGTCGTTGGCGGTCACCTGCTCGGTGCGGACCCACACCTCCACCCCGGGGAACAGGCGCAGCCGGACCGAACGGGTGCGCACCTCCTCCACCTGCGCCAGCACCAGGCTGCCCTCGGCGTAGTCGCCGAGGGCGTCCTCGGGGGCCTGCAGGAGGCCGCCGATGTCGAGCCGGTGCGAGCGGACGTCGAAGGACCCGGTGAGCTCCATCCCCAGGGTGAGAACGGCGTCGAGCGGCACGTCGGGCACGGTGAGCTCGCGCACCACCGTCGCATGGGTCCGGTCGTCGAGCACGACGATGGCGCGCTCGGCGTCGACCCAGCGCACGGTCCCGGAGGCCGATCGGGTCTGCTGGCCCTGCGGTGGCGACACCAGACCGGCATGGTGGGCCATCCGGAGGGCGTCGGAGACCAGCTGGACGGTGGCCTCGGCGCCGGTCTGGGGGTCGAAGGAGAACCGGAGCGGGCTCAGGTGCGGGTCGGAGCACCATGCTTCTCCGGTCGGGTAGGCGCGGCCGGCTCCGCCGTACACCTCCGTGTGGGCCGGCAAACGTTCGGCGAGGGCCCAGGTCGCTGCGCCGGTGTCGATGAGGAACAGGTCTGCGCTGTCCTCGAGCTCGTTCTCCAGGCGCTGGACCTCGATCCAGGGCTCGCCGGAGGTGGCCGAGGTGGAGACCACCACCGCGGGCAGCGCACGCCAACGCGACCGGAGATGATCGGCCAGCCTCCTTGCCTGTTCAGCCGTGCGCACCCGTTCGACAGCCATGGCAACCCCCTCCGCCCGGCCACCCTAGGGCCGGCCGACGACCCGCCGACCGCTTCCTGCGCGTGCCGCGCCGGGGTCCGAGCTCGTTCGTACGGCGTATCGCACCGAACCGGGCGAACCGGGGCACCGTCGGGGCTGGGCCGGTGGTCGGTGGTGGTCGCTACGGTGAAAGCACGTCCGGAACCAGGGGGGGCGATGAGCGGCACCGTGGCGGCCGAGGGCGGCCGGGGACGCCGCGCCCCGACGTACGAGGAGCTCGGCGCGCAGCTGCCGCCCGGACAGCGGTTCGACGCTTTCGTCGTCGACGAGGCGCGAGACTTCGACAGCTGGTGGACGCCGCTGTTGCGGGCGATCGGCAGATCCACACCGTGTTCGCGCCGCTCGCGCCGACCCGGATGTCTGCCCAGGGCGGCGACGGGCCGGAGGCGAGGTCTCCTACGGCCACGTGCTGGGCTGCAAGGGCCTCGAGCATGCCACCGCTCACCTGCCCCTGGCCGACGACGAGGACCCGGACACGCAGACGTCGGCCGGAGCGGCGGGTTCAGCCGACGGCCCCTCCACCGCGCAGCCAGCGACTCACCGCGCCCAGGGCCGCCTCGTCCGCAGGCAGCCAGGTGACGCTGCGCAGGTCGGCTGCGACGAGCCACCGGACCTCGTCGTGGGTCTCGTCGGGGCGCGGCGCGCCGCTCGCGATCTCGGCCAGGAACAGCCGCAGCTCGTGCCGCTCGGAGATCGGCCAGGCGCCCTCGGGGTGGGCGACCTCGGGGCCGAGCCGAAGGGTGAGATGCAGCTCCTCGTCGACCTCGCGCACCAGCGCCCGGTCGGGATCCTCGCCCGGCTCGACCTTGCCGCCGGGGAACTCCCAGGAGCCGGCCAGGTGCGCGGGCCTCGAACGACGGGCGGCGAGCACCATGGCGGGGGAGTCGAGGGAGTCCACGATCACCGCGCCGACGACCAGCCGTGGAGCCACCGGGCGAGTGTCGCAGAGTCGAGCCCGGCGTGCCGTCAGCCCTCGGGAAGGAGTGCGCCGTCCTCGTTCTTCCAGACACGGATCCCCTCGGGGAGTGGCAAGGTCGTCGGCGTCGCTCGAGCGCCCTCCCACGCCGGCGGGCGTGCGCTGCCCGCGGGACCACCCGAGACTAGGAGGGGAGCGTCGAGATCGCAGGGCCACAGGTCCCGTGCCGCAGAGGCCGAAGTACGCCGTGGTCGCCACTACCGTGGACGTGTGGCCGAGGACTTCGTGATCGCGCGCAACCCCGACGGCGACTCCACGCTGCCCTACCTGCTGCGGATCCCACTCGGCTCGGGCGTCATCGTCAAGGCGCGGGAGACCTGGCCACGGACCTCGAAGGTCTACTGCCACAAGGTCGAGGACTGGCCGCCGGACGCCGACATCGTCGAGAGGGTGCCGACCCGAAGCTGCGTGCGACGTGGAGCGGCGATAGACCTCGTCCTCGACCGTGGTCGGGAGAACCGCTCGCAGTTCGTGATGACCCAGGTGCGCGGTGGTCGGCAGGTGATCTTCTGGCAGAGCGCCCGCACCAGCAAGCAGGCCCGGCCGAGCGTGCGCACCCCCACCGCACGGGCCTCGGGCATATCCGAGCTGGAGATCGTCGTCGACTCCCACGAGCGCTACGGCTACTCCTTCTCCGACCGGCAGGTCACGACCAGGCGGGCCCGGCTCGAGGCCGGCGACTACGGACTGGTCCGGCACGACACGTTGCTGGCCGCCGTGGAGCGGAAGAGCCTGGCGGACCTCGTCGGCTCGCTCACCACCGGGAAGCTGAAGTATCAGCTGGCCGACCTCTCCGCCGTACCGCGAGCCGCCCTGGTCGTAGAGGACCGCTACTCCAACGTCTTCAAGCTCGACCGGGTCCGGCCCGCCGTGGTCGCGGACGGGCTCGCGGAGTGCCAGGTCCGGTGGCCTGCCGTGCCGATCGTCTTCTGCGAGACCCGCAAGCTGGCCCAGGAGTGGACCTACCGGTTCCTCGCTGCGGCCGCCGCCGCGACGGACGAGGAGTACGGCGGGGAACAGGTCGTCGCCTCCCTCTCGGCGGCCAAGCCACTGGCCCCGGCGCCGCCGAGCCCCGCCGAGGTGCGCGCCTGGGCGTTGGCACAGGGATACGCCGTCTCCGACCGCGGTCGCGTGCCAGCAGATCTCGTCGAGGCGTTCCGCGAGGCGCGCGGCGGCTGAGCACTCCGGTCGAGGGTCCGACGCACATCTGCGACGCCTCGGCGGGCTGCGGACGCACATCTGCGACGCTTCGGCGGGGTCGGGACGCACATCTGCGACGCCTCGGCGAATTTGCTCAGTCGGGGGGTCGGTCGTCGTCGGCGTCGCTGATCGCGGGGAGGACCTGGGTCTCGTCCTCGGGGCTCGGGGGCGGGCGGAGGTCGGTGCGTCCGCGGCGCATCGGGGCCGGGCGCGGGACCCGGCGGCGCGGGCGCAGCAGGCGCAGCTGGCGGCGTACCCGCTCCTCGAGGTCCAGCTCGCGCAGCAAGCGGCGGACCGTTGAGCGCGCCACCGCGTGCAGCTCGAGCACTGCCGGGTCGAGGGATGCCGAGAGCGTCGCGTCGAGGCGAGCGCCGGCGCCGTGCAGGCCCTCGAGTGCCTCCCGCAGCCGGGCGACGTCCTCCGCACTGAGCTGGACCTGCACCTCGCCCTCGTTGCGGACCAGCTCCCCGAAGGCGTCGATGCCGGCGGCCATGTCCCGAAAGGTCGTGGCGAGCCCGCCGAGCACCTGGGCGCCCGCCGGTCCCTCCAGCCAGGGACCGTCGCCTGCGTCGGCCACCCCCCGCATCAGGCCGCGGATCGCGACGGCGGAGTGCTCCAGCGCCTCCATGCCCTGGCGCAGTCCGGGCTCGACGTGGGGGGTGCGTACGGCGCGCACGTTGAGCCGCCGTCCTTCCTCGGCCTTGAGCAGCGCCGCGCCGACTCGGGGGATGTCATGGGTGATCCGCCGGGCGTCGTCCAGCCAGATCCTCGAGGCGGTGCTCAGCTCTCCGTGCCGATCCTCGGCCTCGACCATCGCGTCGAGCTCGTCGGCGGCACGATTGAGCAGCTCGCTGACCGAGTCCGCCAGGCCGTCGATGGCCCGGCCGGCGTCGGAGCTGGCCACCTTGGGCGGGAACACCAGGTTGGCCAGGATCCCGACCGCGGCGCCGACCAGGGTCTCGGCGAGCCGCTGCCAGGCAGCAGCCTCCGCGCCGAACGTGCCGACCCCGAGCACGAGCATCGCGGAGATGGCGACCTCGATCAGGTTGTTCCGCAGCCGCAGGAACTGCCCCAGCGTGATCGAGACCAGGATCAGCGCGCCGAGGCTCCACCACGCCAGCGGTACGACGGCGGAGAAGGCCACCGCCAGCGAGACGCCCGACACCACGGCGACCACCCGGTCCAGCCCGCTGGCCAGCAGCGACACCGGTGTCACCTGGACCACCAGCATCGCGGTCAGTGGCGCCAGCAGCGGTTGGGTGCCGGGGAAGAACAGGGTCCCGACCACGTAGCTCGCCGTCGCCGCCACGGTGATCCGCACCGACCACAGCAGGGCCGCCGGGCCGTCGCGGCGTACCCGGGACAGCTCACTCGCGACCAAGCGCCGCCACCAATGGAGCACGCTCCATCATGGCCGATGGACCGTCGCGAGCATCAGCGCAGCCGTCCGCCCTCGTGCCTCGCCTTCTTCAGGGCCAGGCCGATGCGCCGGGGTGCCCGTCGAGCCGAACATCCGGGGGCGCGAAGAACAGGGAGCGCCTCCCCACGCCTCAGGCGGCGAGGTCGTCGGCGGAGACCGGCACCAGCCCGTCGTCGTTGGCGACGTGGATGGGATGGCAGGGGACGCCGGAGGCCCGGGCGGCCGCCGTCAACCGCGCGGCGAACAGTCGGTCGCAGTCGTTGAGCCCGCCGCGGCCCGGATGGCTGATCAGGAACGCGACGCTCGAGACGTCCCGCTCCTCGCCCCGCAGGAGAACGAGGGTCTCGAACAGCTTCGCGATCTCCAGCTCAGTGGGGACGTCCTCGTGGCCGGTGATCTCCGTCAGGAGGGGGATCGGGGCATCGCGGTCGTCGACGAGACACACCCACAAGGCCTGCGAGCCGACGCCGAGCGGTCGCATCAGCAGGTCCCACATGCGTTGCACGTCGGCCTGGCTGTGCAGGCGGAGGTCGGTCAGCGCGGCCTTGATGTCGTCATCCATGAGGCCCAAGCATGCAACCGAGAACCGGCTCGCCCGCGGTTATCCACAGGGCAACTTCCGGACGTTGCCGCTGGCGACGCGGCGGCGTTGGCTGGCGGCCATGTCGACCTCTCCGCAGCCCTCGTCCCAGCCTCCTCCCGGCTTCCGCCGCGGCCGCCGCGTCGCCGACTCCATGACTCGGCTGCACCACCAGTTCGTGGCCAGCTCCTACGCCGCCGAACGCGCCGGCGACGCCGCCACCGCGCTCGAGTACCACCGCGGCGTGCCGATGTTCACCCGCTCGCGACACGCCTCCGTGCTCGAGCAGCTCGGCACGCTCAGCGAGGAGATGACGCCTTGGACGTGGGCCCGGTGGGCGGCCTACCAGTCCACCCGCGCGGAGGACGTCGAGCCGCACGCCTCGATCACCCACCAGGCGCTGACCTACACCGGGCTGAGGTTCTACGGCGAACGGCTCGAGCAGGCGTTCCTCGCCGGCGACGACCCGGTCAGCGTCACGGTGTCGATCATCGGCGAGAGCTGGATCTACCGGCAGCTGTGCACCTACGAGCTCGGGGGGCTCGAGGCATTCCTCGACGAGCTCGCCACCGGGCGCCTCGCCGAGGAGAGCGCCCTGGCACGGCGTTGGGTCGAGGCAAGGATGAACGGCTTCGAGGTTCGGATGTCGACTGCCGGGCGGTTGCTCGTCCACGACCTGCGGGCTCGTCGGGACCTCGAGCTGCTCGACCTCGGCGCGGGCGCCTGCGCACGCAGCCGGTTCCTTCTCGGCCGAGTCGTGGCGAGCGGCACGTCGCCCGGGCTGATGTTCGACACCGCGCCGGTCGGCGTCGACGAGCAGACCGCACGGGAGGTCGCGGCGGACCCGAGGGGATCCAGGTGGGTCGGCGCTCTCAGCTCCGCGCTCGCGGACAGGCGCCTCGACCTCACCGACCTCGAGGCCGAGGACCTCGAGCTGGTCAGCGACGTCCCCGGCCTCGACCTGGTCGAGGAGGGCACCCGCCCCGACGCCCTCGCCAGCACGATGGCCTCCCTGCGACGCGGGCGCGATGAGCTCGGTCGGGCGGCGTTCCGGATCCTCCGCGACGTGGCCGAGGGGTGTGCGGACGGCGACCGGCGGGCGCCGTACGTCGCCGCGGCGGTGCTCAACCCCCATGGGTACGCCGAGGCGCGCCGCCACCTGGCGGGGAGCGCGCAGTGGGCGCAGTGGGCCGAACGGGTCCCCGAGCCGGCGCGCGGCAGGCTCTGGGCGCTGGCCGGAGTGGACGCCGCCGCGTGAGCCCGGGCCCGTCGGAGGCCGTGGCGCAGTTCTGCCATCCTCCTTCTCATGAGCGACCGGAAGATCCCCCGCGACTCGGCCGACAACTACGCGCCGGCAGCGATCGCGGCGCGACAGAACTTCGTGCGCGACCAGACCGGTGTGGAGCTCAACCACGTGGCGTCGTACTCCCTGGACCCCTCGACGCTGCCGGGCAACGTCGAGAACTTCACCGGCGTCGCCCAGGTGCCGATCGGGCTGGCCGGGCCGCTGCTGGTCGACGGCGAGCACGCGCAGGGTGAGTTCTTCGTCCCGTTGGCCACGACCGAGGGGACCCTGGTGGCCTCGTACAACCGCGGCATGAAGCTGTGCCGCGAGGCCGGCGGGATCACCACCACGATCCTGGACGACCGGATGCAGCGAGCGCCGGTCTTCCTGTTCCCCAGCGCGCGCGAGGCGCGAGACTTCGCGCAGTGGCTCGAGGACAACCACGACGAGGTGAAGGCTGCCGCGGAGTCCACCACGAAGACCGGGAAGCTGCTGGAGATCCAGAAGTTCTCGGCCTCGCGGATGCTCTACACCCGCTTCAACTTCTCCACCGGCGACGCCGCGGGTCAGAACCTGACCGGCAAGGCGGCGTTCGCGGCGTGCGCGTGGATCAAGCAGAACTACCCCGGGGAGCTGAACTTCTACCTCGAGGGCCAGTTCGCCACCGACAAGAAGGCCTCGACGGTCAACATGCTGCACACCCGCGGCAAGCGGGTGGTTGCGGAGATCACGTTGCCCAACGACCTCGTCGAGAAGCACATGAACGTCACCACCGCCAAGTGGTTCAAGGCGCGGCAGGTCGGCAACCTCGGCAGCTTCATGTCCGGCGCCAACAACAACGGCCTGCACTCCGCCAACGCCATCACCGCGATGTTCATCGCCACCGGCCAGGACGTCGCCAACGTCGCGGAGAGCTCGGCCGGCTACGGCTTCTCCGAGCTGCTGCCCAACGGCGACTACTACGCCTCGGTGACGATCCCGTCGTTGATCGTCGCCTCCTACGGCGGCGGCACCAGCCTGGGCACCCAGCGCGAGTGCCTGGAGATGCTCGGCTGCTACGGCCCCGGTGGCGTCCGCAAGCTGACCGAGATCATCGCGGCCACGGTGCTGGCCGGCGAGCTGTCCCTGGGTTCTGCCGTCGTGGCCGAGGAGTGGGTCCAGGCCCATGACGAGTTCGGCCGCAACCGGAAGTAGCGCCTACGTCGTCCGGCGTACCTCGCGAGCCATCCGGACCAGCAGCAGTCCCGCCACCACGGTCAGGGCGGTGAAGGTGGCCATCCGGGCCACGATGTCGGCGACGGTCAGCGGCACGCCCACCGCGAGCTGGAAGGCGCCCTGGCCGACGAGCAGCATTCCGATGCTCACGTTGACCACGAGCAGGACCAGGGCGAGCGTCCGGCCGAGCGCGGTCCCGCGGCGGACCTGGACCGCTGCGACGACGGCGACCGGGACGATCACGCCGAGGTCGAGCGCCTCGGTCACCGAGCTGGTGTAGGGCCCGACGTGCGCGGCGATGTCACCGCTGATCGCGGTGGCGAGCAGGCCGGGGAGCCACGCGGCAGTCAGCGCGAGGGCCACGAACCCGAGGTACCAGGCGAGGACCCGGTCGCCGGGCCGGCGCGGCATCGCGATCGCCACGCGGGTCGGGTCGAGGCGACGAGACACCAGCACGAGCGCGAGCCCGGCGGTGGCCGCGCCGACGACGTAGAGCGGGAAGAGCCGGTTCTGGGCGTTGGCGAGGACCAGCGACGTCTCGAAGTAGGCGAAGAACGCGAGCACCCCCGCGAGCGCCGCGGCGCCGAGCGGGGTGCCGCGCCGCCACCAGCGGAGCACGAGGAGCAGCGCCGGGATCTCGACGAGGAGCAGCACGAGGTCCTGTCCCCGCGCGCCCGTGCCGATCAGCTGGCTGTCGGCTGCGTAGAGTCCGTGCCCGTAGAGGGTCACCTCCGCGCCCCGGCTGGTGGTCACGTTGTGGAGTCCCGGCCCGCCGCCCAGGAGCAGGCCGACGAGTGCGGAGACGCCGGAGACCCCAGCGAGGGTGAGCACGAGCGACGGGAGCGCCAGCGACCCGGGCGGTGAGTCCGTGACGGTGTGCCAGGGAGGGTCTGCGTGGTCATCGCTCGCTCCTCGCAGGTGGGGCGAGCCGGCTCCGGTGCGGAACGGAGCCGGCCACTTCCCACGCTAGGAGCACCGCCCGGGAAGGGCAGGGGTCCTCGGTCCTGCCCCGCAGGCACGGAGGTCCCGTTGTCGGTGGTGGGTAGTAGGACTGAGGGGGGAGAGAGGGGAACCAGATGAGCGCCTGTCCCACACCGGCCGAGAAGGTGCCGGAGCTGACGGTGGCCAACGCCCACTTCGTGACGCCGTTCCTCGCCGTCGGCGGAGACCTGCCGTTCGACAACGAGCTGGCGAGGGCGCACGCCGACGACCTGGTCGGGGCGGGCATCACCCATGTCCTCGACGTGCGCCAGGAGGCCGACGACGCGTGGTTCTGGAGCGAGCTCGGCGGCGTGACCTACCGCTGGGCCGGCATCGACGACGTCGGCCAGCTGGTGCCGGCGGCGTGGTTCGAGGACGTCGTGACCTGGGCGCTGGAGGAGCTCGCGGACCGCACCGCACGGCTGCTGACGCACTGCCACATGGGCATCAACCGGGGGCCGAGCGTGGGGTTCGCAGTCCTGCTGGCCACGGGCTGGGACCCGGTCACAGCGATCGCGGCGATCCGGCGGGCGCGGCCGATCGCGCACGTCTGGTACGCCGAGGACGCGCTGCGCTGGCACCACTGGCGCACCGAGGCGAGCCCTGTCCGGCAGCACGACGACGTCCAGCGCCTGAAGCGCTGGCGCGAGCAGCATCCCCTCGACGTCGTCCGGATCATCCGCGACCTCCGTGAGACCGAGCGCCGACGGCAGGACCGCTGAGCTGACGACCTCGCCCGAGGAGCCGCCCGACCGGCGCACGGCGGCAGACGCGACGGCGCTCTGCGCGTACGGTAGGAGCCACGGAGCCACCCCGGCTCCACAGGGAGCGCCGTCATGGCCGACAAGTCACCTCGTCACGGAGCGTCGAAGAAGAGCAGCAAGTCCATCAAGGACAAGCGCCGGGAGAAGAAGGCGAAGGCCGCCGGCGTCAGCGAGATGCAGAAGCTCACCGAGAAGAGCCAGCACCGCACGCACTGACCGGACACCACGACGCCGCCCAGCACGGCGCCCACACCATCGCCGGGACAGCCCCGGCGTCCGCGAGCGCGGCCTCGGTGAGCAGCACGCCCCTGCTCAGCGCCGGGAGCACCATGGCTGCCGGTCTAACCCGGGCACGACGCGAACGGGGATAGACCGGACGACCCCCTCCCGCGCCGGCGCCGTGCGGCCTAGCGTCGATTGGTCGGATCACCGGATCCAGGGAGGTCGCCATGCTCACCGTCGATGAGTCCATCGTCATCAACAAGCCGCGCTCGGAAGTGGCCGATTTCTTCAACGACCCGGCCAATGTGCCCGTCTACTGCAGCAACATCGTCGAGTACGAGCTGACCTCCGGTGAGAAGCATGCGGTGGGCCGCGAGGATCGCGGTGTCGCCCGGGTCGCCGGCCGCAAGGTCGAGTTCCACGACAAGATGGTGGAGTACGAGCACGAGGACCACGCCAAGCTGGTCGCCGAGGACGCCACCGTCCCCTACAGCCTCGACCTGTCCTTCGCCGACGAGGACGGCGGCACCAAGGTGACCTGGCACCAGGAGTCGGAGTCGTTCAAGGGTGTGTTCAAGTTCGCCGACCCGATCGTGCTGCGCCTCTACGCCCGGGACGTGCGCTCGAACCTGGAGAACGCCAAGACGATCCTGGAGTCCTAGGACCGACCGGCTGAAGACCCTGCGACGTGCCCGGAGGACGTCGCAGTGATCGGTGCGCTCCGGATCCGCGCGGCGCCGCCGGGTGCGCGACCGGAGGCCCGCCCCACCTGGCTCGACACTCCACCCCGATCCCGGGGAATGCGGCGAAACCGCTTCGACGCGGTACACTCGATGCGTCGCGCCGCGAGCACGCGCGGGGGCACCACACATGACCCGCGGTCGACATCCCGTAGCGGTTGAGCGCCGCGGCTCGCGGTGTCTCGAGTGAAAAGCGGACGTACGACGTCCACGGCGGGTCACGACCCGCGGGTACCTGCTTCGCCCCGGCCCACCGGGGCGCACGGTCGAGAAGGGACCGGCCGGCTCCAGCACCGGGGCCGCCATCTGACAAGGAGAATCGTTGGCAACACGTTCCCGTGCCCGGGGCAACGGCCGCCAGGGCCGCCCTGCCCAGACCCGTGCGCGTCACGACGACCAGAGCGGGATCATCCCGGTCCTCGCCCGCGCCGTGCGCGAGGTCGAGGGCGCGGTCCAGCGCGGTCGCATCACCCAGCAGGACCGCACGAAGTTCCACGTGGTCGCGCTGCTGGCCCGTGAGGAGCGGGCCCGGGTCCGCGGCGACAGCACGCTGACCGACGCGCGTCGCGACACCGAGCTGAAGCGGCTCGAGGGCATTGCTGCGATCCTCGCCCAGATCGCCGCCGCACACCCGACCTTCTTCGAGCTGCTCACCGAGGACGCCGAGGTCACCTCCTCGGTGCGTGAGCTCAAGCACGAGATGCAGCGCAAGGCGGGCATCGAGGTGCATCTCGAGGAGCCGGAGGAGGGCGAGGAGGGCGAGGACGGCGAACGCCGCCCGGTGCCGCAATCGGTGCTGCGGCGTCAGCTCGCGAGCCCGTTCATGGCCCCCGACCTGTCCACCCCCACGCCGCGGCCGCAGTCGCACCTGCTCGCCGGCTGGGAGCTGATCGAGCCGCTGCTCAACGCCTTCGAGCACCCGACCCCGGGCGCACCGTCCTGCATGGAGCTGCCCGACCCGACCGACGTGGGGCTGGACCCGATCGACCAACGGCTGGGCCTGATCCGAAGCAACGGGTCCGGGCCGAGCCTGGCGCTGATGCCGCACCAGTCGAAGGTGGTCGCCGCGACTGCTGACGGCCACCGGACCTTCCTGCTCGCCGACGAGCCCGGTCTCGGCAAGACCGCCCAGGCGCTGCTGGCCGCCCAGGTCGCCGATGCCTTCCCGCTGCTGTGCGTGGTGCCCAACGTGGTGAAGACCAACTGGGCTCGCGAGGTGCAGCGCTGGGTCCCGCGTCGTACGGCCTCCGTCGTGCACGGGGACGGTGGGGATCTCGACGCCTTCGCCGACGTGGTCATCGTCAACTACGAGGTCCTCGATCGGCACGTGGAGTGGATGGGCGACTTCGGCTTCCGCGGCATGGTCGTGGACGAGGCACACTTCATCAAGAACAAGAAGTCGCAGCGCTCTCAGCACGTTCGCGAGATCGCCGACCGGATCCGGGTCCGGGCGCCGCGGCCACTGATGATGGCCCTGACCGGGACGCCGCTGATCAACGACATCGAGGACTTCCGGGCGATCTGGGAGTTCCTCGGCTGGGTCGACGAGAAGAAGCCGCGCCGCGAGCTCCTCGCCAAGCTGGAGGACAACGGCTGCACGCCGGCCGATCACGCCTTCTACCCCCGTGCGCGGCAGACGGTGATCGACATGGGCATCGTCCGGCGCCGCAAGAGCGAGGTCGCGGCCGACATCCCGGCCCGCCGGGTCGCGGACATGCCTGTGGAGCTCGAGGGCGCCGTCGGCCGCTCGGTGCGCGAGGCGGAGCGCAAGCTCGCCGAGCGGATGCTGGAGCGGTACGACGCCGCGCTGCGTACGCGCGTCGCCAGCGGGAAGGCCGAGATCGTCGACGGGATCGACCCCGAGGTCGTCCGCCGGGTCGCCAAGTGGGAGCTCTCCGAGGGCGGCGAGGAGAACGAGGGCGAGAACATCTTCGCGATGGTGCGCCGGATCGGCCAGGCCAAGGCGCCGCTGGCCGCCGACTACGCCGCGCAGCTGGCGCGCAGCGCGGGCAAGGTCGTGTTCTTCGCCAAGCACATCGACGTGATGGACGCGGCCCAGGAGGCGTTCGAGGCGCAGGGCATCAAGTACGCCTCGATCCGTGGTGAGCAGACCTCGACCACCCGACAGGCCAACGTGGACGCGTTCACCAACGACCGGGCCGTCCAGGTCGCGGTGTGCTCGCTGACCGCTGCCGGCGTGGGCCTGAACCTCCAGGTGGCCTCCGACGTGGTCCTCGCCGAGCTCTCCTGGACCGACGCCGAGCAGACCCAGGCCATCGACCGGGTCCACCGCATCGGCCAGACCGAGCCGGTGACCGCGTGGCGGATCATCGCCGCGCAGACGATGGACGCCCGGATCGCCGAGCTGATCGACAAGAAGGCCGGCCTGGCCGCGACCGCGCTCGACGGCGGAGAAGAGGCCGCGGACACCACCGACGTCCAGCTCGAGGCGCTGGTCTCGCTGCTCTCCACCGCCCTGCGCGCGCGGCAGCCGGCGTTCGGCTGAGGCTCACCCGTCGCCGACGAGGCGGCGCAGCGCGAGCTTGGCGATCGGGAGGTAGGGCAGCACCAGGGGCGCCGCGAGGTGCACGTGTGCCCAGGCCCGGCTGCCGTCGTCGGTGACCTCGACCCCGTGGTCGAGCCGGAACTTCACCGGCCCGATGCCGACCCGCCAGCTCCACTGCTGCCGCTCGGGGTCGATGTCGAGGATCTCGAACGGGACGGCGCTCAACAGCGGACCGTGCACCCAGCCGCGGTCGCCGCTCCTGATCGGATCCTTGACCCCGGTCACCCCGGTGATCTGGGGCGCCCACTGCGGCCACGCGGACGGCCGGACGTAGCGGGCCCACACTTCAGTGACCGAGGCTGGGCCCTCGGCTGCGATTCTCTGCACCTCGCACCAGTGCCCCGTGTGGCGCAGATCACGCCCCCGCGGGGTGTGAAATGGCGCGGGTGGGCCAGCGAGTCCTAGCCCATCAGGGCGGCGAACCCCTCGTAGACCATCCAGGCGGGCCAGAAGATGCCCTGGAAGAAGGCGAGCACGACCTCCCAGAAGCCCGAGGCGTGCGAGAAGAAGTACACCCAGGCCCCGAAGATGCCGAGTCCGTAGATCGCGCCGCTGCCGGCGGCGCTCGCGTTGTTGCCTGCCATGACCGCCTCCTTTCCTCCCGAGCCTCCGGCCGCCGTTCGGGCCGTCACCAGAGTCGGAGGTCGCGTGCGCGATGGTCCAGGGCCCCGGGGGTGCGGTGCCCGCGCCGGTGGGTTGGGAGCGATGGCTGGGGTCGTCGTACAGTCGCGGAACGAGACCCACCGGACGTCGAGAGGGAGCCATGTCGGAGTCCGCACGCGGCAAGCGCGCACCGTTGCCGCACACCGAGGAGCACCTGCGCTACGCCGACCACTACGTCGCGCGCAACTACTACCCGCTCCAGGTGGTCATCGAGAGCGGCGAGGGCGCGTGGGTGACCGACGTCGACGGCAACCGCTACCTCGACTGCCTGGCCGGCTACTCCGCACTGAACTTCGGCCACCGGCACCCGGTGCTGCTCCAGGCCGCGCGTGACCAGCTCGAACGGATCACCCTGACCAGCCGGGCGTTCCACAACGACCAGCTCGGGCCGTTCTGCCGCGACCTCACCTCCCTCGCCGGGATGGAGAAGGTCCTGCCGATGAACACCGGCGCCGAGGCGGTCGAGACCGCGATCAAGACCGCCCGCAAGTGGGGCTACGACATCAAGGGCCTGCCCGCGGGCGAGGCGAAGATCGTGGTGGCCGCGGACAACTTCCACGGGCGCACCACCACGATCATCAGCTTCTCCACCGACCCGCTGGCGCGCGAGGGCTTCGGCCCGTTCACACCGGGCTTTGAGATCGTGCCGTACGGCGACCTCGCGGCGATGCGGGAGGCCGTCGACGAGGACACCGTCGCCGTCCTGCTCGAGCCCATCCAGGGCGAGGCGGGGGTGCTGGTCCCGCCCGCCGGCTACCTGCCCGCGGTCCGCGAGCTG
Source organism: uncultured Actinomycetota bacterium (assembly GCA_963827025.1). GTDB lineage: Bacteria > Actinomycetota > Actinomycetes > Propionibacteriales > Nocardioidaceae > Marmoricola. Next base: position 580,786 of record CAWGZB010000002.1, on the reverse strand, counting down.
TGCAGCGAGCGCGACGTGCTCTTCATCGCCGACGAGGTGCAGTCCGGCCTGGGCCGGACCGGCACGACCTTCGCCTGCGAGATCGAGGGCGTGGTCCCGGACATGTACATCCTGGGCAAGGCGCTCGGTGGTGGCATCGTGCCGGTGTCCGCGGTGGTGTCCTCCAACGAGATCCTCGGCGTGATGCACCCGGGCAACCACGGGTCCACCTTCGGCGGCAACCCGCTCGCCGCCGCGGTGGGCCGGGCGGTGGTCGGTCTGCTGGAGACCGGCACCTTCCAGGAGCGGGCCCGCGACCTGTCCGTGGTGCTCGAGCAGGGGTTGCGCAAGCTCGTCGGTCGCGGCGTGGTCGACGTACGTGCCCGTGGCCTGTGGGCCGGCGTCGACATCGAGCCGACGCTGATGAGCGGGCGCGAGCTGAGCGAGCGGATGCTGGCCAAGGGTGTGCTGGTCAAGGACACGCACGGCTCGACGATCCGGCTGGCCCCGCCGCTGGTCACCGACCAGGCCGACCTGGAGTGGATGATCGAGCAGTTCGAGGCCGTGCTCGAGGAAGCCGCGGACTGAGCCGTTTCGGCGCCGGAGGTCCTGGGGCAGCATGACCCCCATGGGAGAGGGAGAGCAGCAAGGCGTCGTCTTCCCACAGTCGGCGGACGGGCGGCGCAGCACCACCGCCACCGGCCGTGCCGTCGTCGCCGACGCGCTGCGGGAGGTCGATCCCAGCGGTGCGCGCGCCGCCGAGCAGGAGACCAACTGGCGGCGCGGCTACCTCAATCACTTCCGGCGCCTGCTCGTCGCGGGGCTGGAGTCGCCCGAGGCAGCGGTCGGGGTGGCCCGTGCCGGGCTGGCCTCGGCGCACGACCGGATGCGGGTGGCCGGCGCGGGCGGCGCGGAGTCGACGCTGGACGCCTGGCCTGCTGGTGGCGGTCTGGAGACGACCGAGGTCGCCGGGACCGCCGAGCCGGTCACCGAGCTGGTGCTGCCCTACCGCGGCCAACGACTGCGCGGCGAGGAGATCCGCCGCCAGGTCGACGCGTGGATCGCCGCGGGGGTGGCCGAGCCGAGCCTGGCCGAGGCGATCGACAAGGTCCTCGCCAACCCGGACTGGCTGCGCCTGGACGGACACACCGTCGCGGTGCTGGGCGCCGGCTCCGAGATGGGGCCGCTGCCGTCTCTGATGCGGTGGGGCGCCCGCGCGGTCGCCGTGGACCTCGACGTCCCGGGCATCTGGGACCGGGTCGGACAGGTGGCCCGGGACGGCGCCGGCACCCTGGACATGGTCCGCGCGGACCTGCTCGCCGACGTACCGGCGGTGGCCGAGGCGCTCCGCGAGCAGCCCGGCCGGCTGGTGCTCGGCAACTACGTCTACGCCGACGGCGCGACCAACCTGCGGTTGTCAGTGGCCGCCGACGAGCTCGCCACCCGCGTGCAGCACGCTCGCGACGACGCGGCGCTAGCCTTCCTGGCCACGCCGACCGATGTCTTCGCCGTCCCTGGGGAGGCGGTGGACTTCTCGACCGCGGCGTACGAGGGCCGCTCCACCCGCGGCAAGCTGCTCGGCCGCCCGCTGCGGACGATCTCCGGCGGCCGGCTGCTGCACCGCAACTACGTCCCCGGCTCGGATCCGGGGATCAACGACGCGCTGGTGCCGCAGCAGGGGCCGAACTACGCGCTGGCCAAGCGGCTGCACCGCTGGCGCGCCACGGTCGCCCGGGCGGAGGGGAGCACGGTGTCGATGAACGTCGCGCCGCCGACCCGGACCCGGTCGGTGATCAAGAACCGCGCCCTGGCCGCGGCCTACGCGGGGGCGCACCGGTTCGGCGTCGAGGTCTTCGACCCCTCGACCTCCAACGTGCTGATGGCCGCCCTGCTGGTGCACGACCTGCACACCGGTGCCGCCGGACCGCGGCACGAGCACCCGTGGCAGGACGAGGGGTACGCCGCGGTGCACGGCGGGCTGTGGCGCACGGCGTACGCGCCGCGCAGCGCGCTCGGGCTCGCGGCGCTGCTGGGGTACGGCGCCGCGCGGGGTTGAGCCGGCCGGCGGGTCAGCGCTCCCAGGGAGCGGTGTCGCCCATCTTCTCGTAGTACTTCGCCAGATGGCTCTTCACCGCGTCGATGTCCTCCTTGGGCAGGTCGACGCCGCCCCGGCCGCCCTGCATGACGTTGCCCGCCGTCATCACGCCGCGCGGGACGACCTTGAGGTCGCCGTCGACCACGTCGGCGATCAGCAGCTTGTAGGCGGTGAAGTTGTCCTTCTTCTCCGCGTCGTACCACAGGTGGGCGTCGCGGTACTTCTCGTTGGGTCCGTCCTCCGCGCCCGCCCACGAGCGGACGCGCTTCTCGGCTGCGTCACCGTCGAACTCACGGTCGCGGTCGGCGAGGGGGAAATCCTGGAAACTGGTCACGGCCATGACCTCGCGGTACCCGTCCGGGCAGTAATCTCACCTGGGGTGAGGGACCTGTCCAGACACGCCCTGGTCGTCGTCGACGTCCAGGACGGCTTCCGCGAGCACGCCTGGGGACGGCGCAACAACCCTGAATGCGAGCCGAACATCGCCCGGCTCGAGGCGCACTGGCGCGCGCAGGGCTGGCCGGTGGTGCACGTCCGGCACGACTCGACGTCGCCGTCCTCGCCGCTGGCGCCGTCGTCCCCGGGCAACCGGTTGCAGGCGTTCCTGGCTCCCACTGCCGACCTGCTGGTCACCAAGAGCGTCAACTCGAGCTTCCACGGGACTCCCTCGCTCGAGGACTGGCTGCGGGCGCGTGGACTCATCGGCCTGGTCGTCTGCGGGATCACCACCAACCACTGCTGCGAGACCACCGCGCGGGTCGGCAGAAACCTCGGTTTCGACGTGTTCTTCGCCCTCGATGCGACCTACACCTTCGACCGGAGCGGGCCGGACGGGCAGACGATGCGCGCCGACGAGCTCGCCCGCGCGACCGCCACGAACCTCCACGAGGAGTTCGCCACGGTGGTCTCGACGTCGGACCTCGTGGGGGAGTGACCGGGACCCGGCGAAGTCGGTCAAACCGCCCACCTGAAGCCCTTGGGTTTCGTACTGTCCTCCCCGGGAGGTTGCATTGGCGGGGGAGTCGGCGCGCGAGGTCGCGCGATGGCGGCGCGAGCGCGGCAAGCGCCTGCTGGCCCAGGCGGAGGCCTTCGAGCGGGGCGCACAGGGCGAGGAGGCCACGGCCGCGGCCCTGACGATGCTGCCGCCGGGTGAGTGGACCGTCTTCCACGACGTGCGGTGGCCGGGTCGCCGGCTGGCGAACATCGACCACGTCGCCGTCGGACCCGGCGGTGTCTTCGTCATCGACTCCAAGAACTGGCAGGGCCGGGTCGAGGTCCGCGACGGGGTGCTGCGCCAGAACGGCTTCCGGCGCGAGCGCGAGGTCGCGGCCGCTGCCGACGCGGCGCTCGCCGTCGCCGGTCTGGTGCGCGGTCTCGACCCACGGTTCGTGCAACCGGTGATCTGCCTGGTCGGCCAACCGCCGGTCTCGGCGTACGCCCGGGAGGTGCTGGTGTGCTCCTCGGCGAACGTCGCCATCGCACTGCAGACCCATCAGGTGGTGCTCGACGCACGTGGTGTGCGCAGCACGGTGGGGTGGCTGCACCTGGCCCTGCGGGCGGCGGCGCGACCGCCGGCTGTGCCACACAGGCAGCGCCCGGCCGTGGCGGCGCATCCGGCGCCGCGGCGACCCGGTGGGCCGGCGAGGCGAGGTCGTTCGGCCGCGGCGCTGGCCGGCGGCATGGCGCGGCTGGTCCTGGCCCTGCTCGGAGCCCTCGTCATGGCTGGTCTCGTGGGGACGGTCTTCTCGCACGTTCCGAGGAGCGGCGCCTCCACGCACGCGCCGATCACGGACTCCTCGCCGGACCTGGGCACGAGCGTGCGGCTGCCTCGGGCCACCAACCGTCCGCCGCTGTCGGTCACGGTCGAGGGCGTTCGGACGGTCAAGGCATCGCCCGGAGCGCCGTACCTCGTCCCCGGCAACCGGTGGGCGGCCGCCCGGGTGGTCGTCCACAACGACGGCAGGAGGTCATGGCGCTCGCAGCCCGGAACGTCCTGGAGCGTCACGGATGCCGACGGTGGGCCACATCAGGCGCACGGCCAGGTCGCGATCGGCGCCGGCCCGACGCTGCCGGACGTCGTACGCCTGCCCCCGGGGAGGTCCGAGCGTGGCTGGGTGGTCTTCCAGGTGCCCCTGTCCGTGCCGCTGGTCCGGGCGACGGTCACCGTCGGCCCGGGAGCTCCGGCTACGGCTTCGTGGGTGGTGGACCGGCAGTAGGCACGGGGTGCCGCGCGCCGGTGCTGGTGTCGATCAGCGTGAGCGTGGAGAGCGTCGCCGTGAGGGGCAGCACGTCGTAGACGGCACTCGCGACGGTGGCGAGGTCCCGCGTGTGCAGCCGTGGGGCGAGCGTCAGGTGCGGCACCCACAGCCCCGGCTCGTAGTGACGGTGAAGGTCGGCGCCGGTGCGCCTCGCGGCCTGCACCGTGGCGCGCTGGTGCTCCAGCAGCTCGGTGGTGGGTGCCGGGAGCAGCCAGCAGCGGCTGCGGCGGAACATGCCGAGCGCGTCGAAGTGGACCCGCTCGGCGGACGTCGCCGTGACCTTCGACAGCTCCTCGGTGACCGCCCCGAGCTCCCACGACCGCAGCGACGCCAGCGTCAGGTGCGGGACGTGCCGGCCGTGGGTGTGGCTGAGCAGCGTGGTGACGCCCTGGTCCTCGAGGCGGCGCCACAGCGCTCGGACCGCGCGGTCGGCGCGGTCGTCGAGCAACAGGCAGACCGCGAGCGTCATGGGGAGATCATGGCGCCGGTCCGGGCATTTCGCCGCCTTCTTCCTCTCCGGCCTGCCGACACGCATCGCCGGCCTCGGTTCGGGCGGGCTGAACGGAGTGATGCGGCCGGTCTACACGGTCCGGTACGGCGAGGCGGTGCATCTCGCTGGGCGCGACCAACGCCCTCCCCTGGAGGTGCAGGTCGACCGGCCGTACGACGTACGGCGGGCGCGGCACCACCGGTTCGGCGCCTGCCGAAGGCACGGGTGTTGCGTCAGCCGCTCGTGGTCAGGCCCGCCCGGCCACGTGCTGGCGTGCTCGTCTTCCGGGTGCCGCGCCGTGTCGAGGTGGCCGGCTTCCGGCTGACTGGGGGACTCGGCATCACGCGCACGGGGGAGTGGCGGGAGCAGCCGTAGGTCTACCCCGAGGCTCGCGACGGTCCTCGGACGGTGACGGTCCCCGTGCCCGCACAGCTGACCAGACGCCGTCGCGTCCGGGTGGGCAGCAACGCAGACATTTTCTCGGTGATGTGTTCGAATAATGAGATCACGAGCCCTCGTTGTCGGTGGGGACTGACAGCGTTGACCCCATGAGCGAGACCACCACCAACGACCCGGCGGACCACCCGGTGCTGGCGTGCGCGGCGGTGGTCGAGGCGGCGGTCAAGGACGTGGCCGACGTGCAGCCGGTGTTCATGACCACGACGGAGAAGGCCGAGGCGCTCCTGCTGTTGGGTCGGGTGGTCGACCAGGTGAACGCGTTGCGGTTGCGGGTGCTGGCGGTGGCCGGGGACGTCGCGGAGGCCGAGGCCGCCCGCGACATGGCGTCCTGGCTGGCCCACCACACCCGCATCGAGCGCCCCGCGGCCCGGCGCGATACCCGGCTGGCGACCGACCTGGAGGACCGCTGGCACGCCCTGGCCGCCGCGTTCGGGCAGGGGCGGGTGAACACCGCCCAGGTCCGGGTGATCGCCCGGGTCCTCGCCGAGCTGCCCGAGGACCTCGACCCCGAGATCCTCGCCCTGGCCGAGGAAGAGCTGATCGTCGGGGCCGAGGAGTTCTCTCCGCGCGAGCTGGAGACCCTGGGCCGCCGGATCCTCGAGGTCGTCGCCCCCGACATCGCCGAGGCCGAGGAAGGCAAGAAGCTCGCCGCCGAGGAACAACGCGCCCGGGAGACCACCACACTGACCTCGAAGCGGCTCGGTGACGGCTCCACGCGGATCAGCATCCGGCTGCCCGACGCCACCGCCGCGCGGCTGCAGACCTACCTCGAAGCCTTCACCGCACCCCGCAAAGCTGCCACGAACCGCCTGGGCGACCCGGCCCCGGACTCCGACCTCCCGCCCGCCCGGCGGACCCCGATGCCCCGCAAGCTCGGCCAGGCCTTCACCGCACTGCTGGAGACCCTGGACCCCAAGCGGCTACCGCTGCACGGCGGCGACGCCACCACCGTGATGGTCACCCTCGATTTCGCCACCCTGACCACCGCGCTCGGGGTGGCCACCTCCACCCACCCCGACGGCCAGCTGCGCATCTCCGCGACCGAGGCCCGCCGCCTGGCCTGCACCGCCACCCTCATCCCCGCCGTCCTCGGCAGCACCGGCGAGGTCCTCGATCTGGGTCGTGCCCAGAGGTTGTTCACCCCCGCCCAACGCAAAGCCCTCGCGCTACGCGACCGGATCTGCCGCGCCGAGGGCTGCACCACCCCCGCCACCTGGTGCGAAGCCCACCACCTGCAGTCCTGGACCCTCGGCGGCAACACCGACCTGACCAACGGCGTCTTGTTGTGCTCCCATCACCACCACAAAGCGCACGACCACCGCTACCCCACCACCCGGATGCCCAACGGCGACCTCCGCTACCGCAGACGCACGTAAGCCGAAACTGGGCGGATCAGAAGCAGCGCCCCTTGCCGAGCTTGGCGAGCCCGGCGAGATCGCCGGCGGCGAAGTCGAGCTGGCCGGTGTTGCTGGCGTACATCAGCTGCCGCGGGTCGCGGACGTGGTCGAGCCCGACCAGATGCCCGAACTCGTGGTAGACGATGGCCTGCGCCTGCGCCTGACCGTTGGGTCGTTGCGCAATGTCGGCGAAAGCGTCCTTGTCCAGAGTGACCTGGCCGGTGACGTAGCGCAGTTCCCCGCCGTCGGTCGCCACCCGCGTGCTTCCGCCCAGGCCTGCCACACTGCCGGCCAGCTGTGGGACCTCGTCCTCGTCAGCCCAGCTGACCAGGACCGGCGTGCCGCCCGGGGATCCCATCGGCACCAGGCGACCGCGCCAGCCGGGGCGCCGCTCGGAGATGCCCTGGTAGGTGAAGACCAGACCGGTGGCCTGGTGCAGGCGACTCATCGCCTGCAGCACGAGCTGCTCCGCGTCGGCCGGAGCGCCCGCGGGGTTCAGCTCCACCTCGATCGGTCGGCACGGGTCGTAGGCGACCGGGTCCCGGGGCGCCCCCCGTTGGTGGGCGAGGAAGCGATAGCTGCGTGCCGACTCCCGCTGCGCGGCGACGGGCGGACTCAGTCGGTCCGGGCCGATTCCGACCAGCTGGCGCACCCGGGTCGGGACGACACCCGGCCACACGGTGACCAGAGCGAGCAGGGCCGCCACGGTGATCAACCAGACGGCGATGGTGCGCACCGCTTCGCTGTTCCGCCCAGGCCGAGGGGGGCGATCGGACACGTCCAGGCGACGCAGCCGCCGCCGCAGGGCACGCCGCCTGCGGGCGGGGCCCAGCGTCAGCGCGTCGAGCAGGCGTCCGGACATTGCCCTGCCAGCGTGCCAGCCGGGTCCACGACGTCCCAACTCACAGCTGCCGGGTGCCGGGGCCGCTCCTGGCCCGGTTTTGCTCCTCCGGAGGTGGGGTATCGGCGAGAAGGGGGAGGAAGGGAGCAAAACGTGAGCGTGATCGAGAAGAGCATCGAGGTCGACGTGCCGGTGCGTACGGCGTACGACCAGTGGACGCAGTTCGAGTCGTTCCCGAAGTTCATGGGCGGGGTGGAGCTGGTCCGCCAGCTCGACGACCACCGCCTCCACTGGAAGGCCGAGATCGGCGGCGTGGTCCGCGAGTGGGAGGCCGAGGTCGTCGACCAGGTGCCCGACTTCCGGGTGACGTGGCGCTCGACGAGCGGTACCACGCACTCCGGCACGGTCTCCTTCGCCGCCGAGACGCCGCGCAGCACGCGCGTGACGCTGCGCCTGGAGTACGAACCCGAGGGCGCCGCGGAGAAGGCCGGCGACGTGCTGAACATCGTCGACCGCCGCATCGAGGGCGATCTCGAGCGGTTCAAGGAGTTCATCGAGTCTCGTGGCGTCGAGACCGGCGCCTGGCGCGGCGAGATCCGGCCGACCGGCTGATCGGCCGGATCTCGCGGGTCAGCAAGTCAGCGAACGCCGATACGGCGTGAGCAGGAAGGCCAGGCACCCCAGCCCTGCCCGCGCTTGATCCGCTCGGCCACCTTGATCTGCTCCTTCTTGGTGGCCTTGTGCGGCAGGCCGGCGTACCGCGCGCCGCCGAAGGCACGCCAGGTGGACGGGCTGATCTGGACGCCGCCGTAGTAGCCGTTGCCGGTGTTGATGTGCCACCGGCCGCCGGACTCGCACTGGGCGAGGCGATCCCAGACGCGGGTGTTTCCGCCCCGCTTCGGGCGCTTGTGGGCGTGCTTGTGCCGGTGAGCCTTTCGCTTGTGGTGCTTGTGCCGGTGGGCCTTTCGCTTGTGGTGCTTGTGCCGGTGGTGCTTGGCCTTGGGGTGCTTGTGCACCTTGGTCACGGCGGGGGCGGTCCCGGACGCGGCCGTGGCCGCGGGCATGTAGAGCAACGGGACGATCAGGGCGAGGGCGACGAGCAGCGACGACGCGAGCTTGCGCATGAGGCAGTTCCTCCACGCGCCTGCGAGGTTAGCTGTCGGGTTCGGGCGCAGAGGTGCCCGGCCAGGGAAGGTTGGCTTCACCCCAAGGGCCGGCAAGCCGGTCCGTGGTCGTGGGTTCCCCGCTCCTGTCCGCAAGTAGTTCTCGGGCGGGACCCACGATCAGGGACAGGACTCGGCGTCTGCCGCGGGTCGTCCGGCGGGTGGTCCGGACGAGACACCCTAACTCCGGTCGTGACCCTTTCGTGATCATTCCCGGGAAAACAGGTAGCGGCTCGTCGGCACCACGTCGAGGTCCCGATCGGCGCCCATGGCCTGCACGCTCTCCATCAGGCGCGACATCCGCCGCTCGAGCTCGGCCTGGTCACCGCCGCTGCCGTAGAAGGCATGCATGTCCTCCAGCGCGGCGGACGGGAACAGCTCCTCCACGACGGCGTCGACCCGAGGCGGCTGGTCGGTGAGCGGTCGCAGCACCAGGTTCTGCACGTAGCCGAACGTCGCCTGGGTCTCGATCGCCACGTGCGTGTGCGGCCCGAGCCAGTGCGAGCGCCACGCCTCCTCGCCCATCTCGGTCGGCCGTCGCAGGAACGCCACCTGCGCCAGGGCGTCGGCCCGGGCGCCGGACGGAGTGCGTGGCGGCTCCAGCGGGCGGCGCTCCTCGACCTCCCAGGCCGCGACCCGGCCGGCGTACCGCTCGAGCGAGGTGAGCGCCTGGGCTGCGACGCCCAGCGAGTCCACCCACATCGAGACGACCGCCCGCACCGGCGCGGCGAAGTGCTGCAGGCGCAGGCCCCGCCCACCGATGTCCGCGTCGTCGAGGTTCAGCTGGACGGCCGTGGCGCCCACCGCCAGGTCGCCTGCTGCTGCGGCCTCCAGGAGGGCGTCGGGGTCGGTGTCCCAGGGCACTGCCACGATCTTCACCCGCGGGATGGTACGGCGGTCCGGGCTGGCGGGTCGGTGCCGCCCGACTCCCGTCTAGGCTCGCGCCGTGACGGACGCAGCGCAGTTCTGGGGCCCACTCGATCACCGGCGCGCGGGGGTGCTGCTGCACGTGACGTCGCTGCCCGGCGGGGTCGTGGAGTTCCTCGACTTCCTCGCCGACGCGGGCTGCTCGGTGTGGCAGGTGCTGCCGTTGGTGCCGGTGCATCCCGAGGACGGGTCGCCGTACAACGCGCTGTCCGCGATGGCCGGCAATCCCGATCTGCTCCGGTGCCTGGAGGACTGCGCGGCCGACGCGCACCCGGAGCAGCTCGACTCCTGGCGCGCGGAGCAGGCGCACTGGCTGGAGCCGTACGTCGAGTTCACCGTGCTGCGCGAGCTCGCGGACGGGGCCCACTGGACGACGTGGGATCGAGGTCTGCGTGAGCGCGACCCCGACCGGGTGGCCCAGGTGCTCGCCCCGCACACGGACCGCCTCGACGCGCTGCGGCGCGAGCAGTGGCGCTTCCACGCCTGCTGGCACTCGGTCCGCGAGCACGCCGCGCGGCGCGGGGTGCTCATCTTCGGCGACCTGCCGATCTTCGTCTCCCACGACAGCGCCGACGTCTGGGCCCACCAGGACCTCTTCCAGCTCGACGCGGCGGGGCAGCCGGTCACGGTGACCGGGGTGCCGCCGGACTACTTCGCCGCCGACGGGCAGCGCTGGAACAACCCGCACTACGACTGGGACGCGATGGCCGCCGACGGCTACGCCTGGTGGCGGGCGCGGATCCGCCGGCAGCGGGAGCTCTTCGACCTGGTCCGCATCGACCACTTCCGCGGCTTCGAGGCGGCCTGGCACGTGCCGGTGGAGGCGCCGACGGCGCGGGACGGCTACTGGGTGCCCGGTCCCGGCGCCGACCTGCTGCGGGTCCTGGTCGACGCGGCGGGGCCGGGCCGGCTGGTCGCGGAGGACCTCGGGGTGATCACGCCCCCGGTGGACGCGCTGCGCCGTCAGTTCGGGCTGCCCGGGATGCGCGTGCTGCAGTTCGCCTTCGACGGCGACGAGCACAACCTGCACCTGCCCGAGCAGCACGAGGAGCTCAGCGTCGTCTACACCGGGACCCACGACAACGACACCACGGTCGGGTGGTGGCAGGAGCTCGACGACCGGGCGCGGAACCTCGTGCGGCGGGTGTCGACCGGGCACGGCGTCGACGGTCTCGACGGCAGCGAGCCGATGCCGTGGGCGCTGATCGAGCTGGCCCTGTCCTCCCGGGGCCGGCTGGCCGTCGTGCCCGCTCAGGACCTGCTGGCGCTCGGCAGCGAGAGCCGGATGAACACCCCGGGGTCGCAGGAGGGCAACTGGCGCTGGCGCGCGCCCGCGGATGCCTTCGACACCTCCCTGGCTTCCCGGCTGCGCGGCTTGGTGGAGCACAGCGACCGGCTGCCCTGACCGACCCGCCGCGGTGAGGACCAGCGCCCAGGACGTTCGGCCCTCCCCGGCCGGCTGTCGGGTGCCTACGGTGGAGACGCAGTGTGCGGACCGTCACCGGTCTCTCGAGGGCGGCTCGCCGTCGACCGGAGGTGTGCGATGCCGACGACTCGAGCAGACAGGGTCGTCCTGCGAGATGCCGGCTCGTCCGCCGGGACTTCTGCCGTCCGACGGGCGGCCGGCAGGCTCACGTGGCTGGCCATGGCCGCCGTCGTGGCCACGTCGGTCACCGGCCTGTGGGTGCCCGGCGCGTACGGCGACCGCGAGTCGCTGACGGCGATGCTGCAGGCGTGGGACGCGGTCATGCTGCTCCTCGCCGTGCCCGCACTGGCCTGGGCACAGGCCGCGTCCAGAACGGGATCGACCACCGGGGCGCTGGTGCGGGCGGGGGTGCTCGGCGGTGCGCTGTACACCTACTGCTACCACGTGCTGGCCACCGGCTTCACCGGAGCCCTGCTGCTCCACGCCGCCACCCTGGCCGTCGTGCTCTATGCGTTCGCGCTGACCCTGATGGCGATCGACCTGCGGGAGCTGCCGGTGCCCGCAGACCTGCCGACCCGGGTCGCGGCCGGGTGCCTGGCTCTTCTCGCCGTGAGCCTGGCAGGCATGTGGGTGTTCGTCTCGGTCGACGCGGCGAGGACCGCAACGCTGCCCGCGGGCAGCGCACTGGTGGAGTCGCCGTCCCTGGTCCACCTCGGCGTGGTGCTCGACCTGGTGCTGCTGGTGCCGCTGCTCGGCCTGGCGGCGGTGCTGCTCGTGCGACGCCGTCCGTGGGGCCTGGTCCTCGCGGCGGTCGCGCTGGTCAGCGGAGTCCTCACCCAGGTGCAGTACCTGGTGGCCCTGCCGGCGCAGGTGCTCGCCGACGTGCCGGGTGCCCGCGCGTTCGACCCGTTCGAGCCGTTGATCGTGCTGGTGTACGCCGTCCCGGCGGTGCTGCTGTTCCGGGACCTGCGCCGCTCGTGAGTGCCGCCCGCGCGGCGTCGGGTGTCGGGGGCAGGCTGCCGGGTACCCCGACGGCATGACTGGCGCACACCCACGACTGGCCGTCGTCACCGGCGCGGACTCCGGCATCGGCAAGGCGACCGCGGAGCTGCTCGCCACCGAGGGGTACGACGTCGGGATCACCTTCCACACCGACGAGTCCGGTGCCGAGGACACCCGCCGCGGGATCGAGGAGCGCGGGCAGAAGTGCTTCGTCACCCGACAGGATGCCGCCTCGCCGCAGACCGGGGAGGTCGTCGACGAGCTGGCCGACCGGCTCGGCGGCCTCGGGGTGCTGGTCAACAACGCCGGCACCGGGCACAGCAGCCGGGTGCTCGACACCGGCTTCGACACCTGGCGCGAGGTGCTGGGCACCGACCTCGACGGGCCGTTCCTGTGCTCCCGGCGGGCGGCGAAGCGGATGGTCGACGCCGGCCGGGGTGGCCGGATCGTCAACGTCACCAGCGTGCACGAGCACGTCCCGCGGCTCGGCGCCGCGGCGTACTGCGCGGCCAAGGCGGGCCTCGGGATGTTCACCAAGGTCCTGGCCCTGGAGCTCGCCGAGCACGACATCACCGTCAACGCGGTGGCGCCGGGCGAGATCTCCACCCCGATGACCGGGATGGAGGAGCAGGAGGCCTACCACCAGGAGCGTCCGGGCAACCCGACTTGGCGTCCCGGACACGTGCACGAGGTGGCGTCGGTGATCGGCTTCCTGGCCTCCCCGCGGGCGTCGTACGTCACCGGGTCGTCCTACGCCGTGGACGGCGGACTGATGCTGATGGCAGCGCACGGGCACGACCAGGCCGGAGCCGGGTGGCGGCAGGTGTGAGCGACTCCGAGCACCGGGTGCGCGAGGATGCCGGCGTGTCCTCCCTCGAGCCGCAGTCGTCGAAGTCGTTCAACAGGTTCGTCAAGGACCTCGACCCGCCGATGTTCGTGGTCACCACGGCGGCGCACGACGACGGCGAGCGGTCCGGCTGCCTGATCGCGTTCGCCACGCAGGTCAGCGTGGATCCGCCGCGCTTCCTGGCCTGCCTGTCGGAGAAGAACCACACCTACGAGGTCGCCGGGAGGTCCGACCTGCTCGCGGTGCACACCCTGGCCCCGTCCCGCCAGGACCTCGCCGCGCTGTTCGGCGAGGAGACCGGCGACGAGATCGACAAGTTCGAGCGCTGTCGGTGGAGCCCCGGACCGGCCGGGGTGCCGCTGCTGGCCGACGCGCAGAAGGTCTTCGTGGGCCGGGTCCTGGAGCGCACGGACTTCGGCGACCACGTCGGCCACCTGCTCGAGCCCGTCGAGGTCGAGGTCGACGGCGAGGGCGGGACCCTGGAGTTCCAGCAGGTCAAGGACCTGCACCCCGGGCACGAGGCCTGACGCCGTGCTCACCCTCAACCAGCTGTTCCCCGCCGACGCGGCGGAGGTGGACGCGCTCACCGCCTACGCCTACCCGCCCACCGGCCGGTGGGTGCGGGTCAACATGGTCAGCAGTGTCGACGGCGCCGCGGTCCTCGAGGGGCGGGTCGGGGCGCTCACCGGACCGGCCGACCAGCAGCTGCTGGTCCTGCTGCGCTCGCTGAGCGACGTGCTGCTCGTCGGCGCGGGCACCCTGCGTGCCGAGGGCTACGGCCCGGTGCGGGCGAGCCGCTCCCTGGCCGACGTACGCCGCGACTCCGGCCAGCTCCCGCACCCGCGGCTCGCCGTGCTCACCCGGAGCGTGGCCGTCGACCTGGCGTCCCGGGCCTTCACCGAGGCGCCGGAGCGGCCGATCGTCATCACCACCGAGCAGGCCGATCCCCACCGTCGCCGAGCGGCCGCGGAGGTCGCCGACGTCGTGGTCGCGGGCGAGCACGACGTCGACCTGCCGCTGGCACTCGAGCGTCTCGAGGGCGACGGGATGCGGCGGATGTTGTCCGAGGGCGGGCCGCACACGCTCGGGGAGCTCTACGCCGAGGATCTGGTCGACGAGCTCTGCCTGGCGGTGTCCCCGGTGGTGACCGGCGGCACCGAGCCGCGCATCACCGCAGGGCCGCCGCTGCCCGACCTGCTGCCGGTCCGGCTGGCCGCGGCGCTGGAGCAGGAGGGGTTCTTGTTCCTGCGCTACCGCAGGCCCTGACCCCGTTCCCGGCGCGCCCGCCCGCACGGTCACAATGGTCGGTCGTGACCGACCAGCGCGAGATCTACAAGGTCCTCGACCTCGCCCTGCGCGTCGGCGAGATGCTGTTGTCCTCCGGGGCGGGGGCGGCGGACGTGACCGCCACGATGCAGGCCATCACCTTTCACCACGGCCTGCGCAACGCGGAGGCCGACGTGACGTTCACGATGCTGCGGATGGCCTGGCAGCCGACGGCCGACGACATCCCGATGCTGCTCTCCCGCAACGTGCGGCACCGCGAGATCGACTACGACGACCTGACCCGCGTCCAGCACCTCATCGAGGACGTGCTGGCGGACCGGATCGAGCTGGACGACGCGCGCCGCGAGGTCCAGCGGATGGTCTCCACCGGCCACTGGCTGCCGCGGTGGGCGGTGACCGCCGGCTCCGGTCTCGTCGGCTCCGGGATCGCCCTGATCCTGGGCGGCGGCTGGCTGATCACCGTCATCGCCGGGGTCGCCGGGGTGGGCACCGACATGCTGGTCCGGGCGCTGAGCCGCCAGCGGCTGCCGATGTTCTACCAGCAGGTGGCCGGTGGACTCTTCGCCACCTCGGTGGCGACCGTGACCCGGCTGCTCGAGCTGCCGGCGAACGCCTCGCTGGTGATCACCGCGAGCATCGTGTTGCTGCTCTCCGGCATCGGCTTCATGGGGGCGATCCAGGACGCGCTGACCGGCTTCTACATCACCGCCGTCGCGAGGATCCTCGAGGCGATGCTCGCCACGGCCGGCCTGATCGCCGGTGTCGCGGCCGGCCTGGCGCTCGCACCACGACTCGGCATCGCGTTCGGTCCGGTGCAGCCGGGCAACGCGGCGCTCGCGCCCGTCCCGCTCGTCCTGGTGGGCGCCATGGTCTCGGCGAGCGCGTTCGCGTTCAGCTCCTACGCGCCGCTGCGCAGCCTGCCTGCCGTGGCGATGAGCACGCTGCTGGGCCACCTGGTGTTCCTGGCCGTGCAGCAGCCGGGACAGACCACGCCCTGGGCGGCGGCGTGCGCCGCGGTGGTCATCGGCCTGGTGAGCTACTCGATCGCCGGCCGGGTCGGCGTACCCCCGCTCGTGGTCGTGGTCCCGGCCCTGGTGCCGATGCTGCCGGGGCTGGCGATCTACCGGGGCCTGAGCTACATGTCCTCGGGCAACACCCTGGGGATCCTGCAGCTGACCGCCGCCGCGGCAACGGCGATCGCGCTGGCGGCCGGCGTCATCCTGGGGGAGTACGTCGCCCAGCCCCTCAGGCGCAACGCCCGCCGCCTGGAGAGCCGGCTGGCCGGTCCGCGCATGGTCGGCGTGCTCCACGGCCAGCTCCCCGGCCGGAGACGACGGGCCCCGGTGCACACGGCCGCCGGCGACTGAGACGGGGCGGGCCGGTGGGGCCGACCCGGTGTCGGGCCGCGCACGTAGGGTTTTCGCGAGATGAGCATGCAGTTCCCCCTCCCCGGCCTACCCTCCCGTCCCGCCGACGAGGAGGAGGGGCCGCGTGCCCGCAGCAAGGCCTCGCGTGAGCAGCTGCTCGAGGCGCTCAACGAGCCGCAACGCGAGGCGGTGACCCACGAGGGCGCGCCGCTGCTGGTGGTGGCGGGGGCCGGGTCGGGCAAGACCCGGGTGCTCACCCGCCGGATCGCCTGGCTGATCTCCCAGCGCAAGGCCCACCCCGGCTCGATCCTGGCGATCACCTTCACCAACAAGGCCGCCGCCGAGATGCGCGAACGGGTGGAGGAGCTCGTCGGGGCACGCGCCCGGATCATGTGGGTCTCGACCTTCCACTCCGCGTGCGTGCGGATCCTGCGCCGGGAGATCACCCACTTCGGCTACAAGTCCAGCTTCACGATCTACGACGCGGCCGACTCCAAGCGGCTGATGACGATGGTGTGCCGCGATCTGGACCTCGACGTCAAGCGGTTCCCGCCCAAGGCGATCCTCAACTGGGTCAGCAACGCCAAGAACGAGCTCCTCGACCACGAGGACGCGGCCAAGAGCGCCTCCGACCACGGGGGACCCAACACCCAGGAGGAGACCTACGCCGCGGCGTACGCCGAATACCAGCGACGCCTGCGCCAGGCCAACGCGCTGGACTTCGACGACCTGCTGATGATGACCGTGCACCTGTTCCGGGCGTTCCCGGCGGTGCGGGAGAGCTGGCGCCGCCGGTTCCGGCACGTGCTGGTCGACGAATATCAAGACACCAACCACGCGCAGTACGCCCTGATCCACGAGCTGTGCGCGCCGGACCGCGAAGGCATCACCGAGGAGGAGGCGCCGCCGGCCGAGCTGATGGTGGTCGGCGACGCCGACCAGTCGATCTACGCCTTCCGTGGTGCCAACATCCGCAACATCCTCGACTTCGAGCAGGACTTCCCCGACGCGCGCACGATCCTGCTGGAGCAGAACTACCGCTCCACCCAGACGATCCTCAACGCCGCGAACGCCGTCATCTCCCGCAACGAGAGCCGCAAGCCGAAGCATCTGTGGAGCGACGCTGGCCACGGCGAGCCGATCGTCGGCTACGTCGCCGATGACGAGCACGACGAGGCGCGCTTCGTGGCCGAGGAGATCGACAACCTCACCGACGAGGCCAAGGCCCGCGCCGGGGAGGTCGCGGTGTTCTACCGCACCAACGCCCAGTCCCGCGTCTTCGAAGAGGTGTTCATCCGGGTCGGGATGCCCTACCGCGTCGTGGGCGGCGTCCGGTTCTACGAGCGGCGCGAGGTGCGCGACGCCCTGGCCTACCTGCGGACGCTGGCCAACCCGGCGGACTCGGTCTCGCTGCGGCGGATCCTGAACGTCCCCAAGCGCGGCATCGGCGACCGCGCCGAGGCCTGTGTGGAGGCCCTGGCTGCCCGGGAGCGGATCACCTTCTGGGAGGCGCTGCAGCGGGCCCAGGAGGCGCCCGGCCTGGCCAGTCGCTCGCTGAACGCGGTCCGCGGGTTCGTCGACCTGATGGAGCAGCTGCAGCAGATGGTCGAGGCGGGCGAGCGCGTCGACGTCGTGCTGGAGCAGGCGCTGACCCGCACCGGCTACCTCAAGGAGCTCGAGGACTCCGAGGACCCGCAGGACCAGACTCGCGTGGAGAACCTCGCCGAGCTGGTGGCGGTCGCCCGCGAGTTCTCCGACGACCCCCAGGCCGGGCCCTCGGCCGACCCGGAGTCCGCCTCGGTCACCGGCGCGGAGACACCGGGGCTCACCGACTTCCTGGAGCGGGTGGCCCTGGTCGCCGACTCCGACCAGATCCCCGACGCCCCGGTGGGGGAGGAGAACCCCGGGGTGGTGACGCTGATGACCCTGCACACCGCCAAGGGGCTGGAGTTCCCGGTCGTGTTCCTCACCGGCCTGGAGGACGGCGTGTTCCCGCACCAGCGCTCCCTGGGCGACAAGCCCGAGCTGGAGGAGGAGCGTCGCCTGGCCTACGTCGGCCTCACCCGGGCCCAGGAGCGCCTCTACGTCTCCCGGGCGGTGGTGCGCTCGGCCTGGGGAGCCCCCGCGCACAACCCGGCCTCCCGTTTCCTCGACGAGCTGCCGGTCGACCTCGTCGACTGGCGGCGCACCGCCGGGGCGATGACCAGCTGGAGCCGCCCGGCGTACGGCATGCCTGCGCGCGGCGCGCAGCGTGCCTCCGGCCCGGGTTCCTTCGGCACGGCGACCGCCCGCTCCGACGCGGCGAAGAAGGCCAAGGCCGGGCGGCCGGTGCCGTCGCTGGAGCCGGGGGACCGGGTCACCCACGACACCTTCGGACTCGGCACGGTCGTGGCCCTCGAGGGCGCCGGGGACGGCGCGGTCGCCTCGATCGACTTCGGCAGCGAGGGCGTCAAGCGGCTGCTGCTGCGGTACGCGCCGGTGGAGAAGCTGTAGGGCTGCGTCCGGCTCGGGTCGCGCCCTGGCTCGCTGGACCTAGGGGCGGACGCCGTGCACGACCAGCGCCTGGAACGGGTCGACCGGGTCGCCGCCGCCGGGCCGCACCTCGAGGTGCAGGTGGGGGCCGGTGGTGTTGCCGGTGCTGCCGACGGCGCCGATCTGCTGGCCGCCGCTGACGGTGTCACCCTTCTTGACGTCGATCGAGGTCTGGTGGCAGTACCAGAGCTCGGTGCCGTCCTCGAGGGTCTCGATGGTGCGGTTGCCGTAGGCCCCGGCGTAGCCGGTCTCGGTGATCGTCCCGTTGGCCACCGCCACGATGGGGGTGCCGCTGGGGGCGGCGAAGTCCAGACCGGTGTGGTTGCTCGACCAGAGCCCGCCGGCCATGCCGAAGCGGGCGGTCAGGTGGTAGCCGCTGGTGGGCAGGTGCCACTGGTTCTTCGCGATCTGGAGCGCATGCTTCTCCGCGGCCCGACCCAGCGACTTCAACGCGGCGTTGCGCTCCTGCGCCTGCTGCTCGGTGGCCGCCTGGAGGCGCTGGTCCGCCCGGTCCTGGAGGGCCTGGCGCTCGGAGTCACGGGAGAGCGCGAGCTCCCGGCGAGAGTCGGTGTAGCCGACCGCATCAGTGCCGTTCATCGACTGCGACCCGCCCGAGGAGAGGACCACGGCGCCCTGGGAGGGCTGCTGGTCCACGGTGACCGCACCGGCGCCTGCGACCGCGACGAGGGCGAGGCCGAGGAAGGTCGGAACGGCGGGGGCCTTGGTGAGCCGGGAGCCGCGGACGGTCGGCGCGGTCCGACGCCGGCGCGACGGAGTCGAGCGGGTCGACCGGTGCGCGGGGGCGGACTGGGCAGGGCGGCGCGCTCGGGAGCGGTGTGCGCGGTCCGCGCGGTGGCTACCCATGCAGCACCTCCTCTTGATGCTGGTCGTCCGAAGCTGCCTGGCCTCCCCCACCCGAAACGGGCCAAACGACTCGCCACGATAACGAGCACGCATGAACGACGAAAATCGGGGAACGGCCTTCTGTGGACTGCTGGGCCATGTTCCCGCGTGGAACGGCGGGAAACTGTGCGCAGCATCACGCTCTGCGGCAGGGGTGACGAAGGCCTCGGCTAGCCTGCAGCCATGTTGCGCATCGTGGTGGCCAAGCCCGGACTCGACGGACACGACCGCGGTGCCAAGGTCGTCGCCCGGGCGCTGCGCGACGCGGGTCACGAGGTGATCTACACAGGACTGCACCAGACCCCCGAGCAGATCGTGGAGACCGCCATCCAGGAGGACGCCGACATGATCGGCCTCTCGGTGCTCTCCGGTGCGCACATGACGCTCTTCCGCCGGCTCGTGGAGCTGCTCGAGGAGCGCGATGCCCGCGACATCGTGGTCTTCGGCGGCGGGATCATCCCCGAAGAGGACTTCGGCCCGCTCGAGGAGGTCGGCGTCGCCAAGCTGTTCACCCCCGGCGCCACCACCACGGAGATCACCGGGTGGGTGGCGTCGGTGGAGCGGGAGAACGCCTGAGGCCGGCCCGCTCGGGAGCGGGCCGCCCCGGTCAGAAGGCGAGCCCGCCGACGAGCGGCAGCTCCAGACGACCTGGTTGCGCCGGGTCGGTGAGCACCGTGACCGGCTGCGCCACGTGGTTGTTGGCGTAGGCCAGGTCGCCGCCGGCGACCACGAGCTGGATCCGGTGCCCGGCGGGGAACTGCTGGGCCACGGAGGGCAGCTCGATGGTCACCGGCTCGGTGACGTCGCCGATCCGGACCGGTGAGACGAGCCGGTACTGCAGCTTCTTGGTGCCGTCGGGCGCGACGTCGTACAGCTTGGCGAACAGCACCAGCTTGCCCGCTGCCCCACCGGCCTGGGTGGTCG
This sequence comes from uncultured Actinomycetota bacterium, assembly GCA_963827025.1. Taxonomy (GTDB): domain Bacteria; phylum Actinomycetota; class Actinomycetes; order Propionibacteriales; family Nocardioidaceae; genus Marmoricola. The sequence goes on along the minus strand of CAWGZB010000002.1, from coordinate 560,889 downwards.
CCGCAACCGGCGCCTGGAGGCGGACGGTCAGCTTCGGGGAGCCGACCAGCACGGCCGGCCGAGTGAGCACCGGTGAGGTGTACGCCGCGTAGGTGCCGTCGGTGTCGGAGGGCGGGTTGTCGACCTCCCCGCCCTCGAAGTTCGAGGTCTCCGAGTACGAGGTGCCGGCCGGTGTCACCCCGAACTGCGCCGAGCCCGCCTGCACCGCCCCCGCGTCGGGAGTCAGGGCGTCGGCGCCGGTGAGGAAGAGCGTGTCGGTCGGCGCGCCGGTGAAGGAGTCAGCCTGCGCATAGGCCTTCGCCACGGTCGTCCCGGCAGCCGGGGCGCTGGTGTCGTAGTGGACCCAGTCGCGGAAGTACTCGAAGCGCGGTCCGGGATCGGCCTTCACCCCGCGGACGTAGCGCTCCATCCAGGCGAACGCCCGGCGGCCGAGATAGCTGTGGTCCACGCCGCGGGAGAGGTCGAAGTCACCGGGTGCGGTGTCTCCGGAGTGCCCGCCGGAGAACCACACCATCCGGGCCTCGGTGCCCTGGTCGCGGAGTGCACGGAAGGTGGCCACCGCCTCCTGGAGGTTGAACAGGGTGTCGTGCTCGCCCTGGACGAGCAGGGTCGGCACCTTGATCCGGGAGACGTAGCTGGCGACCGAGGCGTGCCGGGCGAAGGCGAGCGTGGTGTCGTCGGGGTAGCCGGCGGTGTTCAGCTGCGCGGCCGAGACGCAGGCCTGGTCGGCGAAGTTCGGGCAGCCGACGTGACGGGTCGGGTCGGTCTGGGTGTTTTGCAGGCCGTCGGCGATGCCCGCGCCGAAGAACAGGTCGATCCACTCCTTCTTGGCGACACCGGGGGTGCGGTAGGTGACGCCGTGCCCGTAGCTGGTCGGGACCTGGTCGGTGTTGTTGGGCGCCAGCGAGTAGGACAGGTCGTTCCAGGTGATGAACGGCACGATGGCGTCGATGCGCGGGTCCTGCATCGCGATCGCGAACTGGATCTGGCCGCCGTAGGAGCCGCCGATCATGCCGACCCGCGGGTCGTGGCGGCGGGGCCGCCCCTCGGTCGCGACGTAGTCGATCCGGCCGGTGCGTCCGCTGCCGTCGTCGACGGTGTAGGACCGGGTCCCGGCCAGGACGTCGACGATCTGCTTGCCGGCGTACCCGTCCCAGTCGGGGTCGTCGAGGGTGATCTTGCAGTCCGATCCTCCGAAGCCCAGGCCCGAGTAGGACAGCACGACGTACCCGGCCTTCGCGAAGGCGGTCGCGGCGGCGCTCTGGCCGCTGTCGTCCTTGGAGCCGCCGAAACCGTTGGTGGTCAGGATCGCCGGCGCTTTGTGGCGACGGGTCGCGCTGGTCGGTCGGTAGAGGTCCGCCGTCACCGTGCACGGCACGTCGCGGTCCGGGCCGGTCACCGTCTCGATGGTGATGGCCGTCATGGTGTACGGCTGGTCGTGATCGGCCACCTGTCGTGTGCTCGCCCCCGCGGCGGGAGGAGCCGCTTGCGCACTCGACTCGAGCGTCAAGGTGGTCAGGCCGGCGAGCAGCACGGTGGCGCCGACGACGGCGCGGAGCGACAGGGACTTGGGCATGCCCCACGTAACGACGATCCGGGGGACCGGGTCACGCACCCGGTCCCGGGCGGGGGTCCGTCCGGCGACCCTCGGTGTCAGGCACCCGCTCGACGGGAATAAGGTCGGCTCGGCCCCCTGCGCGCTCGCAGCTGTGGCCTGAGGTTTCAACCAAGCGCGTTCGACAAGCACCGAAGGAGCGGGTGAACCGTGGACCTGATGGAGTACCAGGCGAAGGAGCTCTTCGCCAAGCACGGCGTGCCGGTCACGCTGGGCAAGACGGTCGAGAGTGCCGAGGAGGCGCGGGCCGCCGCCGAGGAGATGGGCGGGACCGTGGTCGTCAAGGCCCAGGTCAAGGCCGGCGGCCGCGGCAAGGCGGGCGGCGTGAAGGTCGCCAAGTCGCCCGAGGAGGCCGAGGAGCACGCGAACAACATCCTCGGCATGGACATCAAGGGCCACACCGTGCACCGCGTGCTCGTCGTACCCGCGGAGTCCATCGAGGAGGAGTACTACTTCTCCTTCCTGCTCGACCGCTCCAACCGCCGCTACCTGTGCATCGCCTCGGTCGAGGGCGGCGTGGAGATCGAGGAGGTCGCCAGGACCAAGCCCGACGCCGTCGCCAAGATCGCGATCACGCCCGGTGAGGACGTCGACGAGGCCAAGGCGCGCGAGATCGTCGCCGAGGCCAAGTTCCCCGAGGAGCTCACCGACCAGGCCGTCGAGATGGTGGTCGCCTTGTGGAAGGTGTTCACCGAGGAGGACGCCACGCTGGTCGAGGTGAACCCGCTGGCCCGGCTCGAGGGCGACCGGCTCGATGCCCTCGACGGCAAGATGACGCTCGACGACAACGCGGACTTCCGGCACGAGGACCACGCCGAGTTCGAGGACAAGCAGGCTGCGGATCCGCTGGAGGCCAAGGCGAAGGCCAAGGGCCTGAACTACGTCAAGCTCGACGGCCAGGTCGGGATCATCGGCAACGGCGCCGGCCTGGTGATGTCGACCCTCGACGTAGTGGCCTACGCCGGGGAGAAGCACGACGGGGTCACCCCCGCGAACTTCCTCGACATCGGCGGTGGCGCCAACGCCCAGGTGATGGCCGACGGTCTCGACGTCATCCTCAACGACGAGCAGGTCAAGTCGGTCTTCGTCAACGTCTTCGGCGGCATCACCGCCTGTGACGACGTGGCCACCGGCATCGTCAACGCCCTGGAGATCCTCGGCGAGGAGGCGGACAAGCCGCTGGTCGTACGCATCGACGGCAACAACGTCGACGAGGGCCGGCGCATCCTGAGCGAGGCCGACCATCCGCTGGTGACGATGGTGGACACGATGGACGGCGCGGCCGACAAGGCCGCCGAGCTGGCCGCGTCTGCAGGCGCCTGAGAAGGGGAGACCAGAAGCATGTCGATCTACCTGAACAAGGACTCCAAGATCATCGTCCAGGGCATGACCGGCGGGATGGGGTCCAAGCACACCACCCTGATGGTCGAGGCCGGGTCCGACATCGTGGGCGGCGTCAACGCCCGCAAGGCCGGCACCAGCGTCGAGCTCGGCGGCAAGGACCTCCCGGTCTACGGCACGGTCAAGGAGGCGATGGCCGAGACCGGCGCCGACGTCTCCGTGGTGTTCGTGCCGCCGGCCTTCACCAAGGACGCCTGCATCGAGGCCATCGACGCCGGCATCAGCCTGCTCGTGGTGATCACCGAGGGCGTGCCGGTGCAGGACACCGCCGAGGTGTTCGCCTACCTGCAGGGCTCCGGCAACCACGCCGGCACCCGGATGATCGGGCCGAACTGCCCGGGCGTCATCACCCCCGACGAGTCGCTGGCCGGGATCACCCCGGCCACGATCGCCGGGAAGGGTCCGATCGGGCTGGTCTCGAAGTCCGGCACGCTGACCTACCAGATGATGTACGAGCTGCGCGACCACGGCTTCACCACCGCCATCGGCATCGGCGGTGACCCGATCATCGGCACCACCCACATCGACGCGCTCGAGGCCTTCGAGAACGACCCGGAGACCAAGGCGATCGTGATGATCGGCGAGATCGGCGGCGACGCCGAGGAGCGGGCCGCGGACTACATCAAGGAGCACGTGACCAAGCCGGTGGTCGGCTACGTCGCGGGCTTCACCGCCCCCGAGGGCAAGACCATGGGCCACGCCGGCGCCATCGTCTCCGGCTCCTCGGGCACCGCCGAGGCGAAGAAGGAGGCCCTCGAGGCCGCCGGGGTGAAGGTCGGCAAGACGCCGTCGGCGACCGCCGACCTGATGCGGGAGATCCTGGAGAGCCTCTGACGGTTGCCCGGTTTCACAGTACGTACTGTGAAACCGCACTCGATCACCGAATACTTTCGGTGATCGGCTCCAGATTCACAGTACGTACTGTGAAACCTCAGGTGACTGCGTTGCGCGAGGAGTACGCCGGGTCGGCGTACTCCTCGTCGCGCATCACTGCCTGGAGGTGCTCGACCGCCCGGCGGACGTCGTCGGGCGTGAGGTAGAGCGGGGCGAAGCCGAAGCGGGCGATGTCGGGGTCGCGGAAGTCCCCGACCACCCCACGGGCGATCAGCGCCTGCACGATCCCGTAGGCCTGCGGGTGCCGCAGCGAGACCTGGCTGCCCCGGCCGGCGTGATCACGCGGGGTCACGACCTGGAGCCCGAGGGCGTCCACGAGCTCGATGAACAGGTCGGTGAGCTCCAGCGACCGCGTCCGCAGCTCGGCGACCGACACCCCGTCGAAGGCGTCGAGGGCCGCGTCGAGCGAGGCCAGCGCCAGCACCGGCGGTGTGCCGGAGGCGAACGACGCCACCCCGGGCGCAGGCTCGTGGTCGAGACGGAACGCGAACGGGGCTGCGTGTCCCATCCAGGCCGGGATCGGCTGCCGCGCGACCCCGTGGTGCCGCGGCGCCACCCAGAGGAAGGCGGGGGAGCCCGGGCCGCCGTTGAGGTACTTGTAGGTGCACCCCACGGCGAAGTCCGCGCCGGCGCCGGTGAGGTCGACCGGCACTGCGCCCGCCGAGTGGCACAGGTCCCACTGGACCAGGGCGCCGCGGGCCCGGGCGCCCGCAGTGATCGCCTCCATGTCGAACATCGCACCGGTGCGGAAGTCCACGTGGGTGAGCGAGAGCAGCGCCACGTCGTCATCCACGGCAGCCAGCGGGTCGGCCGGGTCGCACCAGCGCACCTCGGCGCCCACGAGCTCCGCGGCGCCGCCGATGACGTAGGCGTCGGTGGGGAAGGTGGTGGGCTCGAGCACGACCACGCCCCGATCCGGCTGCATCCGCAGCGCGGCCACCGTGGTCTTGAACAGCGACACGCTCGTGGAGTCGCCGACGTGCACGTCGCCGGGTGCGACGCCGATCAGCGGCGCGATCCGGTCGCCGACCCGTCGGGCCAGGGTGATCCAGTCGGCGTCGTTCCACGAGCGGATCAGTCCTTGGCCCCACTCGCGGCCGACGACGTCCTCGAGACGGGCCGCCACCCCGACCGGCGGGGGACCCAGCGAGTTGCCGTCGAGGTAGACGACCCCGTCCGGCAGCGCGAAGCTCATCGTCCCGTTCCGCCCTTCTCCAGCTCGAAGAGCCGGTCGCGTGCCCGGGTGATCATCGCGCGGAAGGTCTCCACGTCCACGTCGTAGTCACCGGTCGGGGTCATGGTCACCTGGGCGACGTGCGTGTCGACGCGGGCCACGCCCATCCAGAAGCTCACCGTCTTCTGCTCGGAGATCTCCGAGTCCAGGCGCCACAGGGCGAACTCCGAGCGTCGGTATCCGCGGGGCTGGTCGATCTCGTGGCTGACGCCGGCGCCGAGATCCTTCTTCTCGCAAGCGGCCATGTCGTCGCGGATGTCCTGCACCAGGGCGCGGGCCCGGCCGACCTTGCCGAACGTGCCGACCGTCTCGGTGATGCCGAAGCGCCGCGGGATCTTCTCCTCCTGGGGGATCAGGTAGGTCCGGCTGATCGCGTGGACGGCGCCGGCCTTGACGAAGCTGGTCTTGTCGCAGGTGGTTGCGGCGAGGTTGAGCCGTGCGGCCGTCGCGTCCGTGCCGCTCCACGGGCTGTCCACCTTGGCGATCGCGGGCAGGTCGGCAACGGCCAGCGTGCCGGGCTCCTCCCCCGAGGGTGGGGGCAGCATCGGCACCACCTTGGTGCGGCTGCGGCACGAGCCCGATGCGGCGCTCTCGCACAGCCCCCGCACGGCCCGGGTGAGCACTCCGGCCGCGGCGACGGCCCGCGGTGCGGCCGCGTCCCGGGTGAGCACGACCGTCGAGACGGTCAGGTCGCCGGTCCGGACGACGCCGACGAGGTAGGTGCGCAGGGTCGGGCCGGGGATGCGCAGCCGCAGCAGGCGTCCCTCGTCCCCGAGGCCGTCGAGCCGGTAGGCGTTGAGCAGCTGCAGGCGCGCCTCTTCGCAGCCGGCGAACCAGCGCAGCGTCGTCTCGTAGGCAGCGGCGGAGGCGTCGGCCGAGCCGGACACCTCGACGGTCTCCACCAGCGTGCGACGGGGATGGCCTTCCGCGCGGAAGCGGCGCACCAGCGCCGCCACCCCGTCGGGGTCGGCGAACCTGGCGGACTGGCAGACCGAGTTGATCCCGCTGCCGTTGGTGTTGTCGCCGGTGGCGATCTCCCGCCACGGCTGCAAGCGGTCGAGCAGGCGGAGGTCCGGGGCCTGGAGCAGCATCGCCTCGGTGATCGGCTCGACCCCCTCGGCCGGCGTCACCAGACCGGCCTGCTCGCTGGTGCCGGTCGCGAACCAGCCCCCGCCCAGGACCACGACGAGGACACCCACGACGGCAGTGACGGTGTGGAGGTGGCGTCGGGCGCGGCCCTGGCGCTCGACGACCGGGGGCCGGGGCAGCGCGGCCGAGGCCACCACGGCGTCGAGCTGCTCGATCGACGGGCGCACCTGGTCGGGGGCGACGCCGGTGAGCTCGACGTACCGGCTGCGCGCGCGGGAGACGAGGTCGCCGACGGCGCTGACCGGCACCCCGAGCTCCTGCCCGATCTCGGCCTCGTCGAGGGCGGCCAGCTCGTGCAGGAGCAGGGCCTTGCGTTGCTGGTCTGAGAGCGCGTGCAAGGAGTCCAGGACGGACCGCTCGGTCTCGCTGAGGCCCTTCTCCTTGTGCCAGAGGCGGGCGACGTGGCGGCGCTGCGCCATCGACCATGCGCGCGGCCGCACCCACTCCTCGGGTCGGGGGAGCCGGGAGACGCGGACCCAGTGGTGCCGGGCGGCGACGAACGCCTCGCGGACCGCGCGACGCGAGGCGTCGAGGTCACCGGTGAGCGCGTAGGCCTGCAGGAGCAACCGGCGTCGGCTGCTCAGGTAGAGCTGCTCGAAGCCGGCCGCCGTTCGTCGGTCTCCGGGGTGGGCATCGTCCCCGGGCGGGGTGCCGGACATCGGGCCGAGGTTACCCGCGTGGCGGCTGCGCAGGGCACGGGCGTCGGGCGAGGATGGTCCGGCGATGACTGATCTGCTGAGCCGTCCTCCCACCTCGCGCCGCTCCCGAACCGGTCGCGGCCGGTCGGCGCAGGCCCGAGGTCGGGTGCCGGGCCGCGGCAACCGGTTCGCTCCGGAGCCGCAGGCGCAGCGCTCGCTGGTGCTGCGCGCCGCCGCTGCGTCGCTGACCGCCGCCGGGGGGACGATGGGCGCCTGCATGGCCGTCGCGCTGGTCGGCTGGTTCCTCGCCGACGGCGGTGCCCACGGCGAGACGACCGATGCGCTGCGGGTCGGCGCCGACATCTGGCTGGCCGGCCACGGCGCCGGGATCTCGGTGGGCGGCGTCCCCCTGGGCGTCATTCCGCTCGCCGTCACGATCGCCCTGGTGATCGCTGCCTATCGTGCCGCGCGCCGGGCCGGCGCCGCGGTCGAGGAGGTGGACGACGCCGGGGTCGCGGTGGCGGCGTCGACGTTCACCGGGCTCTACGTGGTCATCGGCGTGGTCACCGCGCTGGTGGCCCAGACCTCCTCGGTCTCGGCCGGAGTCGGCCGGACCGTCCTGGGGACCCTCGCGGTCGGCGCGGTCGCGGGCACCCTCGGCCTCGCGGTCGGCACCGGCCGGTCGAGGACCTGGATCGAGCGGGTCCCGGGCTGGGTCCGGGCCGTCGGCACCGGAGCGGTCGCCAGCGTCCTGGCCCTTCTGGTGTGTGCCTCGCTGCTGGTTGCGGGTGCGATGGCCTGGGGCCTCGGCGACGCGGCGCAGATGCTGTCCGCACTGGGCCTGTCGACCGGTGACCACCTCGCCTACGTCGTCGCCGCCGCGTGCGTGGTGCCCAACGCCGTGGTCTTCGCTGCGGCCTGGCTGCTGGGTCCGGGCTTCGCGGTCGGCACCGGCACGGTGGTCTCGCCGACGGCGGTCTCCCTCGGCCCGGTCCCCGCCTTCCCGCTGTTCGCGGCGCTGCCCGACGACGGGCCGGTGCCGTCGTGGCTGGCGTGGGTGCTGGCGGTCCCGGTCGGGTGCGCGGTCCTCGGCGCGGTGCTGGCCCAGCGCTCCTACCGGGTGACCGCCTGGGACTCAGCGGCACTGCGCGGCTTCGGCTCCGGACTGGTGGCCGCCCTGCTCACCACCGTCGCGGCACTGCTGGCGGGCGGCCCGATGGGCACCGGCCGGATGGCCCAGATCGGCCCCTCCGCCACCGAGGTGCTGGTCGCGGCCACCCTGGCGATGAGCCTGGCCGGTCTGCTCGCCGGGTCGGTCACCGCGGGACTCCAGCGGCGCGCGGACCGCCGTGCCGAGCGTGCGACCGAGCTCGCCGGTCAGGGCTGACCGGCTGCCGCCGCGTCCGCCTCGGTAGCCTGTGCCGGTGCCCCTCCGACTCGTCGTGCTGGTCTCCGGCTCGGGCACCAACCTCCAGGCGCTGCTCGACGCGTGCGCGGACCCGGCGTACGGCGCCGAGGTGGTCGCCGTCGGCGCGGACCGGGACGCGATCGAGGGGCTGGAGCGGGCCGCGAGGGCCGGCGTACCCACCTTCGTGCGGCGCGTGGGCGATGTCGCCGACCGGGCGGCGTGGGACCAGGAGCTGACCGAGACCGTGGCCGGCTTCGAGCCGGACCTGGTGGTCCTGGCCGGCTTCATGAAGCTGGTCGGGGGCGCGTTCCTCGGCCGGTTTCCGGGGCGCGTGGTCAACACCCACCCGGCGCTGTGTCCGGCGTTCCCGGGGACGAGGGCGCCGGCCGATGCGCTCGCCTACGGGGTCAAGGTCACCGGCGCGACGCTGTTCGTCGTCGACGAGGGCGTCGACACCGGACCGATCGTGGCCCAGACGGTGGTCGCCGTCGAGGAGGACGACGACGTCGCCACGCTGCACGAGCGGATCAAGGTGGCCGAGCGGACGATGCTCGTCGACGCCGTCGGTCAGATCGCCCGCGGTGGGTTGGTCGTCACCGGCAGAAGAGTGCGCGTCGGGGCGTGACCCGCGCCCCAGAGCACGCAGGAGCAAGGAGGAAGTCGATGAGCGAGGCACCGATCAGCGGGGCACGGATCCCCGTCCGCAGAGCCCTGGTGTCGGTCTACGACAAGACCGGACTGGAGGAGCTCGCCCGCGGGCTGCACGAGGCGGGCGTCGAGATCGTGTCCACCGGCGGGTCGGCGCGCCTGGTCGCCGAGCTCGGCATCCCGGTGACCCGGGTCGAGGACGTGACCGGCTTCCCCGAGTGCCTGGACGGCCGGGTGAAGACCCTGCACCCACGGGTGCACGCCGGGATCCTCGCCGACCGCCGCATCCCCGCCCACGTCGACCAGCTCACCCAGCTCGGTGTGGAGCCGTTCGACCTGGTGGTCTCCAACCTCTACCCGTTCGCCGACACCGTGCTCAGCGGCGCCTCCCCCGACGACTGCGTGGAGCAGATCGACATCGGCGGCCCCTCGATGGTCCGTGCGGCGGCCAAGAACCATCCCTCGGTGGCGATCGTGACCTCGCCGGCGCGCTACCAGGAGACCCTGGAAGCCGTCGGCACCGGCGGTTTCACCCTGACCCAGCGCAAGGAGCTCGCAGCCGAGGCGTTCGTGCACACCGCGACCTACGACGTCCACGTCGCCAGCTGGATGGGCAGCGTGCTCACCGACACCTCGGGCGGATCGGGCTTTCCCGCGTGGGCCGGGGCGACGTACGACCGGGCGGCGGTGCTGCGCTACGGCGAGAACCCGCACCAGTCCGCCGCCCTCTACCGCAACGGCTTCGGACCCGCGGGTCTGGCAGGCGCCGAGCAGCTGCACGGCAAGGAGATGTCCTACAACAACTACGTCGACGCAGACGCGGCCCGGCGGGCGGCGTACGACTTCGACGAGCCGGCGGTGGCGATCATCAAGCACGCCAACCCCTGCGGCATCGCCGTGTGCACCGAAGACGTCGCAGATCCGATTGCTGTGGCGCACGAGAAGGCCCACGAGTGCGACCCCGTCTCCGCCTTCGGCGGGGTGATCGCCACCAACGTGCCGGTCTCGGTGGAGATGGCCCGCCAGGTCGCCGAGGTGTTCACCGAGGTGATCGTGGCGCCGGGATACGACGACGGAGCCGTCGAGGTGCTCCAGGGCAAGAAGAACATCCGCATCCTGGTGGCCGAGCCGCTGGCCCGCGGCGGGGTGGAGACCCGGTCGATCTCCGGCGGCCTGCTGATGCAGCAGCGCGACGCCCTCGACGCGCGCGTCGAGAACGGGGGCGACGACCCGATGAGCTGGACGCTGGCGACCGGTCAGGCGGCAACCGAGGAGGTCCTCGCCGACCTCGCCTTCGCCTGGCGGGCCTGCCGGGCAGCCAAGTCCAACGCGATCCTGCTCGCCCGCGCCGGTGCCTCGGTCGGGATCGGCATGGGCCAGGTCAACCGGGTCGACTCCTGCCGGCTCGCCGTCGCCCGTGCCGGTGACCGGGCCGCGGGGTCGGTCGCGGCCTCGGACGCGTTCTTCCCCTTCGAGGACGGTCCGCAGATCCTCATCGACGCCGGCATCCGCGCGATCGTGCAGCCGGGGGGCTCGGTGCGTGACGAGCTCACCGTCAAGGCCTGTGCGGCCGCGGGCATCACGATGTACTTCACCGGCACCCGGCACTTCGCGCACTGACTTCCTTCCGCACCCCTTCAGGAGAGAGGCACCGTGACCGCACAGAGGCTCGACGGCACCGGGACCGCCAAGGCGATCAAGGGCGAGCTGCGCGAACGCGTCGCGCGGCTGCGGGAGCGCGACGTGGTGCCCGGGCTCGGCACGGTGCTGGTCGGGGACGACCCCGGGTCGACCTGGTACGTCAACGGCAAGCACAAGGACTGCGCCGAGGTCGGCATCGCCTCGCTGCGCGAGGACCTGCCGGACACCGCCAGCCAGGAGGAGGTCCTGGCGGCGGTGCAGCGGCTCAACGACGACCCGACGTGCACCGGCTACATCGTCCAGCTGCCGCTGCCCGGAGGCATCGACGAGAACGCCGTGCTCGGCGCCATCGACCCGGCGAAGGACGTCGACGGGCTCCACCCGACCAACCTGGGCTGGCTGGTGCTCGGCAAGGCCGCCCCGCTGCCGTGCACGCCGTACGGGATCGTCGAGCTGCTGCGCCGCCACGGCGTGGAGATCAACGGCGCCGACGTCGTCGTCGTGGGCCGCGGCGTCACCGTCGGGCGGCCGCTCGGGCTGCTGCTCACCCGCCGGTCGGAGAACGCCACGGTCACGCTGTGCCACACCGGCACCCGCGACCTGGCGGCGCACGTGCGCCAGGCCGACATCGTGGTCGCCGCAGCCGGTGTGCCGGGGATCATCAGCGGCGAGATGGTCAAGCCCGGGGCCGCGGTCCTCGACGTCGGCGTGTCCCGGGTCGCGGGGAAGATCGCCGGTGACGTCGCCGCCGACGTGTGGGACGTGGCCGGCTGGGTCTCGCCGAACCCCGGCGGGGTGGGTCCGATGACCCGGGCGATGCTGCTGTCCAACGTGGTCGCGGCGGCCGAGGCGCAGGCGAGCGGAGCGTGAGCCGTCGGGCCGGGGCGAGGCGGGTGCCCTCGACCATCGGTGGCCTGGTCTACCTGCTCGTGGTCGCCGGCACCGTCACGGGCCTACTCCTGGTCGCCTTCGGCCCGTGGCGGCGCGGGGTGACGGTCATCGGCGCCGCGCTGATCCTCGGCGCCCTGATGCGCGTCACCCTGCGCGAGCCCGACGCCGGCATGCTCCGGGTACGCCGCAACCGCTGGATCGACGCCCTGATGCTCGGCGGCGTGGGGGCAGGGCTGATCGTGCTCGCCGGGGTGATCCCGAACCAGCCGGGGTGAGGGTGGCGCCTCAGATCAGGCCGAGCTCGGTGACCGCCTGGCGCTCGTCGGCGAGCTCGGCGGTCGAGGCGTCGATCTTGCCGCGGGAGAAGTCGTTGATCTCCAGGCCCTGGACGATCTCCCAGCTGCCGTCCTCGGTGGTCACCGGGAAGGAGGAGATCAGGCCCTCGGGGACGTCGTAGGAGCCGTCGGAGACCACGGCCATCGACACCCAGTCGTCCGCGGGGGAGCCGTAGAGCCAGTCGCGGGCGGCGTCGATGGTCGCCGACGCGGCCGAGGCGGCCGAGGACGAACCGCGGGCGTCGATGATCGCGGCACCGCGCTTGGCCACGGTGGGGATGAAGGTGTTCTCCAGCCAGTCCTGGTCGCCCACGGCCTCGGCGGCGTTCTTGCCGGAGACCTCGGCGTGGAAGATGTCGGGGTACTGGGTGGCCGAGTGGTTGCCCCAGATCGTCATCTTCTTGATCTCACTGACCGGGGCGCCCGTCTTCTGTGCGAGCTGCGACATCGCCCGGTTGTGGTCGAGCCGGGTGAGCGCGGAGAAGCGTTCCTGGGGGATGTCGGGGGCGTTGCTCATCGCGATCAGGGCGTTGGTGTTGGCGGGGTTGCCGGTGACGCCGATGCGGATGTCGTCGGCGGCGACCTCGTTGAGCGCCTTGCCCTGGTCGGTGAAGATCGCGCCGTTGGCCTCGAGCAGGTCGCTGCGCTCCATCCCCGGGCCGCGCGGCTTCGCGCCGACGAGCAGGGCCAGGTTGGCCCCGTCGAAGACCTTGCGCGCGTCGTCGCCGATCTCGACGCCGGCAAGGGTGCTGAACGCGCAGTCGTCGAGCTCCATCACCACGCCCTCGAGCGCCTTGAGGGCCGGGGTGATCTCCAGCAGGCGCAGCTCGATCGGCTGACCGCCGGTGAGAGCGCCGCTGGCGAGACGGAAGAGCAGGCTGTAGCCGATCTGTCCGGCGGCGCCGGTCACGGCCACCTTCAGGGGAGCGGTCACGAGATCTCCTGGAACAAGCGCGGAAGAGCTGACCTGGCCGACGCTAGCAGCGCCCGCACCCGTCGGTTTCGCGGGCGTCCGCCCGTCCCGCGATGCGGCCCGGCTCAGCCCGCCATCGCGGCGGCCAGGTCGCCGGGCACGCGGGGGTCGTCGAGGAGGAGCTTGTACGTCGCGCCCGCGGTCACGCCTGCGACCAGCTGGGTCCCGACGTACGCCGGGACGTCCCGCCACGGAAACCTGCGCGAGGCGGCGGCGCCCAGGGTGACCGCCGGGTTGAAATGGCCGCCGGAGACGTGGCCGACGGCGTAGGCCATGGTCAGCACGGTGAGCCCGAAGGCCAGTGCGATGCCGAGGAAGCCCACGTGCTTGCCGGCCAGCACGGCGGTGCCGCAGCCGCCGAAGACGAGCACGAACGTCCCGAGGAACTCGGCGCTGAGCTTCTTGGAGAGAGAAGGGGCAGTCATGGCGGCCTCCTGGCATGGGACGCGGCAGCGGTGGGGAGGCTCCTCACGCTAGGAGGCGCAGGCGATGTTGTGCGATGTCGCGCGGCGCTGCAAGGGTGGGTGGTGTAGGCCAGCCCCCGCCCGGATATCTTGACGTCAAGAAACCAGCCAGGAGGACCCGCGCACCATGGCGAGCATCATCTACACCCACACCGACGAGGCGCCGCTGCTGGCGACGTACTCCTTCCTGCCGATCATCTCGGCGTACGCCGGCAAGGCGGGTGTGGACGTCGAGACCCGGGACATCTCGCTCGCCGGCCGGATCCTGGCCGCCTTCACCGACCGGCTTCCCGACGAGCAGCGCGTCCCGGACGCCCTCACCGAGCTGGGTGCGCTCGCCGAGAAGCCCGAAGCCAACATCATCAAGCTGCCCAACATCAGCGCTTCGCTCCCGCAGCTGAAGGCGGCCATCGCCGAGCTGCAGGAGCAGGGCTTCGACCTGCCCGACTACCCCGACAGCCCGGAGAGCGAGGAGGACAAGGACGCCCGCGCCCGCTACGACAAGGTCAAGGGCAGCGCGGTCAACCCGGTGCTGCGGCAGGGCAACTCCGACCGCCGCGCCCCGGAGCCGGTGAAGAACTACGCGCGCAAGCACCCGCACTCGATGGGCGAGTGGTCCTCGGACTCGAAGACCAACGTCGCGCACATGGAGACCGACGACTTCCGGTCCAACGAGCAGTCGGTGGTGGTCGAGAAGGACGGCACGCTGCGCATCGAGCTGGTCACCGACAACGGCACCGAGGTCCTCAAGGACGACGTCCGGGTCACCGCCGGTGAGGTCGTCGACGCGACGTTCATGAGCACCGGCGCCCTGCAGGACTTCCTGCGCGCCCAGATCCAGCGCGCCAAGGACGACGACGTGCTGTTCTCGCTGCACCTGAAGGCGACGATGATGAAGGTCTCGGACCCGATCATCTTCGGGCACGCGGTGCAGGCGTTCTTCCCCCGGCTCTTCGACGAGCAGGGGGAGGTGCTGCTGGAGCACGGCCTGGACCCGCGCAACGGTCTGGGCAGCATCCTCAGTGGCGCGGAGAAGCTGGGCGACGAGGGCAAGGCGATCAAGGACGCCGTGGACCAGGGCATCGCGGAGGGCCCGCGGCTGGCGATGGTCGACTCCGACCGCGGCATCACCAACCTGCACGTGCCCAGCGACGTCATCGTCGACGCCAGCATGCCGGCGATGATCCGCACCTCCGGCCACATGTGGGGTCCCGACGGCGGCGAGCACGACGCCCTGGCCGTGATCCCCGACTCGTCGTACGCCGGCATCTACCAGGCGGTGATCCACGACTGCCGGGCCAACGGTGCCTTCGACCCGGCCACGATGGGCTCGGTGCCGAACGTCGGGCTGATGGCCAAGGCCGCCGAGGAGTACGGCAGCCACGACAAGACCTTCGAGGTCGCCGAGGCCGGCACCGTCCGCATCGTCGACGAGGACGGCAACGTCCTCACCGAGCACCAGGTGGACCCCGGGGACATCTGGCGGGCCTGCCAGACCAAGGACGTCGCGATCCGTGACTGGGTCAAGCTCGCCGTCACCCGCGCGCGCGCCACCGGCACACCGGCGGTCTTCTGGCTCGACGAGTCGCGCGCCCACGACGCCAACCTGATCGCCAAGGTGAAGGACTACCTCGCCGACGCCGACCTGGTCGGCGACACCTCCGGCCTGGAGATCGAGATCATGCCGCCGGTCGAGGCGACCAAGCTCTCCCTGGAGCGCATCCGCAAGGGCGAGGACACCATCTCGGTGACCGGGAACGTGCTGCGCGACTACCTGACCGACCTGTTCCCGATCCTCGAGGTCGGCACCAGCGCGAAGATGCTGTCCGTCGTACCCCTGATCAACGGCGGCGGACTGTTCGAGACCGGCGCCGGCGGCTCGGCGCCCAAGCACGTGCAGCAGCTGCTGAAGGAGAACTACCTGCGCTGGGACAGCCTGGGCGAGTTCCTGGCGCTGGCGGAGAGCTTCGCCAAGTTCGCCGAGGTCAACGACAACGCCAAGGCACGGGTGCTCGGGGATGCGCTGGGGCGCGCGACCGGCACGCTGCTGGAGGAGAACAAGTCGCCGCAACGCAAGCTCGGGACGATCGACAACCGGGGCAGCCACTTCTACCTCGCCCTCTTCTGGGCCGAGGAGCTGGCCCAGCAGGACGAGGACGCCGAGCTGGCCGAGGCCTTCGGCGAGCTGGCGAAGACCCTGCGGGACCAGGAGGAGGCCATCACCTCCGAGCTGATCGACGTGCAGGGCGAGCCGGCCGACATCGGGGGCTACTACCGCCCCGACGACGCCAAGGCCGACGCGGTGATGCGCCCCTCGAAGACCTTCAACCAGACCCTCGCGAGCCTGTAGTCCGCCGAGCGGGCACTTCTGCACGCCGAGAGCTACGCTCGAGCGGGCAGTTCTGCACGCTGTAGCTACGCCGAGCGGGCATTGCTGTGCACTTCCAGTACGCCGACCGGGCAGTCCTGAGCGCCGGAGGTAACCAGGCCCGGCATCGCGCGTGAGACCCTGCGCTTGCCGATCGTCCGGTCGAGGTGCTGCGGGCGTGCAGGATCGCCCGCTCAGCGTGCTGCGGGCGTGCAGAATCGCCCGCTCAGCGTGCTGGGAGCGTGCAGAACTGCCCGGTCGGCGAAGTTGGAGCGGACCTAGGGGTAGATCATCCCCATCTTCTCGCGGACCTCGGCGAGGGTGGCGTCGGCGATCTCGTTGGCGAGCTGGTTGCCGTGCACGAGCACGGCGTCGACGGAGACCGGGTCGGCCTCGAGCTCGACCCGGCGCTTGCGCAGCGGCGCGAGGTGGTCGTTGACCGCGTCGGTGACGCGTCGCTTCAGCCCGCCCCCACCGCCGTCGCCGATCTCCTCGGCGATCTGCTCGGGCTCCCCGTCCTCGCACAGCGCGGCGATGGTGAGCAGGTTGGCGACCTCGGGGCGGTTCTCCGGGTCGTAGGTGATGTGCCGGTCGCTGTCGGTCTTGGCGCCCTTGAGCTTCTTCGCGGTCTCATCGGCCGACATCCGCAGCTCGATGACGTTGCCCTTCGACTTGCTCATCTTGGTGCCGTCGGTGCCCAGCAGCAGCGTCGCCTCGGACAGCAGGGCGTCCGGCTCGGGGAAGGTGACGCCGTACCGTTCGTTGAACCTGCGGGCGACCACCCGGGTCTGCTCGATGTGCGGCAGCTGGTCCTTGCCGACCGGCACCACGTTGGACTTGCAGAACAGGATGTCCGCGGCCTGGTGCACCGGGTAGGTGAGCATCAGGCCACTGATCGAGGTGATGCCCGCGCTTGCGGCCTCGTCCTTGACCGTCGGGTTGCGCTGCAGCTCCGCGACGCTGACCAGGCTCAGGAACGGCAGCATCAGCTGGTTGAGCGCCGGCACCGCGGAGTGGGTGAAGATCGTGGCCTTGTCGGGATCGATACCGGCGGCGAGGTAGTCGAGGAGCAGGCTGCGCACGTTGCCGCGGATGTCGCCGGCCACCTCGCGATCGGTGATCACCTGGTAGTCCGCGATCAGCTGGATGATCTCGACACCGGCCTCCTGCAGGCGGAGCCGGTTCTGCAGCGAGCCGAAGTAGTGACCGATGTGCAGGGCGCCGGTGGGGCGGTCACCGGTGAGCATCCGCAGTCCGGCGGGATCGTCGGCGATCCGGGTCTCGATCGCGGCGCTGCGGGCTATCGCCGCGCGCAGGGACTCAGTCATGTGCCGGGCTCATCTCGGGGCTGCTCTGGGGGGTCATCGGTGCGCTCCTTCTCGTGCCGGTTCACGCTATCGGAGCGGCCGGTACGCCGATGCCGTGGCCCGCTAGGGTGGCGAGCGTGCCCACCATCGGTGTCTCGCTCGCGGTCCCGGAGCCGTGGGGCACCGACCTCCAGCGCTACCGGATCGACCTCGGTGACGAGCCGGCCCGCGGGATCCCGACCCACATCACGCTGCTCCCGCCCCACGAGGTCGCCGATGCCGACCTCGCGGCGGTGACCGCGCACCTCGAACGCGTGGCCGGCCGGACCGCGCCCTTCGTGGTGCACCTCCGCGGCACCGGGACCTTCCGCCCCGTCTCCCCGGTGGTGTTCGTGGGCGTGGTGCAGGGGATCAGCCAGTGTGAGCAGCTGGCGGCGGACGTGCGCCAAGGCCCGCTCCAGGTGGAGCGGAGGTTCCCCTACCACCCGCACGTCACGGTGGCGCACGAGCTGCCCGAGAGCCATCTGGAGAAGGCGTTCGTGGAGCTGGAGCGCTTCGACGCGGCCTTCACCGCCGACCGGATGTGGATGTACTTCCACGACGAGGTCGACGGGTGGCGTCCCGAGCGCGCCTTCCGGCTCGGGGTCCCCGGGGTGGGGGGCAACGGGGCCGAAGGCGCGGGCCCTCAGGAGCTGGGCGAGAACATCGAGACGTCGTAGGACCAGGTGTGCTTCCGCTTCTTCTTGCCCAGGCGGATGCCCTGGACCACGACGTGGAACGTTCCCGACGTCGCCACCGAGTCCGGCACCTCCCACACCAGGGTCGGCTGCGCGTAGCCCTTGTGCGGCTTGTGCCGCGTGGTGGGCACGCGGGTGCCGTTGCGGAAGACCCGCACGCGGGCCCGGGAGAAGTTGGTGCGCTTGTTGCCCGCGGAGAGTGACCAGCGACCGTCGGGCTCCAGAGGAGCCGGGAACCAACCGGCGGTGGGCCAGGCGACGTACGCCGGGCTCGGTCGTGCCGACGCAGTCGGGCCGATCACCGTGATCGCGTTGGCGTCGTCGGTCGAGCCTGACCCCATCACGGTGCTGAACGGGTTGAGCAGCCAGCGTCGGTGCCCCACTGCGGTGTTGCTGCTTCCGGGTTCGTCGAGGTACATCCGGACCGCGCCCGCGCTGGTCAGTGAGGGGTAGGCGAGGGCCAGGTTCGAACGTCCGGCGTTGGCCGCACCGGTGCGGGTCCAGCAACGCCAGGACGACGGGGGCTCGTGGTTCAGCTTCCGGTTCGCCGACATGATCAACGCGGTGGCCTGCGCGCGCTCGTTGAGGTCTGCGGAGAAGCTCACCGGTGCCAGCCCGGCCAGCGAGCGGGCGAAGTTGATCGCCCGGAGCGTCGCCGCACGTGAGGCCGCGGAGGTGTCCCCGGCCCGGCAGTTTCCGACATCCCCGGTGAAGGCGGTGGCGACCGAGAGACCGCTGGCGAACTGGCTACGGTACGCCGCGTCCACCGCGCTGCGGCTACCGGTGTCGACGGCTCCCGTCCACCGCTGCGCCGCTGTCGTGTGGCGGCGCACCTTGTGGCGGGTGCGGTGTCGCTTGTGGTGGCGGTGGTGGCGCCGCGCGTGGTGGCGAGCGGTGACCACCCGGGCAGGCCGCACCTGTGCGAGCGAGCCCACCTGGGCCTCCGCACGGGCGGTGGCGGCGTTGCCGCTCACTCCTCCGGTGGCGAGTGCACCCGCAGCCAGTCCCAGTGCGGTGCCGACCGCGGCCACCCGGACCCTGATCCTTCCCTCCATACCGAGGAGGGTAAGTACCGTATGTCCGTTTCGGGGGCTTTTCGGGGGAAAGGGCCGCGGTCAGTACCCCTTGCGCATCGCGGTGCGCAGGTCGTGGTTGAGCTGGGAGATGACGTCCAGCGGGATCTCTTTCGGGCAGGCCGCGGCACACTCGCCGATGTTGGTGCAGCCACCGAAGCCCTCGGCATCGTGCTGCGCCGTCATGTTGACCACCCGGGTGTCCCGCTCCGCCTGGCCCTGCGGCAGCTCGCCGAGGTGGGTCACCTTGGCGCCCACGAACAACGAGGCCGACCCGTTCGGACAGGCGGCGACGCAGGCCCCGCAGGCGATGCAGGTCGCCATGTCGAAGGCGCGATCGGCATTGGGCTTGGGCACGGGCAGGGCGTGTGCGTCCGGCGCGGCCCCGGTATTGACCGAGATGTAGCCGCCGTTGGCGATGATCCGGTCGAAGGCGCGGCGGTCGACGCACAGATCCTTGAGCACCGGGAAGGGCTCGGCCCGCCACGGCTCGATGGTGATCGTCTCGCCGTCGGTGAACGAGCGCATGTGCAGCTGACAGGTGGTGGTGCGCTCGGGGCCGTGGGCCTCACCGTTGATCATCAGCCCGCACATGCCGCAGATGCCCTCGCGACAGTCGCTGTCGAAGGCGATCGGTTCCTCGTCCCTGGCGATCAGGTTCTCGTTGAGGACGTCGAGCATCTCCAGGAAGGACATGTCCTCGGAGATGTCGTCGACCTCGTAGGTGTGCATCGCGCCGTCACTCTGCGAGTTCTCCTGGCGCCAGATCTTCAAAGTCAGCTTCATCGGTTGCTTCTCTCGCGGTCGTCGCGGTGGGTGGTCTCGTCGCGGGCGGCAGGCGTCACTTGTAGCTGCGCTGCTTCATCTCGACGAACTCGTAGGTGAGCGGCTCCTTGTGCAGGATGGGCGTCTCCATGGCGTGGTCGTCCCCCTGGCCGGCCCATTCCCAGGCCGCCGCGTAGGCGTACTGGTCGTCGTGGCGCAGGGCCTCGCCGTCCTCGGTCTGGGACTCGGCGCGGAAGTGGCCGCCGCAGGACTCCCGACGGTTCAGCGCGTCGATGCACATCAGCTCGCCGAGCTCGAAGAAGTCGGCCACGCGCCCGGCCTTCTCCAGCGACTGGTTCACCGACTCGGCAGTGCCGAGGACCTTGACGTTGCGCCAGAAGTCCGCGCGCAGTGACCGGATCAGGTCGATCGCCTTCTTCAGGCCGTCCTCGGTCCGCTCCATGCCGCAGTACTCCCACATGATGTTGCCGAGCTCGCGGTGGTAGGAGTCGACGCTGCGGGTCCCGGGGTTGTTCAGGAAGTGCTCGACCCGGTCCTTGACCGACTGCTGCGCCTCGAGCACTGCCGGGTGGTCCTCCGGCACCTTCTCGAACGGCCCGTCGGCGAGGTAGTCGCGAATGGTGTTCGGCAGCACGAAGTAGCCGTCGGCCAGGCCCTGCATCAGCGCCGAGGCGCCGAGGCGGTTGGCGCCGTGGTCGGAGAAGTTGGCCTCACCGATGACGAACAGGCCGGGGATCGTCGACTGCAGGTCGTAGTCGACCCACAGCCCGCCCATCACGTAGTGCACCGCGGGGTAGATCCGCATCGGCACCTCGTAGGGGTTCTCGCCGGTGATCCGCTCGTACATGTCGAACAAGTTGCCGTACTTGTTCTCGATGGCCTTGCGGCCCAGGCGGTCCATCGCGTCGGCGAAGTCGAGGTAGACGCCGCGGCGCACACCCTCCACCTCGGGGCCGACGCCGCGGCCCTCGTCGCAGACGTTCTTGGCCTGGCGCGAAGCGATGTCGCGGGGGACCAGGTTGCCGAAGGAGGGGTAGATCCGCTCCAGGTAGTAGTCGCGGTCCTCCTCGGGGATCTCCCGCGGGTCCTTGTCGCAGTCGGCCTTGTCCTTCGGCACCCAGATGCGGCCGTCGTTGCGCAGCGACTCACTCATCAAGGTGAGCTTGGACTGGTGCGTGCCGGAGACGGGGATGCAGGTGGGGTGGATCTGGGTGTAGCAGGGGTTCGCCATGTAGGCGCCCTTGCGGTGGGCCCGCCAGCTCGCCGTGACGTTGGAGCCCATGGCGTTGGTGGACAGGTAGTAGACGTTGCCGTATCCGCCGTTGGCCAGCACGACCACGTCGGCGAAGTAGGTCTCGATCTCGCCGGTGACCAGGTCGCGCACGACGATGCCTCTGGCTCTGCGGACACCATCGCCGGTGTCGGCCGTGATCAGCTCCAGCATCTCGTGGCGCGGGTAGCTCTTCACGGTGCCGGCGGCCACCTGCCGCTCCAGCGCCTGGTAGGCGCCCACGAGCAGCTGCTGGCCCGTCTGGCCGCGGGCGTAGAAGGTGCGGGAGACCTGCACGCCGCCGAAGGAACGGTTGTCCAGCAGGCCGCCGTACTCGCGCGCGAACGGCACGCCCTGCGCGACGCACTGGTCGATGATGTTGCGGCTGACGTCGGCCAGCCGGTAGACGTTCGACTCCCGGGAGCGGTAGTCGCCGCCCTTGATGGTGTCGTAGAAGAGCCGGTAGACCGAGTCGCCGTCACCTTTGTAGTTCTTCGCGGCGTTGATGCCGCCCTGTGCCGCGATGGAGTGCGCGCGGCGCGGGGAGTCCTGGTAGCAGAAGTTCTTCACCACGTAACCGGCCTCGCCGAGCGTGGCTGCGGCGGAGGCGCCGGCCAGGCCGGTGCCGACCACGATGATGGAGAGCCGGCGGCGGTTCGCCGGAGCTGCCACCCCCGCCTCGAACTGACGGGTGCCCCAGCGCTCCTCGAGCGGACCGCCGGGCGCCTTGGTGTCCTGGATCGGGTCGCCGGGGACGTAGTAGCCGGCTGCGTCGTCGGTCTCCTCGGCGTCGAGGTGGTGCGACGGGTGCGAGGTGAGGGTGGTGTCGGGCAGGTCGGTCATCGGGGTTCCCCTCCGTGGACGGTCGTGGCGCGGCCGGGGCAGGCGGCGGGCAGGGTGCGGGACGTCGTCACTTGTCGATGACGCCGACGAGCACGAAGATCGGGATCAGCGAGAAACCGCCCGCGATCAGCAGGGCCAGGCCCAGCCCGGTGCGCTTGGCAAGCGCGCGGCTGCGGGCACTGCTGGTCCAGCCGAGAGTCTGGCTGGCGCTCCAGGTGCCGTGGTAGAGGTGCAGCCCCAGCGCCAGCATCGCCAGCAGGTAGATCACGGTCAGCCACCAGGTCGAGAACGAGTCGACCAGGAGGTTGTAGGGGTCGTTGGTCGCACCGCCGGCCACGTTGACCTTGCCGATGGTGAAGTTCAGCAGGTGCCAGATCACGAACAGCAGGATCGTCACACCGCCCCACCGCATGGTCCTGCTGGCGAACGTCGAGCCCTTGTTCTTCTTCACCTGGTAGCGGCCGCGGGCCGTGTCGGCGCGCGCCCAGAGCTTCACGGCGGCGTAGAAGTGGCCGATCAGCGAGAGCACCAGGACGACGCGGATCACCCACAACAGCCCTCCGTAGGGGAGCGTCGGCTCACCGAAGGTGCGCAGGTGGTGGGCGTACTCGTTGAAGGCGTCGTGCCCGGCGAAGGCCCTCAGGTTCCCGTACATGTGCAGCAGCACGTAGAGGATGAAGACGATGCCGGTGACTGCCATCAGGAGCTTGAGCGCGATGGTCGACCGGGTCGACCGCGCGTCCTTGACCAGGGACGGGGTTGCGGTTGCCACGACCGTCACCGTATCGCCACGAAAGCTCCCTGACTGCGGCGGGGAGCGTGAGGTACGCCGCACGCTCTCGCGAGTCCGATCCCGCGTCGTGGCGTGGCCCCTTCCGTTTCCACGCCAGATGGGGCAAGAGTGTTCCCGATCACGGTCCCGCCCTTCGCGGGACGCTCGCGAGCCGCGGAGGTGACGATGTCCCTGACCAGTCGGGGCACGGACGCAGGAGTGACCAGCCCGGGCAGGGCGGACATCGAGGAGCGCACGCTTCGCCAGGACCGGTGGTGGGCCTACCCGCTGGCGACGTTCGTGGTGTTCAGCGGCTTCGTGGTGTTCGCCACGTACCGCGCCTTCCAGAGTGCGCACTTCTACTCCGAGCCCTACCTCTCGCCGTTCTACTCCCCGTGCCTGACCGACAAGTGCCAGGCTGCCGGGGCGGCGGACTTCGGGACGCCGTTCGGGTGGTGGTCGCTCTCGCCGGCGCTGATCATCCTGATCTTCCCGCTGGGGTTCCGGATGAGCTGCTACTACTACCGCAAGGCCTACTACCGGGCGTTCTGGCTCTCCCCGCCGGCGTGCGCGGTCGCGGAGCCCCACCGGAGCTACACCGGCGAGACCCGGCTGCCGCTCATCCTGAACAACATCCACCGCTACTTCTGGTACGCCGCGGTGCTGGTCGGGCTCGTCCTCAGCTACGACACCGTGCTGACCTTCCGTGACCAGGACGGCAACTGGGGCCACATGGGGCTGGGCAGCCTGCTCTTCCTGGCCAACATCGTGCTGATCTGGCTCTACACGCTCTCCTGTCACTCCTGCCGGCACGTGGTCGGCGGGCGGTTGCGGCACTTCAGCAAGCATCCGGTGCGCTACCGGATGTGGACGTGGGTGTCGAAGCTGAACGCCCGCCACGGCGTCTACGCCTGGTACTCCCTGTTCTCGGTGGCGATCGTGGACTTCTACGTCTTCCTGCTCGCCACCGGCACCATCGACGACCCGAGGTTCTTCTAGATGGTTTCGACAAGCTCAACCGCCGGCGATGGGCGCCACCCGATGACCGGCAACGAGATGTCCGGCGC
This sequence comes from uncultured Actinomycetota bacterium, assembly GCA_963827025.1. Taxonomy (GTDB): domain Bacteria; phylum Actinomycetota; class Actinomycetes; order Propionibacteriales; family Nocardioidaceae; genus Marmoricola. The sequence continues at coordinate 537,375 of CAWGZB010000002.1, read as the reverse complement.
CCGCGAGGGCGGCCTGGAGCGGCACTCCTACGACGTGGTGGTGATCGGCGCGGGTGGCTCCGGCCTCCGGGCTGCTATCGCTGCCCAGGAAGCCGGTGCCCGCACCGCCATCGTCTGCAAGTCGCTGCTCGGCAAGGCCCACACGGTGATGGCAGAGGGCGGCATCGCGGCGTCCCTGGGCAACCTGTGGCCCGAGGACAACTGGGAGGTCCACTTCCGCGACACCATGCGCGGCGGCAAGATGCTGAACAACTGGCGGATGGCCCAGCTCCACGCCCAGGAGGCGCCCGAGCGGGTGCAGGAGCTCGAGGACTGGGGTGCGCTCTTCGACCGCACCGAGGACGGGCTGATCTCCCAGCGCGACTTCGGCGGTCACCGCTACGCCCGGCTCGCGCACGTCGGGGACCGCACCGGCCTGGAGATGATCCGCACCCTCCAGCAGCGCGCGGTGTCCCTGGGCATCGACGTGTTCATGGAGTTCACCGTCACCGAGCTGCTCCTCGATGACACCGGCGGCGACTCCAGAATTTCCGGCGCGTTCGGCTACTGGCGCGAGACCGGCCGCTTCGTGGTCTTCGAGGCTCCTTCGGTCGTCTTGGCGACCGGCGGCATCGGCAAGTCGTTCAAGGTGACCTCCAACAGCTGGGAGTACACCGGCGACGGGCACGCCCTGGCGCTGCGCGCCGGCGCCTCGCTGATCAACATGGAGTTCGTGCAGTTCCACCCCACCGGGATGGTCTGGCCGCCCTCGGTCAAGGGACTGCTGGTCACCGAGTCGGTCCGCGGCGACGGCGGCATCCTGAAGAACTCCGAGGGCAAGCGGTTCATGTTCGACTACATCCCGGAGTTCTTCAAGGCCGAGACCGCCGACACCGAGGAGGAGGCGGACCGGTGGTACGACGACAAGAAGAACAACCGGCGACCGCCCGAGCTGCTGCCGCGTGACGAGGTCGCCCGCGCGATCAACTCCGAGGTCAAGGCCGGCCGAGGGTCACCGCACGGCGGGATCTTCCTCGACATCGCCTCGCGACGCTCCGCCGAGTACATCCGCAAGCGGCTGCCCTCGATGTACCACCAGTTCAAGGAGCTGGCCGACGTCGACATCACCGCCGAGCCCATGGAGATCGGGCCGACCTGCCACTACGTGATGGGCGGGATCGAGGTCGACGCCGACACCGAGGTCTCCGTCGTACCGGGCCTGTACGCCGTGGGGGAGTGCTCGGGCGGGATGCACGGCTCCAACCGGCTGGGCGGCAACTCCCTCTCCGACCTGCTCGTCTTCGGGCGGCGGGCCGGCGAGGCCGCCGCGTCGTACGCCGAGAGCCTGTCCGGCAGCAGGCCGGAGGTGCGCGAGGACGACGTGAAGGCCGCCCAGCGCACGGCGCTCTCGCCGTTCGAGGCCGGCGGCGTCGACGCCCCGGCCGACGCGGGAGCCGCGACCGGCCGGGGCACCGAGAACCCCTACACCGTCCAGCAGGACCTCCAGCAGGCGATGAACGACCTGGTCGGCATCATCCGCACCCGCCCCGAGCTGGAGCGGTCGCTGGAGGAGATCGAGCAGCTCAAGGAGCGCGCCAAGCACCTGCTCGTCGAGGGACACCGGCAGTACAACCCCGGCTGGCACCTCGCCCTGGACCTGCGCAACATGCTGCTGGTCTCCGAGTGCATCGCCAGGGCCGCGCTGACCCGGGAGGAGTCCCGTGGCGGCCACACCCGCGACGACTTCCCGGGCCCCGACGAGGAGTGGGGTGGCAAGAACCTGGTGCTGACCATCAACACCGACCGCACCGGCGTCGACCTGGCCGAGAAGCCGCTGCCGGTCATGCCCGACGAGCTCAAGACGCTGTTCGACTGAACGCTTCGACCTCCCCACGGAAGGGACGACCATGGGCTACGAGCTGAAGATGCGCATCTGGCGCGGCGACGCCGAGGGCGGTGACCTCGGCGACTACACCGTCGAGGTGTCCGAGGGCGAGGTGGTGCTCGACGCGATCCACCGGGTGCAGGCCACCCAGGCCGGCGACCTGGCGGTGCGCTGGAACTGCAAGGCCGGCAAGTGCGGATCGTGCAGCGCCGAGGTCAACGGCCGTCCCCGGCTGATGTGCATGACCCGGCTCTCCGACTTCGACCCCGACGAGACCATCACGGTCACCCCGATGCGCACCTTCCCGGTGATCAGGGACCTGGTCACCGACGTCTCCTACAACTACGAGAAGGCCAAGGAGGTCCCGTCGGTCGAGCTCGGGCCGCGCGACCCCGACGGGAAGCGTCGGATGGCGCAGGTCGACGTCGAGCGTGGTCAGGAGTTCCGCAAGTGCATCGAGTGCTTCCTGTGCCAGAACACCTGCCACGTCATCCGTGACCACGAGGACAACAAGCCCGCCTTCGCCGGGCCGCGGTTCTTCCTGCGGTACGCCGAGCTGGACATGCACCCCCTCGACACCCACGACCGCCGTCAGCTCGCCCAGCAGGCCGCAGGGATCGGCATGTGCAACATCACCAAGTGCTGCACCGAGGTGTGCCCGGAGGACATCCAGATCACCGACAACGCGATCATCCCGATGAAGGAGCGCGTGGTGGACCGCAAGTACGACCCGCTGGTGTGGCTGGGCAACAAGATCGGCCTGCGCAACAAGGACAACGAGGGCCGCCAGGAGGTCTGAGCCACCGACCAGACCTCCTCGGCGGTCGGCGCCTACTTCACGCCGCGCAGGCGCAGCACCACGCCGCCGTGGTCCGAGGGCCACAGCCCGGTCGCCGGGTCGCGGTCGGTCAACTTGGTGCCGGTCACCGTGCCACGGTCGACGAGAAGCGGTCCACCGTTGGCACTGCGGGCGAAGACCATGTCGATCCGGTGGTCGAAGCCGGCGGCGGTCGGGTCGTTGACGGTCTCGGACAGGCCGGAGGTCCAGCCCTGTTCTGCTGGTGCCCAGCGCAACCACTCGTCGTAGAAGCCGCCGGTGCCGGTGCCGGTGATCAGGTCGTACGGCGCGCTGTGCGGCTGCGTGTCGCCGATGTCCCCCTTGATGCTGTGGTTGAGCGGGTCGGAGTTGCAGTCGCACACGAGGATGTTCGTGGACCCGGGCTTGACGGCGCCGGCCAGCAGCTCGGCGGCCTGGGCATAGGCGAGGTCGCTGCGGAACGCCTCGAGGTGGGTGTTGATGAACCGGAACCGGGTGGCACCGGCCCGCACGTCGACCCACTGGTACCCGCGGTCGAACTGCAAGGTCGCGCCCGGCAGCTTGATCGACAGGTTGTGCCCATAGATGTGCTCCCCGGTGCCGGTGACCCTCAGCGCGGACCCGGCGCGCATCAGCACCACGTCGCGCATCGTGAGCCGGACGTCCTGCGCGTCGTCGCTCATGGTGCCGTCGTACGGATTGCCGGTGAAGCTCGGCGCTTCCACATCGGCTCGGGGTGCGACCGAGACAGGGAGGTAGCGCTCGCCGCGGGCGCGGAGCGCGGCCAGCAGGATCTGCAGGAAGTCGTAGTCGGTCTCGGTGGCGTTGGGCACGCCGAGCTGGTCCAGCTGGATGTCGCCGTGCCGCCACCAGGCGACCTCCTGCAGCCCGATCAGGTCCGGTTTCGTGTGCTTGATCTCGCGGGCGAGCAGCCGGGCACGGACGTTGAAGTTGGTCTGGTCGACGACCGGTCGCGTGTCATGGGTGGCGTGTGCCAATGCGAGCAGCACGGCCACAGGATCCTCGCCGGCCTCCATCGCCGCGGTGATCGGCCGCTGGATGTCCGCACCGAGGTAGAGGTTCCGGGTCATCACCGTGATCGGCTTGCCCGGCGGTGACCCGGGCCGCTTGCCGGCGGACGCAGTGGCCTGGGCGGCGGGCATGCCGGTCAGGGTAAGGGTGGCGATCAGCGCGGCCAGGGCGGCCACGCAGGCGAGCAGCCGACTGCGGGGTGTGGTCATCGATGTCCCTCTCCAAGAGCGGTGATGCCTCCCCGCAGGCGCGTACCCGCGATCCTGGACGGGCGCGAGCCGCGCGTCCAGCCGTCAGGGCGCGACGGCAGCCGCTGGACGAGACCAGTAGTGGACGTCGAGCAGCTCGCCCAGCGCCGCGTCCCAGGTGCGGTCCAGGACCGAGGCGCGGGCGTGCGCCGCCAGGTCCTCCCGGAGCCCCGGACTGGCGGCGAGGCGCGCCACCTCAAGGGCGAGCGACTTGGCCCCGCGCCCGGGGTCGACGAGCAGCCCGTTGTGCTCGTGCGCGATCGGCTCCGCGCCAGGGGTCCCGTCGAAGGTGACCACCGGGACGCCGCTGGCCAGCGCCTCCAGCACCTCGGGGGCGTACTCGGTCCGCTTCCGCGGCTGCACCAGCACCTCGAAGCTGGCCAGGCAGCGGTCCCGCTCGATCCCGGCGGCGCCCGGGATCACCTTCGCGCCGGCCTGGCGCAGGGACGCGGCGTCCGGACAGTCGCCGAGGACCACGAGTCGGACGCCGGGAAGCGAGGCGATCCGGCGCAGCCGCGCCTGGACCTTGCGACCCGTGGCCGGCCCGACGTACCCGACCACGAGCTGTCCGCCGTCCGGGGCCTGGGCTCGTGCCCAGTGCTCCCGCAGGGTCTCGTCACCAAGCCCCGGGTGGTGCCGGGTGGTGTCCACGCCGGGGAGCCAGGAGCCGGGGTCGAGGTACACGGTCGGGACGCCGACCTGCTCGGCGGCCTCGGCCGCCTTGAGGCCGATCCGGTGGGGATCCAGCAGGTGGCACACCTGCGCGTCCGCCTCGGTGAGTGCCGCCCGGATCGTGGCCACCGGAGAGAACCGGTTCACCCACAGGACACTGGCGCGCTGGAAGGTGTCACAGCCCCGGCCGCCCGCGACGACGAGCACGTCGTGTCCTGCGTCGGTGAGTCGAGCCGTGAGCTCTCGGGCCACCCGGGCGACCGGGGCGGCGCTGGGGGCGAACTCCTCGGTGACGAGCGCGATCCGCATGCCTGCACGGTGGTCCGCGTGGGCGACCGCCGCGCAACCGGCGCGTGGCCGATGGATGAACACTGAGTGGTCACGGTGACGCCCCGGGGCGGCTGAGGTTCGTCACACTGGCTGGCCGCCCGCCGAGCAGGGTCCCTATCCTGCGGCCATGAGCACGTCAGCGGCCTCGGGCGCCCACCTCTCCCTCGACGAAGGCGCCCAGCACGACGTCACCGAGTGGGAGAAGGCCGCCGCGGCGGTGCTCCGCAAGTCCGGCCGGTTGGGCGAGGACGACCCTGACTCCGCGGTCTGGGACCGGCTCACCCGCGCCACGCTCGACGGCATCCCGGTCACCCCACTCGGTACGCCGGCCCTGGTGGCCGACCTGCCGGAACCGGTGCGCCCTCCCGCCCGCGGGGACGGCTGGGACGTGCGCGTGCCGCTGGTCGACCCGAACCCCAAGGTCTCCAACACCGCCGCGCTGACCGACCTGGAGAACGGCGCCCACTCCCTGCTGGTGCGGGTCGGCGCCTCCGGCGTCGCCGCGGACGACCTCGGCGCGGTCCTGGACGGCGTGCTGCTCGACCTGGCGCCCGTGGTCCTCGACGCCCCGTCGGATCCGGTGGCCGCAGCGCGAGCCTTCGCCCGGATCGCAGACGGCACCGAGCTCGCCGCCGGCACCAACCTGGGCGTGGACCCGCTGGGGGCGACACTGCGTGGGGTTTCGACAAGCTCAACCGCCGAGGGTGACCCGACTGCCGTCGTACGCGAGGCCGTCGCGCTGGCAAGGGACCTCGACTGTCGCGCGCTGGTCGTCGACGGCACCGCAGTGCACGACCTCGGCGCCTCGGACGTGCAGGAGCTCGGCTACGTGCTCGCGGTCGGTGCCCACTACCTGCGCACGATGGTCGCGGACGGCATCGACGCCGCCGACGCCGCCGCGATGATCGAGTTCCGTCTCGCGGCCACCGACGAGCAGTTCCCGACCATCGCCAAGCTGCGGGCGGTGCGCCGCCTCTGGGCGCGGATGCTCGAGCTGAGCGGGGTGCCCGAGGACCGGCGACAGCTGGTGCTGCACGCGGTCACGTCCCGGCCGATGATGACCAAGTACGACCCCTGGGTGAACATGCTGCGCACCTGCGTGGCCGCCTTCGCCGCCGGGGTGGGTGGTGCCGACGCCCTGACCGTGCTGCCCTTCGACGCCCGGCTCGGCGTGCCCGACGGCTTCGCCCGGCGGGTGGCCCGCAACACCTCGGCGCTGCTGGTCGAGGAGTCCCACGTCGCCAAGGTCGCCGACCCGGCGGGCGGCGCCTTCGCGGTGGAGAAGCTCACCGACGACCTCGCGGTCGCCGGCTGGGAGGAGCTCGGCCGCCTCGAGGAGGCGGGCGGCGTCGTGTCGGCGCTCGACGACGGCTCGCTGCAGCAGCGGATCGACGTCGTGGTCGCGGAGCGGGAGCGGCAGATCGCCACCCGCAAGCGGCCGATCACCGGCCTCACCGAGTTCCCGCACCTGCACGAGACGCTGCCCGAGCGGGCGCCGTACGCCGAGGGCGCGGTGGAGGTGCGGCCCTACGGGCACGCCTTCGAGGCACTGCGCGACGCCCCCGCCGACCAGCCGGTCTTCCTCGCCACGATGGGCACGGTCGCGGCGCACACCGCACGCGCCACCTTCGCGACGAACCTGTTCGCCGCCGGTGGCATCGACGTGGTCAACGAGGGCCGCCACGACGACGTCGACGCTGTGCTCGCCCACTACGACGGACAGCACGTGGTCTGCCTGGCCGGCCACGACAAGGCGTACGCCGAGTGGGGCGCCGACCTGGTCGCGGCACTGCGCGAGGCCGGCGCCCGGTGGGTGATCCTGGCCGGCAAGCCTCTGGAGGGCGTCGAGGTCGACGACGCCTGCGCCCTGGGAGTCGACGCGCTCGACTTCCTGCGACGAACCCGCGAGACGTTGGAGGTGAGCGCATGAGCATCCCGGAGAGCTTCGCGGGCCTGCCGCTGGCCGGCGAGGTCACCGCGCAGGAGCCGGTGCAGGGGGAGACGTGGGAGTCGCCCGAGGGCATCGGGATCCTCCCGATCTACGGGCCTGAGCACCTCGAGGGCCTGGACGCGCTGGACACCTACCCGGGCATCGAGCCGTTCCTGCGCGGGCCCTACCCGACGATGTACACCACCCAGCCGTGGACGGTGCGGCAGTACGCCGGCTTCTCCACCGCCGAGGAGTCCAACGCGTTCTACCGGCGCAACCTGGCCGCCGGCCAGAAGGGCCTCTCGGTGGCCTTCGACCTGGCCACCCACCGCGGCTACGACTCCGACCACCCGCGGGTCCGCGGAGACGTCGGCATGGCCGGCGTGGCGATCGACTCGATCTACGACGCCCGCACGCTGTTCGACGGCATCCCGCTGGAGCAGATGTCGGTGTCGATGACCATGAACGGTGCGGTGCTGCCGGTGATGGCGCTCTACATCGTCGCGGCCGAGGAGCAGGGGGTGCAGCCGGAGCAGCTCAGCGGGACCATCCAGAACGACATCCTCAAGGAGTTCATGGTCCGCAACACCTATATCTATCCGCCGCAGCCGAGCATGCGGATCATCAGCGACATCTTCGCCTACACCTCCCAGAAGATGCCGCGGTTCAACTCGATCTCGATCTCCGGCTACCACATCCAGGAGGCGGGAGCGACCGCCGACCTGGAGCTGGCCTACACGCTCGCCGACGGGGTGGAGTACATCCGCGCCGGCCTGGACGCGGGCCTGTCCATCGACCAGTTCGCACCGCGGCTGTCGTTCTTCTGGGCGATCGGCATGAACTTCTTCATGGAGGTCGCCAAGCTCCGTGCGGCCCGGGCACTGTGGGCGCGTCTGGTGCGCCAGTTCGACCCGCAGAACCCCAAGTCGCTCTCCCTGCGCACGCACTCCCAGACCTCGGGCTGGTCGCTGACGGCGCAGGACGTCTTCAACAACGTCCAGCGCACCTGCATCGAGGCGATGGCGGCCACCCAGGGGCACACCCAGTCGCTGCACACCAACGCGCTGGACGAGGCGATCGCGCTGCCCACCGACTTCTCGGCCAGGATCGCGCGCAACACCCAGCTGCTGCTGCAGCAGGAGTCCGGCACGACCGGCACGATCGACCCCTGGGCCGGCTCCTACTACGTCGAGCGGCTCACCCACGACCTCGCCGAGCGCGCCTGGACCCACATCTGCGAGGCCGAGGAGGCCGGTGGCATGGCGAAGGCCATCGAGGAGGGCCTGCCGAAGATGCGCATCGAGGAGGCCGCCGCCCGCACCCAGGCCCGGCTGGACTCCGGGGTGCAGAAGCTCATCGGCGTGAACACCTACCGCCTGGCCGACGAGGAGCAGCTGGAGGTCCTCCGCGTCGACAACGCCAGCGTCTACAAGCAGCAGCTGGCCAAGCTCGAGCGGTTGCGCGCGGAGCGGGACGGCGAAGAGGTGCAGCGCACCCTGGACGCGCTGACCCGGGCCGCCGAGGCCGGCCCGACGCACGGCTCCATGGACGGCAACCTGCTGGCCCTCGCGGTCGACGCCGCCCGCGCCAAGGCGACCGTGGGGGAGATCTCCGAGGCGCTGGAGAAGGTGTGGGGCCGTCACCAGGCGGTGATCCGTACCATCTCCGGGGTGTACAAGCGCGAGTCGGGCGCCAGCGAGGCCATGGAGAAGGTGCTGGCGGCGACCGAGAGGTTCGCCGAGGACGAGGGTCGCCGGCCCCGCATCCTGGTGGCCAAGATGGGCCAGGACGGGCACGACCGCGGCCAGAAGGTCATCGTCTCCGCGTTCGCCGACATGGGCTTCGACGTCGACGTCGGGCCGCTGTTCTCCACGCCGGAGGAGGTCGCCCAGCAGGCGGTGGATGCCGACGTGCACATCGTCGGGGTCAACTCGCTGGCTGCGGGCCACCTCGCCCTGGTGCCGGAGCTGAAGAAGGCCCTCGCCGAGCACGGCGCGGAGGACGTGATGATCGTGGTCGGCGGCGTGATCCCGCCGGACGACGTACCCACGCTGCTGGAGATGGGCGCCGCCGCGGTGTTCCTGCCGGGCACGGTGATCGCCGAGGCGGCGCTGGACCTGCTGGAGAAGCTGTCGGCACAGCTCGGCCACTCCGTCGGCGGCTGAGCTTGTCGCGATCACGGGGGCGAGCCGCGGTCGACGTGACCGCGCTCGCCGCCGGCGTACGGGCCGGCAAGCGCGCCGCCGTCTCGCGGGCGATCACCCTGGTCGAGTCCTCGCGGGCCGACCACCGCCAGGCGGCGCGGGACCTGCTCACCGAGCTGGCCGGCGACACCACCGACCTGGCGACCGTGCGCGTCGGCATCTCCGGGGTCCCCGGCGTGGGCAAGTCCACCTTCATCGAGACCCTGGGCCAACATCTGACCGCTTCGGGGCAGAAGGTGGGCGTGCTCGCGGTCGACCCGTCCTCGGTGCGCACCGGCGGCTCCGTGCTGGGCGACAAGACCCGGATGGGCAAGCTGGCCGCGGACCCGAACGCCTACATCCGCCCCTCGCCGAGCGCCGGCACCCTCGGGGGTGTCGCGCGGGCGACCGCGCAGGCGATGACCGTGCTGGAGGCGGCGGGGTACGACGTGGTGCTCGTCGAGACCGTCGGTGTCGGCCAGTCCGAGGTGACCGTGGCCGGCATGGTGGACACGTTCCTCTTCCTCACCCTCGCGCGGACCGGGGACCAGCTGCAGGGCATCAAGAAGGGCATCCTCGAGATCGCGGACGTGATCGCGGTGAACAAGGCGGACGACGTCGGCGGTGTCGACAGGGAGGGGGAGGCTCGCTCCGCCGCCCGCGAGCTCAGCGGCGCACTGCGGATGGTGCACGCCTCGGACGACTCGTGGGCACCGCCGGTGCTGACCTGCTCCGGCCTGCACGGCACCGGCGTGGACGACGTCTGGGCCAAGGTCCTCGCCCACCGGGAGTGGATGGGCGCCGAGGGGCTGGCCGACAAGCGCGCGGAGCAGCAGCTGGAGTTCACCTGGGCCCTGGTCCGCGACGAGCTGGCCGACCGGTTGCGCCGCTCGCAGGGGGTCCGGGCGATCCGCGACGAGGTCCGCCAGCTGCTGCTGGCCGGGGAGGTCACCGCCCCCGTGGCAGCGGACCGCCTGCTCGCGGCGTACGACGCCGACGCGCGAGACGCCTCCGGGGAGGCGCCGGGCTGATGGGCATGCGGGCCTGGGTGAGCTGGAGCAGCGGCAAGGACTCCATGCTCGCGCTGGCAGCGGCCGTCGCCGATCCGGTGATCGAGGTGGTCGGTCTGCTGACCACGGTGAACGAGGACGCGGACCGGGTCGCCATGCACGCCGTACGACGCACGCTGCTACGAGCACAGGCCGACGCTCTCGGTCTGCCGTTGTGCGAGGTGCCGATCCCGCAGGGCTGCTCGAACCAGACCTACGCCGAGCGGATGGGCGCCGCCGTGGGCGAGGCGGTCGACGCGGGGGTGACCGGGATGGTGTTCGGCGACCTGTTCCTCGGGGACGTGCGTGCCTATCGCGAGCAGATGCTGGAGCCGACCGGGATCACGCCGGTGTTCCCGCTGTGGGGGCGCCCGACCGCTGGGCTCGCCCAGGAGCTCGTCGACCGGGGGACGCGGGCGGTGCTGACCTGCGTGGACCCCTGCCGGCTGGACGGGTCCTTCGTGGGCAGGCCGTACGACGCCCGTCTGCTCGCCGACCTCCCGGCGGAGGTGGACCCGTGCGGCGAGAACGGGGAGTTCCACACCTTCGTCCACGCCGATCCGCTGTTCGCCCGGCCGATCCCGGTGCGGCCGGGCGAGGTCGTCGAGCGGGACGGCTTCGTCTTCGCCGACCTGCTGCCCTCAGGTCAGCTGCGCATCAGTCCGGACTCGTAGGCCACCACGACGGCCTGGACCCGGTCCCGGAGTCCCAGCTTCATCAGCACTCGCGCGACGTGCGTCTTGACCGTCGTCTCGCCGATGAAGAGCTCGGCCCCGATCTCGGCGTTCGACAGGCCACCGGCGATGAGTCGCAGCACGTCCCGCTCGCGCGGGGTGAGCCGGTCCAGGTCGGCGGAGAGGGGTTGGGACCGCCCGGTGGTGTAGCGGTCGACGAGGCGGCGGGTGACCGCAGGGGCGAGGAGTGCCTCCGCGCCGCGAGCGGCCTGCCGGACCGCGCTGACGATGTCCTCACCGACCATGTCCTTGAGCAGGAACCCGGAGGCGCCGAGACGCATCGCTCGGTAGACGTACTCGTCGAGGTCGAAGGTGGTCAGCATCAGCACCCGTGTGGCCGCGCCGGAGGCGGCGATCTCCTCCATCGCCGTGAGTCCGTCGACCCCGGGCATCTGCACGTCGAGCATCAGCACGTCGGGGGCCTCGGCGGCCACCAGCGCCACTGCCTCGGCGCCGTCACCCGCCTCGCCACAGACCTCGAGGTCCGGCTCACCCTCGAGGATCATCCGCAGTCCGCTGCGCACCAGTGGCTGGTCGTCGGCGATGGCCACCCTGATCGTCCCGGTCACCGGGCGGCCTCCTGGGTGCTCGCCACCGGCAGCAGTGCCCGGACCTCGAAGCCGCCGTCCGCGCACGGTCCCCAGCTCACCCGACCGTCTCGTGCGGCCACCCGCGCCGCGATGCCGGCGAGACCGCGGCCGGTGCCGGGTCCACTGCCGGTGCCGGTGGCCGCGGAGTTGCGGACGGTGATCGCGACTCCGGGCCCCTCTCGCCGCAGGACGACGGTGGCCCGCGCACCCGGAGCGTGCCGCAGCACGTTGGTCAGCGCCTCCTGCACCACCCGGTAGGCGATCAGGTGCTCGTCGGGACCCAGTGCCTCCACGTCACCCACGTCGCTGTCGACCACGAGACCGGCCTCCCGGGTGTGGTCCAGCAGGGCGCCCAGGTCCTGCCGCATGCCGTCACCGAGTGCCCCCACACCTTCGTGCGCCACGGTCGCGACCGTCGCCATCACTGCGGGGACCCCTCGCGGGTCGGTGGCCGCGAGCCTCCGCGCGGCGCTGGCCTGGAGCGCCACGACCGTGAGGCTGTGCCCGATCTGGTCGTGGACCTCGCGCGCCAGGGACAGTCGCTCCTCCACGACCGCCCGCTGAGCCCTGGCCTCCTGCTGGTCGGCGAGCAGCTGGTTGTTGGCGTGGCCCTGCTCGACCAGGCGGCTCACCTCGTTGACGGCCAGGCCACCGAGCCAGCAGAGGACCAGGAGGGTGGCCTCGCCCAGGGGAGCGGCAGCGTCGACGCCGAAGTGCTGGCCGACCAGGCACACGACCAGCCCGCCGGCCGCCGCGCCTCGGTGCGACAGGGCGGCGACGGCGAAGACCGTGCCGAGGGCGAAGGCCGCCTCGCTGAGGGTGCCGTCGAGCGGCGCCACCAGGTGCGAGAACGCCGCCACGGCGCCCCAGGCCACCGTCACGGCGGCCACGGGCCGCCACCACACGAGCGCCAGTGGCGCGCCGACCGCGAACGCGGCCAGCACGGCGACCCAGTCCGGAGTAGCCAACGTGAGCGTTCCGGTCGACTCCAGCGCCAGCCCGGCCGCGACGGCCCCGGCTCCGATCACCGCCCACGGCTGTGCCGCTGTCCTCAGCATCTGGACGTGGTCGGCCGCCGGCGGGGCGGCCTCGGCCGTCGCCTCGACCGGCGCGGTCAGGGCGACCACCTCCTTGCGGGTGCGGGTGAGGAGCTCCCTGGCGGTCGCCTCGACGCTTCCGGGGTCAGCACCGGCATCAGCGCTCTCCGCGAGTGCCCGCATGCCCTCGAGCAGGACGGGCTGCAGTCGTTCCGTGGTCCGCAGCCGCTCCGCGAGCACTGCCGAGTCCTGCCGGGCTCGTTGCGCCTCGACGATCTGGTCGCGCTGCGCCTCCAACGCTGCCAACCGGTCGCGGCGCACCCGCACGAGCCTGCCGACACCGGTCGGCAGCACGCCCACGAACGCAGTGATGAAGAGGACGCCGTTGAGGACCTGCCACCCGTGCATGGTCGGTACGTCGGTGACGAGCACGACGGCCAGGGGGAGCAGGCCGCCGAGGAGGACCCGGTGTCCGCGGCCGTGGGCGCCCAGGGAGTACGCCGCCAGCATCAGCGCGAAGATCCACACGCCGCCGCTGTCGTCGGAGTTCGGCCACAGCACGAGCTGGAGCGTCGTACCGAGCACGGCGAATGCGGCGATCACGCACACGGGGAGGACCGGTCGCGTCCGGCGCAGGGCGAGGACGCCGAGCACGGGCGCAGCGCTCATCTGGAAGACCAGGAGCCCCGGAGCGTCGCGGTGCAGCGTCACCGCCTCGCCCAACGCGGCCAGGACGAAGCCGACGCCCAGCGCCGCGTCAGCCCTGCTCAGACCTCGCACCCACCACAGCCTAAGGACGCCGGACCGAGCCTGCGTCCTTCTCGAGGATGACGTCCACGGAAGGACCACGCTCGCCCCTCGGGCCGACGACGAGGTGGGTGGGCCGGACCTAGCGTCTCGAGGGCACCCACGAGGAGAAGGGACCACCCCATGACCACGACGACACTCCGGGTCGGCACCAGTGCCGGCGCCGACGCGACCTGGTTGAAGACCGCCCGGATCGGCATCGGCATCGCCGTCCTGGGCCTGCTGACGATGGGCTCGACCATGCTGTTCTGGACGACCAGCGACCTCGAGTTCCACTACGTGGCCGACTACGTCCTCACCATGGCCGCGCTGCCGCACGGAGTGGGGCTGCTGATGTTCACCGTCGGCGTCCACCGGCTGCAGCACGGCCGCGACGGCAGGCTGGGCGCCGTGGGCACCTGGCTCTACGTCGTCTGCATCAGCGAGCTCGTGGTGCAGTGCATGGCTTCCGTCGCGGCCGGCGCGGAGCTGCGCTGGGGGCCGACGTACGTCGTGTCCTCGTTCGGCGCCTTCGTCGGGCTCGCGCTGCTCGCGGTCGGCTCGTGGCGCGTGGGACTGGTCCCGAGGTGGATGCTCGGCTGCTGGCCGGTGCTCGGACTGATCGGTTCGTTCCTCGGCGTGGGGCCGATCCCCCTGGTGTTCGTCGTCTTCCTCGCCTACTTCGGGGTGGTGCTCACCCGCCGCGTCGCGTCCGGCGGCGCGGGCGTCCTGCGGGACTGACCCGTCGGAGGGGGAGGTCGGATGCGGGGGCGCAACGGCCCGCGCGGGGAACGGTAGCCTTGTCCGTTGTGCCGACCTCCCTCCTCCCGCGGGTGCAGACCGGAGTCGACCGGCTCACCGAGGAGCTGGTCGAGCTCCGCCGCGACCTGCACGCCCACCCCGAGCTGTCCTGGGCCGAGGAGCGCACCTCGGCGGTGATCGCCAAGCGGCTCGACGAGGCCGGGTTGGTCGCCCATCCGCTGCCGCGCAACGGCCTCCTGGTGGACATCGGTGAGGGACCGGGCCCGTTGGTGGCACTGCGGGCCGACCTGGACGCGCTGCCGGTGGAGGACCGCACCGACGACCCATGGGCGAGCACGCTCCCGGGCGTCGCCCACGCCTGCGGTCACGACCTGCACGCCGCTGCACTGCTCGGCTCGGGCCTGGCGCTGGCGGAGGTCGCCGACCGGCTGCCGGGTCGGGTCCGCCTGATCTTCCAGCCGGCCGAGGAGATCATGCCGGGCGGTGCGCTGATGTCCATCGAGGCCGGCGCGGTCGACGGCGTCTCGCGGATCTTCGGCCTCCACGTCGACCCCGGGCTCGACGTCGGGACCGTGGGCCTGCGCGAGGGGCCGCTCACCGGCGCCGCCGACTCCCTCGACGTGCTCCTCACCGGCAAGGGCGGCCACACCTCGCGACCGCACCTGACCGAGGACCTGACCTTCGCGCTGGGCAAGCTCGTCACCGAGCTCCCGGCGGTGCTCTCCCGGCGGCTCGACCCGCGGGCCGGCGTGAGCGTGGTGTGGGGCGTCGTCCGGGCCGGGTCGGCGCTCAACGTGATCCCCTCGAGCGGTCGGGCCGCCGGCACCGTGCGGATGCTCGACGCGGTGGCGTGGGCCGAGGCCGAGGCGCTGGTGCGCGACACCGTGGAGCAGATCGTCGAGCCCTACGGCGTGCTCCCCACCGTCACCTACGTGCGCGGCGTGCCGCCGGTGGTCAACGAGCACCGGTCCACCCAGCTGTTCGGTCGGGCGGTCGAGGCAGTGCTCGGCGAGAGCGGGCACGTCACCACCTCGCAGAGCCTCGGCGGCGAGGACTTCGCGTGGTATCTCGACAGCGTGCCCGGAGCCATGGGCCGTCTCGGGACCCGCACGCCAGGAGGCCCGACGTACGACCTGCACCAGGGCGATCTGCGCATCGACGAGCGCGCGGTGCCGATCGGCGCGAAGGTCCTCGCGGCGGCCGCCCTGGCCGCAATGGTCACCGGGCTATAACACTTGCGCGCATCGCCGCGCGGGCGGTACGCCGCCGTCCTCGGCACGCACTAGGGTGCCGGCAACACGTGCGGCTTGAGTTGCCGGCACACCAAGATCAAGGAGGCATCTTGCGGCGTTTCGGCAAGATCGCAGCAGTGGCACTCGTGGGCGCGCTGGCGCTCACCGGGTGCGGCAGCAACAACGGGGGAAGCAGTGGCGGTGGCGGCGGCAACGCCTCGGCCGACGCCTGCAAGTCGGCGACGGGCGACGGGCCCAAGGTCGGTCTGGCCTACGACGTCGGCGGTCGCGGCGACCAGTCGTTCAACGACTCCGCCTACCGCGGCATGGAGAAGGCCATCGACGACCTGGGTGCGACCTGCACCGAGGCCAAGGCCGCTCCGGGGGAGAACGACTCGACCCGGGCCGAGCGCCTGCGCACCCTCGCCGAGGCCGGCTACAACCCGGTGATCGCGATCGGGTTCATCTACTCCACCTCGGCCGCCAAGGTCGCCGGGGAGTACCCCGACACCAACTTCGCGGTGATCGACGGCTACAGCACCACCATCCCGAAGAAGCCGCTGAAGAACCTCAGCGACCTGATCTTCGCCGAGCAGGAGGGGTCCTACCTCGTCGGTGTGGCCGCTGGTCTGAAGACCAAGACCAACCACGTCGGCTTCGTCGGCGGCACCCATGGTGACCTGATCAAGAAGTTCGAGGCCGGCTACACCGCCGGGGTCCACTCCGTCGACCCGAAGATCAAGGTGGACGTGACCTACCTGACCGAGGACCCGGCCGACGGCCAGACCGGCTTCGAGAACCCGGCCGGCGGCAAGGACGCGGCCTCGGCGATGTACCAGGACGGCGCCGACATCGTCTACCACGCGGCCGGCAAGTCCGGGCTCGGTGTCTTCGACGCGGTCGTCGAGGCGGGCAAGGGCAAGTGGGCGATCGGTGTGGACTCCGACCAGTACCTGACCGTCGACAAGGACCAGAAGCCGCACATCCTGACCTCGATGCTCAAGCGTGTCGACTCGGCGGTGTACGACTACGTCAAGGCCGACAAGGACGGGAACATCCAGCCGGGCTTCGTGCTCTACGACCTGCAGAAGAACGGCGTGGGCTACTCCAAGTCCGGCGGCTTCGTCGACGACATCTCCGACAAGATCGACGCCGCGGCCGAGAAGATCAAGAGCGGCAAGATCAAGGTCCCGACCGACCCTGCCAAGGTCCAGTGACCCGTTGACGGGGCAGTGACCGGGCCAGCCGGGCACGGCACCGTCGAGACGAAGGATGCCCGGGCGACGCGCCTCACGTGTCGCCCGGGCATTCGCCCGTCACGCAGAAGGAGAGAGCAGTGACCACTGCCGTCGAGCCTCCGAGCGCAGCGGCGTCCGGTCCGGCGATCGAGCTGCACGACATCGGCAAGCGCTTTCCTGGCGTGATCGCCAACCACGACATCGACATCACCATCGCCGCCGGCACGATCCATGCGCTGGTCGGCGAGAACGGTGCCGGCAAGTCGACACTGATGAAGATCCTCTACGGCGTGCAGAGGCCCGACGAGGGCACCATCACCGTCGCCGGCGAACAGGTCAGCTTCGCGACACCGGCCGACGCGATCGCCCGCGGCATCGGCATGGTCTTCCAACACTTCATGCTGGCCGACAACCTCACCGTGCTGGAGAACGTCGCCCTCGGTGCCGAGCGCCTGCACGGCATCGGCGACGAGGCGCGCGAGGAGATCCGGCGCATCGACGCGGCGTACGGCTTCGACCTCGATCCCGACGAGCTCGTCGAGACCCTCGGTGTCGGCGAGCGCCAGCGGGTGGAGATCCTCAAGGTGCTCTACCGCGGGGCGAGGATCATCATCCTCGACGAGCCCACGGCCGTGCTGGTGCCCCAGGAGGTCGACGCGCTCTTCGACAACCTGCGGCGTCTCAAGGAGCAGGGTCACACCCTGATCTTCATCTCCCACAAGCTCGACGAGGTGCTCGCCGTCGCCGACGAGATCACCGTCATCCGCCGCGGCACCACCGTGGCGACGGTCGAGCCGGCGCAGGTCGACGCCCGCGAGCTCGCCGAGCTGATGGTCGGCAGCGAGCTGCCCTCGCCCAGCACCGAGAAGTCGACCGTCACCGACGAGGTGCTGCTCTCGGTGCGCGACCTGGAGCTCCGCGCCCCGGACGGCCGGCTCGAGCTGGCCGACATCGGCTTCGAGATCCACGCGGGGGAGATCCTCGGCATCGCCGGCGTGGAGGGCAACGGCCAGACCGAGCTGGTGGAGGCCCTCATCGGGATGCGCCACCCCACCCGCGGCACCATCCGGCTCCGGGAGCAGGACATCACCGGTTGGTCGACACGCGAGCGCCGCGAGGCCGGCGTCGGCTACATCCCCGAGGACCGCCAGCGGCACGGGCTGCTGCTCGGCGCACCGCTGTGGGAGAACCGCATCCTGGGTCACCAGACCCGTCCGCCCGCGGTCAAGCGCGGAGGCTGGCTCGACGTCAAGGGCGCCCGCGCCGACACCGAACGCGTGGTCTCCGAGTACGACGTCCGCACACCCGGCATCGACACGACGGCCGGCGCGCTCTCCGGCGGCAACCAGCAGAAGTTCCTCGTCGGTCGTGAGATGAGCGCGGCCCCGGCGCTGCTGATCGCCTCCCACCCGACCCGGGGAGTCGACGTCGGTGCGCAGGCGCAGATCTGGGACCACATCCGGCGCGCCCGCACGGACGGGTTGGCGGTGCTGCTCATCTCCGCCGACCTCGACGAGCTCATCGGCCTCTCCGATGCCATCCGGGTGATCCTGCGCGGGCGCCTGGTAGCCGACTTCGACCCGCGCAGCGTGACGCCCCAGGACCTGGGCTCGGCGATGACGGGGGCGGCCGGGGAGGCCGAGACCGACGCCGCCTCGGAAGGGACGACCCGATGAACCCGTTGCGGCGCCTCGGCCTCGCGCTCGCCGCACCGCTGCTCGCGCTGGTCGTGGCCGCGGTGGTGACCAGCCTGATCCTGGTCGGGACCGGCGACGACGTCGCCGGTTTCTGGGACACCATGCTGACCTGGCCGCAGAACCGGAACCTGGTCAACATCCTCAACGTGGCCGCGACCCTCTACATCTCCGGTGTGGCCGCGGCCATCGGCTTCCGGATGAACCTGTTCAACATCGGCGTCGAGGGCCAGTACCGCGTGGCCACCTTCGCCGCCGCAGTCTTCGCCGGCGCCGGCTGGCTGCCCGGCAAGCTGAACACCGTCGCGGCCGTCCTGGTCGCGATGCTGGCCGGCGCGGTGTGGGCGGGCATCGCCGGCTTGCTGCGCGTCACCCGAGGGGTCAGCGAGGTGATCGCCACGATCATGCTCAACGCCATCGCGGGGTCGCTGGTGGGCTACTTCCTCACCCGGCTGGGGGAGAGCACCGGCAACACCCGCCGCACCAAGATGATCGGCGAGTCCAGCTGGGTGCCCGGGATCCCGCTGTTCAAGGACAGCCCCACCGCCCTGTTCGGCCTCTCCCTGGTCGCCGTGGTGGTGGGTGTGCTGTTCTGGCTGCTGCTGAACCGCACCCGCTTCGGGTTCGACCTGCGGGCCGCGGGCGCCTCGGAGACCGCTGCGGTCGCCAGCGGGGTCGACGTCAAGCGGATGATCCTGGCCTCGATGTTGCTCTCCGGCGCCGTCGCCGGGCTCATCGGCCTGCCGAACCTGTTCGGCGAGTCGCACAACTACGGCTCCACCTTCCAGACCGGCATCGGCTTCCTCGGCATCGCCGTGGCGCTGCTGGGGCGCAACAACCCGGTGGGGATTGCCTTCGGCGCCCTGATCTTCGCCTTCCTCAGCGAACAGGGAAACCTGCTCAACATCCTGGTCGGCGTCTCCCCGGACATCGTCGCGGTCACCCAGGGCGTCATCGTGATGGCGGTGGTGATCGCCTACGAGGTCGTACGCCGCTACCGCCAGCGCCTCGAGCAGACGGCGGTCGCCGAACAGCTCGGCACCACCCCCAGAGCCGGCTCGGAGTCGAAGGAGGTCCCGGTGTGAGCGCCGTCGTGGAGACCGCACCGTCGCCGCAGGGGACCGCCCCCGAGCGGCACAGTCGCCGCAACCGGGTGCTGCTGCTCGTGCTCGCCGGCTTCGCGCTGCTCTCGCTGGCGCGTGTGCTCAGCGGGGCCAACCAGCTGACCTCCTCGGGCACGTTCGCGGTGACCCTGACCGCAGCGATGCCGATCGCCCTGGCCGGTCTCGGCGGCCTGTGGTCCGAGCGCGCGGGCGTGGTCAACATCGGGCTCGAGGGCATGATGATGATGGGCACCCTGGGTGCGGGCTACTTCACCTACCACTACGGTGTGCTGGCCGGAGTGCTCGGCGCTGTCCTCTTCGGGATGCTCGCTGGAGCGTTGCACGGTCTGGCCACCGTGGTGTTCGGCGTCGACCACATCGTCTCCGGCGTGGCGATCAACATCATCGCCCTGGGCGTCAGCGGCTTCCTGGCCGAGGTGTTCTTCACCGAGCTCCCCGGCGGTGGTCCCACGCAGTCGCCGTCGCTGGCCGCGCCGCCGGACATCGACATCCCGTTCGTCGCCGACGCGATGAACAACCTGGAGGGCAAGCACTGGTTCTTCCTCAGCGACCTGGCCAGCGTGGTGGAGATGTTCACCCACAACCTCTCGCTGCTCACGGTGGTCGGCCTGGTGCTGATCTTCGGCAGCATCTGGGTGCTCTGGCACACCCGCTTCGGGTTGCGGCTGCGGTCGTGCGGTGAGGCCCCCGGCGCCGCGGAGACGCTCGGCGTCAACGTCTACCGCTACAAGTTCGTCGCGGTGCTGATCTCCGGCGGGCTTGCCGGACTGGGCGGCGCCTACCTCGCGATGGTCTCCTCCTCCGGCTTCCAGGTGGGACAGACCAACGGCCGCGGCTACATCGGCCTGGCCGCGATGATCTTCGGCAACTGGCGACCGACCGGGTTGTTCATGGGCTCCACGCTCTTCGGCTATACCCAGGCGCTGCCCTTCCGCCAGGGCACCGTGTCGGTGCACGCGCTCCTGCTCCTGGTCGCGGTGGCGCTGATCGCCGTGGCAGCCTTCCAGTTCTGGCGAGGCTCCCGGACCACCGCGATCGCCTCGGTCGTCTTCGGTGGCGTCTTCCTGGCCTGGTTCCTGCTCACCGACGTGGTCCCGCGCGACTTCACCACCATGGCGCCGTACCTCACCACCTTGCTGGTCCTCGCCTTCGCCTCACAGCGGATGCGGATGCCGGCGGCCGACGGACAGGTCTACCGCAAGGGCGCAGCAGGATGACCACCCCGTCGCCCGCCTCCGGCCCGGTCGACTGGGACCGGCTGACCGCCCAGGCGGTCGAGGCCGCCACGCACGCCTACGCCCCGTACTCCGGCTTCCCCGTCGGGGTGGCGGGGCTGGTCGACGACGGCCGGGTGGTGACCGGCTGCAACGTGGAGAACGCTTCCTACGGCGTGGGCCTGTGCGCCGAGTGCGGCATGGTCTCCCAGCTCCACCTCACCGGTGGCGGCACGTTGACCCACGTGGTGTGCGTGAACGGCAGCGGCGAGGTGCTCATGCCCTGTGGGCGCTGTCGCCAGCTGTTGTGGGAGAACGGCCGCCCGACGACGCAGCTGCTCACCGGCTCGGGTGTGCGCACGATGGACGAGGTGCTGCCGGATGCTTTCGGTGCCGACGACCTCGCTTGACCTCGGGGACCCGACGGTCGTCGCCGATCCCTACCCCTTCTTCGCCGAGGAGCGGGCCCGACACCCGGTGGCCTGGCACGAGGCGTCGGGGATGTACCTCGCCTTCGACCACGCCTCGGTGAGCGCGATCCAGCGCGACCGCCGGCTGGGGCGGATCTGGCAGGACAAGGTGCCGTCTGCGGGCAGGCCGGAGGGCTACCTCGAGCCGTTCAACCTGCTGCACCGCAACCAGATGATGGAGAACGAGCCACCCGAGCACACCCGGTTGCGGCGCCCCGTGGCCCAGGCGTTCAACCGCGGCCATGTCGAGCGTCTCCGACCGCGCGTGCGCGCGCTGGCGACGCAGCTCCTCGACGAGGTCGACGGTGGCCCGTTCGACGTGATCGGGGCGTACGCCGAGCCGCTGCCCGTGCTCGTCATCGCCGAGCTGCTGGGCGTCCCCGCGTCGTACGCGCCCGCCCTGCGCGGCTGGTCGCAGGAGATCGTGCGGATGTACGAGGTGCCGCCGGGGCCCGGGGTCGTGGACGCGGCGGTGCGGGCGTCGGTGGAGTTCGCCGACCTGGTCCACGAGCTCGTCGCCGAGCGCCGGGGGGCGCCGCAGGACGACCTGATCAGCGACCTGGCGCGCACCGAGCTCACCGAGGACGAGGTGGTCGCCGCCGTCGTGCTCCTGCTCAACGCGGGCCATGAGGCGTCGGTGAACGTCTTCGGCAACGGCCTGGTCGGGATGCTTCGGCGTGGGTTGCGCCCGGGCGACGACGTCGCCCTGACCGTGGAGGAGATGCTGCGCTTCGACTCCGCGCTCCAGCTCTTCGAGCGGACGGCGACCGAGCCGGTCGACGTCGGGGGCCTCCGGATCGAGGAGGGCCAGAAGGTCGCGGTGCTGCTCGGGTCGGCCAACCGCGATCCCGAGGTGTTCGCCCAGCCCGAGGAGTTCCGCGTCGACCGCACGCCGAACAACCACGTGGCCTTCGGAGTGGGCGTGCACTTCTGTCTCGGGGCTCCGCTGGCCCGCATGGAGCTCGTCGAGTCGGTGGCCGCGCTGTTCGCGCGGTTCCCCGGCCTCACCCTGGGTGGGGAGCCGGTCAGCCGCGGCACGTTCGTGCTCCGTGGCTACCGCGAGGTGACGGTGCAGGCGTGAGGAAGGAGAAGCAGTGAGCGAGGCGCACGACGCCGTCGAGGTGATCACCGCCAAGCGGGACGGGCACGCCCTGACCGACAGCCAGGTCGACTGGGTGGTCGACGCCTACACCCGCGGGGTCGTCGCCGACGAGCAGATGGCCGCGCTGGCGATGGCGATCCTGCTCACCGGGATGGAGCGTCACGAGATCGCTCGCTGGACGGCCGCCATGATCGCCAGCGGCGAGCGGCTGGACTTCTCCGGGTTGTCGCGGCCGACTGCCGACAAGCACTCCACCGGGGGAGTGGGCGACAAGATCACCCTGCCGCTCGCACCTCTGGTGGCGGCCTGCGGGGTCGCCGTTCCGCAGCTGTCCGGACGCGGGCTGGGCCACACCGGCGGGACGCTGGACAAGCTCGACTCGATCCCGGGCTGGCGGGCCGCGCTGTCCAACGAGGAGATGATGGGCCAGCTCGAGGACGTCGGAGCGGTCATCTGCGCCGCCGGGTCGGGTCTGGCGCCCGCGGACAAGAAGCTCTACGCGCTGCGCGACGTGACCGGCACCGTGGAGGCGATCCCGCTGATCGCCTCCTCGATCATGAGCAAGAAGATCGCCGAGGGCACCGGTGTTCTCGTCCTGGACGTGAAGGTCGGCACCGGCGCGTTCATGAAGGACCTCGACCGCGCCCGCGAGCTGGCCCAGACGATGGTGTGGCTCGGTCGCGATGCCGGCGTGCACACCGTCGCGCTGCTCACCGACATGTCGACGCCCCTGGGCCGGACTGCCGGCAACGCGCTGGAGGTGCGTGAGTCCGTCGACGTGCTGGCCGGCGGGGGACCGGCGGACGTCGTGGAGCTCACCCTCGCTCTCGCGCGGGAGATGCTCGCCGGCGCGGGGCGGTCCGATGTCGACCCTGCTGCGGTCCTCGCCTCCGGAGCGGCGATGGACGTGTGGCGGCGGATGATCACCGCGCAGGGTGGCGACCCCTCGGCGCCCCTCCCGGTCGCCCAGGAGCAGCACGTCGTCACGGCGCCCGCCTCCGGGGTGCTCACCCGGCTCGACGCCCTCGCCGTCGGGACGGCGGCCTGGCGCCTCGGAGCCGGGCGGGCCACCCAGGGCGCCGCCGTACAGGCCGGTGCCGGCGTGGAGTGGCACGCCCGTCCGGGCGGCACCGTGCGCGCGGGCGACCCGCTGCTCACCCTGCACACCGACGAGCCGGAGCGGTTCCGGCGCGCCCTGGACTCGCTCGAGGGTGGCTACGACATCGAGGCCGAGGCGGCGTACACACCTGGGCCGCTGGTGATCGAGCGGGTGGGCTGAGCCAAGCGCCCGGCCGACCCCACGGAGCATCGTCGAGGACGGCGCCCGCCAGTACCTCTCCTAGGAAGCCGACAAGGTGGCCGGCCTCACTGCAGTCGTCGTCGACGAGGTGAACGACGAGCTCGACGAGCGCCGCGCACCGGGCTACAGCTGGGTGGAGTGCGCAGCACGGCCGGACGTCGACTGCCTGCCCGGGATCTCCTTGCGGCCTTTGCCGACGACGTCTCGAGCGAGTCGCCCGGACACTTCATCTGTCGAAATCTGTTGTCCGGATGCCGGGCACGAGCGCGTCTCAGAATCAGTCTCGGTGCTCGGTGCTCGGTGCTCGGTGCTCGGTGCTCGGTGCTCGGTGCTCGGATGGGGACATGACCGAAACCGCTCCCTCCGCCGCCCTACTGACGACGCCGCCCAAGCCCCCACGGGTGGATAACTCGGCGGGGGAATCGGCCTGCCCGGTCTGGTCAAGGCTGCGGTGCGCATATCAGAGGTCGATGTGAGCCGGTTGCTAGGAGCCACCGTGCGCGGCGAGCGCTGCCTGGCGCCGCCGGAATTCGTCCTCGTCGATCTCGCCTGCGGCGAAGCGGCGACGCAAGATCCGCTCTGCCTCTGGGTCTGAGGCGTCCGCGTCGGAGGGCAGACCGGTCGCGGTGCCTGTGGGACGCCCCGACGCCCGCAGGGTTACCACGAGCAGTGCGACAGCGAGACCCACCAGCACCAGGAGGAGCAACATCATGAAGAACCAGCCCGCGCCGTTGCCCTCGTGCATCCCGTAGTCGTCCCGGATCATCAGGCTCAACTCCACTCCTGCTCGTGCCCCGTGTCTCACTCCTGCATAGCCCCGGGCGCATCGCCGCACACCGGGCGTACGTCACGGGTGGCAGGGTCCTCGGGCCCGGGCGTGCAAGCGCGGTGGCTGTCAGCGCCGGGCCACGGCTAGAGCAATGGCGAAGACGATGAGGACGGCAATGGCGACGATCGTCAGTTGAGCGCTGTCCATGTCGACCGTTGTACCTCGCCGGAGTGTTGGCGTTCCAGTCGCCACACGCCTGGTCCCCGGCCGCGGAGACGGGTGAGGGTCGAGGATTGGCAGGAGCGGGGTCAGCCGCGCTTCCGCTTGTCGACGGTGATGGTGCCTTCGCGGTCGAGCAGCACTGGAAGTGCGGTGAGAGCTCAGGGCAGGGACAGGATGAGCGGTGCGGCGCATCGTCGGCGCCGTGCCCGGGCTAGGCCGGCTCCTCGTGTCTGTCGTCGGTCTCACCCTGGTCGTCGTCACAGGCGCGCGCCTGGCTGGTGAGGGTCTCGGCCAGCTCGAGGGCTCCGGCCAGGGACAAGGTCAGGTCGATCGTGGTGCCGACGCCGGCTGTGGCGGCATCGCAGTCGGCCAGCGTGCTGACCTCGCTGAGGGGTGGGGCGGTGAGGCGCACCCGCAGCACCGTGTGCACGTGGCGCTTGTCGTCCTCGTCCTCCACTCGGGTCGGATCCACGCGAAAACCGGTGATCACGCGGCGGCCCGGGTCGGGTTCGAAGAAGGCGGCCATCGTGTCGGCGCTCCTGCTCGGGCAAGTGGACGGTGCTGCCGCGCGGGGGCCGGGCGCGTCCCGTCCGAGCCGACGTCTTGTTGGCAAAGACGTCGCCTGGGCGGTGGGCCAGGTGTGAGACCTGGTCGTGGACTTATCATGACACGGCGCTGGACTTCCCAAACTCGCGCCGGGGTCCGGATCAGACCGCCAAGCTGCGTGATCGCCCGATCGGGGAGGTCACCGCGCCGCTACGGGAGCAGCAGCACCACGGTCTCCGCCACGCAGGCAGGCTTTTCCTGGTCCTCGATCTCGATCGTGTAGCGCAGCGTGAGCTGCTTGCCGGCCGGGATGTCGGTGACCTCGCCCACGGCGACGCGGGCGCGGACCCGGGAACCGACGCGGACGGGGTTGGGGAAGCGGACCTTGTTCACGCCGTAGTTGAGCTTGGCGCCGGGCGTGGAGAGGTCGAAGACCTGCGAGCCGAGCCACGGGACCAGCGAGAGGGTCAGGTAGCCGTGGGCGATGGTGCCACCGAAGGGGCCCTCCTTCGCCGCCTCCTCGTCGACGTGGATCCACTGGTGGTCACCGGTGGCGTCGGCGAACTGGTTGACCCGGTCCTGGGTGATCTCGAGCCACTCGCTGGTGCCGATCTCCTGACCGGCGGCGGCCTCGATCTCCTCGAAGGTCTGGAAGACGCGCATCGACGCTCCTGCTGCTTGGATGTGGGCATGGTTGAGCTTTCGGGGGCAGAACTTACCGGTGAGGTCATCCGGCGCGCGCCCAAGGTGCTGCTGCACGACCACCTCGACGGGGGGCTCCGTCCGCAGACGATCGTCGAGCTGGCCGCGGAGGTCGGGCACACCCTCCCGGCACCGGACGCCGAGTCGCTGGCCCGCTGGTTCCACGAGTCCGCGGACTCGGGCTCGCTGGAGCGCTACCTGGAGACCTTCGACCACACCGTGGCGGTGATGCAGCGCGGCGACCACCTCACCCGGGTCGCGCGCGAATGCGTGGAGGACCTGGCCGCCGACGGAGTGGTGTACGCCGAGATCCGCTATGCCCCCGAGCAGCACCTCGACGACGGGCTGACCCTCGACGAGGTGGTCGCGGCGGTGCGCCACGGGTTCGAGGAGGGCATGGCCGCGACCGGCGACCGGATCGTGGTGCGTCAGCTGCTCACCGCGATGCGGCACCAGGCGCGCTCGCGCGAGATCGCCGAGCTGGTGGTGAAGCACCGCGACGAGGGCGTGGTCGGCTTCGACATCGCCGGCGCCGAGGCGGGCTACCCGCCGACCCGGCACCTCGACGCCTTCGAGTACCTCCAGCGGGAGAACGCCCACTTCACCATCCACGCCGGCGAGGCGTTCGGTCTGCCGAGCATCTGGCAGGCGATCCAGTGGTGCGGCGCGGACCGGCTCGGTCACGGCGTCCGGATCATCGACGACATCACCGTCCCTTCGACAGGCTCAGGACAAGGCGACGGGGACGACGTACGGCTGGGCCGGCTCGCCCAGTACGTGCGCGACAAGCGGATCCCACTGGAGCTCTGCCCGCACTCCAACATCCAGACCGGGGCCGCGCCCTCGATCGCCGCGCACCCGATCGGCTTGCTCACCCGACTGCGCTTCCGCGTCACCGTCAACACCGACAACCGGCTGATGAGCGACACCTCGATGACGAGGGAGATGCAGGCGCTGGTGGAGGCCTTCGGCTACGGCTTGAAGGACCTGCAGTGGTTCACCGTGAACGCGATGAAGTCGGCCTTCGTGCACTTCGACCAGCGGCTTCGGCTGATCGACGAGGTGATCAAGCCGGGGTACGCCGCCCTGGCCGCGAGCTCCTAGACACTGACGTGCTCGGGCACCAGGGGCTCCCCGTGGAGCCGGTGGTCGTCCGGGAGGTGCCGACGCCGGTACATGTGCACCAGCACGGTCACCGAGGCGGCCGCGGCGTAGATGCACCACAAGGAGGCGAAGGCCTGGGCGTAGACGATCGCGACCACGGTGAGGCCGACCAGGTTGAGGGCGCCGAAGGCCACGATCGAGCGGTAGCCGGAGAGCAGCGACGGGCCGATGACGGCGACGATGTAGAGGCCGGCCCACAGCCAGCCCATCGGCAGGTCCACGCCGTAGGTGATGGCGTGCGGATGTGCGGTCGCCTGGACGCCGCCGGTGACCAGCGCCCAGGCCAGGAAAACCGAGACCAGCAGCCCGAGACCGACGAAGGGCGCCACCCTTCGTCGGGCCGAGCCCGGTGGTTCGAGCAGCAGGACCGCCAACGGGACCAACGTGGGCAGGACCGGTAGCGCGAAGACCGCGTACGCGACAGCGGCCAGGTGCTGCAGGCCGCCGGACACGTGCCCCTCGGCGCCGGCCCAGACCACCGCTTCGACGAGCTGGTGCCCGGCGAAGAGCAGGGGCAGCGCAGCGAAGGGCACTTCGCGCGCACACCGGACCTCACGTAGGGACAGTGCGGCCACCGGCAGCAGCGCAGTACCGGCCACCAGGTCGGCCTCGACCGAGAAGCACACGGGGGCACCACTCCTTCCGAGGCTCAGTGGTACCCCGAACGCCGCCGCCCGGCACCTCCTCGACCGGGGACGTGCCGAACCTCACAGGCCCATCGGGTGCCAGACCGTCTTGGTCTCCAAGAAGGTGGTCATCCGGTCCAGCGGCGGGGACGCGAGCAGGTCCTCCAGGTCGGGCCGCCGGACCCGCTTGAGGTTGTCCGCAGCAGCGATCTCGAGGTTCCGCGCCAGCTCTGGATCGGTGACGCCGGTGAGGTCGATGCCGTTGACGTCCATGTGGCCGGCCAGCCACGGGCCGATCTCGGCCTGCGGGCCGGTGAGGATGTTGGCCACGCCGCCGGGGACGTCGGAGGTGGCCATCACCTCGGCGAGGTCGACCGCGGGCAGCGGGTGCGGCTCGCTGGCGACCACCACAGCGGTGTTGCCGGTGACGATCACCGGTGCGAGCACGCTGACCAGGCCGAGCAGCGGCCCGGAGGGTGCCACGACCGCGACGACGCCGGTCGGCTCGGGCGCGGAGTGGTTGAAGTAGGGGCCGGCGACCGGGTTGGCCGAGCCGGTGACCTGAGCGATCTTGTCCGCCCAGCCGGCGTACCAGACCAGCCGGTCGACCGCCGCGTCGACGAAGCTGCGCGCCTTGCCGGCCGAGAGCCCCTCGGCGCGGCGCAGGTCGCCCTCGAACAGGTCGCGCCGGTCCTCGAGCGTCTCGGCGATCCGGTAGACCACCTGACCCCGGTTGTACGCCGTGCGCCCGGACCAGCCACCGAACGCGGCGCGCGCAGCCTTCACGGCGTCGCGGGCGTCCTTGCGGGAGGCGTGCGAGGCGTTGGCCCAGAAGCCGCCCTTGGCGTCGAGCACGGGGTAGGAGCGCCCGGACTCCGAGCGCGGGAAGGCACCCCCGATGTAGAGCTTGTAGGTCTTGCGTACGTCGATCCGGCTGGTCGGCGGTGCCGCTGCCATGTCAGTGCGCTCCTTCGAGGTAGGCCGCCAGTCCGTGTCGTCCGCCCTCGCGGCCGTAACCGGACTCCTTGTAGCCGCCGAACGGGCTGGCCGGGTCGAAGCGGTTGAAGGTGTTCGACCAGACCACGCCGGCGCGCAGCCGGCTGGCCGTCCACAGGGCGCGCGACCCCTTGTCGGTCCACACGCCCGCGGAGAGCCCGTAGGGGGTGTTGTTCGCCTTCTCCACCGCCTCGGCCGGGGTGCGGAAGGTCAGCACCGAGAGCACGGGTCCGAAGATCTCCTCCCGAGCGATCCGGTGCGCCTGGCTGACGCCGGTGAAGATCGTCGGCGGGAACCAGAAGCCGTGCTCGGGAAGCTCGCAGCGCGGCGACCAGCGCCCGGCGCCTTCGGCTTCCCCGACGTCGGAAAGCTCACGGATCTTGGCCAGCTGCTCGGCGGAGTTGATCGCGCCGACGTCGGTGTTCTTGTCCAGCGGGTCGCCGACGCGCAGCGTGGCCATCCGTCGCTTGAGCCGGTCGAGCACGTCCTCGGCGACCGACTCCTGCACCAGCAGCCGCGAACCCGCGCAGCAGACGTGGCCCTGGTTGAAGAAGATGCCGTTGACGATGCCCTCGACCGCCTGGTCGACCGGGGCGTCGTCGAAGACGATGTTGGCGGCCTTGCCGCCGAGCTCCAGGGTGACCTTCTTCCGGCTCCCCGCGACCGCCTTGGCGATCTGGCGGCCCACGTCCGTGGAGCCGGTGAAGGCGACCTTGTCGACGTCCTCGTGGGCCACGAGCGCCTGGCCGGTCGTCCCGGCGCCGGTGACGATGTTGACCACGCCGGGCGGCAGGTCGGCCTGCTGGCAGATCTCGGCGAACAGCAACGCGGTCAGCGGCGTGGTCTCCGCCGGCTTGAGCACCACGGTGTTCCCGCACGCCAGCGCGGGCGCGATCTTCCAGGCGAGCATCAGGAACGGGAAGTTCCACGGGATGATCTGCCCGGCCACGCCCAGAGGCTTCGGGTCAGGGCCCAGGCCGGCGTACTCGAGCTTGTCCGCCCAGCCCGCGTAGTAGAAGAAGTGCGCAGCCGCGGTGGGGATGTCGACGTCGCGGGACTCCCGGATCGGCTTGCCGTTGTCGATCGACTCCAGCACCGCGAGCTCGCGGGCACGCTCCTGGATGATCCGGGCGAGGCGGAAGAGGTACTTGCCGCGCTCGGCGCCGGACATCTTCGACCAGACCCGGGCGTAGGCCTTGCGGGCGGCCTTCACGGCCTTGTCCACGTCGCCGGCGTCGGCCTCGGCGACCTCGGCGAGCACCTCCTCGGTGGCCGGCGAGATCGTCTTGAACGACGTGCCGCCGCCGTCGACGAACTCGCCGTTGACGAACAAGCCGTACGACGGCTTGATGTCGACCACCGCGCGCGACTCCGGCGCCGGTGCATAGTCAAAGCGGGACCTGGCCATGTGGATTCCTTTGGGCCGACTTCCTAGTCGAGGGTGAAGTAGTCGGGGCCGGAGTAGCGGCCGGTGAGCATCTTGGTGCGCTGCATCAGCAGGTCGTTGAGCAACGACGAGGCGCCGAAGCGGAACCAGTCGGCGGAGAGCCAGTCGGCGCCGGCGACCTCGTTGACCAGCACGAGATGCTTGATCGCGTCCTTGGCGGTGCGGATGCCGCCGGCGGGCTTGACCCCGATCATGGTGCCGGTGGTGCGACGGTAGTCGCGGACGGCCTCGAGCATCACCATCGTCACCGGCAGCGTCGCGGCGGGCGACACCTTGCCGGTGGAGGTCTTGATGAAGTTGGCGCCGGCCATCATCGCCAGCCAGCCGGCCCGGCGGACGTTGTCGTAGGTCTGCAGCTCGCCGGTCTCCAGGATCACCTTCAGGTGCGCCTCGGTGCCGTCGGGCCGCGCGCACGCCTCTCGGACGGCGACGATCTCCTCGTAGACGTCCATGTAGCGGCCGGAGAGGAAGGCGCCACGGTCGATGACCATGTCGATCTCGTCCGCGCCGGCAGCGACGGCGTCGCGGGTGTCGGCGAGCTTGACCGGCAGGCTGGCGCGGCCGCTGGGGAAGGCGGTCGCCACCGCGGCGACGTGGACCCCGGACGTGCCGAGCGCCTCCTTGGCGACGCCGACGAGGTCGCCGTACACGCAGACCGCGGCCACGCGCGGGCAGGACGCGTCGGAGGGGTCCGGGCGCTGCGCCTTGGCGCACAGCGCGCGCACCTTGCCCGGGGTGTCGGCCCCCTCGAGCGTGGTCAGGTCGACCATCTCCACGGCGAGGTCGAGGGCGAACTGCTTGGCGGAGTTCTTGATCGACCGGGTGCCGAGGGTGGCCGCACGCTGCTCGGCGCCGACCTGGTCGACGGCGGGCAGGCCGTGCAGGAAGCGGCGCAGCGCGGCGTCCGAGGAGGTCGCATCGGTGAGCGCTCCGACGCTCGGGCTCAACGTGGTCACCGCTCAACTCTATGCGTTCGGCGGGCGTGCTCCCGACCGTCGTAGGGTCAGCGTCATGACCACCCAGTTCGAACTCTCCGAGGAGCACGAGCAGTTCCGGCGTACCGTCCGCGACTTCGCGGAGAAGGAGATCGCTCCGCACGCCGCCCAGTGGGACCGCGACCACCACTTCCCGGTCGACGTGGTCCGCAAGATGGGCGACCTCGGGCTCTTCGGCCTCACTGCGCCGGAGGAGTACGGCGGCTCGGACGGTGACTTCACCAGCCTGTGCGTGGCGATCGAGGAGATCGGGCGGGTCGACCAGTCGATCGGGATCACCCTCGAGGCTGCGGTCGGCCTCGGCATCAACCCGATCCTCAGCTTCGGCACCCCTGCGCAGAAGGACACCTGGCTCCCCGACCTCGTCGCCGGCCAGCGGCTCGCCGGCTTCGGACTGACCGAACCCGGCGCCGGCTCCGACGCGGGCGCGACCAAGACCAAGGCGGAGCTGCGCGACGGTGAGTGGGTGGTCAACGGCGCCAAGCAGTTCATCACCAACTCCGGTTCCGAGATCACCTCGCTGGTCACCGTGACGGCGCGCACCGGGGTGGTTTCGACAAGCTCGACCACCGGCGGCGGCTCGACCAACGGCGGGGAGAAGCCCGAGATCTCCGCGATCATCGTCCCCAGCGACACGCCGGGCTTCACCGCGGAGAAGGCCTACGACAAGCTCGGCTGGCACGCCAGCGACACCCACCCGTTGAGCTTCACCGACGCCCGCGTGCCGGAGTCGAACCTGCTGGGGGAGCGCGGCCGTGGCTACGCGCAGTTCCTGGCCACCCTGGACGACGGCCGGGTCGCGATCGCCGCGCTCGCGGTCGGCTGCCTGCAGGCGTGCCTGGAGATGAGCCTGCAGTACGCCGGGGAGCGGACCACCTTCGGCGTACCGATCGGGCGCAAGCAGGGCGTGGCCTTCCAGATCGCCGACCTCGAGGTGATGCTCGCCGCCAGCCGGCAGCTGACCTACCGTGCGGCGGCGCTCAAGGACGGGATGGACCGGAACGGGAAGCGGGACGGCAAGGCCTTCCAGGAGTTCAAGCAGGCCGCCGCCATCGCCAAGCTCTACGCCACCGAGGCGGCGGTCACCGGCACCCGGATCGCCACCCAGGTCTTCGGCGGCTACGGCTTCATGGAGGAGTACCCCGTGGCCCGGTTCTACCGCGACGCCAAGGTCCTCGAGGTCGGTGAGGGCACCTCCGAGGTGCAGCGCATGTTGATCGCTCGCGGCCTCGGCCTGCCCGTAGAGTGACGCCGGTGAGGCTGGTCGTCACCGGAGGAGCCGGGTTCATCGGCAGCCACTACGTGCGCTCGGTGCTGACCGGGGCGTGGGGCGGTCCGGAGCCGGAGTCGGTGGTGGTGCTGGACAAGTTCACCTATGCCGGCAACATCGAGAACCTCGCCCCGGTGCGCGAGGACAAGCGGTTGCGGGTGGTCGAGGGCGACATCTTGGACCGGTCGGTGGTGGACCGGTTGCTGGGCGATGCCGACGCGGTGGTGCACTTCGCCGCGGAGTCGCACGTGGACCGGTCGATCCTGGGGGCCGCGGACTTCGTGATGACCAACGTGGTGGGCACCCAGACGTTGTTGGACTCCGCGCTGGAGCACGGGGTGGAGCGGTTCGTGCACGTGTCGACCGACGAGGTCTACGGGTCGATCGAGTCCGGGTCGTGGGGCGAGGGCGAGCCGTTGCTGCCGAACTCGCCGTACTCGGCGTCGAAGGCGGGCAGCGACTTGTTGGCGCGCGCCTACTTCCGCACCCACGGGTTGCCGGTGTGCATCACCCGGTGCTCGAACAACTACGGGCCCTACCAGTTCCCCGAGAAGGTCGTGCCGTTGTTCGTGACCAACCTGATCGACGGGGGCACGGTGCCGTTGTACGGCGAGGGCGCGAACGTGCGGGACTGGCTGCACGTGGACGACCACTGTCGCGGGATCCACCTGGTGCTGGCCGGGGGTCGGCCCGGGGAGGTCTACAACATCGGCGGCGGCACCGAGCTGACCAACAAGGAGCTGACCGGGCTGCTGCTGGAGGCCACCGGGACCGGCTGGGACCGGGTGCGGCAGGTGCCGGACCGGCTGGGCCACGACCTGCGCTACTCCGTCGACATCGCCAAGATCCGCAGCGAGCTTGGCTATCAGCCGCGGGTCTCCTTCACCGAGGGCCTTGCCGAGACCGTGGAGTGGTACCGCACCCACCGCGCGTGGTGGGAGCCGTTGAAGGCCCGCGCCGGCCTCGAGCACTGACGAGCCGGTCAGGCGGGAGCCCGTGGGCCCAGGGCTCTAGTCGAGGCAGAACTCGTTGCCCTCGACGTCCTGCATCACCAGGCAGGAGTCGTTCTCCTCGTCGGCGACCAGGAGTCGAACCCCGGCGGGACCGGAGGGTCGACGTACCCGAGCACCGCCTTCCAGAAGTCCGCCACTGAGCGCGGCTCCGCGCAGTCGAAGGTCACCTGCACCTGTCTCACCACGGCCACCCGTCCAGCGTAGGACCGTGCGGCGTGCGCACGCCGGCTCAGGTCAGGGCGCGGTTGCCGGTGAAGGCCAGCCAGTCGTCGTACGTCGGGAGGACGCCGCGCTCCCGCACCTCTGCGAGCGAGGGAGCCGAGCGGTCCTTGGGGGACAGGACATGGGTCAGCGGCGCGCCGTCGAGGCCCTGCTGCGGCCACGCGATCGCCACCTCGGTGTCGTACGGGTCGATCGCGTGCTCGCGACCCGGTGCGAACGGCGCCGAGCACAGGTAGTTGACCACCGAGCCGTCGGTGAGCGAGCAGAACGCGTGCCCGAACCCTTCGGGCACGTAGACCGCGCGGCGCTCGAGGTCGTCCAGCAGGAGGCCCTCCCACCGGCCGAACGTCGGTGAGCCGAGGCGCAGGTCGACCAGCACGTCGTAGACCGCGCCGTGGGGGCAGCTGATGTACTTCGCCTGGCTCGGGGGCAGCTCGGCGAAGTGGATGCCGCGCAGCACGCCTCGGGCGGAGACCGAGCAGTTCGCCTGGGCCAGGTGCAGCGACTGGCCGGTCGCGGCGGCGAACTCCTCCTCGCGGAACCACTCCAGGAACAACCCGCGCTCGTCGGCGTGTTGGGTCGGAGTCACTTCCAGGGCGCCGGAGAGAGACAGCTCGCGGACCTTCACGCCTGTCAGGCTAACCGCTCGAGCGGCCCGACCGCGGCAGGCCACACGCCCGACCGCACCCAGCGCGCGAGCGCCCGGTCGGTGACCAGTCGCGCCGGGCCGTCCTGCTGCACAGCAGCGCGGTGCGGATCAGCGTCGGCATCGGGGTGCTCACCTTGTTCGCCGTGCTCGTGACCGCCTGCGTGGTGCTGGCCCAGCTGGTGCTGCCGCACTGCGGACACCAGTACCGTGCGGCAGGTGACGTGGCTGGTGGCGGGTGCAAGCGGGATGCTCGGGACCGACCTGAGGGCGGTTCTCGACGACCGGGGGATCGCGTGGCGGGGGATCGACCGGGCCGACCTGGACCTGCTCGACGCCGCGGCGGTCGAGGACGCCGTCTCGGGTCACGACGTGGTGGCGAACTGCGCGGCGTGGACCGCGGTGGACGACGCGGAGGCCCACGAGCCGGACGCGTTCGCGGTCAACGCGGTGGCGCCGGCCAACCTGGCGCGGGCCGCGCAGCGCACGGGCGCCTGGATCGTGCAGGTGAGCACCGACTATGTGTTCGCCGGGGACGCCGGGACGCCGTACGCAGAGGACGCAGCGCCGGCGCCACGGTCGGCGTACGGCCGCACCAAGCTGGCCGGCGAGTGGGCCGTCCGTGCCGAGGCGCCCGAGCGCCACCACGTCGTCCGCACCGCCTGGTTGTACGGCGCGCACGGGGCGTGCTTCCCGACCACGATCGCCCGGCTGGCCAGGGAGCGGGGCAGCATCAGCGTCGTCGAGGACCAGGTGGGCCAGCCGACGTGGACCCGGGACGTCGCCGAGCTGCTGGTGCGGCTGGTCGAGTCCGGCGCGCCGGCCGGCAGCTGGCACGCGACCAGCGCCGGGGAAGTCTCCTGGTGCGGCTTCGCCCGCGAGGTGG
Source organism: uncultured Actinomycetota bacterium (assembly GCA_963827025.1). Classification (GTDB taxonomy): domain Bacteria; phylum Actinomycetota; class Actinomycetes; order Propionibacteriales; family Nocardioidaceae; genus Marmoricola. The sequence continues at coordinate 502,463 of CAWGZB010000002.1, read as the reverse complement.
TCAGGGCCGCGGGCCTGGCGCCTGAGGTCGTGACGCCGACCGACTCCGCGTCCTTCCCTCGGCCGGCCCCGCGGCCGGCGTACTCCGTGCTCGGACACGACCGGCTCCACGAGCACCGCATCGCGCCGATCGGGGACTGGCGCGAGCGCTGGGGGCAGGCGGCCTCAGAGGTCCTCGGCGCCGGGCTCGGCTCCCCGTGACCGGTCCCGGTCGAGCAGGGCCAGCAGGTAGTCGCCGTAGCCGGACTTCAGGAACGGCTCGGCGCGTTCGCGCAGCTCGGTGTCGCTGAGCCAGCCCTGGCGCCAGGCGATCTCCTCGGGAGCGCCGACCTTGAGGCCCTGGCGGTTCTCCACGGTGCGGATGAAGTTGCTGGCGTCGTTGAGGGAGTCGAAGGTGCCGGTGTCCAGCCAGGCGGTGCCGCGCTCGAGCACCTCGACGTGGAGGCGGTCGCGGTGCAGGTAGTGGCGGTTGACGTCGGTGATCTCGTACTCACCGCGCGCCGAGGGCTTCAGGTCGCGGGCGATCTCGACGACGTCGCGATCGTAGAAGTACAGGCCCGGGACCGCGAAGTTGCTGCGCGGCCGGTCCGGCTTCTCCTCCAGGGAGATCGCCCGGCCGGACTCGTCGAACTCCACCACCCCGTAGGCGGTGGGCTCAGAGACCCAGTAGGCGAACACGGTGGCGCCCTCGATCGCGCCGAACCGGGCGAGCTTCCGGCCGAACCCGGGGCCGTAGAAGATGTTGTCGCCCAGCACCAGCGCGACCGGCTCCTCGCCGATGAAGTCCGCGCCGATGGTGAACGCCTGGGCCAGGCCCTCGGGGGAGGGCTGCTCGGCGTAGCGCAGCGAGATCCCGAAGCGGGACCCGTCGCCCAGCAGCCTCCGGAACCCCTCGGACTCGTGGGGGGTGGTGATCACCAGGATCTCGGAGATCCCGGCCAGCATCAGCGTGGAGAGCGGGTAGTAGATCATCGGCTTGTCGTAGACCGGGACCAGCTGCTTGCTGGTCCCCAGCGTCACCGGGTGCAGCCGCGAACCGGTGCCACCGGCCAGGATGATTCCGCGCATGAGGCACATCCTGCCAACGTGACCGGCGGACAGGTGGTTAGCCTCGCAGCCATGGGTGCCCGCGTACGCCGCCTCTCCGGTGAGGCGGCGAAGTTCTCCGCCGTCAACGCGGTGGCGACCGTCGTGGCGATCGTGATGTTCAACCTGCTCGTGCACGGCTTCGCCGGCATCTACAGCCCGGGTCCGCTCAACGGCTGGCCGGTCACCTCCTGGTTCGCAGCCAACTGCGTCGGGATGGTGATCAGCTACTACGGCAGCCGCCACTACGCCTTCCGCCACCGGCTGCCCTCGGGACCGGCGGGCGGTGCGCTGCGGTACGCCGCGGTCAACCTGGCCTCGTTCGCGATCCCGATGGCCTGCCTGTGGGTCAGCCGCAACTGGCTGGGGTGGGACTCCGCCCTCGCCGACAACCTCTCCGCCAACGTCATCGGCGCTGGCCTCGGCATGCTGTTCCGGTTCTGGGCGTTCCGCCGGTTCGTGTTCCGCCACCATGCCCGCCTCGCCGACCTGACCCACGGGCACGCCCAGCCGCGGCACGTCTCGCCGAGCACGCTGGCCTGGCTGGAGGCCGAGGAGGAGGCGCGCGAGTCAGCGGAGGGTGCGACCCCAGAAGTCGGTCCACACGTAGCCGAGCTCCTCGAACATCAAGCGCAGCAGGGGCAGGCTCAGGCCGACGACGTTGTGCGGATCTCCGGTCACCCCGGAGACGAAGGCACCACCGAGCCCGTCGATGGTGAACGCGCCGGCGACGGCTAGCGGCTCGCCGGTCGCGACGTAGGCCTCGATCTCCTCGTCGCTCACCGGCGCGAACCGCACCTGGGTGGCGGCCGAACGAGCCACCCACACCTCGCGCTGGGTGTCGATCACGCAGTGCCCGGTGTGCAGCACCCCGGCGCGGCCGCGCATCCGCTGCCAGCGGCGTACGGCGTCCGCCGCGTCGGTGGGCTTGCCGAGCACCTCCCCGTCCAGCTCCAGCACCGAGTCGCAGCCGATCACCAGCGCACCGCGCTGCGCGGCGGCCACCGCGACCGCCTTGTGCCGCGCCAAGGTGGTGGCGAACTCGGCAGGGGCGGTCACCTGGACCGCGGACTCGTCCACGCCGCTGACCACGACCTCGACGGTCAGTCCGGCCTGCTCGAGCAGCTTGCGACGCGCGGCCGAGGCCGAGGCGAGGACCAGCCGGGGAACCAGGGGCATGGTCAGCGGCCGCTGAAGCGCCAGGCGCCCGGGCCGTGCCGGTGGGGCGGACGCAGCCGTCGGTGCGGAGCCGCCCACTCCGAGCGGGGACGCTCCGTGCTGCCGGACGCGGCCGCACCGGCTGCCGCGGAGATCACCGTGACCAGGGCGGCGACCTCCTCGGGCGTGGGGTTGCCTTTGACGATGCGGAGGAGGGGCTGCTGCTGCTGCTCACTCATGCTTCAAACCCCTTTCGGTGCGTGGCGCCCGTTCGGCTCGCCCACTGGCTGCGGGTCGCCGAGGCTTCGTAGAGGTGCAGCGCTCGCTCGCTGCGCTCGCATTGCGCCGCACAGCTGCGACGCCTCGGCTCCTGTTCACAGCGGGATGTTGCCGTGCTTCTTGGGGGGGAGCTGTTCGCGCTTGGTGGCCAGGAGGCGGAGGGCCCGGACGATCTCGATCCGGGTCTCGTGGGGGCTGATCACGGCGTCGATGTAGCCGCGCTCGGCTGCCATGTAGGGGTTGGCGAGCGTGTCCTCGTACTCCTCGACCAGCTCCGAGCGGCGGGCGTCGGGGTCCTCGGCGTTGCCGAGCTCCTTGCGGTAGAGGATGTTGACCGCGCCCTGGGCGCCCATCACCGCGATCTCCGCGGTCGGCCAGGCCAGGTTGATGTCGGCGCCGAGGTGCTTGGACCCCATCACGACGTACGCGCCGCCGTACCCCTTGCGGGTGATGATCGTGACCAGCGGGACGGTCGCCTCGGCGTAGGCGTAGATGAGCTTCGCGCCGCGGCGGATGATGCCGTTCCATTCCTGGTCGGTGCCGGGCAGGAAGCCCGGGACGTCGACGAAGGTCAGCACCGGGATGTTGAACGCGTCGCAGGTGCGCACGAACCGCGCGGCCTTCTCCGAGGCGTCGATGTCGAGGGTGCCGGCGAACTGCATCGGCTGGTTGGCCACGACACCGACAGACTTGCCCTCCACGCGACCGAAGCCGCACACCATGTTGGGCGCGAACATCGGCATCACCTCGAGGAACTCCTCGTCGTCGAGGACCGCGGTGATGGCGGTGTGCATGTCGTAGGGCTGGTTGGCGCCGTCGGGGATCAGGGTGTCCAACGAGCGGTCGAGCTCGGTGACCTCCATGCCCGAAGGTTCGTCGTACGCCGGCGGGTCGTCGAGGTTGTTCTGCGGCAGGTAGGACAGCAGCGCGCGGGTGAACTCCAGCGCGTCGTCCTCGTCGCTGGCCATGTAGTGGGCGTTGCCGGACTTGGTGTTGTGCGCCCGGGCGCCGCCGAGCTCCTCCATGCTGACGTCCTCACCGGTGACCGTCTTGATGACGTCGGGACCGGTGATGAACATGTTCGAGGTGCCGTCGACCATGACCGTGAAGTCGGTGACGGCGGGGGAGTAGACGTGGCCGCCGGCGCAGGAGCCCATGATCAGGCTGATCTGGGGCACGACGCCCGAGGCATGCACGTTGCGGCGGAAGATCTCGCCGTACAGGCCGAGGCTGACCACACCCTCCTGGATGCGGGCGCCGGCGCCCTCGTTGATACCGACGATCGGGCAGCCGGTCTTGATCGCGAGGTCCATCACCTTGGTGATCTTCTCGCCGTAGACCTCGCCCAGTGAGCCGCCGAAGACGGTGAAGTCCTGGGAGAACACGCACACCTGGCGGCCGTCCACGCTGCCGAAGCCGGTGATCACGCCGTCGCCGTAGGGACGCTTGTCCTGCATGCCGAACGAGGTCGCGCGGTGCCTGGCGAGCTCGTCGAGCTCGACGAAGGAGCCCTCGTCGAAGAGCTTCTCGATGCGCTCCCGAGCGGTCATCTTGCCCTTGGCGTGCTGCTTCTCCACCGCCTTGGCGGACCCGGCGTGCACCGCCTCGTCGATGCGGCGCTCGAGATCGGCGAGCTTGCCCTCGGTGGAATGGATGTCGATGCCGCTGTCCGCGGAGGGGACCTCGGTGCCCTCGCCCGGTTGGGCGGTGGGTTGTGCGCTCACGCTCTTCTCCTGCTCGCCGGTTCGACGGGGGATCGCTCGTGCGCCAATGTAGTGGTCATGACCGGCCCGGAGAGCACCCGCCCACCCCTTGACAGGCAGGCCGCACAGGCCGCTGCGGAGTCCGTGGGCTGGCGACTGGAGGTCGTCGAGGAGGCGCCGTCGACCAACCACCTGGTCGCGGACCGGTTCCGAGACGGCGAGCCGCACGGGCTGGTGCTGGTGGCCGAGCACCAGACCGCCGGGCGGGGACGTCTCGGACGCGGCTGGGTGACCCCCAGCCGGACCTCGGTGACCGCCTCGTTCCTGCTGGTCCCCGAGGGCGGCGGGAACGGCCCGTGGTCGTGGCTGCCTCTCCTGACCGGGATGGCGGCCGCTCGCGCCGTCGACGCGGTCACCAGCCTGCACCCCGAGCTGAAGTGGCCGAACGACGTCCTGCTCGAGAGCCGGAAGCTGGGCGGCATCCTCATCGAGCGGGTCGGCGCGGGAGACCACGCCGCGGCCGTGATCGGTGTGGGACTCAACGTGCACCAGGACGCCGCCGACCTGCCGGTCGAGGAGGCGACCTCGCTGGCGCTGGCCGGCGTGGACGTCGAGCGCACCGCGCTGCTGGCTGCGCTCATCGCCGAGCTCGCCCGCGCGTACGACGACTGGCACGTCGGTCGCCCGCTCCTGCCGGCCTACCGCGAGCGGTGCACCACCCTGGGTCGCCAGGTCCGGGTGCTGGTGCCCGGTGGCGAGGTCGACGGCGAGGCCGTCGACGTCGACGAGGACGGCCGACTCGTCGTACGGACCGCCGAGGGGGAGGAGCACCTGGCGGCGGGCGACGTCGTCCATGTCCGGGCGACCGGGTGATGCGAGGACTTTGACGACAGTGCTCCGACCGGGTGGCATGATCGCGCTGTGGTGATCTCCCGGCGCCTCCTCAACGAGGGCGAGCGCGTGCTGCTGAGCATCCGCACCCACGTGAAGGCACTGATCGTGCCGGCCCTGGCCCTGATCGTGGTGGCCGCGCTGGCGGGTTACCTGAGCAGCCTGCCCAGCGGCGACCGGGCCAACGTGTGGCGGTGGATCATCTGGGGGATCGCGGCGGCGCTGGTCCTGGTGTTCTCGGGGGTGCCCTTCCTGCGGTGGCTGACCACGACGTACACCTTCACCAACCGCCGGCTGATCACCCGCACCGGGATCCTGACCCGGCGTGGCCACGACATCCCGCTGAACCGGATCAGTGACATCTCCTACGAGAAGGACCTCGTCGACCGCGTCTTCGGCTGCGGCACGCTGATCGTCTCCGACGCCAGCGAGCTGGGCCAGGTCGAGCTGAGCGACATCCCGCGCGTCGAGGAGGCCCAGCTGGCCATCAGCGACGAGCTGTTCCACGGTGGCGCGGGGCCGGGCGCCGCACCTTCGTCCGGGCACAGGTCCGACGAAGGTGCCTGAGCAGCTCCAGCGCGCGATCCTCGGCGAGCTCCCCGACCGGACCGGCGAGGAGGTCGCGGCTCCCGCCGGGCTCACCGTCCAGGAGGCCACCCGGCTGTGGCGGGCGCTCGGCTTCCCCGAGGCGGGCAACAAGGCCGTCTTCGGGGAGTACGACGCCGATGCGTTGCAGCGGGTCGCCGCGATCGAGCGGGACGGCGGCCTGGACTTCGACACGATCGTGCAGATGACCCGGGCGCTCGGCCAGACCATGGACCGGTTGGCCGACTGGGAGGTGGCGACCCTCGCCCACGGCCTCGACGAGGGGGAGGACGCGCCCTCCCGTCGGGAGGAGGCCCTGCGGCTGATCCAGACGGTCGGACCGCACTTCGAGTCACTGGTGCTCTACGTGTGGCGACGGCACCTCGCGGCGGCGGTGGCCCGGGTGGAGAGCCTGGGCTCGGCCGAGGAACAGGTCGCGGAGGCGACCGTGGGGTTCGCGGACCTGGTGCGGTTCAGTGCGCTGACCAACGAGCTCGACGAGGAGGAGATCGGCGACCTGGTCGAGCGGTTCGAGTCCCGCAGTCACGACGTGGTCTCCCGGCACGGCGGCCGGGTGGTCAAGACGCTCGGCGACTCGGTGCTCTACCTCGCCCAGTCGCCCGAGAGCGGTCTGGACGTTGCCTGGGACATCATCCGGTACGTCGGCGGCGACGACCGGCTCCCCGACGTGCACGTCGGCGTGGTTGCCGGCCCGGTGGCGCTGCGGATGGGTGACGTCTACGGCCCGGCGGTCAACCTGGCGGCCCGCCTGGTCGGCGTCGCGCGGCGCAACCGGGTGATCACCGACCGGCACACCGCCGGCCTGCTGCCCGAGGACCGTTTCGACAGCCGGGTGATGCCCGCGCGGCCCATCCGCGGCTTCGGCGACATGGAGCCGGTCTCCGTGCGTCCCGTGGAGCGCCGTTAGGAGAAGACCACGCCGGGGGCGCGTTGATGGCCTCGCAGGGCCGCTAGAGTCGCGGGGTGCCTGAGCAGCTCGCCCCCACCGTGGCCGTGATCGGCGGCGGTCAGCTGGCCCGGATGCTCGCCGAGCCCGCGGCCGCGATGGGCATCCCGCTGCGGCTGCTGGCCGAGGGCGAAGGCGTCTCAGCTGCCCAGGTCATTCCCGACCACGTGGTCGGTGACTACCGAGACCTGGACATGTTGCGTCGCGTCACCAAGGGCTGCGACGTGGTCACCTTCGACCACGAGCACGTGCCGACCGAGCACCTGCACGCGCTCGAGGCCGAGCTGGCCGTGCGACCCGGGCCCGGTGCGCTGGTGCACGCGCAGGACAAGTGGGTGATGCGGCAGGCGATGGACCAGCTCGGCGTGCCCAACCCGCGGCACGCGCTGGTCACCACGGTGGACGAGGTGGCCGCGTTCGGGTTCCCCTGCGTGCTGAAGACCACGCGCGGCGGTTACGACGGCAAGGGCGTCTGGTTCGTCGAGGGACCCGACGACTGTGCCGAGGCCTTCGCCAGCGTGGCGGCCACCGGTCATCAGGTCCTCGCCGAGGAGCGGGTGGACTTCCGCCGGGAGCTGTCGGCGCTGGTCGCCCGGTCGCCCTCCGGACAGGTGTCGACCTGGCCGGTGGTGGCCACCACGCAGCGCAACGGCATCTGCCACGAGGTCATCGCGCCCGCGCCCGGCCTCGACCCCGACCTCGCGCACGACGCCCAGCAGATCGCCATGCAGGTCGCCGGCGCGCTGGACGTCACCGGGGTGCTGGCGGTGGAGATGTTCGAGACCACCGACGGTCGCGTGCTGGTCAACGAGCTGGCGATGCGGCCGCACAACACCGGCCACTGGACCCAGGACGGGGCGGTCACCAGCCAGTTCGAGAACCACCTGCGCGCGGTGCTCGACCTGCCGCTGGGCTCGCCGCGGGCGCGGGTCCCCTGGACCGTGATGGTCAACATCCTGGGCGGCGCCGTGGGGACCGGCCGGCTGTACGACGGCTATCCGCACGCGCTGGCCCGCGACCCGCAGCTGCGGGTGCACCTCTACGGCAAGGAGCTGCGCCCGGGACGCAAGGTCGGCCACGTCAACGCCTACGGCGACGACCTCGACGACTGCCTGGCGCGGGCCCGGCACGCCGCGGGCTGGTTCGCCGGGGAGCTGGGAGAGCACAGTGAGTGAACGGGCGCCGCTGGTCGGCATCGTGATGGGGTCGGACTCCGACTGGCCGGTGATGAAGGCCGCGGTCGAGGCGTGCGAGGAGTTCGACGTCGCCGTCGAGGCCGACGTGGTCTCGGCGCACCGGATGCCCGAGGAGATGCTCGACTACGGCAAGCGGGCCGCCGAGCGCGGCCTCCGGGTGATCATCGCCGGAGCCGGCGGTGCTGCCCACCTGCCGGGCATGCTGGCCGCGGTCACCCCGCTGCCGGTCGTCGGGGTCCCCGTCCCACTGAAGAACCTCGACGGCCTGGACTCGCTGCTCTCGATCGTGCAGATGCCGGCCGGGGTGCCCGTCGCCACCGTCGCCATCGGCAATGCCCGCAACGCCGGGCTTCTCGCCGTACGCATCCTCGCCGCCGGTGACCCCGACCTGCAGCAGCGAATGCGCGCCTTCCAGGACGAGCTGCGCACCACCGCCCAGGGGAAGGGCAAGGCCGTGCGCGGCGAGGCCACCCACCGCCTGGGCTTCTAGCCAGCGGCGTCGGGAACGGGCGCGCAGCGCTGGCGACCCACCACGGCGAGTGCGAGTGCCGCAAGGATGACCGCGAGCCCGAAGCCGGCCAGGTAGGATGTGCCCTGGTCGACCAGGAACCACCGCGCGAACACCACTCCGACGACGCCGGCAGCGATGCTCTGGCCCAACGCGTCGCTCATCTGGATCGCCGCGCCGCTCTCTCCCTCGTGCCCGGGGCGGGCCTGGGCAAGGGCCAGAGTGGCGAACAGGGGTGTCGCCAGTCCCATCCCGATCGCCATCAGGGCGAAGCCGACCGTGGCAACCGCCGTACCCACGACCGGGAGATGGTCCACCGTCATCAGCCCCACGGTCACCAGGCCTCCGGTCAGCAGGGCCACGCCGGCCACCACCAGCACGGCGGAGAAGGTGGCCGGATCGCTACGTCGCCCGGAGTACGCCGAGCCGCCGGCCCAGCCGAGCGCCCCGGCCATCAGCACCAGGCCCGCGGATGTCGGGCTCAAGCCGGTCTCGTGCTGCAGCACCAGCGGCAGGAACATCTCCGCGCAGGCGAACGCGGCGCCGAACAGGCCGCGGGTCGCCACGACGGCGGAGAGGCCGGGCGCGGCGACCAGGGTGCCGCGGGGCAGCAGGGTCCGGACGGACAGCAGGACCATCGCCAGGCCGGCGACGAGCAGGGCGGACGCGTGCACTTCGCTCTCCTGGCCGGCCACGTGCAGGGCGAGCACCCCGCAGGCAGCCGCGAGCGCCCAGACCGGACGCGTGCCCCAGTGCACCGGGCCGGTGCGACTCGACACGTGCCGGGCCATGGCCTGACGGACGGTGAGCACGCTCACCGCGGCGAACCCCGCGACCACGAGGAAGACCGAGCGCCAGCCCAGCAGGTCGACCAGGGCGCCGGCCACGAACGGGCCCACGATCGAGGGGAGCACCCACGCGGTGGCGAACAACGAGAAGATCCGGGTCCGGAGTGCGGGTGGGTAGGCCTGGGCCACGGCGACGTACATCGCCGTCATCGCCAGTCCGCAGCCCAAGCCCTGGACGAGCCGGCCGACCACGAACAGCTCCATGGAGCGCGCCAGGCCGGAGAGGACCAGCCCGAGCACGAACCCGGCGCCGCCGAGCACGATCGGCCGGACCGGGCCGCGCGCATCGCCCCACGCCGCCCCCAGGACCATGCCGACCATCGCTGCGGTGATCAGGCCGACGACTGCCACCGGATACAAGGTCTCGCCGTCCAGCGCGCGCGCCACGCTCGGCATCGCCAGGCTCACCGCCACCGCCTCGAAGGCGAACATGGTGACCAGCGCGAGCAGGCCGACGGTGATCGAGCGGTGGTCCCGGTCGAGGACGCGCTGGGGTGTCGGGACTGCGGCGAGAACGGTCACCGAGAGAGCCAACAACCTCAACTATGGTTGAGGTCAAATGGACAAGCATGCGGAGCTCACCCCGGGTCAACTGGCCGAGCGCGCCGGTGTTGCGGTCTCCACCCTGCACTTCTACGAGCGCGAGGGGCTGATCGACAGCCGGCGTACGACGGGCAACCAGCGGCGCTACGCCCGCGAGACCCTGCGCCGGGTCGCGTTCATCCGCACCTCCCAGCGGGTCGGCATTCCGCTGGCCGAGATCCGGTCGGCCCTGGCCACGCTGCCCGAGGGAAGGACGCCGACGAAGAAGGACTGGGCGCGGCTGTCCCGTCGCTGGCGCGAGGGCCTTGACCAGCGGATCGACCAGCTCGAGAAGCTCCGCGACACCCTCGACAGCTGCATCGGCTGCGGTTGTCTGTCGTTGCGCTCGTGCTCGCTCACCAATGACGAGGACCACCTCGCCGCCGAGGGTGCCGGTCCCCGCATCCTCGCCGTCGAGGCCGACTGAGCGCCGAGCGGGCAGTTCGCGCACGCCGTACGACGCCGAGCGGGCAGTCCGCGCACGCCGTACGACGCCGAGCGGGCAGTCCGCGCACGCCGTACGACGCCGAGCGGGCAGTTCGCGCACGCCCTACGACAGGGGCTGGCTGAACCCGCTGGCTTCCCCGCGGCCTCCGCAGCCCGTGCCTCCACCCTGCTGAGAGTGCTCGACCGTGCGGGAGCGCCCGGTCGGCGCTGTACAGCGTCCGGGACTGCCCACTCGGCACTGCCAGCACGTGCAGAACTGCCCGGTCGGCGCACCTGGAGCGTGCACAAACGCCCGCTCGGCGAGGTCAGTCGGTGGGGCCGACGCGGCCGCGGAGGCGCTTGACCTGGGCGCGCCGGCGCTTGGACTCGACCCGCCGGCGCCGGGCGCTGCGGCTCGGCTTGGTCGGGACCCGGGGGAGCGGCGGCGGCGCCAGGGCCTCGCGGAGCCGGTCGGCCAGGCGCTCCCGCGCGGCCAGCCGGTTGCGATGCTGGGAGCGGTGCTCACTGGCGACCACGACCAACCTCGGCCCCAGTTGTGCGATCGCCCGGGCACGTTGGGTGTCCTCCAGGACGGTCGAGTGTCGGAGGTCCAGGACCACCTCGACCCGGCTGTCGGTCGTGTTCACCGACTGTCCGCCGGGCCCGGAGGCGCGGGAGAACCGTTCCTCGAGCTCGGCGGCCGGCACGACGAGCCCGCGGGGCACGCCCGGTCCGGGCCGCACCCGAAGGTCGAGGTCGGTCACCTCACCGGTCGCTCACCGGGCGGCCCACGCCATCGCGGGGCAGTCGTCCATCACCATCTTCAGCCCCGCCGCCGTGGTGCGGTCGAAGGCCTCGGCGTCGATCACGCCCACCTGGAACCACACGCCCTTCGCGCCGATCTCGACGGCCTGGTCGGCGAAGTCGCCGGCGTGCTCCGAGCGTCGGAACACGTCGACCACGTCGATCGGGAACGGCACGTCGGCAAGGGTGGCGTACCCCTTCTCACCGAGCACCTCCGGGGCCTGCGGGTGGATGGGCACGATGCGCTTGCCCTTGGCCTGCAGCAGCCGGGCGATCCGGAAGGCCGTCCGGCCGGGGTCGCCGGAGAGACCGACGACGGCCCACGTGTCGCACTCGTCGAGCATGAAGTCGACGGCCACCTCGGAGTGCCAGTCGCTCACCGGATCGCGTCCTGGATCGGGGTGTCGCCGTCGTTGAACTCGATGGTGCGACGAGCGGTGGCGTCCCGGTCGTCGACGACGGCGGCGATGACGCGCGCGAGGTTGGCCCGACTGACCTCGCTCTTGCCCGAACCGTCGCCGGGACCGACCTGGATCCGGCCGGTGGGCTCCTCGAGGGTCAGGGCGCTGGGACCCAGGATCGTCCATCGCAGGCCGGACTCACGCAGGTGCGCGTCGGCGGCGGCCTTGGCCTCGGCGTAGGCGAAGAACGGCTCGTCCTCGGGCACGCCGTGGTCGGGACCGGCGCCGAAGTAGGAGACCATCACGAAGTCCGGCACGCCGGCCTGCGCGGCTGCGTCGACGGTGCGGTTCGCGGCGTCGCGGTCCACGGCGTACGTCCGCTCCGCGCTGCCGCCGCCGGCCCCGGCGGACCAGACGACCACGTCGCTGCCGCGCAGCAGGTCGGCCAGGGCGTCCGTGCTCGCGGACTCCACGTCCATGACCCGCGGCTCGGCTCCGGTCGCGGCCACGTCCCCGAGGTGGTCTGGGTTGCGGAACACCGAGAGCACGTCGTGGCCCGCGTCCACGAGCAGCGGCGCGGCCAGCAGGGCCACCTTTCCATGTCCTCCGACGATCGTGATGCGCATGCCTGCCACCGTAGCGGCCGCGCCGGAAGGTCCGTTCTGTGCCGACCTATCCTCGAACGCATGAACGACTTCCCCGTCTACCAGCTCACCGAGGAGCACCAGGCCGTCCGCGCGGCGGTCCGTGCCGTCGCCGAGGCGAAGATCGCGCCGCACGCCGCGGAGGTGGACGAGGAGCCTCGCTACCCCGAGGAAGCCGAGCGTGCCCTCGTGGACTCCGACTTCCACGCCCCCCACGTCCCGGAGGAGTACGGCGGCGCGGGGGCCGACGCGCTGGCCACGGCCATCGTGATCGAGGAGGTCGCCCGCGTGTGCGTGAGCTCCTCGCTGATCCCGGCGGTCAACAAGCTCGGCTCCCTGCCGCTGCAGCTGGCCGGCGCCGAGGAGCTGAAGGAGAAGTACCTGAGCCGGCTGGCCGCGGGGGAGGGGTTCTCCTACGCGCTCTCCGAGCCCGACGCCGGCTCGGACGCCGGAGCGATGAAGACCCGGGCGTCGCGCGACGGCGACTCGTGGGTGCTCGACGGCGTCAAGCGCTGGATCACCAACGCCGGGGTCTCGGAGTTCTACACCGTGCTGGCGGTGACCGACCCCGAGAAGCGCACCCGCGGCGGCATCACGGCGTTCGTGGTGGAGAAGGGCGACGAGGGCGTCTCGTTCGGGGCACCGGAGAAGAAGCTGGGCATCAAGGGGTCTCCCACCCGCGAGGTCTACCTCGACAAGGTGCGCATCCCCGCCGACCGCATCATCGGGAAGGTCGGCGACGGGTTCCGGCTCGCGATGCAAACCCTGGACCACACTCGCGTGACCATCGCCGCGCAAGCCGTCGGAGTCGCCCAGGGCGCCTTGGACCACGCCCTCGGCTACGCCCGGGAGCGGGAGCAGTTCGGCAAGCCGATCGCGGATTTCCAGGGCCTTCAGTTCCTGTTGGCCGACATGGGCATGAAGGTGGAGGCGGCCCGGCAGCTGACGTACGCCGCCGCCGCACGCTCGGAGCGCGGCGACAAGGACCTCACCTTCTTCGGCGCCGCGGCGAAGTGCTTCGCCTCCGACACGGCGATGGAGGTCACCACCAACGCGGTCCAGGTGCTCGGCGGCTACGGCTACACCCGCGACTACCCGGTCGAGCGGATGATGCGCGATGCGAAGATCACCCAGATCTACGAGGGCACCAACCAGATCCAGCGCGTCGTGATGGCCCGTCAGCTCCTCGCCGGGGTGCAGGCCGAGCTCTGACGCCGCGGGGGAAGGGACGAAAGGCCCGAAAAGTGTGTGCCGGGAACGGTCCCACGCTTTGGTGCGGCCGGTCACACTCGACGCGTGGACACGGTTCGAGCAGAGGGACTCACCGACATCCGTGCCGAGCTCGACCGGTGGCGAGGGCTCGCTGATCACCTGCCCGCGCTGGTCGCGTTCTGGGACAAGGACCAGCGCAACATGCTGGCCAATCGCGCCTACGTCGAGTGGTTCGGGTTCACCCCGCTCCAGCTCCGCGGCCGGCACATGCGCGAGCTCCTCGGGGAGAGGTTGTACAAGAAGAACCTGCCCTACATCCAGGGCGCACTCGCCGGTCGGGAGCAGCACTTCGACCGGACCCTGGTCAGTCCCACCGGGCAGACGCGGCACTCCCAGGCCGACTACATCCCGGAGATCGTCGACGGCGAGGTCCTCGGCTTCCACGTGCTGGTCACCGACACCACCGCCAAGGTGGAGGCCCAGCGTGAGCTGGACGAGGCCCAGGCGCTCAGCCACGTCGGCAGCTTCACCTGGGTGCCGGCGTCGGGAGAGCTGGCCTGGTCCGCGGAGACCTACCGGATCGCCGGCAAGGATCCCACGACGTTCGCCCCCTCGGTGGCCGGCTGGCTGGCGCTCGTCCACCCCGACGACCTACCCCGTGTGCAGGCGGCGCGGGCCCTCGGGGAGACCGGGGGCGCCTACGAGGTGAGCTACCGGATCGTGCGCGAGGACGGCGAGGTGCGGCACGTGCACTCCCGGACGCGGCCGGTCCTCGACGATTCCGGAGCGCTGAAGTGCCTGCGCGGCACGCTGCAGGACGAGACGGAGCTGCGGCGAGCCAACGCCGAGCTGGCGAGCGCCAACGGACTCCTCGCCGACACCATCGGCATGCTGGGCCACGACCTCCGGCAGCCGCTGACGGTGCTGCGCGGCTACCTGGAGGCGCTGCGGGAGGACTGGGAGCAGCTGGACGAGCCCGCCCGTCGTCACCTGATCGAGGTGGGCCAGCGCGCTGCGAACCGGACCGACGACCTGCTGCAGGACATCCTCGCGCTGGTCAACCTCGACACTGCCTCCCTGGTCACCCACCCCGATCCCGAGCTGGACGTCCGCGCGGTCCTTCGAGAGGCGCTGGAGCGCTCCGGCTGCACGGCCGAGGTCGACCTCGCCGGTGCGCCGGCGGTGCGGGCCGACCCGGTGCACCTGCGTCAGATGCTGGTCAACCTGCTCACCAACGCGGCCCGGTACGGCGCACCGCCGATCACGATCCGGGTCCACGAGGAGGGGGACCGGGTGGAGGTCAGCGTGCGTGACCACGGCGAGGGCGTGCCGCAGGAGTTCCTGCCAGAGCTCTTCGACCGCTTCACGCGCGCCGGAACCGGAGTCGCCGCCACCATGTCCGGCACCGGTTTCGGCCTGTACCTCGTGCAGCGTCTCGCCCACGCGAACGGTGGCGAGGTCACCCACCACTCGGTGCGTCCGCACGGTGCGGAGTTCCGGCTCGTCCTGCCGCGAGGTCGTTGACCTCGCCCGCCGGCTCGGCCCGGTACGGCGGCCCGCCGCCGCTGTCAGTACCTTTGCGGAGTGCCGGATGATTCCCTGACCTCCTTCGTCCAGGTCAGCCGGCCCGCGCCGGGGGTGGCGCTGGTGACCCTCAACCGGCCGGACCGGATGAACGCGATGGCCTTCGACGTGATGGTCCCGGTGCGCGATCGGCTCCTCGAGATCGGCCGGGACAACGACGTCCGGGCCGTCGTGCTCACCGGAGCCGGCCGGGGGTTCAGCTCGGGAGCCGACCAGAAGTCGGCAGGACGGCCGCCGCACGCGGACGGCCTACCCCGCCCGGCGTACGCGCTGCGCTCCATGGAGGTCCTCGAGGACGTCATCGCGACGCTGCGCAGGCTCCACCAGCCGGTCATCGCGGCGGTCAACGGCGCAGCGATCGGCGGTGGCCTGTGCCTGGCCCTGGCCTGTGACCTGCGGCTCGCCTCGGAGAGGGCCTACTTCCGTGCCGCCGGGATCAACAACGGCCTGACCGCCAGCGAGCTCGGACTGAGCTACCTGCTGCCACGCGCCGTCGGCTCCAGCCACGCAGCCGACATGATGTTCACCGGCCGCGACGTCGGGGCCGAGGAAGCCCTCCGGATGGGGCTGGTCTCCCGGGTCGCCGACCCGGTGGTGGACGCGGCGACCGAGATCGGGCAGCAGATCGCCGGCCTGTCCCAGCCGGGGATCGAGATGACCAAGCGCTCCCTGCACGCCGGTATCGCGGCAGGTTCGCTGGAGAGCTACATGCCGCTGGAGGGGATCGGCCAGCTCTACCTGCGCCTGCTGACCGGCAACTTCGAGGAGGCCACCCGGGCCCGCAAGGAGGGCCGGACTCCGCGGTTCACCGACGACCGGTCCGGGGAGCAGAAGGGATCGAGATGACTCTTGACCGTGACGTCCTGTTCATCGGCGGCACCTGGGCGAGGCCCGCCACCGATGCGGTCCTCGAGGTGGTCTCGCCGCACTCGGAGGAGGTCGTGGCCCGGGTGCCCGAGGGGTCGGCAGCCGACATGGACGCCGCCGTCGCAGCGGCGCGTACGGCCTTCGACGAGGGACCGTGGCCACGGCTGAGCCCGGCGGAGCGGATCGAGATCGTGGCGAACCTCTCCCACCTGTACGCCGCACGGCTGGAGGAGATGGCGACCCTCATCTCGACCGAGATGGGTTCGCCCATCTCGTTCTCCAGCCTCGCCCAGGCGCCGGCGCCGTGGATGCAGATCGAGGCGTTCCTGGCCATCGCCCGCGACTTTCCGTGGGAGGCGACCCGGCCGGGGGCGCTGGGAGGCGAGGTCGTCGTGCGCCACGAGCCGGTGGGCGTGGTGGCCGCGATCGCGCCGTGGAACGTCCCGCAGTTCACCGTCATCTCGAAGCTGGTCCCGGCCCTGCTGGCCGGCTGCACCGTCGTGGTCAAGCCGGCGCCCGAGTCTCCGCTGGACTGCTACCTCCTCGCGGAGCTGCTCGTCGAGGCCGGTGTCCCCCAGGGCGTGGTGAGCTTCGTGGCCGCCGGCCGGGAGGTGGGGGAGCACCTGGTCCGGCATCCCGGCGTGGACAAGGTCGCCTTCACCGGTTCCACCGCAGCCGGTCGCCGGGTCGGGGCGATCTGCGGTGAACAGCTCAAGCGCGTGTCCCTCGAGCTGGGGGGCAAGTCGGCGGCGATCGTGCTCGACGACGCGGACGAGGCAGCCACGATCGAGGGACTGAAGTTCATCGGCGTGATGAACTCCGGCCAGGCCTGCGTCGCACAGACCCGGGTCCTGGTGAGCCGTGAGCGCCACGACCAGTTCGCGGCCGCGCTCGCCGAGGCGGTGGGCTCGATGAAGGTGGGCGACCCGTTCGACCCGGGGACCGAGGTCGGGCCGATGGTCGCGCAGCGGCAGCAGCAGCGGGTGGAGAAGTACATCGCGCTGGGGCAGCAGGAGGGCGCGCAGCTGCTCACCGGCGGCGCAGGACGCCCGGAGGGCGTGGAGACCGGCTGGTACGTCCGCCCGACCGTCTTCGGAGCCGTGGACAACCGGATGCGGATCGCCCAGGAGGAGATCTTCGGCCCGGTGCTCTCGGTGATTCCCTACGACGACGCGGCCCACGCCGTGAAGATGGCCAACGACTCCGAGTACGGGCTGGCCGGGACGGTGTGGACCTCCGACCAGGACCGGGGACTCGACGTGGCCCGCGGAGTGCGCACGGGGACCTACGGGGTGAACACCTACACGATGGACTTCGCCGCCCCGTTCGGCGGCTTCAAGGCCTCCGGCGTGGGCCGCGAGTTCGGACCCGAGGGTCTGGCGCAGTACACCGAGCTGAAGTCGGTCTACCTCTCGACTCCTGCCTAGCTGGCTGTAGGACCTGTCAATGGGGTGCGGGGGCGCGGTCGAGCTGCTCCGGGGCATCGGCGTCGGAGTTGGGGGGCCTGCGTGGTCGGGGTCGGTTGGCGGTGACGGGTGGCCGGGCGCGCTCACGCTGACGTATGCGACCTCGTGCGGGTCATCTGGCGTCGTTCGAGCTGCGAGGAGGGCGAAGGGCCGGGCGCCAAGCTAGATGCGGCGTAACTCCAGCGGAGTCCGCCATAGCCGCGGCGGCGTCTGGTCCGGCCCTTCGTCACCGTCCAGCCTGCACCCTGATCGCTCGGTGAGGGAAGGGATCTGCTCGGTCAGACCTCCTGCGGCCACCGAGTCGGGTCATAGGGCGCCTGGTCGCGGACCAGGGCGTAGGCGATCCGGTTGGCGCGGTTGGCCAGTGCGCAGACGATGACTCCGCCCTTCTTCCCGCGTGCGCGCAGCACCGCGGCGTAGGCCTTGGCCGCCGGGTCGTTGAACCACAGACCGATCCCGAGATCGATCAGTGCCCGCCGCAGGACGACGCTGCCTTCTCTGCTGATGGTTCCGTCGCGGCGTTTGCCGGCCGACTCGTACTGCATCGGCGACAGCCCTGCGGCGCGGTAGACCTGCCGCGGTCCGGGCCACCGCGCGGGGTCGCCCAGCGCAGCGCCATAGGCGCTGGCGCGGACGGTGGCCCAGCCCGGGACCGTGGTCAGGACCGCGAACGGGGTCTGCGGCAACAGGCCGTCCAGGCATGCCTCCGCCTCAGCGACCTGCCGGTCGAGGACGGCCAGCAGCTGCAGGTCATCAGCCAGGATCTCCCGGGCTGCTGCGGCATCTCGGGTGGGCAGCGCTTCACGGGCTGCGGCTACCACTCGTTCAGCCAAGGGCCGTCGGACCTGCAGCCCACGATGGGCAGCGAACCGGATGAACCGCGCCTCGCCCAGCGCGACCAGGCGTGCGGGGTCGGCGAACTCGGTGGCCACCAGTCGCCCGACCTTGGTGCCCAGCACGTCGGGCAACGCCAACGTCAGACCTGGGAAGGCTCGATCCAGCTGGCCCAGGAGCTGGTTCTTGGTCGCGGTGCGGACCTCGATCCGACGGGTCCGGTGCGCGACCCGTGCGGCGAGCTCTCCGAGCACGAGATCTCGATCGGTCACCACGTGACCGGCGCCGGCGAGCATCAGCTCGGTGATCGCCTCGAGATCGATCGCGTCGGTCTTGACCCGCCGTCGGCCCTGGACCCGACGCTGCTCGGTCACGTGCGCCGGGTTCAGCTCTCGCAGCTCCCAGCCCGAGGGCCAGGAGGAGGACATCATCAGCGGCTGGTGATAGTGACCCGCAGCCTCGATCCCGACCCTGACCACAGCGGCCGGCGGGACAAGGGTCTCGATCTTCGCCACGGTCGCTGCTAGACCGGGGCGAGTCATCGCGAAGTCGATCGGACCCAGCAGCCGATGCCGCTGGTCGTCGGTGACCGAGCACGCCACCGTGTTCTTCCCGACGTCGACGGCCACCACGACCATCGACGATGCACAATCGTGAACAGACACAACCCACCTCCGGGGGTCGCCAGGAGGACCCGGCGCGGCAACGCCAGATCCTCGAAGGGAATCAGACAGATCCCTTCTGGCACCTCCGGAGGTGTCTTGTGAAGGACCCCCGACCTATATCAGCCGCGCGGGCGCGTCCGTCGGAAGGGGCGGCCTCCGGACGGAGTCGCGCGGGCCCTTGGTCCCGGTCGGCGAGGCGACCGGCTCTATCCCGCGGACCTCGTCGTGCGCTGTAGTCGAAGTGGAGCAGTGCACCCCGGGAGGGACGAGCCATGAGGGACAGCCTTCGACTGGGTCGGATCGCCGGCTTCCCGGTCGCCATCAACTGGAGCGTCCTGGTCATCATGCTCCTGCTGTCCTGGGGACTGGCCGACGGGGTGCTGCCGCAGGCGGCACCGGGCCACACCACGCTGACCTACTGGGTTGCCGGCGTGGCCGGAGCGATCCTCCTGATCGCCTCCCTGCTGGCGCACGAGCTCGCGCACGCGGTGCTCGCTCGGCGGTCCGGAGTGGAGGTGGACGGGCTGACGCTGTGGATGTTCGGCGGCGTCGCCACCCTGCGCGGCGAGGCGAAGTCGCCGCGCGACGACTTCCGGATCGCCGCGGTGGGACCGGCGACCAGCCTCGTGCTCGCCGCGCTCTTCGGGGTCGTCGGGGTGCTGTTGGCCCTCGGCGGCCTGAGCGACCTGCTGGTCACCGTGGTGATGTGGCTGGCGACCATCAACTTCGTCCTGGCGGTGTTCAACCTGATCCCGGGTGCACCCCTGGACGGGGGTCGGATCCTGCGGGCCTGGCTGTGGCAGCGCAGCGGCAACCGGGTGCGGGCCGCCACGACGGCGGCCACGGTCGGCCAGGTGGTGGCCTACGGCCTGGTCGGTCTCGGACTGCTGGCCTTCCTCCTGGGTGACACCCTCCAGGGACTCTGGACGGTGCTGATCGGCTGGTTCCTGCTCGCGGCCGCCAGGGCGGAGCAGGTGGCCACGGTCGCCCAGGACTACCTGCGGGGCGTCGAGGTGCGCGAGGTGATGAGCGCCCCCGTGGAGGTGGGCAGCGCGGACGCCACGGTGGCGGAGTTCGTGGAGAGCAACGTGTTGCGAGGGCGCCACTCGGCCTACCCCGTCGTCGGGTCGACCGGCGCGGTGGAGGGACTCGTGACGCTGGAGGAGCTGCGCGGGGTGCCCGCCGCGGAACGGGGCCTGGTGCGGGTCCGGGAGGTGTGCCTGCCCCTGGGCGCGGTGGCGACCACCGGCCCCGGCGAGCCGCTCACCGACGTGCTGGAGCGGCTGACCCGCGAGTCGGGCCGTCGGGCACTGGTGTTCGACCACGGACGACTGGTCGGCATCCTCAGCTCGACCGACGTCACCCGGGCCCTGGAGAGGCGCACCCTGTTCACTCCCGCGGGGCGGTAGCAGGCGGCCGGCCGCCCCGGCGCGCGTTGTCCTGGCTGGCCGGTCAGGCGGCGCCGGCCACCAGGGGCGTGAGCCGGAGCTCGGGGTGCTGGCGCTCGATCGCCTGGAGGCGCCACTTGTCGGGGAACAGGGCGAGCAGGGTCCCGTCGCTGCGCTCGAGCACCTCCACGGACCGCAGCCCGGCGACCTCGTCGCGCTGCTCGGGCTCGATCTGCAGGGCCAGCCCGTAGTCCAGCCGCTCCAGACGCACCGGCGCGCGGAACTCGCTCTCCAGCCGCGCCGCGGCGACCTCGAACTGCATGGGCCCCACGGCGGCCAGGACCGGAGCGTGGTCCCCGCGGAGCTCGGAGCGGAGGACCTGGACGACGCCTTCCTGGTCGAGCTGCTCGATGCCCTTGCGGAACTGCTTCCAGCGCGCGGAGTCCGCGACGCTGGCGGAGACGAAGTGCTCGGGGGCGAAGCTCTCGATGGGCGGGAACCGCACCGCCGGGCCGGTGTGGATGGTGTCGCCCACGCGCAGAGTCGAGGCGTTCACCAGCCCGACGATGTCGCCCGGATGCGCCACCTCCACCGAGGCCCGGTCGCGGCCGAAGACCGACTGGGCGTACTTGGTGGCGAACGGCTTCCCGGTGGTGCCGTGGCTGACCACCATGCCGCGCTCGAAGACGCCGGAGCAGACGCGGGCGTAGGCCAGTCGGTCCCGGTGCGCGGCGTCCATGCCCGACTGGACCTTGAACACGAAGGCGCTGAAGTCCTCGTCGACCTTGCGCACGCCACCGTCGGCCGTGGCGGTGGGGCCGGGGGCAGGCGCCAGGTCGACCAGGACGTCGAGCAGCTGGGCGACCCCGAAGTTCAGCAGGGCCGAGGCGAAGAGCACCGGCGTGGTGCGCCCGTCGAGGTAACCCTGGTGGTCGTGGTCCGCGCCGTCGGCCGCCAGCAGGTCGTGGCCCTCCTGCGCGTCGGTCCAGACCTCGCCGAGGTCCGCACGGGCAGCTTCCGGGCTCAGCCGCTCCTCCGGAGCGCGGGTCGCCCCGCCCGCCGTACGGCGGTAGCGGAGGAAGTCCCCGTTACGTCGGTCCAGCACGCCGTGGAAGTCTCCGGAGATCCCGACCGGCCAGGTCAGCGGAGTCGGACGCAGACCGATCTGCTGCTCGATCTCGTCCAGGATCTCGAAGGCGTCGAGTCCGGGCCGGTCCCACTTGTTGACCACGGTGACGACCGGGAGGCCGCGGTGTGCGCAGACCCGGAACAGCTTCAGCGTCTGCGGCTCCAGCCCCTTCGCGGCGTCGACGAGCATCACCGCCGAGTCGACTGCCGACAGCACCCGGTAGGTGTCCTCGGAGAAGTCGGCGTGCCCGGGGGTGTCCACGAGGTTGATCACGTGGCCGTCGTACTCGAACTGCAGTGCGGCGGAGGTGATGGAGATGCCGCGGGCGCGCTCCATCTCCATCCAGTCCGACACCGTGGCCTTGCGGCCGGCCTTGCCGTGCACGGCTCCGGCCTGCTCGATCACCCGGGCATGCAACGCGAGTGCCTCGGTCAGTGTGCTCTTGCCGGCGTCCGGGTGGCTGATCACCGCGAAGGTGCGTCGGGGGAGCGGGGGCGAGGAGGACACCACCCCCACTCTACCGAGAGCTGAGTGCCGAGCTGGGTCAGCGGGGTGTTCTCCGTTCGGTCGCGGCGGAGGGCAGCCACAGGCAGACCTGGCTACCGCCGCCAGGGGCCGGGCCGATCTCACACCGGCCACCGGCCACGGCCGCCCGGTCCTGCATGCCGCTCAGGCCACGGTGGCCGGGCGCCGCGGCGTGGGGGCCGGGGTCGATGCCGATCCCGTTGTCGGTCACCGACACCTCCAGCCCCGCGTCGCAGCTGCTGAGCGCGACCTCGACGGCGGTGGCGCCGGAGTGCTTGCGGACGTTCACCAGGGCCTCCCGGACGATCCGGTAGGCCACCGACCGGGTGGCGTCGTCGACCTCGGGCCCTTCCTCGCCGCCGACGCGCACCTGGACCGAGGTGTCGCGGAACAGCTCCGCAGCCGCCGACGACACCGCGGCTGCGAGCCCGCGGTGCAGATCCGGGGGCTCGAGCTCGAAGATCAGCGCACGGAGCCGGTCGAGGGCGCCTGAGACGCTCTCCTGCAACGGTGTGAGGAACTCGAGCAGCTCCGGGGCCTGGGCGCTGAGCTTGCGTCGGAGCACGTGCAGGCGCAGGTCGACCGTGGCGAGCGCCTGGATCTGGTCGTCGTGCACGCCGGCGGCGATGGTCGCTCGCTCGGCCTCCTGGGCGTCGACCAACCGGCTGAGCAGGCCCTCGCGCTGCTCGGCGAGGTCGCGGAGCTCGGCCTCGGTCTCGAGTCGCTGACGGATGTCGTGCTGGACGGTCGCCAGGGCGAACGGCTCGCCGCTCTCCTCGTCCTGCATGAGGAAGCTGGAGACCTCCACCGGGATGGCGTCGCCGTCGACGTGCCGCAACGTCGAGACACCCTCCCAGTGGCCGTGCTCCACCACAGCCGGTTGCTCGATCTCCTGCGAGCGCTGCAGACCATCGACGGTGAGGTAATCGCTGATCCTCGTGCTGGTGACGACGGTGTCCGCCGGCAGGCCGATCAGCTCGCGGCCCGCCGGGTTGACGTAGCGCACCGCGCCGTCGAGGCCGGCGATGGCGATGAAGTCGCGCGAGGCCTCGACCAGCGAGCGGAACTGGGCGAGGTCGGAGCTCGCGGATCGGACAGCGTCTTCGGAGGCCCGCAGCTCGGTGATGTCCTGAGCAATCCACGCGCTGCCCAGTCGTTCCCCGCTGCCGGGATGGAACAGGGCCAGCGCCTGGAGGTGCACGACCATGTCCCGCCCCGGCACCCGCAGCGCCACGTCGCCGGACCACCGCCCCCCGGCCTCCACCCGTGCCCGCATCTCCGCGGCCACCTCGGCGCCCGTCTGCTCCAGCACCGTCTCCCAGAGATCCTCGGCCGAGGACGACACTCCGACGGCAGCCACCTGCGGGTTGAGGTACGTCGGACGCCCGCGCTCGTCGGCGATGCCGATGAGGTTGCTGGAGGCGTCGGCCAGCGCCCGGAACTTGATCAGCTCCTTCTGGGCGCGGACGAACTCGGTCATGTCCGTGGCCACGCCGACGGCTCCGTCGACGCTGCCGTCCGCGGCGATGAGGGGCTGGAAGTAGGTGGACAGGATCCGGCCGTTGACGATGCCGGGTGCAGTGAACGTCTCTCCCGCCAGGGCGCGGGTGAGCGCGTCCGCATGGTCGGGGTAGACGGTGAACAGGTCTTGTCCGACCAGCTCGCCCGGGCGGAGCCCCTGGGCCTCCAGGCCGGGTCCGACCGAGAGCGTGCACCTGCCCCCGCGGTCGACTCCGAAGATGACCTGCGGGCCGAGCGGAGACGACGCTTCGGTGGGTTCCCCCATCCGGGCTCCTCTGCTCGAGCTCTGGACCGTGGCACCCGGCCCTGTGGATCCCCCCGCCACCCATGCTAGGAGACCGACGCGCAGGAGTGCCGTCCGCGGTCCTGCTGCGGCTCCGATCACCCGGCGGACGTCCGGTCCTGCGCCGGGGGCCCTTGGCCTCTGGCTCGACAAGGAGTGCGCGGAGTGAAGTGGTGTGTGGCACGCAGTCGCAGGAGGTCGTCATGTTCGCTGATCGTGAGGACGCAGGTCGGCAGCTGGCTCGGGCACTCGCCGAATTCGCCGGAGCGGACGTCGTGGTGCTCGGACTGCCCCGGGGCGGCGTGCCGGTGGCGGACCGGGTGGCCGAGGCGCTGCACGCACCCCTGGACGTGATCGTCGTGCGCAAGCTCGGCGCTCCGTTCCAGCCGGAGCTGGCCATGGGCGCCATCGGGGAGGGCGGCGTCGTCGTCGCCAACGGTCACGTGCTCCGGGGCTTCGGCCTGACCGAGCGGGACCTGGACGCCGCGCAGGCGCAGGAGCGTCCTGAGCTCGACCGACGCGTGCGGGTGCTGAGGGAGGGGCGGCCTGCGGTGGCGCTGGCCGGACGCACCGCACTGGTCGTCGACGACGGCATCGCCACCGGCTCCAGCGCGGAGGCGGCCTGCCGGGTGGCTCGGCACCTCGGTGCGCAGCGGGTGGTGCTCGCCGTCCCGGTGGCGCCCGCGGACACGGTCGCCGGACTGCGTCAGGTCGCGGACCAGGTCGTGGTCCTGGACACGCCCACGTCGTTCCGCGCGGTGGGCGAGTTCTACGTCGACTTCGGCCAGGTCGGCGACGACCAGGTGGTCGAGCTCCTGCGGCGGGCGCACCTGCGCGCCGACGCACGGCGACCGCTGCCGGACGCCACTCCCGGTGCGGTCGATCGCCGCGAGGTGCGCATCCCGGTCGGGCCCGTGACGCTGGAGGGTGCGCTGGTGCTGCCGGCCGATGCCTTGGGCGTGGTGATCTTCGCGCACGGCAGTGGCAGCAGCCGGCTCAGCCCACGCAACCAGCAGGTGGCCGAGGTGCTCCAGCAGGCCGGCATGGGCACCCTGCTCTTCGACCTGCTCACCGACGACGAGGCGCCGAGACGTTCGCTGGTCTTCGACGTGGATCTCCTGGCCGATCGCCTGCTCGGTGCCACTCACTGGCTACGCGAGCAGGCGGGCGTCGGCCACCTGCGCCTGGGTTACTTCGGTGCCAGCACCGGTGCCGCTGCGGCGCTGTGGGCGGCCGCCGACCCGCGGGCGGGAGTGAGCGCCGTGGTGTCGCGAGGTGGCCGTCCCGACCTCGCCGCCGAGCGACTGCCCCTGGTGACCGCGCCGACGCTGCTCCTGGTGGGCGGCCACGACGACGTGGTGCTGGTGCTGAACCGGCGCGTCGAGGCACTGATGCCCGGGGTGGCCGAGCTCGTCGTCGTGCCCGGGGCAACCCACCTGTTCGAGGAACCCGGCGCCCTCGAGACCGTGGCGGACCTGGCCGGGTCCTGGTTCCAGCGACACCTGGCGGTGGCGGAGGCAGTGACCTGACCCGGCTGGTCCTCGAGGCGGAGCACGTGGGCGATGCCGGCGAGGTTGAGACCCTCGGCGAGCAGCCCACGGCGCTCGTAGACGCGCAGGTTCTGCACCTGCATCGACACCATCTCCGCCGCCACCGAGTCGACCGGCTCGCCCGCAACGGTGACTGGGAGATGCTCGCCTCCGAGCGCTCGCGCGGCCGGTTCAGCCGCCAGCTCGTGCTCGGCGACAACCTCGACCTCGCCCACATCGAGGCCGACTACTCCGACGACGTGCTGAAGCTGGTCGTCCCCGTGGCCGAGAAGGCCAAGCCGCGCAAGATCCAGGTCGGCACGGGCAAGCACGCCACGAAGCGGGTGGCCGTCGACTCCTGACCCGGGTCAGCTCCCCGGGGTGGCCGGGAGGTACGGCGTCCGCGCGGCCATGGTGGTGACGACCATCGCGGTCACCACCATGGCCAGCGCGATCCCGGCCAGGACCACCAGCTGGAAGTGCGCCGCCTGGGACGGGCTGGCGCCGCCGAAGAGGGCGCCCACGAAGGCGCCGGGCAGCGTGACCAGGCCGGTCGACTTGGTCTGGTCGAGGTTGGGGATCAGCGACTCGCGGACCGACTCCCGGGCGATGTCGGCGTGGGCGCGCGGCGGTCGTGCCCCCAGCGCCAGCCATGCCTCGATCTCGCCGATGCGGGACCGGGCGGTCCGCAGGAAGTTGCGGCCGGCGAGCGTCGCGGCGTTCATGGAGTTGCCGATCACGATGCCGGCGATCGCGATCACGTAGCGCGCCTGCAGGTCGGAGAGCTGCAGCGCGAACACCACCGCCAGGCTGGTCCCGGCGCCGCACGTCACTCCCACCACCGCTGCGAGCCGGCCCTGCCACAGCTCGTGGATCCGTCCGGAGGAGGTCACCGAGGCCGTGGACAGCATCAGCAGCAGAAAGCCCGCCGCGGCCCACGGCGTCGTGAGGGCTCCGCGAAGCAGCAGCGCGACCACGCTGAGCTGCACGCCGGCGCGAGCGACGGCCCAGATCGGGAGCAGGCGCAGGTCGGCGCGGTACCACCAGGCCAGGGCGGTGGTCGCCGCGGCGACCAGGAGGAGGCGGGCGGCGAACCACGCCTCCTCGCCGAGGGTGTGGGGGTCGAGGTGCACGGCGGGCTCAGTGCTGCCGGTAGGCGAGCTCGCCGCCCAGCCAGGTCTGCGCCACTTCCGCGGCGCCGATCTCGTCCCCGGGACCCAGGAACGGGTTGCGGTCGAGGACGACGAGGTCGGCTCGGGACCCGAGCAGAATGCTCCCGACGTCCTGCCGGTAGCTCACCCGCGCCGACCCCTCGGTATAGGCGTGCAGCGCCTCCTCGAGGGTCAGTGCCTGCTCGGGCACCAGCGGGTCCGGGGCGTTGCCGTCCGGCGACCAGGACGTCCGGTTGACCATCCCGTGCACGCCGCCGATCGGCTCCGGCGGGTTCACCGGCCAGTCGCTGCCCCCGGCGAGCTCGGCCCCGGCGTCCACCAGGTCGCGGAACGGGTAGTGCCAGCGCTGGCGCTCCTCGTCGAGGTGGGGGAGCAGGTCCTTGACCGCGCCGGTGTTCTTCGCCGTCCACATGCCCTCGGCGTTCGCGGTGATCCCGAGCTCGCGGAAGCGGTGGCGGTCCTTGGGGAGCACCAGCTGCAGGTGCGCGATCTGGTGGCGGTTGTCGGTCATGCCGTTCGCCCGCCGGGCCGCGGCCACCGCGTCCAGCGAGGAGTGCACCGCCCGGTCGCCGATCGCGTGGAAGTGCGCCCGGAAGCCGGCGGCGTCGAGCGCGACCACCGCCTCCTCGGCCTGCTCCGGGGAGAGGAACTGCATGCCGCGGTCGCCGCACGGGCAGCCGGTGTCACCGAGGTAGGGCTCGGTCACCGCGGCGGTGAAGGTCTCGGTGATCCCGTCCATCATCAGCTTGATGGAGCCGGCGTCGAGACCGGCCTCCCGCAGCCGGCGGCGTTGCTCCTCCAGCTCCTCGAGCTGCTCGACCCCACGCTTGGGGTCCCAGAACTGGGAGCAGGTCACGTGCGCCCTCAGCTCCCCGCTGTCGATCAGGTCGAGATACGCCTGGGTCGGGTCGTCGAGCGAGGCGTAGCCGCCGATCAGGGCGTCGTGCCACCCGGTGATGCCCCAGCTCAGGAGGTAGGCCTGTGCCTCCCGCATCGCGTCGGCGTACTCCTCCCGGCTGGTCTCGACGTGCACCTGCACCAGCAAGGCGGCGGCCTCGTGCAGCGTGCCGGTGGGCTCCCCGTGCTGGTCGCGCTCGATCCAGCCGCCTTCGGGGTCGGGGGTGTCGCGGTTCACCCCCGCGATCTCGAGCGCCCTGCTGTTCACCCACGCGTTGTGGTGGTCGCTGCTGACCACGAAGGCGGGCCGGTCGGGGACGGCCTGGTCGAGCAGCTCCTTGGTCGGGCCGCTCGGGCCGAACACGTCGACGGCCCAGCCGCCGCCGCGGAACCAGCTCTTCTGGCTCTGTCCCGCGGCGTGGGACCGGATGGCGTCGAGGTAGTCCTCGACGGTGCTCAGCTCGGTCAGCTCGCAACGGATCCGCTCCAGCCCGCCGACCAGAGGATGCATGTGGGCGTCCTGGAAGCCCGGCAGGAGCAGCCGCCCGTCGAGGTCGACGACGTCGGCGTCGGCGGCAGCGTCGCGCAGGTCCCTGACGTCGCCCACACCGACGATGCGTCCTTCGCGTACGGCGACCGCGCAGTCGGGTCGGTGCCGGCGTCCGTCGAAGACGTGGCCGCCGAGGAACAGGGTCGTGGTCATCGCACCTCCTTGACGCCGGTCATCGTAGGGACCGGCACGTGGACCCGGCCACGACGCACGCTCGGGCCTCCGCAAGGATGCAGGGAGACCCCGACCCCCACAGGAGCGCCGATGGCCGACGTCCCCTCTCTTCCCGAGTCCCTCGCCGGCAAAACCGTCGCCGTGCTGGGCGGCACCGGCCCCCAGGGGCGCGGCCTGGCCCGTCGCTGGGCCGCGGCCGGGCTCCCGGTCGTCATCGGCAGCCGCAGCGCTGAGCGTGCCTCGCAGACGGCGGTCGACATCGCCGAGGCCACCGGAGGCGAGGCGAGCGGGGCCGACAACCAGAGCGCGGCCCGGGCCGGCGACGTCGTGGTCGTCGCGGTGCCCTGGGACGGGCACGCCGAGCTGCTGCAGTCCCTCGGGGACGCCCTGGCCGGCAAGGTCGTCGTGGACTGCGTCAATCCGCTGGGGTTCGACAAGCGGGGCGCCCACGCCCTTGCGGTCGAGGAGGGGTCGGCGGCCGAGCAGGCCGAGCGGCTGCTGCCCGACAGCACGGTCGTGGGTGCCTTCCACCACGTCAGCGCGGTGCTGCTCGACGACCTGTCGGTGGAGTCGGTGGACACCGACGTGATGGTGCTCGGCGACGTCCGCGAGGCGACCGACCTGGTGCAGGACCTCGCCGGGACCATCCCCGGCGTCCGCGGTGTGTACGCCGGCCGGCTGCGCAACGCCCACCAGGTCGAGGCACTGACCGCCAACCTGATCAGCGTGAACCGTCGCTACCAGGCGCACGCGGGTGTCCGCGTGACCGACATCGAGGAGTAGGCCCGTGTGCGAGTCCGTGGCTGGGTCAGGGAACGAGGCGGTGCTCACCGAGCAGCGTGACAACGTCCTGGTGGTGACGATCAACCGCCCGCAGGCACGCAACGCCGTCAACGGCGCGGTGGCACACGGCATCGCCGCGGCGATGGAGCGGCTCGACGACGACGCGGAGCTCCGGGTCGGTGTGCTCACCGGCGCGGGTGGCACCTTCTGCTCCGGCATGGACCTCAAGGCGTTCCTCTCCGGCGAGGCCCCGATCGTCGAGGGTCGCGGGTTCG
This sequence comes from uncultured Actinomycetota bacterium, assembly GCA_963827025.1. Lineage (GTDB taxonomy): Bacteria > Actinomycetota > Actinomycetes > Propionibacteriales > Nocardioidaceae > Marmoricola. Next base: position 473,532 of record CAWGZB010000002.1, on the reverse strand, counting down.
CCGGGATGACCCAGCAGCAGTCCCGGAAGCCCGTGGTGGCCGCGGTCGAGGGCTACGCGCTGGCGGGCGGCTTCGAGCTGATGCTGGCCTGCGACCTCGTGGTCGCCTCGCGCGCCGCCCGGTTCGGCGTACCCGAGGTGAAGCGGGGGCTGGTCGCCGGCGCGGGTGCCGCGCTGCGCCTGCCCGAGCGGGTGCCGATGCCGATCGCGCTCGAGCTGCTCCTCACCGGAGACCACATCGACGCCGAGCGCGCCGCGGCCCTCGGCCTGGTCAACCGGCTCGCCGACGAGGGCGGGGCGCTGGAGGAGGCGCTGGCGCTGGCGGGGACCGTTGCCGAGAACGGCCCCCTCGCCGTGCAGGTCACTCGCGAGATCGCCCGGTCGGCGCGGGACTGGTCCAGCGAGGAGGCGTGGGGCAAGCAGGACGAGCTGGTGATGCCGGTGTTCGTCTCCGAGGACGCCCGCGAGGGCGCGGCCGCGTTCGCGGAGAAGCGCAAGCCGGTGTGGAAGGGTCGCTGACCTGCCACTAGCCGTGCGCAGACGCTCAGGCCCCGTGCCCGCGGTTGCCGACGATGACCGCGATCGGCGGCAGGACTGCCGCGACGCAGCTCATCACCACGGCTGCCGTGGTGGACCACAGCCGCACCACGTTCCACGCGAGCAGGATCAGCACGAGGCAGGTGCCCATCAGCACGAAGTAGGTCTTCCTGCGGTCCACGGCGGCCCTCCCGGGTGGGGGCTCCAGTCTAGGTTTGCGCAGTGAGCCCTGCCGCGGCCGCCACCGGCGGCACCCATCACTGGGCCGACTGGTCGCTGGAGGAGCTGCTCGCCCTGAAGGAACGGACCGGAGTGACGGCGAGCCTGGTGGTGCCCGCGCGCAACGAGGCCGCCACCGTCGGGGACGTGGTCAGCCGGGTGCGGGAGGCGCTGGTCGACCAGGCCGCGCTGCTCGACGAGGTGGTGGTGATCGACTCCGACTCCACCGACGACACCTACGCGGTGGCGGGGGACGCCGGTGCGGTCGTGCACCGGTCCAAGGACGTGCGGCCCGAGCTCGGCAGCCATCCCGGGAAGGGCGAGGCGATGTGGAAGTCCCTGTTCGTCACCCGGGGTGACGTCCTCGTCTTCATGGACGCCGACCTGGTCGACTGGGACACCCACTTCGTGCGGGGCCTGCTCGGCCCGCTGCTCAGTGATCCTGGGGTCGCCCTGGTCAAGGGCTTCTACGAGCGTCCGCTGCGTGACGGCTCGGGCCACGCGTTCGAGGGCGGGCGGGTGACCGAGCTGGTCGCACGCCCGCTGATCGCGCTGGACTGGCCGGAGCTGTCCTGGGTGGTCCAGCCGCTCGCCGGGGAGTGGGCGGTGCGCCGCTCGGTCTTCGAGCGGCTGCGGGTCCCGACCGGGTACGCCGTGGAGCTGGCCGCCCTGATCGACACCCACCGGCTGCTGGGCGGTGCCGCCCTCGCCCAGGTCGACCTCGGGACGCGGGCCCACCGGCACCAGGCCCTGCGTGACCTCGGCGCGATGGCGGTGCAGATCCTGGCGGCCTCGCAACGACGCTCCCGGGGGACGGCAGCTCAGACGGTCCGGTTCCACCAGCCGCTGCGCGCCGGCGAGGGCGTCGGGTCCGCGGACGGGGTGGTGCCGCTGCTGGAGCGGCCCGCGGCGGTCGACGTACTCGCCGGGTTGGCAGGATCGGCCTCGTGAGCGACGTACTGCGCAGGGGCCGTCGATGACGCTGCGCCTGGGCCACCGCACCTTCAGCGACGACCAGCGCCTGATGATGGCGATCGTCAACCGCACCCCGGACTCGTTCTACGACCGTGGCGCGACCTGGCAGGAGGAGAAGGCCTTCGAACGGGTGTGCCTGGTGATCGCCCAGGGCGCCGAGATCGTCGACATCGGCGGGATCAAGGCCGCACCGGGTGCCGAGATCGACGTCACGGAGGAGATGCGCCGCACCGTCGGCTTCGTGGCGCGGGTGCGCGAGGCCTTCCCCGAGGTGGTGATCAGCGTGGACACCTGGCGGGCCGAGGTCGGCCGCGCCGTCTGCGAGGCGGGCGCCGACGTGCTCAACGACGCCTGGGGCGGAGCAGATCCGGCGCTGGTGGACGTCGCGGCGGAGCACGGTGCCGCGCTCGTGTGCACCCACACCGGCGGAGTGCCGCCCCGGACGCGCCCGCACCGCATCGAGTACGCCGACGTGGTCGCGAGCGCCGTCGCCGACACCACCGCCTACGCCGAGCGCGCGGTCGCCGCCGGGGTCGCGCGCGAGAGCGTCGTCATCGACCCCGCCCACGACTTCGGCAAGACCACCTGGGACTCCCTGGAGCTGACCCGGCGCCTCGACGAGATGGTGGCCACCGGATGGCCGGTGCTGGTCTCGCTGTCGAACAAGGACTTCGTGGGCGAGGCGCTCGACCTGCCCGTCGGAGAGCGGCTGCACGGCACCCTGGCGGCCTCCGCGGTCTCGGCCCTGCACGGCGCCCGGATCTTCCGGGTGCACGAGGTCGTGGAGACACGTCAGGTCGTGGACATGGTCGACGTGATCCTGGGCCGCCGCCCCCCGGCCCGCACCATCCGCGGCCTGGCCTGAAGCGCGCTGAGCGGGCAGTTCTGCACCCTGAAAGTACGCCGACCGGGCAGTTCTGCACGCGTACGGGTCGTCGAGCGGGCAGTTCCGGACGGGCAGTCAGGCCAGGTCCCAGCGCGCCACCCACCAGGCCACGCCGTACGGCGCGTCGGCGTACGTCAGCCTCGCCTCGACGGCCCGATCCCGCGCCACCTCACCGAGCGCCTGCAACGCGGGCAGTCCCTCGCACCAGAGCTCTGCGGCCAGCCGCGCGTCGAGCCGCAACAGCGCCGCGGCATCGCCGGTCTCCAAGGCCGCCTGGACGGCATCGTCGAATCCGACAGCATCTGGGTGCAGGTGACCCGGCGCCTTCTCGTGCCGTCGCGCGGTCCCGTCGCCCATCACGAGCAGGACCCCGTCGGCCGGCCGGAGGTTCTTTGCCGCGGCGGACCAGGTCTCCAAGAGCGTGGGCGCGCCGACGTACCCGACCTCCGCGAGCAGGTGCCGCGCGACCCGGTGTCCCAGCGGCACCTCGACGCCCCGCGTCCGGTCGCCGGCACCGACGGGTGCGGCGACCACCCGCACCTCGGCGGGCTCCACGAGCAGCTCGGCCAAGGCCTCGGCGCATGCCGTGCGCAGGTCGGCCACGGGATCCTGCCGGGAGAACGGCGGAAGCAGGGCCCGGGGGGTGGGCAGCACCAGCGCCGAACCGATCACGGCTCCGATCATGACAGTCGCGCGGTCGAGTCCCCGCGCCGCGTAACCTCGGCCTCATGTCCGAGACGTTGCGCGACACCATCGGGATCGACCTGCCCGACGGATCGGCAGAGGGGCTCGTGTGCTGGCCCGACGACGCGGACGAGCATCCCGGGGTGCTCTTCTTCATGGACGCGATCGGACTGCGCCCGCAGATCGAGGACATGTGCCGGCGCATCGCCTCGTGGGGGTACGTCGTGCTCGCTCCCAACGTCTTCCACCGGGAAGGACAAGCCGCGCACCTCGCGCCGCGCAGCGACCTGCGCGACCCCGCGGCGCGGCAGGAGTTCATGGGGGAGGCGATGGCCCGGGTCCGCAACCTGACCGCCGAGCTGGCCGAGCGCGACATCCCCGCCTATCTCGAAGCGCTGCGGGCGCTCCCCGGTGTGGCCGAGGGGCCGGTGGGGACCACGGGCTACTGCATGGGCGCCCGGCTCGCGCTGCGCGCCGCCGGCCTCGACGAGGGCGTGGCGGCGGTCGGCGGCTGGCACGGCGGTGGCTTGGTCACCGAGGAGCCGGACAGCCCCCACCTGGCCCTGCGCTCGGCGCGGGCCGAGCTCGCCTTCGGGCACGCCGACAACGACCGCTCGATGCCACCGGAGGCGATCGAGAAGCTCGGTGAGGCGATCGAGGCAGCACAGCTGATGGCGACCAACGAGGTCTACCCGGGGGCGGCCCACGGCTACACGATGGCCGACACCTCGACGTACGACGAGGAGGCGGCCGAGCGGCACTTCGAGGCGCTCCGGTCCCTTCTCGACCGGACCCTGAAGCAGTCCGGCTGAGCCCGATCGCCCGGTCGGCGTACTCGCGGAGGACAGGAGTGCCCGCTCACCGGGCTGGAAGCGCGCAGAAGTGCCCGGTCGGCGAACTCAGCAGATCGGCGGGATCGCGGAGGCCTTGCCGGTGAACCGGGGGTCGCGCTTCTCCCGGAAGGCGGCCACGCCCTCCTTGCCGTCGCCGACGGAGGTGTGGAACATCGCCAGGCTGTCGGCCCGATGGGCATCCAGGGGGTGCGCAGCGGCGCTGTTGCGGTAGAGCAGCTGCTTGGTCAGGCCGACGGCCACCGGGGAGCGGCCGACCACGAAACCGCGAGCCAGGCCGAGGGCCTCCTCCAGCAGCTCGTCGGGCTCGTGCACCGACCGGACCAGCCGTCCCGCGAGCGCCTGCTCGGCAGTGAGGATGTCCGCGGAGTAGACCCATTCCAGGGCCTGCTGCATCCCCACGATCCGAGGGAGGAACCAGGTCGAGGCGGCCTCCGGGACGATGCCGAGCCTGCCGAAGACGAAGCCGATCCGGGCTTTCGTCGAGGCCAGCCGGATGTCCATCGCCAGCGTCATCGTCGCGCCGATGCCGACCGCGGGACCGTTGATCGCGGCGACGACGGGCTTGGGCAGCGCGTGGATGGCGAGGGTCACCTTGCCGCCGGTGTCCCGGACGCCGGCCTCGATCTCCGGCTCGTGCAGGCGCTCGCGCAGGTCCTCCGGGGTGGGGGCCAGGGACTCGTCGAGGCCGAAGACGTTGCCCTCCGCGGAGAGGTCCATCCCGGCGCAGAAGGCGCGGCCCGCGCCGGTGACCACGACCGCCCGGACCGAGTCGTCGGCTGCGTCGGCGCGGAACACCTGCTCCAGCTCGCCGGCCATGGTCAGGTCGAAGGCGTTCAGCGCGTCGGGGCGGTTCAGCGTGAGCGTGGCGATGCCGTCGTCGTCGACGGCCCAGTCGAGGGTCTCGTAGGTCACCGGGGTCACGGTAGTCACCGCCACCGGGGCGACCGGCTCAGGCCTGTCCGGTGGGCGAGCAGAGGCTCTTGGGGACCTCCCCGGTGCGGTCCTCCTTGATGAACTTCAGCAGGCGCAGGGCGCGTTCGCGGTCCCAGTGCACGGCGAGGTCGGCGATCGGCATCGAGCAGGTCAGGCCGCTCTTGCCGTTGACCCGGGTCATCGCCAGGGCGAACCGCACCAGCGAGAAGGGACCGGTGCCCTTGCTGATCACCAGCGACGACGTGGCGGCGTTGTTCACCCGGAAGTAGCGGATCGGGTTGAGGAAGGTCCACGGCGACTTCACCTTCCCGCCGATGGCGCTGACCACCTCGCGCTGGTGCCTGGCCCGATCGATGTCGCCCAGGCCGGAGGTGTGCCGTGAGCGCGCGTAGCCCAGGGCCACCACGCCGTCGACCTCCTGACATCCCTTCTTGATGTCCAGGTTCGCCCGCGGGTCGACCATCCGCTGGCTGGGGCAGATCGTCACCCCGCCGACCGCGTCCACGGAGTTCACGAAGCCGCCGAACCCGATCTCGACGTAGTGGTCGACGTGCAGCCCGGTGCTCTGCTCGATCGTCTTGACCAGCAGCTTGGGGCCGCCGTACGCGAAGGCGGCGTTGATCTTGGTGGTGCCGTGGCCGGGCACCGGCACGATGGAGTCGCGCGGGATGGAGAGCAGCATGCTCGGCCCGGCGCCGGTGTGCAGCAGCATGATCGTGTCCGTGCGCTGGCCGACGTCACCGACGCCACCGGTGCCCAGCCGCTTGTTCTCCTTCTTCGACAGGCCCTTGCGGCTGTCACTGCCGACCAGCAGGTACGTCGTGCCCGGCTGGTCGTCGGGTCGGGCCCCCGAGGGGTCTGCGTCGACCTTCTCGATGCGGGTCCATGCCCACAGGGGCACGGCGACCAGGAACACGATCCAGGCGACCACGAGCAGCAGCAGGATCCGCAGCACCGGCCGCCGCCGCCGGGGACGGCCGCCGCGGGCGGGAGCGGGTGCCGGCGCCGGTCGGCTCGGTGGCGGAGGAGCCTCCTGCGTGCCGGGACGCTGCATCTGCGGCAGCATCCGGGTCGGCTCGGGATCGGTGGATCCACCACGTCCGGGATGGGCAGAGTCCCCACGGGAATCGCCCCCCGGGCGCTTCGCGCCGTAGAGCCACCCGTAATCAGCACCGTCGTCGGATCCCCCCGGTCCGCCACGCTGGCCACGATCAGGCATGGCCGCACGCTACCGTCCACGCGCACCTCGGACCGTCTACGGTGCTCGGCATGGAAGAGGTGCAGGTGAAACGCCCCACGTCGCTGCCCCCGTCGTTCGGCCGCCTCAGCCTGACCCTGCTGGCGAACCAGAACCACGTGAACCTGCTCGGCAACGTGCACGGCGGTGAGGTGATGCGGCTGGTCGACTCGACCGCGGGCGCGGTCGCCGGCCGGCACAGCGGCGGACCGGCGGTGACCGCGGCGATGGACGAGATGGCGTTCCTGGCGCCGGTCAAGGTGGGCGACATCCTGCGCGCCAGCGGACAGGTCAACTGGGCGGGCCGCACCTCGATGGAGGTCGGAGTACGGGTCGAGTCCGAGCCGTGGAACAAGGCCGGCACCGAGCCCGTGCACGTGGCCTCGGCATACCTGGTCTTCGTCGCGATCGACGCCGACGGCAACCCGCGCGAGGTGCCGCGCCTGGAGCCGGAGAGCCCGCAGGAGGAGCGCCGGCTGCGCGAGGCGGAGATCCGGCGCGCGCACCGACTGGCGCGCAAGCAGGAGATCCAGAAGGGTCGCAAGCCGGCGAGCTGAGTGGCGGGGACCCTGGGCCCGGGAGCAGCTGCGGTTGTCCGGCGTGCCGTCACCAATGTGACCCATGGGGCTGGCGATACTGGCCGGACCCCCCCGGCCCCGAACGACTGTGAAGAGGCTGCCCATGGCCGCACTCGGCACGAGTGCCCTCGCGTCCTCCGCGACGTCCCCCTCGAGCCGTGCCCGGTTCCGCCGCGCCGTCGTGCTGATGCTGCTGACCCTGGCGCTGCCCGGCTCCGCCCAGCTGGTGGCCGGCAGCAGGAGGACGGCCCGGATCGCCTTGCGGGTGTGGTTCGGCCTGCTCGGCACGTTCGCGCTGCTCTTCCTGCTCGGCAGCGTCTTCGGGTCGTTCGTCTACTGGTTGCTGGGCAACATGTTCGTGCTCGGGCTGGTGCGCTTCGGCCTGATCGCACTGGCCGTCGGGTGGGCCTACCTCTTCGTCGACGCCTGGCGCCTGGGCGACCCCCTGTCGCTGCACCGCAAGCAGCGGCTGGCGGTCACCGGCATCAACGGCTTCTTGTGCTTCAGCGTGGCGGGCAGCCTGTTGTTCGTCTCGCACCTGGTCGGCGTGCAGAAGGACTTGTTCAGCTCACTGTTCACCAGCAACGTGGTGACCGACGCCCACGACGGCCGCTACAACGTGCTGCTGCTCGGCGGCGACTCCGGGGCGGACCGCTGGGGGCTGCGCCCGGACAGCATCTCGGTGGCCAGCATCGACGCCGAGACCGGCAAGACCGTGCTGTTCGGGCTGCCGCGCAACATGCTCAACTTCCCCTTCGCGCCCGGTTCGATCATGGACGAGCAGTTCCCCGACGGCTACGACTGCGGTCGCGAGTGCGAGCTGAACTCGCTCGCCACCTGGGCGGCGGACCACAAGGAGCTCTTCAAGGGGTACGCCGACCCGGGCGTCGAGGCCACCACCGAGGCCGTGGAGGGCATCACCGGCCTGACCATCAACTACTACGCGATGGTCAACCTGCAGGGCTTCCGCAAGCTCGTCGACGCGGTCGGCGGGGTCACCCTCAACGTCCGCGACCGGATCCCGATCGGTGGCATCGGCGCCCCCATCAGCGGCTACGTCGAGCCGGGTGTCCGCAAGCTCAACGGCTTCGAGACGCTGTGGTTCGCCCGGTCCCGCGTCGCCGCCGACGACTACTCGCGGATGGCCCGGCAGAAGTGCGTGCTCAACGCGATGCTGCAGCAGCTCAGCCCGCAGACGGTGATGCTGAAGTTCCAGCAGATCGCGGACGCGTCCAAGACGCTGATCACCACCGACGTGCCGCAAAGTGAGGTCGACACCTTCATGCAGCTGGCGATGAAGGCCCGGTCGCAGCCGGTGCGAACGGTCTCGTTCGTGCCACCGTTGATCTCCACCGGCAGCCCGGACATCACCAAGATCCACGCGACGGTCAAGCGGGCGATCGACAAGTCCGAGGGGAGCACCGGCAAGATCAAGGCCCCCACGCCGGCGCCCGCACAGACGCAGCAGCAGACCCCGCCCGCCCCCGCGACCGGCACCCCGGCGACGCCTCCGCCCGGCACCACGGGCGGATCGATCGGCAACCTGCACGACGGCTACGCCGCCAACCAGGCCGACGACCTGTCCTCGGTCTGCTGACCGGCAGGCAGGCCGTCTGCGTAGGGTTCGCCCCGTGCCCGACGTCCCTGCGATGACCCCGCCGAGCGCGCCCGGAGTCCCCACGCGCGTCGTCGCCGTCGTGGTCACCTGGAACCGGTGCGAGCTCCTCCAGGAGGCCGTGGCCGCCCTGGCGGCCCAGGAGCACCGGCCGGCAGCGGTCGTGGTGGTGGACAACGCCTCGACCGACGGCACCGGCGAGCTGCTGTCGTCCTCCTACGCCGGGGACAACGGGCTCGACGTCGTCCGCCTGACCCAGAACACCGGTGGGGCGGGCGGGTTCACCGCGGGCATCGAGCAGGGGCTCACCCACGAGCCCGATCTCCTCTGGCTGCTCGACGACGACACCATCCCCACACCTGGCGCGGCCGCCGCCCTGGTCCGCGCCTGGCGGGACCACCCGGGTCCGCGTCCGACCCTGCTGGCCAGCCGGGTGGTGTGGACCGACGGTCGCGACCACCCGATGAACACCCCACGTCGCAAGCCGGGCGCCTCCGCCGCGGAGACCCGCGCGGCCGAGCAGGTGGGCGCCGTACCCATTCGTTCGGCGTCGTTCGTCTCGGTGATGGTCGACGCCGAGGCCATCGGCGAGCGGGGACTGCCGGTCGCCGACTACTTCTTGTGGAACGACGACTTCGAGTACTCCACCAGGTTGCTGCGCGACCGGGTCGGGCTGTTCGTCCCGGGCAGCGTCGTGGTGCACAAGACCCGGGCGTTCGGCGACACCGAGGCCGATCCGGGTGAGCGGTTCTTCTTCGAGGTGCGCAACAAGCTGTGGCTGTTCAGCCGCTCCCGGGGGCTCACGCCCGGCGAGAAGCTGCTGTACGGCGGCAGCACCGCCCGGCGCTGGGCCCGGACCTTCCGGCGTTCCCGCGACCGGCGCACCCTCGCCCTGGCGCTGGGCCGCGGGCTGCGGGCGGGAGTGCTCGACCGCCCGCGCAGCAACAGTGCGGTGCTCGGCGAAGCCGGCTGGAACCCGCATCGCGGCGAGGAGCGCCGGCACCCCGTGCCGGCAGGTGATCCGGCCCCCTTCAGCCTGCTGATCAGCACCTGGGCAGGGGACGACCCCGCGCACCTGCAGGAGGCGTTCCACTCCAGCGTCGAGGCCCAGACCCGACGCGCCGCCCAGGTGGTGCTGGTGCAGGACGGGCCGGTGCCCGAGGCGCTGGCGAGCACGATCGAGGAGCTGGTCGCGAGCAGTCCCGTCCCGGTCACGCACGTGCCGATGCCCCACAACCTCGGGCTCGGTCCCGCGCTGGACGCCGGCCTGCACGCCTGCGAGCACGAGATCGTGGCCCGGATGGACTCCGACGACATCAGTGTCCCCGACCGGTTCGAGCGCCAGCTGCCCGTGGTCGAGGCCGGCGCCGACATCGCCGGCTCCGGCCTGTGGGAGTTCGGCACCAGCGTGGAGGACGTCGTGGGCCGTCGTACGCCTCCCACCGACCCCGACGAGATCCGCAGAGTGATCCGGTTCCGCGACCCCTTCAACCACCCGACGGTGGTCTACCGCAGGAGCGCCGTGCTCGCGGCCGGCGGCTACACCGACATGGCGCTGCTCGAGGACTACCTGCTGTTCACCCGGATGGTGGAAGGGGGTGCCGTGCCGGCCAACATCCCCGACCCCCTCGTCTACTACCGTGTGGGGGAGGGCGCCTACGCCCGCCGCGGCGGACGGCAGCTGTTCCGCTCCGAGCTGGCGCTGCAGCGACGCTTCCGCGAGCTCGGGATCACCAGTCGTTGGGAGTACGCCCGCAACGTCACCGTGCGCGGCGGCTACCGGCTGGTGCCCCAAGGTGTGAGAAAGGTCGCGTACCGTCGCCTGTTGGCAAACCGAACGGGAAGGGCACCTAGATAGACTGTCGCGGTCCGCGGCCGGGCAGGTAACCGGACGCGGCGATGTGTCTGTGGTGAGGAGATGTCTGTCGGTGGACGGCGAGAGCACACCTGACCTGGTCGTCGTCGGCTCGGGCTTCTTCGGCCTGACCGTCGCCGAGCAGTGCGCCTCCGAGCTCGGGCTGAAGGTCCTGGTGCTCGAGCGGCGTCCGCACCTCGGCGGCAACGCCTACAGCGAGCCCGACCCGGACACGGGGATCGAGGTGCACGTCTACGGCGCCCACCTGTTCCACACCTCCAACGAGCGGGTGTGGGACTACGTCAACCGGTTCACCGAGTTCACCAGCTACCAGCACCGGGTCTTCGCGAAGTTCCAGAACCAGGTCTACTCCTTCCCGATGAACCTGGGTCTGATCAACCAGTTCTTCGGACACAGCCACACCCCCGACGAGGCCCGCGCACTGATCGCCGAGCAGGCCAGCGAGATCGAGACCAGCGAGGCCCAGAACCTCGAGGAGAAGGCGATCAGCCTGATCGGCCGGCCCCTCTACGAAGCCTTCGTGAAGGGTTACACCGCCAAGCAGTGGCAGACCGACCCCAAGGAGCTCAGCCCGGACATCATCAGCAGGCTCCCGGTCCGCTACAGCTTCAACAACCGCTACTTCAACGACAAGTACGAGGGCCTCCCGGTCGACGGCTACACCGCCTGGCTGGAGCGGATGGCCGACCACCCCAACATCGAGGTGCGGCTCTCCACCGACTTCTTCGACGTCAGGGACGACTACGTCGGCAAGGTCCCGGTCGTCTACACCGGCCCGGTCGACGAGTACTTCGGCAACAGCGAGGGCCGGTTGTCCTGGCGCACCGTCGACCTCGAGCGCGAGGTGCTGGAGGTCGGCGACTTCCAGGGCACCTCGGTGATGAACTACAACGACGCGGACATCCCGTTCACCCGGATCCACGAGTTCAAGCACTTCCACCCCGAGCGCGACTACCCCGAGGACCAGACGGTCATCGTGCGGGAGTACTCCCGCTTCGCCGAGGACGGCGACGAGCCCTACTACCCGATCAACACCGCGGAGGACCGCGCCAAGCTGCTGAAGTACCGCGACCTGGCGAAGAAGGAGCCGATGGTGCTCTTCGGCGGCCGCCTCGGCACCTACAAGTACCTCGACATGCACATGGCCATCGGGTCGGCGCTGTCGATGTTCGACAACAGGCTCAAGCCCTACTTCACCGAGGGCGGCGAGCTCAGCTCCGGAGGAGTGGACGAGTGAGCACCACCGCGACCCTGGCCGAGGAGCTCCAGCAGACGGGACGGCGGGTGCTGCAGCGCGTCATCCTGCCGGTGGACCGCGACGTCGACGTGCTCCCGCTGTACGTCGATCCCGACCGCGCCCAGCTCGACGTGAACACCATCGGGATGACCGCCAAGCAGCGCGAGCGGGTGCCGTTGACGCCGCCCAACGCAGAGGTGCAGCCGGACCCGCACGGCGTCCTCGGGCGGCACCGCTACCGGGTCAAGGAGTCCGACCGGATCTCCTTCGGCACCTACTTCAACGCCTTCGCGGCCAGCTACTGGCGTCGCTGGACGGTCGTCAGTGCGGTCACGCTCTCGGTGAAGCTCACCGGGCGTGGCGCCTCGGTCATCGTCTACCGCTCGATGCCCGACGGTCGGTCCCAGCGCGTGGACGACGCGTCGGTGGAGAGCGAGGACACCGAGGAGTTCAGCTTCGAGCTGTCCCTGAGCAGCTTCGCCGACGGCGGCTGGTACTGGTTCGACATCATCGCCGGACCCAACGAGGCGGTCCTCGAGGACGCCACCTGGGTCGCCGACGTCCCCGTCGACCGCGTGCAGCCCGGCTCGGTGACCGTCGGCATCACCACGATGAACCGTCCTGACTTCTGTGCCGACCTGCTCACCCAGATCGGCTCCGATCCCCGGGTCGCCGAGATCCTCGACGAGGTCATCGTCGCCGAGCAGGGGACCAAGAAGGTTGCCCACAGCCCGGGGTTCGCCGGGGCCGAGGCGGCGCTGGGGGAACGGCTGCGGGTCATCGAGCAGGCCAACATGGGCGGGTCCGGCGGCTATGCCCGCTCGCAGTTCGAGACGCTGCAGGCCGGCCGGTCGACGTACATGCTGTGCATGGACGACGACGTCGTCTGCGAGCCGGAGAGCATCTTGCGCGCGGTGACCTTCGGTGACCTGTGCCGCCGGCCCACGATCGTCGGCGGGCACATGTTCAGCCTGTTCGCCAAGTCGCGGCTGCACAGCTTCGGTGAGGTCATCAACCGCTACCGGTTCTGGTGGCAGTCCGCGCCCACGGTGTGGAACGACTGGGACTTCGGCGAGCGCAACCTGCGCAGCGCCCGCTGGCTGCACCGCCGCATCGACGTCGACTTCAACGGCTGGTTCATGTGCCTGATCCCGACCGAGGTGCTGCGCACCGTCGGGCTGAGCCTGCCGCTGTTCATCAAGTGGGACGACTCCGAGTTCGGCGTCCGTGCCGCCGACGCCGGCTTCCCCACGGTCACCCTCCCTGGCGCCGCGGTCTGGCACATCCCGTGGTCGGACAAGAACGACGCCCTGGACTGGCAGTCCTACTTCCACCAGCGCAACCGCTTCATCGCGGCGCTGCTGCACTCGCCGTACGACCGCGGTGGCCGGATGGTGCGGGAGAGCTTCAACCACCAGGTCAAGCACCTGTTCGCCTTCCAGTACTCCACCGCCGAGCTCCGGCACCGCGCGCTGGAGGACGTCCTGGCGGGCCCGGAGCTGCTCCACGAGCAGCTGACCACCAAGCTCCCGGAGATCCGCGAGCTGCGCGCACAATTCTCCGACGCTCAGGCCGAGGCCGACCCCGACGCCTTTCCGCCGGTCAAGCGCAAGAAGCCGCCGAAGAAGGGGCAGGACCCCACCCAGCCCAAGGGCAGGGTCGGGCAGCTGCTCTCGGCGGCGAAGAGCACCGTGCGGCAGGCCCTGCCCAAGCGCGACCTCGCCGAGCGCTTCCCCGAGGCGGCGCTGGCCGCCATGGAGGCGAAGTGGTGGATGATCGCGCAGTTCGACTCCGTGGTGGTCTCCATGCCCGACGGCACCAGCGCCGCGTGGTACCACCGCGACCGCGAGGAGTTCCAGGACCTGCTCGGGCGCACGATCGAGATCCACGCCCGGCTGCTCGCGGAGTGGCCGCAGCTGGCCGAGCGCTACCGCGGCGCCCTGGACGACATCACCTCGCCCGCGCGCTGGGAGAAGACCTTCTCGGCGACAGCCGGTGAGGTCAGATGAGCACCGCGAGAAGGGCCGTCGGATGAGCGCCGGCGACACCGCGAAGAAGGCCCGTCGGCTGGCGGAGCGCCAGGCCGACGCCATGCCCGAGGTCGACCCGGTCGAGGGCCCCAAGCGCGTGCGTGTCGTCGACGCCGACCTGAAGGATCCGGCGCCGCGAGGTGGCCTCCTCGAGGTCTTCCAGCAGGGCTACCTGCTGCGGCTGATGATCTCCCGCCAGCTCGCACAGCAGTACTCCGCCTCGCTGCTGGGGTTGATGTGGTCCTACATCCAGCCCGGGCTGCGGTTCGCGGTGTACTACCTGGTGATGGGTGTGATCCTGCACCTGCACGACGGGGTCCCGTACTTCGCGATCCACCTGTTCGCCGGCATGGTGGTCGTCCACTACTTCGGCGAGACCTGGACCGGCGGGACCCGGTCGATCTGGAGCAACAAGGGACTGGTGAAGAAGAACCGGATCCCGCGGGAGATCTTCCCGGTCTCGATGATGCTCGTCGCGGCGTACCACACCATGCCGCAGGTGCTGGTCCTGGTGCTGTTCTGCCTGCTCAGCGGTTGGCACCTGACCTGGTCCGCGGTCGCGGCCGGGGCGCTGGGCCTGGCGATCATCGTCTCCTTCGGGACCGCGATGGCGCTGATCTTCTCGGCGCTGAACGTCTTCTTCCGCGACTTCCAGAACATCGTGCACACGGTCATGCAGTTCATGCACTTCCTGGTGCCGATGCTCTACCCGTTCACCCGCATCTGGCAGGCCCACGACTCCCACCCGTGGATCTACAACATCTACATGGCCAACCCGGTGGCGCAGGCCGTGCTGCTGCTGCAGCGGTTCTTCTGGTACCCGCTGTTGAACGCCAGCGACCGTTCCATCGCGGGCCAGTCCTTCCCGCCCGACCAGTGGATCCGGGGCCTGATCACCCTGGCGGCCTGTCTGCTGCTGCTGTGGGCCGGGCAGAAGTTCTTCACCCGGGCCGAGGCCAGGTTCCCCGAGCGGCTGTGAGGTGACCTTCCCGTGACCGTGTCCATCCAGGTGGACCACGTGAGCAAGCAGTTCACGATGCAGTACCACCGGACGCTGAAGCAGATGGCCGTGGCCAAGCTGCGTGGGCTGACCCTGCGCGAGTCCTTCCTGGCCGTCAACGACGTCTCCTTCAGCGTCGAGCAGGGGGAGTCCGTGGGCCTGATGGGGCTCAACGGGTCGGGCAAGAGCACCCTGCTGAAGCTGATCAACGGCGTGATGCGTCCGGACACCGGAAGCATCCGCACGCGCGGCCGCATCGCCGGCCTGATCGCCACGGGAGCGGGCTTCCACCCCCAGCTGACCGGCCGGGAGAACCTCTTCCTCAACGGGGCGATCCTCGGCATGGGCGAGCCCGAGATCCGGCGCAAATTCGACGACATCGTCGAGTTCGCCAACATCGGCAAGTTCCTCGACACGCCGGTCTCGCACTACTCCTCGGGGATGTACTCCCGGCTCGGCTTCGCCATCGCCATCCACGTGGATGCCGACATCTTCCTCGCCGACGAGGTGCTCGCGGTGGGGGACCGGCCCTTCAAGAAGAAGTGCCTGAACAGGATGCAGGAGATCCGCGCCGAGGGCACCACGATCTTCTACGTCAGCCATGCCGCCGGGTCGGTGCGCAAGATGTGTGACCGTCTGCTCGTGCTCGAGGAGGGCCGGCTGACCTACGACTCCAAGGTCATCCCGGACGGCAGTGTCGACGGAGGCATCACCTACCTCCACTACGACGAGGACGACGAGGACGAGCAGCAGGAGAGCGACGAGGAGCTCGGCGCCGAGGTCTGAGCCGGCCCGCCCTGGCCCGGCCCCCAGGTACGCCGAGGCGTCGCAGATGTGCGTTCCAGATACGCCGAGGCGTCGCAGATGTGCGTTCCAGGTACGCCGAGGCGTCGCAGATGTGCGTTCCAGGGACGGGCGGAATCTAGGTAGTCACGCAACACCGTGGTTGGTGCTGGCTTCGGAGAGTAGGTCTTCGAGGACTTCGGCGGGAGTGCGGAAGCCGTGGCGTTTGCGGGGTCGGGAGTTGAGCTCTGCTGCGATGTTGTCGAGCATCCCGGGTCCGTAGAAGGACAGATCGCTGCCCTTGGGTAGGTACTGACGCAGCAGTCCGTTGGTGTTCTCGTTGCTGCCCCGCTGCCAGGGCGAGTGGGGGTCACAGAAGTAGATCTCCAGGCCGGTGGCCTCGGCGATGGCCTGGTGGTGGGCCATCTCGCACCCCTGGTCCCAGGTCAGGCTGCGCCGCAGCTGCTCGTCGAGGGTGAGCATCTTGGCCACCAGCGCCTCTTGGACGGCCAGGGTGCCGTGTCCGTGGGGCAGGTGGACCAGCAGTAGGAACCCACTGGCGCGTTCGACCAAGGTGCCGACCGCGGTGTTCGAGGCGGTCGAGCCCATCACCAGGTCGCCCTCCCAGTGCCCGGGGACGGCGCGGTCCTCGACCTCGGGCGGCCGTTCGCTGATGTTCACCGCCCCCGGGATCCGGCTGCGCCGTTCGCCGTCTCGACGGCGGGGCTTGCGCACTGCCCGACCGGTGCGCAGGTGGGCAGTGAGTTCGCGCTTGAGCCCGCCGCGGGCTTGGACATACAGCGACTGGTAGATCGTCTCGGCCGACACCCACATCTCCGGATCGTCGGGGAAGTCGATCTTGAGTCTGCCAGCGATCTGTGCGGGGCTGTCTTTGCGTTCCAGCCGGGCCTGGACCTCGCGACGCAGCCGCAGGTTAGTGGCCAGCTTCGCTACCCGGGGCTGGCGCCGGCCCTGGTCGACCTTGGCCTGCCCCACCGAGGGTTGGTACCCCCGGGCGCCGGTGCCCCGCTTCAGCTCACGGCTGATCGTCGCCGGATCTCGACCGATCTCCCGGGCGATCGCACGCACCCCGAGGCCGGCGCTCTTGAGCCGCAAGACGTCCTCGCGCTCATCCAAGGACAAGTAGCGACCAACTGGCTCGGCAACCGGCACCGGGTTCACCCCGCCAGCCTCGCGAAACACCCCCTGGGCCCAGCGCGGCGACGCGCCCGCCACCGCAGCGGCCTCCTTCACCGTGCAGCCCGACCGGATCGCCTGCCAGAAACGGCGCCGCGTCCTCGACGGCAACGGCGGCTTGCGCATCGCAACTCCTCACTCGAGGTGTTGCGTCACTCCCTAGAACCCGCCACGCCGAGGCGTCACAGATATGCGTTCCAGGGACGCCGAGGCGTCGCAGGTATGCGTCGTCCCGTGGGTTGCCCGTCCGGCGCGTGCCGCTACGCGCACATCCGTGACGCCTCGGCGGCGCTGGGATGCACATCTGTGACGCCTCGGCGACGTTGAGATGCACATCTGCGACGCCTCGGCGAACCGGGGAGGCGATTTGAATTACACCATTGGAATTCAATAAGTACATGTCTGTAATTCAGTCAAATCGCTTGCGGAGTGCTCTGTAACGCATGTGAAACTTGGTACTCGTGTGAATTCTTCCCCCTCACAGTGAGTGCATTTCTTATGCGTTTCAATCGGGCCCGCTACATCACCTTGTGCCAGCAGTCGCTGGTCACGGCGGCCGTGCTTGCCGTCGGTGTGTCGGCCGCAGGCGTCAAGACCCTCGACATCGTTCCGCAGCCGGCCCAGGCCCCCGACGGGGCGCAGGCCGGCTCCGCCCTCGGCCTGACCCCCGGTGCCCTGGCGGAGAGCCGCGACCGCCGCACCGGTGACCGGGCCCCTGTGGACACCGCGCCGGTGACCCCGAAGGTCCGTGAGGTGCCGGTCCGTGCCGTCCGCCCCGCCCCCTCGGGTCACGACGCGCCCCGGGCCAATGCGCGCGGGGACCGGCGGCGGCAGGCGCCGCAGCAGGTGGACGGCAACCCCGTCGTCGCCGAGTCGACCCCCCAGGCGGTGACCGGTTATGCCACCGTCGGCGTGACCTGGCAGCACGGCGTGGACTACGCCGAGGACGGCATCGCCGTGCAGGTGCGGACCGCCTCTGCCGGGGTGTGGTCGGGCTGGCAGACGGTGCCCTACTCCGACGAGCACGGCGCCGACGGCGCGGAGGGCGGCGAGCCAGGGGAGCGGCCCGGGACCGACGCGCTGGTGATCGGCGACGTCGACCAGGTGCAGATGCGTGCCGAGACCGCGGACGGCAGCGTGCCGCCCGACCTGCAGCTGTCGGTGATCGACCCGGGCACGGGCCACCTGACGACCTCCTCGCCGGCGATCGACACCGCCGCGATGGACGGGGGTACCTCGACCAGCGAGCCGGCCATCGACACCACCCGCGACGACGGGACCACCGATACGGTCACGCTGGCCGCGTCCCGCTCGATGAACGTGGCTCCGAAGCCGAAGATCTACTCCCGGGCCCAGTGGGGTGCCAACGAGAAGATCCGCGAGCAGTCCAAGCCGTCGTACGGCACCATCAAGACCGGCTTCATCCACCACACGGTCAACGCCAACAACTACTCCGCCAGCGACGTGCCGGCGCTGCTGCGCGGCATCTACGCCTACCACGTGAAGTCCCGTGGCTGGCGCGACATCGGCTACAACTTCCTCGTCGACCGCTTCGGCCGGATCTGGGAGGGCCGCTGGGGCGGCGTGGACAGGGCGGTCGTCGGCGCGCACACGCTGGGCTACAACGAGGTCTCGTTCGCGATGTCGGCGATCGGCAACTTCGAGATCGCCAGGCCGCCGCAGGCGGTCATCGACGCCTACGCCAAGCTGTTCGCCTGGAAGCTGTCGATGTACGACATCGACGCCAGCGCGACCCGGCTGTGGGTGAAGAACCGCTACCTGCAGGCGATCAACGGCCACCGGGATGTCGGCCAGACCGCCTGCCCGGGCAAGTACCTCTACGCGCGGATCCCGGACGTGCGGAAGGCGGCCGCTGCCATCCAGCGTGGGGCCGGGAGCACCCCGGATCCGACTCCGGAGCCACAACCGGAGCCACAGCCGCAGCCCGAGCCGGACAACGGGGCGATGACCTCCCCGACCCAGAAGCCCGAGGCCGCGCGGGCGCAGCCGGGCAAGATCGACTTCCCGCCGTACACGAACCTCATCGGCAGCGGCTATCCCGACCTGCTGCTGCGCAACAGCGCCGGGCAGGTGTACATCCAGCCGACGGGTGGCCAGACCGCGCTCTCGGGCAGCACGATCCGCACCCGCGGCCCGTGGCAGTCGATGAACCTGGTGGCCGCGGTGGGTGACCTCACCGGTAACGGGGAGAGCGACCTGCTCGGACGGATCGGTCGCCGCACGCGCATCTACGCCGGGACGGGAGACGGCCACTTCGCCACGCGGGGCATCGGCACGACCAAGAAGTTCCGGAGGGCGGACCAGATCATGCGGGCCGGGTTCTGGGACGGCGACAAGCACAGCGACGTGCTGGTGCGCACCCGCTCGGGCAACCTGTGGCTGGTCCCGGGCCTGGGCAACGGCCGCTTCGGCAAGGGCACCCTGCTCTCCCGGAGCTGGGGCCAGTTCACCTCCACGGCGGTCGCGGGCGACCTGGACCGCAACGGCACCCCGGACGTGGTGGCAGCCACCGGTGCGGGAGCGCTCTACGTCGTACTCACCTCGACCGCGGGCAAGCTCGGGACGCCGCATCCGGCGGGCAGCATCGGCAAGGGCTCGGAGCTCGTCGGCGGTGGGGGCGACCTCACCGGCGACGGAGTCGGCGACGTGTTCCGACGCGACCCGGACGGGAACTTCTGGATCCTTCCCGGCAACGGCGCCGGTGGTCTCGGGGCAGCCCTCGGACCGTTCGGCCGCGACCACATGGTCGACCCCAGCGCCGCACCGGTGACCGCCACGTCGCACGTCGACCTCGTCGGTCTCAACGCCCGCCGCAACAAGGTGCTGGTGGTGCCCTCCAACGGACGCACGAACCTGCGGCCGATGGTCAAGACCAACGTGACGATGGGCCGGGGCAAGCAGCTGCTCAGCGTCGGGGACTGGAACGGGGACGGCAAGGGCGACCTGATCAAGCGCCTGGGCGGCCGGGGCAACGACCTGGTGCTCCACACCGGGTCGGGCAACGGACAGTTCTCGGCCGGCACCAGGATGGTGCGGGGGTGGAAGTCCTTGAAGTTCCTGGCTGCCGTGGGCGACGTGACCGGCGACGGGCACCCGGACCTCATGGGCCGCACTCGCCGCGGGCCGATGACGATCTTCCCCGGTGACGGGAAGGACGGCTTCCTGCGCCCGCAGCTCGCCCCGAAGACCATGCGCACGTTCAACACGGTCGGCACCTCGGGCAGCTGGCGCACCGACGGCTTCCCGGGTACCGCCATGGTGAGCAACGGCAAGGCGTTCGTGCCGCTGGCCGGCGGCACGGGTGGGAACCCCGCCGGATACGACTGGGTGGTGGGCCCGGGCGACGTCGACGGGGACGGGCGCGCGGACCTCGTGGTCCGCGACAGCAGCGGCCGGCTCTGGCTGCTGCCCGGAACGGCCGAGGGCTACGGTCCCCGCAGGCTCATCGCCTCGGGGTTCGGCGCCTGGACGAAGGCCGGCTGAGGCGGATCAGGTGACGGGCAGGTGCCGTGGGGAAGCGGCCCGCCCGTCACCTGATCGGTCTGGTTCCGTCTGATCCGCTCAGGTATCAGCGCGCAGCTCCGCCGTGGTCCGCTCGTCCTGGGAGCGGGCGGACCAGGTCTCGGGGGCGGCGTTGCGCAGCAGGACGACCGACCCGCCGGAGACCAGCGGTCCCAGGAACGCGGGCACGCCGCGCTCGTGGGCCGGATGCACGTCGGTGAGCAGTCGTTGCGGCGAGGGGCAGGCGCGGGCCGCCGCCTCGAGGAGCTCGGCCTGCGTGCGCTCGCCCGCGCTGCTCGTCCACGCCCGCGTGTCCGGGCTCGGCGGTACGACGGCCGCGAACACATCGCTCTGGCCCGGCCACAGCAGCCCGTAGTCGAGCACCGCATCGGGAAGCGGGTCGGGGAAGCGGACCGCGAAGGGCAGCAGCGCGCAGGCCAGCACCGGCGCCTGCGACGGTGCCCGGGCGCCGTCCGGTCCCCGGACCGCCAGGTCGTGCGGCACCTCGGGGTCGGTCGTGAGCGCGAGGCCCGCACTCCAGGCGGCGCCCAGGAAGACCGGCACCAGCCAGTGCGCCGGCAGCTCGAGCAGCACGGTGTCGCCCTCGTCGAGCCCGAGCTCGTCGGTCAGCAGGTTCGCGGTCTTGCTCACCCAGTTGGCGTAGGTGGTGACCGACAGCTCGGTGCGCTCGCCGGTCGCGTCGTCGTACGCCGTGAGCAGGGGCCGGGCCGCCTCACCGGCGAGGCGGGCCCTCAGCACCCGGGGGAACGTGGGGACCGAGGTGGCAGCGGCGTTCGGAGTCACCCGGACCACGCTAGTGACCACCGATCCCGCTGCCGGTGGCAGGATGCCCGCCATGTCCTCCGCCGACGACGCGTCCAGCACCGGTGACGCCGCGACGCCGCCCCGCTCCGCGCTCGACCGGCTGTGGGCGGTGGTGCCGGCAGGAGGAGCCGGGACCCGGCTGTGGCCGCTGTCGAGGGCTGGTTCTCCCAAGTTCCTGCACGACCTGAGCGGCACCGGGCGCACTCTGATCCAGGCCACGGTCGATCGGCTGGAGCCGCTGGTCGGCAGCCGCGTGGTCGTGGTCACCGGTGCGGCTCACGAGTCGGCGGTGCGTGCCCAGCTGCCGCACGTCGATCGCATCCTCGCCGAGCCGTCCCCCCGGGACTCGATGGCCGCGATCGGCCTCGCCGCGGCCGTGCTGGAGCGCGAGGACTCCGAGGCGCTGGTCGGGTCGTTCGCCGCCGACCACCTCGTCTCCGGCACCGACCGCTTCGAGTCCGCGGTCCAGGAGGCGGCCGCAGCCGCCGAGACCGGACTGCTCGTCACCATCGGCATCGAACCCACCGGGCCGGCGACCGGGTTCGGCTACATCCGGGCAGGCGAGCGCCTGACCGGTCTCGACACCGCCCTGGCGGTGGAGGAGTTCGTGGAGAAGCCCGACCCGGTGCGCGCCGCGGACTACGTCCGCTCGGGCCGCTACCGGTGGAACGCCGGGATGTTCGTGTCCCGGGCGACGACGCTGCTGGACCTCCTGGCCCTGGAGCATCCCCACCTTGCCTCGGGGCTGCGAGCCATCGCTGCCGAGCCGGCATCCCTGGCGCAGGTGTGGCCGGAGCTGGAGAAGATCGCCATCGACCACGCGGTGGCCGAGCCGGCCGCCGCCGCGGGCCGGGTGGCGATGGTCCCGGGGCCGTTCGGATGGGAGGACGTGGGCGATTTCGGCGCACTCGCGGCGCTGCGGGAGAGTCCCGGCGTCGGAGTTCTGGGTGACCCGGACCAGGTGGTCGCCCGCGACAGCTCCGGGCTGGTGGTGCGCGCCTCGGACCGGCTGGTGGCCGTGTTGGGTCTCGACGACGTGGTCGTCGTCGACACCGGTGACGCCGTCCTGGTGACGAGGCTGGACCGCGCCCAGGACGTCAAGCAGGTGGTCGAGGAGCTGCGGGCCCGCGGCCGCGAGGACCTGTTGTAGCGAGGTTCGGGTCAGGCGGCGCCCGGCTCGGGGGCGTTCTCCTTCGGGTACTGCTTGACGAAGTCCTGCACCACCGCACCGCTCGGGGCGGCGCAGTACTGCGTGACGCCCTGCTGCTTGTGCGCACCCGTCCAGTGGGTGATCGCGACGTGCTTGCCCGAGGGGAAGCCCTTGCCGTCCTTCGACGTCCAGGGAGACGCCATCACGTAGGACCCCAGGCCGAGCTTGCGGGTGATCTGCTGCAGTGCCCGGTAGTCCTTCGACCCGGGCGTGATCGTGTCGTCGTACCAGATGATCGTGTGGCCGTGCTCCAGGGAGTGCACCAGCCGCTCGATCTGCGGCCGGTCGGACGGCGAGTAGAACGTCCGGATCTCCGAGCCCTGGAGGAAGTTGCCCCAGTGCGGGCCCGAGGCCGGCGGCGCGTCCGGGTAGGCGATCGTCTTCGGCGGGGAGACGTGCTGGTTGTTGCCGGTGGCCTTCTTCTTCTCCACCGGGTCGCACTTCGCGGCTGTGGGGGAGACGCCGAACGCGGAGACCGGCGTGGCCGCGGCCTTGTTCTCCGCGCGCACCTGCTTCACGTACGGGACCAGGGCAGCGGCCAGGAGCCCGACGACGAGGACGATGCAGGCGCCGAGGATCAGCATGCTGCGCCGGCGCTCGTTCCGCGCCTGCTCGCGGCGCAGCTGCTCGGCGACCGCGCGGCGGTCCCGTTCCTGGGCCCTCTTCGGGGAGTTCTTCTTGGCCACTGCTCCGCCTCGTGCAAGGCCGCCCGCGGTGCTGGACGGCGCGGTGGTCGCGTCAGCCGAGGAGTCTAGGCGCTCGGCAAAGGGCTGAGGGTCAGAGTTCCAGCGGCCGTGTCGCTGTGCGGGCGCCACCCGTGGGCGTGTGCCAACAGCCGCGCGCGTTCGGCGGTGACGGCCTGGGCGGCCGGCTCGCCCGCCCGTACGGCGACCCGCACCGAGAGGCCCACCAGACGGGCCTCGAGGCCGCAGGCGCCCAGCGCGGCGACGAGGGCGTCGGGCTCGGCCGGGGCGCCGAAGCAGTCCGGATCGGTCCCTGCCACCGCGGCGACGACGGACTCGCGTGCACCCAGCGCGAACATGTCCTGGCCTCGGGGCCGCAGGAGAGCCCGCGCGCCGGGGCCGTCCGCACCCGGTGGGAGCACGAGGGCGGCCAGGCCCCGGACCACGCTCACCGGCCGCTGAGCGAGCTTCCCGGTCACCAGCTCGGCCAGCCCCGCGAGCTCGTCCGCGACTGCCGGCGCCGTGACCGCCAACGGGTTGCCGTAGGGGTCGGTTCTCCCCGACAGGTCGGTCACGGGCTCGAGGCCGGACACGCCCACGGCGATGTCGACCTGGCCCTCCCGCCAGGCGCGCCCGGCGGTGTCGGTGACGACCACGGCGATGTTGACCCCTCGCTGCTCCTGCAACCGGGCACGCAGCGCCCCGGCGGAGGCGTCCGGGTCCTGGGGGAGCAGCACCACGGTGCCGGGGGAGACGTTGGAGGCGTCGACGCCGGCGGCGGCCATGACCATCCCGAGCCGGTTCTCCACGATCCTGGTCCGGCCCCGTCGGGCCACCACGCGGACGGTCTCGTCGTCGATGGCTTCGTCGCGATCGCCGGAGCGTACCTGGCCCTCGGCCTTGCTGACGGCCTTGCTGGTGACCAGCACCACGTCACCGTCGGCCAGCTCGACCTTCGCGAGCAGTGCCGCGAGGTCGGCGCCCTCGGTGATCTCCCCGATGCCCTCGACCGGCCAGGCGAGCAGTGGGCGGCTCGGCGCCGTGTTCTCAGGCCGGGGCACCGACGAGCTCCAGGGCGGCGGCCACGATGTCGGCGGTGGCGTCGGCGTCGGTCATCCACAGCGGCACGGCGGCCGTGGCGAGACCGGCCTCCCGGATCCGTGGCACCGCCGCCGCGTCCACCGTGTCGACGAGCCAGCCGTCCAGGACTCCCTCGCGGCTGCGTGCGCCGTAGTGCTCGGCGACCGCGGCGGCCGAGCACTCCACGCCGATGACGTCGAGGAGCTGCCTGGCCATTCCGTGAACGTGGTCGCCCCCGATGATGCCGGAGACGCCGACGACGGCGGCAGGCGTGGCCCGCACCGCCTCGCGAATGCCGGGCACCGCGAGGATCGTCCCCACCGAGACCACCGGGTTCGAGGGCGGCAGGAGCACCACGTCGGCGCCGGTGATCGCCTCCAGCACCCCCGGGGCCGGGGACGCCTTGTCCGCTCCGATCGGCACCACCGTGTGGGCGGGGACCTCGGCCCGATGCCGGATCCAGTACTCCTGGAAGTGCACCGCCGTGCGCTCGCCCGTGCCGGGGTCGTCGATCGCCACGTGGGTCTCCACCCGGTCGTCGGTCATCGGCAGCAGCGTCACGCCCGGGTCCCAGCGTCGGCACAGTGCCGCGGTGACCGCCGAGAGCGGGTAGCCCGCGTCGAGCATCTGGGTGCGGACCAGGTGGGTGGCCAGGTCCTTGTCGCCGAGACCGAACCAGGTCGGCTGCACGCCGTACGCCGCGAGCTCCTCCTTGGCCTGCCACGTCTCGCCGGTGCGGCCCCAGCCGCGCTCGGGGTCGATGCCGCCGCCGAGGGTGTACATCACGGTGTCGAGGTCGGGACAGACCTTCAGGCCGTGCACCCAGATGTCGTCGGCGGTGTTCGCCACGACCGTCACGGAGCTGTCGCTGCCGGTGCGCTCGATCAACCGCAGCAGCCCGGTCACGAACCGCGCGCCGCCGACGCCACCGCACAGAACGGTGATCTCGGCCGGAACCGGCGGGACGAATCCGGAGGAGTTTTCCAAGCCGGACATGGGTCTGGAGGCGGGAGGAGGCATGCGAGCGATTGTGTACCAGTGCGGCCCAATACCAGATTCGGCTTGACGAACCAGGGACGACAGGCATGTAATCACATCAGTGTGATCATCAACTCGGTCCGTCAGGATCGAAAGGGTCGAAGGGGCGAAGACCGTGCGGGAACTCTACGTGTTGGACGGGGACGGCGAGGACGCGAGCTGGCAGGAGCGCGGACTGTGCGCGCAGACTGACCCAGAGGCGTTCTTTCCGGAGAAGGGCGGGTCGACACGGGAGGCCAAGAAGGTCTGCCTGACCTGTGAGGTGCGCCAGGACTGCCTGGAGTACGCCCTTGCTCACGACGAGCGGTTCGGGATCTGGGGCGGTCTCTCCGAGCGCGAGCGCCGCAAGCTGAAGAAGCGCGCCGTCTAAGCGACGTAACGCTCGCCACAGTCGCCGCCGGAGGCGTGCCCCACGGGCATGCCACGGCCGTAGGCTGGCAGGTCGTGTACATCACCGCCCTGCTCGTCAGCCACGACGGCGCCCGGTGGCTGCCGTCGGTGCTCGCGGCGCTCGAGCAGTCGACGGTCCGTCCCGACCGCGTGGTCGCGGTGGACACCGGGTCGATGGACGAGAGTCCACGACTGGTGCGCGACGCGCTCGGTGTGGAGCCCCTGCGGCTCCCGGCGGCCACGACTTGGGCCGGTGCGGTCCGCTCCGGGCTCGAGGCGGCGGACCCGACGGCGGCCGCCTCGCGGTCCGAGGAGTGGGTGTGGCTGCTCCACGACGACGCCCGACCGGACCCGGTGTGCCTGGCCGAGCTGGTCGCTCACGCCGAGACGGTGGGAGCCGACGTGGCCGGGCCCAAGCTGCGGGAGTGGCCCGACCTGCGTCGACTGCTCGAGATCGGAGTGACGATCTCCGGCACCGGCCGGCGAGAGACCGGCCTGGAGCCCGGGGAGTACGACCAGGGGCAGTACGACCACCTGGAGACCGAGCAGGCCCGGGAGGCCGCTGCGGCCCTTCCCGGCGGCGACGACGTACGGCGGACGCTTGCGGTCAACTCCGCGGGGATGCTCGTGCGGCGCGAGGTGCTGGAGCAGGTCGGCTTCGACGACCTGTTCCCCGTCCTGGGGGCCGACCTCGACTTCGGCTGGCGTGCCGCCCTGGCCGGTCACCGCACGGTCGCCGTCCCCAGTGCGGTGATGTACCACGTCGGGGCGAGCCGTCGTGGGCTCCGTGGCGGCGAGCTGGTCTCCCGCCCGCTGCGTGCGGAGCGGGCCGCGCACCTGACCGCGCTGCTGGTCGACGGTCCGGCGCCGCTGGTGGCGTGGCGTGCGGTCCGGCTGCTCGCCGGGGGACTGCTCCGGGTGCTCGGGCTGCTCCTCGTCCGGGCCGGCTCGGAGGCGCGCGAGGAGCTCGGCGCCCTGGCCGACGTCTACCTCCATCCGGGGCGGATCCTGTCGGCGCGGCGGGCCCGGCGAGGCACGGTCCGGGTGCCTCGGTCACAGGTGCGTCCGCTGTTGTCCCCGCCGTGGCTGCCCTACCGCCACGGACTCGACTACCTCGGCGATGTGTTCGCTGCTGTCCTGGACACCGCTCGTGAGGTGGCCGCGCCACCTGGCCAGGAGTCCGGTTCGGTGCGCCGCCGGGTGCTGCGCAGCCCCTTGCTCTGGGCCACGACGGCGCTGGTCCTGACCTCGCTGGTCGCACACCGCGAGCTGCTGACCGGGGGCCCGGTCCACGGAGGCGCCCTGCTGAGCCCGCCGGACGGCGTGGGGCACTGGTGGTCGCTGTGGGCACGCGACTGGCACTGGCTGGGGCCGGGGACCACGGCCCCGGGGCCGGGGTACGTGCTCGCGCTGGCGGTGGCCGGGACGGTCCTGCTCGGTGCGGCCGGCACGCTGGTGTGGCTGCTGTTCCTCCTCGCCGTCCCGCTGGCGATGCTCTCGGCGCACCGTTTCACCCGGCGCGTGGTTCGACACCGCTGGGTCGCGCTGGGGGCGGCGGTCGCCTACGGCCTGCTGCCGGCGGTCACCGGGGCGGTCCAGCAGGGGCGCCTGGGAACGGTCGCGGGCGCCCTGGTGCTGCCGTTCGCCGCCACCTCGGCGCTGGGCCTCGCCGCCACTGATCGGCGACGTCGCTCGCGCGCGGTCTGGCGCACCGCACTGGCCGCAGGGGTCCTGGTGGCGTTCGTCCCCGCGGCCCTGCTGATGGTGGCCCTGCTGGCGCTGGCCTGGCGGGCGCTGGTCGGCACCGGATCATCGCCCTGGAGGGGGCGCCGGCACGTCGCGCTCGTCGTCACCGTCGTCGGCGTTCCCCTGCTGCTCGTCCTCCCCTGGGCGGTGGGCACGCTCTCCACCCCGCAGGGATGGCTGCTCGAGGCCGGCGAGGCGGGGGCGGTCCCTCTGGACCCTCGGTGGTGGGAGCTGCTGCTCGGTCGTCTCGGCGGCCCGGGCGCAGCGCCGAGCTGGGTCACGGCGGCGCTGCCGGTCGCGGCGCTCGGCGCGCTCGTCGGGCCCGGCGCCCGGGCAGTCGCCGGTCGTGCCTGGGTGGTCGCCGCGACGGCGGCCGTGGTGCTGGCCGTCCAGACTGTGGTGCCGCTGCGGCTGCCGGACGGAACGCCGCCGTTGCACGGCTACCCGGGGTTCGCCCTGCTGTGCATCCTGGCGTCCTTCCTGGTCGCCGGGTCGGCTGCCGTCGAGGCCCTGCTGCCGCGCGTGGCTGCTGCGCCGCGGGTGCTGCCGGCCACCGTTGTGGCGGTCGCGGTCGCGGTGGCGGTGGCGGTCCCCGTGCTGGGCGCCGGCTGGTGGTTGGCCGTGGGGTCGGACGGACCGCTGACCCGCGGCCCTGCGACCCGGTTGCCGACGTACATGGCCGAGCTCGCGACCTCCCGAACCGACCAGGCCGTCCTGATGCTGCGCGGTGGCGACGGCGGATCGGCGGTGCGCTACCGCCTGCTGCGTCACGGCACCCTGCGGATCGGTGACGACGCGGTTCTCCGCGCCACCCCGGAGCGGGTCCACCTGACCCGGTCACTGGACCACCTGCTCGCCGGTGGGGACACCCGCACCGCCTGGTTGCTCGGGCGGTACGGCGTCCGCTACGTCTATGCCCCGCCGCCGGTGAGCTCCGCCGTCTCCGGTGCCTTCGATGCCGCGGACGGGTTCACCGGTGCCAGCAACCCGGTGCGGACCTCGCGCGCCTGGAGCGTGGCTGCGCCGGTGTCGCTGGATGCCGTGGACCGCGAGCGCTCGTGGTGGCAGCGCGCCGGGCACGCGGGCGTGCTCGCCGTCCAGGTGCTGACCCTGCTGGCCGTCGTGGTGCTGGCGACCCCGGGTCGTCGGGAGCGACGATGAGCACCCCGACCAGCAGCCCGGCCACTCCTCGGCCGTCGGCGCGCGGCCGCAGGCGAGCCGCGACGCCGTCCATCCCGTGGCTCCCGGCGGTGGCGCTGCTGGTCACGGTCGTGGCCCTGCTGCTGGCCGGACTCGCCGGCGCACCGGTGGCGCGCTCCGGTGCCGGGGCCGTCGCGGTCGGCCGTACGTTCGCCTGCCCTGGAGGTCTGCCCGGCACCCGCGCCACCGGGGGGTCGGCCACGGCGGGCGGGGCCCGGTCCCGCCACGTGGGCACCGACCCGCGCATCGTCGAGATCCCGGCAGCCCGGGCGGCACAGGGCTACGCGGTGCAGGATGCCGGGCCGCGCGGCCGGTTCGCGATGGCCCCGTGCCCCGAGCCGCGGTCGAGGTGGTGGTTCACCGGACTGGGTGCCGCGCGACCGCACACCTCGCGGGTCGTGCTCGCCAACCCCCGCGACGCCGACGCTCTCGTCGATGTCGACGTGCTGGGCCCAGGGGGACCGGTCGACCTCCCGGACCTGCGCGGCCTGGAGGTGCGGCACGGCGAGACGAAGGTGCTCGACCTGGCCGAGCTCGCGCCGGTACGTGGCGAGCTGGCGGTGCGCGTCACCGCGACGCGGGGTCTGGTCGCCGCGGTGGCGGCCGACAGCTACGCCTCCGGCGTGCTCGCCAACCCCGTGCAGGAGTGGGTGCCCGGCACCGAGCGTCCGTCGCGGCACGTGGTGCTGACCGGCCTGCCCGACCGCGCCGACGACGCCACGGTGCTGGTCGCCAACCCGGGCCAGGTCGAGACGTTGGTGTCCCTGCGCGTCGCCGGCAGGCGCGGCACGTTCACCGTGCCGGGCCGCGAGGAGATCCGGGTGCCACCGGGTGCGGTGGTCCGGGCCGACGTGGCCAAGGCGTTCGACGGCCACCCGACAGCACTGCGGGTGGACGGCGAGAGCCCGGTGGTCGCGAGCCTGCGCGTCTCGGCGGGCGGGGACCTCGGCTATGCGGACTCAGGCCGGCCGCTGCGCCGTACCTCTGCCCTCGGGGTCCCCGGCGGCGCCACCGCGCAGGTGCGGCTGACCGCGACCGACTCGGCCACCCGCGTCGGCGTGACCGGGTACGACGCTCGCGGTCGCACGACCGGCTCACGCACGGTCGCCGTGGCCGCGGGCGCGACCGTCAAGGTGGCTCTCGGGCGCGAGACCCGCGCCGTGGTGGTCGAGCCGGGTGACGCGCCCGTGGTGGCCGGCCTGGTCGCCGAGGCGGGGAGGGGTTTCGCAGGGGCGGCGTTCCCCATGGCGGGAGCGACGTCCAGGGCGCCGGTGGCGCGTCCCGAGTGAACCCCGGATGCGGGGTGCTCGGGTGCCGTGGCCGTGCCTAGTCCTCGTAGTCGGGGTGCACGTCCTCCGGGGGGACGCCCAGGTAGTCGGCGAGCTGCTCGACGACCACGGTGAGGATCAGTGCCTCGAGGTCGGCCCGGGTCTCCGCGCGGTGCTCCAACGGCCGACGGAACAGCACCAGGCGTGGCCGTGTCGCCGAGGTCGCCGGCACGAAGGAGGCCAGCGGGACGGTGCCGGCCACCCAGGTGCGGGGGAGGGGAGGGATCTCCTCGACGGCGAGCTCGACCGCCGCGAGCTGGTCGCTCCAGCGCTCCTCGACATCCTCCATCACCGCGAGCGCGACCTCGTCGAAGCGCTCCGCGCGGCTGCGCAGGGCGGGGACCCGGACCGGCGCGTCGGGTCCGAAGGCCGGCCCGCGCCGGCCACGCCCGTGCCGGTCGCGCCGGTGGTCGAGCAGGGCCTCGACGGTGCCCTCAGGTGTGTGTGTCCCCACGCCGCGAGCCTACGGCTCGCAGACCGCCCCGGGCGGTACCGTCCTCGCCGTGGGTCTGCTCCGTCGTTGTTCGCGCAGTGCGTGCGGTCGTCCGGCCACGACCACCCTCACCTACGTCTACGCCGACCAGACCGCCGTCGTCGGCCCGCTCGCGACGTACGCCGAGCCCCATGCCTACGACCTGTGCGACCTCCATGCCGAACGCCTCTCGGCTCCTCGTGGCTGGGAGATCCTCCGGCTCTCCTTCGAGCGGGAGCAGGGGCCGTCGACCGATGACCTCCTGGCGCTGGCCGACGCCGTGCGCGAGGCCGCCCAGCCACGACCGGAGCCGGTGGCCGCGCCCACACCAGTGTCGCCGTCGGCGTCCGAGGGCACCCGTCGCGGACACCTGCGGGCGCTCCGCCCGCAGGACTGAGTCGGCGCCGGCGGAGCCGGTGACCGGCCGGCGCGCCGACCCGGCCGGCATCGCTAGGCTCGCGGACATGGCGACGACCGACCCCGAGAACCTGAACGGCATCTTCAAGGCCTACGACATCCGCGGCACCGTGCCCGAGCAGGTCGACGACGAGCTCGCTCGCCGCGTGGGCAACGCGTTCGTGGGGGTCACCGAGGCCGACGCTGTGGTCGTCGGCCACGACATGCGTCCTTCGTCCCCCGGTCTGGCCCGCGCCTTCGCCGAGGGTGCCTCCGCGGCCGGCGCGGACGTCACGATGATCGGGCTCGCCTCCACCGACGAGCTCTACTTCGCCTCGGGCCACCTCGCCCGCCCCGGGGCGATGTTCACCGCCAGCCACAACCCCGCTCGCTACAACGGCATCAAGCTCTGCCGCGCACACGCGGCTCCGGTGGGCCAGGACACCGGCCTGGGCGACATCCGCGAGCGCGTCGCGGCGGGGCGTGCGGACGCCGCGGACCGAGCAGGGGCGATCACCGAGCAGGACGTGCTCGAGGACTACGCCGCGCACCTGATCTCCCTCGCCCCGGTCGAGGGTCGTCGGCTCAAGGCCGTCGTGGACGCCGGCAACGGCATGGCCGGCCTCACCGCCCCGGCCGTGCTCGGCAAGCTCGACCTGGACCTCGTCGAGCTCTACTTCGAGCTCGACGGCACCTTCCCCCACCACGAGGCGAACCCGATCGAGCCGGCCAACCTCCGGGACCTGCAGGCCAAGGTGCGCGAGACCGGAGCGGACATCGGTCTCGCCTTCGACGGTGACGCCGACCGGTGCTTCCTGGTCGACGAGCACGGCGAGGTGGTCAGCCCCAGCGTGCTCGCCGCGCTCATTGCGGCGCGCGAGCTGGCGAAGGAGCCGGGGGCCACGATCATCCACAACCTGATCACCTCGCGCGCGGTTCCCGAGATCGTCGGCGAGCTGGGCGGCCAGCCGGTCCGGACGCGAGTGGGGCACTCCTTCATCAAGGCGCGGATGGCCGAGACCGGAGCGATCTTCGGTGGCGAGCACTCCGGCCACTTCTACTTCCGCGACTTCTGGCGCGCCGACTCCGGCATGTTGGCGGCGCTGCACGCGCTGGCCGCGCTCGCGGGTTCGGACGCGCCGCTGTCGGAGGTGCTGGCGCCGTACTCCCGCCACCACGCCAGTGGGGAGATCAACACCGAGGTCGCCGACCAGCGGGCGGTGCTCGAGCGGCTCGAGAAGCAGTGGTCCGGACGCGACGGCGTGGAGGTGGACCACCTCGACGGGCTGACGGTCCAGCACGCCGACTGGTGGTTCAATGTGCGCGCCTCCAACACCGAGCCGCTGCTGCGGCTCAACGCCGAGGCCGATGACGCAGCGACGATGGAGCGGCTCCGCGACGAGGTGCTCGCGGTGATCGACAGCGACGGGAGCAAGTGATGAACCTGGACCAGAGCCTCCTCGAGCTCATCGTGTGCCCGGCCTGCCGGTCGGAGCTTGCCGTGGACGAGCAGCGCGAGGAGCTCGTGTGCTCCGGGTGTGGCCGCGCCTACCCGGTGCGCGACGACATCCCGGTGCTTCTCGTGGACGAGGCCAGGCTTCCCGCCTGACCGCCACGCCGGCACCGCGATGACCTTCGAGGACGGACTGCTCGACGACGACGCCGCGCTGGCGCGTGGAGAGCTGCGACTGCGCCACCTCGCCGAGAGTGGTGCCCGGGTACGCCGGGAGGCCGTCGCCGCCGAGGACGCGATGACGCAGGCCTTCGAGCGGCTGCGCGACAGCCGTCCCCGAGCTGTGGTGGCGGCCGGACCCGACTCCCGACTGCTGCGGGCCGTGCTCGAGCCGGTCTGCCCGGTCCCCTTCGTGGCCTGGCCGGGGCCCGGCCTCCCGGGGTGGGCAGGCGGACTCGACCTCGTCGTCGTCCTCGCCCCGGAGGGGAAGGACGAGGCCACCGCGCGGGCGGTGGCAGAGGCGGTGCGTCGCGGTTGCCCCCTGGTGGTCGCCGCGCCGGGCGGCTCGCTGGTCGCCGAGCACGCGCAGGGCCGCTACGTCACCCTGGTGCCCGCCCAGACCGGTGACCAGCTGGCCGTCGCGGTGGTGGTGCTCGATCTGCTCGATCGGGTGCACCTGGGGCCGTCGACCGATCCGCAGCTGGTTGCCGACGCGCTCGACGACGTGGCCGTCACCTGCGGTCCGCACCGCGACATCGCGACCAACCCGGCGAAGATCCTGGCGATCGGCCTCGCCGACGCCACGCCGCTGTTCTGGGGCGGGACCGTGCTGGCGGCGCGGGCCGGTCGCCGGATCGCGGAGTCCCTACGCCGGGCCACCGGACGCACGGCGCTGGCCGCTGACGCCGAGCACCTGCTCCCCGTGCTGGAGGCGACCGCACCTGCCGATGTCTTCGCCGACCCGTTCTCCGACACGGGGGCCGCCGCCCAGCGGCGCCCGGCCCTGGTCCTGCTGGACGACGGCTCCGTCGACCCCGGCGTACGCCACACCCGGGCGCGGCTGGAGGAGACGGCGCAGGCGCGTGACGTACGCGTACAGGTCATCGACTCCGAGTCCGACGGGGACGTCGCCCGCTACGCCGCGATGCTGCTCACCGGGACCTACGCCGCGGCCTACCTCCAGCTGGGGCTCGGCGGCTGACCTTCCCCGGTCGAAAGGCGCGGATAGGCTCTCCACCCATGTCCACCGAAGGCGGCACCAAGGCCGTCCTGGCTGCACTGCTGGCGAACCTCGGCATCGCCGTCACCAAGTTCGTGGCCTTCGCGCTCACCCGCTCCTCCTCGATGCTGGCCGAGGCGATCCACTCGGTCGCCGACTCCGGCAACCAGCTCCTCCTGCTGCTGGGCGGGCGCAAGTCGCGGCGGCAGGCCACCGCGCAGCATCCGTTCGGCTACGGGCGCGAGCGCTACGTCTACTCCTTCCTCGTGGCCATCGTGCTGTTCAGCCTCGGCGGCCTGTTCGCCCTCTACGAGGCCTACCACAAGTGGCACGAGGTGCACGCTCACCCTGGAGACCTCGGGCAGCTCGACGGCCGCTGGTGGTGGGTGCCGCTGCTGGTGCTCGGCGCCGCCATCGCGATGGAGTCCTTCAGCTTGCGCACGGCGATCCGGGAGACCAACCGGATCCGTGGCCGGGCCACGTTGGTGCAGTTCGTCCGCCGCGCCAAGGCGCCGGAGCTGCCGGTGATCCTGCTCGAGGACTTCGCCGCACTCACCGGTCTGGTGTTCGCGCTCGCAGGCGTGGGGCTGACGCTGCTGACCGAGAACCCCATCTTCGACGTGCTGGGCACCGCCATGATCGGGCTGCTCCTGGTCACGGTGGCGGTCGTGCTCGCGGTCGAGACCAAGAGCCTGCTGCTGGGGGAGTCCGCCCGGCCCGATGCCCAGCGCCGCATCCGGGAGGCCATCTGCGGCACCACCGGCATCGAGTCGGTGATCCACATGCGCACCATGCACCTCGGGCCCGAGGAGCTGCTGGTCGGCGCGAAGATCGCAGTGGCCGCGGCCGACTCCGCGGCCGAGGTGGCGCTGGCCATCGACGCCGCCGAGCGGGCGCTGCGCGAGGCGGTGCCCGAGGCACGGGTGGTCTACCTCGAGCCCGACCTGCGCAGTGAGACCACCGCGAAGGGTGGTCTGGCGGACCCGCAGGTGCAGGAGTCCCGGGGCTGAGCCACTCTTCGGTAGACTCACCGAGCGCCTTTCGCACGAGATCGTGGTCAGACGCCCGCCCGCGGCCCCCCGGGTCCGTCACCGGCGCCGACCGGCCGCGCGCTGACCACCCGTCACACTCACGCACTCCAAGGAAGACACGCATGGACTTCAAGGTCGCCAACCTCGACCTCGCCGACTACGGCCGCACCGAGATCTCCCTGGCCGAGCACGAGATGCCCGGCCTGATGGCGATGCGCGAGCGGTACGGCGACAGCAAGCCGCTCGCCGGCGCCCGCATCGCCGGCTCCCTGCACATGACCATCCAGACGGCTGTCCTCATCGAGACGCTGGTGGCGCTGGGCGCCGAGGTGCGGTGGGCCTCCTGCAACATCTTCTCCACCCAGGACCACGCCGCGGCCGCCGTCGTCGTCGGACCCGACGGCACCCCCGAGGACCCCAGCGGCGTCCCGGTGTTCGCCTGGAAGGGGGAGAGCCTGGAGGAGTACTGGTGGTGCACCCAGCAGATCCTCGACTGGTCCTCGGCAGGGGAGGCCCGGCTGCCCAACATGATCCTCGACGACGGCGGTGACGCCACGCTGCTGCTGCACCTCGGGGTGCAGGCCGAGAAGGCCGGCGAGGCGCCGGACCCGGCCACGGCGACCAGCACCGAGCAGCGGATCATCTTCGAGGCCCTGGGTGCCCAGCTGGCGAAGAACGCCGACCACTGGACCCCGATCGCCAACTCGGTCAAGGGCGTGACCGAGGAGACCACGACCGGCGTGCACCGGCTCTACGAGATGATGAAGGAAGGCACGCTGCTCTTCCCGGCCATCAACGTCAACGACTCGGTCACCAAGTCCAAGTTCGACAACAAGTACGGCTGCCGCCACTCGCTCATCGACGGGATCAACCGGGCCACCGACGTGCTCATCGGCGGCAAGGTCGCCGTCGTCTGTGGCTACGGCGACGTCGGCAAGGGCTGCGCCGAGTCGCTGCGCGGCCAGGGCGCCCGCGTGGTCGTCACCGAGATCGACCCGATCTGTGCGCTCCAGGCGGCGATGGACGGCTACCAGGTCGACACGCTCGAGAACCTCCTCGACCGGGCCGACCTCATCATCACCGCGACCGGCAACAAGGACGTCGTCACCGTCGACCAGATGCGCCGGATGAAGCACAACGCGATCATCGGCAACATCGGGCACTTCGACAACGAGATCGACATGGCGGGCCTGGAGGCCGAGGGCGTCGCGACCCGCAAGAACGTGAAGCCACAGGTCGACCTGTGGACCTTCAACGAGGGCGAGGGCGCCGCCAAGTCCATCATCGTGCTCTCCGAGGGCCGGCTGATGAACCTCGGCAACGCGACCGGGCACCCGTCCTTCGTGATGTCCAACTCCTTCACCAACCAGGTGCTGGCCCAGATCGAGCTGTTCACGCGCACCGAGGAGTACCCCACCGGGGTGTACGTGCTGCCCAAGCACCTCGACGAGGAAGTGGCCCGGCTGCACCTCGGGGCGCTCGGGGTCAACCTCACCGCGCTGACCGACGACCAGTCCCGCTACCTCGGCGTGCCGGTGGAGGGTCCGTTCAAGTCCGACCACTACCGCTACTAGAGGCCTCGGCAGCTCCCGTGGCGCAGCAGGTGGTGGCGGACCGGCCCAGGGTCCTCGTGGTCGACGACGACGCGGCCCTGGCCGAGATGCTCACCCTCGTGCTGCGCAACGAGGGTTTCACCAGCGAGATCGTCACCCGTGGCGACGAGGCGATGGCCGCGTTCCGGGCGTTCCGCCCGGACGTGGTCCTGCTGGACCTGATGCTGCCCGGCCTCGACGGCATCGACGTGTGCGAGGAGATCCGCGCCGAGTCCGGCGTGCCCATCGTCATGCTCACCGCCCGCGGCGACACGCTCGACGTGGTCAAGGGCCTGGAGTCCGGTGCCGACGACTACGTCGTCAAGCCGTTCAAGCCCAAGGAGCTCGTGGCGCGGATCCGGGCGCGGATCCGCCGGCTCGACGTACCCGAGGTCGAGGAGGTGCACATCAGGGACCTCTCGATCGACGTGATGGGCCACACGGTCACCCGGGACGGCGAGCAGATCTCCCTCACCCCGCTGGAGTTCGACCTCCTGGTGTGCCTGGCCCGGCACCCGCGCAAGGTCTTCACCCGCGAGGAGCTGCTGGAGCAGGTCTGGGGCTACCGGCACGCGGCGGACACCAGACTGGTCAACGTCCACGTGCAGCGCCTGCGCGCGAAGATCGAGCAGGACCCGGAGAATCCCACGGTCGTGGTGACGGTCCGGGGCGTGGGCTACAAGGCGGGCAGCGCGGATGACGCCCCTGCGGCCCCCTGAGCGATCCGACGACAGGCTCCTGACCCGGCTGGTCCGGCTCCCGGCCGCCGTGGCGCGCCTGCCGCGATCGACGTTGTCGTTCTGGCGTCGCTCCCTGCGCACCCGGGTGGTGACGGCGGTCGTGGTGCTCAGCGCGCTGGTGGTCGGCTCGGTCGGTTACATGGTGATGAGCCAGATCAGCGACGGACTGGTGAGCGCTCGGGTGAACACCTCGATCGCCGAGGCGCGCAGCGAGACCGCGACCGCCCGCGAACGGCTCAGCTCCGCAGGAGGCAACGACTTCGATCCCGGCACCCAGCTGCGGCTGCTCGTGGAGAGCCTGGTCTCGCGGGGGGAGGTCCGGGGTTTCGACGTGGTGGTGCGCGGCCCCGTGGGCCAGGGGGCCACGTCCTCCGGCGTGCGGACGACGCCTGCGGTCAAGGCCCGCAGCGTGCCGGCGTCCCTGCGTGCGGCCGTGGAGGACGGCAAGGAGGGGACCGCCTGGACCTACACCCGGATCCGTTATCTCGACGCGCGCGCACCCCGCCCCGGCGTCGCGGTCGGCTCCACAGTCGTGCTGCCCTCCGACGGTGGCAGCTATGCCCTCTACTACCTGTTCCCCATGAAGCAGGAGGCCGAGACGCTGCACCTGCTGCGCCGGGTCCTCCTCACCGCCGGCCTGGTGCTCCTCGTGCTGGTCGCGGGGGTCGCCCTGATCGTGACCCGACAGGTGATCACCCCGGTGCGGCTGGCCCGCCGGGTCGCGGAGCGGATCGCCTCCGGGCGCCTCGAGGAGCGCATGCACGTCACCGGCGAGGACGACATCGCGCGCCTGGCGACCTCGTTCAACCAGATGGCCGAGGCGCTGCAGTCCCAGATCCGCAAGCTGGTCGAGCTCTCCCGCGTGCAGCGCCGGTTCGTCTCCGACGTCTCCCACGAGCTGCGGACACCGCTGACCACGGTGCGGATGGCCGGCGACGTCCTGCACGACGCCCGCGGTAGCTTCGACCCGGTCACCGCGCGCTCCGCCGAGCTGCTCCAGAACGAGCTGGACCGCTTCGAGAACCTCTTGTCCGACCTGCTGGAGATCAGCAGGTTCGACGCAGGCGCGGCCGCCCTCGACCTCGAGGACACCAACCTCGCCGACGTCGTGCACCGGGTGGTTGCCGCCACCGCGCCGATGGCCACGCAGCGCGGGGTCCAGGTCTCGGTCCGGCAGCCCGAGGGCCGCGTGTGCATGGCCGAGGCCGACGTCCGGCGGGTCGAGCGCATCGTCCGCAACCTCGTCACCAACGCCATCGACCACGCGGAGGGCAGCGCGGTGGTGATCACCGTCGACACCGACGGGGCGGCGACCGCACTGACCGTGCGGGACCACGGCATCGGTCTGCAGCCGGGGCACTCGGCGATGGTGTTCAACCGGTTCTGGCGGGCCGACCCCGCCCGGGCGCGCACCACGGGTGGCACCGGGCTGGGCCTAGCGATCGCCCTCGAGGACGCCCGGCTGCACGGCGGATGGCTGCAGGCCTGGGGAGCGCCCGGGGAGGGCGCGCAGTTCCGCCTCACCCTGCCCCGCCGGGCCGGCGACCCGATCGGGCACAGTCCGCTGCCGTTGGTCCCGCAGGACCTCGCTCGGACGAGCAGGCGCGAGACGCCGGACCTGACGAAGGAGGTCGGATGAAGCGCCGGATGAACGCTCGGGGAGCGGCGCTGCTCGCGGCACTGCTCCTGCTCACCGGCTGCGCCTCCCTGCCGGTGAGCGGGCCGGTGCACCGCGTCGGCGCCGACCGTTCGGGCCGCGTGAGCGAGCCGGCGTACTTCAGTCCGCCCGGGCCCACGCGGGACGACAGCCCCAGTGCGATCGTCTCGGGGTTTCTCGTCGCCATGCAGGCCAACCCGTTGAGCACCTCGGTGGCCCGGTCCTTCCTCTCCGCGCGTGCCAAGGCGACCTGGCGGCCAAGTCACGGCACGATCGTCTACGACGCCTACACCGTGGAGGCCACCGCGCGGGGAGTGCGGGTGCGGCTCACCGACACCCGCAGGCTGGACTCGCGCGGAGGATGGCGGGGTGCCCGGGCAGGTTCGGAGACGCTCGACATCCACCTGGTCGCCGAGAAGGGCCAGTGGCGCATCGACAACCCGGTCGACGCCCTGGTCGTGCCGGTCTCCTACTTCGAGCGCAGCTTCGCTCGCTACAACCTGTACTTCTACGACCAGACCGGTCGTGTCCTGCTGCCCGATCCGGTGTTCATCCCGCGCGGCGAGCAGACCGCCACCAACCTGGTGCGGGGCCTGCTGGCCGGTCCGGGGGCGGCGGTGAGCCCGGTGACGCGCTCCGCCGCACCGCCGGGCACCACGCTCGACCTGTCGGTCGTCGTGACCGAGAGCGGGATCGCCGAGGTGCCGCTCTCGCGTGAGGTGCTCAAGGCCGGCCGTCAGGACCTCACCCACCTGGTGAGCGAGCTGGCCTGGACGCTGCGGCAGGTGCCGGGGGTCGAGCGGTTCCGGATCACCGTGGGCGGCACGCCCCTTCCCCTGCCCGCGCACCAGTCGGACGTCCCGGTCACCGCCGGCGCCGGCCTCGACGCCGGGTTCACCGGTGACCGCCCCGCGCTCTGGGGGCTGAGGGGTGGTCGCGTCGTGGACCTGAGCACCTCGTCGGCGTTCCCCGTCCCGGGTCCGCTGGGCCGTCCGGGCTACTCCCTGCGCTCCCTCGCGGTCAGCGACGCGCCCCGGCGGGTCGCCGCTGTCTCCGGTGACGGACGTACGCTCTTCGAGGCGCCGGCCGACGTGCGCAAGCCGACGGCGCGGGTGCGGCGGGTCTTCGACTCCGGCACCGACCTGCTCCGGCCCGGCTACGACATGTTCGGTGACCTCTGGCTGCTGGACCGCGGCCCGCGCGGGGCACGCGTGTACG
The DNA here is from genome assembly GCA_963827025.1 of uncultured Actinomycetota bacterium. Lineage (GTDB taxonomy): Bacteria > Actinomycetota > Actinomycetes > Propionibacteriales > Nocardioidaceae > Marmoricola. Next base: position 434,092 of record CAWGZB010000002.1, on the reverse strand, counting down.
TCGTGCACGCGGGTCGGGCCCGGGAGCTCCTCGTTCGGGGTGTGACGGGCGGGAACGTCACCGGGTTCAGTGTGGCGTGGGACGGCAGTCGGCTCGCCGTGTCGCTGGCCGTCCGGAACGGTGCCGTGGCCAGGGTGGTCGACGTGCTGCGCACCGACGAGGGTGAGGTGACCGGTGCCGGCCACCAGACGGCGCTGGCGCCGGACGTGGTCGACGGTGCCCGGGTGGTCGACCTGGGGTGGCGCGACCCGGGCACGCTGGCCCTGCTGGCCCGACCCGGCGGGGACACCAGCCGGACGGTGCTGGTCAGCTCGGACGGGTCGCCGGTGGCGGCCACGGTGCTGCAGCCCAGCGACTTCCGGGGGGCGGCCACCTCCCTGGTGGTGGCGCCGCACCCCGAGGCGCCGGTGCGCCTGCTGACGGCCGACCAGCGTGTGTTCACCCTCACCGGCAACGGGCAGTGGCCGCACACCGGCTCCCGGGTCCTGGCGGCGGCGTACGCCCCCTGATCAGGGCTGTCCACAAGCCTCGGGGCGCCGCTCGCTCTGCGGGGGTGCAGGACACCAGACTGCGGCCGTGACCTGCCTGCTCGACGCCTGGCTGGACCTGGTGCACGGTTCGGGCTGCGTCGGCTGTGGCACGCCGGGCCGCGCCTGGTGCCGGCCCTGTGCTGCCACGCTGCCTCGTCGGGCCGTCGCGGTCCGGCCCACGCCGTGTCCGGAGGGGCTCGCGGCCTGCTTCGCGGCCGGGGAGTACGCCGACCCGGTCCGCGCGATGGTGCTCGCCCACAAGGAACGCGGCGTGCTCGCCCTGGCCGAGCCCCTGGGCGCTCTTCTCGCCGCCTCGGTGCGGGGTGGCGCCGGGGCCGGTGATACCCCGGTCGTCCTCGTCCCGGTCCCCTCCCGGGCCGCCGTGGTGCGTGCCCGGGGACACGACCCGCTGCTCCGGGTGACCCGCGTCGCGGCGCGCCACCTGCGCCGCGAGGGTGTTCGGGCCTCGGTGCACCGGTTGCTGCGTCCCCGAGGCGCCGTCCGCGACCAGGCCGGCCTGTCCTCGGCCGAACGCCTGCGCAACCTCTCCGGCACCATGACGGTCGCACCGGCCGCACGAGCGGCGCTGGCGCGGGCGGCACGGCCGGTGCACCTGGTGGTGTGTGACGACGTGCTCACCACCGGTGCCACCGCACGGGAGGCCCAACGGGCGCTGGAGGACGCCGGGCTCGGGGTGCGCGCGGTGGCGACCGTGGCGGCCACCCGCCGAAGGCTCGGTCCCGCGGCGCCGGGCTCCCCGGGGGGCTCCGGGGGTGATGCTCGGTGGGGGTGACCTGCGCCGATGACGTACGTCCCTACCGATTTCGCCGTCCGGCCACTAGCGTCTGTGTATGGCGGTCACCACGGTCCTCTCCGTCGGTCGGGCCTGGTGTGCGGCGCGCTCTCGGAGGCGCCCCTTCGCCCATCCTCTTCGCGACGACATCCCTGCGCGGGATGCCGTCGACGACCCCACTCGATGGTCCCGTCACACAACAGGAGGTTCGTGGTGGATGTCGTGGTCAGCAGCCGGCACTGCGAGGTGTCGGAGCGGTTCCGAGCCCATGCCGAGGACAAGCTCCACAAGCTGGAGAAGCACAACCAGCGGATCATGCGCGTGGAGGTGCTCGTGGCCCGGGACGACCATCCCCGCCAGCCGGACAAGGCGGTGCGCGTCGAGCTGACCGCCCGCTCCAAGGGCCCCGTCGTGCGCGCCGAGGCGGCGGCGGAGGACAAGATGGCCGCACTCGACCTCGCCCTGGACAAGATGGCGGCGCAGATGCGGCGCGCCGCGGACCGGCGCAAGGTGCACCGCGGAAACCACACCCCCGAGTCGCTCGGTCAGGCGATGGCGCGCAGTCACGCCGAGACCGGGCAGGGCACGGCAGCGCAGAACGGGTCGGCGCTGGAGCACCACGACGAGGTGGTCGAGCGCAAGGTCGGCCCGATCACGGTCACCGGTGAGGGGCCGCTGGTGGTCCGGGAGAAGGTCCATCCGGCAGCTCCGATGACGCTGGACCAGGCGCTGCACGAGATGGAGCTCGTCGGCCACGACTTCTTCTTGTTCGTGGACAAGGAGAGTGAGCGACCCTCGGTCGTCTACCGGCGCCGCGGCTACGACTACGGCGTGATCGTCCTCGACGTGACCTGACCCGATGGCCTGATCTGGTCACCGGACGGCTGCCTGAGGTGGTCCATTGTGGCCACCTGCAGATAGCACGGATGTCCCACGGGCGGCGCCGCCTCTGACATAGTGGGGCGCATGGCAACCGAGGGGGCGCCGGACACCGGGGAACCTGTGCGTGTCGTCGTGGTCGACGACCAGGAGCTGTTCCGACGTGGGCTGACCATGCTGCTGGGGGTAGAGCCCGGCATCGAGGTGGTCGGCGAGGCGGGTGACGGGATGAGCGCCACCGACCTGGTCGCCGCCAGCGTCCCCGACGTCGTGCTGCTCGACGTGCGGATGCCCAAGCGCTCGGGTCTGCAGGCCTGTATGAAGATCAAGGAGGTCGCGCCGAGCGTCAAGATCATCATGCTGACTGTCAGCGACGAGGAGGCCGACCTCTACGAGGCGGTGAAGAACGGCGCCTCTGGCTACCTGCTCAAGGACTCCTCGATCGAGGAGGTCGCCCAGGCGGTCCGCGTCGTGGCCGAGGGCCAGTCGCTGATCAGCCCGGCGATGGCGGTCAAGCTGATCGACGAGTTCAAGGAGATGGCCCGTACCGACCGCGACCAGGTGCCCACCCCCAAGCTGACCGAGCGGGAGCTCGAGGTCCTCCGCCTCGTGGCCAAGGGCATGAACAACCGCGACGCCGCGCGCGAGCTGTTCATCAGCGAGAACACCGTGAAGAACCACGTGCGCAACATCTTGGAGAAGCTCCAGCTGCACTCGCGGATGGAGGCGGTCATGTATGCCGTCCGCGAGAAGCTCCTCGACATCCCCTGACCCGATCCGGGGCGCCTCTAGGGTCAGGGCCCATGCAGACGCTGAGCCGCGCCCAGGCGCGCCGCATCACCCTGGCCTCCCAGGGGTTCCGCGACCCCCGGCACGCCACGCCGACGATGCGCACGCTCGCGCGCACCCTCCAACGCACCGGTGTGTTGCAGGTCGACTCGGTCAACGTGCTCGCCCGGGCCCACTACATGCCCCTGCTCAGCCGGATGGGTCCCTACGACATCGGGCTGCTGCACCGGGCTTCGGAGACCCGGCCGCGCCGCATGGTGGAGTACTGGGCGCATGTCCAGGCGTTCATGCCCGTGGAGCTGTGGCCGGTGATGCAGCACCGGATGGAGTCCTACCGCAACAGTGCGCGGTGGGGTGCGTGGACCCAGGCCAACGCCCGCATCGTGGAGCGGGTGCGCGACCAGGTCCGCGACGGCGGTGCGGCCACCGCCCGCGACCTCGAAGACGGCGCGCCCCGGGTCCGGGACAACTGGGGCTGGAACTGGTCGGAGACCCGCAAGGCGCTGGACTACCTCTGGTTGGTCGGCGACCTGGCCATGGCGGGGCGCAACGCCCAGTTCGAGCCGGTCTACGACCTCCCGGAGCGGGTGCTGCCCACGGAGGTGCTCACTGCTCCCGTGCCCGGCGAGGACGAGGCCATCAAGGAGCTCGTCCGCCGCGCCGCTCGTTCCTACGGTGTCGCCACCGTGCGCTGCCTCACCGACTACTACCGGCTGCAGCTGCACCGGGGTGCGGGCACCCGTGCTGCCCAGCGTGCGGTCGACGAGCTGGTCGAGGACGGTGAGCTGCGGCCCGTGGCGATCGAGGGCTGGAAGCGCCCGGCATACCTCCATCGTGACGCCCCGCGGCCGCGCGCCATGGACGCGCGTGCCTTGCTCAGCCCGTTCGACCCCGTGGTGTGGGAGCGCGAGCGCACCGAGAAGATCTTCGACTTCCACTACCGCATCGAGATCTACGTGCCCGAGGCCAAGCGGCAGTTCGGCTACTACGTGCTGCCGTTCCTCCTGCGCGACCAGATCGTGGGCCGGGTCGACCTCAAGGCCGACCGCAAGGCAGGTGCGCTGCTGGTCAAGGCGGCGTACGCCGAGCCCGGGGCGCCGGAGGACAACGCCCGTGAGCTGGCCGAGGAGCTGGCGCAGGTCGCCGGGTGGCTGGGGCTGGACGAGGTGCTGGTGAGTCCCCGCGGCGACCTCGCTGCCGCGCTCGAGATCGCCGTACGCGACGTCTGCTAGTCGCAGGTCCCGGTCAGCTCGGCACGAAGCCCGCCGGGGTCGCCGAGACGAGCTCCTCGACGAGGTCGGCCGCGCGAGATGCGCCGTCGCTGGCCCGGACCTCGGCCCCGAGTCGTGCGGCGGCCTGGCGGTGCGGCCCGGTCCCGAGCAGGTGCTGGACGGCTTCACGCATCTCCGCGACCGACGCCTTCTTGGCCACGACGCGCCCGGCTCCTGCCGCAGCCACCGCCTTGCCGACCATCGGCTGGTCCAGCAGCGGGTGCATCGGCATCACCACCATGGGCAGGTCGTGGGCAAGCGCCCGCACGGTGGTGGCGTGCCCGCCGTGGCCCACGAGGAGGGAGACCCGGGACATCAGCTCGTCGTGCGGCACGAACCGATGCACCTCGTGCCGCGGTGCGGGCCGCAGGTCGGCCGGGTCGATGACCGGTCCCGTGGTCACCACCACCCGGGCGTCGAGGTCGGCGGTCGCGTCCAGGATCCGCTGGAGGCAGGCGGTCATGCCGGGATAGCTGTAGGTGCTCAGACTCACCAGGACGGCCGGGTCGTGCGCCGTCAGGTCGTGCGGCTCCGGGATCCTGGCCAGGGCGGGCCCGGTGAAGCGCCGGGTCCGGGGGAGGGGCCCGCGAGCGCCGGGGTCGAGGGACGGGAGCGTGGCGACGACCTCCAGCGCGGCTCCGGCCCACAGCCGGGCCGGCGTCATGCCCCGCAGCCGTCCGACCGCGCCGATCGGGGTGCGTGCCCACACCCTGCGCAGGTAGGCGTCGAAGAGGTGCACCAGCGTGACGTAGCGCTGGCCGGCGGCGAGCAGCGGCGCAAGCACGCCCAGGAGCAGGCCGTCGGCGACCACCAGGTCCGCGGGCTGTCGCTCGAGGTCGGCGAGCACCGCCCGCCCCATCGCCCGGTCGGTGAACAGCGCGATGCTGCGGAGCAGGGAGCTCGGCTCGACCGCCGAGAACGGTCGCACCCCCTCGTAGGCCGTGAAGGCGAACCCGAGGCCCTCGAGGTGCTCACGCTGTGTCGCGTGCCCGACGAAGCGCACGTGATGCCCACGCCGCTGCAGCTCCGCAGCGATCGTGGTGGCCGGCGGGACGTTGCCGCCGCCGTCCCAGGTGACGAAGAGGATCCGGGCCATCGTTCTCATCCTTCGGGGGCTGTCCCGAGACCGGCGAGGACCATCCTCACCAGGTCTTCCATCCGCTCGCGGGTGCAGGTCTTGCTCAGTCCACGATCCCGTCGCAGCAGCTTCCAGGTGTAGAGGTCGGTCGCGACGACCAGGAGGTCGACGCCACGGACACGCTCGTCCGGGTCCGCACCGAGGAAGGGGGCGAAGACCTGCTCCACCCAGCTGCGGTGCAGTGCACGCCCGGAGTCGGTGGCGCGAGCCACGATCTCCTCGCTTCCCTCCTGGGCGAGTAGCAGGAGCACCGCCTCGCCCCGCTCCTCGTAGTGCTCCAGCAGCACCCGCAGGCCTTCGGCGACGTCCCCCACGGGGGCGTGGCGCTCCTCCTCGACGCGGCCGCGGACGTGCTCGGCGACCTTCTCCAGCAGGTCTGCGCGGCTGCCGAACTGGCGCAGCACCGTCTGCACGCTGACTCCCGCACGGGCGGCCACGTCATCGAGGGAGATGTCTCGGAGGAGCCGCTCCTGGGTCAACGCATGGGTGGCGTCGAGGATCGAGGTGCGGGTCGCTGCCACCGATCGGGCCCGGGCGGTCATCGTGTAGCTACGCGTGGTTTTCATGTTGGCACGAGTTCACATGAAAAATCACTTCGTGTCAATGTCTGTTGACATGGAAATCGCGTGGAGGGCTTTGCCACCATGGGACCGTGCAGTCGCCGAAGGTTCACCATCCGCTGTTCGCACGGTTCTACAGCTGCCTGCTGGAGCCGATGAGCCGGCGCTCCGGTCTCGACGACCTGCGGCGTCGACACCTTGCCGGGCTGGCCGGCACCGTGGTCGAGGTCGGGTCGGGGGACGGTGCGAATTTCAGCTTCTACCCCGTCGAGGTCGTCCGGGTGGTGGCGGTGGAGCCCGAGAGCTACCTCCGGGAGCGCGCCGCGGTCCGCGCCGAGGAGCGGATCGACCTCCGCGACGGGGTGGCCGAGAGTCTGCCGGTCGCGGACGCGTCGGCCGACGCCGTGGTCCTCTCCCTGGTGCTGTGCTCGGTCGAGGACCAGGCCGCGGCGCTGGCCGAGGCGCGCAGGGTCCTGCGCCCCGGAGGCGAGGTGCGGTTCCTCGAGCACGTCCGTTCTGAGTCCCCGGGTCTGGCGCGAGTGCAGCGGGTGCTGGACGCGACCGTGTGGCCACGGCTGTTCGGAGGCTGCCACGTCAGTCGTGACACCGTGGACGCCCTCGCCGCGGCGGGCCTGGAGGTCAAGCAGCTCGAGCGGGTCACCCTGCCCGAGGACGCGCGCGGTCCCGCGCTGCCCGCGGTCCTCGGCGTGGCCGTCGTCCCCTGAGCCGCCGATCTCGGCCCCGCCGGGCCCTTGTCGGTCCGGAACCCAGCGACTCGCCCGGCCGTTACGATGGGCGACGGCCCCGGTCGACCCCGGTCGGCTGCGGCGCCACCGGTGTGCCCGGCGAAGGGCCGCCCCCCAGACCGCACCCAGGGAGTTCTCCGCGTGACGCTCATCGACAAGGTCCTGCGCATCGGCGAGGGCAAGATCCTGCGCCAGCTCGAGGCGGTGGCCAAGGCCGTCAACGCCATCGAGGACGACTTCGTGGCGATGTCCGACGACGAGCTACGCGCGATGACCGGTGAGTTCAAGCAGCGCCTGGACAAGGGTGAGTCCCTCGACGACCTGATGCCCGAGGCGTTCGCCACCGTCCGGGAGGCGGCCAAGCGGGTGCTGGGCCAGCGCCACTTCGACGTCCAGCTGATGGGCGGTGCGGCGCTGCACCTGGGCAACATCGCGGAGATGAAGACCGGCGAGGGCAAGACTCTCGTCTCCACGCTGCCGGCCTATCTGAACGCGTTGACGGGCAAGGGCGTCCACATCGTGACCGTCAACGACTACCTGGCCCAGTTCCAGATGGAGTGGATGGGTCGCGTGCACCGCTTCCTCGGGCTGAGCATCGGGGTGATCCTGCCGGAGATGACCCCCGCCGAGCGCCGGGAGGCCTACGGCTGCGACATCACCTACGCCACCAACAACGAGCTCGGCTTCGACTACCTGCGCGACAACATGGCGACCTCGTTGGAGGACTGCGTCCAGCGCGAGCTGAACTACGCGATCATCGACGAGGTCGACTCGATCCTGATCGACGAGGCGCGCACCCCGCTGATCATCTCCGGGCCCACCCAGGAGGAGGTGGAGTGGTACGGCGAGTTCGCCAAGGTCGCGCGCCGCCTGGACAAGGACACCGACTACGAGGTCGACGAGAAGAAGCACACCGTCTCGATCCTCGAGCCCGGCATCACCAAGGTCGAGGACTACCTCGGCATCGACAACCTCTACGAGTCGGCGAACACCCCGCTGATCTCGTTCCTGAACAACTCGATCAAGGCCAAGGAGCTCTACCGCCGCGACAAGGAATACGTCATCCTCGACGGCGAGGTCCTGATCGTCGACGAGCACACCGGCCGCATCCTTTCTGGACGCCGCTACAACGACGGGCTGCACCAGGCCATCGAGGCCAAGGAGGGCGTGACCATCCGCGAGGAGTACCAGACCCTCGCCACCATCACGCTGCAGAACTTCTTCCGCCTCTACGACAAGCTCGCCGGCATGACCGGCACGGCGATGACCGAGGCCTCGGAATTCGACAAGATCTACCGGCTCGGCGTCGTCCCGATCCCGACCAACAAGCCGATGATCCGCGCGGACCAGCGCGACCTGGTCTACCGCACCGAGGCCGCGAAGTTCGACGCGGTCGTGGACGACATTGCCGAGCGGCACGAGAAGGGCCAGCCGATCCTGGTCGGCACCACCTCGGTGGAGAAGTCCGAGCGGCTCTCCGGACTGCTCCGCAAGCGCGGCGTGCCGCACTCGGTCCTCAACGCCAAGCAGCACGCCGACGAGGCCAAGGTCGTGGCCATGGCGGGCCACAAGGGTGCGGTCACCGTGGCGACGAACATGGCCGGTCGAGGCACCGACATCATGCTGGGCGGCTCGGTGGAGTTCCTCGCCGACCAGGAGCTGCGCGGACGTGGGCTCGATCCGGTCGACGACGCCGAGGAGTACGAAGCGGCTTGGCCGGCCACGCTGGAGCGCATCAACGAGCAGGTCAAGAGCGAGCACGAGGACGTCAAGGAGTGCGGCGGCCTCTACGTGCTCGGCACCGAGCGGCACGAGTCCCGGCGCATCGACAACCAGCTCCGCGGTCGTTCCGGTCGCCAGGGTGACCCTGGGGAGTCCCGCTTCTACCTCTCCCTCGAGGACGACCTGATGCGGTTGTTCAAGGCCGACTGGGTCGAGCGGGTGCTGGTGGCGCTGCGGGTTCCCGACGACGTCCCGATCGAGAACAAGTCGGTCACCAAGTCGATCCAGTCCGCCCAGGGCCAGGTCGAGGCGCTGAACTTCGAGTCGCGCAAGAACGTCTTGAAGTACGACGACGTGATGAGCCGCCAGCGCGAGGTCATCTACGCCGAGCGTCGCAGGGTGCTCGAGGGCGCGGACCTCGAGGATGAGATCCGCCGGATGATCGACGACGCCGTGGCGTCGAACGTGCTCGCTGCCACCGAGGGCTTCCCCGAGGAGTGGGACCTCGAGGCCCTCTGGGCGGCGCTCGGCATGCTCTACCCGATCTCGTTGGGTCACCAGGAGCTCGAGCGTGAGGCCGGTGGACGCGACGGCCTGGACCGGGACACGCTGCTCGCCGACCTGCAGGCCGACGCGCAGAAGGCCTACGACGCCCGCGAGGCCGATCTCGGCCCCGAGCTGATGCGCGACCTCGAGCGGCAGGTGATGCTCTCGGTGCTGGACCGCAAGTGGCGCGAGCACCTCTACGAGATGGACTACCTGCGTGAGGGCATCGGCCTGCGCGCCTACTCCCAGCGCGACCCGCTCGTGGAGTACCAGCGCGAGGGCTTCGACATGTTCAACGCCATGAAGGAAGGCATCCGGGAGGAGACCGTCGGCTACCTGTTCAACCTCGAGGTGCAGGTCGAGGAGGAGGACGAGACCGAGGCGGAGGAGCAGGCAGCGCTCGCCGAGGCCGAGGCCACTGCCGAGCACGAGCACCGCGCGGTGCGGGCCAAGGGGCTGCAGGCTCCCCGTCCGCCGCAGCAGCTGACCTACTCCGCACCCGACGAGGGTGGCGAGGTCGAGGTCCGGGGCCAGACGGTGACCAACGCCGACGATCCCTACGCCGGCGTCAGCCGCAACGCGTTGTGCCCCTGCGGTTCGGGCAAGAAGTACAAGAAGTGCCACGGCGCCCCTGGTGGCCCCACCGGGCAGACCGCGCGGGTCAACGGCTGAGCCAGGTGGTGGGCCGGGTGTGCACCGCTCGGTTCAGCCGAACTCCACGGCGGTGCAGCTCCACCGGCCGTTCACCAGGTCCAGCCGGAACGCCAGCGCGCGTGACCGCGCCCCCTGGCGGACGTGCACGCTGACCTCCGCGGCGTCGGGGGAGGGGCAGAAGACGTGCACGCTCCGGACCTGGCTGCGCAGTCGCCGCAACCGCCGGTCGCCCGGCAGCGTCCGCTGCAGGAGGGCGGCCCGACGGGAGAGATCGGCGTAGACCCGTTCGCTGGTCCACCGCAGGAGCTGGCTGGGTCCGCGGTCGCCGCCGACCACCTCGACCAGCACGCTGGCGAAGCGGTGGGCGAAGGCCTCGAGCTCCGCGCGGCCACCTGGTACGACGCGCAGCTCCGGCGACCTGTGCGAGCGAACCCGCCCGCCGCCGAAGTCGAGCGCGAGCGTTCCCTGGACGCTGCCGGCCGGGACGCGACGGATCCCTGCTCGACTCGCTGCTCGGTCCGGCGTGGTGCGGGTGGTGGCAAGCCGCTGTGGCGGCAGGTGCGACTGCAGATCTGCGGTCATCGGTCCTCCTGCGAGGGGTTGAGTCGTTCGGGTCGGAGGGTCAGGACCAGGCGCTGGCCGGGTCGGACGAGGTCGGGGTCGGGCCCGATGGCAGGCCGGTTCGCGCGATAGGTCGCGGACACGGCGGCCGCGACCGCGGCGGCGTCGGTGGAGTCGGGGAGCCGGTGGGACACCAGCCCCCACAGGGAGTCGCCGGGTTGCACCACGACGACCGGAGGGGCGCCGCGAGCGGCGCGACCGGCGGGACCTCCCGGCACGCTGCCGTCCGGACGGTCCGGGAGGGGCAGGCCCCCGATGGCCGTGCGGGACCGGGGAGCCCGCCCCGGATCGGCGTGGGCGGTGACCGGAGTTGTGGAGAGCACCGCGGCGCCGAGCAGCGCGAAGGCCCACCGCCGGGCCACCTCCGGGCAGGGAAGCAGGCGAACTGGTCGGAGCCGGCCGTGGCTGCCGGCCTCGATCGCCGCTGCCGCCACCAGGCACAGCGCCCACGAGCACCCGGCCACCAGGACCCACGCCGCCAGCTCGGTCAGCAGGGTCGCAAAGTCGGCCGTCCCCGGCGCGGGCATGGCCCACGCCCGTCGCGCGGCATAGCCGCCGGCCGCGGCCGCCGGAGCCGCGAGCCCGAGCGCGCGGAGGAGGAGCAACATCGCCGAGGCCTTCGTTTGCTTGTGTTTGCGTCTGGTTAGTCAACTTCACCGACGTTTCGATCATCCGTCAAGCGTTTGTCCACAGGCCCGTTTGGAGGGCCACCTTCAGGGGCAAGGCCCATGGCATGACGTGGGAACGGTCCGTGGGTGCGCTTCTCGAGGACCTCGAGCAGCAGGCGCAGGGGCTGGCCCATGCCGAGCGGGACGTCGAGATCGGTGAGCTCTCGGTGGCCGAGTACGCCCAGGTCTCCCTGGCCGAGCGTCTGCACGCCTCGGCGGGCGCCGGGTTGCGCCTCCAGCTCCTCGGCGGCCTCCAGGTCACCGGGACTCTGGTCCGGGCGGGAGAGGACTGGGCGCTGGTCGTCGACGGCCCGACTGAGTGGCTGGTGCGCCACGATGCGGTGCGCGCTGCCGCGGGCGTCTCCGCTCGCGCCGATCACGTGGCCACCTGGTCGGTCGCGGACCGGCTCTCGTTGCGAGGACTCCTGCGGCGCCTGGCGGCCGACTTCGACCGCTGCGTGGTGCACTCCAGCGACGGTGGCCGCACCGAAGGCCGGGTCACCCGCGTCGGCAAGGACTTCTTCGAGCTGGCCACCGGCACCTCCGCCGGCACCCTGGTGGTGCCGGTGCGTGCGGTGGTCGCACTGCAGAGCCGGGGCTGAGGGCGCGCAGCCGTGGAGGTGGTGAGCGCGCCGAGGGCGGAGGACTCAGTCCCGGGGACTGCCCTCGACGAAGGGATGGGTGTCGACGAACTTCGCGGCATCGGCGTAGGCCTGCTCGATGTAGGTCTCGAGGTCCGCGCTGGCCACCCGCCACTGGCCACGGCCGCCGATCTTGATCGCCCGCAGCTCTCCGCGACGCACCAGCGCGTAGACCTGGGCGGCGGAGATGTTCAAGATCTCCGCGACGTCCGCGAGCTGGAGAAAGCGGGGCGTGGGCTCCATGGCCACCACTGTGCCAGCAGTTGCGTGCGGTTACGAGCAGGTGGGTCGGTTTGGGTGTGGAGAGGAGTGCAGGGATGGTGACGGTCGCAGAGAGCCGACAGGAGCGACGGTCGGCGGGCGCACCGGAGGCTCCGGCAGCTCGCCGCAGCGGTCGGCCCGGTTGGCGCAACCCGCGGTTGGTCCTCGGGCTGCTGCTCGTGGCCGCGTCGGTGCTGCTCGGCGCCTGGGCGCTCTCGGCCTCCGACGACAGCGTCGGGGTGTGGGTCGCCGCGCGGGACCTCCCCGCGGGAGCCACGCTGACGCGCGCGGATCTCGAGGTGCGGCGGTTGCGGTTCCCCGACGGCGAGACCGCCGACCGCTACCTCGCCGCCGGGGCCGCTCCGACCGGGACCCGACTGGCCCGCGACCTGGCGGCCGGCGAGCTGGTGCCGAGGGCGGCGCTGGCACGGGGCACCGGTCCGGACCTCGTGGAGGTGCCGGTGAGCGTGGCCGTCGAGGACCTCCCCGCCACCGTGCGCCAGGGTTCGCACGTCGACGTGTGGGTCTCACCCGAGGTTGCCGCCACCGATGCTGCGCGCATCAAGGCTCGGCGGGTGCTCGCCGACGTCGTCGTGGTCGGGGTGCCGAGAGGGGGCGACGGTCTCGCCCCCGAGGTGACCCGGCAGGTCATCGTGGGGGTGCCGAGGGGCCGTGCCGGTGAGCTCGGCGGCGCGTTGGGAGCGATGTCCGACGGGCGCGTCGTCATCGCTCGGGTGGGCTGAGGCGTGGGCGACCGGGTCTCGGTGCTGCTCGCCGGAGCGGGCGAGCCGTGGGAGGCGCGCGCCCTCCAGGTGCTCGACCGCGCCGGGGTGGTGGTGACCAAGAGATGCGTGGACCTGCACGAGCTGCTCGCCACTGCGGCCACCGGCACCGCCGACGTCGCCGTCCTCGCCGGGAGCCTGTCCGGGCTCGACGGGGACGCCGTCAGCCGGCTGGCCAGGGACGAGGTCCGGGCGGTGGCCGTCGCGGAGGGTCCTGCCGAGCCTCTTCTCCGCCTCGGTCTCCTCGCCGTGCTCCCGCCCGAGGACGTCGACCTCCTCGCCGACGTCGTCGAGCAGGTGCAGCTCGAGGAGGCGGCGCTCGAACCGGCCGCTGATGCCCCGGTCCGCAGCGCGGCGCCCGCCGGCCGCGTCGTCGCGGTCCACGGCCCTCCCGGTGCGCCGGGACGTACGACGGTCGCGATCGGGCTCGCCGCCCTGCAGGCGACGTCCGGACGTCCCACGGTGCTCGTCGACGCCGATCCCTACGGCGGCGTCGTCGCCCAGCATCTCGGTGTGCTCGACGAGGTGTCGGGCCTGCTCGCGGCCGCCCGCCTGGTGAACGCCGGCGCGCTGGAGGACTCGTCGTTCGCACGGTGTCGCCGCCGTGTCGCCGACCGGCTGGAGGTGCTCACCGGTCTCCCGCGTGCCGACCGGTGGGTCGAGGTGCGTCCCGGGGGTTTGGAGACGATCCTCGCCAAGGGAAGCGAGGCGGGCGACGTGGTGGTGGACACCGGGTTCGACCTCGGGGTCGCCGACGACCTCGGCGCGGGACGTGGCCCGGGTCGCCACCAGATGACGCTCGAGGCGCTGGGCATGGCTGACGAGGTGGTGGTCGTCGGCTCCGCGGAGCCACCTTCGTTGGCCAGGCTCGCGCGCACCCTGGTCGACCTGCGGGAGGTGACCCGCTCGCCCGTGCGGGTCGTGGTCAACCGGATGCGGGACTCCCTCGGATGGGCCCGGCGCGACATCGTCGGCATGGTCGAGGGCTATGTCCGACCGGTGGGCGTGCACTTCCTGCCCGACGACCGGGCAGCCACCGACCGCGCCCTGGTCGCCGGGAGGTCGGTTGTCGAGGGGCCCGAGTCGCCGTTGCGCAAGGCTCTGGCCGCCCTGCACGAGGCGATGGCAGCGCCGGGCATGCGGGGCCCCGGGGGTTGAGCGGGGAGGGTCAGCTCGCGCCCATCAGCAGGTAGAGCCCGGTGACGGTGTAGGCCACCATGATCAGCAGCATCCCGAGCTGCCCGGTGACGTGGTGCCGGGCCGGCAGCAGCCGGATCGCCCGGTCGTGGGCGGCGACCACGCCCACCACGTGCCCGGTGATGACCGCGAGCACCTTCAGGGTCGCCAGCAGGCTCGGGTGGAAGGACAGCCAGTAGTTCACCGACCAGTTGCCGGTGCCCAGATAGTCGTCCCCGCGCACGAGCGGGTCGCTGAGCTGGATCAGGGTGCTCTGTCCCATCTCCAGGAAGTAGGACAGGTAGTGGGCGGTGATGTAGCCGACGATGATCGGCACCACCGAGTGGGCCAGCAGCCGGGGCAGCAGCCGGCGCGAGGTCGCTCCGGGGCCTTCGGTCCGGACGCCCGTCGACATCGACGCCGCGGTGAAGCTGAGACCCACGACGGCGCAGAAGGCCAGCAGGGCCACCGAGTTCGCCAGTGTCGACGAGACCCCCAGGGTGCCCACGAAGCGGTGCCAGGTGGTGGTGTCCTTGTAGCTGTCGAAGGCCGTCGAGCCGAACAGCACGCCGACGACCGCCACCAGCCCCGGGAGCGGGGGTGTCTGCGCCAGGTTGGCCAGTGGGCTGCGCAGCACCAGGCGGCCGTCGCTCCGACCCCAGGGCGAGAGCCGGGCGACCAGGCTGGAGTAGACCTCGAAGGGGTCGGCGCGCTCGAACCAGACCTCCCCGAAGAGCGCCGCTCCGACCAGCACCACGGCCAGGTACGCCGCCAGCCAGAACCTCACCGAGCCCAGGTAGACGCTCTCCGGGTTGACCAGCTCCTGCCAGACGAAGGCGAACAGGGCAACCGCGGCGGGCCACAGTCCGAGCCTCTGGGGATAGCGGAACAGCCCGATCGTCGGATCTCCACCGGTGGCCCGGGCGAGCAGCAGGTTCAGCGTCCGCACCGGGCTGAGCGCCCTGGCCACCGGACCGAACAGCAACGAGGCCGGCACCAACCCCACCCAGACCAGCACGTAGAAGACGCCGAGGGCGGGGTTGGTGGCGAGGTCCGGGCCCCAGACGAGCGCCCAGGTGGCGTAGCCGAAGAACAGCAGGCCGAGCGCCCGCAGGGTCCAGGCGAAGCCGGCGGAGTCGACGAGGCGGGCGAGCCCGGCCGGAACTCCTCGACCCGCGGACGGGGTCTCGTAACGCGGGCTGCGCCACGCCAGTGCGAGCACGCAGAACGACACCACCAGGGCCGCGACGGCACCGCTGAGCGCGAGCTCGAAGGGGATCGGGAGGTCTTTCTGCCCGCCGAGACCGTGGGCCGGGGCCAGCATCAGGGGCAGCGGCAGGCCCACCTCAGCTGACCTGCAGCTGCACGACCAGCTTGTCGAGCTCGTGGTCCTCGACGTCCACCACACCGGGCTTGTCGATGGTCAGAGTCTTGTTCGTGGTGCCCTGGCCGTACTCGATGTGCTGCTCGGGGCTGCTGTGCACGTGCAGCTCGCCCTCGGTGTCCGCGGTGATGTGCAGCTTGATGGGCTTGCCCGCCTCGACCTTCACCTGGGCGCCGTCGGGCTGCACCGTCCCGTCCTTGATCGTGATGTCGATCGTGGGGATGCCGCTGGAGTCCGTGGAGGTGCTCTGCGTGCTCTCGTCCGAGCCGCAGGCACTCACCGCGAGCAGTGCGAGGGCGAGGCAGCAGACGGACAGGATGCGGCGCATGTGTTCCTCCAGGACGGGTTGGGGGGCGGCTGGGACGGACGTGTGCGTGCCTCTGTCAGAATCCCATGCGTCGCGTAGGTCCAGGCACGGAGGGGTGGAGCGGGTATGAACGACGGTGCAGCTCCCAGGGAGCACCTGCGCACCAGCGACCTCGCCCTGCTGGCCGAGGAGTCGCCGCAGACCCCGATGCACAACGTCACCCTGGAGGTCTTCGATCCCGGCCCCACCGGGCTGGACTACCAGGCGCTCCTGGCCCACATCGACGACCGGATCGCGTTCGTGCCCCGCTACCGCCAGCGGGTACGCCGGGTACCGGGCCGGCTGGCCAACCCGGTGTGGGTGGACGACGAGCACTTCGACATCGCCTACCACGTCCGTCGGTCAGCCCTGCCGCGGCCGGGCACCATGGACCAGCTGCGCGAGCTGACCGCGCGGATCATGTCGCGTCGGCTGGATCCGGACCGGCCGCTGTGGGAGGTCTACTTCGTCGAGGGTCTCGAGGGCGGCCGGGTGGCCCTGCTCTCGAAGTCCCACGAGATCCTCGTCGACGGGATCTCCACCGTCGACCTCGGCCAGGTGCTCCTCGACGTCGACCCCGGTCCGCGCCAGCTGGTCCAGGACGAGTGGAGACCACATGCCGAGCCGACGAGCGCGCGCCTGGCCGCGAGTGCGGTCGTGGACACGCTGAGGAATCCCCGGTTCGCGGCGAGCACGTTGCGGGGCAACGCCGAGGCATTCGGCCGGACGCTCGGCGGCGCCGTGGCCCGCATCGGGGACGTGGCCGGCGAGCTGTCCAACCGTCGCCCGACCCCCGAGTCGCCGTTCAACATCGAGCCCTCGGCGCAGCGCCGGGTGGTGCTCGTGCGCACCTCGCTGAAGGCGTACCGCAAGGTGCGCCGGGTCCACGGCGGCACGGTCAACGACGTCATCCTGGCTACCTTCACCGGCGCGGTCCGGATCTGGCTGATGACCAGGGCGGAGTCGGTGAGTGCCGGTCGGCGGCTGCGCGCCCTGGTCCCGATGAGCGTGCGCGACGAGGAGCTGGAGCCCACGTCGCTCGGTTCGCAGGTGATCGGCCATCTGGTGGACCTGCCGATCGGCGAGGGCTCCCCGGTGGTCAGGCTGCACCAGGTCTCCTACGCGCTGCGGGCCCACAACGAGACCGGCAAGGCCGTCGCCGCGGACCGGATCGCCGGAGTGGCCGGGTTCGCACCGACCACCTTCCACGCGCTCGGCACGCGGGTGGCGGCCAAGGAAGCCCGCGGTGGCGTCAACCTGGTCATCACCAACGTGCCCGGACCGCAGTTCCCGATGTACCTCGCCGGCGCCGAGATGGTGGAGACCTACCCGGTGCCGCCACTGCACCCGGGGTTCTCGCTCGCCGTGGGAGTGACCTCCTACGACGGGGCGGTCTACTACGGCATCACCGCCGACCGCGACGCCCTGCCGGACATCGAGGTGCTCGGTGCCTGCGTCCGGGAGGCGCTCGACGAGCTGGTGGACTCCGCGAGCGAGACCCGGCCGCGCGCGCCGCGCGGGCGCAAGAAGGTCGAGAAGGACCCCAGGTGACCCGGCTCTACCTGCCGGCCACGGTCGAGTTGCTGGGCGTGTGGCACCGCACGGGGCGGATGCCCGCTGACGCCGAGCGCGTGCTCGCTGCGGACGACGACGAGGAGTCGGAGTACCTCGCCCTGATGACTGCGGCGGACCTCTCTGCCGGCATGCTCGACCGGCCGGGACGCCGGGTCGTCGTGGTGGCCGAGACCTCCGCGCCGCAGGCAGAGCTGGCGTTCACCGACGTGGTCGCCGTACACGCCGACACCGCCGACCTGTCGCCGGTCGAGGCCGCCGCGGAGGACGCTGCGGACCTGGCCTGGTTCGCCACCCAGGAAGTCCCGGCCCTGCTCGGTTGACCCGCGGGTGGACGGTTGGTTCGCGGTGGAGCTTCTGAGAGCATCGCGACCATGGACGCCCTGACCCAGCCGCCGGCTCCGGCCAACGAGCCGAACCTCAGCTACGCCCCCGGCAGTCCCGAACGGGAGGCCGTGGAGGCGGAGCTGAAGAGGCTGCAGTCCCGTCAGGCGAACCTGACCGCCACGATCGGGGGCCGCAGGCGGATGGGCGGGGGTGCCGAGTTCACCGTGGTCCAGCCGCACGACCACGCGTCGGTGCTCGGAGTGGCCAAGCACAGCACCAAGGCCGACGCGGAGGCTGCGGTCCGCGCCGCGGCCAAGGCCGCGCCGGCCTGGCGAGCGCTGCCCTTCGACGAACGGGCGGCGATCCTGCTCCGCGCCGCGGATCTGCTCTCCGGCCCGTGGCGGGCGCGGATCAACGCCGCCACGATGCTCGGGCAGTCCAAGTCGGTGTGGCAGGCCGAGATCGACAGCGCCTGCGAGCTCATCGACTTCTGGCGGTTCAACGTCCACTACGCCCACCAGATCCTCACCGAGCAGCCGATCGCCAACAGCCCCGGGGTGTGGAACCGCACCGACCACCGCCCGCTCGAGGGCTTCGTCTACGCGATCACGCCGTTCAACTTCACCGCGATCGCGGGCAACCTGCCCACCGCTCCGGCGCTGATGGGCAACACGGTGATCTGGAAGCCGTCGCCCACCCAGCAGCTCGCCGCCCACCTGACCATGCAGCTCTTGGAGGAGGCCGGGATGCCTCCGGGGGTGATCAACATGCTCCCGGGGGACGGGCTGGAGGTCTCCGAGGTGCTGCTGCGCCATCCCGACCTCGCCGGCATCCACTTCACCGGCTCCACCGCGACCTTCCACAAGCTGTGGCGGGCCGTGGGGGAGAACCTCGCCGGCTACCGGTCCTACCCGCGCGTCGTCGGCGAGACCGGCGGCAAGGACTTCATCGTCGCCCACCCCTCGGCCGACGTGGATGTGCTGCGGGTGGCCATGATCCGCGGGGCCTTCGAGTACCAGGGGCAGAAGTGCTCGGCCGCGTCCCGGGCCTACGTCCCCAAGTCGGTGTGGAAGAAGCTCGAGCCGAGCCTGGTCGCTGAGACCGAGGGGCTGCGGATGGGCAACGTCACCGACCTGTCCAACTTCATGGGCGCGGTCATCGACGAGCGCGCCTTCGCCAAGCACAAGGCAGCGATCACCCGTGCCAAGCGGTCCTCGAAGGCAAGGATCATCGCCGGCGGGCAATACGACGACTCCGAGGGCTGGTTCGTCCGTCCGACGATCGTGACCTCGACCGACCCGACCGACCCGATGTTCGCCGAGGAGTACTTCGGTCCGATCCTGGCGGTGCACGTCTACGACGACGCACGCTTCGAGAAGGTCGTGGACCAGATGGAGTCGTTCGCGCCGTACGCCCTGACCGGGGCGGTGATCGCGCGGGACCGGCAGGCGATCGACTGGGCGAGCGAACGGCTGCGGTTCGCGGCGGGCAACTTCTACGTCAACGACAAGCCGACAGGGGCGGTCGTGGGGCAACAGCCCTTCGGCGGCGCCCGGGCGTCGGGCACCAACGACAAGGCCGGTTCCGCAGCCAACCTGATGCGGTGGACCTCGCCCCGGTCGATCAAGGAGACCTTCGTGCCGCCGACCGACCACCGCTACCCACACATGGACCTCGAAGACCAGTGATCGCGCCGCTCCCGGACCACCTCGGTCCGCTGCACCCGGTCGAGCAGGTGCTGGTGCTCCTGCTCGCGTTCGGTCCGCTGGTGCTGCTCGTGGTCACCGTGTGGGTCAGCAAGCGCCGGCAGGCGGAGGAGGACGGAGCCCGCACGCAGGGCTCGGAGTCGCTAGGTTCGGTGCATGAGGAGCACGAGCCGCGCCGAGGTGCCGCTGGTCGGTAGCGAGCAGGAGATCCTGCTCGCGTGGCTGGACTTCCACCGCGACACGCTGCGGCAGAAGACCGAGGGCCTGGACGCGGAGCAGCTGCGCCGACGGCTGGGCCCGAGCACGCTGACCCTGGGCGGCCTGCTCAAGCACCTGGCGCTGGTCGAGGACTCCTGGTTCACCCGCGGCTGGGGGCACCAGCCGCTTCCCGAGCCGTGGGCCTCGGCCGACTGGGGCGCCGATCCCGACTGGGACTTCACCTCGGCGGCCGAGGACTCGCCGGAACGGCTGCGCGCCCAGTTCGAGGAGTCGGTCGCGCGGTCCAGGAGTGTCGTCGCCGCGCAGCCCGACCTCGGGGTCGTCGTCGGCCGCCGGCGGTCAGGCGGCACCCAGGAGTACTCCTGCCGGTGGATCCTGACGCACATGGTCGAGGAGTACGCCCGGCACAACGGCCACGCCGACCTGCTCCGGGAGAGCATCGACGGCGAGGTCGGCGCCTAGCCTCGCCGACCACTCGGGCACGCCGGTGCGCCCGGTCTCAGGAGCGGCCCAACCAGTCCTTGCCGACCTTGTGCTCGGCGCGCAGCGCCTTGGAGAGCATCTCGGCCACCAGGCCCTCGATCTTGCCGCCGACAAGCGGGAGGTTGACCTTGACGGTCAGGTTCACCGTCTCGGTGGTGCCGTCCGGGTCCTCGGTGAGCATCGCGGTGCCGCTCATCTCGCCGGGGCGGTGCGGGATGTGGACGTGGATGTTCCCCTTCTCCGGGGAGGTCCAGTCCTCCTCCTGCACGATGTGGATCTCGTCGCCGACGAACTTCTGGGCGAAGCCGGGCAGGCCGTGGGCGTGCTGGACCTGGTCGATGCGGACGGTCAGCCCCTCGCCGTCGGAATCGATGGAGACCTCGTGGCGCACGACGCGCTGGTACTCGCACACCTTCGACCGGAAGTCGGGGTCGCCGAGCATCGCGTGGACCTCTGCGAGGGTGGCCCCCTCGTAGCGGAGCTCCTCGTGGACCTGCTTCATCGCTTCCCCGCCAGCCAGGCGGTCCCGGCCTCGTGCTCCTTGTCCATGCCCTTGGCGATCAGCTCGCCGAGGAGAGACTCCAGCTTGCCCCCGATCAGCGGCACCTTCGCCTTGAGCTCGGCTTCCATGACCTCGGTGGTACGCCCGCCGGACTCGTCGAGGGTGAGGGTCCCGTGCACGCTGGTGGGCTTGCCCGGGGTCTGGATCTCGATGGTCCCGCCCTCCGGGGAGGACCACTCCTCGATCTGGATGGCCCGGGTGGTCTCGCCCACGATCTTCTTCGCGAACCCGGGCACGCCCTCGGTGCGCTGCACCTGCTCGATCCGTACGCTCATCCCCTCGCCGGTGGGCGTGATCGAGACGTCGGCCGAGACGACGTCCATCGCCGCGGCCGAGGCCTGGCGGAAGGCCGGGTCCGCGAGCATCGCGTAGACCTCGTCCCGGGTGGCGTCGTAGGTGATCTCGTGACGGAACTTCATGGCCAAAGCCTCGCACGCCCAGCCCGCCACCGTGCGAGGGTGTGCGGATGGGAGCAGACCAGCCGCGCCAGGGCGAGTCGTTCGTGGCCTTCGGTGAGGAGGGCGCCCGGACCGGCACCCAGCTGACCTACGGCAGCTATCTACGGCTGCCGCAGCTGCTCAGCGCCCAGCACCTGGAGTCCGATCCACCGGCGCACGACGAGCTGCTGTTCATCACCGTGCACCAGGTCTACGAGCTCTGGTTCCAGCAGCTGCTGCACGAGCTCGAGGAGGTCCGCGACACCTTGGGCGCGGCGCCCGAGCGCAGCGGCGAGGACCGGTTGTGGTGGGCGCGACACCTGCTCAACCGGGTGCACGTGATCGAGCGCGTGCTGGTGCAGCAGATCGATGTGCTGGAGACGATGACGCCTCAGGACTTCCTGGAGTTCCGGCAGCGCCTGGCGCCGGCGAGCGGGTTCCAGTCGGTGCAGTTCCGCGAGCTGGAGTTCCTCTCCGGCGCCAAGGACGAGGGGTACGTCGACCGCTTCCGCGGGCTCACCGAGGAGGAGAAGACGCGGTTGCGGCGGCGGCTCACCGAGCCGTCGCTCTGGGACGCCTTCCTGGCTCTGCTCGCCTCCCGCGGGCTCGACGTGTCCTCCGAGGAGGCGGTGCTGGCGTCCCTGCGCCAGGTGGCCCACGACCGGGGTCGGTACGGCGACGTGTGGGCGGTCGCGGAGGCACTGACGCTCCACGACGAGCTGGCCGCGGCCTGGCGGGCCCGGCATGTGGTGATGGTCGAGCGGATGATCGGGGCCCGCACCGGGACCGGTGGTTCCTCGGGAGCGCGCTACCTGCGCAGCCGCCTGGACCTGAAGTACTACCCGCCGCTGTGGGAGCTCCGCTCCGCTCTCTGAGACGATCGCCATCGCCGCCGGATCCGGCTGCTCGGCCGGGGCACGCACCCCCACGAACGCACCGGGCTGCCGGGCGCGCCGCACGACCGCGTCATCGGCACGCGATCCCGGCATCGAGACGGCGTACGCCGCGGAACAGCGGGCCCACCTCGCACAGATTGCCGCCCACCCGGACCGCTACCAGGCCTCCGCCGCGCTCAACGCACTCGGCTCCACCGCGGGGGGTCTTCGGCCTGGTCGGTGTGATGCACCCTGCCAATGCGCCGCCCGCCGGCACCTACCGGCGGCGAACCTCGAGCCGGGCACTCGCCGTGGTCGCCTACGTCCTGCTCGCTGCGGCGCTGGTCGGCCTCGCCCTGCGCATCCTGTCCGTCTCCGACGAGGCCTGGGCGCGGTGGCAACCCCTGCCCGAGGCACGCGGGCGCGGCCGCTGGGGACAGCGCCGTGATCGGGTGTCCTCAGGTGACACCAGATCGCGGCTGTAGAACAGCCGCCCGTGCGCCCGCCGTGACGCAGCCGTGACCGGCACGCCGGTGGGCCTGAGTTGTGGCCCCCGTCACGCGGTCCTACTCTCGAAATCGTGACCGCCTTGGAGGAGAGCAAGTCCGAGCTTCTCGACGTCCTGTGCACCCAGGCGTCCTCCTCCTCGGCGAAGGTGCCCGACGGCGTCGACCTGACCACCGTGCTGCGCGTGTTCTACCGGCACGTACCCCCCGAGGACCTCCTGGACCGCGAGCCCGGCGACCTGCTGGGCGCAGTGATGGGAGCGATCCGGCTGGCCACAGACCGGCCACAGGGCAAGCCGAACGTCCGGGTGTTCACCCCGACCGTCGCCGAGAACGGCTGGTCGGCCGGTGGACACACCGTGGTCGAGGTGGTCACCGACGACATGCCCTTCCTCGTCGACTCGGTCTCGATGGCCCTCTCGGAGGGCCAGCACGACATCCACCTCGTGGTCCATCCCCAGTTCGTCGCACGCCGCGACGTGACCGGCCAGCTGCAGGGGGTGCTCGACGACGACGCCCGCACCGAGGCGCACGACGTGTGCCGCGAGTCCTGGATGCACATCGAGGTCGCGCGCGTCCACGACGAGGAGATCGAGGGCATCCAGGAGCAGCTCACCAAGGTGCTCACCGACGTCCGCGACGCGGTCGAGGACTGGCCGCGGATGCGTGTCCAGGTGGATCAGATCGTGGCCGAGCTCGACGAGCACCCGCCACCTCTTGCAGACGAGGAGATCGAGCAGGGCAAGCAGCTGCTCCGGTGGCTGGCGGACAACCACTTCACCTTCCTCGGCTACCGCGAGTACAAGCTGGAGCGCCAGGACGAGGGGGAGGTGCTGATCGCCGTCCCGGGCACGGGATTCGGGATCCTGCGCGCCGATCCGGGTGCCCCGGCGCCGCTGCCCGATCCGGTGGCCCGCCGTGCCCGCGACAAGGAGCTGCTGGTCCTCGCCAAGGCCAACTCCAAGGCCACGGTGCACCGGCCGGTGCACCTCGACTACGTGGGTGTGAAGAAGTTCGACGAGTCCGGCGAGGTGGTCGGGGAGCGCCGCTTCCTCGGCCTGTTCTCCTCCTCCGCCTACACCGAGTCGGTGCGCCGGGTGCCCGTGCTGCGTGAGAAGGCCCGCCAGGTGGTCGAGGTCGTCGGGCTCGACACCCACAGCCACGCCGGCAAGGCGCTGATGGACGTCCTGGAGACCTACCCGCGCGACGAGCTGTTCCAGACGCCGGTCGAGGAGCTCGTGCCGATCGCCTCGCAGGTGATGTACGCCCGCGAGCGGCGACAGCTGAAGCTGTTCGTGCGCCGCGACCGTTACGACCGGTTCTTCTCCTGCCTGATCTACCTGCCGCGCGACCGCTACAACACCACGGTCCGCGAGCGGATCGCGGCGATCCTCAAGGAGCACCTGCACGGCGAGTCGCTGGAGTACACCGCCCACGTCGGCGAGTCCTTCGCCGCACGGCTGCACTACGTGGTCCGGCCGGCGGCCGGCGTCGAGGTTCCCGACCCCGACGTCGCGGACCTCGAGCGCCGCTGTGCCGAGGCGGCGCGCTCGTGGCGCGATGACTTCGTCAGCGCAGTGGTCGCTGCGTACGGCGAGGAGCAGGGCAGCCGTCTCGCCCGCAGCTACGCCGCCTGCTTCCCCGAGGCGTACAAGGAGGACTACAAGCCGCAGACAGCGGCGGTGGACCTCGGACGCCTGGAGCAGATCGAGAGCGAGGAGGGCCTCTCGCTCTCGCTCTACGAGGAGCTGGGTGCGGCGCCGGGAGAGGCCCGGCTGAAGGTCTATCGGATCGGTCCGCCGCTGTCGCTCTCGGAGGTGCTGCCGATCCTGTCCACGACCGGGGTGGAGGTGGTCGACGAGCGCCCCTACACCCTCACCGGGCTGCCACGGGAGTCACACATCTACGACTTCGGGCTGCGCTACTCCCGGCCGCTGCCGGACCGCAGCCGCCGGTTGTTCCAGGACACGGTCGCCGCGGTCTGGGAGGGGAAGAACGAGAGCGACGGCTTCAACGCCCTCGTCCTCGCCGCGGGGCTGAGCTGGCGGGAGGCCTCGCTGCTGCGGGCCTATGCCAAGTACATGCGCCAGGGAGGCACTCCGTTCGCCCAGGACTACATCGAGGGCGCGCTGCGCCACAACGTCGAGATCACCCGCCACCTGGTGCGGCTGTTCGAGGCGCGCTTCGACCCCGGGCGCAACCACGACATCCCTGCGGACAGCGAGGGGCGCACTGCCAAGGTGGCCGAGATCCGGGAGCGGATCGAGCGGGCCCTGGACGGGGTCAGCAGTCTCGACCAGGACCGGATCCTGCGCTCGTACCTCATCTGCATCCTGGCCACGTTGCGCACGAACTACTACCGCGGCGACGACCGTGGGCAGCCGCTGGACCGGCTCAGCCTCAAGCTGGACCCGTCGGCGATCCCCGACCTGCCCGAGCCGCGCCCGCGCTTCGAGATCTTCGTCTACTCACCGCGAGTCGAGGGCGTGCACCTGCGCTTCGGTCATGTCGCCCGCGGCGGACTGCGCTGGTCGGACCGCCGCGACGACTTCCGCACCGAGGTGCTCGGTCTGGTGAAGGCCCAGATGGTGAAGAACACCGTGATCGTGCCGGTGGGGGCGAAGGGCGGCTTCTTCTGCAAGCAGCTCCCGAGCCCGGGGGATCGAGAGGCGTGGCTGGAGGAGGGCAAGTCCTGCTACCGCACCTTCATCCAGGGACTCCTCGACGTCACCGACAACATCGTCGAGACCGCGGCCGGGGAGCGGGAGGTCCGTCCCCCCGAGCGGGTGGTGCGCCACGACGGCAACGACGCCTACCTCGTGGTGGCGGCGGACAAGGGCACCGCCACGTTCAGCGACCTTGCCAACGGCGTCTCGCAGGAGTACGGCTTCTGGCTGGGAGACGCCTTCGCCTCCGGTGGCTCGGTGGGCTACGACCACAAGGCGATGGGCATCACCGCGCGGGGCGCCTGGGTCTCGGTGCAGCGGCACTTCCGGGAGATGGGCGTGGACTGCCAGACCGAGGACTTCACCTGCGTCGGCATCGGGGACATGTCCGGCGACGTCTTCGGCAACGGCATGCTGTGCTCGGAGCACACCCGGCTGGTGGCGGCGTTCGACCATCGCGACATCTTCGTCGACCCCGCCCCGGACCCGGCCACGTCGTACGCCGAGCGGCGCCGGCTCTTCGACCTCCCGCGTTCGTCCTGGCAGGACTACGACAAGTCCCTGATCTCCGCGGGCGGGGGCGTGTGGTCGCGCAGCGCCAAGTCGATCCCGGTGAGCGAGCAGATGCGTGCGGCGCTCGGGATCGAGGCCGTCAAGCTGACCCCGGCGGAGCTGATCCGGGCGATCCTGCTGGCGCAGGTGGACCTGCTGTGGAACGGCGGCATCGGCACCTATGTCAAGGGCAGCACCGAGACCCCGGCCGACGTCGGCGACAAGACCAACGACGCGATCCGCGTCGACGGCGCGGAGCTGCGCGTGAAGTGCGTGGGGGAGGGCGGCAACCTCGGCTTCACCCAACGCGGCCGCATCGAGTACGCCGCCACCGGTGGACGGATCAACACCGACTTCATCGACAACTCCGCGGGCGTGGACACCTCCGACCACGAAGTGAACATCAAGATCCTGCTCGACCACGTCGTGCACGAAGGTGACCTCACCGGCAAGCAGCGCAACGAGCTGCTCGCCGCGATGACCGACGAGGTCGCCGAGCTGGTGCTGTCCGACAACTACGAGCAGAACCTCGCGCTGGCCAACGCGGCCGCCCAGGCGCCCGCCCTGCTGCACGTCCACGAGGACTGGATGCGGACCCTGGAGCGGGGCGGGATGCTCAACCGCGACCTCGAGGCGCTGCCCAGCCGGCGGGAGGTCGCCGGTCGCCTGGAGCGTCGGGAGGGACTGAGCGTGCCCGAGCTGTCGGTGCTGATGTCGTGGACCAAGATCGTGCTGGCCGACGACCTGCTCGACAGCGACCTTCCCGATGACCCCTTCTTCCGCTCCGAGCTGTTCTCCTACTTCCCCAGCAAGATGCGGCAGGACTACCGCCCGCAGATGGGGGCACACCAGCTGCGTCGGGAGATCGTGGTCACCCAGATCGTCAACAGGCTGGTCAACCGTGCCGGGATCACCTACTTCCACCGCCTGGTGGGGGAGACGTCGGCCACCACCGCGGAGCTGACCCGCGCCAACTTCGTCGCGCGGGAGATCTATGGCGCCGACCGCCTGCACCACCGCATCACCAGCTTCGACAACCAGCTCGACGCTGCGGTGCAGACCTCCATGCGCCTGGAGGTGCGCACCCTGGTGGAGCGGGCGTCGCGGTGGCTGGTGAACACCCACCGGATGGAGGAGGACACCGACGCGCTGGTCGACCGGTTCGAGGTCGTGGTCGAGAAGGTGATGGAGCAGCTGCCCGCCCTGATGGTCGGTCGGGAGCTCGATGCCTTCGGCAACCGCCGCGACCTGCTGGTCAAGCGCGGTGTCCCGGAGGAGCTGGCGGTGCGGATCGCCTGCTGTCCGCCGGCGTACATGCTGCTCGGCGTGGTCGAGACGGCTGCTCGGGTCGACCGGGACCCGCTGGACGTGGCCCGCCAGCACTTCGAGGTCGGCGAGCGGCTCGGGCTTCCGTTGCTGGTCTCCCGCATCCTGGCGCTGCCACGCAACGACCGTTGGCAGACCATGGCCCGCGCGGCCCTGCGCGACGACCTGCACGCAGTGCACGCCCAGCTCACCGCACAGGAGCTGGCCGGTCGAGAGCCGGCTGACGCGCAGGTCAAGCAGGCCGCCACGACGCTGCGGGAGATCTGCGCCGACGACGACGCCGACCTGGCGCGGGTCTCGGTCGGGTTGCGGGTGGTGCGCTCGCTGCTGGAGTGACACCCACCGCGATCCGCACAGGTTGCGGCCCTGCGGGTCCGGCTCAGTAGTGTCACCACATGGATGCCCTGCCCGATCTCTTTGTGACCGAGCTGGCGCGACGTACGACGGCCCGCGAGGTCGCCGCCGTCGACGTCGTCGAGGCGTGCCTGGCCCGGATCGAGGAGCGCGAGCCCAAGCTGAACGCCTTCTCGGTGGTGCTCGCCGACGAGGCCCGGGCCGAGGCAGCGGCGCGCGACGCCGACCTCGCGGCCGGGCGGCCGACCGGCGCGCTGCACGGCGTACCGGTCGCGATCAAGGAGGAGCTCGACGTCGCCGGCTGCGTGACGACGTTCGGGGGGCGTGGCAACAGCACGCCCGTTGCCGAGGACGCGGAGGTCGTCCGCCGGCTGCGCTCGGCCGGCGCCGTCATCGTGGGCAAGACCCGGATGCCGGAGTTCGGCGCCTGGCCGTTCACCGAGTCGGTCGACGGCGGTCTCACCCGCAACCCCTGGGACCCCTCCCGCTCGCCGGGCGGATCGAGTGGCGGCACGGCCGCCGCGGTCGCGGCGGGAATGGTGCCCGTCGGCCTCGGCGGGGACGGGGGTGGCTCGATCCGGATCCCCTCGGCGGCCTGCGGCCTGTTCG
Organism: uncultured Actinomycetota bacterium; assembly: GCA_963827025.1. GTDB lineage: Bacteria > Actinomycetota > Actinomycetes > Propionibacteriales > Nocardioidaceae > Marmoricola. Next base: position 406,391 of record CAWGZB010000002.1, on the reverse strand, counting down.
GGCTCAAGCCCGAGCGCGGCCGGGTGACGATGCACCCGCACGAGCACGGCTGGTGGGGGCTGTCCACCACCGGACCGCTGGCTCGCTCGGTCGCCGACTCGGCCCTGGTCTACGACGTCATCCGCGGATCGGCGGAGAGTGACATGTGGCGGGCTCCGGAGCCCGAGACCAGCTTCACCGAGGCGGCCGCCGCCGATCCCGGTCGGCTGCGGATCGGCTGGACGGTGAAGCCGGCCGCGCGGGGCGTGCGCGTGGACCCTCGCCACGTCCGTGCGGTGGAGTGGCTGGCGCAGGTGCTCACCGATCTCGGGCACGACGTGCACGAGGTCGACCCGAACCTGCCCGACCCCACCGTGGCCTTCGTCCCTCAGTTCTTCGGGGGCCTGCGGGTGCAGTCCCGGGAGGTCGAGCACTTCGACCGGCTCGAGCGCCGCACCCGGCAGACCTACCGGATGGGCACGTGGGCCACACCCGGAGTGGTCGAGCGTGCCCTGCGGCTGGGCGAGCGGGTCTCCGCCAAGGCCAACCGCGTCTTCGACCACGTCGACGTGCTCCTGACCCCCACGCTCGCGTGCCGACCACCGAAAGTGGGTCGCCTCGCCCGGGGCGGCACCGTGACGGCGGCCCTGCGCTCGATGCCGATGATCGCCTTCACGGCCCTGTGGAACGTCACCGGCAATCCGGCAGCAGCGGTGCCCGCTGGGATCGCCGACGACGGACTGCCGCTGAGCTGCCAGCTGGTCGGGAGGCGGGCCGAGGAGACCACGCTGCTCTCCCTCGCCGGCCAGGTCGAGGAGGCTCGTCCCTGGACCATGCCGCCGGCGGAGCGCTTCTCGTGAATCTCCTGCTCACCCCGCAGGCGCTGTTGCGGCGGCACGTCCTGGTCCCGGCCGCCCGGCTGGCCGGTCGTCCGCTGCCCAGCCCGCTGGCCGGACGGGTGGTGCTGGTGACCGGCGCGAGCTCGGGCATAGGCGCTGCGAGCGTGCGCACCGTCGCCCAGCGGGGGGCCACGGTGCTGGCGGTCGCGCGCCGCGCCGAGGAGCTCGAGCAGGTGGTCGGCGAGGTGCGTGCGGCCGGCGGTACGGCGTACGCCCACCCCTGCGACCTGACCGACCCGGCGGCGACCGACCGGCTCGTCGAGGAGGTCCTGGCCCGGCACGGGCACGTCGACATGCTGGTCAACAACGCCGGCCACTCGATCCGCCGTTCCCTGCAGAACTCCTATGAGCGGATGCACGACTTCGAGCGCACGATGGCGATCAACTACTTCGCCCCGGTGCGGCTGGTGCTCGGGCTGCTGCCGCAGATGCGGGCACAGCGCTTCGGCCACGTGGTCAACGTCGTGACCTGGGGCGTGCAGATGAAGGCCCCGAAGTTCACCGCCTACATCGCCTCCAAGACCGCGCTGGACAGCTTCTCCCGGATCGCCGGCCGCGAGACCTACCGGGACAACGTCACGTTCACCAACGTGCGGCTGTCACTGGTGAAGACCGACATGATCGCCGCGACCGACGCCTACCGGCGCCTGCCGGGTCGCACGCCCGAGCAGGCCGCGGCGCTCGTGGTGCGGGCGCTGGAGGACCGGCCGGTGACCATCTCCACCGTCGCGGGACGAGTCGGTGAGGTGCTCAACCTGGTGGCCCCCCGGCTCTCCGACGCTGCGTACGCCGCCCTGCAGGCGCGGATGCCGGACTCCCCGGCAGCGGTCGCCCACCTGCGGGAGCAGCGCGTCTCCTAGCCTGCCCGGCTCCCGGCCTCGATCGGTGCCTGCTTCTCACCGACCCCGAGTGGCTTGGCGAAGGCCACGATGTTGCTCTGGTAGACCGTGCCGTCCCAGTCGGTGCAGGTGATCAGCACCAGCCGCACCGGGTCTCGCTCCTGGCCGAAGAGTCCGGCCGAACGGGCAGCCAGCTGCTCCTTGGTCAGGGTCGCCACCCGGGTGGTGCGGTAGACCATCGTGCCCCGGCGCGTGACCACCTTCACCAGCTGGCCGCGGCGCAGCTTGCCCAGGTCGTTCATCACGCCGCCACCGGTGTGCACGGTGTGGCCGGTGAGCACGGTCTGCCCCTGGTCGGCTCCGGGACGGGCGCTGCGCCGCCACCAACCCACTCTGGTGGTGTCGGCGGGTGGGTCGAGGACCTGCTCGGTGTTGACCTCGATCGGAGTGACCCGGGCCCTGAGCTCCAGCGCGGGCACCACCAGCCGGACCGGTCGGCTCGGGGCGGCGAGCGGCCGGTACCCCGGGGCGTCGGCGGCCGGTGAGGGCAGCACGAACCCGACGCCGATCATCAGCGTGCACGCGGCCAGCAGGAAGGCGCCGAGTCCGGCGATCCTGGTGTCCCAGTCGCTCCGCACGACCGCTCCCTCAGTGCCTCAGGCCGCGCAGGCCGACCAGGCCGACGCCGCCCGCGAGCAGGATCGCGAACCCGGCGAGCACGACGCCGTTCTCGGAGTCGTCACCGGGGGCGACGGCGCTCGGACCGGACGCGCCTGCGGAGACCGCGGTGGGCAGCCCCGTGGGCCGGTGCGGGCGGTCGGGCGGTGGCGGGGCGCCGTTGGGGCCGCAGACCACGTTGCCGATCCGCAGCTGGACCAGCGAGGCGCCGATCTGCTCCTTGGCCGCGGGCAGCACCTCGAGGTCCAGCGCGCTGACCCGGATCGTCCCGGCGGAGGGGCGGGACTGCTTGTTCAGCACCAGGTGCACCAGCTGCTCGTCGAGGGGCTTCAGCACCTGGTCCCGGGTGCCCTCCACCACCGCGGTGACCACCTGGTCCTGCAGGGCCTGGGGCAGCGCTGCCAGCGGGGCGAGGGGACCGGAGGAGGCGTCCGGAGCCGCGAGCATGGTCTCCAGCTGGGTCTGGACGGCCCCCAGGACCGCGCCGGTCGCCTTCTCCAGGTGCACCGGCACCTCGGTGTTCGGCGGCGGGTTGGCCGGGAGGTCGGCCAGCACGACCTCCTGGCCGGCCACGTTCATCGTCAGCCGCGTGTCGACCAGGTGCGCGCCGCCGGAGGCAACGGTGCGCCGGGCGGTGCAGCTCGCGTCGACCGCGCGGAGCGTCCCCCCGAGGCCGGTGGGGCCGAGTGGGGTGTCCCGGACGGCGTCGGCGAGCGGCTTGGTGATGCTGCCGAGGACCGTCTGCAAGGGCGCGTTGGCCTCGGCCAGCGGCGCGAGCGCGGACTGCGGGTCGACGACCAGGGTCTGGCTGAGGTCGAGGTTGGTCAAGGACAGCCCGACCTGGTCGCCCGGGGTCAGGCAGGCGGTGTCGCCGATCTGCGCGATCGACCCGCCCGGACCGGCCAGCCCGGCACATGCTGCGGAGGTGCCGGTCCGGCCGGCGGTGGCCTCCTGTGCCGCCACCCCGGCGTCGAGCAGCCGCTGGTTCTTCAGCAGACCGATCTGGGGTGCGGTCTCGCCGGACCTCGTCTCCTGCTTGCCGTCGTTGGTGGCGGTGACGACGCCGGTGCCGTTGGTGTTGCCGGCGACGCTGAGCTCTGCCGCATTCGCTCCCGCCTGGGAGACGATGCCGGCGGCGAAGGCCGGGCCGGTGGCGAGCAGGGCGAGTCCCGCGGCCGCGAGCGTCGTCCCCCAACGGACGCTCCGGCGAAGGTGGGTGGGCATGCGGTGGTTCCTCCCCGGCGCCGGGATCTGGGCCTCCCGATGCCTGTTCGACGAGAAGTCCAACGAGGTCGAGGAGCCTCGGTTACGTCCGCTATGTCCGGAGACAGGCAACGGTCTAGCCCGGCTCCCTCGGGCCGGGTCGGCGGCGGAGGCGGGTCAGCTGGCCTTGCGGGCGGACTTCTTCGCGCTCTTCTGGGGCTTCTTGGCGGCAGCCTTCTTGCCCGGCGCCTTCTTGGCGCTCTTCGTCGACTTCTGGGCACTCGACTTGCGGGCGCTCGACTTCCGCGCCGGGGCAGCGTCCTCGGTCTCCTCCGGGTCGTGCTCCGCCGGGCCCTGGGCCGGCTCACCGCGCGAGCTCCTGGCCTGATCGACGCTGCGCTGGAGTGCAGCGAGCAGGTCGACCACCTCGCCGGAGCTCTTGGCCGGCTGGGGGGCACGCTTGACCTCGCCACCCTCGATCTTGGCCCGGACCAGGCCTTCGAGCGCCTCGCGGTAGTCGTCCTCGAACTCGTCCGCGTCGAAGTCGCCGGCAAGGGACTCGACCAGCATGTTCGCCATCTTGACCTCGGACGCCTTGGCTTCGGAGGTGTCGAGGGAGCCGAAGTCGGGCTGGCGGATCTCGTCGGGCCACATCATCGTCTGCAGGACGATCACGTCGTCGCGCACCCGGAGCACGGCCAGCGACATCCGGCTGCGCAGCGAGACGGTGACCAGTGCCATCCGGTCAGCAGCCTCCAGCGCCTCGCGCAGCAGAGCGTAGGCCTTCGCGCCGGACTTCTCCGGCTCCAGGTAGTAGGACTTCTCGAACAGCATCGGGTCGATCTGCTCGCGCGGCACGAACTTCTCCACGCTGATCTCGCGGCTGCTGCTCGCGGGCAGCTGGGCCATGTCCTCGTCGGTGAGGATGACCATCTCGCCGTCCTCGGTCTCGTAGCCCTTGGCGATGTCGGCGTAGGCGACCTCCTCGCCGTCGATGCTGCACACGCGCTGGTAGCGGATCCGGCCGCCGTCCTTGGCGTGCACCTGACGGAACGAGATGTCCTTGCTCTCGGTGGCGGCGTAGAGCTTCACCGGGACGCTCACCAGGCCGAAGGAGACGCTGCCCTTCCAGATTGCACGCATGGGCTCAGGATGCCCCTCCGGCGCGTGCGTATGCCAGCACCGCGGCCCCGGCGTACGGCGCGGCGGTCGGCATCGGCCTGACAGGATGCTCGGGTGCGTCCCATGCTCGCCACCCGCGGTGACCGCATCCCGAGCGGGCCCGGATGGACCCACGAGATCAAGTGGGACGGCATGCGTGTGCTCGTCGACCTGCAGCCGGACGAGTCCGGGCCGCTGCGGATCTGGTCGCGCAACGAGAACGACGTGACCGTCTCCTTCCCCGAGCTGCACGGACTGGTTGCCCTGGGGCGCGACGTGCTGCTGGACGGGGAGGTGATCGCGCTGGACGGCCGCGGCATCCCGTCCTTCGGGGCGCTCGCGGACCGGATGCACGTGCAGGACGCCGCCCGCGCGGGGCGACTCGCGGCCGCCCGTCCGGTGGCGCTGCTCGTCTTCGACCTGCTCCGGTTGGACGGCGCGGACCTGTGCGCGCGACCGCTCTCCGAGCGCCGTGCGCTGCTCGAGGGACTCGGGCTGGGCTCGTTGGGCGACGGTGGGTCCTGGCAGGTGCCGGCGACCTACGACGACGGCGAGATGCTGATGTCCGTCGTCGAGCAGCAGGGTCTCGAGGGCGTGGTGAGCAAGCGGCTGAGCTCGGTCTACCGGCAGGGACAGCGCAGCCGGGACTGGCTGAAGTTCCCGATCCGGCCCACCGAGTCGTTCGTGGTCGGCGGGTTCCGACCGGAGAAGGGAAGCAGGGGCCCGAACCGGCTCGGCTCACTGCTTGTCGGAGTCCCGACCGCGCACGGCCTCGCCTATCGCGGCAAGGTCGGCAGCGGGGTGGCCGGCCGCGCGGGGCAGGCGCTGCGCGAGGTGCTGCTGCCGCTCGTCGCCGACTCCTGCCCGTTCGTCGAGGAGCCGCCGCGAGCGGACCGGGTCGACGCGGTGTGGGTGCGCCCGGAGGTGGTCGTGGACGTGCAGTACTTGGTGCTCACCAAGGACCAGCGGCTGCGGCAGCCGGCGTACTGCGGGGTGCGCACCGACCTGTCTCCGGACGACCTGCGGGAGGTGGAGGGATGAGCGAGGAGCGCACCGAGGTCCCCGTGGAGGTGGACGGCCACCGGCTGACCCTGGTCAACCTGGAGAAGGTGATGTACCCGCGCACCGGCACCACCAAGGCCGAGGTGCTGGACTACTACGCGCGGGTCGCACCGGTGCTGCTGCCGCACCTCGCCGACCGGGCGGTGACGCGGATCCGCTGGCCGCACGGCACCGCGGAGCAGAGCTTCTTCGAGAAGAACGCCCCGGCCGGCACGCCCTCGTGGGTGCGCACGGTCACCGTCCCCACCACCGGCACCCGCAAGGCGAAGGAGACCGGCACCGAACCCGCCGAGGGCGAGCTCCGGTTCCCGGTGGTGGACTCGCTCGCCACGCTCACCTGGCTGGTCAACCTGGCGGCCCTGGAGCTGCACGTGCACCAGTGGACCGTCGACGCCGACGGGGAGCCGGTGCATCCCAACCGACTCGTTGTCGACCTCGACCCGGGACAGCCGGCCGGGCTGGGGGAGTGCGCGCAGGTGGCGCTGGTGGTGCGCGACCGGCTGGCCGCGGACGGGCTGGACTGCGTCCCGGTCACCAGCGGCTCCAAGGGACTGCACCTGTACGCCGCCCTGGACAGCTCGCGAACGCCTGCCGAGGTCCGGGACTACGCCAAGGGGATCGCCGAGGAGCTCGAGCGCGAGCACCCGCTCGTCATCGCCCAGATGACCAAGGCGCGACGCGGCGGCAAGGTGTTCCTCGACTGGTCGCAGAACACCGGTTCGAAGACCACCGTCTCGCCGTACTCGCTGCGCGGCCGGGACCTGCCCACCGTCGCGGCGCCCCGCACCTGGGCGGAGGTCGAGGCCGGGGCGGAGGACCCGCTGGCGTTGGAGCACCTGCGCTTCGAGGACGTCCTCGACCGGGTCGAGCAGCACGGCGACCTGTTCCAGATTTCCTGATCACCCGGTCCGCCGCCCGCGGGACCCGGCGGACGTGGACCCGGCGCGGCGCTTCACGACGGTCGCGACCAGGGATGGGTCGCCTTGTGCTTCAGCGGCACCACGTGAAGGGTGCCGACCACCTGCTCGGTGGAGGCCATCCGCACCCCGGCCAGACCCATCCGTCGGACCAGGTTCCAGTCACCCGGCTCGTGCAGGGTCCACGCCAGGGGCTCGTAGCGGAAGCAGGCGAGCGCGGAGTGGTAGATCGCTGCTTGGAAGCTGAACTGCCCGAGCTCAGGTGCTGGGCTCCACAGAGTGCGCTCGCGGCCAGCAACCAGGTTGCGACTGACCAGGGCCCCGTACGCCAGCTCGGCATGCTCGGCCCGGGCCACGTCCAGCAGCGTCTCGACGTGGTCGGGGGTGAACTCGTCATCTTCGTCCAACGTGGCGATCCAACGCCCCGAGGACAGCTCGATCCCGCGGTTGCCGGCCGGCGTCCCCGCGACCCGCCAACGACTCAACGGGTGGCTCGGGTAGTCGCCGCGGACCGACAGCTCCTCGTAACGCACTCGTGGGTCCCGCAGCCCCTCGATGGCCGCCTTGGTCCGGGGGTTCGGCCCGTCATTGACCACGAGCACCTCGAGACGCTCATAGGACTGGGTCAGGACCGAGGGAAGTGCCAGCTCCATGAGCGGTCGGGTGCGTTGATAACCGGCGATGCGCACGCTGACCAACGGCTCGGGCTCGGCGAAAGCCGCCTCGTAGTCGTCGCTGGAACGTCGGTTGTCGAGCTCCGCGCGGAGCTCGGGAATCCTGTCGAGACCCATGCGTCGACGTTCCAGCTCGATCTCCAAGGCCGTCTCCAGTCGGCGCAGCCGGCGGCCGAGTCGCCTGTCCCCGCCTCGCGGCTGGTCCGATGCCTGCCTGCCCCGCCGTCGCATCAGGCTTCAGCTCCTGAGCGAGCCGGGTCGCGTTCCGCTGTGGCGGCGGGGGTCGCCCACCGGGCGCCTTCCAACAGCTCGGTGATCTGCTCCATGTCTCGCCGCATCACCACGTCGAGGATCGACAGTGCCTGGTCGTCCCCCGCCGGCGTTCCGGGGAGGACGTCGGGCTGGACCCGAAGATGGAGTGTGAGTCCGGCCGCGCGGAAGTCCTGCGCGGAGTAGAGCGTGCTGCCGCCACTGAGGTTGAAGTAGTCAGTGGCACCGACGGCATGGCACAAGGCGATCACCCGTTGCTGACGATCGGCCGGTGGTGTCAGGTCGAGAGTCGAGGCGAGTCGCTTCGGTGTGGAGATCCCCAGCCTCGCGGAGACGACGTCGAGTGCCCTGACGAGGAAACGACACAGGTCGCGCTCGGGGTCGCTCAGGATCTGGTCGAGCAGGGCCAGTCCGGTGTCACGGTGAGGCGCTCGCGAGTACGCCGCGGCCGCTCGGTCGAAGAGCGCACGCCGCCATCCGTCGTCCGGTGCCAACCGGCGTTGGTTGATGGGTTGTCGGTGCGAGGCATGCGCCATCGGAAGGGTGAGCCAGCGCAGCTGGTCGCCCAGCCGGATGCGGTTGCGGTTGATCCAGCTGCCGCGAACGTACTGGGCGGTGTCGTAGACCACGAATTCCTCCACGCTCGCGAGCAGCTGCCAGTATCCGAGGTAGGGCAAGAAGTAGGGCTGCATGAGGGCGACCCGGCGTACGGGTGGACTCATGCCGTGCCGATGGTCAGTCCGCGGTGCAGGTTCGCGCCGATCACTTCGGGCAGACCGGCAGCGGCCACCGCAGCGCGCGTGCGACCGACGTCGTAAGCCACTCGTTCGAGCGTGAAGCGGGTCCCGTCGAAGGTGGCGAACGACGCGCGCGGGTCGCCGTCACGGGGTTGCCCCACGGAACCGGGGTTGCAGTACGTCGACGCCTGGCCGGCCCAGACCAGGGCCCGATGAGTATGACCAGAGGCGAAGAGCTGTCCCTCCAGCGCGGCGAAGTAGTCGTCGTCCAGGTCGAGCAGATACTCCTCGAGCGGATCCCGCCAACCGCCGTGCACCACCGAGATGCCGCCGAACCGATCGCGCTCGGGCAACCCGGACAGCCAGTCGAGGGTCTCGGCGCTCACCACGGCCGCCTGCTGCTCGATGCACAGGTCGGCGTACCGGGAACGACCGCTGCGTGTCCCGGTGACCAGGTAGTGGTCGTGGTTCCCGCGCACCGAGCGCACGTCCCGCTCCTGCAGGAGCGCGCAACAGGCATCGACCTCCGGGTAGTAGCCGGCAGTGTCGCCCAGGCAGTAGACAGCGCTGATCCCGATCGCGTCGATCCTGGCGAGCACCGCCTGCAGCGCTGCCAGATTGCCATGAACGTCAGAGACGAGCGCGATCATCGAGCATCACGTCCTCGAGGTAGCGGGCAGCCAGTCCTTGACGAATGTGCGGACGTTCGGCGGGCTTGCCGTGCAAGAACCAGTCGACGGTCATCGCCGCCTCGTGGTAGCCGAACAGCTCACGCAGCGAAGTGCTGGAGGAGAACCGCGCGTTCACCTCGAGCAAGTACCACTGTCGACCTTCGCGGCGGAACTGCAGGTTCGTGGGGCCCAGGGGAGTGAGCAGTCGCGCCAGCCTGTCGAGAGTCTCCGCCAGTGAGGGCGGAGGCTCCACCACCTCTGCACGCCGCGTCATCCCTGCACTGGCGAGCCGGCGGCGCATCACGATCCGTGCCGAGGCGATGCCGTTGCCGTCACCGAAGATACCGACGGTGTACTCCTCGTCCGCGGTGCCGACGATCCGCTGTCCGAACGCCTTGTCCGGGATGCTCCCGGCCACCCGGGCGAAGTCCGCTGCGTTCGCGACCACGGCGAGACCACGGCCGCCCTGGCCGTGGCGAGCCTTGACCAGGAACGGCACGCCGAGGTGTTCACCTGCCTGGTCGAAGTCGTCCACCATGGCGCTCGGGATGCGCGCCGGGTCTCCCTGCGCGACCAGGGCCTGGTCGAGCGCCCACTTGTCCCGGCTCAGCCTGATCGCGATCGGTGAGTTGAGCGCGATGACGCAGTCCAGGTCCTCGAGCAGGTCGGGCGTGAGCACGTGCCGGTCGAGGTCGGCATCGATGGTCGGGAGCACGAGTTGCACGCGGTGCTCTCTGGTTGTGGCACGAAGCCATTCGGGGTAGCCGCTCGCCAGGCTCATCGGGGCCTGCACGAAGTCATCGCACCAGTGCGCCCCGACGGCGTCGGCGTTGATGTCCGTGCCGACGATGCGCAGGTCAGGGCGACTGCTGCGCAAGGACCTGACGACGCCGTAGCCGGTGACAGCACCGACGCCGGTCACCAGGACCGTGCTCACCGGCCACCTGCCGCCCGCATCAGCGAGAAGCCAGCCGCCATGTCGATCTCGGGGCGCAGGCCCAAGCGGCGCCAGCCGGTGCCGTCCAGCTCTGGCAGGTCCGGGGGGTCAGGGAGATCCGGACGCGTCAGCACGGCTCCCGGGGAGTCGAAGGCGGTTTGGGCGGCGGTGGCGATCTCCATCAGGTTCATCGTTTGCGGTGAACCGAGCTCCAGCGTCCCGGTGACGCCCTTCACGACGCACTGGCGGACCGCCGCCACAAGGTCGTCCAGGTGCAGGTAGTCGCGTCGGGCCAAACCGCTCCCGTGCACCTGGATGTCCCTTCCCGCCGCGGCGAGCTCGGCGAACAGGTACGGGAGCTCCTGGTTCGGCCGGCAGCGGCCAGGCGTGTCATAGACGTGGGTCGGCCGAAGCAGGGTGAGTGACAGATCCGTCTCGCCGCTGAGCTGCTCCAGCTCACGATCGCCGGCCGCCTTGGTCGCCGGATAGCTCGCCGGCCCGGGATACCGATCGGGACAGCCCACGTAGATCGTCGAGAAGTGGATCAGGCGTTCGGCACCGCACAGAGCGGCCAGCTCGGCAACCAGACGGGCGCCTTCGACGTTGACACGATGCGCGACAAGGGCCTCCTGATCGGGGCCGCCGATAGCCGCCGCACAATTGATCACCACGTCGTAACGGCCCGATCGAAGCAATGTTTCGCGCCAGCCGGTGCTTCGACCCGGGTCGGCGAGGTCGATCCGGAGGTCTGGCCCGGAGCGGCCAGCAGTGTCGACCTCCATGCCCGCGCGGCTCAGGTCGGCGCCCACGGCGGCACCGATGACCGACGTGCTACCGACGATGAGGACCCGCACCGTCAGTACAGTACCGACCGCCGGTGGAATGTATTCAGGGTCTGGGAGTGGTGGCCGTGCAGGGCGATGACGTCCCCCTGATGCGGCCAGTGCTGCCAGGCCCGGAGAAGACGGCTGGCCGGTTCGCAGCGATGCACCGCTCCGGGTGGTTCACGAACTTCGGTCCTCAGTCACGGGAGCTCGAGGCTCGGTTGGCCACGCGGCTTCAGGTCGCTCCGGACCAGGTCGTGTGCGTCTCGAACGCCACCGTCGGGCTGGTGGGTGCCCTGGTGACGAGCCCGGCGAAACGGTGGTCACTGCCTTCCTGGACCTTCACTGCCACCGCTGCCGCGGCGGTGCACGCCGGTTGTGATGCGGTGTTCAGCGACGTTGACGAGGAGGACTGGTGGCTCCGGGCCAGTGCGTCGGAGCTCGAGGGCGTGTTGCGGGTCGCGCCATTCGGTGTGGGTTTCGGCGTGGAGGCGTGGTCCGGTCCAGGAGAAGTCGTCATCGATGCAGCCGCCTCGCTCGGCGCCGATCACTGCCTTGCCGGCCTCCCCGAAACTGCAGCGGTGGTCTACTCGCTGGGGGCCACCAAGGTGCTTGGCGCCGGAGAGGGCGGGGCGGTGGTTCTCGGTGACCCGGACCGCGCCGCCCGCCTACGGGCGTGGACGAACTTCGGCTTCGCAGATGATCGTCGGTCCATCGTCCCAGGGCTCAATGCGAAGCTTTCCGAGCCGGCGGCAGTCATGGCGCTCGCCGCTCTCGACGGCTGGGACGAAGAACGTGACGAGTGGTTGTCGGCCCGCCACATCGCCGACGAGCTCACGGCCGCACACGGGTTGCGGGGTGGACCGGGACTCGGCGGCCAGGTGAGTCCGTACTGGATCGTGCAGCTGCCCGATTCCCAGACCAGGGCGTTGTACGAACGGGTGCTGGCCCGACATCGGATCGGCACCCGGAGGTGGTGGGGGCAGGGCTGCCACCGGATGCCGGCGTATCACCGCATCGCCCGGCCCCCGCTGCCGGTCACCGAGCGGCTCGCCGGCACTGTGCTCGGACTGCCGATGTTTCGTCGGCTCTCTGCAGTCGATGCCGGACGGATCGACCTCGCGCTCGAGGAGGCACGGGCAGTTTCCGCAGGGGCACTGCACGGTTAGGTGAACATCGACGCTGCCGGGCCGGGAGGGGCGTCCGCCGTCCCCGAGACACGGCGGACGGCTTCTCCCTCCGGCGATCAGGCTGCCCCGTCACCGGGGGAACAAACCCCCAAGCCGGGCAGCCCGCCGGCGATCGCGTCTGGGCGCAGGCCGCACCTGCGGGGTCACGGCGCGGTGCTGGTCAGAGGCGGCGGCGGATCTCGGTGGCGAGTCGCTCCGGCGCCTCGAGGGAGGGCCAGTGACCGACGCCGTCGAGCCAGACCACTTCCGTGGCCGGGCGCAGCGAGACCAGCCGCTCCGGCATGTCCGTGCCTGCGATGGGATCGAGCACGCCCCACAGGGCAGTGAGTCGCCGCGGGAATTCGACGAGGGCTGCGGTCCACCGCTCCTGGTGTCGGCGCCGTTCCTGGAGGTAGGCGATCTGCCGGGTGAGCAGCCGGTCACCGCCGTCGAGCCGGATCAGGTCGACGAGGTCCTCCAGTGCCTCGGTGCTCACCGCCGTTCCGGGGGCGATGCTCTCGCGTAGGTTGCGGCGGACGAACGCCCTGGGAAGAGGTAGCGGGAGGGTGCGCCCGGCCAGCCGGAGTCCGAGCCGCTGCCCCCGGGTGAGGCGGGCGAGGTCGATGAAGATGGACCCGTTGGTGAGGAAGACCTGGTCGACGGCGAAGCCGAGCCGGCCCTCGTTGCTGCGGGCGACGAGCTCGGAGACGACCGTCGCACCCATGTCGTGCCCGAGCAGCACGCACCGGTCGATCCCGGCCGCGGCGACGACGGCTTCCACGAGGTCGGCCTGCTCGAACAGCGAGTAACGGGCATGCGCCGGCTTCTCGGAGAGTCCGAAGCCGAGGAGGTCGAGTGCCAGGGTCGGTGCTCCGAGTCCCGGCAGCACGCCGGCGAAGTCGAAGGAGGAACCGGGGTACCCGTGCACGATCACGACGGCCGTCCCCGACCCCGCAGTCTCGGCGAGGAACACCTCGTGCCCGCGAGCCCGCACCATGCGGCCGGCGTTCCGCCAGGCCTCGACACGCATGTTGGCCATTCCTGCTTCCTCCGTCCTCTCCACGGACGAGTCGTGTGCTGAAGCGGTCCCAGTTTGCGCGTCCGCCAGCACGCGACTCCACGATCTTTGACGACCTGTGCGTCTGATGTGAACGGAGGGACTGGTGCGGTGCCGACTGTCCACAGGACGGAATTCCGCGGTGTTCCTGCTCACCCTCGTCGGGTAGACACCGTGGCATGACCCTGGGTGTCGAGGTCTCGGCGCCGACCGATCTGGTCGGATCGCTCGACGAAGAGGTCCGCTCCGTCGTACGCCGCGACGGGGTGGACCCACAGCATGACGCGATGCGGGTGCGCCGCATCGCCGAACAGGTCGTGCGCGAGCACGACGAGCGCAGCCTCACCGGCGTGGTCGCGCCCGTGCCGGACCCGCAGGGCGTCGTGGACGAGCTCGTGGCGCGCGTCTCCGGATTCGGGCCGCTGCAGCGCTTCCTCGACGACCCCGAGATCGAAGAGGTCTGGATCAACGAGCCGAGCCGGGTGTTCGTCGCCCGCAACGGACGTCACGAGCTGACCAACGTGATCCTCACCCAGACCGAGGTGCAGGAGCTGGTCGAGCGGATGCTCAAGTCCAGCGGGCGCCGCATCGACCTCTCCCAGCCGTTCGTCGACGCGATGCTCCCGCAGGGCCACCGGCTGCACGTGGTCCTGGAGGGGATCAGCCGCAACTTCGCCGCGGTGAACATCCGCAAGTTCGTGCTGCGCGCCGCCCGGCTCGCCGACCTGGTGCGGCTCGGGTCGCTGCCCGCCGCCGCCGCCCGTTTCCTCGAGGCCGCCGTCCTGGCCGGCCAGAACATCGTCGTGGCCGGCGGCACGCAGGCCGGGAAGACCACCATGCTGAACTGCCTCGCCGCTGCGGTCCCCGGCGGTGACCGGCTGATCAGCGCCGAGGAGGTCTTCGAGCTGCGTTTCGCCCATCCCGACTGGGTGGCGATGCAGACCCGGCAGGCGGGGTTGGAGGGCACCGGCGAGGTGACCTTGCGGGACCTCGTCCGCGAGACACTGCGCATGCGGCCCACCCGGATCATCGTGGGTGAGGTGCGTTCGGCGGAGTGCCTGGACCTGCTCCTCGCCTTGAACGCAGGCCTTCCGGGGATGGCGACCATCCACGCCAACAGCGCCCGTGACGCCTTGGTGAAGCTGTGCACCCTTCCCCTCCTCGCCGGGGAGAACATCTCCAGCCGCTTCGTGGTCCCCACGGTCGCCAGCTCCGTCGACCTGCTCGTGCACCTCGGCGTGGACGCTCAGGGGGTGCGCCGGGTCAACGAGATCGTGGCGGTCCCGGGCCGGGTGGAGCGCGACATCGTCGAGACCGAGCCGGTCTTCGTGCGGCGCGGCGGAGACCTCGTCCGGGCCGGTGGGATGCCGACCCGCCTCGAGCTCTTCGAACGGGCCGGCATCGACGTACGCCGGCTGCTGGCCGAGGCGGACTGATGGGCGCGGTCCTCGGGCTGCTCTTCGGGCTGGGGGTGCTGATCGCGTGGTCGGCCTTCTGGCCACGGCCCCCGGCGCGCGAGCGACGACCCGTGCTGCGCCCGTTGCTCGACGCGGCGGGGCTCCACGAGGTGCGTGCCCCGGCGTTCCTGTTCGTCTGCAGTGCCTGTGGCTTCACCGCCACCGTGCTGGTGCTGCTCGCCTCCCGCACCCCGCCGGTGGCGCTCGTCTTCGGGGCCATGGGCGCCTACCTGCCGGTGGCGCTCGTCAAGGGCCGAGGACGCAGACGACAGCGCGAGTTCGCCGAAGTGTGGCCGGAGGCGGTCGACAACCTCGCCTCCGCCGTCCGTGCCGGGCTGTCGCTCCCCGAGGCCTTGTCCGGTCTGGCGACCAGGGGACCAGAGCCGCTCCGCGAGCCGTTCGCGGCGTTCGCCCTGGACTACCAGGTCGGCGGCCGGTTCGCCGACTCCCTGGACCGGCTCAAGGACCGGTTGGCCGACCCGGTCGGTGACCGGGTCGTGGAGAGCCTGCGGGTCGCGCGCGAGGTCGGCGGAGGCGACCTGGGCCGATTGCTGCGCACGTTGTCGACCTACCTCCGCGAGGACGCGCACACGCGCTCTGAGCTGCAGGCCCGGCAGGCGTGGACGGTCAACGGCGCCCGGCTCGCGGTCGCCGCGCCCTGGCTGGTGCTCCTGCTGCTGTGCTTCCAGCCGGAGGTGATCCGTCGCTACGCCACCACCCCCGGCGTCATCGTGCTGGTCACCGGTGCGCTCATGTGCGCCCTCGCCTACCGGCTGATGGTGCGCATCGGCAGGCTCCCGACCGAGCGGAGGATCCTGTCGTGACCGCACTGATCGGGGGACTGCTCGGACTCGGCGCCGGTGTCGGCCTGTTGCTGACCGGGCACGCGATCGCCGACGCTCGGCGCACCTCGATCGAGGTGCGGGTGCTGCCCTACCTGCGCGACCTGCCCGCGCCCGAGGGCCTGACGATGCCGTCGACGGGCGGGGGTGCCTTCCGGGGCGTCTTCGGTCCCGTCCTGGCTGGGGCGGCGGGAGCCGTTGAGCGGACCCTGGGCGGCGCCCACTCCGTACGCCGCAGACTGGTGCGCGCGAACCTCGAGATGGACCTCGCCCAGTTCCGCATGGAGCAGGTGCTCTGGGGGCTCGCAGCGTTCACCCTGGTGGCGGTGCCGAGTGCACTCCTCGCCGCCACCTCGCCCGAGCGCGCCGTGCCGCTGCTCGTCTTCTGCCTCATCGCCTTCGTCCTCGGGGTCCTGCTCCGGGAGAACCGGTTGAGCGCCCAGGTGGCCCGGCGTGAGCGGCTCATCCTCGAGGAGTTTCCGACCGTGGCCGAGCTCCTCGCGCTGGCCGTCGCTGCCGGGGAGAGCCCGGTGTCGGCGTTGGAGCGCGTGGTCGGTCGTAGCCGGGGTGAGCTGTCGGTCGAGCTCGCCGTGGTGCTCGCCCAGGTCCGCACCGGCACGCCGATCACCCGGGCCTTCGACCAGATGGCGGCACGCTCCGGGCTGGCCGCGGTCGCGCGTTTCGCGGAGGGCGTCGCCGTGGCGATCGAGCGCGGCACCCCACTCGCCGAGGTGCTGCACGCCCAGGCCGGCGACGTCCGCGAGGTCGGCCGTCGGACCCTCATCGAGTCCGGCGCGCGCCGGGAGGTCCTGATGATGGTCCCGGTCGTCTTCCTGGTCCTCCCCACGATCGTCGTCTTCGCGTTCTGGCCCGGCCTCGTCGGGCTGCGCCTGGTCGTGCCCTGACAGAGCAAGACAACCCAAGGAATGGAGAAAGCGATGGATGAGTTGCGCCGATGGCTCGGGCACCGGCGGATACGCGACGAGCGGGGCGACGTGCCCGGCTGGGTGCTGATCACGGTGATGACCGCCGGCCTGGTGGCCGGCCTGTGGGCGATCGCCGGGTCGCAGCTGGGTGCGATGCTGCGTGAGGCTCTCTCCTCGGTCTCGGGCTGAGCCGGCGCGCGACCGCAGTGAGCAGGGCGCTGCGGTCGTCGACTTCGCCCTGGTCAGCCTGGTGCTGGTGCCGCTCGTCCTGGGCCTCGTCCAGGTCGGGCTGGTCCTGCACGTCCGGAACACCCTGGTCTCGGCTGCGACCGAGGGGGCCCGGTACGGCGCCACGGTGGACCGGTCGCCGCGCGACGCGGTGGCCCGCACCCGCCAGCAGATCAGCGGTGCGGTGGCCGACCGGTTTGCCCAGCGGGTGACCGCGCGGCGCTCGTCGGCCGGCGGCGTTCCCACCGTGGTGGTCGAGGTCCGGGCCGAGGTGCCACCGCTGGGGCTTTGGGGCCCACCGGTGCACCTGGACGTGCAGGGACACGGAGTGCAGGAGACGGTGCCTTGAGGCGGGCCCGCACCGAGTCGGGGACCGCGATCGTGGAGTTCGTCTGGCTCGCCATCCTGCTGCTGGTGCCGCTGCTCTACGTCGTGCTCGCCGCCTTCGACACCCAGCGGACGGCGTACGCCGCGTCCGCGGCGGCCCGGTCCGCGGGTCGAGCCTTCGTGACCGCGCCCGACCAGGAGTCGGCCTACGCCCGCGCCCGGGAAGCGGCTCGGCTGGCCTTCGCCGACCAGTCCCTGCAGGAGGCGCCGGAGCTGCGGATCCGGTGCCGGCCGTCGCCGCGGCAGTGCCTCGCGCCCGGCTCGGTGGTGACCGCGGAGGTGCGCTCCTCGGTCAGGCTGCCGCTGCTGCCGGCGATCTTCGGATCCGACGCCCCGAGCATCCGGGTCGACAGCGTGCACGCGGCGCCGTACGGCACCTTCCGGGAGGCGCGGCCGTGAGGCGCCGCGACGAGGCGGGATCGGTCACCCCGCTGATCATCGGCTTCGCGGTCCTCGTGGCCCTGCTGGTCGCCGTGGTGGTGGACGCGTCCGCGGCCTACCTGCGCCGGCAGGGGCTGAACTCGGCCGCCGACGCCGCCGCACTCGCCGCCACCGACGGGATCCAGGGCGAGCAGGTCTACACCCACGGGCTCGGTGAGCGGGCCCGGATCGACCCCGCAGCCGCGCGCCGGTTCGTCGCGGACTATGTCGCCACCAGTGGCCTGCGGCGGCGCTTCCCCGGGCTGCGCTACGCGGTGCGCACCACCGAGAACACCGTGGTGGTCCGGGTGGCCGCCCCGCTGGACCTGCCGCTACGCGTGCCGGGCGTCGGCACCGACGTGCCGGTGACCGGTTCCGCCGCCTCGGTGGTCGTCGTCTCCGACTGAGCGCCGCCCTCTCACTCCCTGGCGTACTCCGCGGCGCTCTTGAACTCGAACCCGACGAACGGCTCCTGCCCCTCGACCCAGGCGTCGTGACCGGGGGCGATGCGGTAGGCGTCGCCGGCCTGCAGGGTGGCGCGGGTGCCGTCGTCGTGCACCACGGCCAACCGGCCCGACGCCGCGTAGCCGACGTGGTCGACCTGGCAGGAGTCGGTGCCGGCGACCGGCTTGATGCACTCCGACCACCGCCAGCCCGGCTCGAGGGTGAGGCGGCCCACCTCGGTGCCGCCGACGTGCACGACATCTATCTGGGTCTTGTCCGGCTTCCGGATCTCGTCGGGCTGGTCGAAGCTCCTGCTGTCTATCCCTGGCATGTGCTGCCTCCTAGGGGCGGTGGGCTGTGCGGATCCCCCCGCGGTGGAGCACCCCCGAGGCGAGCGGCACGGGCCGAAGTACTCACCTCGCTGCCATCTGACGCCGGTGGGCGGGCGCGGTCAAGAGGCAAACCGGGCGGGTCCCGAGCAGCCTGGACGGCGGGGTCTCAGTCGCCGGCGGGGTCCGCGCTCGACTCGTGCAGAGGGAGCGTGACGGTGACTATGGTTCCGGCGCCCGGCGCCGATTCGATGTCGATGTCCCCGTGGTGCTCCCGCACGATCGCGTCGACCACGGTCAGGCCCAGCCCAGAGCCGGGCACCGCCAGCTTGTAGGCGTCGGAGGAGCGGAAGAACCGTCCCAGGATCCTCTCTTGGTCGTCGGCCGAGATGCCGATCCCGGTGTCGGAAACGACCAGCAAGGCGCGCTGGTCGGAGACCTCCACGGTCACCGTGATCGTCCCTTGGTCGTGGGTGAACTTGACGGCGTTGGCGCCGAGGTTGAGTACGACGCGCTCCAGGGCCACCGGATCGCCCAGGACCGGCACGGGATGCTCCGGTGTCCGCAGCGTCATCGTCAGGTCGCGATCGCGCGCGAGCTGCTCCAGCGGGTCCCAAGCCTCTCGTGCCACCTGCACCAGGTCGGTGGGCACCAGACGCAGGGACAGCTTGCCCGACTCGGCGCGGTCGAGCTGGAGCAGGTCGTCGACGAGAGAGGTCAGCCGCGCGGTGTTGCGCAGCACCTTGTCGAGGGCGTTGGTCTGCACGGGGCTCACCTCACCGAGCTCGCCCTCGGCGAGCAGCTCGCTGTAGCCCTGGATGCTGGCGATGGGGGTGCGCAGCTCGTGGCTGATGGTGGAGACCACCTCGTCCTTGACCCGGTCGGCTTCCTCCAGCCGGGTGACGGCTTCGTGCTCGCGGCGCAACGCCTCGGTGAGCGCCGCCTCGGCACGCAGCCGCGGGGTGACGTCCTCGCCCGCGCACAGGTAGCCGACCAGACGTGCACCGTCGTGGATCTCCGAGAAGCTCAGGGACAGGACGCGGTGGACCCCGCCGCGTGTGCGCAGGGCCCAGTCCTGGGGCGCCCCCGTGTCCACCATGGCCCTGACCACGCTCCTGAGGTCAGCCGGTACGCCGAGCCGAGCCGCCTGGCGGTCGATCTCATCGGGGTCGTAGAGCAGGTCCACCGAGCGGCCGAGCACCTCGCCCGCCGAGTAGCCGAGCAGCTCCTGCGCCCCCGTGTTGAAGTGGGTGATGTGCGACTCCGGGTCACTGGCCACCAGCAAGGTGTTCCGCGCGGCATCGAGGATGCGACTGACGGTCGCCGTGGCGCGTCCGGCCTCCTGGGTGCGCACCTCCAGCTCCGCCTCCTGGGCCTTCAGCTGCTCGAGCACCGGGTCCTGCCGCAGCGGCAGCAGGCCGCCGAGATGGAGCGGAGTCACCTCGAAGCGGTGCAGCAAGCGTGGGTAGAAGGCCAGGAACAGGGCGAGCGGCACGGAGTAGGTCCCGGCGAGCAACAGCTTCGCCTGCACCGAGGAGGCGATGTACTCGCGGAGACCGGACTCCGGCAGCACCACCAAGGAGGGGAAGAGCACGCCGTCCAGGGTGATGACCCCGGCGAAGGCCAGCACGTAGATCGGCGCCATCGGCCACCGGTCGAGGTGTCGTTTGGCGAGCTCCAGCACGGCGATCAGCGCGAGCAGCTCCGCCAGGATCAGCAGCCCGCCCATCACCACCACGCGCAGCGACTGGTGGAAGATCTCGGGACTCACGTCGTAGGGGGTGGGAATGCCGGGGCGGTGCAGCGCGAGGTGGCTGAGCGTGAGGATCGCGTAGACGAGCGCGTCGACGACGACCGTCAGCGCGATGATGTTGCGCAGCACCTGGATGTTGCGACCGATGATGACGGTGACCAGCGTGGAGAACATGAAGCCGCCGTAGGCCACCTGCCCGGCCAGCAGGGAGACGTCGCCCCACACCGGCAGCACGTAGACCGCGCCGACGAGTCCACCGAGCGTCAGCACCGCCGCGATGTGGGTGTAGAGGAGCAGGAACTGCAGGCGGGTACGCCGGATCGCCAGCAGCAGGGGGATGCCTGCGTAGACCGCGACGCTGGCCGCGTAGATTCCCGGACCGCTCATCCGTGCCCCCTCCAGGCAGGACCTCGCACCGTCATCGTGCCACAACCACGTAGCCTGTCCGGTTGTGGCAACCACCGACTTCGACTCCGAGATCAGGCAGCTTCAGGCGACCATGAAGACCATCGGGTCCGTCCTGGACCTTGACGGGATGCGCTCGGAGATCGCCGACCTCGGCGAGGAGGTCGCCGCGCCGGACCTGTGGGACGACCAGACCAACGCCCAGAAGGTGACCGGTCGCCTCTCGGCGCTGCAGAACACCCTGGATCGCTTCGAGAAGCTGAGTGCCCGGCTCGACGACCTCGCCGTGCTGGTCGAGCTGGCCGAGGAGGAGGGTGACGCGGAGTCGATGGCCGAGGCCGAGGCGGAGCTGCGGCGCCTCCACCAGTCCGTCGAGCAGCTCGAGGTGCGCACCCTGCTCTCCGGGGAGTACGACGTCCGCGAGGCCCTCGTCACCATCCGCTCCGGCGCCGGGGGAGTGGACGCGGCCGACTTCGCCGAGATGCTGATGCGGATGTACGTCCGCTGGGCCGAGCGCAACAAGTACCCCGTCGAGGTCTTCGACACCTCCTACGCAGAGGAGGCCGGGATCAAGTCGGCCACCTTCGCGGTGCACGCGCCCTACGCCTACGGCACCCTCAGCGTCGAGGGCGGCACCCACCGGCTGGTCCGGATCAGTCCGTTCGACAACCAGGGCCGGCGCCAGACCAGCTTCGCCGCGGTCGAGGTGGTGCCGGTGCTGGAGCAGACCGACGAGATCGACCTCCCGGAGGAGGACGTCCGGGTCGACGTCTACCGCTCCAGCGGTCCGGGCGGCCAGTCGGTGAACACCACCGACTCCGCCGTGCGCCTCACCCACCTGCCCACGGGCACGGTCGTCTCCTGCCAGAACGAGAAGTCCCAGCTGCAGAACAAGGCCAGCGCGATGGTCATCCTCAAGGCCAAGCTGCTGGCGCTGAAGAAGGCCGAGGAGAAGGCAGAGCTCGACCAGCTGCGCGGCGACGTGCAAGCCAGCTGGGGCGACCAGATGCGCTCCTACGTGCTGAACCCCTACCAGATGGTCAAGGACCTGCGTACCGACTACGAGGTCGGCAACCCCCAGGCGGTCTTCGACGGCGAGATCGACGGCTTCCTGGAGGCCGGCATCCGCTGGCGGCGGGGCGCGGAGGCCGCGGCCGCGCGCTAGAAGACCAGGTCGACCAGCACCGGCAGGTGGTCGGAGAGCTCGACGCCCACCGCCCGGGGGGCCCGCGGCTCGGCGCCGCGCACGAAGAGGTGGTCGATCTGCTCGGTCGGGTGGTCGGCCGGGGAGGTAGCCAGCGGGCGCGCTCGGGCGAGCGCGTCGGTGTAGCCGGTCGAGCTCAGCACCCGCCAGGCGCGACTGCCGGGCTCGGTGTTGAGGTCGCCACCGGCGACCACCGGTCCACGCTGGGCACGCATCACGGACGCCAGCAGGCGGGCCTGGCCGACCGTGTCGTCGGTGCCGCCGGAGCCGGGCTGCAGGTGCGTGGAGACGACGGTCAGCCGGTGCCCCCTGATCGTGGTGCGGGCGAGCAGCGCCTGCGCCCCGGTGACCGCGCCGTAGGACGGGAACGGCTGGTTGTGCACGCCGGTCAGGGGCGCCCGGCTCAGGATGGCGTCGCCCCACACCGGGTCCGCGGCGGGCCCGAACGCCGCGTGCATGTCGAGCATCCGCGCCAGGATGCGCAGCTGGTCCTGGCCGCCGTTGAGCAGCCAGCCGCGGTCGACCTCGCTGAGCAGCACCACGTCGACGTCCTCACCAGCCAGCAGGCGCGCCACCGCCGCGGCCTCGAACCGGCCGGAGATGCCGTAGCCCATCCGCAGGTTGTACGCCGCGACGCGTACTCCCGTCTGCGAGCCCTGCTCGCGCGGCACCGGACGCACGGTGACGAGGGGACCGGCGTACGCCGCCACGGCTGCGGCCACCGCGAGCCCCGCCAGCCCCGCCAGCGGTAGCGGCAGGCCGGGCCGAGTCCACGGGGACGCGCCGAAGCCCGCCACCGCGACGCCTGCCGCGACCACCACGAGCAGGACGTCGGCGCGGTAGCCCAGGTCGTAGCCGGCGTAGTAGGCGAACAGCAGCGCCACCCAGAGCACCGCACCACCGGCCACGGCGTGCGGGCACACCCGACCACGCCCCGGTCGCCCGGCGGCCGCGGCGAGCAGGTGCACCGCGGCAGGCGTCCCGAGCAGGAAGCAGAGGGACACCCACCGGGGACTCACCCCGCTCACCCCGCCGGCGGTGACCTCGACCAGGGCCGCCAGCGCGGTCGTCACCACGAGCAGGACGCCGGCCGCCAGCGTGCTGCGACGGGTGCTCGGCGCCTTCGAGACCGCGACCCCCGCCACCGAGCCGAGACTGGCCGCCACCAGGCCCCAGCTCCCGGCGACCGCCGACGCCCTTCCCGCGTCGGCGAACAGCACGCCGCACAGCAGCAGGACCGGGAAGACCATCCACGCGGCCCGGCGGGAGGGTGCGTCCGCGGCCCGGCGAGGGGCCCGGCGCCAGGCGACGAGCACGAGTGCCACGCTGGCGACCAGCTCGAGGTTCCCCCACAGGTCGTGGCGCCACACCGCGCCGTAGCTGCCCAGCGCCGCATGTGTGGTGGTGGCGAGGGCAAGGCCACCGGCGGTCCCGGGTGCGACCGCACCCCGGTCCCGGCCGAGCAGGAGTGCCAACGCCGAGATGCCGGCGACGGTGCCGACCGAGGCGAGCGCCAGCTGTGGCCGACCCCCGTCGGCGAAGAACAGGGCCGTGCGGGCGCCCCCCAGGCAGACGACCGCGAGAGCGAGACCCGTGCGCCGGCCGGCGTACAGCAGCAGGAGGGGGAGCGCGCCGCAGCCGAGGGCGAACGCACCGATCAGCTCCGCGGGCGTCGCGGCGGCGCGACCGAAGATCGTGATCAGCGACGGTGTCCACACCCGCAGCACGTCGAGGAACACCCAGACCACCGCGGCGACCAGCAGGGCGGAGCTGCGAGGGGCGGTGGCCGGCTCGCTCACGAGGTCGACAGCGCGTTGGCCACCGAGACGCACCAGGCGTCGGCGCGCTTGCGCACCTGCTCGGCGCCGGTCGTGCGTGGCCCGGCGACCTCACAGCTCAGCCAGGTCTGCCCGAACAGGCCGGCGTGCCGGACCCGCCGAGCGCCGGCCTTGTGCCCGCAGACCTGGGTGTACGACGGGTCGCCGAAGTCGGGACCCGACGGGGTGCGACAGCCGCCCTCCCGACCGGCGGCGGCGACCACCCGGCGCGCCAGGGACCGCTCGACCGGTTGCGCGAACACCCAGGCGCGGGCCGCCCACCCACTGGACCGGGTCCAGGTGCAGCCGAGCTCGTGCAGCACGTCGTGGGGCACTCCGCGCTGCGCCGGGCGGTCGCCGTTGCCGTAGGCCGCGTGGTCGTCGGCCCTGCCACCGAGGGCCTCCTCGACGGCACTGTCGGGGACCATCGAGCAGAACTCCAGGCGGGGCAGCGCCTTCCCGCTGGTCGTCATCCGGTCGATGGGGGTGGGCGAGGGCGGGGGCGGTGCCGAGCCCGAGCCGCCACAGCCCGTGGCCGAGAGCACCAGGACGCCGGTGAGCAGCAGCGCCGACATGTGACGAACCGGACGCGCGCGCATGCAGGCCACGCTAGGGGCTTTCACCTAGACTCAGCCACTGGCCGGACGCGACCCGGGTCGCGTGCCCCGCACACCCCCGACCCCGGCCAGGCACCCACGTGATCAGATTCGAGAACGTCACGGCGACCTACGCCGGGCACGACAAGCCCGCGCTGTCGGAGGTGACCGCCGACATCGAGAAGGGCGAGTTCGTCTTCCTCGTCGGCGAGTCCGGGTCGGGCAAGTCGACCTTCCTGCGCCTGGTGCTGCGCGAGACCCGCGCCACCCGCGGCCGGGTCTACGTCGCCGGCAAGGAGATCAACCGTCTGGCCAGCTGGAAGGTGCCGAGCCTCCGCCGCCAGATCGGCACCGTCTTCCAGGACTTCCGCCTGCTGCCCAACAAGACCGTGGCGGAGAACGTCGCCTTCGCCCTCCAGGTGATCGGCAAGCCCCGTGCCCACATCAACCGGGTCGTCCCCGAGACGCTCGAGCTGGTGGGACTGCAGGGCAAGGGCAAGCGCATGCCCGACGAGCTCTCCGGCGGTGAGCAGCAGCGCGTCGCCATCGCCCGGGCTTTCGTGAACCGGCCGAAGATCCTCATCGCCGACGAGCCCACCGGCAACCTGGACCCGAACACCAGTGTCGGGATCATGAAGCTGCTCGACCGCATCAACCGCACCGGCACCACCGTGGTGATGGCGACCCACGACGCCGGCATCGTCGACCAGATGCGCAAACGCGTCATCGAGCTCGAGGACGGCCGGGTCGTGCGTGACCAGTCGCGCGGCAGCTACGGCTACCAGCAGTAGGACCCCCACGGGCAGCCGCGGACCGGCAGCTCCCGGACCGGCCAGGCACGACCGCAGACACAGTCAGGAGACCGAGTAGCCCATGCAGCTCAGGTACGTCTTCTCCGAGACCGGCACGGGCCTGCGGCGCAACGTGTCCATGTCGGTTGCGCTGATCGTGACGATCTTCGTCTCGCTCACGCTGGTCGGCATGGGCCTGCTCCTCAACGCGCAGGCCGACAAGGCCGAGAAGTTCTGGGGCAGCAAGCTCCAGATCACCGTCTTCATGTGCAACCAGAACAGCCGGGCGACGAACTGCTCCGGCGGTGAGGTGACCGACGCCCAGAAGGCCGCGATCAAGGACGTGATCACGGGACATCCCGAGGTGGCGTCGTACTACCACCAGAGCAAGCAGCAGGCCTTCGACACCTGGAAGCGCGTCTACGTCTCCAAGGACAAGTCCGAGCAGGAGATCTACTCCACGGTCAACGCTTCGGACATGCAGGAGTCCTACTGGGTCAAGCTGAAGGACCCGAACAAGTACCGCGGCATCGAGTCGGCGCTCTCCGGCATGGACGGTGTCGCGGCGGTGCGGGACCTGCGCCAGGTGCTCAAGCCGATCTACTTCTGGATCACGGTGATGAAGTGGGGCGCGATCGGGGTCGCGGCGTTCCTGCTCGTCGCGGCGATCCTGCAGGTGGCGAACACCATCCGGCTCGCGGCGTACGCCCGACGCAAGGAGATCGGGATCATGCGCCTGGTCGGCGCCTCCAACCTCTACATCTCGTTGCCGTTCCTGATCGAGACGCTGGTGGCCGCCCTCATCGGCGTGGTGCTCGCCGCGGGCACGCTGATGGCCTTCATGTACTTCGTGATCTACGAACGGCTCCGGCCCGGGTCGAACATCGTGGAGTGGGTCGACTGGCAGGACGCCTGGCTGGCGATCGGCGGCATCGCCGTCCTCGGAGTGGTGCTCACGCTGATTCCGACACTCGTGATGACGCGCAAATACCTCAAAGTGTGAGCGGTGTCGGTTAGCGTCGAGCCCGTTCACTTCCCCCTTGATGAACAGGCTCCGCGGTGGTCCGACCCTTCCTCCGTACCCCCAGGACGCGCGCGCTCGCCGCGTGCGCTGCCCTGCTGACCGCAGGCACTGCCAGCATCGCCGTGCCGGCCGCCTACGGCGACGACCTGCACCACCGCAAGAACAAGGTGCACACCAAGGTCCGCCACGCGCAGGGTGACCTGCAGGAGTCCAGCCGGGAGCTGGCCGCCGCCAACCGCAAGCTCCAGCGCTCGCGGGCGGTCCTCGCTGCGGCCCAGCAGCGCTTCGGTGCCGCGGAGCGCAAGCTGGGCGCCGCCGAGAAGTACGACGCGAAGATGCAGGCCCGGCTCACCGAGGCCGAGCACCAGCTGGCGCTCGCCCGGGAGCGGCTCGACGCCGCCAAGGCCGCGGTGATCGAGATGCGACGTCGCATCGGCGAGCTGGCCGCGAGCAACTACGCCAACGGCGATCCGGC
This sequence comes from uncultured Actinomycetota bacterium, assembly GCA_963827025.1. GTDB lineage: Bacteria > Actinomycetota > Actinomycetes > Propionibacteriales > Nocardioidaceae > Marmoricola. The sequence continues at coordinate 380,216 of CAWGZB010000002.1, read as the reverse complement.
GCTGATGGGCCTGGCGGTGATGCTGAACTCCCAGGACCCGGACGAGGTCACCAGCCAGATGAACACCGTCGACTCGCTGATGAACCGCCAGGACACCGAGCTGACCGACCTGCGTGCGGCCCGCGCCCAGCTGGCGGAGCAGGCGACCCAGGTCAAGGAGATGACCCGACAGGTCGCCGCCCAGCGCAAGGCAGCCGCCGTGCGGGTGGTGGAGACTCAGGAGCTGCGGCGCAAGGCGCTGGCGGCCAAGCGGGAGGTGCGCGACCTCGTCACCCGCAACCGCGCGGTGGAGGCGAAGGCCGCGGAGATCCGCAGGCGCGATGCCCGCAAGCTCCAGGAGCTGCAGCGCCAGGAGCAGCGGATCAAGCAGCTCATCCTCGCCCGGGCCCGGCGACAGGCGCAGCGGCACAGTGGCGGCGGCTACACCGGCAGTCCCGGTGGCCTCCTGTCCCGGCCGGTGCCCGGCTACGTCACCTCGCCGTACGGCTGGCGCGAGCACCCGATCTACCACTACTGGGGCCTGCACGACGGCACCGACTTCAGCGCTCCCTGCGGGACCGCCCTGCACGCCGCCGCCTCCGGCACCGTGATCTCGCGCTACTGGTCCGACGTCTACGGCAACCGCCTCTACGTCGACGTCGGTCGGGTCAACGGCCACAGCCTGACGCTGGTCTACAACCACGCGAGCTCCTACCGCGTCGGTGTGGGCAGCCACGTCTCCCGAGGCGAGACGCTCGGATGGGCCGGCAGCACCGGCTGGTCGACCGGCTGCCACCTGCACTTCACGGTGCTGCGCGACGGGAGCCCGACCAACCCGATGAACTACATGTGACCCGTTCCCGACAGCTCCAGGGCCGGGCTGGGACAATCGCTGCATGGCCAAGGAGAAGGGGCGCAAGCTGATCGCGCAGAACCGGCGCGCGCGGCACCACTACCACGTCGAGGACACCTTCGAGGCGGGCCTCGTGCTCACCGGCACCGAGGTGAAGTCGCTGCGCGCCGGACGGGCCACCCTGACCGACGGCTTCGCCGAGGTCCACCAGGGCGAGGCTTTCCTGCACGGCGTGCACATCCCGGAGTACACCCAGGGGACCTGGACCAACCACGAGCCCCGCCGGGTGCGCAAGCTGCTGCTGCACCGCCACGAGATCGACAAGCTGGAGAGCAAGGTCAACGAGCGGGGCTTCACCCTCGTCCCGCTGGCGATGTACTTCAAGGACGGCCGCGCCAAGGTCGAGATCGCGCTGGCCCGCGGCAAGAAGACCTACGACAAGCGCCAGGCCATCGCCGCGCGCCAGGCGAACCGGGAGAAGGAGCAGGCGCTGGGCCGCCGACTCAAGGGAATGGACTGACGAATACGTCAATAACCACCACAGGGCGGACTAGTCCATGGTTTCCTCAGGGGACACCCGATCCCCGGAGGTTCACATGCGCCCCAAGCGCCTCGGAATGTTCACCGCTTTTCTGGCTGCTTTCGCGGCGCTCCTGCTGCCGAGTGCGGCGCAGGCGAGCACCCAGGGGACTCCGGACACGGAGAACGCGTACTCCAACGTGGCGTTCCTGGTCTTCTACTCCGGCGAGGGATCGCAGTGTCTGCAGCGGCACCCTGGTGTCCGCCACCGTGGTGCTCACCGCCGCCCATTGCGCCGACGGGCAGGGCGAGGTGCTGGTCACCTTCGACCAGTACATCGGCGACGGTCCCGAGCTGGACTACCCGAGAGCGGCCGATCCGTCGTCGGGCTACACCGACGCCGACGTCGCGGACTTCAAGACCGCGAGTGGCGGTCACGTCCTCTCCGGCACCCCGACGGCGCACCCGGAGTACTCCTACTTCACCGACGCCGACAACTGGAACGACGTGGGCGTGGTCGTCCTCGACGAGCCGGTGGAGGGCATCGACCCGGCGCCGATCGCGTCTGTCGGGACGCTGGACGCCATCGGCAAGAACAAGCTCTCCAAGACGCTGTTCCGGGTCGTCGGCTACGGGTTCGAGGTCCGCAAGGCCGACGGCGGACCCCAGAAGCCGACGCCTATGGCGTTTCCGCTGCAGCGCCGCTACGTCGACGTGAAGGGCCAGAAGCTCACCGACCAGATCCTGCAGAGCAACGGCAGCACCACCAACGGCAAGGGCACCGGTGCTCCTTGCTTCGGTGACTCGGGGGGGCCGGTGTTCCTCGACGGCCAGGTGGTCGCGGTGACCAGCTACGCCAACAACAACAGCGGCAACTGCCGCGGGGTCTCGGGCTACCAGCGGGTCGACATCGCCGGGGTCCAGGACTGGCTCGCGACCTTCGGGGTGACGCCGGCAGCTTGACCGAGACCGGAACTGACCAGGAGCCCGAGGTCGCGTCGTTCTGGCGCGACCTCGGGCTTCCCGGTCTTTTCGACGCGCACACCCATTTCCTGCCGCCGAACATCCAGCGCGCGGTCTGGGCACAGTTCGACCGGGCCGGTCCGAAGATCGGCCGGGAGTGGCCCATCCGCTACCGCGGCTCGGTGACCGAGCGGGTCGAGCAGCTTCGAGGCTTCGGGGTGCGCCGCTTCACCTCGCTGCCCTACGCCCACAAGCCCGGCGTGGCGGGCTACCTCAACGACTGGGCGCACACCTTTGCCGAGGAGGTGCCCGAGTGCCTGTGGTCGGCGACGTTCTACCCCGAGCCCGAGGCACGCGACTACGTGCCCGCCCTCATCGAGGCCGGCGTAGAGGTTTTCAAGCTGCACACCCAGGTGGGGGAGTTCCGCCTCGACGACCCGCTGCTCGACCCGGCCTTCGGCGTGATCACCGAGGCCGCAGTGCCGGTCGTGATCCACGTGGGCTCCGGCCCGGTCGGCAACGAGTACACCGGCCCTTCGCACCTCGAGCGGCTGCTGCGCCGCCACCCCCGGCTGACGGCGATCGTCGCGCACATGGGAGCTCCCGAGTACGCCGACTTCCTCGCCCTCGCCGAAGGACACGAGCACGTTCTGCTGGACACCACGATGGTGTTCACCCGCTTCTTCGACGCCGCGTCGCCGTACCCCGACGCCCTGCTGCCGCGCCTCGTGGCAATGGGTGACCGGGTCCTGTTCGGCAGTGACTTCCCGACGATCCCGTATCCCTACCGCGAGCAGCTCGACGGCCTCGCCCGGCTCGCGGGCCGGCACCCTTCGATCGACGACGAGTGGCTGCGTCGGGTGTGCTGGCACAACGCTGCCGGTCTGTTCGGTGCCCCTGCCTGAGTGCGGTCGGTGTCGTTGGGACCTCGTGCCGGGGACCTTCGCCTCTCGCCGGTCTGCACGCACAGCGGTTGCATGGCAGTGAAGTCCGAGAGGGCTTCGGGAAGGAGCGTCTCGTGCGGCTGATGGCTTCATGAGTGCTCGCCTGCGCGGCGGCCGAGGGAATCGGGATGACGGCCGCCTCGGCCGCCGCCAAAGTCACCCAGGAGCCGGGCGTCGCCTCTCGCACTGCGCTGGCGCCGGTGGCCTCCTCGGCTGATCGAGTCCCGCGTGGATGAGGGTCCCGACCGGGGAATGGGGGAGCCCTCGTCATCGTTGACCTCTACACTGGGAGCACAACTCAAGAGGGGCTGATTGGTTTCGACTGGGGACGCTAGTCCCAGGAGAAGCGGGTCGAGAAGCCAGCGTCATCTCGTAAACGTTCGCTGGAAACCATAAGTGCCAACGCTAAGCGCACTGACTTCGCTCTCGCTGCCTGAGCAGTGATCGAAGGGTCAGACCGGGCATCCGCCTCCGTCCCGGATCCTGGCCTCGAGAAGGAGGCTTGCTGATCAACTCCTGTCAGGAGGGTTGATCGGGACTTTTTCCTGACTGAGCCCGTCGGCGCACGTGTCCGTGCCAGCGCCGGGGCCGAGAAAAGCGAACTCACGGACTGCACCCGGAGAAGACCTGGTACGGCGCTCTAGGACGCGGGTTCGATTCCCGCCAGCTCCACTCACTCACTGACGCAACGGTGTTGGCAGTCCTCATACTCAAGACGCGCATGCTCGGCCCGGACTCCTGACGGCTCGGGCGCTCGGTCCCGCTCTGCGCGAACTGGCTCAGGCGATGACCGCAGCGATGCTGGGAACGTCCCGGGGCGAAGCCGTGCCGCGCTCGCCTACCGTTCCTTCGTGAACACTCCCGGGCCGCCCAGAGACGACCGGTTGCTGCTCAGCCGCAGGCTGGCGCGATTGATGGACGACCTCGTGCGCATCCCGGGCACCCGTCAGGGCGTGGGCCTCGACGCGGTGATCGGGCTTCTCCCCGGGATCGGCGACCTGCTCGGGTCAGGGGTCTCCGGCACGATCATGTTCGACGCGGTGCGGATGCGCGTCCCGATCCCGGTGCTCGCCCGGATGGCGTGGAACCTGGTCCTCGACGCGCTCCTGGGTCTGGTGCCCGTCCTGGGTGACCTTCTCGACGTGGCGCACCGTGCGAACGTGCGCAACTACCGGTTGCTGGAGCGCGCGGTGGCCGCGAACCCCGACCCGGACCCGCCCACGGTCGGATACCTGCTGGCCGCCGCAGTGCTGACCGTACTGCCACTGCTCCTCACGATCGCGCTCGGCGTCGTGGCGCTGGTGCTGCTGGTGCGCTGGATCGCAGGTTGACCGCCCTCGGTGGAGGCGACGCTGTCCGGGTCCTGGCACCGACGCCTCAGTGGTGACTGAGCTTCTCCATCTCGTGCTGGATCTGCCCCTCGGTCGGGACCCGGCCATAGGCATCCCACGCGTTCGCGACGATGCCGATGCCCCAGCCGGCCATGACGAAGATCGGCCAGAAGATGGGCGCGCCGGTCATCCACCAGATCACCACCAGGAAGGAGTTCACCATCACGTAGATCAGCAGGTGGATGTGGAAGTCACGCTTCTTCTGCAGTCGCTTGACTGCCTGCTGTCGCAGGGTCTCGGTCTCCTGGACCATTGTCTCGCTGCTCATGACGCCTCCTACTCGGGCGCCCTCGGTGTCCAGGCGCCCTGAACTGCCACTCCTCCAGCCTGGCGCCGGCGCACGGCGCTCGACACCGCGAAAGGTCCCCAGTCCGGTGGCCGGTGGTCACCGCCGGACAGCCTCGTCCTTCCGGCGGACCTGCGAGGCGGATGACACCAGGAGCGAGACCCCCGCTCCCTGACGTCCGATCGAGCGTAGGGGTCCCGTGGTCAGCGGGAACCGCGCCGCGGGGCTGGTGCGCGTCCGGATCCACGGGTATGAATCGGGTGTCCTGGTGCCTCGGTGAGTGGAGAAGGCGTTGCTCGGTCTGCCCGGCAAGATCCTCAAGGTCAACGACGCGGCGTGGCTGCTCGCCGAGAGCCGCAGCACCCCGATGCACGTGGGGATGCTCGCCACGTTCTCGATGCCGGACGACGCCGACGAGTGCTACCTCGAGGACATGCTCCACGCCTGGCGCGAGGTGCGCACCTTTCGGCCGCCGTTCAACTACGTCTTGCGCAACCTCGGTGTGCCCCACTGGAAGGAGCTCGCCGACGACGAGATCGACCTCGACTACCACCTGCGGCACTCGGCGGTCCCGTCGCCGGGCGGCGAGCGCGAGCTCGGCGTGCTCGTCTCCAGGCTGCACAGCCAGCGGCTCGACCGCCGCTACCCACTGTGGGAGTGCCACGTCATCGAAGGCGTGGAGGAGGGCACCTGGTCGCTCTACATGAAGATGCACCACTCGCAGGTCGACGGGGTCGGCGGTCTGCGCCTGGCCCGCCGGATGTTTTCCGTCGACCCCACGGCGCGCGACATGCTGCCCCCCTGGGCCGTCGGCACGAGCGGACCCGACCAGTCTGGTGTCGAACGGCAGCCGAAGGCCGAGCCCGCCGTGTCCGACGGTGGCCCGAGCCCCGTGCGCGCCGTCCGCAGCGCGCGCTCCGTGGCCTCCTCGCTGGCCAAGACCTATGCCGAGAGCATGAGCGGCCTCGGCCGCTCCGACCACGCCGTCCCCTACCGGGGGCCGCGCTCGGTGCTCAACCAGCGGATCCACGCCCCTCGCCGCTTCGCGACGCAGAACTACGAGATCGACCGGATGCGCGCCGTGGCCAAGGCGGCGGGAGTCAGCCTCAACGACGTGTTCCTGGCGATCTCCGGGGGAGCGCTGCGCCGCTATCTCGCCGAGCTCGGCAGCCTGCCCCCGGAGTCCCTCACCGCCAACGTCCCCGTGTCCGTCCGGCCCGAGGGCGGCAGCGGCGTCGGCAACGCGATCACGTTCCTCTACGCCTCCCTGGCCACCGACGTGGAGGACCCGGTGGAGCGGGTGCACGCCGTACGCGCGGCCACCCAGCGCGCCAAGAAGCGGCTCCCCGAAGCCACCGGCCCGCTGATGGACGCCTACACCGCAGTGCTGATGGGACCCTTTCTGGTGCCGGCGGTGATGGGTGTGGGAGGTCGCGGGCCCACCGACGCCAACCTGGTCATCTCCAACGTGCCGGGGGTGCGGGAGCCCCGCTACTTCAACGGCTCCCGCCTGGACGCCTACTACCCGCTGAGCCTGCTCTTCCACGGCCAGGCACTGAACATCACCGCGGTGAGCAACCACGAGATGTTCTGCATCGGCTACACCGGGTGCCGCGACAGCCTGCCCCACCTGCAGCGGATCGCGGTCTACAGCGGCGAGGCGCTCGACGAGCTGGAGAAGGCCCTCGACGTGACCTGGCAGCCTCAGGCCGAACAGGCGAGAACCTGATCACTCAGGCGGTTGCGAAGATGTCGTGGTGGATGCTCGGGTCGGTCGATGGGGTGTCCGAACCCCGCCGGGGTGCGCAGCTCGAAGCAGCCGTCAGTGGTCTGGGTGACGGAGAACCCCGGCGCATGCTTGCGCCACCGCCTCCACCGCGCACAGCTCCTCCAGCCCCTCGACCGGGCGAAGGTGACTGAGCAGGAACGGACGGATGCTGCGGGCGAGGGCGGCCCGGTCCTCCGGGCGAGCCGCCGCATGACGGACCAGGTCCGCGACCGGCAAGGTAGAGCACGAGGTTCGGCTGCTTGCCGATCCAGGCCTCCGACCTGCCCCAGAGCTCCCCGACCTCCACGACGGTGTGCTGGCGTGCGGTGAGGGCGAAGTTCGGAGCATCGGCGTTGCGCGTGCCCTGGTCCGCCTCGCGCCGTCGGTAATAGGTGAGCAGTCGGGCCCACCGCTGCGCTGCGGCTCGGTTCTCCGCGACCGCGTCCGACAGGCCGCCAGGAGCAATTCGCGATCCGGGGCCATGAGCCGTGGGTCCACCTCAGCTGGCCGGGCCCGCCGACAAAGCAGCCGTATCAGCACCGTGGTACTGAATCGGACCTCGGGATGCCCGTGGCGGGGACCTTCGCCCCTGATCCGGGAGGTAGGGGCGGAGCACCGTTGAGCCATGAAGACCTACGAGATCTCCCGCGCCGACCTCCAGCCCCAGCACGTCGCGGTCGTGCGCGCGCACGTTGCCCGGGACGGGGTCACCGACTTCCTCGGCGGCGTCTTCGGCGAGGTGGTGGAGGTGGCTGCGCGCCAGGGCCGACGCATCGTCGGGATGCCGTTCGGGCGTTATCGCGTGACCCCGGACGGCTTCGACGTCGAGGCCGGGTTCCCCGTCGACGCCCCCGTCCAGCAGGAGGGCCGGGTGGACGCCGGCCAGCTGCCCGGGGGTCCGGTGGCCCACCTCGTCTACCAGGGCCCGTACGACGGTGTGGGCGCGGCCTACGAGGCCGCGGTGAGCTGGGTCGTGGACAACGGCGACCAGGTTTCCGCGGACCCGTGGGAGTGCTACCTGGACGAGCCGGACGTCGCCGAGCCTCGCACCGAGATCTTCGTCCCGTTTGGCGGGACCACCGTCCCGCAGCAGGCGCGCCCGCAAGCGTGACGCCGTGAGCTTCGCGGTCTCCTCGGACGCCTACGACCGGTTCATGGGGCGCTTCTCACGGCCCCTGGCCGAGCAGTTCGCGACGCTCACCCTCGAGGAGTGCCGGCCCTGGTGGCGGGCCCTGGACGTGGGCAGCGGGCCGGGCATCCTGACCGAGCAGTTGGTGCACCGGCTGGGAGCGGGCGGGGTCGCGGCGGTCGACCCGGAGCCTCGGTTCGTCGCCGAGATGCAGCAGCGCTGGCCCGAGGCGGACGTGCAGCTGGGGAAGGTCGAGGCGCTGCCGTGGGAGGACGGCAGCTTCGACGTGACCCTGGGCCAGCTGGTCCTGCACCTGGTCGCGGAGGCGGTCGCCGCGATCGACGAGATGCGCCGGGTGACCGCGCAGGGGGGACTGGTTGCGGCCTGCGCCTGGGACAACGCGGGGGAGCACGGCCCGCTGTCGCACTTCTGGTCGGTGGCGCGGGCGACCGACCCCTCCGTGCGGGGCGAGCCTGGCCTGCCCGGCTGCGCCCCCGGCGAGCTGCTGAGCTCCTTCAAGGCGGCCGGTCTCCACGACGTCCGCGAGGCCCGGCTGGAGTTTCCGGTGCACTTCGTCGACTTCGAGCACTGGTGGGAGCCGTACACCTTCGGCGTCGGCGCTGCCGGTGCCTTCGTCCGCACCCTCGACGACCCCGCCCGCGATCGCCTGGTCGAGGCGCTGCGCGCCTCGCTGCCCTCGGACGGCTTCGAGCTCCGGGTCGCGGCCTGGTGCGCGCTGGGCACCGCCTGAGTCGGCCCTACGCGGGGCTATATTGCCGCGCATGCTCGCCCACGTCCCGCGCGTGAGCCTGCGGCTGCGCAACGGCTGGAGCCCGACCACGGAGGTGCACGGCGTGCTGGTGGAAGAGCGGTGAGTGCCGCCTGCCTGTTCTGCCGGATCGCGGCGGGGGAGGAGGAGGCGGCGATCGTCTGGCGAGACGACGAGCTGGTGGCCTTCCTCGACGCCCGGCCGCTGTTCAAGGGCCACACGCTCCTGGCGCCGCGTGCCCACGTGGTCACCCTGCCCGACCTGCCCCCGGCCCTGCGCGATCCGTTCCTGGCCGCGGCCCAGCGACTCGCCGCCGCGATGGTCGCCGGGCTCGGGGCACAGGGCTCGTTCGTGGCGATGAACAACACCGTCTCGCAGTCGGTGCCGCACCTGCACTGCCACGTCGTGCCGCGGACCAAGGGGGACGGCCTGCGCGGCTTCTTCTGGCCGCGCACCAAGTACGCCGACGCCGCCGACCGGGACGCCTGGGCGGCCCGCGTCGCCGCAGCGCTAGATTGACCGGGTTGTCGACACAGAAGAGAAAGAGGAGCTGATGGGCCGATTCGACGGACGGGTCGCGATCGTCACCGGAGCCGCGCGCGGCATCGGCGCGGGCACCGCCAAGAGGTTCGCGGAGGAGGGCGCCGCGGTCGCGGTCCTGGACCTCGACGAGCAGCAGGCGCAGGCCACGGCCGACGGGCTCGGTGGCAGTGCGAGGGCCATCGGCGTGGAGTGCAACGTCGCCGACAGCGCCTCGGTCGAGCAGGCTGTCGGTCGGGTGGTCGAGGAGCTCGGCGGCCTGCACATCCTGGTGAACAACGCCGGCATCACCCGCGACAACCTGCTGTTCAAGATGTCCGAGGACGACTGGGACGCGGTGCTGAGCGTCCACCTCAAGGGCGCCTTCTTGATGAGCAAGGCCGCGCAGAAGACCTTCGTGGACCAGAAGTACGGCAAGATCCTGAACCTCTCCAGCGTCTCGGCCAACGGCAACCCGGGGCAGGCCAACTACTCCGCGGCGAAGGCCGGCGTGCAGGGCTTCACCCGCACCCTCGCGCTGGAGCTGGGCAGGTTCGGGGTCAACGTCAACGCGATCGCCCCGGGCTTCATCGCCACCGAGATGACCGACGCGACCGCCCGCCGCCTGGGCGTGGACGTGGACGAGTTCCGCAAGATGAATGCCGAGGCCAACCCGGTCAAGCGGGTGGGGCAGCCGGAGGACATCGCGGCCGCGGCGGCGTTCCTGTGCAGCGACGAGGCCTCCTACATCACCGGCCAGACGCTGTACGTCGACGGCGGCGCCAAGATCTGACCTTTCACCACAGAACGCCGACACGGCGGGGCCTGCGCGTTGCGCGGGCCCCGTTTTGTCATGCTGTGGGTCATGCACCTTCCCCATCCGCGCCTGCGGGGGGTCGTCGCCCTGACCCTCGCGGTACTGCTCAGCCTCGTGCTGAGCGCCTGTGGCGGCGACGACTCCTCCGACCGTCCGCAGTCCCAGCCGGTCGAGGGCGGCACCGAGCTGGCCGCGGTATGGCCGCTCACCGGCCTGCCGGCGCCCTCCACCACCCCGAAGCGTCCGGTGCTGGTCACCAAGATCGACAACTCCAGCAGCAGCCGGCCCCAGCTGGGCCTGCGCAGGGCCGACCTGATCACCGAGGAGCTCGTCGAGGGCGGAGTGACCCGCCTGGCGGTCTTCTTCTACAGCCACCTGCCCTCGGTCGCCGGACCGGTGCGGTCGATGCGCGCCTCGGACATCGGCATCGTCAAGCCGGCCCACGGCGTGATCGTCGCCAGTGGCGGCGCGCCCCCGACGCTGAAGCGGCTCAAGGACTCCGGCATCACCTTCTTCGAGGAGGGCGGTCCGGGCTACTTCCGCAACAACAGCCGTCGGGCGCCGTACAACCTGTTCGTCGACCTCTCCAAGCTGGCCAGCACGGTGCGCGACAAGTCGGTGGTGCCGGCCAGCTACCTGCCGTGGGGTAAGAGCAGCGACTTCGCCGGCAGCAAGAAGGCCGGCCACATCAACGCGGTGTTCAGCCGCAGCCGCACCACCGTGTGGGAGTACCGCGGCGGGAAGTACCACAACACCAACAGCTTCGCCTCCCCCGATGCTCAGTTCGTGCCCGACAGCGTGCTGGTCCTGCGGGTCCGGGAAGGGGACGCGGGCTATCTCGATCCCGCCGGCAACAAGGTGCCCGAGACGCTCTACTCCGGCACCGGCCCGCTGCTGCTCTTCCACGACGGCAAGGTCGTGCGCGGCACCTGGCAGAAGCGGTCGCGCCAGACCCCGCTGAAGCTGAAGACCAAGGGCGGCACCTTGAAGGTCCCGGCGGGTCACGTGTGGATCGAGCTGGTCCCCACCGACAAGGACGGCGGGGGCGTCAGCTACCGCAAGTGAGGCGCCGGCCCCGCGGCGGCGGCCGCGGGGCGCTGGTCAGTCGGTGCCGGGGTCGGGGGCCGGGTCACGTACGACGACTCCCTGGTCGGCGAGCGCCCGGAACGCCTCGAGCATGAAGGCGATCGCGGCCTCGATGCGGGCCACTGCCTGGGCGGGGTCCTCGGCGTTGGTCACGCTCTCCCCGGCGGCGGTCATGGCGCCGAAGAAGATGCGGCTGAAGGTCTGCTTCATCGCCTCGTCCAGCTCGTAGGTGGAGGCTTCGAGGACCGAGCCCACGATCTCCTGCACGATGCTGTAGCTCGAACCCTCCTGCTGCTCCCGGAACCGCTCGTAGCCCAGGATCGCGGGGCCCTCCTGGATGACGACCCGCTGGTAGGTCGGATCCTGCACGCACGCGAGGAAGGCGCGGAGCCCGGCAAGGGCCTTCTCCCACGGGTCGCGGGTGTCTTGGAGTGCCCGGCGGATGGTGCGGACGGCGTCGTCCTCGACCTCGGCGAAGACCGCCTCGTAGACTGCCTGCTTGCCGTTGAAGTGGTGGTAGAGCGCACCCTTGGTGACCTGCGCTGCGGCGACGATGGTGTCCAGGCTGGTGGCGGCATATCCACGCTCGGTGAACTGTGCCCGGGCGGCCGCGACGAGGTGCCGCTTGGTGTCCGCGGAGAAGTGCTGCCGGCGATTCTGGCGGGCCACCTTCGGCAGGCTGGAAAGCAGCTTCTCAGTGTGCGCCCGGGTCATTCTCGCAAGTCTAGGTGTGTCGCCGGTCACGTGTGCGCGACCTCACCCTCCAGGGAGTTTTGTCCTGGCCGAGCGGGTACATACTGGCAGTACGTACTCCCGGTATGGGATCACAGAGAGGTGATGACCATGAGCTGGACCGACTACCGACGGCGTGGCGAGACCCTGCAGGCGGTGATGGAGCACGCCGACGCGAAGCGGGACGGGATGCTGCCGATGGAGCTGCCCGGCGTTCGCGAGCACTTCACCGACGAGGTGGACCTCGTCGCCTCGCTGGTGCTGCGGTGGCACTCGCGACTCTCGGGCAACCTCGAGCGCGCGTTGACGTCGCAACCGATGGCGCCAGAAGACGCGGTCGCCCGCGCGTGGGTGGAGACCGCGAACCAGATGCCCGGCACCCGCGCGATCGTGGACCGGTGCGCCGAGCACCCGGACGACCCGCGGATGGCTGAGGCGCTCGAGCGCGCTCGAGCGCGGGAGTGGTCGCAGCTGGCGCTGGCCGCGGGCATCACCAGCAACCCGCAGGACCCGCGGGCCGTGGCAGCGGGCCGACGCATCGAGATGCAGGCCCGCTCCGGGATGACCGCGACCGAGGCGCCAGCCGGGTCCGACCGACCTTTCGGCGCGGGCCGGCACGCCGCTGCTGCGCCGCGTCCGGACTTCGTCCAGCGGCTCCGGGCGGCACTCGTCGCCTGAGCTCCCGCCCCGCAGGGGCACCCCCGATCCGGCGAGCCCCGGGCCACCCGTGCGACCTCCCTCCGCACTCCCTCCCAGGTGGCCCGGGGCTCGCTGTCACCCGACCAGCGCGGCCACCTCAGGGCGCGCAACCACCGTGTTGGCGAGACGTACTGGGCGCGGCGGGTAGGATGCGGCGGTGACCAACCCACAGACACCGGGATTCGGGACCGATGTCCTGGAGGACACGAGTCTCGACGAGCGTCCCCTCACCACCGACGACGGTGACCACGAGCGGCTCTCCCACTACGTGCCCAAGGACCAGCTCATGGAGGGCATGATCAACGGCACGCCCGTGGTCGCGCTCTGCGGGAAGGTGTGGGTGCCCAGCCGGGACCCTGAGCGCTTCCCGGTCTGCCCTGAGTGCAAGGAGATCTGGGAGTCCATGCGCGAGGCGGATGCATGAGGCTCTCCCGTCTGGTGGCGGCGCCGGTCCTGGCGCTCGGCACCGCCCTCGTCGTGCCTGCGCTGGCCAGCGCACCCGCGCATGCTGCGCCGGCGCCCTGTGTGCACCCGGACAACGCACGCTATGACCACGGTGCTCCGAAGTGGCGCCACTACGAGGACCACCCGGAGGTGGAGAGGTCCGACCTCCAGGCCCTGCCGGTCGCACAGACGACGCGCAGGTTCATCGCCCAGGAGGTCGAGCCGGTCCTGCCGGGCACGATCACGATTCCCACTTTCGTGCACGTGATCAAGGGCAGGCACCGCGGCGAGCGGGTGCCGGCCGGGCCGCGCAAGGTTCGCCGGATGATGCGGATCATCAACAACGGCTACGCCGGCGGCCAGAGCATCGACAACACCCCGACGCGTTACCGGTTCGAGCTCCAACGCATCGACTACAAGAAGCGCGACGGCTGGTACCACGCCTTCCTCAACGGCCCGCGGGACGCCCGGATGAAGAGAGCCCTGCACCGGGGGGACCAGGGCACGCTGAATATCTACATCAACGGCGGCGGCCCGCACGGCTACCCGGTGCTCGGGTGGTCCCGCTTCCCCTGGCAGTACCACAAGAACCCCAAGATGGACGGGGTCAACGTCAACGTCGCTGCGCTGCCCGGCGGGCGGGCGCGTCGCTACAACGAGGGCGACACCGCGGTCCACGAGATCGGCCACTGGATGGGCCTGTTCCACACCTTCCAAGGTGGCTGCAGCGCGACCAACGACATGGTGCTCGACACCCCCGCCGAGGCCGAGCCGAGCTACTACTGCGAGACCACCCGGGACACCTGCCCCGACGACCCTGGCCTCGACCCCGTGCACAACTTCATGGACTACTCCTACGACTCCTGCATGTACCGGTTCACCCCAGGTCAGGTGCGCCGCATGGACGCCTCGTTCGAGAAGTGGCGGCAGTGACGGCGTGAGTCCTGGTCGCTCACCCGATCCCGTACCGTCCGACACCCCCCAGCTCGACCTCCCGCCCGCCTATCCGGCGCGGGCCGCCTGGGGGACCGCGGGGAGCCTGCGGGCCTGGCAGTCCGCCGCGCTCACGGAGTACTTCGACCGCAGCCCCCGCGACTTCCTCGCCGTGGCGACCCCCGGGGCGGGGAAGACCACCTTCGCCCTGACCGTCGCCTCCGAGCTGCTCTCCCGTCGGGTGGTCGAGCGCGTCACCGTGGTCGCTCCCACCGAGCACCTCAAGACCCAGTGGGCCGAGGCCGCCGCACGAGTCGACATCCCGCTGGACCCGAACTTCTCCGGGCGCACCGGCCGGACCAGCAAGGACTTCCTGGGTGTGGCTCTGACCTATGCCGGGGTCGCGGCCAACCCGCTGGCCCACCGGGTCCGCACCGAGCGGTTCCGCACCCTGGTGATCCTCGACGAGGTCCACCACGCCGGGGACGCGCTCTCCTGGGGTGAGGCGGTGCGCGAGGCGTTCGACCCGGCGAAGCGGCGGCTGGCGCTGACCGGCACGCCGTTCCGCTCCGACGTCAACCCGATCCCCTTCGTGACCTACGCCCCAGGCTCGGGAGACGAGGCCGGGGTGCTGCGCAGCGTCGCCGACTACTCCTACGGCTACGGACGTGCGCTGGCCGACCACGTGGTGCGACCGGTGCTGTTCCTGGCCTACAGCGGGCAGATGCAGTGGCGGACCCGCACCGGCGACGAGGTGGCTGCCCACCTCGGCGAGCCGCTGACCAAGGACCTCACCGCCCAGGCGCTGCGCACCGCGCTCGACCCGGCAGGGTCGTGGATCCCCTCGGTGCTGGCCGCCGCCGACCGGCGCCTGACCGAGGTGCGCCGACACGTCCCGGACGCCGGCGGCCTGGTGATCGCCACTGACCAGGACTCCGCCCGTGCCTATGCCAGGACCCTCACCGAGGTCTCGGGGGAGCGGCCCGTCGTGGTGCTCTCGGACGAGAGGTCGGCGTCGAAGAAGATCGCCCAGTTCTCCGAGGGTGACCAGCGCTGGATGGTCGCGGTGCGGATGGTCTCCGAGGGCGTGGACGTGCCGCGACTGGCGGTCGGTGTCTACGCGACCACCACGGCGACGCCGCTGTTCTTCGCCCAGGCGGTGGGGCGCTTCGTGCGGGCGCGAAACCGCGGCGAGACCGCCTCGGTGTTCCTGCCGTCGGTGCCGACCCTGCTGACCTTCGCCGCGGAGATGGAAGCCGAGCGGGACCACGTCCTCGGTCGCGCCGTGCAGGATGACGACGACCTGCACGCCGCCGAGGAGGAGCTGCTGCGTCGGGCCGAACGGGCGGAGTCCGCGTCGGCGGAGGAACAGGCGCTCCCGTTCGAGGCCCTGGGGTCCCGGGCCACCTTCGACCGGGTTCTCTACGACGGCGCCGAGTTCGGCCACGCCGGTGAGGTGACCGTCGGCTCGGAGGAGGAGATGGACTTCCTGGGGATTCCCGGGCTGCTCGAGGCCGACCAGGTGCACGAGCTGCTGCGTCATCGGCAGAGCGAACGCGCGCGTCGTCGTACTCCGGCGTCGACGGGGGAGGGCCGCGAGGTCTCCACCCACGAACGGCTGGCGACCCTGCGCCGGGAGCTCAACGGGCTGGTGGCCGCCTGGCACCACCGCACCGGTCAACCCCACGGTGTCACCCACGCCGCGCTGCGCAAGGAGTGCGGCGGTCCCGCCGCGGTCGCCGCCTCCGCCGCCCAGCTGCAGGCCCGCATCGACCGCCTCCGGGAGTGGGCGACCCGGGCCTGAGCGCCGTCAGCCCGCGGCGGCCTCCGCGAGGGGGAGGACCCGGTAGCCGACCTGCGTCGCGAGGGCGATCACCGTGGAGGAGCGGACGATCTCCTCACCGGCGAGCACGGCGTCGATCACGCGCTGCAGGTCGGTGTTGGAGCGCGCGACCACGCGGCACCACATGTCCCCGGCGCCGGTGATGGTGTAGGCCTCGAGCACCTCGGGGATCGTGGTCAGGTGCCGGGCCACCGCCTCGTGCCCACCGCCCGCGGTGGCTTGCCGGATCTCCAGGGTGAGGAAAGCGGTGACCGGGAAGCCGAGAGCGTCCGGGGAGACCCGCGGCCCCCAGCCGGTGACCACACCCTGGCGCGCCAACCGGTCCAGCCGCGCCTGCACCGTGCCGCGGGCGACACCGAGACGACGGCTCGCCTCCAGCACCCCGACGCGTGGCTCGTCGGTGAACAGCTGGAGCAATGTGACATCCAGATCGTCCATGGTCGCACCTCAGGGTGGTCAAAGTGCACAGCGTGTCGGCCCAAGCTTGCACAGATTGTCGTATCGGGCAAAGGTGACGGCATGACGCCCCCAGGACAGCTCACCCCCGAAGAGATCCGCGCCGACCTGACTCTCGAACAGCTCAAGCAGCTCGTCGGCCTCGTCGAGTACGACCCCAGCACCGACCCGTTCCCGGTCACCGCGATGGACTCGGTGGGCTTCGTGGTCGGCAACGCCACCCAGTCCGCGGCGTTCTACCAGCTGGCGTTCGGCATGGACCTCGAGGCCTACCGCGGCCCGGAGACCGGCTGCCGGGAGTCGAAGTCCTTCGTGCTGCGCTCGGGCAGCGCGAGGTTCGTGCTCACCGGGGGTGTCACCCCGGACAGCCCGGTGCTCGACCACCACCGCCAGCACGGCGACGGCGTGGTGGACCTCGCGCTCGAGGTGCCCGACGTCGACAGGTGCATCGAGCACGCCCGCGCCATGGGGGCGACCGTCCTGGTCGAGCCGCACGAGGAGTCCGACGAGCACGGCACCGTCCGGCTGGCCGCGATCGCGACGTACGGCCAGACCCGGCACACCCTGGTGGACCGCAGCCGGTACGACGGGCCCTACCTGCCCGGCTACGTCGCCCGCAGCACCGCCGTCACCCGCGGCGAGGGACAGCCGCGACGGCTCTTCCAGGCGATCGACCACTGCGTGGGCAACGTGGAGCTCGGCCGGATGGACGAGTGGGTCGCCTTCTACAACGTGGTCATGGGCTTCACGAACATGGCCGAGTTCATCGGTGACGACATCGCCACCGACTACTCCGCCCTGATGAGCAAGGTCGTCGCCAGTGGCAACCACCGGGTGAAGTTCCCGCTGAACGAGCCGGCGGTCGCTGCGAAGAAGTCGCAGATCGACGAGTACCTCGAGTTCTACGACGGCGCCGGCTGCCAGCACATCGCCCTGGCCACCGGCGACATCCTGCGCACCGTGGACATCATGCGGTCCCACGGCATCGAGTTCCTCGAGACCCCGGACAGCTACTACGACGATCCCGAGCTGCGCGCGCGCATCGGGCAGGTGCGGGTGCCGATCGAGGAGCTGAAGAGGCGCGGGATCCTGGTCGACCGCGACGAGGACGGCTACCTCCTGCAGATCTTCACCAGGCCGATCGGCGACCGCCCGACGGTGTTCTACGAGCTCATCGAGCGGCACGGCTCGCTGGGGTTCGGCAAGGGGAACTTCAAGGCCCTGTTCGAGGCCATCGAGCGTGAACAGGAAGCGCGCGGAAACCTCTGACTCGGCGGGAGCGGTCCGCCTGGTTGCGGAGATCGGTTGCGCGTCTTATACCTGGATTTCCGAAGGCCGAATGCCTATTGGGGACCGGATGCCCGACTGGGGTCCGTATGGTCTAGCCCGCTATTGCCGTAATTCGGACATCGCTTCTAGCGTGGCGCCGGCGGAGCAAAGAATGCCTCGTTGGGGTTCTCGGGCACGGTGCTCGGGACTGATTCTTCCTTGGGGGACACGTGAAGAGGCTGCTGAGCTTGCTTGCTGCTCTGGCCTGCGTGTTGGCAGTCGTGACGCCTGCGGCCACCGCAGCGTCGACGAAGAAGCCACAGGCGACCGGACTCGAGAAGGTGCAGGCGTACGTCGCGCCGAGCATCGTGAACCTGCAGATCAAGTGGTCTGCTTACGTCTGGGACAAGCACAACAAGAAGGTGTTCCAGGACATCACCGGAAACGGCAATCTCCAGGAGTTCACCGCCACCTCGCAGTGCACTGGCTACGTGATCAATCCGGACGGCTACATCGCCACCGCCGGCCACTGCGTCGACCCGCGCCGCGGGGCATTGCGTGACTACATCTTCGACCAGGCTGCGAAGTGGGCCGCGGGCTGCGGTTGCTACTACGGCGCGTCGCTGAATGCTCAGACCATCCGTGCCTTCTCCAACCACTGGACCCTGAAGCACTACGACAAGAACAGCGACAGCGTGAAGAACGGCGTGCTGCGCGAGAAGGTCGGCGCAGCGTGGTCGGTGAGCGCCGGTGGTGTGGACGTCGGCAAGGCCATGCCGGCGCGCGTGGTGAAGTTCCAGAACTTCGAGAACGGTGACGGCGCCCTGCTCAAGGTGGACGCCACCGGCCTGCCCGCGCTGCCCCTGATCGACGGCGAGCCGACGATCGGCAGCGACATCGTCGCCGTGGGCTTCCCCGGAGCGGTCGACGACGTCACCGACCCCGACCTGGAGCCGTCGTACAAGGACGGGACCATCGGGTCGAAGTCCACCCGCGGTGGCGGACTGGTGAGCGTCTACGAGCTCTCCGCAGCGGCGTCGGGCGGCATGAGCGGCGGGCCGGTGGTGAACAGCAAGGGCGAGGTGCTCGGCTTCGTCAGCTTCGGCACCACGGGCAGCACCCAGCAGTTCAACTTCATGCGACCCGCATCGACCATCAAGGAGCTCGAGGTTGCCGGCGCCGAGGACCAGCTCGACGCCAACGCGAAGGCCTATCGCGCCGGTCTGGCGGCCTACTTCAACGGTGACCGGACCACCGCGGTGAAGAACCTCAGCACGGTGGTCGAGGAACAACCGACGAACAAGTACGCCAAGGACTACCTCGACAAGGCCAAGAAGCTGCCGATTCCGCCGAAGCCGAAGTCCAGCTTCCCGGTCCTGCCGGTCGTGATCGGACTGGTGGTGCTCCTGCTCATCGGTGCGGTCGTCGCACTCCTGCTGATGCGCAAGGGCAAGAAGCCGGCCGCCGGTGCTCCCGCCGGCATGGCCTACCCGCCCGCAGGCCAGCCCCCGGCGCCCGGTGCTCCCGGTGCTCCCGGTGCTCCCGGTGCACAGGGTGCTCCGACCGGCGCACCGGTCGGCGTGGGGGCCCCCGCCGGGCCGCCGGCCCAGGGCCAGTACCCGTCGGCTCCGGCGCAGGCGCCGACGCAGACCGCTCCGGCGCCCCCGCAACCCCAGCAGCCGCCGTCGGAGTCTGCCCCGACTGCTCCGCTGGGCTTCGCGTCCCCGCCTGCACCGGCTCAGCCGCCCGGGGCCCCGGGCGCGGGACAGGGGCCGAGCGGTGAGGCCGCTCCGGCCGCCCCGCAGGCAGGGCACACGTTCTGCAGCAGCTGCGGTGCGCGCCACGACCCGGCTGCGAAGTTCTGCGCCAACTGCGGAGCAGCCCAGTAGCGCTCGCGCGAAAGTCCCTGGCGTCCCACTCCGCGAGTGGGCGCCAGGGACTTCGTCGTTCGCGGACCGGTCGAGGTCAGTCGATGTCCCCGACGCCGATGAGCTCGGCCTCCTCGACGCTGTGCGCCGCGGGAGGCGGCGCGACCAGGTGCCGCCGGCCGACGAACAGCACGCCCACACCGACCAGGACGGCGATGGCACCCATCCAGAACGGCGCGTGCACCGAGACGTTCTCGCCGAGCTTGCCCGCGGCGTACGGCGCCACGGCGCCGCCGGAGAAGCGCACGAAGGAGTACGCCGCCGAGGCGACCGGTCGCTCGACGGGAGCCGAGCCCATCACCGCTTCGGTGATGACGGTGTTGTTGATCCCCAGGAAGGCGCCGGCGACGATCACGCCCGCGACCAGCACGGCCTTGTCCTCGGTGAACAACGCCATCACGGCCAGGTCGGCGGCGAAGAGGGACAGCGCTCCGAGCACCGTGGGGATCGAGCCGAACCGACGCTGCAGGATCGGGGCGACCCACACCGAGGTGAGGGCCAGCAAGATGCCCCACCCGAAGAAGATCCAGCCGATCTGGGAGGCGCTCATGTCCAGGGGGAAGGGCGTGAACGCCAGCAGGGTGAAGAACCCGACGTTGTAGAACAGCGCCGTCAGCGCGATGGTGAGCAGGCCGGGGTAGCGCAACGCCCGGAACGGGTCGGCCAGGGAGGTGCGTCGCTGCGCCGGTGGCGTCGTGGGGAGCAGGAACGCGGTGGCCACGAGGGCGACGGTCATGAGCACGGCGACACCGAAGAACGGGGCCCGCCACGCGATCGAACCCAGCTGGCCGCCCACGATGGGACCCATCGCGATCCCCAGGCCCAGCGCCGCCTCGTAGAGGATGATTGCCTGCGCCACCGAACCGCTCGCCGAGACCACGATCGTGGACAGCGCGGTGGCGATGAACAACGCATTGCCCAGCCCCCAGCCGGCGCGGAAGCCGACGATCGCGCCGACGGTGTCCGAGGCGCCGGCCGCTGCTGCGAAGACCACGATCAGGGCCAGTCCGGTCAGCAGCGTGCGCTTGGCGCCGATCCGGGTGGAGACCACGCCGGTGACCAGCATGGCCACGCCCATCACCGCCATGTAGCTGGTGAACAGCAGCGACACCTGGCTTGGGGAGGCGCCGAGCTCGTCGGCGATCGGCTTGAGGATCGGGTCGACCAGGCCGATGCCCATGAAGGCGATGACGCAGGCGAAGGCGACGGCCCACACCGCGCGGGACTGTCGCAGGATGGAGGTCTTCTCGGTCACGGGTTTCCTTCGGTGTCGGGCCCAGCAGGGCTGAGCGCGTCGGAGAGCACCGCCACCGCCGTGGCGAGCTCGGGCTCGGAACGGCCTGCGCGGGCGAGCCGCTCGGCCACCAGGCCGGCGTTGCGCTGCCGCACCTCGCTCAGGGTCTGATGTCCCTCAGGGGTGAGCCGCACCAGTGTGGAGCGGGCGTCACCAGGGTGCGGGACGCGCTCGACCCAGCCCTTGCCGGCCAGACCGTTGACCAGGCCGCTCATGGTCGGCTGGGTGCACCGGTCGGCCTGGGCGAGGGCGCTCACGGTGCTGGGGCCGAGCTCGTCGAGCAGGCTGAGCAGTCGCGTGCCGGCGGCTGGGATGGCGCTGTTGTGCCGGCGAACCTCACGGACCAGCCGGGCGCTGAGCACGACCAGGTCGTTGCTCAGCTCGCGCGTGCGTTGGTTGACCACGTCGACCAACTATACATAGGTAACCTATGCATATCTGCGACGCCTCAGCGCTGCAGGAAGCTGGGCTGCTCCTCGTGGACGCGTTCGACCACGGCCCAGCCGCGGGAGCCGAGGCTGACCACGCTGACCGGGAAGATGCCCAGGTCCTCGCGGTCGACGTGCGCCGCGAGGTCGGCCAGGAAGGTCTCGACCTGGCCCTTGAGGTCGGGGGTGTCGGCATCCAGCGCAGCCAGTCGCTCGTCGAGGTCGACGTGCTCGGCCTCGAGGGCCTCGATCTCCTCGACGAACTCGCCCTCGCCCTTCAAGGCGGCGAAGACGCCGTCCTCCTCCCGGCGTACGTGCCGCAGCAGCAGCGAGGCGCAGTGCCGCAGCATGGCGACGGCGTCCTCGGTGTGTCCGTGCACGAGGTGGCGGCGCACCTCGTCCCCGAGGTCCAGGAGTGCCAGGTGCTCGTCCATGAGCTGGGCGAGCGGCTCGATCTGGCGGCAGCCGCAGTACTCGCACATCAGCGGTCGCCGGCGCCCACGTGCTCCCAGCCGCGTCGCTCCGGACGGTTCCCGGCCCAGGCCTCGTCCCGGGACCGGTAGACGATGTAGGGACGGGTCAGGTAGCCGACGGGGGCGCTGAACACGTGCACCAGCCGGGTGAACGGCCACAGGGCGAACAGCGCGAAGGCCGTGAGTGCGTGCAGCTTGAAGCCGATCGGTGCCGCGGCCATCAGGTCCGGGTCGGGGGAGAAGGCCAGGAACGAGCGGTACCAGACCGAGACGCCCTCGCGGTAGTTGTAGTGGCCGCCGAACTCGAGGATCGACCCGGCGATCGTGTTCCACATGCCCAGCAGGATGGTGACGGCGAGGAAGGCGTACATCACCTTGTCCATCACCGTGGTTGCCGAGAACACCGGGCCGACGGTCCGGCGGCGGTAGACCAGGATGGCCAGGCCGGCCAGGCACAGCACTCCGGCGCCGAGGCCGCCGAGGATGGCCACCACGTGGTAGGTCTCGTCGCTGATCCCGACGGCGTCGGTCCAGGACTTCGGGATGAGCAGGCCGACGACGTGCCCACCGATCACGCCGAGCAGCCCGAAGTGGAACATCGGGCTGCCCCAGCGCAGCAGGCTGTCCTCATAGAGCTGGGAGCTGCGCGTGGTCCAGCCGAACTTGTCGTAGTGGTAGCGCCAGAAGTGCCCCACGACGAACACGGCCAGGCACAGGTAGGGGACGATCACCCACAAGAAGGTGCTCATGTGGCGACGGCCTTTCGCAGGGTCGGGATACCGAGATCGGTCGTGCTCGGGTAAGGGGTGAGCCCGACCTCCTCCTCCGGCGGGCCCTCCGCCGCCAGTCGGCGCACGGCCTCCCACTCGTCGCCGCGCAGGGGCGGCAGGGTCGCGCAGAGCGCCTCGACCGCCGGCGCCCAGGTCGACCCGTCCTCGCGCAGGGAGAGCCGCAGCAGTTCCAGGCCCGCACGGTGGTCCAGCATCAGGGTGAGGCCGGCCTCGGCGTCGATGGTGGCGGCGTACTCCAGCACCACGCAGAGGTGGTCGGGCAGCTCGGCGTCGGTGACCGCGAAGCCCGAGGCGAGGTAGGTCTGCTTGAAGCGCAGCAGCGCCATCCCGCGCTTGCGGGTGTCGCCGTGGGCGAAGTAGGTCAGGTAGAGGTTGCACCGGCGGCGGCTGTCGAAGGTCTCCACGTAGGCCGCCTGCAGGTCCTGCAGCGGCGTGCGTTGCAGGCCTACGACGGTCTCCCCGATGCCCTCACCGACCGCCCCGGGCAGCTCGTGGGAGGCGGCGAGGAGGAGCGGCAGCCGAGCGGCGAGCTCCTCGTCGGGATAGCCGAGCAGCAGTGAGACGGCCTGCCAGGCCAGGGCGGCCCGGTCCGGCGGCACAGCGGCGCGCGTCCTCACGGCGCGTTTCCCTTCGAGGAGTCGACACCCGGATCGGCGTCTCCTGCGCCGCCGGTGAGACCGGCCGCGCCGCGGGTCACTTCAGTCGGGTCGTCGGCCGGTGGCGGGAACAAGCCTTGCGGGCTGCCCTTGCCGTCCCAGTTCAGGAGGTTCACCCGCACGGCCTTGTCGCCGGGGGAGGCGATCGTGTCGGAGAGCTGTCGGTCCTGCAGCATGTGGAAGTTCTCCACCGCGATCGGGGACACCCCGCCGGAGCCCTCGCCGAAGGGACCCGAGCCGCCCATGCCGGGGCCGCCCTCGTAGTCCAGGGAGCACTCGGTGGCCAGCTCCTCCAGGGAGTGGGCCTGCTCGGCGTGGGCGGGCGGGATCACGTAGCGCTCGTCGTACTTGGCCAGCGCGAGCAGACGGTACATGTCGTACATCTCCTCCTCACCCATGCCGACCGACTCCGGGATCGCCGGGTTCGGGTCGCGGCCCATGTTGAGGTCGCGCATGTAGGCGCGCATCGCGGCCAGCTTCTTCAGCACCGCGTCGACCGGGGCGACGTCGCCGGCGGTGAACAGCTCGGCGAGGTACTCGATCGGGATCCGCAGCGCGTCGATCGCGGCGAACAGGTTGCCCTCGTCCTCGGCGTCCTCGCCGGTCTCCTTGACCACGTCGACCACGGGGGAGAGCGGCGGGATGTACCAGACCATCGGCATGGTGCGGTACTCCGGGTGGAGCGGCAGCGCCACCTTGTACTTGTTGATCAGCGCGTGGATCGGCGACTGCCGCGCGGCCTGGATCCAGTCCTGCGGGATGCCGTCGCGCTCCGCGGCACGGCGTACCTCCGGGTCCTCGGGGTCGAGGAAGACCGCGCGCTGGGCCTCGTAGAGGTCGTGCTCGTCGGGGGCCGAAGCGGCCTCGAGCACCTGGTCGGCGTCGTAGAGCACCAGGCCGATGTAGCGCAGTCGGCCTACGCAGGTCTCCGAGCACACCGTGGGCAGCCCCACCTCGATGCGCGGGAAGCAGAACGTGCACTTCTCGGCCTTGCCGGTGCGGTGGTTGAAGTAGACCTTCTTGTAGGGGCAGCCCGAGACGCACATCCGCCAGCCGCGGCAGCGGTCCTGGTCGACGAGCACGATGCCGTCCTCGGAGCGCTTGTAGATCGCCCCGGAGGGGCACGAAGCCGCGCAGGACGGGTTCAGGCAGTGCTCGCAGATCCGGGGCAGGTAGAACATGAAGGTCTGCTCGAACTCGAACTTCACCTTGTCGGCGATCTTCGCCACGATCGGATCGTGTTGTGCGGTGGCCGCCGAGCCGCCGAGGTTGTCGTCCCAGTTCGCCGACCACTCGACCTTCATGTCCTTGCCGGTCAGCAGGGACTTGGGCCGGGCCACCGGGGTGTGCTCCTGGGCCGGGGCGTCGGTGAGCGTGGCGTAGTCGTAGGTCCACGGCTCGTAGTAGTCGTCGATGCTCGGCATCTTGGGGTTGGAGAAGATCGTGAGCAGCTTCTTCCAGCGTCCGCCGGCCTTGAGCTTCAACCGTCCCCGCTTGCCGAGCTCCCAGCCGCCCTGCCACTCCTCCTGGTCCTCGTAGGTGCGCGGGTAGCCCTGGCCGGGGCGGGTCTCGACGTTGTTGAACCAGACGTACTCGGTGCCGGTGCGGTTGGTCCACGCCTGCTTGCAGGTGACCGAGCAGGTGTGGCACCCGATGCACTTGTCGAGGTTCATGACCATGGCCATCTGTGCCATCACACGCATGGGGTCGACCCCCATGCGGGTGATGCGGAGCCGAGGCGTCGGAAACGCACCGGGGGAGCGCTGCGGAGGAGGGCGGATTGCGACGCCTCGGCGACCCGACCGACGGGCGGCGAGCCGCAACTCAGCAGCGGCTGGTGCGGGTTCTGCTCTCGCATCAGTACTGGACCTCCTGGGAGCGCTTGCGGATCACGGTCACTTCGTCGCGCTGGTTGCCGGTCGGGCCGAGGTAGTTGAAGGCGAAGGCCAGCTGGGCGTAGCCGCCGATCAGGTGGCTGGGCTTGACCAGGATCCGGGTCAGCGAGTTGTGGATGCCGCCGCGCTTGCCCGAGGTCTCGGCGAGGGGTACGTCGATCAGCCGGTCCTGGGCGTGGTGCATGTAGACCGTGCCCTCGGGCATCCGGTGGGAGACGATCGCCCGCGCCGCGACGACGCCGTTGCGGTTGACCGCCTCGATCCAGTCGTTGTCCTGCACGCCCACCTTGGCGGCGTCCTGGTCGCTCATCCAGATCGTCTGGCCGCCACGGGAGAGCGAGAGCATGAACAAGTTGTCCTGGTACTCGGAGTGGATCGACCACTTGTTGTGCGGGGTCAGGTAGCGCACGGTCACGCCCAACTCGCTGACCGAGCCGATCTCCGGCTCGGCGAACAACGCCCCCATGCTCAGCGGTGGGCGGTAGACCGGGAAGCACTCGCCCAGCTCGGCCATCCAGTCGTGGTCGAGGTAGAAGTGCTGGCGCCCGGTCAGGGTGTGCCAGGGCTTGAGCCGCTCGACGTTGATGGTGAACGGGCTGTAGCGCCGTCCGCCGGTCTCCGAGCCCGACCACTCCGGGCTGGTGATCACCGGCGTCGGGGCGGCCTGGGTGTCGGCGAAGGTGATCTGCTTGCCCTCGTGCTCGGCGGCCAGGTCGTGCAGCAGGGTGCCGGTGCGCTTCTCCAGGGTCTTGAAGCCCTGGGTGGCCAGGTGACCGTTGGTGGTGCCGGAGAGCGCGAGGATGGCCTCACAGGCGTGCACGTCCTTGCGCAGCGAGGGGCGGCCGTCGGCGGCGCCTCCGCGGACGGCGCCGTTCTTGCCGCGCAGGTAGTCCACCGAGTCGGAGACCTCGAAGGTGACGCCCTTGGTGGTGGCGCCGAGCTGCTCCATCAACGGACCCAGGGCACCCATCTTCGCGCCGACCGCGGTGTAGTCGCGCTCGACGGTGACGATCTTGGGCATCGTGCTGCCGGGCACCGGCTCGCACTCCGCGGCCTCTCCGGGCCGGGCCTTCCAGTCCCGGACCACGCCGTGCGGGTTGGCCATGGCGTCGGCGGTGTCGTGCAGCAGGGGCACGGCGACCACGTCGGTGCGGGTGTCCAGCCGCCCCTTCGCCAGGTCGCTGAACTTCTCGGCGACCGCCTGCCAGGCGTCCCAGTCGGTCCGGGTCTGCCAGGGCGGTGCGATCGCGGGGTTGAAGGAGTGCACGAAGGGGTGCATGTCGGTGGTGTTCAGGTCGTGCTTCTCGTACCACGTGGCCGCAGGCAGGACGATGTCGCTGAACAGCGTGGTGCTGGTCTGCCGGAAGTCCAGGGTCAGGAGCAGGTCGAGCTTGCCCTCGGGAGCGTGCTCGTGCCACACCACGTCGCGCGGACGATCGGCCTCGGGCGCCTCCGCGGCCCGCAGCGAGGAGTCGGCGCCGAGCAGGTGCCGCAGGAAGTACTCGTTGCCCTTGGCCGAGGACCCGAGCAGGTTCGAGCGCCAGATCGACAGCACCCGGGGGAAGTTCTCCGGGGAGTCGGGGTCCTCGGCCGCGAACCTCAGGTTGCCGGCCTTCAGCTCGGAGACCACGTGCTCGGCCGCCGGCAGGCCCCGCGCCGCCGCCTCGTCGGCCAGCGCGTGCGGGTTGCGGTCGAAGGTCGGGTAGGACGGCATCCAGCCCATCCGGGCGCTCTTGGCGATCAGGTCGGCGACCGTCTTCCCGCCGAAGGCGCCGTCCTGGCCGGGTCGGGCGCCGTGGCTGGCCGACAGGGTGTCCGCCCCGAAGTGGTCGTAGCGGAACTGGTCGGTGTGCAGGTACCAGTAGGCCGTCTGGATCATCTGCCGCGGGGGACGGCTCCAGTCCAGGCCGAAGGCCAGCTGGGCCCAGCCGGTGACCGGACGGCACTTCTCCTGGCCGACGTAGTGTGCCCAGCCACCGCCGTTGACGCCCTGGCAGCCGGTGAGCGTGGTCAGGGCGAGGAAGGCGCGGTAGATCGTGTCGGAGTGGAACCAGTGGTTGGTCCCCGCGCCCATGATGATCATCGACCGGCCGCGCGACTCCTCGGCGTTCTGTGCGAACTCCCGGCCGATCCGGGCGGCGGCCGCGGCCGGCACGCCGGTGATCGACTCCTGCCACGCCGGGGTGTACGGCGCCTCGGCATCGTCGTAGGACTCGGCCCACTGGCCGGGCAGTCCCGCACGCCCGACGCCGTACTGCGCCAGCAGCATGTCGTAGACGGTGGTGACCAGGCGGCCGGCGATCCGGCGGACCGGCACCCCGCGCGCCATGTCCACCGCGGTGCCGCCCGGGGTGTCGAAGCGCGGCAGCTGCAGGAGGACGGTGTCCGTGGCGCCCTCCGCGCCGTCCAGCAGCGAGAGCTGCGGGTCGACGTCACCGAGGTCGAGGTTCCACTTGCCGGCGCCGGACTCCCCGAAGCGGTGTCCGAGCGACCCGTTCGGTACCACGGGCTGACCGGTGCGGGCATCGATCAGGGCGGGCTTGAAGGCGGCGTTCTCGTGAAATCCGGTGAGTGCGCCGGTGGCGATCAGCTCCTCGGCGGTGAGGAACTTCCCCGGCGCGTAGGTGCGCGTCTCGGCGTCGACCTCCTCGAGCGCGACCAGGTAGGGCAGGTCGGTGTACTTCTTGACGTACTCCACGAAGTACGGCGTGGTCTGGTCGACGAAGAACTCCTTGAGCACCACGTGACCCATCGCCATCGCCAGCGCCGCGTCGCTGCCGGGCGTGGCCGGAAGCCACTCGTCGGCGAACTTGACGTTGTCGGCGTAGTCGGGCGCGACCGCGACGACCTTCTGGCCGCGGTAGCGCGCCTCGGCCATCCAGTGGGCGTCGGGTGTGCGGGTGACCGGCACGTTGGAGCCCCACATGACCAGGTAGCCGGCGTCCCACCAGTCGCCGGACTCCGGGACGTCGGTCTGGTCGCCGAAGACCTGTGGCGAGGCGACCGGCAGGTCGGCGTACCAGTCGTAGAAGGAGAGCATCGTGCCGCCGACCAGCGAGGTGAACCGGGCACCGGAGGCGTGCGAGACCATCGACATCGCCGGGATGGGGGAGAAGCCCGCGACCCGGTCCGGTCCCCACTTCTCGATCGTGTGCACGTAGGCGGCGGCGATCATCTCGGTGACCTCGTCCCAGGTCGCCCGGACCAGGCCGCCCTTGCCGCGGGCGGACTTGTAGGCCTTCGAACGCTGCGGGTGGTCCACGACGTGGGCCCACGCCCTGACCGGGTCGCCGCCGTGCTGGTTCTTGCCCTCGCGGTACATCTGCAGCAGGACCCCGCGCACGTAGGGGTAGCGGATCCGGGTCGGCGAGTAGGTGTACCAGGAGAACGCGGCGCCCCGCGGGCAGCCACGGGGCTCGTAGTCGGGACGGTCCGGTCCCGGGGAGGGGTAGTCGGTCTGCTGGGTCTCCCAGGTGATGATCCCGTCCTTGACGTAGACCTTCCACGAGCAGGACCCGGTGCAGTTCACCCCGTGGGTGGAGCGCACCACCTTGTCATGGCTCCACCGGTCACGGTAGAACGCGTCGCCCTGACGACCGCCCTTCTTCTGCAGCGTCCGCTTGTCCTCGGAGACCGTCGCCTTGGTGAAGAACCTGCGGGTGCCGATCAGGGCGGCTCCCACGCGGCCCTCGATCTCCGGCGCCTGCTTCTCGGTCGTCACGTACTCACTCCCAGTGTCCGGCTGAGAGCCGGTGGTGCCGCGGCCCTGTCCCGTAGGTCTACCCCATGCGATCCCGGGACCGCAAAGGGCCCCCAATAGGCACGGAGGTGGAGCTTCTCACCGAGCTCGAAGGAGGTGACCAAGGTCCCGGCACGTCGGGTCGGAGTCGGGGCGGGACGTCGTCGCGGATGTCCTAGCCTTCGTGCCGGACCGGCCCGGAGGAGGGCGAGCACGCTGCTGGAGGAGACTGAGCGATGACCACGTCCGCGAACAGGCATGTCGGCCACGAGTGGTTGCAGTCCTGGGATCCCGAGGACGAGGCCACCTGGGACAAGCAGATCGCCTGGACGACGCTGTGGATCAGCACCTTCACCCTGACGCTGTGCTTCGCCTCGTGGTTCCTGGCCAGCGCGATCGCGCCGAAGCTGACCAACCTGGGCTTCCCCTTCACCGAGAACCAGCTCTACTGGCTGGTGGCGATGCCCGGGCTCGCGGGCGGCTTGCTGCGGATCGTGTGGATGCTGCTTCCGCCGATCATCGGAACCCGCAAGATGGTCACGCTGACCACCCTGCTGCTGCTCTTCAGCGTGCTCGGCTGGGGGATCCGGGTCCAGGACCCGACCGCGCCGTTCTGGGAGCTGATGCTGCTCGCGTTCGTCACCGGCATCGGCGGCGGCGCCTTCTCCGGCTTCATGCCGAGCACGTCGTACTTCTTCCCGCGGCGGCTGCAAGGCACCGCCCTCGGCATCCAGGCAGGGGTCGGCAACTTCGGGGTCTCCCTGGTGCAGCTGCTCACGCCGTGGCTGATCGGGTTCTCCTTCTGGGGGCTGCTGGGCGGCTCGCAGATGATGAAGGGCTTGCCCGGCAAGCCGACGACGGAGGTGTGGTACCAGTCGGCTGCCTTCGTCTACGTGCCCTTCATCCTCATCGGCGCCGCGATGGCGTGGACGATGCTGAAGTCGGTGCCGGTCACGGCCAACGTCAGGCAGCAGTTCGACATCTTCGGCAACCAGGACACCTGGTGGATGACCTTCCTGTACATCATGACCTTCGGCACCTTCTCGGGGCTCTCGGCGCAGTTCGGGCTGCTGATGAGGAACCTCTACGGCAGCGGGAACCCCGACATCGTCCGGGGGGTCGGTGACTCCGCGCAGCTGCTGGTGCAGGGCTACTCGGTCCCGGACCCGGTGAAGTACGTCTTCTTGGGGCCGCTGGTCGGGGCCGCCGCGCGGGTGCTGTTCAGCCCGCTGACCGACAAGATGGGCGGGGCCATCTGGACGGTGATCTCCGGGGCGGGGTTGATCGCCTCGATCGCCTTCACCATGACCGCCCTGGTTCCCGACGCCGGGTCGGCTGCGGCGCTGCAGGGCGGCTTCGACCGCTTCTTGTGGGGCATGTTGGCGATCTTCTTGTTCTCCGGGATCGGCAATGCCTCCACGTTCAAGCAGATGCCGATGATCTTCGAGCGCAGGCAGGCCGGCGGTGTCATCGGGTGGACGGCTGCGATCGCGGCCTTCGGGCCGTTCCTCTTCGGTGTCGGGCTGACCCTGATGTCCCCCACGGCGTTCTACGCCATCGGGGTCGCGTGGGCCGTCGTGGGCACCTCCATCGGCTGGGTCCGGTACGCACGCAAGGGCGCCCCCCGGCCGTCCTGAGCGGTCAGAACGGCGGTCGGCCGGTGCCGCTGATCCGCAGCCGCCCCCACGGATCGACGTCGGAGAGCCGCGCCTCGGCGCGGCCGTGGGGCGTCTCCACGGTCACCGTCGCGCCCGAGGAACGGTCGGGCAGCGGGGTGTCCCGGTGCAGTCGGCCCCACCAGTGGAAGCGGCCGTCGATCGGCTCGAGGTGACCGCGCAGGTGCACGTGGACCTCGGTCCCGTCGATCCGGGCCGGGCCGGCGTACTCCTCTTGCTCCTCGTGCACCGCGTCGTTCATGCGCCGCTCCCGCCCGGGACCAGCCGAAGCCGTCCCTCGGCGTCGAGGCGCACCCCGTGCTCGTCGAGGAAGCCCTCGAAGCCGTGCCAGATGAACGAGCTGAGGTAGCCCGAGACGGCGGTCCGGCCCATCGTCTGCCGGCGCAGCCACCAGTCGGCGGTGGAGAGTCCGAGACCCACCAGGCCGTGGGCCCACGGCTCCGCCCCCGCGGCGTCCACGCCGAGGTGGCGGAGCACATCACCGAAGGTGCGGGAGATCGCGGCGGCGACCATCTCCTTGCCGTCGGCCAGCGGGTCCTCGTTGGTGGGGTGGTCCACCAGCAGGCGGAAGACGTGGGGATGCTCGGCGACGATCGCGAAGTAGCCGTCGCAGGCCAGCTCGACCCGCGTCCGGAACGGGCGGTCGCCGAGCAGCACCGGCAGCAGCTGGTCGATGACCTGCTGGGCGCCCCAGGCGCCGACCGCGCGGTACAGGTCGTCCTTGTCGGCGAAGTAGCGGTAGAGCACCGGCTTGCTCACCCCCGCGGAGGCGGCGATGTCGGCGATGCCGGCGCCCGGGCCGTGCTCGTCGATGGCCGCGACCGCCGCGGCGACGAGCTCGGCGCGACGGGCCTCGCGGTGCTGGTCCCAGCGGGAATGGCGCCGGTCGGCCCGGGACCCGGTGGCCGGAGAGCCGGTGACGCGGTGCTTGACCTTGGGGGGCACCTGCAGGAGAGTAGCCGAAATCCGTTACCACAGGTAACAGTTACCTCCCTTCGCGTCAGGAGTGGGTATGGCCGCCACCGTCTCCTCCGGTCCCGCGCCCGGTCACGCCGTCGCCGAGCGCCTGCTGAGGTCCTCGGCGCGGCAGTCCTACGACCCCGAGGTCGACATCGACTGGGAAGCGCCCCTTGAGCCGGAGAAGTGGGGCATGCAGCCGGAGCGGATGTCGCTCTACGGCACCGAGCTGTGGGAGCGGCTCAGCGAGGAGCAGCGGATCACGCTGTCCACCCACGAGGCGGCGTCCCTGGCCAGCGTCGGCCTGTGGTTCGAGGTCGTCTTGATGCAGATGATGCTGCGCGACCTCTACGACGACGACCCGACCGGTGCCCACATGCACTACGCGCTCACCGAGGTCGCCGACGAGTGCCGGCACTCGACCATGTTCGGCAAGGCGATCGCCCGGTCCGGCGCACCGGCGTACGGACCGCAGCCGCGCATCCACCGGCTCGGTCGCCTGTTCACCCACGTGGTCCGCGGCCCGAGCGCCTACGCCTCCATCCTGGTGGCCGAGGAGATCCTGGACACCTGGCAGCGCGAGCTGGTCAAGGACGAGCGGGTGCAGCCGCTGACCCGGATGGTCTCGCGCATCCACGTGCTCGAGGAGGCCCGGCACATGACCTTCGCGCGCGAGGAGGTACGTCGCGGCCTGAGCGAGATGGGCGGCGCGAAGCTGCGCTGGCACCAGGCCGTGACTGCGCAGACCGCCTTCATGGTGGCCAGGGCGCTGGTCAATCCCGAGGTCTACCGATGCGTGGGCATCGACCCGCGCGAGGGTCGCCGCCAGGCGCTGGGCAACCCGCACTACCGCGCCACGATGCAGTGGATGGGGGAGAAGCCCGTGGCGTTCCTGCGCGAGGTCGGGCTCCTGCCGGCCGGGCAGGAGCGGGTCTGGCGCGCCTCGCTGCTGGTGGGTTGACCGCGGCGGGACCGTCGCGGCAGCCCGGGAAGACGGGACCTCGGTCCCGTCTGCAGGAGAGCGGCACGTGGCAGGATTCGGCTCACAGGTCCGAAAGGAGCGAGTCGATGAGATCGCGTCGCAGGTCGCTGACCATCGCAGGGGTCACCATCGCCGCACTGGCCCTGGCCGGATGCGGCTCGAGCTCTTTGGAGAGCAACAACAAGAAGGCGGAGGTCAAGACCTCCGTCGACAAGGCAGCGGCGGCGAAGGTGCCGCAGGCGATCAAGGACAAGGGGACGTTGGTCGTCGGCACCGACGCGACCTATGCGCCCAGCGAGTTCCTCGCCGGAGACGGCAAGACCGTCCAGGGCTTCGACGTCGACCTCTTCGACGCCGTGGCCAAGAAGCTGGACCTGAAGACCAAGTGGCAGCCCGCCAAGTTCGACGCGATCATCACCGGTGTCCAGGGCAACAAGTACGACATCGGGGTCTCCAGCTTCACGGTCAATGCCGACCGGATGAAGCAGGTCAACATGGTCAGCTACTTCAACGCCGGCACCCAGTGGGCGGTCGCACCGGGCAATCCCAAGAACGTCGACCCGCAGAAGCCGTGCGGCCTGACCGTCGCGGTGCAGAAGGGCACCGTGCAGCAGGAGGAGGACCTCCCGCCCAAGGTCGCGGCCTGCAAGAAGCAGGGAAAGCCGGTCAAGGTGCTCGTCTACGAGGCCCAGGATCAGGTGACCGCGACCGTGGCGAGCGGGAAGGCCGACGCCATGCTGGCGGACTCCCCGGTGGTGGCGTACGCCGTGAAGCAGTCCAAGGGCAAGATCGAGGCGGCCGGTGAGATCTACGACGCCGCGCCCTACGGCTATGTCGTCCCCAAGGACGAGAAGGACCTGGCCGAGGCGATCGTGATGGCGTTGAAGGCACTGGACCAGGAGGGCTCCTACACCAAGATCCTCACCGACTGGGGAGTCCAGCAGGGCGCCATCTCCGACTTCGCGGTCAACCCGCAGCCATGAGCGAGGCCCCGGGCCCGATCGACGCGGTCCCGGTCCGGCACCCGGGTCGGTGGGTGGCGATCGCGATCATCGCGCTCGTCACCGCCATGCTCGTCCACCTGCTGGTCACCAACCCGGCGTTCAACTGGAGCTTCGTGTGGGAGGCGATGATCCAGTCGCCGGTGCTCAACGGTCTGCTGATGGGCACGGTGCTCGGCACCGTCGGTTCGATGGTGATCGGTGTCGTCCTCGGCGTCACCATCGCGGTGATGCGGCTCTCGGAGAACCCGGTGCTGAAGTGGACCGCCTGGGTCTACACCTGGTTCTTCCGTGCGGTGCCCCGGCTAGTGCTGCTGTACATCATGGGTGCGCTCGGGGTGCTGTGGCCGGAGGGGTTGCGGATCGCGGTGCCCTTCGACCGACAGATCCAGCACCTGTTCGGCATGGACGGCACCTGGACCTTCGCCACCCTGGACGCGAACCAGATCTTCACCGGAATCCTCGGCGGGATCATCGGGCTGGGCCTGTCGGAGGCGGCGTACATGGCCGAGATCGCCCGGGCCGGCATCCTCTCGGTGGACACCGGTCAGAACGAGGCTGCTTCGGCGCTGGGCATGTCGGAGTCGTTGGCGATGCGACGCATCGTGCTCCCACAGGCGATGCGAGTGATCGTGCCGCCGACGGGCAACGAGACCATCGCGATGGTCAAGGACACCTCGCTGCTCATCGGCATCCCGGTCAGCACCGAGCTGTTCTTCCAGCTCCAGAGCATCGGGTCCCGGACCTACCAGACCTTCCCGGTGCTCGTGGCCGCCGTGCTCTGGTACCTGATCGTGTGCAGCGTCTTGATGGTGGTCCAGAGTCGGCTCGAGCGCTACTTCGGGCGCGGTTTCGGCAGCAACGTCAACACCACGCTGGTCGGGATGGATCACTGATGACCGAGAGCAAGGGCGCTGCCGCGTCACCGGAGACCCACCTGGTCCACGCGGTCAATGTGCACAAGAGCTTCCACGGCACCGAGGTCCTCAAGGGGATCGACTTCGACGTGGAGCGCGGCCAGGTGGTCTGTCTGCTCGGCCCGTCCGGCTCGGGCAAGACCACGTTCCTGCGCTGCATCAACCAGCTCGAGACCATCGACGGCGGCCGGATCTGGATCGACGGAGATCTCGCAGGCTACGTCGAGAGGAAGGGCCGCCTGCACCGGCTGCCGAACAAGGACATCGCCCGGCAGCGCCGGAAGATCGGCATGGTCTTCCAGCGGTTCAACCTCTTCCCGCACATGACCGCGCTGGGCAACTGCATGGAGGCGCCCGTGCACGTGGCCGGCGTGAACCGCGGCGAGGCACGCAAGCGCGGGCTGGAGCTGCTCGACCGGGTGGGCCTGGCCGACCGCTGCGACCACTACCCCTCCCAGCTCTCCGGCGGCCAGCAGCAGCGGGTGGCGATCGCCCGGGCGCTGGCGATGGACCCCAAGCTGATGCTCTTCGACGAGCCCACCTCGGCGCTGGACCCCGAGCTCGTGGGCGAGGTGCTGCGCACGATGCGCGAGCTGGCGCGCCAGGGCATGACCATGATCGTCGTCACCCACGAGATGGGCTTCGCCCGCGACGTGGCCGACCGGGTGGTCTTCATCGACGGCGGCGTCGTGGTGGAGGAGGGGCCGCCCGAGGAGGTCATCGAGAACCCCCAGCACGAGCGCACCCGGACCTTCCTGAGCCGGATCCGCGAGGAGCACGAGGAACACGCCACTGCTCTGGCCGCCCGCATGGAGGCCGAGAAGCTCTGAGGCTCAGGTTCGGTCGACGCACCAGTCCCACGGACGCTGCCGCTCCTCCGGCGTGTCCGACCGGCGGGTGGACCGCAGTCGGTGGATCGGCCGGGGTCGTCGGTCGTGCCAGAAGAGCCCGGTGGTGTGCACCGGAGCGCGACCCAGCCCGGGTGCATGGCGTGCACGACGGTGTCGGGACCCAGTCGCACCGTCGGCTGCGAGCGACCGGGCGGTGGCGAGCCCGAGGCCCGACGTACCCCCGGTGATGACGGCCACCCGTCCGGTGAGGTCGTAGCCCCCTGGTTGTCCCTGCTGATCCGAGTGCTCCCAGTGCTCCAGCCGCGACCGTGCCGCGCACCCGATGCGGGTGGAGCTCAGTGCGATCGTGGCCTCGAGCACCCGGTCCACGCCGTCCGCGATCACCGTCACGGCGTCTGAGTATGCGGTCGGGTCCTCCTGCGGTCAGGGCCCGAGGTCCCTCAACGCTCGGAGAACGTCGGCGCCCAGGGGGCGGTGGCCAGCCCGATGCGGTCCAGCACGAGCGCTGCGGAGTCCGCCAGCGCGAGCACCCGGCGCTGCTCATCCGCGGTCGCCGAGTGCTCGGCGGCCCAGTACACCCCGATGGCCGCTGCGGCGCCGTGTCCCACCGGGGCCATCAGGAGGCTGCGCACGAACGTCGGTCGGTAGGCCTCCTGAGGGATGCGCTCGTCGACGGAGATGTCGGGGATGACGACCGCCCGGTCGTGCAGCATGGCCCACCCGGAGATGCACGAGGTGAGCGGGAAGCGCTGCCCCTTCCACAGCGGCGCGATGCTGTCCTCGTCGACGTAGAAGCACCGGTCGCGCTCCCTCAGCACGAACGTCGCCCCGTCGGCCCCCGCCGCTGCCCGGGCACAGGTGCGGACCACGTCGGCCAGCTCCGCCACGGACTCGACCCGTGCCAGTCGCTGCTCCAGTGTCCGATCGACGTAGCTCTCCCTCGTGCTCTCCGCGCGCACCCGCTGAGCGACCACCGGCGACTCCCTTCACCTTGACGGTGAGTGTGCTCACCCGACGAGGGGGGAGACAAGGCTCGCGGCGCAGGTGGCATAGGCCACCTGCAGGTGGTCAGGCGCGCGCGGCGACCACCGTCCCGGTGACCTCACCGAGCGCGATCCGGCCGCCGAGGGCGCCCGGTGCGGTCGCCCGCAGCGTCACCTCGTCGCCGTCCTCGAGGAAGGTGTGCTCGGTGCCGTCGGAGGTCGCGAAGGGCTCCGTGCCGCCCCAGCTCAGCTCGAGGAACGACCCGCGCTGCTCCCGGTCGTCGCCGCTGATCGTGCCGCTGGCGAAGAGGTCCCCGGTCCGCAGCGCGGCGCCGTTGACGGTCATGTGGGCGAGCATCTGGGCCGGCGACCAGTACATCGCGGCGTACGGCGGCCTGCTGACCACCTCGCCGTTGAGCACCACCTCGACCGCGATGTCGTAGCCCGCCGGGTCCGGCACCCGCAGGTAGTCCAAGGGTTCCGGGTCCTGCCCGGGCAGGTCGACGCGAGCAGCCTCGAGCGCCGCGAGTGGGGTCAGCCACGGGCTGACCGAGGTGGCGAAGGACTTGCCCAGGAAGGGGCCGAGCGGGACGTACTCCCAGGCCTGGATGTCCCGGGCGGACCAGTCGTTGAGCAGGGTCACACCGAAGACGTGCTCGGCGAAGGCAGCGGTCGACACCTGCTCGCCCAGGGCGCTGGGAGCCCCGACCACGAAGCCGAGCTCGGCCTCGATGTCGAGCCGCCGGCTCGGTCCGTACCTCGGACTCGGAGGTCCGTCGGCCGAACCTGTCGAGACCTGCCCCTGCGGCCTCCGGATGGGGGTGCCCGAGGACACCACGGTGCCGGCACGGCCGTGGTAGCCGACCGGCAGGTGCTTCCAGTTCGGCTTCAGCGGCTCGTCGTCGGGCCGGAAGATCCGGCCGACGTTGGAAGCGTGCTGCAGCGAGCAGTAGAAGTCGACGTAGTCGGCCACCTCGACGGGCAGGTGCAGCTCCACCTCGTCCACCGCGTGCAGGTGCGGCCGCACCGTGTCGGCCTCCTGGGCGTGGGTGAGCAGCCGGACCAGCCGCTCGCGGGTGTCCGCCCAGTGCCCGGCACCGGTGGCCAGGAACGGGTTCAGCGTGGCGGCGGCGAACACGGGGTCGTGCAGCGTCGCCGCGAGGTCGACCACCTGGTCGCCGACCCGGACGCCGACCCGGCGGTCGTCGTCGCCGGTCGAGAAGACCGCGAAGGGCAGGTTGTCCACGTCGTACGGCGACCCGGGGGCGCCCTCCACCCACGACTGGGCGTCGAGCTTGTCGAGATCGTTCATCCGGTGCCCTCCATCAGGCCGAGGTCGACGAGGTCCTCGTGGGCCTCCAGCACACTGCACGAGCCGAACGAGGTGAACCACCGACGCGTGCGCGCCGCGAGGTCCGGGTCGTCGCGCAGCCGCACCGCGATCGCGGCGCCGTCGGCGTCGTCGAGCACGCGGGCGACCTCCTCGGGGGCCGCGCCGTCGAGCGAAGCGCGGGTGGCCAGCAGCACGTTGAG
Source organism: uncultured Actinomycetota bacterium (assembly GCA_963827025.1). GTDB lineage: Bacteria > Actinomycetota > Actinomycetes > Propionibacteriales > Nocardioidaceae > Marmoricola. The sequence continues at coordinate 342,713 of CAWGZB010000002.1, read as the reverse complement.
GAAGCCGTGGTGCTCGAAACCGGTCTCCTCGTCGCGGTGTCGCACCGCGTTGTGCAGCCCTGCGGTGCACTTGAACGGCAGCTCGCGGTCGAGGGCGGCCTCGAGGCACCCGGCCAGCTCCGCGGAGGTCGGGAAGGCGTCGGCGGTGACGCCGCCGGTGCGGAACTTCAGGTGCACCTCCCGGGCGGCCAGCTCGTCGAGCGCTGCCAGCCAGCTCGGCTGCTGACCGCCCCGCGGGTTCGGCGGCTCGGCGAAGACCACGACGTCGTCCAGGTCGGCGCCCAGCGCGTCGACGACCGAGACCAGCCGACGGGCGTTCCGGGCGAGGTCGTCCTCGTCGCGCAGGGCGAACTCCAGCGCCCGCAGGGACAGACCGGGGGAGCGGTGCACCCAGGTGACCGCGGGCTCGATCGCCCCCGCGCCGCCGGTGACGACGAGGTTGAGCGCCAGGTCGCGGTCGGTCTCGCCGCGCTGCTCGACCACCCGGGCGAGGTCGGCGACCTTCAGGTCGCTGACCACGAATCCGCCGACGAGGTCGGCGTAGGGCGACGCACGGTGGCCGCGGTGGTCGGCGACCGCCTGCTCGAGGGGGGCGTTGCCGGGCGGGAAGATCGCGGCGTCGTCGACGATGCCCTGCAGGAAAGCGGGAACCGGGGTCATGTTGCCACGCTAGAGGACGACGGGAGAGGCTGCGGGAATGGCGTACTACCGATCGGTGGGGGCGGTGCCGCGGACCCGGCACACCGCCTTCCGGGACGAGCAGGGCAACCTCCGCTACGAGGAGCTGATGGGGGAGGAGGGCTTCTCCTCCGACTCCTCGCTGCTCTACCACCGCGGAGTGCCGTCGGCGATCAGCGGCAGCGAGGTCTGGGAGCTCCCGGACCAGGCAACTGCGGCCAACCACCCGTTGAAGCCGCGGCACCTGAGGCTGCACGACCTCTCCTTCGACGAGGACGCGAACGCGGTCGAGCACCGGCGCCTCGTGCTCGGCAACGGCGACGTGCGGATCTCCTACGTCGTGGCGACCCTGGCCTCGCCGTACTACCGCAACGCGGTGGGTGACGAGTGCGTGTACGTCGAGTCGGGCAACGGCACCGTCGAGACCGTGTTCGGACTGCTGACCTACCGCACCGGCGACTACGTGGTCATCCCGCGGGCGACGACGCACCGGTGGCTTCCCGACCAGCCGAGCCGGCTCTACCCGATCGAAGCCGGCTCCCACATCGCGCCGCCGAAGCGCTACCTGTCCCGCTACGGGCAGCTCCTCGAGCACGCGCCGTACTGCGAGCGCGACCTGCACGGCCCGAGCGAGCCGCTGGTTCTCGAGGGCGAGGACGTCGAGGTGCTGGTGAAGCACCGAGGCAACGGATCCTCGGGCCTGGTCGGCACCCGACTCGTCCAGGCCACCCACCCCCTGGACGTGGTGGGTTGGGACGGGTGCCTGTACCCCTACACGTTCAACGTCGAGGACTTCATGCCGATCACCGGCAAGGTGCACCAGCCGCCGCCGGTGCACCAGGTCTTCGAGGGCCACAACTTCGTGGTGTGCAACTTCCTGCCGCGCAAGGTCGACTACCACGAGCAGTCGATCCCGGTGCCCTACTACCACTCCAACGTCGACTCCGACGAGGTCATGTTCTACGTCGGCGGGGACTACGAGGCCCGCAAGGGCAGCGGGATCGACATCGGGTCGATCTCCCTGCATCCCGGCGGGCACGCGCACGGGCCGCAGCCCAGCGCGATCGAGGCGTCGATCGGCGTGGAGTTCTTCGACGAGAGCGCCGTCATGGTCGACACCTTCCGGCCGCTGGAGCTCGGTGAGGCCGGCCGGGCGGCCGAGGACCCGGCGTACGCCTGGACCTGGGCCCAGAAGCCGGCAGAGGGCGGACCCGAGTCCGGCGGCGACGCCGTGTTCTCCAACAGCTGATGCCCCGGTACGTCGCTTTCCTGCGGGCCGTCAACGTCGGTGCGCGGAGCTTCCCGATGGCAGAGCTGCGGACGCTGCTGGGGGAGGCCGGCTACGCCGAGGTGCAGACCCACATCCAGACCGGCAACGTCAGGCTCGACTCGCCCCGCCGTTCGGCCGCGAAGGTCGCCGAGGAGCTCGAGGTCCTGTTCGAGACGGACCGTGGCTTCCAGGTCCCCACCGTGGTGCTGACCACCAGGGAGCTGGTGGAGGTCGCCGCAGACGCCGACGAGGTCGCCCGTGACCTGCAACCGCAGTTCGGGCACTACGTCGAGCTGCTGCGAACGACGCCGACGCCCGAGGGCGTGCGGACCATCGAGGAGCAGCGCCACCCGGGCCAGCGAGCCGTGGTCCGCGGACGCGCCGTCCACCTGTTCTTCGACATCGCGTTCCACGAGGCGAAGGGCCCGTCCGCGGCGGTGAGACAGGCCATGGGAGTCTCGACCAACCGGAACGTCAAGGTGATCCGCAAGCTCGCCGAGAAGTGGGGTTCATGACCGAGAGCGCCCAGAAGAGGGCACAGCCGTGGTGGCGCGACGCCGTCGTCTACCAGATCTACCCGCGGTCCTGGGCAGACTCCGACGGCGACGGCATCGGTGACCTGCCGGGCATCACCAGCCGTCTCGAGCACCTCGCCCGGCTCGGCGTCGACGCCGTCTGGCTCTCGCCCTTCTACACCTCGCCACAGCACGACGCGGGGTACGACGTCGCCGACTACCGCGACGTCGACCCGCTCTTCGGCAAGCTCGCCGACGCCGATGCCCTGGTCGAGCGGGCCCACGAGCTCGGCCTGCGCGTCATCTTCGACATCGTGCCCAACCATTCCTCCAGCGACCACCGCTGGTTCCAGGAGGCGCTGCGCTCGGAGCCGGGCGGCGCCGCCCGGGCGCGCTACGTGTTCCGCGACGGCCACGGTCCGGACGGTGCGGAGCCGCCCAACAACTGGGAGAGCAATTTCGGCGGCTCGGCGTGGGAGCGGGTCACCGAGGCCGACGGCCGCCCCGGACAGTGGTACCTCCACCTCTTCGACGTCACCCAGCCCGACTTCGACTGGACCAATCCGGAGGTCGCCGCGGAGATGGAGTCGGTGCTGCGGTTCTGGCTCGACCGCGGGGTCGACGGCTTCCGCATCGACGTGGCCCACGGTCTGGTCAAGGAGCCCGGCCTGCCCGACGCGCCGGAGGAGCAGCAGGACTTCGACCGCACCGCCGAGATGCCGATGTGGGACCAGCCCGGGGTGCACGAGATCTACCGCAGCTGGCGGCGGGTCACCGATGACTACGCCGTGCCGGGGCAGGACCGCGACCGGATCCTGTGCGCCGAGGCGTGGGTGACCCCGGCGGAGTCGCTCGCGCTCTACGTGCGGCCCGACGAGCTCCACCAGTCGTTCAACTTCGGCTTCCTGATGACGCCGTGGGTCGCCGCCGACCTGCGCCAGGAGATCCAGGCGTCCCTCGACGCGGTCGCGGCCGTGGGGGCGCCGCAGACGTGGGTGCTGTCCAACCACGACGTGGTCCGGCACGCCACCCGGCTCGGCTATCCGCAGAAGTCGGGCCGGTTGCACATCGGTGGCATCGGGGCCGACGACCCGCAACCCGACACCGCGCTCGGCCTGCGGCGGGCCCGCGCTGCCACCACGGTGATGCTCGCGCTGCCCGGCTCGGCGTACCTCTACCAGGGCGAGGAGCTCGGGCTGCCCGAGCACACCACGCTGCCCGACGAGGTCCGCCAGGACCCCACCTGGTTCCGCTCGGAGCACACCCAGCGGGGGCGCGACGGCTGTCGGGTGCCGATGCCGTGGGAGCACCAGGCGCCGGGCCTGGGCTTCGGCCCCTCGGGGGAGACCTGGCTGCCCCAGCCGGAGGAGTACGCCGAGCTCGCCGTCGACGTCCAGGACGGTGTCGACGGTTCCACGCTGGAGCTCTACCGCGCCCTGCTGCGCCTGCGCAGCCAGCACCGGCCCGGCCGCGGGGACCTGGCCTGGGTGGAGACCGGGGACGACGTGCTCTGCTTCGACGTCCCCTCCGCACGCGACGGGGTGGTCCGGGTGCTCGCGAACCTCGGCACCACGCCGATCGAGCTCCCCGAGGGAGAGGTGCTGGTGACCTCAGCTCCGCTGGCAGGCACCGAGTTGCCGACGGATGTCGCCGCCTGGGTGCACCTGTCGGTCTAGGCAGGAGCTACGGACGGACGGAGCCGCCGGGCGTGCCGCGGCGGGCCCGTTTGCGATGCGTGGCGATGCGCTCGAGGATCTCGCGGTTCCAGTCGTGCTCGCGGATCAGCCGGTAGCGCTCCCGCGCCACCCGGATGTAGGCGTCGACCCCCGTCTCGTCGGGGCCGCGTACGCCGGCCTCGTCGATCATGGCGAGCACGGGGAGGTACTCCTCGTCGAACCAGCGCCGCGCCATCGTCTCCTTGTCGAAGTAGACGCCCTCCTCGTGCATCAGCCGGCAGGCCCACGCCTCGACCATCTCGGCGAGCCGGTGGTAGTCGGTGGGATCGGTGCACACGATCTGCTGCCGGTGCTCGCCGGAGAGCGGCACCCGGCGCAGGAAGCGCAGCCCCCAGTTCTTGTTCTCCAGGTCCCGCCGGTTGGCGATGCCGTCGGTGGGGATCACCGTGTCGATCTCGGTGACGTTGGCCTCGATGTGGGTGGCGCCCTGCGCGCGGGCCACCGAGGTCCGGTGGTGGCCGTCGCGGACGAAGTAGAGGTCGCCGAGCTTGTAGACGTCGATGGGCGGCAGGTACTCGCCCATCCGGCTCTTCTCGGCCAACCGCTGCCAGCGTTGCCGGTTGCGGTCGGAGGTCGGCCGGAAGCGACGGTCGAAGTCCCGCACCTTGTCCACCGAGCCGACGATGTTGTCCACGGGGATCAGCTGCATGCCGAGCTGCCGCTCGCCGCGGCGCCCCAGCGCATGGATCACGTCGTTGAAGGAGAGGATCTCGTTGGTGTCGGTGGAGTCGGTGCGCAACCAGCTGGCCAGCCGGGAGAGGGTCTGGTGTCGCCGGGCGCGGTCGAAGTCGAGCTCGGCGTCCATGCGCGGAGAACCGGTGTCCGGTGGCATGCCTGTCATTGTCACAACTCGGGGCGCGGCCAGGCGAGCTGGTCCGCTCGGAGATGGACGAGCGTGACCGTCTCCGGCCGCCGTCGCGGGATCCAGAACCCGCGGGTCGCCAGGGCGTGGCCGGTGACCGGCTCACCCCGGGTGGGTCCGTGGTCGGCCAGCGGCGCGGACATGCTGACCCAGCCCGGATCCGCCGGGCCCTCCCAGCGCAGGTGGTAGGCCGCCTGCGGGTCCAGGGCCGGGACCCGGACCGACACCCCCCGGTTGTGCGCCGACTCGTCCAGCTGCACGTGCGCCACCAACGCCTCGCTCCGGTCCCCGGCGACCACCCCGTGCAGCAGCACCGCCGGATCCGTCGAGTCCGGGCGCACCACGCGGCCGGAGTGCAACAGGGGCCGGAACCGCCGGTAGCGGGTGATCCATCTGCGAAGTCGCTCGAGGTCCCCCGCGTCGGCCTGGGTCAGGTCCCACTCGATCCCGAAGGCGCCGAACAGGGCCGTGGCTGCCCGAAAGTCCAGGTCGAGCACCCGGCCCGTGGTGTGCGGGCGGGGCGCCGAGACGTGTGCGCCGGCGTACTCCGGCGCGACCAGGAGCATCGTCCAGCGCTGGATCTGCTGACGAGCCAGCGCGTCGGTCATGTCCGAGGTCCACACCCGCTGCACGCGTTCGAGCACGCCCAGGTCGATCCGGCCGCCGCCCGAGGCGCACGCCTCCCACTCCAGGCCAGGGTGACGGGAGCGCAGCTCGTCCAGCAGCGCGTAGAAAGCCAGGGTCTGCTCGTGCACCGCAGCGGCCCCGAGCCGGGCGGCGCTTCCGGCCTCCAGCAGCTCCCGGTTGTGGTCCCACTTCACGGCATCGACCTCGTGGGTCGAGAGCACGGCGTCGATCTGCTCCAGCAGATGGCTGCGGACCTCCGGACGGGACAGGTCGAGGACGAGCTGGTTGCGGTGGAGCAGCGGGGTTCGGTCCCCGGTGGCCAGAATCCAGTCCGGGTGGGCGCGGTAGAGCTCCGAACGCGGGTTGACCATCTCCGGCTCGACCCACAGACCGAACTGCATCCCGAGGCCGTGCACGTGGTCGACGAACGGGGTGAGTCCCTCGGGCCACACCGCCGGATCGACCGTCCAGTCGCCGAGCCCGGTGGTGTCGTCACGCCGACCGAGGAACCAGCCGTCGTCGAGCACGAACCGCTCCACGCCGATCGCCGCTGCGCGAGCGGCGATCTGGGTCAGTCGGTGCGGGTCGTGGTCGAAGTAGACGGCCTCCCAGAGGTTCAGCACCACCGGCTGGTGCGGCGGGTGCGCCGCCAGGGTCCGCTGGTGGGTGTGGAGGGCGGCGCTCACCCCGTCCAGTCCGTCGTCCGCGGCAGCGAGGTGCACCCAGGGGGTGGCGTACGACGCCCCCGGGGCGAGCGTGACCTCGCCGGGGAGCAGAAGCTCGCCCCCGCCGATCGTGGTGCCGGTCGCCGCGGTGCGCTCGACGCGCAGTACGGAGTTGCCGCTCCAGGCCACGTGTGCCGCCAGCACCTGTCCGCAGGTGAAGGTGAACCCGGGGGAGCCAAGAGCCACGAGGGTCGCCGCCTCCAGCCCCGGCCGCCCGCCGCGGGACTCCCGCAACCAGAGGCCGTCGGTGAGGGCGTGCCGCTGTGGGGTGCGCTCGCGCTCGTGCCGGCCGGTGAAGTCCAGCACCTCCACGAGCGCGTCGCTCGCCGGAAGCACGACCTCCAGCCCGTCGAGGTGGTAGTCGTCGCGGGCGGTGTTGGTCAGGGTGTGCCGGGCCCGGAGGCTGCCACCGGGAAGGGCCTGCACCTCCGAGAGCAGTGCGAGGCCGGCCACGTCGTCGGCCAGCGCGATCCGCAGCACCGCGTCGTCGCAGGACAGGTCTCGGCGCTCGAACCGCGTCGACCAGTCCCGGCCGCCGTTGCGGTGTCCCCGCAGGTGCGGACGGGTGAACAGGCCACGAGCGTGCTCGCCGAGCCAGGGGAGGCCCGGCCCCCTCGTCAGCAGCGGCAAGCCGCTCGGCGACCCGTCGAGCAGTCCGGCGCCGATGACGACGGGGAAGCCCTCGGCATCCTCGGCGAGCTCGAGGGCCGTCGTGGCGGCACCCGGTCGTGCCGGGAACAGCATGGTGGCGGGTGCTGCTCGGATCAGCCCTTGACCGCGCCGGCGGTGAGGCCGCGGATGAAGAACCGCTGGAGTGCGAGGAACACGATGATCGGCACGATCATGGACATGAAGCCGCCCGCGGTGACGAGGTTCCAGCCGGCGCCTTGCTGGCTGAGCAGGTTGTTCTTGATCGCCACGGTCATCGGCGCGTTCTCACCGGGACCGATGAACACCAGCGCGACGAACAGGTCGTTCCAGGTCCACAGGAACTGGAAGATCGCGAACGACGCCAGGGCGGGCATCGACATCGGCAGCACCAGGCGGAAGAACGTCTGGTAGTGGCTGGCCCCGTCGATCTTCGCCGACTCGATGACACTCGCCGGGAGCGTGGCCATGTAGTTGCGCAGGATGTAGATCGCCAGGGACAGGCCGAAGCCGATGTGGAAGAGCCACACCGAGGCGAAGGTGCCGCCGATGCCCAGGCTCCCGTAGATCTTCAGGATCGGCACGAAGGCGACGTAGTTGGGGACCACCAGCAGTGCCACCACGGTGAGGAACAGGACGTCCCGGCCGGGGAAGTGCATGAAGGTGAACGAGTAGGCCGCGAACGCCGCGAACAGCAGCGGGATGAACGTCGCCGGCAGCGCGATGGCCACGGAGCTGAAGAACGCATCACCCATCGAGGCGTCGGTCCACGCGGTGCCGTAGTTGGCCAGGCTCAGGCCGGACCAGAAGGACCCGCTGGTGAACATCGTCCACCAGCCGGTGGTGTTCGCGTCGCTCTCGGTGCGGAACGACGTCACGAACAACCCGACCAGCGGGACCACCCACAAGAAGCAGATGACGCCCAGCGTGATCCGGGTGAACCAGCCCGCGTTCGCCGGGTTGCCCCCGGAGGGGGCCTTGCCCTTGCCCACCGCGGTGGATCCGGTGGCCTCGGTGCCCACGGGCACCGCACTGGTCGTGCTTGCCATCACGCGTTCTCCCGTCGGAACTGGCGGACCTGGAAGGCCATCACCGGCGCCATCGCGATCATCAGCAGCACCACGATCGCCGCGGCGGAACCGTTGTTGAAGTTCGTGAACAGCTGGTTGTAGAACTCCACGGCCAGGATGTTGGTGTTGAAGTTGCCGTTGGTCATCACATAGACGATGTCGAAGGTCTTCATCACCGTGATGGTCGTGGTCACGAACACCACGACGATCGTGCCCATGATCTGCGGGATGACGACCCGGAAGAAGATCTGGCGCTCGTTGGCCCCGTCGATGCGGGCAGCCTCGAGAGTGTCGGTCGGGACGCCCTTGATGGCCGCGGAGAGCAGCACCATCGACAAGCCGACCTGCGCCCACAGCAGCATCACCATCAGCAGGATGCTGTTCAGGTGCAGGGTCGTCTGCTGCAGCCAGGGCACGGGGTCCTTGCCGAAGACGCCGACCACGGCGTTCTGCAGGCCGATCTGCTCCTGTCCCGGGGGTCGGAAGGCGTAGACGAACCGCCAGACCGTGGCGGCACCGACCATGCTGATCGCCATCGGCAAGAAGATGATCGTCTTGGCGAACTTCTCCGCCGAAGGACGCAACCGGTCGCTGAGCACCGCCACCGCGAGGCCGATGACGACCGTGGCCGCCGGGACGATGATGATCCACAGCAGGGTGTTGAGCAGGGTCTGGCGGAAGTCGCTGGACCCGAACAGCCGCGAGAAGTTCTCGAAGCCCACCCAGGTGGTGCTGCTGGCGTCCTTGAAGGCGTAGATGACGGTCTGGATCGAGGGGTAGATCAGGTAGAAGGACATGGCGGCGTAGGCCGGCAGGATGTAGACGTAGGGCTTGAGCCGCTCCTCCCACTTGCTGGGCAACAGCTCCGCAAGCTTGTTGAGCACCCAGTAGAGGACCAGCGCGGCGCCGACACCGGCGAGGACCGCGATCAGCGAGTTCAGGACCTTCCACAGCATCTGCGCCGCTCCTCCTCAGTCCAGGCGACTCGGGTCGGTGGGGTGCCTGCCGGGGAGGAAGCCGGTGCCTCCTCCCCGACAGCCGCCCGGCTAGCTGCTAGGCCAGCTCTGGTCGATGTTCTTCAACATGCTGCTCAGGTCTTCCTGTCCGGTGATCCACTTCGTGGCCTCCTTCCAGAAGGAGCCTGCGCCCACCTCGCCCGGCATCTGGTCCGAGCCGTCGAAGAGCAGGGCCGACCCCGAGTTCGCGACCTTCGAGGCCTCCACCGTCAGCGGGTTGGTGTAGAGGCTGGTGTCGAAGTCGCTGTGCGGGGACAGGTAGCTGGAGCCGTTCTTCGCGGCTTCGTTGCCGATGTCGGTCTCGCTGAGCAGCTTCATGGCCTTCTTGGCCGCGTCGCTGTCGTTGAGCAGCACCGCCAGGTCACCACCACCGAGGACGGGGGCCTTCTCACCGGCCGTGGCGGGCGGGAAGCCGAAGACGCCCACGTCGGTCTTGAAGTTCTTCACCACGTTGTCGGGGAAGAACGCGGTGATGAACGAGCCCTGCTTCATCATCCAGCAGCCCGGCTTGTCGTTCCACATCGGGTTGTCCGCGTCACCGAAGTTGGTGCTGGCGATGGCCTTGCGGGAGCCCGGGGTGTTGCCGGGGGTCAGCAGGAGCTTCTGGATCTCCTCACCGGCCTTGCGCACGACGTCGGAGTCGAACTTCACCTTGTGGGTGACCCAGTCGTTGTAGGTCTGTGCGCCGCCGTACTTCATGACCAGCTCCTCGAACCAGTCGGTGGCCGGCCAGCCGGTGGCGGTGTCGCTCTCGATGCCGAAGCACCACGGCACGTTGCCGTCGGACTTGATCTTCTCGGTGAGGGTGTTCAGCTCGTCGATCGACTGCGGGGTCTGGTAGCCGGCCTTGTCCCACGCCTTCTTGTTGTAGAACACCAGGCTCTTGACGTTGGCGCTGGCCAGCAGGCCGTAGAGCTTGCCGTTGAACGTGCCGGCGTCGAGGGCGCCGGGGAGCATGTTGTCCTTCAGGGCGTTCATGTCGACGACGTCGTCGAGCGGGAACGCCTTGTTGCGCTTGACGATGTTCGAGACCACGCCCGGCTGCGGGATCAGCGCGATGTCCGGGGCGTCGTTGGCCTGGATCTTGGTCATGATGAGGCTGTTGATGTCGGTGACCTTCGAGAGCTTGACCGTGATGCCCTCGGCCTTGGCCTTGGCCTGCATCTCCTTCTTCAGGCCGTCGAAGACCGGTTGGTCGACGCTCATCCAGATGGTGACGGTGTTGTCGTTGGAACCGCCGCCGCTGCCGCAGCCAGCCAGCGCCGCAGCGATGGCCAGTGCCAGCCCCACCAGGAGCGAGGTGCGTCCTCGCCGTTGCATTCGCCTCATGAAGTCCTCCACGTCTCGGCCTTGGACACGTCGCTGGTCCGGAACGTAGTGTGAGCCACACCACATGCTGAATCCATTCAGCAGCCTACGCAGGGCCGACAGTCCACTGTCAAGCAACGATCCGGCCACAGCGGCTCCGCCCCTTTGGGCTGAGAGGGGTGAGGCGGTATGCCGGGGCTCCGCCGCAGCACGCTCGCCGATGTCGCTCGCCGCGCCGGGGTCTCCCGCACCACCGCCTCCTACATCCTCAACGGCCGCTCCGCCCAGATGCGGATCTCTCCGGCTACCGCACAACGGGTGCAGCAGGCGATGCGGGAGCTGGACTACCGCCCGAACTGGAGCGCACGCACGCTGCGGCGCTCACGTACCCAGACGATCGGGTTCCTCTCCGACTTCGTCGCCGGCGGCGGCTTCGCCGGCGAGCTGCTCAACGGTGCGAGCGCTGCAGCCCGGGCCTGTGACCACCTCCTGGTGATCGGGGAGACCCTCGGGCACGCCGACACCGAGCGACTGCTGGTCGAGGAGATGACCGACCGTCAGGTCGACGGCATCATCTACGCGACGCTGGCGGCACGGGAGGTGGCGGTGCCCGAAGGCTTGCAGCGCGGCGGTCGACTCGTGCTCCTCAACTGCACCGACCCCACCTACCGGGGACCGTGCATCCTCGCCGACGACGAGTGCGGGGGCCGCCAGGCCGCGACGTACCTGCTGGGACACACCTCGTCCGGACCTCTGCACGTCGTCGGCGACGAGCTCGACCCCCGGGCGACCGCCGGGCCGGAGCGGCTGCGCGGCCTGCTGGAGGTGCTGGCGGAGGCAGGCCGCGAGCTCTCGGGGCAGCTCTCCTGCGCCTGGGACGTGCTGGCGGCGCGCAACGTCGTGGACCGGTGGCTGGCCCGGGGGACCCGGCCCGGCACCCTGGTGTGCATGAACGACCGGATCGCGATGGGCACCTACCAAGCGCTGGCCGCCCACGGCCTCGAGGTCGGCATGGACGTCTCGGTGATCTCCTTCGACGGGTCCGAGCTCGCGAGCTGGTTGCGGCCCTCGCTGACGTCGCTGGCCCTGCCACTGCGCGACATGGGTGAGCGTGCGGTGCAGGTGCTGATGGACCCGCACGGGCGCGGCGCCGGGGTCGTTCGGCTGCCGCTCGTGCTGCGTGAGGGCGCCTCCGTGGCGCCGGGGGACTCGGCGCGGCGGAGCGGCCGGTGACCTTCGCGGTCGCGGGTTCGTTCGTCTGGGACTTCTGGCTCGCCTACGACGACCGCCGTCGCCTGCACCACCTCTTCCACCTCTACGCGCCGGAGTCGCTGGGAGATCCCGAGCTGCGGCACCGCCACGCCCGCATCGGCCATGCCGTCTCCCCGGACCTGCGCACGTGGGAGCGGCGGCCCGATCCGCTGTCCTTCGGGGCCGGTTTCGACGACCTCGCCTCCTGGACCGGCTGCACCGTGCGGGGGGAGGACCGCTGGTGGATGTTCAGCACCGGGCTCTCGCACGCGGAGGACGGCCTCGTGCAGCGGATCGGTGCGGCCACGTCGCCCGACCTGGAGAGCTGGACGCGCACCGGGCTGCTGCTGCGCGCCGACCCCGACCACTACCAGCTCAGCTGTCCGGCCTGGCCCGAGGAGGCGTGGCGCGACCCGTGGGTCGTCCGCGGTGCGGACCGGCGATGGCACATGTACGTCACCGCGCGGGACGCCTCGGGAGCACCCGGTTGCGGCGTCGTCGGGCACGCGGTGAGCGACGACCTCGTGGCCTGGGAGGTCCGGCCCCCGCTGAGCGCGCCGACCGGCCGCTTCGAGTGGCTGGAGGTGATCCAGGTGGTGCGGGTGGAGGGCCGCTGGGTGCTGATCTTCTCCTGCCTCTCCGAGCAGATGCCCGGCTCCTCGGCCGGGGACGGTGGGGTGTGGTCGGTCCCCGTGGAAGGCCCCGGCAGCCCGGTCGACGTGGCGGCTGCGGTGCGCCTCACCGACGAGTCGCGCTATGTCGGCAAGGTGGTCGACCATGCCGGGTCGCCGTACTTCCTGGCCTTCTGCAACCGGGGGGCCGAGGGCGCCTTCGTCGGGGGCATCACCGACCCCGTCCCGGTCCGGTGGCGCGTCGACGGGCGGGGACTCGCGCTGGTGCCGCGGCGTGAAGGCCCCTAGTGTGACGGGCACCACTTCACTACGGATCGTCCGGCACGTACCTGCCGGTGGAGGGAGCTCACGATGGCCACGGTGACCTTCGAGAAGGCACAACGCTGGTATCCCGGGATGGACCGCCCGGCGGTGCCGGGGATCGACCTGGAGATCGAGGACGGCGAGTTCATGGTGCTCGTCGGCCCGTCCGGGTGCGGGAAGTCCACGACGCTGCGGATGCTGGCCGGCCTGGAGGACGTCACCTCCGGGAAGATCTACATCGGCGACAAGGACATCACGAAGCTCCCGCCGAAGGACCGCGACATCGCGATGGTCTTTCAGAACTATGCGCTGTACCCGCACATGTCCGTGCGCGACAACATGGCCTTCGCCCTGAAGATGGCCAAGATGAAGACCGAGGAGCGCGAGGAGCGCGTGCAGGAGGCTGCGCGGATCCTCAACCTCACCGAGTACCTCGACCGCAAGCCCAAGGCGCTCTCCGGCGGCCAGCGCCAGCGCGTCGCGATGGGTCGAGCGATCGTGCGCAACCCGCAGGTGTTCTGCATGGACGAGCCGCTGTCGAACCTCGACGCGAAGATGCGCGTGCAGACCCGCACCGACATCGCCAAGCTCCAGCGCGACCTCGGGGTCACCACCGTCTACGTCACCCACGACCAGATCGAGGCGATGACCATGGGCGACCGGGTGGCGGTGATGAAGGACGGCGTGCTGCAGCAGGTCGACACGCCGCTCAACCTCTACGACCACCCCGTCAACCTCTTCGTCGCCGGTTTCATCGGCTCCCCGCAGATGAACCTGCTCTCGGCCACCGCCAAGGACGGCAAGGCCAAGATCGGCGACTACCTGGTCCCGGTGGACGAGGGGGCGGCCAAGCGGATGAAGGGCGAGGTCGTGGTCGGCGTACGGCCCGAGGCCTGGCGGCTCGTGGGGGCCGAGGACGGCGGCCTGCCGGTCGAGATCGAGGTGGTCGAGGAGCTCGGCGCGGACGCGTTCCTCTACGGGTCGAGCGACGTCGAGGGTGTGCCCGGCAGCGTGATCGTCCGGGTCTCCGCTCGCGACTCGGTGCGCAAGGGGGAGGTCATCCACGTGACCACCGATCCCCACCAGGTGCACGTCTTCGACGCCGAGAGCGGGGACCGGCTCAGCGAGGGGAGCAGCCGAAGCAGCGGCGCCAGCGAGGTACCCGCGGAGAAGTAGCCCGGCAGCCGGACTCAGCTCGACCGGGGCTGGACCTCCACCACTGACCACGGCACCACGTTGCGGAGGGTCGTCGGTCCGGCCGTGCGGTCGGGCCGCGGCCGCCCGTAGGGGTGGATGTGTCCGTGCAGGTGCCAGCTCGGCCGCAGCTGCGCCAGCACGTCGTGGAGGACCTCGATGCCCTGATGCGCCCTGTCCTCCTCGTCGCCCAGCCCCAGGGGTGGGGCGTGGGTGAGCAGCACGTCGACCGGGCCGCCGGCGTGCCGTAGCAGCTGCTGCGCCCGCTGGCGGTGCTGCTCCTGGGTGTACTGGTGCGGGCCCGGGCGGTAGCGCACGCAGCCGCCCATCCCGGCGATGCGCAGACCGGCGACCTCGACGATCCTTCCGTCGGCACAGGTGGCGCCACGGGGCGGCGCCGGGGGCGGGTCGAGCTCGGACCAGGAGCCACGTCGGCGGAGCTCCGGGTCGTGGTTGCCGGGAACGAACACCAGGGGGACGCCGGTGGCCTCGGCCAACGACTCCAGGTAGTCCCAGGGCAGGTCGCCGGCGGAGAGCACCAGGTCCGGGTCGAGCTCGCGCCAGGTGCGGGGCCGGAAATGGTCGACGACCTCGTCGGCGACCGCCAGGACTCGCACCATCGTGGCAGTCTACGAGCGGCGCGCGGGAGGCCTCGTTGACAGTGGTTCTGTCAACGTTTTGGATGTGCGCATGTATCCCGGTACCTGGGCCCAGACCACCCCCGACAAGCCGGCGCTGGTGATCGCCGAGACCGGTGAGACCACGACGTACGCCGAGCTGGACGAGCGCAGCCTCCGGCTCGCGCACGTCCTCGCCGACGCCGGACTGCGCAAGGGTGACGTGGTCGCGATGATCAGCGACAACGCGCCCCAGGCCTACGAGGTCTACTGGGCCGCGCTCCGGTCCGGTCTCTACGTCACCGCGGTCAACCACCACCTGTCGGCGACCGAGGCGGCCTACATCGTCAACGACTGCGGGGCCAAGGCGCTGGTGGTCTCGGGGGCCAAGGCCGCGCTGGTCACCGACCTGGCCGGCCTCGTGCAGGTGCCCGTGCGGCTCGCTTTCGGCGGCACCGTCCCCGGCTGCACGTCGTACGACGAGGCGCTGGCGGGTGTCGGCACCGAACCGCTGGCCGAGCAGCCGCACGGGGACGACTTCCTCTACTCCTCGGGCACCACCGGTCGGCCGAAGGGCATCAAGCTGCCGCTGCCGGAGATCGCGGTCGACGAGCCCGGCTACCCCTACGTGATGATCTTCGGGACGCTGTTCTCCTACGGCCAGGACACCGTCTACCTCTCCCCGGCGCCGGTCTACCACGCGGCGCCGTTGCGCTTCACCGGCGTGGTGCAGGCCCTCGGCGGGACGGTGGTGCTGATGCAGCGCTTCGACCCGGAGAACTTCCTGCGCGCGGTCCAGGACCACCGCGTCACCGACACCCAGGTGGTGCCGACGATGTTCGTCCGGATGCTGAAGCTGCCCGAGGAGGTGCGGACCTCCTACGACACCTCCAGCCTGAGGACGGTGGTGCACGCGGCGGCGCCGTGCCCGGTCGAGGTCAAGCAGCAGATGATGGAGTGGCTCGGACCGATCGTGCACGAGTACTACGCCAGCACCGAGGCCAACGGCGGCACCTACATCGGCCCCGAGGAGTGGCTCGCGCACCCCGGCAGCGTGGGGAAGCCGCTGATGGCGACTCCGCGGATCTGCGGACCGGACGGGGCGGAGCTGCCGACCGGGGAGGTCGGCACGATCTACTTCGAGGGGGAGACCGAGCCGTTCAGCTACCACGGCGATCCGGAGAAGACCGCGGCCACTCGGCACCCCGGGCACCCGCTGTGGTCCACCGTCGGCGACCTGGGCTACCTCGACCAGGACGGCTACCTCTACCTCACCGACCGCAAGGCGTTCATGATCATCAGCGGCGGGGTGAACATCTACCCGCAGGAGATCGAGGACCTGTTCAGCCTGCACCCGGCGGTGCTCGACATCGCGGTGATCGGCGTGCCGGACGAGGACATGGGCGAGCGGGTGGTGGCGTTCGTGGAGCCGACCGAGGAGGCGCGGGGGGTCCCGGACCTGCCGGCCGAGCTGACGGCGTACGCCCGGGAGCGGATCGCGCACTTCAAGGTGCCGCGCGAGTTCGTCGTCACCGACGACCTGCCGCGCACGCCGACCGGCAAGCTGGTCAAGCAGCGGCTCCGCGACCGCTACGACCGGGAGCTCGCGGGTGCCTGACCTCGAGGTCGCCCTGGCCGACGGGGTGCTGCGGCTGACCCTGGACCGCCCCGAGCACCTGAACGCACTCACCGGCGACATGGTCCTCGGCGCGCTCGAGCAGCTGCGCGGAGCAACCGCGCGGCAGGACGTGCGCGTGGTGCTGCTCACCGGCAGCGGCGCAGCCTTCTCGGCGGGCGCGGACGTCGGTGGGCAGAACGCCCACGAGAACTACGACGCGGGCTCCGTCGATGCCGCCAACGTGGTGATCCGGGCGATCACCGACCTGGACAAGCCGGTGGTGTGCGGGCTGAACGGTGTCGCGGCGGGCGTGGGGATGTCCATGGCGCTGGCCTGCGACCTCGTCGTCGCCACCGAGTCCGCGGCGCTGACCCTCGGCTTCACCCGGATCGGGCTGATGCCGGACGGCGGCGCCAGCACACTGGTGCCGGCATCGGTCGGTCGGGCGATGGCGATGCGGCTGGCACTGCTCTCCGACCTGCTCCCCGCACGGGAGGCGTACGCCGCCGGGCTGGTCTCCCACGTCTTCCCCGACGACGCCTACCCGGCCGAGCTGGAGAAGATCCTCACCCGGTTGGCCACCGGCGCTCCGCTCGCCCTGGCCGCCACCAAGAAGGCCGTCAACGCCGCGACGCTGACCAGCCTCTCCGAAGCCTTCGGTCGCGAGCGGGCCGGCCAGGCCGTGCTCCTGCGCACCGCCGACGCCGCCGAGGGCATCCGTGCCTTCGCCGAGAAGCGCCGACCCACCTTCCGCGGCCAGTAGCTCCGCCGAGCGGGTGTTTCTGTGCGCGGGAAGCTCGCCGAGCGGGCACTTGTGCACGGGCGCGAGGCGCTGAGCGGGCGATCCGGTGCACCTCACAATCTGGCGCCGGCGTCCTTGTCCGCCGCCCCACCGGGCCCCCGGTCGATGCATGTGGAGCGCGCAGGAGTGCCCGCTCACCGGCGTCCAAGCGCGCACGATTGCCCGGTCAGCGCGTATCGGGGTGCAGAACTGCCCGCTCAGCGTGCTGGGAGCGCACCGCAATGCCCGCTCGGCGGAGCTACTGGAACGGGGGGAGGTCCTGGTCGTCGACCAGGACGCCTCGGAAGAGGTCGCCGACCTCGGCGAGTCGGTCGGGGGCGGTGCGGACGGTCCAGCGGTCGGGGCGCAGCTCGGGGTCGTCCAGCTCGTGCCAGCCGATGGGCATGCTCACCGGCGCACCCGGCCGCGGCCGGGTGGAGTACGGCGCCACCAGGGTCTTGTTGATCGCGTTCTGGGTGTAGTCGAGCCGCGCCCTGCCGCCGCGCTCGGTCTTCGTCCACTTCCAGCTGATCAGCTCCGGCACCACCTGGCCGACGGTGCGCGACACCGCCTCCACCCAGGCCCGGGTCTCCTCGAACGACGGCCCCCGCCGGATCGGCAGCCAGACCTGGATGCCGCGGCTTCCGGTCACCTTGGGCTGCGAGCGCACGCCGAGCTTCTCGAAGGCGGTGCGGTGCAGCCGGGCGAGGACCAGCACCTCCTCCCAGGAGGTCTGCTCACCGGGGTCGAGGTCGAACAGGGCGTACGTCGGCAGCTCGGGCTCGTCGGTCCGCGAGGTCCACGGATGCCACTCCAGCGCGCCGAAGTTCGCCGCCCACAGCAGCGCCGCGGGTTCGTCGGCGACCAGGTAGGTCTGCGTCTCGCCCTCGTCGGCGAGCGGGTTGTCCCACCGGGGCAGCCACGCGGGCGCGTGGCTGGGCACCTCCTTGTGCCAGAAGCCCGGCTCCTGGGCGCCGTCGGGGTAGCGGTGCAGGTTCAGCGCCCGACCTCGCAGGTAGGGGAGTGCGGTGGGGGCGGCCCGGGCGACGAAGCGCAGCAGGTCCCGCTTGGTCACCGGTTCCTCACCCGGGCGGGCCGGGAAGAGCACCTTGTCGAGGTTGGTGACCTTCAGGGTGCGCCCGAACACCTCCCAGGCCCCCTCTGCCCCCAGGTCGTCGAGCGCGTCCAGCTCCGCGGCCGAGGCCTCGTCGACCTCCGGAGTGACCGCCTCGGCGGCCGACTCGGCGGGGCGGTCGGAGTGCCAGCGGTGGTGCGGATCGGCCTTCACCTCGTCGTTGGTCCGGCCGGTCAGCACCGAGCGAGGGTGCTCCTCGGGGTCCCACCCCTCGACGGCCTGCTCGTCGTGCTTGTGCAGCAGCAGCCACTGCTCCTTCTCGCCTGCTCCGCCGGTGCGGATCAGCACGAAGCGTCCGCGCAGCCTCTCGCCGTACAGGTCGAGGTGCAGCTCGCCGGCCGAGACCGCGGCGGCGGGATCGTCGGTCTCCGCGGGCTCCCAGGTGCCGTGGTCCCAGACGATCACGTCGCCCCCGCCGTACTCCCCGGAGGGGATCACACCCTCGAAGTCGGCGTACTCCATCGGGTGATCCTCGACGTGCACCGCCATCCGGCGCACCGAGGGGTCCAGCGTGGGCCCCTTGGGCACCGCCCAGGACGCCAGCACTCCGTCGATCTCGAGGCGGAAGTCGTAGTGCAGCCGCGTGGCGCGGTGCCGTTGCACCACGAAGACCGGCCGGGTCCCGGCCTCGGCGCCGCTGTCCCCCGAGGGCTCCGGCGTGCGGGCGAAGTCGCGCCTGCGCCGGTACGTCGCCAGGCGCTCGCGGGCGCTGGGGGCGGTGTCAGGCACAGGGGAGTGGTACCCGACTGGTCAGGCGATCGTCACGCCGGCGTCGCGCAGCTCCGCGAGCGCCCGCTCGGTGGTCTCCGGAGCCACCCCGGCACACAGATCGGTGAGCACTCGGGTGGCGAACCCCTCCCGCACGGCGTCCAGGGCGGTCGCCCGCACGCAGTGGTCGGTGGCGAGGCCACACACATCGACCTCGTCGACACCCCGGCCGCGCAGCCAGTCGGCCAGGGCGACGCCCCGGTCACTGCCCTCGAAGCCGGAGTAGGCCGCCTCGTGCTCGCCCTTGAGGAACACCGCGTCGAACGGCTGCGGGTCCAGGTTGGGGTGGAACGCCTCGCCGTCGGTGCCGACCTTGCAGTGCACCGGCCAGCTGTCCACGAAGTCCGGGGCCTTCGACCAGTGGGCCCCGGGATCGATGTGGTGGTCCTTGGTGGCCACGACCGAGGCGTACGGCGGCGCCTTGGGGTCCTGGCGGGTCCAGTGGTGCAGGAGCGCGGAGATCTCCGCTGCCACCCGGGCGCCGCCCTCCACGGGGAGGGAACCGCCCTCGCAGAAGTCGTTCTGGACGTCGACGACGATCAGCGCCTTCATGTCCGCACCCTAGCCCGCAGCGCTGTCAGGGTCCTCGTGGACGGTGTCGATGACCGGGTCGCCGACGGAGAGCTGCATCGCGCGGATCGGCAGCTCCGCGCGGGAGCGGAGGTGGCGCTCCCTGGCGAGCTCGAGGGCCTCCCGGCCGACGACCTCGCCGTCGCGGACGAGCGGCACCAGCAAGGGGCGATCGTCGCCGTCGTCGCGCGCCGGCGCGCCGACGCCGATGACCTCGGCCTGGGCCACCCCCTCGCGGGAGAGCCGGCGCAGGGCGTACTTGCGACCCCCGACCGAGACCTTGTCCTTGCTGCGCTTGGCCACGCTGACCATCGTCCCCTCCTCGTCGGCGCGGGAGACCAGCTTGTAGACGAAGCCGCAGGTGGGGTGGCCGCTGCCGGTGACCAGCTGGGTGCCGACGCCGTAGCCGTCCACCGGCGCCGCCGCCAGGGCGGCGATCGCGTGCTCGTCGAGGTCGGAGGTGACGATGATCCGGGTCCGGGTGGCGCCGAGGTCGTCCAGCTGCTCGCGCACCCGGTGGGCGAGCAGCCCGAGATCACCGGAGTCGATCCGGACCGCGCCGAGGTCGGGTCCGGCGATCTCCACGCCCAGCCGCACCGCCTCGGCGATGTCGTAGGTGTCCACCAGCAGCGTCGTGCCCTTGCCCAGCGACTCCACCTGCGCGCGGAAGGCGTCGGTCTCGCTGTCGTGCAGCAGGGTGAAGGAGTGTGCGCTGGTGCCGGTGGACGGGACGCCGTACTCGATCCGTGCCTGCAGGTTGGAGGTGGCGGCGAAGCCGGCGACGTACGCCGCTCGGGCGGCCGCGACCGCGGCCCGCTCATGGGTGCGCCGGGACCCCATCTCGATGCACGGCCGGTCGCCTGCCACCCAGGTCATCCGGGAGGCCGCCGAGGCGATCGCCGAGTCGTGGTTGTAGATCGAGAGCAGCACCGTCTCGAGCAGCACCGCCTCGGCGAAGGTCGACTCCACGACCAGCAGAGGGGAGTAGGGGAAGTACGTCTCGCCCTCCGGGTAGCCCCAGACGTCGCCGGAGAACCGCAGTCCGGCGAGGAGGTTCAGGGTCCGCTCGTCGACCACCCGCTGCCGGCGCAGGAAGTCGACCTGCTCGTCGGTGAAGCGGAACCGCTCGATCGCCTCGAGCGCACGACCGACGCCGGCGACCACGCCGTAGCGCCGGCCGGTCGGCAGCCGTCGGGGGAACAGCTCGAACACCGACCGCCGCGAGGCGGCGCCCGACTGCAGCGCGGCCTGCAGCATGGTCAGCTCGTAGTGGTCGGTCAGCAAGGCGGTGCTCACTGGTCAGACTGTAGTGAGAACCGTGCACAATGAAGTGGTGTCCACCAGTCCGGTCGAGCTCGAGGAGCCCGAGGTCGACGACGCCAGGAAGCTGGCGCGACCCTGGGTGACGATCGTGTGGAACGACCCGGTGAACCTGATGTCCTACGTGACGTTCGTCTTCTGCAAGTACTTCGGCTACCCCAAGTCCAAGGCGGAGAAGCTGATGATGGAGGTCCACACCGAGGGTCGCTCGGTGGTGTCCACCGGCAGCCGCGAGGAGATGGAGCGGGACGTGGAGGCGATGCACGGCTACGGCCTGTGGGCCACGATGCAGAAGGCCGACGGCTGATCGTGGCCGGCTTCAAGAAGCACCGCCGCAGCGGCACTGCGGTGGCGACCTTCACCAGCGCCGAGGCCGACCTCCTGCGTGCCCTCGCCGGCCAGCTCATCGAGCTGCTGCGCGACGACGAGGCGACCGGGACCGTCCAGACCGATCCGCTGGAGGCGATGCTGGACTTCCAGGGCCCGACGGCAGCGCCGGAGGACCCGGTGCTGGCCCGGCTGTTGCCCACCGCCTACCCCGACGACGAGGAGTCGGCGGCCGACTTCCGCCGCTTCACCGAGAGCAACCTGCGCGACGGCAAGGCGGCCGCGTCCATCGACCTGATCCAGACGCTCCAGGAGGCCGGACTGGCCGAGCAGCCGGAGTCCGGGGTGTTCATCGACGTCGAGCTCGACGAGGCGCTGGCCACGAGCTGGCTCAAGGCCCTCACCGACCTGCGGCTGGCCCTCGGCACCCGGCTCGGCGTCGAGGAGGGCGACGAGGAGGTCTGGGCGAGCCTGCCCGACGAGGACCCCCGCACCCAGGTGCACGACATCTACGACTGGCTGGGATTCCTCCAGGAGACGCTCGTCCACGCCCTGGCGTGACCGTCTCCACCGGGCCGTCCACGACCGACGGCCGTACGTCGGCCTCGGTCCGGCCGCCGATAGGCTGGAGCGTGTGCTGAGCCTGAGCCGAGAGATCCGCGACGCGATCGTCGCGCACGCCCGTCGGGACCACCCGATGGAGGCCTGCGGCGTGGTCGCCGGGCCCGAGGGCAGCGATCGGCCGGTGCGGGTGGTCGAGATGGTCAACGCGGCCTCGTCGCCGACGTTCTATGAGTTCGACTCCGCCGAGCTGCTCGCCCTCTACAAGGAGCTGTGGGCCAAGGACGAGGAGGTGGTGGTCGTCTACCACTCCCACACCGCCACCGAGGCCTATCCGAGCCGCACCGACATCAAGCTGGCCAGCGAGCCGGGGGCCCACTATGTGCTGGTTTCCACGCGGGAGCACGGGAATAGTGCGGGCCCCGTGGAGTTCAGGTCCTACAGGATCGTCGACGGCGGGGTGACCGAGGAGGAAGTCCGGGTCGTCGACGACACCGCCGCCGGTGCCCCCCTGGCGGGCTCCCACGACGTCAACGAGAGCGAGTGAGATCCATGGCCATCGAGGTCCGCATCCCCACGATCCTGCGCACCTACACCGACGGGGAGAAGGCCGTCGAGGCGTCCGGGGGCACGCTCGGCGCCCTGATCGAGAGCCTGGAGAGCAACCACCCCGGCATCAAGGAGCGCCTCGTCGAGGACGGCGACCTGCGGCGGTTCGTCAACGTCTACGTCAACGACGAGGACGTCCGCTTCACCGGGGGGCTCGGCACCGAGCTCTCCGACGGCGACCAGGTCGTGGTGCTGCCGGCGGTCGCAGGGGGCGCGCGCTAGGCGATGGCGCGCTACGACAGCCTGATCGACTCCGTCGGCAACACCCCGCTCGTCGGGCTGCCGACGCTCTCGCCCTCGGCGGACGTGCGCTTGTGGGCGAAGCTCGAGGACCGCAACCCGACCGGCTCCATCAAGGACCGTCCGGCGCTGCGGATGATCGAGCAGGCGGAGAAGGACGGCAAGCTGCGTCACGGGTGGACCATCCTGGAGCCGACCTCCGGCAACACCGGCATCTCGCTGGCGATGGCGGCCCGGCTCAAGGGCTACCGCCTGGTCTGCGTGATGCCCGAGAACACCTCCGCGGAGCGCCGCCAGCTGCTGCGCATGTGGGGGGCGGAGATCGTGTCCTCGCCGGCTGCCGGTGGCTCCAACGAGGCGGTGCGCCGGGCCAAGGAGATCGCCGAGGAGCATCCGGACTGGGTGATGCTCTACCAGTACGGCAACGAGGCCAACGCGCTGGCTCACGAGGAGGGCACCGGGCCGGAGATCCTCGCCGACCTGCCCGAGGTGACCCACTTCGTGGCCGGCCTGGGCACCACCGGCACCCTGATGGGGGTGGGCCGCTTCTTCCGCAAGCACAAGCCGGAGGTGAAGATCGTCGCCGCGGAGCCGCGGTACGGCGAGCTGGTCTACGGCCTGCGCAACCTCGAGGAGGGGTTCGTCCCGGAGCTCTACGACGAGACGCTGATCGACGCCCGCTTCTCGGTCGGCCCGCGCGACGCCGTGCGTCGGGTGCGCGAGCTGCTCGACGACGAGGGCCTCTTCGCCGGCATCTCCACCGGCGCGATCCTGCACGCCGCGCTGGCTCAGGCCGGCAAGGCCGTGCGGGCCGGCGAGCGGGCCGACATCGTGTTCGTGGTCGCCGACGGCGGCTGGAAGTACCTCTCCACCGGTGCCTACGAAGGCACCGTCGACGAGGCGGAGGCCCGCCTCGAGGGCCAGCTCTGGGCGTGAGTGCGCGATGAGACCCCGATGAGCAGCCTCATGGACGGGCTGCAGCTCTTCCTCAGCGGTCTCTGCGGGCTGGCGGTGCTCTGGCTGCTGACCCTGATCGTGCGCAACCACCCGCCCGAGGGCATCGCGCTGGGACTGGCCGCCGTGGTGGAGCTGGGGGTCGTCGTCAACCTGGTGCTGGGCGTGGTCCGCGTGGTCCGGGGCGCCGAGGGAGTCGCGGTCTGGGAGTACGTCGGCTACCTGATCGGTGCGCTGCTCATCCTCCCCGCAGCCGCGGTCTGGTCGGCCGGGGAGCGGAACCGCGGAGGAACCACGGTGCTGCTGTTCGCGTTCGTGGTCGTGCCCTTCCTGTTCGTGCGGATGGCCGACATCTGGGCCGCCGGCGCGCGATGAGCGAGCACCTCGCCGGCCCGGGAGGCACCGGCCACGGCTTCGGGCGCGTGCTGGTCTTCGTCTACGGCATCTTCGCCCTGTCCGCGACCGGCCGGTCGAGCGTCCAGCTGGCCACCAAGGCAGGGGAGGCGCCGCTGCCCTACGCCCTGAGCGCGTTCGCCGCCGTGGTCTACATCGTGGCGACCTGGGCCCTGGCCACCGACCACCGCCGGTTGGCCCTGGCCGCGGTCCTGGTGGAGCTCATCGGTGTGCTGGTGGTCGGCACGACCAGTGTGCTGCTGCCCGAGGACTACGCCGACGCCACGGTCTGGTCGGACTACGGCAACGGCTACGGCTACGTCCCCCTGGTCCTCCCCTTCCTGGGTCTGTGGTGGCTGTGGCGCACGGGGCGTTCGAGCCACGCGCCGTGACCTAGGTCGCCAAACCGCGCCAAGCGCGGATCGGGCGTCTAGCCTGCTCTCCATGTCAGACGCTCCGATCGGCATCTTCGACTCGGGCTTCGGTGGTCTCACCGTGGCCCGGGCGGTGATCGACCAGCTGCCGAACGAGCCTGTCCTCTACCTCGGGGACACCGCGCGCCAGCCGTACGGGCCCAAGCCGATCGGGGAGGTGCGCGAGTACGCACTGGAGTGCCTGGACCACCTTGTCGACCAGGGCGTGAAGGTGCTCGTGATCGCCTGCAACTCCGCGAGCGCCGCGGTGTTGCGCGATGCTCGCGAGCGGTACGCCGTCCCGGTGGTCGAGGTGATCCTGCCCGCCACCCGGCGGGCCGTGGCGGCGACGCACAACGGCCAGGTGGGCGTGATCTGCACCCGCGCCACGGCGCAGTCCATGGCCTACGACGACGCGTTCGCGGCCGCACCGCACGTGACCCTGCACACCGGCGTGTGCCCCCGGTTCGTGGAGTTCGTCGAGCGTGGCATCACCAGCGGCCCGGAGCTGCTCGAGGCCGCCCACGACTACCTCGACCCCCTGCGGGAGGCCGGCGTGGACACCCTCGTCCTGGGGTGCACCCACTACCCGCTGCTCACGGGGGTGATCTCGATGGTGATCGGTGACGAGGTGACCCTGGTGAGCAGTGCCGAGGAGTGCGCCAAGGACGTCTACCGCGCTCTGGTCGAGCACGGCCTCGAGCGCGGGGCCGTCGAGCCGCCGGAGCACCGGTTCCTCACCACCGGACAGCCCGAGGAGTTCGGCGTCATCGGGCGTCGCTTCCTCGGTCCCGAGCTCGAGCACGTCGCCCAGTACGCCGGTGGCTGGATCTCGGCATGAGACTGACGGTCATCGGCAACTCCGGGTCCTACCCGGGGCCGGGCTCCTCGGCCAGCTGCTACCTCGTCGAGCACGAGAGCGGCGGCCGGCTGTGGCGGATCCTGCTCGACATGGGCAGCGGGGCGCTGGGGTCGTTGCAGAAGTACTCCGACGCGGTGCACATCGACGCGGTGTTCCTCTCCCACCTGCACGCCGACCACTGCCTGGACCTGTGCGGCTACTACGTGATGCGCAAGTACTACCCCGGCGGCGCGCTGCCGCGGATCCCGGTGTGGGGACCGGTGGACACCGGCCGCCGGATGGCGAAGGCCTACGACCTGGAGGAGACCCCGGGCATGAACGAGGAGTTCGACTTCCGGCCCTTCCCCCACGAGCCGAACCCGGTCGTGTTCGGCCCGTTCACCGTGCACGTCTACCCGGTCGCGCACCCGGTGGCGGCGTACGCCCTGCGCATCGAGGCCGGGGGGAAGGTGCTCAGCTACTCCGGTGACACCGGGCCGTGTCCGCCCCTGCTCGAGGCCGCCCGGGACGCCGACCTGTTCTTGTGCGAGGCATCCTTCCTCGAGGGCGGTGACAACCCGCCGGACCTGCATCTCACCGGACTCGAGGCCGGGCAGGCCGCCACAGCCGCCGGCGTACGACGGCTCCTGGTCACGCACGTCCCGCCGTGGTTCGACGCCGACCAGGTCCTCCACGAGGCGGTCACGGCGTACTCCGGCAAGGCGGAGCTCGCCGTGGTGGGTGTCTCCTACGAGGTCTGAGACCGACCCGGCATAGTGGTGCCGGTGATCAGGCTGGAGAACGTCACCAAGCGTTACGGCGGCTTCACCGCGGTCGACGACGTGTCCTTCGAGGCCTGCGCCGGTCGGGTGACCGGCTTCCTCGGGCCGAACGGCGCCGGCAAGACCACGAGCATGCGGGTGTTGGTGGGACTCACCCCCGCGACCGCGGGCGCCGCCACCATCGGTGGCCTGCGCTACGCCGAGATCCCCAACCCGGCCCGGCACGTCGGCGTGCTGCTGGACGCGTCGGCCCAGCACGCGGGCCGCACCGGTCGCGAGGTGCTGCGCATCGGCGCCGAGACCATGGGAGTCGGGTCTGAGCGCGTCGAGGAGATGCTGCACCTCGTCGGGCTCTCCGGGGTGGAGGCGAAGCGGCGGGTGCGCAACTACTCGCTCGGGATGCGCCAGCGCCTGGGCATCGCGCACGCCCTGATGGGTGAGCCGTCGGTGCTCGTCCTCGACGAGCCGGTCAACGGCCTCGACCCGGCGGGCATCCACTGGATGCGCGGCCTGCTGCGCGACTTCGCCGCCAAGGGCGGCACGGTCCTGCTCTCCTCCCACCTCCTGCACGAGGTGGAGATGATCGCCGACGACATGGTGCTCATCGGCCGGGGCCGGATCGTCGCGCAGGGCACCCGCGAGGAGCTGCTCCACCGCCGCGGCACCTACGTGCGCCCGCTCGAGCCGGCCTCCCTGCTGGACGCGCTGACGAAGGCGGGGATCGACGCCGCGCCGTCCGGGGACGGTGGTTTCCGCACCGACGCGGAGCCGGTCGACGTCGGCCGGGTGGCCGCCGAGGCGGGTGTGGTGCTCATCGAGCTCCGCCCCGCCGAGGGCGCCGGCCTGGAGCAGCTGTTCTTGCAGCTCACCGCCGCCGATGCTCGCGAGACGCTCACCAGGGAAGGAGCCGTGGCATGACCGCCAGCGCGAGCACACCGGCGGGTGGGTCGCCGTACGGCGGCCAGGTCCCCACCACCCTGGACGTCAGCGACACCGCGCGCGTCCCGCTGACCCGGCTGGTCCGCGTGGAGCTGCGCAAGATGGTCGACACCCGCGCGGGGATGTGGCTGCTCATCACGATCGCGGTCATCACCGCGCTGATCACCCTGGTGCTGACGCTGGCCGGCTCGGCCGACGACCGGACGTTCGGCAACTACATGGGCGTGATGGCCACTCCGCAGGGGTTCCTGCTGCCGGTGCTCGGGATCCTGCTGGTCACCCAGGAGTGGGGCCAGCGGACCGGCATGGTCACCTTCACCCTGGAGCCCCATCGGGCGCGGGTCGTCGTGGCCAAGGTGGTCGCCGCTGTCCTGCTCGGCCTGGCGGCAGTGGTGCTCGCGGTCGTGCTGGCCGCCATGGGCGCGCTGCTCGGCGGATCCTCCGACCCGTGGGGCAGCTACGGTCTCGACGACCTCGGCAAGTTCGGCATCCTGCAGCTCAGCGGCCTGCTCCAGGGCCTGGCCTTCGGGCTGATCTTTCTCAGCAGCGCCGCGGCGATCGTCACCTACTTCGTGGTGCCGATCGCCTTCTCGGTCGTCGCGAGCATCTGGAGCGCGCTGCACCAGGTGCAGCCGTGGATCGACCTGGGCACCTCCCAGCAGCCACTGTTCGACGGGAGCCACCTCGGCGGCGAGCAGTGGGCACAGCTGGCCACCGGCACCGCGATCTGGGTGGTGCTGCCGTTCGTCGTGGGCCTGTGGCGAGTGCTCCGCGCCGAGCTCAAGTAGCCGCCGGCGGGCCGGACCTCAGTAGGCCCACCCGTAGGCGGTGGCGTAGCCGAAGTCGTAGGGGACCGGTGGGGCGTCGTCGTGATGCACGGCGCAGTAGTTGTCCCGCGGGGTGGTGCTGGTGAGCAGGCCGTAGGCCTGGCTGGTTCGGATGCCCGCGGCGATCGTGTCCGCGTTGGACTCGATGCCGGCCGCCACGAGCGCCCGCGCCTGCGGGGAGGGCGCCGAGACCAGCGCCTCGGCGTTGCGCCAGGCCTGCTCCCGCCAGCCCGAGACCATCTGGAACAGCGCCCAGTTGCTGAGCCCGAACGGGTCGGAGGTGTCGTCCATCGTCGGGTCGAACCGGGCGGCGAACTCCGCCATCAGCGGCGCGGTGGCGTCGTAGAGCCACTTCTCGACCGCGTCGTAGTCCCCCTTGCGTGAGGAGCCGTCAGGCCCCACCAGACCCGCCGCGGCCATCACGTAGGGCAGGTCCCTGTTGATGTGCGCGTTCATGCCGAGCAGCAGGTCGCCGGAGCCGCTCACCTTCTTGTCCCTCGCGGCGTCGAACGCGGTGAGCCAGGCCTGCGGGACCTCGCCACGGTTGCCGTTCTTCCAGTTGTAGTAGGCGTCGGTGTAGTAGCGGGCGAACACCGCGTCGACGTGGTTGAAGTAGGGGACGTCCTCGTAGTAGTCGGGGATGTCGCGGGTGTAGCCGTAGAGCTGGGTCATCCGCACGTAGGCACGGGCGAAGACCGCGTTGTGGTCACACCTCTCGGCGGTGTCGTCGGCGATGCGGCTCTGTTCCTTCAGCGTGCCCTTGAGGCAGTGGGGGCGCCCGGCGACGCAGTCGTTGTCGCTGGAGGGGATGTACTCGTCGGTCCAGCCCGACAGGTACGACGACCACGGCACGTACGGCAGGAGGTCGTCCGCGTGTGCCGGAGCGGCGGTCGCGCCGACCGACAGCATCGAGACGACCAGTGCGGACCCAGCGACTGCGACCGTCATCCGGGCACGGCGCAGCAAGGACACGACAGACATAGGGCTCCCTCCCACAGGGCCCCCAAGCCGGTGGGCATCCGGCTCCCTCCCAGGGCCCCTTCCGACCGTCGATTGTGCGTCAGTCCTCGTTCTCCTGTCATGACCCGAAAGGATCAATTGAGAGATCTTGTGGGCTTCTCGACGGGCTGGTCCGGGTATCAGTCGTCCGCCTGGTGCTCGGTATGGTCGCGCGCATGAGTGCTGCCGCTTCCACCCGCGCCGACGGACGTGCCGACGACGAGCTCCGCGAGGTCCAGATGACCCGGCACTGGCAGGACCACCCGGCCGGCTCGGTGCTGGTCGAGTTCGGCCGCACCCGCGTGCTCTGCGCCGCGTCGGCGAGCGTCGGGGTCCCGCGGTGGCGCAAGGGGTCGGGCCTGGGGTGGGTCACCGCGGAGTACGCCATGCTCCCCTCGGCGACCAACACCCGCTCGGACCGTGAGTCGGTCAAGGGCCGCATCGGCGGGCGCACCCACGAGATCTCCCGGCTGATCGGGCGCTCGCTGCGCGCCGTCATCGACTACGCCGCCCTGGGCGAGAACACCATCGTCCTGGACTGCGACGTGCTGCAGGCCGACGGGGGCACCCGGACCGCCGCGATCACCGGGGCGTACGTCGCCCTGGCCGACGCCGTCGCCCACCTCAACGGGGAGGGCGTGCTCGCCGGGGACCCGCTGACCGGCTCCGTCGCCGCCGTGTCGGTCGGGATCATCGACGGGGTGCCCCGGCTCGACCTGCCCTACGAGGAGGACGTGCGCGCCGAGACCGACATGAACGTCGTGATGACCGGTGAGGGAACGTTCGTCGAGGTGCAGGGCACCGCCGAGGGAGCGGCCTTCGACCGCGCCGAGCTCGACGCCATGCTCGGCCTGGCCGAGAAGGGTTGTGCCGACCTGACCCGGATCCAGCGTGAGGCGCTGGGCTCCGGTGGCTGAGCCTGTCCAGACCCGCCGGGTCTTCCTCGCCTCCCGCAATCCCAAGAAGCTCGCCGAGATGCGACGCATCCTCGCCGAGCACCTGCCCGACGTCGTGGTCCTCGGGCTCGACGACGTCGACCACTACGAGGAACCGGTGGAGGACCGGTCGACGTTCGCCGGCAACGCGATGCTGAAGGCCCGTGCCGGCCTCGAGCACACCGGGCTGCCGTCACTGGCCGACGACTCCGGTCTCTGCGCGGAGGCGCTCAACGGGATGCCCGGGGTGCTCTCGGCCCGCTGGTCGGGACGACCGAGGTCCGACGAACAGAACAACGTGCTGCTGCTCGACCAGCTGGCCGACGTACCCGACGAGCGCCGGGGAGCTGCGTTCCACTGCGCGGTGGCGTTGTGCCTGCCCGACGGGACCGAGGAGGTCGTGGACGGGGTGATGCGTGGCCGGGTGATCCGCGAGCTGCGGGGGAGTGGCGGCTTCGGCTACGACGTGCTGTTCGTGCCCGACGAGCAGGACGGCGAGCTGACCTCTGCGGAGATGGACGCGGCCACCAAGGACGCGATCTCGCACCGCGGCAAGGCCTTGCGGGCGATCGCCCCGCGGGTGGCCGAGGCGCTCAGCGGCGCCGGGTGACCGCGCGCTCCCACGGCGGCGAGCGGACCTCACGTGCGCCCGGTGAGATTCGAACTCACACTGCACGGCACCTAAAGCCGTTGCCTCCTGCCGGTTGGGCTACGGGCGCGCACCCCGGAGTCTAGGAGCGACCAAGGCTCAGGCGGCGTCGAGGCCGAGGTCCCGGCGCAGCTTGGCGACGTGGCCGGTGGCCTTGACGTTGTACTGCGCGGCCTCGATGCGGCCCTCCTCGTCGACGACGAAGGTCGAGCGGATCACGCCTTCGACCACCTTGCCGTAGAGCTTCTTCTCCCCGAAGGCGCCGTAGGCCGCCATCACCGCCTTGTCGGCGTCCGAGGCCAGCGTGATGGTCAGCTCGTCGCGCTCGCGGAACCGCGCGAGCTTCTCCGGCTTGTCGGGGGAGATCCCGACGACCTCGTAGCCGGCACTGCGCAGGGAGTCCAGGGAGCCGGTGAAGTCGCAGGCCTGCTTGGTGCAGCCCGAAGTCATCGCGGCGGGGTAGAAGTACACGATCACCTTGCGTCCGCGCAGGTCGGCCAGGCTGATCGAGCCGGTGTCGGTGGGCAGGGTGAAGTCCGGCGCGGGATCGCCGGGGGTCAGGCGGGTCAACGGTTCTCCTTCGCTTGTTGCAAACGATTTGCAATAACGTACTGTGGCAGGCATGCACGTGCCCGACGGCTTCCTCGACGCCCCCACCTCGATGGCCACCGCTGCGGTCGCCGTCGGCGGGGTCGCGCTGGCACTGCGAGGGGCGCGCCGGGAGCTCGACGACCGTACCGCTCCGATGGCCGGGCTCGTCGCCACGTTCGTCTTCGCCGGCCAGATGATGAACTTTCCCGTCGGCGCCGGCACGAGCGGCCACCTGCTCGGCGGGGCGCTCGCCGCCGTCCTCGTCGGCCCCTGGACCGCGGTGCTCTGCCTGACCACCGTGCTGCTGGTCCAGGCGCTGTTCATGGCCGACGGCGGCATCACCGCCCTGGGCACCAACGTCACGCTGATGGCCCTGGTCGGGGTGCTGGTCGGGTGGGCGGCCTTCCGGCTCGCGCGGACGGTGCTGCCCCGCCGCCTGCCGGTGGTGGCGCCGGCAGCCGCGTTCGGCGCCTTTCTCAGCGTGCCGGTCGCCGCACTCGGGTTCAGCCTGCTCTTCGCCGTCGGCGGCACCGCGCCGGTCGATCCGGTCAAGGTGCTGACCGCGATGGTCTCCTGGCACCTGGTGATCGGTGCCGGCGAGGCGCTCATCACCGGTCTGGTGGTGGCCTCGGTGGTCGCCGTACGTCCCGACCTGGTCTACGGCGCCCGTCCGCTGCTCGCCCGGCGCCAGCTCGAGATCCGCGCGTCCGCGGCGACCGGTGAGCCCCGATGAGCCGCCGGACTCGCAGCGGGTTCCTCGCGGCGTTCTTGCTGGTCGCGCTGCTGGTGGCCGGAGTGGGCAGCTACTACGCCAGCTCCCACCCCGACGGCCTGAACCGCGTGGCGCAGCAGGCCGGCTTCGCCGGCCACGAGAAGCGGTCGGCAGCCGCGGACGGCCCGATGGCCGGCTACCGGACCCGGGGAGTGGAGGACGACCGGCTCAGCGGCGGCATCGCCGGGGTCGCGGGTGCGCTGCTGGTTCTCGCGCTCGGCGGTGGGCTCTTCCGGGTGCTGCGCCGTCGGCCGGACCAGGAGTCCTGAGGTGGGCGCGGGCCACGGCCACCGGCTGCACTTCCACGGCCACAGCGTGCTCCACCGAGCCCCGGGGCACCTGAAGCTGCTGGCCCTCGTCGGGCTGATGCTCGTGGTGGTGGCGACTCCTCGGCAGTGGTTCCCGGTCTTCGCGGGCTACCTGCTCGTCCTTCTCGGGCTGGTCGCGGTCAGCGGCGTGCCGATGGGCTACCTGCTGCGCCGAATGGTCGTGGAGACCCCCTTCGCGATCTTCGCGCTCGCGGTGCCGTTCGTCGCGGAGGGCCCCCGCGCCGACGTGCTCGGCATCGCGGTCAGCGCGCCGGGTCTCTGGGCGGCGTGGGGGCTCCTGGCCAAGGCGACGCTGGGCGTCCTCGCCGCGCTGCTCTTCGCGGCGACGACCGAGCCGCAGGAGGTGCTGGTCGGGCTGCGGCGCCTGCGGGTCCCCGACGTCCTGGTGCAGATCCTCGGCTTCATGCTCCGCTACCTCGACGTGGTGACGGCGGAGCTGCGCCGGATGATGATCGCGATGCGCTCTCGAGGTGTCGATCCCCGCTCGCCGCGGCACTGGCCGGTGTTGGCGCGTTCGCTGGGTGCGCTGTTCATCCGGTCCTACGAGCGCGGGGAGCGGGTCCACCTCGCGATGCTGTCCCGCGGCTACTCCGGCCGGCTGCCGGACCTGGACGGCTCCCACTCCGCAGGAGGTCGCTGATGTCCACTCCCGTCCTGGAGCTGCACGGCCTCGCGCACGCCTATCCCGACGGCCACCAGGCGCTGTTCGGGGTGGACCTGCACGTCCACCGCGGCGAGCGGGTCGCCCTGCTCGGCCCCAACGGAGCCGGCAAGACCACCCTGGTGCTGCACCTCAACGGCATCCTCACCCCGGGAGCCGGCTGCGTCGCTGTCTCCGGCCTGCCGGTGGAGAAGGAGAATCTCGCCGAGATCCGGCGACGGGTCGGCGTGGTCTTCCAAGATCCCGACGACCAGCTGTTCATGGGCACGGTGCGCCAAGACGTCGCCTTCGGGCCGGCCAACCTGGGGGTGCGGGGAGCCGAGCTCGAGGATCGGGTGCGCGGCGCCCTGGAACAGGTCGGCATGGCCGAGCACGCCGACCGCCCGCCGCACCACCTCTCCTTCGGTCAGCGACGCAGGGTCGCGGTGGCCACGGTGCTGGCGATGGAGCCGGAGATCCTGGTGCTCGACGAGCCCAGCTCGAACCTCGACCCCTCCTCGCGCCGGGAGCTGGCCGACATCCTGCGCTCCCTCGACGTCACCGTGCTGATGGTCACCCACGACCTGCCCTACGCCCTGGAGCTGTGCGAGCGCTCGGTGGTGTTGCACGACGGTCAGGTGGTGGCCGACGGGTCGACCTACGACCTGCTCACCGACACCGACCTGATGCGACGGCACCGCCTCGAGCTGCCCTACGGGTTCGATCCGACGCGACTGCGCCCGGTTGATAGCCTGCCAGCCTGACGCGCCCGGGAGCACCCGGCCCGGTCCGGCCTCACGCGATCAAGGAGCCATCGACTTGTCCGACGTGTCCTCCCTCGAGCACGACATCGAGCAGACCCGCGAGCGGCTCGCCGCGACCATCGACGAGCTGGTCTACCGAGCCAGCCCGAAGACGATCGTGCGACGCGAGGTGCGCTCGGTGAAGGCCTACTTCGTCGACGCCGCAGGCAACCCGCGCACCGAGAACATCCTCAAGGTCGCCGGCGGGGTCGCCGGCGTCGTGGCGGTGTTCGTGCTGGTACGCAAGTTCGCCGGCTGAGCACCGCGCGCACCATCGAGGCCGCCGACCGCCTGGGCGACGTCCTGACCGGTCTCTGCCTCTAGCCCTCCGCGTCCGACGAGGCCCACCCTTGGGCGTCGCGGACGACCAGCTGTGCCTGCGCCTGCGGGCTGCGCAGCGGCACGGTGAACCAGAACGTCGTGCCGACCCCCGGCGTGGACTCGAAGGTGACCTGTCCGTGGTGGGCCTCGGCGATGGACCGGACGATGTTCAGGCCGAGCCCGGTGCCCTGGATGGCGTGCTCGGTGGCCAGTGAGGAGCGGAAGAACCGCTGGAAGAGCCGGCTCTGCTCGTTCTGCGGGATCCCCATCCCGTCGTCGCGCACACTGAGCACTCCCACCTCGCCGTTCACCTCCAGGCCCACGTCGACGTGCCCACCGCGCCGGGTGAACTTCACCCCGTTGCCGACCAGGTTCAGCACCAGTCGGCGCAGGCCCTCGGGATCTCCGTCGAGGCAGACCGCCGCGGGCGGCAGGGCCAGGTTGAGGGCCACGTCTCGACCCCGGGCCGTGGCCGCGACCTCCTCGACGGCGTTGCGGACCGCCTCGCACAGGTCCGTGGTGACCAGTTGCAGCTCGAACTTGCCCTCCTCGACCCGGGCCAGGGTGAGCAGGTCCTCCACCAGGTGCAGTAGGCGCTCCCCGTTGCGGTCGATGCGGCCGACCAGCTCCAGCTGTGCGTCGGTCAGGTCGCCGCTCACCCCCTCGGTGAGTAGCTCGGTGTATCCGATGATGCTGCTCAGTGGCGTGCGCAGCTCGTGGGAGACCG
Source organism: uncultured Actinomycetota bacterium (assembly GCA_963827025.1). Taxonomy (GTDB): domain Bacteria; phylum Actinomycetota; class Actinomycetes; order Propionibacteriales; family Nocardioidaceae; genus Marmoricola. The sequence continues at coordinate 308,417 of CAWGZB010000002.1, read as the reverse complement.
CGGCGACGAACTCGCTCTTGGCCCGGTCGAGCTCCTGCATCCGGTTGTTGGCCTCGCGCTCCTTGTCCAGGGCGAAGACCAGGGCTTGCTCGGCTGCGCGCCGGTCGGTCACGTCGCGGACCACGCTGAGGTAGCTCACCGGCCTGCCGTCGTCGTCGCGGACCGCGGTGGCGCTCAGGGACACGGTGAGACGGCTGCGGTCCTTGCGGATGTAGGTCCAGTCCCTCGTGTCCTGCTCCATCCCGGCGACCAGGGGGGCGGTGACCACGGCGTACGACGGTTCGATGCCGAGCTCGATCGCCCGGGCCCGGACCTCGCGCGGCTCGTGGAAGCACAGCGGGGTGTTGCGACCGACCACCTCGACCGCACGGTACCCGAGCAGCTGTTCGGCGCCCGGGCTGAACAGTGTGATGGCTCCGTCCGGGTCGGTGGCGATGAACGCGGTGCCACTGGCGGAGTCGAGCAGCTGGCCGAGCTGGAGCTCGTTCTCCCGGATCCGACGCAGCGACTCACGCAGGTGCGACATGGCGACCGCGAAGGCGACGGTGGTGAGACCGGCGACGGCGACGAACGCCTGGGGGCTCGCGGCGGCCTCGAGGACGGTCATGGCCGCGTCCACCGCGGCGAAGGGGCCGGCGCCGAAGGCCGTCACCACGGCGATCAGCGCCGTCACGCTGACCAGCTCGACGTTCCACCACAGTGTGGTGAACCGTGCTCCGGCCCACATCAGCAGCGGGAGGAGCAGGTAGCCGACCGGTTCGTTGGCGCCGGCCGCGAGGCAGGCGACCATGGCGAGCACCAGCAGGGTCAGGTGCCCGAGGATCTCCGCGACGGTGACCCGCATCCGGTGCCGGGGCCATTGCATGGCCAGCGGGGTGGCGACGGTCTGGGACCCCAGGTGGGTGATCACCACCCACAAGAACGTCTGCCACGGGGTACCGCCCCGCAAGCTCCACACCAGCGCGGTGGTGAGTGCGGCCGACAGGGCGCTGGCGGTGGTGATGGCCGCCAGCCAGCGCCGGTAGTCCGACCACGTCCGCATCTCCGGCGGGCCGTCGCGGAAGCGGGTCAGCCACCACAGCACCAGGACGGCCTCGAGCACGTTGACGAGCCCGAAGAGCACCGAGAAGGTGAGCCCCTGTCCGGCGTGGAGGCCGGCCCACACGAAGGTGCCGAGCAGCGTGGCGGCGACCAGGGGGAGGAGCTTGCGCTCGGTGACCAGGAGCAGTGCCGTGGCCAGGGCGGCCGCCGGCCACCAGCGCGCGACGAGGTGCGGGTCGGGGGCAGCGTGGTAGGCCCGCGCGCTCGCGAGGAGGATGACCGCGCAGAACGCCACAGTTGGCAAGAGATTCGTGCGCCCTCGCAAGCTGCCCCGTCCTTTGCTGTTCAGTGCGCCCCCAAGAACGAGCCGCACCTCAGCAGCCCTCTCCCGTCACGGTAGGGCACAACCTCCCAACTCGGGGCAGCAATGGAGATTCCGGTAGTAACGGACAGATCGCGCGGGAGGGCGTCGATCCGGGCAGCGCGACAGGAGCCGGGCCCCCGAGCGGTCCCCGGCTCCTGCGATCGCGACCCTCCCCGTGCGGGCGCGTGGGACGCGCCCGGCGCCTGTCTCTAGGCCTGGTGCCGCCCGCGCGGCTCCGCCGCCCCGTGGTCGACGTCCGGGTCCAACCGGTCTGCTTCGCGCAGGTGGTCCTCCTGCTCGGCACGCACCTGGTCGTGAGCGACACGCTCCTCGCGGGCCTGGGCCTCGAGCCGGTCGGCCTGCGCGCGCGCCCGCTGCGCCTCGGCCTCGGCCTCACGGGCCCGGGTGTCCTGCACCTGGACGTCGGTGTGCCGGTTCGCTGCCTCGGAGCGGAGCTCGTCGGCCCGGACCCGACCCTGCTCCCGCTTCTTGTGCCAGACCGCCCAGCCCAGCAGTGCGAGCACGACGAGTGCTACGACGACGATCACGATGATGGTCCAGAGGCTCACGGTCGACTCCCTCGTCGGGGCGCCCGCACGGTGCGGGCGCCGCATTCCTCCTGGCCCCTACCCGGGGGGACCGGCCACAAACCGCGTCCGCTGTCGTCGGTGGCAGGCCGTGCCGGTTGTCGGCGCGGGCACGAGCAGGCAGACTTTGCGATACCGACCGATCGGTCGGTAATGATCTGGGAGTGCCGATGACCGCTGTGGGCGAGCAGGAGCTCGCCGCCTCGTTCGACGCCGTCGTGCGACGGGGTGACCGGATCGAGCCCCGGGACTGGATGCCCGAGGGCTACCGACGCACGCTGGTGCGCCAGATCGCCCAGCACGCCCACTCCGAGATCATCGGGATGCAGCCCGAGGCCAATTGGCTCACCCGGGCGCCGTCCCTGCGTCGCAAGGCGATCCTGCTGGCCAAGGTCCAGGACGAGGCCGGGCACGGCCTCTACCTCTACTCCGCGTGCGAGACCCTCGGCGTCTCGCGCCGCGAGCTGACCCACAAGCTGCTCAGCGGCGCCCAGAAGTACTCCTCCATCTTCAACTACCCGACCCTCTCCTTCGCCGACGTCGGCACCATCGGCTGGTTGGTGGACGGCGCCGCGATCTGCAACCAGGTGCCGCTGTGCCGCACCTCCTACGGGCCCTACGGGCGCGCGATGATCCGGATCTGCAAGGAGGAGTCCTTCCACCAGCGCCAGGGCTTCGAGCTGCTCGCCACCATGATGCGGGGAAGCGAGGAGCAGCGCGCCATGGTGCAGGAGTCGGTCGACCGGTTCTGGTGGCCGGCACTGATGATGTTCGGACCGCCGGACGCGAGCTCCCCGAACACCGTGCAGTCGATGGCCTGGGGGATCAAGCGGCACACCAATGACGAGCTGCGCCAGAAGTTCGTCGACATGACCGTGCCGCAGGCCCAGGCGCTCGGCGTCACGCTCCCCGACGCGGAGCTGGAGTGGAACCACGAGCGCGGCTCGTGGGACTTCGCCCAGCCCGACTGGGAGGAGTTCCGGGCCGTCCTGGCCGGCAACGGCCCCTGCAACGCCCAGCGGGTGGAGCACCGCCGTCACGCCCACCAGGACGGCGCCTGGGTGCGCGAGGCCGCCGCCGCCTTCGCGGAGAAGGCAAGCAGATGAGCGGACCGATCGACCCGGAGTGGCCGCTGTACGAGGTCTTCGTGCGCGCCAAGCGTGGCCTGAACCACGTGCACGTCGGGTCACTGCATGCGGCGGACGACGAGATGGCGCTCCGGCACGCCCGGGACGTGTACACCCGCCGCAACGAGGGCGTCAGCATCTGGGCGGTGCGCGCTGACCTGATCGCCGCCACCAGCCCCGACGAGAAGGACCCGCTGTTCGCGCCGAGTGGCGACAAGGTCTACCGGCACCCGAGGTTCTATGACATCCCCGACGACGTTCCGCACCTATGACCACCGGGTGAGTGCCGATGACCTCAGAATCTGGTTTCCACGAGTCTGTGTATGACGAGTCCCTGCTCGTCGGCGACCCCACCCACTGGGCCTTCGGCACCGGGTTCGCCGATCCCCTCGCCGGGGTGGACACCTCGATCCCGGACGGCGTCGAGCCGACCGACCTCGCCACGTACTGCCTGATGCTCGGTGACGACGCTCTGGTCGCCTCCCACCGCCTCTCGCAGTGGTGCAGCCGGGCGCCGGAGCTCGAGGACGACATCGCCCTGGCGAACATCGCGCTGGACCTGCTCGGCCAGGCGCGTCTGCTGCTGACCAGGGCCGCGGCCGCGGATCCAGGGATGCTGCCCGCCCTGCCCGAGGCGTCCCCCGTCCCGCCCGAGGACGCGCTGGCCTTCTTCCGGGACGACCGGGACTTCCGCAACGTGCGTCTGGTCGAGCCGCCTCATGGTGACTTCGGGGAGACCGTGGCCCGGCTGGCGCTGTTCTCCACGTGGCGGCTGGCATTGCTGGAGCGGCTGCTGGAGAGTCGCGACCCGGTGCTCGCTGCGATCGCGGCCCAGGGCACCAAGGAGGTGACCTACCACCGCGACTACGCCGCCCGGTGGGTGCTCACGTTGGCCCGCGGCACCGCGGAGTCGCGCCGACGGGTGCTGGCCGGGCTCGAGGCGGTCCGGCGCTACCGCGACGAGCTCTGCTGCGACCACGCGGTCGAGAAGGCGGTCGCCGCGGTCGGCGTCGGGGTCCGGCCGAGTGTGCTCGCCGACGAGGTCGACGAGGTGCTGGAGGACCTCTTCGGGCACTGCGGGATCGACGCGTCGCAGGTCGCACAGGTGGGGCCGGTCAGCGGCGGACAGGGACGCGACGGACGCCATACCGAGGCGCTTTCCCGGATGCTCGCCGAGATGCAGTCGGTCGCCCGGGCCCATCCACTGGGGCGGTGGTGAGCATGGGCGGAACCGCTGTCGACGTAGGCCGGTTGTGGGCGGTTGCCGCGTCGGTCCCGGACCCCGAGCTGCCGATGCTCACCCTGGAGGACCTCGGCGTGCTGCGCGGAGTCGAGCAGGAGGACGACCGGGTCGTGGTCACGATCACCCCGACCTACTCCGGCTGCCCGGCCGTGGGCGCGATGCAGGCGGACCTCGTGCGTCGCCTCGGGGCCGAGGGCGTGCAGGTCGAGGTGCGGCTCTCCCTGTCGCCGCCCTGGAGCAGCGACTGGATCACTCCCCGCGGCCGTGACCTGCTACGGCGGCACGGCGTCTCGCCGCCCGGGGCGGCGCCGCGGCGGCGGGCGACGCTGACGCTGTTGCCCACCAGACGCGCGCTGAGCTGCCCGCGGTGTGGAGCCGCGGACGCCGAGCTGACCTCGGAGTTCGGTCCGACGGCGTGCACGGCGCTGTATCGGTGCTCGGCGTGCCAGGAGCCCTTCGAGCACGTCAAGGAGATCTGAGGTGACCGCCACCGAGGTGGGACGCGACCGTGCCGGCACCGCCCGCGCACCCTTCCACACACTGACGGTCGCGGCCGTGGACCGGCTCTGCGAGGACGCGGTCGCGGTCACCTTCGCGGTCCCCGAGGAGCTGCGCTCCGACTACGACTTCGCCGCCGGGCAGTCCCTGACGCTGCGCCGGTCGATCGACGGGGAGCAGCACCGCCGCGACTACTCCATCTGCGCACCGGTGGGCGCGCCACCCCGGGTGGCCGTGCGACTCATTCCGGGTGGGCGGTTCTCGGAGTGGCTGGTGCACGAGATCCGTCCCGGAGACCGGGTGGACGTGCAGACGCCGCGGGGCAGCTTCCGCGCCGAGCCCGACGGCAGCCGCCACCTGCTGGTCGCGGCCGGGTCCGGCATCACGCCGATGATGTCGATCGCGCCGACGGTGCTGCGGCACCCGCACTCCCGGGTGACCCTGCTCTACGGAAACCGGGGGACCTCGACGGTGATGTTCGCCGAGGAGCTGGCCGGCCTCAAGGATCGCTACGGTCCGAGGTTCGAGGTCGTGCACGTGCTCTCGCGCGAACCCCGGGACGTCGAGCTGTTCTCCGGGCGGCTCGACGCCGACCGGCTGCGTCGCATCCTCACCGCGCTGGTGCCGGTCGACGACCTCGACCACGTCTGGTTGTGCGGTCCCTTCGCGATGATCACCGGCGCCCGTGGGGTCCTCGGCGAGCTCGGGGTGCCCGCGGAGCGGGTGCACTTCGAGCTGTTCTACGTCGACGAGCCGCCGCCGGAGCTGCACCGGCCGAGCGTCGTGCCCGACGGGCCGACCAGCCAGGTCACCGTCGTCCTCGACGGCCGCTCGACGACCACGGCGATGCCCACCGGGGTGCCGATCCTCGACTCCGCGCAGCGTGGTCGTGCGGACCTGCCCTTCGCCTGCAAGGGCGGGGTCTGTGGCACCTGCCGGGCGCGTGTGGTCAGCGGCGAGGTGGACATGCGCCGCAACTACGCGCTGGAGGACGAGGAGGTGGAGAGCGGGTTCGTGCTCACCTGCCAGAGCCACCCGGTCTCCGCCGAGGTCACCGTGGACTTCGATGCCTGAGCATCGCCCCGAGGACGGGGAGGCTGCGCGCGCGACCGCACGGCGCAGCGCCGAGCGGATGTGGGGGGAGGACCTCGCCAGCCGGACGCTCGGCATGGAGATGGCCGTCGTCGAGCCGGGCCGCGCCGAGGTGACCATGACCGTGCGTGCCGACATGGTCAACGGCTGGGGGATGTGCCACGGCGGGCTCGTCGCCGCCCTGGCCGACAGCGCCTTCGCGGTGGCGTGCAACTCCCACGGCTCGGTGACGGTGGCGGCGGGCTTCGAGGTGTCGTTCCTCGAGCCGGCGCGGCTCGGTGACCGCCTTCGCGCGGTCGCCGTGGAGCGGGTCCGGCGCGGCCGCACCGGTCTGTACGACGTGACGGTGTGCCGCGAGCCCGAGGCGACGGTGGTGGCGGAGTTCCGCGGACGCAGCCACGACACCGGCCGGGCCATCGAGACCTGAGCCGGGAGTCAGCGTCGACGCAGGCCCTCGAACGCCAGCCGACTGACTGCGCTCGCGAGCGCGCCCGCGTCGATCTCGCCCTCGGGGTGGTACCACTCGACCAGTGAGTTGACCATTCCGAACAGCAACCGGCTGGCCACCTCGGCAGGGATGTCGCCCCGCAGCGAACCCTCCTCGACCGCCGCGCGCACCAGGCCGGCGAGCTGCTCGTCGACTCGGCGCCGGCGCGCCAGGGCCTCCATCTCGACAGCGCTGTTGCCGCGTACCCGCAACAGCAGCGTGACCGCCGGCAGGTGCTCGGCCAGGATCTCCACCGACGCCTCCACCGCGTGCCGCAGGCGGTCCTCGGCGGTGCCCGGCTCGGCGGCGGCTCGGTCCAGGGCCCCGGTCAGCCCGTCCAGCGCCTCGTCGAGCGCGGCGGCGAGCAGGTGTTCCTTGCTGGGGACGTGGTGGTAGATCGTCGACTTCGACACGCCCAGCTCGCGGGCCAGGTCACCCACGCTGGTGGCGTCGTACCCCTGCCGGTTGAACAGCTCGATGGCGCGCCTCAGCACGGTGTCGGCGTCGTACCCGGGGCGCCCGCGGCGGGGCAGCGGCTCGGATCCGGCGGTCTCGGCCATGGCGGCATGCTCCCACGGGTCAGAGACGAGGGTTCACCACATCATTCCCGGCCCCATCGGACCGTGCTCGTCCCCGTCGTCCCACCTGCCGTGGCCGCGTTCGCCGTACCACTGGCCGAGCCAGCGCTGCATCCGGAAGATCTCGTCGTGCTGCTCGTCGCGGATCGACGCCGCCAGCTGGCTGAGCGCGTCGTGGTCGGCGAGCCCGCGGGCGAGGAGCTGTTGCGACATCATCACCGCGGACATGTGGTGGGGGATCATGTCCTCGAGGAAGGCGCGATCCAGCCGGTCGCCGCTGAGGTCGCCGAGGTCCCGCATCATCGGCTCGTAGTCGACGCTGGTGTCCCGCCCGGGATACCACTCGGCGAGCCACTGCTTCATCTGCGTCACCTGACGCGACTGGGTACGCACGATGTCGTCGGCGAACGTGCGCAGCTGCGCGCGGTCGGATCTCCGCAGCTCCTGTGCGGCCGCGATCGCCTCCTCGTGGTGAGGGATCATCTGCGCCAGGTAGTCGAACTCGCTGCGTACGAGGCGGTGGTCCATCAACTCCGAGTGGCGGCCGGAGCCAGCGCCCGGCCCGGCCCCGGGACCTCCGTGGCCGCCCGTCATGTGTGCGGGCCACGCCGCATGGTCGTCCCCGCGAGCAAATGCATATCCCACGACGCCGCCCACCACGAGGGCGAGCGCCGCGAGGACCACCACCAGCGAGCGCTTCATCGGTCCTCCAGGAGTCGTCTCGCCCCCAGCATGCTCCGGGCGCACCCCTCGTCGCAGGGACGGACGGCCGCTCTGAGCGGGGCCGCCGGTCCCGCTGTCGGAGCAGCGAAGAGGGGTGGCCGGTCGGCCACCCCTCTCCCATCCGGCCGGAGCGCCGGTGGACAGGCTCGCTCAGCAGATCAGGGCCACGGTCCCGGACAGGCCGTCCGGGTCTGAGGCCGTGCAGTGGAAGAGCAGCCCGCCTTGGTAGATGTCCATGGTGATGCTGGTCGTGACGAGGGTGGGGTTGACGCCGGTCCAGTTCGGGTTCGGGCAACCGGCCTGGGCACCGCTGACCGTGGGGGCCGCAGTCAGAGTCGCCGGGTCCGTGGTGAACGAGACGTTGCCGTTCTTGATCTTGTCGGCGTCGATGTCGGTCGGCGGTCATCGGACCCTTCAGCACCTTGTTCTGGCCCGGAGCGGTGTTCCCCGGGCGCGGTCACCTCGATGTCACCCTCCACCCTGCGCCGACCCGCACGAGCCGGCCACCCTCCCAGGGGGCCCTTCGGGCACCACCTGGGCAGACGCCGCCGTGCGTCAGCCGTAGGGAGTGAGGTGCTTCAGCTCGCCCCGGCCCCACTGGGGTTCCTCGGGCAGGTTGCGGAAGTTCGGCCCCACCCGCCCGATGCGGGGCACCTTGGAGGTGCGCTGGTTCCAGGTCTTGGTGAAGTTGGCCGCGAACGGGCCGGCACCGGAGAACTCCTGGAACTGCTCGTCGTCCTGGAACGAGTTGTTGCTCCAGTTGCCCGAGCCGTCCAGGACCCGGTCACCGACGGAGACCCACTTGCTGTGGTTGTACTTCACCACCTTGCCGCGCTTGCGGATCACCGACTGCCGCACCGGGATGGGGCCTCGGCCGCTGTGGGCCCGCAGGATCCGCATCACGCCCCGGCTGCTGATCGAGTAGATGACCTTCACCTCGCAGCCCCGGCCCCACAGGTCGCGCAGCTGGCGTGCGAGAGCAAGACCGCGCGTGTCGTAGAACGCGTAGTTGATCACCCGGACGTCCTTGCTCCCGGCGCAGGAGACGTTGCTGAGCACGCGCATGGCGGGATCCGCGCCCTTGTACTTGGGGAAGAAGATGTCCGAGACCTCGGCGCCGTCCCAGCGCAGGAAGCCGCCGCGGAACTCACGGGCCAGCTCGTAGAAGACCTGTGCGAAGTGGTCGTAGCCGGCGGCGTCGTACCTGACGTCCGCCTGGTTCCACTGCCCGGTGTAGGCGAACTTCGTCAGGTTCATCGAGGACTGCATCACCGCGTCGCGCAGGTGTGCGGTGCCGACGTCCTGGAAGAGGAAGAACTTGGCGTGCTGGGTCCCGCGCGGACCTCGGCAGGACCCCCCACAGTCGTGCGCCCAGCTGACCTCGTCGTTGTAGGTCAGGCCCGACGGCACCGGCGCCCTGTGGTAACCGAGGGCCCTCCGGACTCCGGCCGCGGCGATCCAGGGCTTGTAGTGCTTGGTCTGGTTGATGCTGCGCGCGGCCACCGCCTGCACGCTCGCCCCGCGGGACTTGGCGGCCTTCAGCGCGTTGGCGACGGTCCAGTCGTTGAAGGACCAGGTGGCGATCTTCACCACGCCGTGCCTGACCTCGTAGACCGGATGATCGTCCGCGTCGGTCTGCCCCGTGTCGGCGCAGTACTTCCCGTTCGTGCTCCGGATCATCGCCAGCACGCGGTCGCGGATCGCCATCTTCTCGGCCGATGTCGTGTTGGGGAAGCTGAAGTACGCGCCCGCCGCGACCGGCGCATTCGCCGGGGCGTTGCTCTCCATCGGGACCAGGCCGCCGCACGGCGCTTCCGGGGCCGGGTCCGTCCCCGAGGCCGGAGCTGCAACGGCTCCCAGGGCCACGGTGAGGATGGCGGCCGAGACTGCCGCCACGACCCGCGGCCTCAGCAACCGCACTCGGTGTTCTCGTCCGTGCATGGTTCCCCCCTCGCACGCGTCGGGGGCGGTCCGCCCCTTCCAGAATGGCTGTGCACGAGCCCGGACAGCAGGGTCGGTGGTCCTGCAACCGCCGGACGCGAGACAGGTGGGCGCAGTTCCTCAGTCCTGGAGGACCTCGAGTGGCAGCCGTGCGGTGAAGGTGCTGCCCAGACCGGGCGCACTTTCGACGCCGAGGGAACCGCCCAGGAGCTGGACCAGCTCCTGGGACAGTGAGAGGCCGAGTCCAGCGCCGCCGTACTTGCGGGTGATCGAGGTGTCGACCTGGTGGAAGGCCTCGAAGAGCGACGCCAGGTCCGCAGGGTTGACGCCGATACCGGAGTCGGCCACGTCCACGCGCAGGGTGGCTCGCGAAGCACCGGTCTCCTGGTCGAGGGCGACCCGGACCGCCACCCAGCCGTGCTCGGTGAACTTCACCGCGTTGTCCAGCAGGTTGGTGAGCACCTGCCCGATCCGGTCCGGATCACCGAGGAGTGAGCGGGGGAGGGTGGCGGGCAGCTCGCACAAGAGCTCCAGGCCCTTGCGCCGGGCGCTGACGGCGTAGAGCGACACCACGTCGCAGACCAGCCGGCGTACGTCGAAGGCGCGGCGCTCGACCCGCGTCTCGCCGGCCTCGATCCGGGCGAGGTCGAGGAGGTCGTTGACCAGGGTGAGGAGCCGCTGGCCGGAGCGGTTCACCACCTCGACGAACCGGGCCTGCTGCTCGTCGAGCCCGGTGTCCTCGAGCAGCTCGGTGGTGCCCAGCAGGCTGGTCAGGGGGGTGCGGATCTCGTGACTGACGTTGGCGAGGAACCGCGACTTGGCCTCACTGGCTTCCTCGGCGCAGGCCAGCGCGGCCGCGAGCTCGCGGCGGATCCGGTTGTCCTCGGTGGTGTCGACCGCGATGCCGTAGACACCGACGACCTCGTCGTCGACCACGATGGGCAGGCTGGTGACGCGTGCGTCGATGGGTCGGCCGTCGCGGTGGCGGAGCCGGACGTCCACCTCCTGGGGCTCACGTCGCAGGACCGCCTCGAACGCGTGCAGGGTGGTCTCCGCGTCGCGCGGTGCGACCAGCTCGGCGAAGTGCTTCTGCTGCATCTGCGCGAGTGAGTAGCCGACCAGGCCCTCGCTGGCGCGGTTGGCCTCGACGAAGTGTCCGTCGAGGTCGAGGGAGAAGACGCTCGCCGGGTGGTAGTGGAACAGCGAGCGGTAGCGTTCGTTGGTGACCGCCAGCTCCCGTTGGGTGCGCCGCAGCGACTCGGCCTCGCGACAGTCGTGCGCACGCCGTCGTACTGCGAGCGCGCCGGCGGCCAGCCTGGCGAGCAGCGCGCTGGGCGGCGACTGCGACCGGCTGGATCCACGCCTCCCACGCGCGCGCGCCCAGAACCCCCGAGAGCTCACGGTGCCATCATGCTCCGGTCTCGGGGATTGTGTCCGGATTTATGCAGTTGTTACCAGACTGACGTGTCGCCAGGCCCTCGATCCGTGGACCCCTCCGGTGCGGCTCAGGGGGCGGGACGGGTGAGGTCGTAGAGCGTCACGCCGTCGATCGTGGTGGCGGTGAAGTGGCTCTCCACCCAAGCGCTGATCTGGGCGGTGGTGCCGGAACCGCCGCCGCCCGGGCCGCCCGGGCCGCCCGGGCCCCCGCCGGTGATGAACCAGTGCACGCGCCCCGCAGCGACCCACTGCTGGAACTGCGCCGTCGTCGGCGCGGGGTCGGTGCCGTTGAAGCCGCCGAGCGCGAGGACCGGCAGCCCGGTCCCCAGCTGGTAGCCGGCTGCGTTGTTGGCGCCGACCGTCGCCGCGGCCCACGTGTACGACGAGGCGTCGGAGCTCAGGGCCTCGACCATGGCGGCCGACGGCGTGCCTGCGTTCAGGAGGCCGCCCGCCGGTGGACCGCCGGGCCGCATCCCCCCGGGGCCGCGCCGGGTCGTGGACACCGGGCCGGCCGTGGGCAGCGAACCGGTGTGCGGCGTGGACGCGGTCTGCACCGAGTACGCCGCCGGACCGGCCATCCCCACCAGCACCGCCCCGGCCGCCACCACCGTCGCCATCCGGCGACCGAGCAGCGGGAGCCCGACGAGGGTCACCGCCATGGCGATGCCGAGGACCAGGACGGCGTACCGCAAGGGGGCGGACCAGTCCGGGCTCCGCGAGAGCAGGAGCCAGGCCAGCAGGCTGGTGGCCACCAGGGTCCCCGCGAGCACGGCGCGAGCCGTCCAGCGGTCGCGGAGCCGCCAGGTCTCGGTGGCGCCGATCCCCACCAGCGCCGCGATCGACGGGGCCAGGGCGACGGCGTAGTAGGGGTGGACGATGCCCTCCATCAGGCTGAACGTCAGCCCGGTGGCCAGGAGGGTGCCGAGCCACAGCAGCAGCTGTGCACGCTGCGGGTTGGTGCGCGGAGCGCCCCGGGACCACCACAGCAGCGCGCCGGCGAGGATGAGTGCTGCGGGGATCAGCCAGGCGACCTGGCCGCCGAACTCGCTGCCGAACAGGCGCAGCAGGCTCGGCGTGCCCCATCGACCGCCGCCCGGACCGCCACCGCCGCCCACGCTGCCGGTCTCGTGGCCGGTGATCCGACCGAGGCCGTTGTAGCCGAGCGCCAGCTCGAGCGCGCTGTTCGTCTGGGAACCGCCGATGTACGGGCGCGAGGCAGCCGGCCAGAGCTCCACGACCGCGACCCACCAGCCCGAGGCGACCACGAGCGCGGCGAGAGCCGCCACCAGCTGCACGACGCGACGCCGGACCGGGGTGTCGACGAGCAGCAGGTGGACGAGCACGAAGACCGGCAGCACCAGGAACGCCTGCAGCATCTTGGTCAGGAAGGCGGTCCCGACCAGGACGGCGGCGAGGACCAGCCACCGGGTGCCCGCGCGCTCGACGGCGCGCACCATCGCGTAGGTCGCCGCCACGGTGAGCAGGACGAGCAGCGCGTCGGGGTTGTCGAAGCGGAACATCAAGGCGGCGACCGGCGTCAGCGCCAGCACGGCGCCCGCCAGCAACCCTGCCTGCGCCTTGAACTGCCGGCGCACGGTGGCGTACACCAGGCCCACGGAGGCGACGCCCATGAGCGCCTGCGGGGCGAGCAGGCTCCAGCTGCTCAGGCCGAAGACGCGCGCGGACAGGCCCATCACCCACAGCGACACCGGTGGCTTGTCGACCGTGATCGCGTTGCCCGCGTCCAGCGAGCCGAAGAAGAAGGCCTTCCACGACTCGGTGCCCGCCTGCACGGCGCTGGCGTAGAAGGCGTTCGCCCGGCCCGAGCTGCTCAGGTCCCACAGGTAGAGCAGTGCGGTGGTGGCCAGGAGTGCCCACAGGCCGGGGCGCACCCAGGCGGGGTCGCCGCAGGCGGCTCGATCCGGGACGGTGCTCGTCATCCTCAGGTGCTCCGGGTGGTGGAAGGGAACTTCAGATCTGGCTCAGGCGACAGGCTCGGCAGCGACGACCTCTTGCTGCGGTCGAACACCCACGAGCGCAGCAGCACGAACCTCAGGGCGGTGGCGGTGAGGTTGGCGAGGGTCAGCACCGTGAGCTCGAGTCCTCGTCCCGGCGCGAGCACCGCGTGCAGCACCAGCAGTGAGCCCGAGGTGAGCGCCAGCGCGAGCGCGAAGACGGCGAGTCCCTGGACGTGGTGGTGCAGCAGCCGGCCCCGACCGCGCACCGAGAAGGTGAGGCGCCGGTTGGCCGCGGTGTTGCCGACGGCCGTGAGCAGGAGGGCCGCGAGGTTCGCCGGTTGGGCGCCCATCCCGTGGCGCAGCAGGAGGAACAGGACGGCGTACGCCAGGGTGCTGAGCACACCCACCGCGGCGAACCGGACCACCTGGACCCCGGTGGGGTGCTCCGGGTGGGGGCCGGCACGTCCGAACCGCCGCCGGACCGGCTCGAGCGGGATGGTTCCGCGCAGCAGGGCCTGGCCGACGCGGACGATGCCGCGCAGGTCGTCCACGGCGGTGCGCACGATGTCGACACGACTGTCCGGGTCGTCGGTCCAGTCGACCGGCACCTCGTGGATGCGGAGGCCGGCCCGTTCGGCCATCACCAGCAGCTCGGTGTCGAAGAACCACGACTGGTCGTGCACCAGCGGCAGCAGCGCCCGGGCGGCGTCGGTGCGGAACGCCTTGAAGCCGCACTGGGCGTCGCTGAACCGGGTGCCGAGCGCCCCGTGCAGCAGGAGGTTGTAGGCCCGCGAGATCACCTCGCGCTTCGGACCGCGCACCACGGCGGCCGAGCGGGTGAGGCGCGAACCGATGGCCACGTCGCTGTGACCCGAGAGCAGCGGTGCCACCAGGGGGAGCAGTGCGTCCAGGTCGGTGGAGAGGTCGACGTCCATGTAGGCCACCACCCGCGCCTCGCTCTGCGACCACACGTGCCGCAGCGCCCGCCCGCGGCCCTTCTCCGGCAGGTTCACCAGTCGCACCCCGGGGAGCTCCGCGGCCAGCGCGGTGGCGATCTCCGAGGTCCGGTCGGTGCTCGCGTTGTCGGCGATCGTCACCGTGCAGTCGAAGGGGAAGGACTCGGCGAGGTAGTGCTGCAGCCGCCGCACCGACGGCTCGAGGTCGACCTCTTCGTCGTGCACCGGCACAACGATCTCCACCGTCGGGCTCATCGGGGCGCCACTCAGGTGGTGCTGGCGAAGATGCGCTCGGCCGTCATCTGGCCACCACCGGACGAGGGATGGAGCTGGACCACCGCAGCGTCACCGGGCTCGAGGTCGCCCAGGGACGCGACGCTGCCGTCGCGCACGATCTGCGTCTGGTCGGTGACGGTGTAGGTCGCGCTGCCACTGCTGGTCCTGACGCTCACCGCCGCGGACGTCGTGCCGGTGACGGTGCCCTGGACACGCTGCTCGCCGGCGAGGCCGCCGGGTGCGCCGGCGCGACCGGGGCCGGCCGGCCTGCCGGGGGCGCCGGGGGGCCGGGGGAACCCGGCGTGGGGGCCGCCGCGGTCGGCCACAGCCGCCCTCGGGTGGTCGTCCCCGACGGCCTGGGCGACGGCGACGGTGCCTCCGCCCGCGATCAGACCCGCGAGGACGAGGGCCCCGGCCTTCCAGCCGGTCCGGAGTCGGTGGCCGAGGCGTGCCGCACCGCTCGTGGTCGTCGCTCGGGTCGGTCCCGGCTCCGGTCTCTCGGACCTCAGCCAGTCGTCGTGTCCGGGGGCGTGGGGCGAGTCGTCCATGGTCGAGGCCTTCCTGGTGGGGGCGGGTTGCCACCGAGGATCGGGCGGGAACCTTGACTTCACCGGCGGAGCGGCTGGGAGACTGCTGGGAGTAGGACTCACAGGATGCTCACAGCGAACGTGCAGGAAGGGGCCGGGGCCTGCGCGGGAGGGTGGTGGGGTGAGCACGGGGATCAGGAACCAGGCCGGCGCCACGGCTGAGGGCGCCGGCGAGGCGCGGCTGCTCGTGGTGGACGACGAGCCGAACATCGTCGAGCTGCTCTCGGCGAGCCTGCGCTTCACCGGCTTCGACGTGGCCACCGCCGCCGACGGCCGCGAGGCGCTGAAGCAGGCGCGGGTGTGGCGTCCGGACCTCATCCTGCTCGACGTGATGATGCCCGGCATGGACGGCTTCGAGGTGGTCCGCCGGCTCCGCTCCGAGGGGCTTCGGTTCCCGGTGTTGTTCCTCACCGCCCGGGGTGACACCACCGCGAAGGTGCAGGGGCTCACCCTGGGCGGCGACGACTACGTCACCAAGCCGTTCTCGCTCGAGGAGGTGATCGCGCGCATCCGGGCCGTCCTGCGGCGTACGTCGGACGGGCTGGCGACCGCCCCCACGACCCAGTTCACCTTCGAGGACATCGAGCTCGACGAGGATGCGCACCAGGTCTGGAAGGCCGGCCGCGAGGTGTCGCTGTCCCCGACGGAGTTCAAGCTGCTGCGCTACTTCCTGCAGAACCCGGGCCGGGTGCTCAGCAAGAACCAGATCCTCGACCGGGTCTGGCAGTACGACTTCGGCGGCGACGCCAACGTGGTGGAGACCTACGTCTCCTACCTGCGGCGCAAGATGGACACCACCGAACCGCACCTCATTCACACGGTGCGTGGCGTCGGGTACGTCCTGCGCGTGCCGACAGGCGGGTGAGGTGGGCATGCTGCACCGGCGGGTGCCCCTGCGCCTCACCCTGGTGGCGGCTCTGGTTCTGCTGGTGGCCGGGGCCCTCCTCGCCTCCGGGGTGGTGACCCGCGCGACGCTGCAGCACTACCTCGTCACCCGCGTCGACGAGCAGCTCAACGGAGCGGCGCACCAGGTCGCCGAACGGGGGCTGCAGAGACCGTCTCGCCCGACCCCGGGTCGGGACAACGACGATCGCGGCCGCCTGCCCAGCGCCTTCGTCGCCGAGCTTCTCGACGCCCGCGGGGTCCCCGTCTACGGCCCGACCAGCAACCTCCTCGACGCCGGTGAGCCCCTGCCGAAACTGCCCCGATTGACCAGGAGCGGTGAGTCCGCTGCGCCTCGCTCCTTCACGGTCCCGGCAGTGCGCGGCGGCGGTCAGTGGCGAGTGCGCGCCGTTCCGGCCACGCTCGCCGACGGAGACCCTGGGACCCTGCTGCTCGCGCAGAGCCTGGGCGACGTGCAGAGCACCGCGGACCGGCTGCTGCTGCTGCTTCTCGTGATCGGGGGGGTGACGGTGCTCGTCCTCGGCGGCATCGGCTACGTCGTGGTGAGGACCAGCCTGCGACCCCTGGAGAAGGTCGAGCACACCGCCGCCGCAATCGCCGCGGGCGACCTCACCCAGCGGGTGCCCGAGACAGACGCACGGACCGAGGTCGGCCAGCTGGCAGCGGCGCTGAACACCATGCTCGCCCAGATCGAGTCCGCCTTCGCCCAGCGCGCGGAGTCCGAGGAGGAGGCGCGGCGGTCGGAGGAACGGATGCGCCGCTTCGTCGCCGACGCCAGCCACGAGCTGCGTACGCCGCTGACCTCGATCCGGGGATTCGCCGAGCTCTATCGTCAGGGCGCGGTCAGCGGCGACGAGGAGGTACGACGCCTGATCGGTCGCATCGAGGATGAGGCCGCCCGGATGGGCCTGCTGGTCGAGGACCTGCTCCTCCTGGCCGAGCTGGACCAGCAGCGGCCGCTCGCCCAGGACCCGGTGGATCTGCTCGCGGTCGCGGCGGCCTCGCTGGAGAGCGCCCGGGCGATGCAGCCACGGCGTCCGTTGCGGCTGGAGCTGGGCAGCCTGCCTTCCCCGCCCGTGGTGATCGGGGACGAGGCCCGACTCCGTCAGGTGCTGGACAACCTGGTCAGCAATGCGCTGCGGCACACCCCTGTCCAGACATCGGTCATCGTCTCGGTGTCCCTGCGCGGCCGCGATGACGCGCCCCGGGTGGTGCTGGAAGTGGCGGACGAGGGGCCGGGGATGGACGCCGAGCACGCGGCGCGCGTCTTCGAGCGCTTCTACCGCGTGGATCCCTCGCGGACCCGGGCCGACGGCGGCACCGGCCTGGGCCTGGCCATCACGGCGTCGCTGGTGCGTGCCCATGGTGGCGAGCTCAGCGTCGACACCGCACCTGGCCGCGGCGCGCGATTCCGGGTGGAGCTCCCGGCCGCGGATGCGCTCCCGCCGTCCGAGGACGGCTCCGCGCAGCGCCGCTCCTCCAGGGCCTGACGCACGCCCGTCGTGGGGGGCCCTTTGGCCCTGCTCCGGCGGCTCGTGAAGGCCTTGAATTGATGCGATGGCGCACCCTCGTGATCTGCTGCAGCGGTTCCGGTTCGCCGGTTCGCCCGGCGCCGCGACCGGACGCGGCGTACCTGCCGACCGGGCGGCCGAGGCAGCTGCGGAGCTGACGCCCCTGCTGGCCCTCCTCGACCCGGCCCAGGAGGAGGCGAAGGAGATCCGGGCAGCGGGGCGCGCACAGGCCGAGCAGGTGCGCCGGGATGCGCAGGCGCAGGCACAGGCGCAGCTGGCGACCGCGCGGGCGACCGCCGCGACGGTGCAGGCGCAGGCGGCGGCCGAGGTCGCCGACCGGGCCAACGCCGCGCAGGTCTCCGGGCGGTCGGCGGCCCGGGAGGAGGCGCAGCGCGTCCGCGAGCACGCGACCGCGCGGATGCCGGCCTACGTCGACCGCGTGGTCGCCGCCGTCGTGTCCGCTCTCGCCGAGGACCAGCCGTGAGCACCTCCTGGGTCGCCGGCTCCGTCCGCGCGCGAGCCCTGGCGCACGATGCCCTCGCCGGCACCGCCGGCCACGCGGCGTTCCGGGCGGGGTCGCTGCGGGCCGCCGTCGCGGTGCTGCAGGAGAGCCCGTACGGGAGCGGTCTCGGGGCCGACGACGACCTCACGACTGCTCAGCACGCGGTGTCCGCCACGCTGCTGTGGCGGCTGCGGGTGCTCGCCGGGTGGGTGCCGCCGGAGGGGGCACAGCTGTTGCGTGCGCTGGCCGCGGGCTTCGAGCTGGCCAACACCGACGAGCACGTGGCCCGGCTCGAGGGGCGGCCGCACGGCCCGACGTACCTCCTCGGGTCGCTGGAGACAGCCTGGGCGCGCCTGGCCCGGACCCGCTCGCTCGAGGAGCTGCGCGAGGCGCTCATCGCCTCCCCGTGGCGCGACCCGGGGGGCTCGACGGCGTGGGAGGTGCACACGGCGATGGTCCTGACCTGGGCGGAGCGGGTGGCGGCGGTACCGGTCGACGCCGCGGCCGCGTGGGCGCGGGGCGGGGCTGCGCTCGTCCTGCTGCGCGAGTCACTGGTGGTGCGCCGACCACTCCCCGATGCGGTCCGCAACCGGGCGCAGCGTCTGCTCGGGACCGCCGCCACCGCGGCCATGACCGATCCGACGATGTCGCTCGCGGAGGTGACGGACACGCTGCCGCGTTCCCTGCACGGGTTGTTCTCGCAGGCCGACGGCCCCGAGGACCTGTGGCGGGCCGAGATGGCCTGGCGCCGCCGGGTCGCCGAGGACGCCGCCTCGCTGCTGCGCCGAGCGGCCTACGGCCCGGAGACGGTCGTGGCCGCGGTGGGCGCGCTGGCCGCCGACACGTGGCGGGTCCGGGCCGGCCTCGAGCTCGCCGCCAGGGGCGCTGCCGCGGGCGCGTCGGGCGGCGCCGGCCCACCGGTCGAGGTGCTCGATGCGCTGGGGTGAGGGCGCCGAACCCGTCCGGATGCAGCGCGTCGCCGTGGTGGCGACGCGTGCAGGGCTTCGGCGTGCCCTCGCCGTCACAGCCGACCTGGGGACGGTCGAGCTCGACCTGGTCGCGGAGGAGAGCACGGTGGACTCCGTGGCGGCCGGAGCGGTGGCCCGGGGCGAGGTCTCCGCCGTCGCGGGCTGGACGCCGGTGGCCGTCCTCCCGGAGCTGAGGAGCCGGCTGGCGGTCGAGGGGGCCGCCGTGTGCCGGCTTCGGCTGCCCCGTGGCGTGGACCCCCCGACGCTGCTGCACCCCGGGGGCCGGGTGCGACGCTCGTTCGCCCCGCTCGTGGACACCTATGCCACCGTTCCCTACGTCGACGTCGATCCGACGGTGGTGGCCGGGGCCGCCTACGTGGCGATGTTCGCCATGATGTTCGGCGACGTCGGCCACGGCGCCCTCCTGGTGCTCGCCGGACTGCTCCTGCGCACCGGACGCCCGGCCTGGGCCGCCAGGGCTCGACGGGTGTGGCCGTTCGTGGTGTCTGCCGGCGCGGCAGCCATGGTGTTCGGCCTGCTCTACGGTGAGTTCTTCGGCCCCACGGGCGTCGTGCCGGTGCTGTGGCTGCGCCCACTCGAAGAGCCCGTGACGTTGCTCGGGGTGGCGCTCGGTGTGGGGGCGGTGCTGCTCTCCGGGGCCTACGCCCTCGGCATCGTCAACCGGTGGCGCGAGGGCGGCTGGGCGCTGGCGCTGGTCTCCGCCTCCGGAGTGGCGGGGGCCGCGATCTTCGCCGGCGCCGGGCTCCTGGTCCTCGGACTGGTCGGCGACGTCCTCGCCCTGACCCTGGTCGGCAGCGTCCTCGCGGCGGTCGGCCTGGCGCTGTGCTACGTCGGCTTCCTGGCCTCCGCCGGGGGAGGAGCGGCAGGGGCGGCGCAGGCGACCGTCGAGCTCTTCGACACCACGTTGCGCCTGGGGACCAACCTGGTCTCCTTCGCCCGCCTGGCCGCGTTCGGGCTGACCCATGCGGCCCTGAGCCTGGTCGTGTGGCAGGCGACCGCCGCATGGTGGGGTCGGGGAGTGACGGGCACGGTGGCCGCGGTGGTCGGGTTCGTCATCGGCAACGCGGTCGCCTTCGCGCTCGAGGCGCTCATCGCCGGCGTGCAGGCGTTGCGCCTGTCCTACTACGAGCTCTTCTCCCGGGTGTTCAGCACCGAGGGCAGGCCCTTCCGTCCCTGGCACGTCCCTCTCCAGAGTTCCGTCGAGAGCCCCCGGGAGGTCGGCACCAGCGCCGACACAGCCTCCGCCGGGGACTCCGTCCCAGAAAGTGCAGGTGCAGTCCGATGAACGCATGGGTGTTGCTGCTCCCGGTCCTCGCACTCGGCAGTGCGGGTGCCCTCGCCCTGCTCAGGCGCCGTTCCCGTGCGGCCGTCCTGGCCCTCGTGGCGGTGGACGCCGCAGTCCTGCTGGTCGCCACCGTCGTCCTCGTGCTCGCGGTGACGACCCATCCGGCAACGGCTCAGGCCTCGGCAGCCGTCGCCGCGACCCCGAGCAGCTCCGGCTCGTGGGCCGCCCTGCTCGGCGCGGCCATCGCGGTGGCCGGTTCGTCCATCGGCGCCGCCATCGCGGTCGCCTACACCGGTGCCGCGGCCCTGGCGGCGATGAGTGAGCGGCCCGAGCTCTTCGGACGCGCGATGGTGATCGTCGGCCTTGCCGAGGGGATCGCGATCTACGGGCTCATCGTGGCGATCATGCTGATGGGCAGGGCGTAGTCGTGGGCCGGATCGCCGTGGTCGGCGAGCGCAGCCGGGTCGCCGGTTTCGCCCTCGCCGGAGCGCTCGTCCGCCCGGTCGAGGAGGAGGCGGCGGTGCTTGCAGCCTGCGCCGCACTGCCCCCTGACGTGGAGGTGCTGCTCCTCACTCCCGCCGCCGCGCGGGCGCTGGCCGGAGCCGAGGCAGACGAGTCGAGCGCACTGCGGGTGGTGCTGCCATGGTGACGCCGACGCGGTGGGATCCCGCCCTCGAACCGGTGCGGCACGAGTTGCTGGCCGACGCGCACCGGGACGCCGACCATGCCGCCGAAGACGCCTCCCGTGAGGCCGCGGAGGCTGCCCGGCAGGCTGCCGCGGAGGTCCACGACGTCCTCGAGGAGGCGCGCGCCCGCGGTGCCTCCGCCGGAGAGCTGGCCAGGGCGGGCGAGCGGCGACGCACTCGCGCGAAGGCCCGGGCGACGGTGCTGGCGGCGCAGCGCGCGGCGTACCTCGAGCTGCGCCAGCACGTGCTCGACCGGCTGGCGGCACTGCGCGAGGACCCGTCGTACCCCTCGATGCGCGAACGGCTCGTCGGCCGGGCCACTGCCCTCCTCGGTCCGAACGCCGTGGTGCGCGACGCCCCGCAAGGGGGTGTCGTGGTCACCGACGGGGGCCGGACGGTCGACCTGAGCTTCCCCGTCCTCGCCGACGAGGTGATGGCGGCGATGGGAACGCAACTGGAGGGGTTGTGGACGCCGTGACCGCGCCGACCGGCAGGCAGCGAGACGCCCACGTCGCCCGGGTGTCCGGGTCCCTGGTGGAGGTCGAGGGCCTCGACGAGGCCACCATGGCGGAGGTGGTGCGCCTAGGCGACCAGCGACTTCAGGGCGAGGTGGTCGGGGTGCGGTCCGCATGGACGACCGTGCAGGCCTACGAGGACACCGGTGGACTCTCGCCGGGAGTAGCCGTGCTGCCGACGGGAGCGCCGGTCTCCGCCCCGTTGGGCCCGGGACTTCTGGGCGGGATCTTCGACGGTCTGCTGCGCCCCCTGACCACGGCCCCGACGTGGCTGACGCCGGGGGCGGGCCCCGGCGAGGCCAGTGCCGCACGGTGGCCGTTCGAGCCCGCTGCCGAAGCGGACACGGACGTCGTGCCGGGACGACGGCTGGGCACGGTGGCGGTGCCGGGCTGGCTTCCCCTGCACGTGCTGGTGCCCCCGGGTGTGGCCGGACGCCTGCGCGGCGTGCTGCCCCCGGGGGAGTACCCGGTCGACGCCGTCGTCGCTCACGTCGGCGACCGGCCGGTGCGGCTGGTGGAGCGCTGGCCGGTGCGCCGCCCCCGTCCCTGGCGCGAGCGTCTGGTCGCCGGGGAACCGGTGCACACCGGTCAGCGGGTGCTGGACCTGCTCTACCCGCTCTCGCGGGGCAGCACCGCCGCGGTGCCCGGCGGGTTCGGCACCGGGAAGACGGTGCTGCTGCAGCAGATCGCCAAGTGGTGCGACGCCGACGTCATCGTCTACGTCGGCTGCGGTGAGCGCGGCAACGAGATGGCTGACGTGGTCGCGGAGCTCAGCGACCTCGAGGACCCCCGGACGGGCGACAGGCTGATCCGGCGCACCGTGGTGATCGCCAACACCTCGAACATGCCGGTGATGGCGCGCGAGATCAGCATCTACACCGGCGTGACGGTGGCCGAGTACTTCCGGGACATGGGCTACCACGTGGTGGTCATCGCCGACTCCACCTCGCGCTGGGCCGAGGCGCTGCGGGAGTTCGCCTCCCGGACCGGCGCCCTCCCCGCCGAGGAGGGATATCCCTCCACCCTCGCGTCGGCGCTGGCGGCCTTCTACGAGCGCGCCGGAGGCGTGGAGACGCTCGGCGGGGACCGCGGCTCGGTGACCATCCTCGGCGCCGTCTCCCCGCCGGGAGGGGACCTGACCGAGCCCGTCACCGCCCACACCCAGCGGTTCGTGCGCGCCGTCTGGAGTCTGGACCGCGACCTGGCCTACGCCCGGCACTATCCCGCGGTCGGGTGGAACGGCTCGTTCTCGCGGGATGCCGCGGCGTCGGACGGCTGGCACGCTGCACACGGCGACCCCGGCTGGGGTGGGCGTCGGGCGCAGGTGCTGGCCACGCTGGCCGAGGCCGACCGCCTCGAGGCTCTGGCCGAGCTGGTCGGCCTGGCGTCGCTCCCGGGCGCGGAGCGGGTCACCATGCTCGCCGGGCGCCTGCTGCGTGAGGGTGTGCTGCAGCAGAGTGCCCTCAGTGCCGTGGACGCCTCCTGCGACGCCGCCCGCGGAGCGGCCCTGACCGAGGCCGTGCTCGCCGTCGTGGAGCGCTGCCGCACGCTGATCGAGCAGGGCGTGCCCGCGTCGGTGGTCGAGGAGTCGGACTTCGGGCCGCTGCTGCGGGCCCGCGAGGAGGCAGCCGACGTGGCGGCTGTCGAACAGGTCCGGTCGACCGTGCTGGCACGGCTGGAGGAGCTGCGATGACGGCCACCGAGGCGCTGCGACAGGCGATGTCCGCGGTCGAGTACGGCGACATCGCCGAGGTGCGGGGGCCGCTGCTCGTCGTGCGCGGCGTGGCGGACGTGGGCTGGGACGAGTTCGCGACCGTCCGGCTGCCTTCGGGCGAGCTGCGCCACGGCCTCGTGCTCGAGGTCGACCGCGACCTCGCGGTGCTGCAGGTCCTGGAGGGAACCGACGGACTCGCCCTCACCGGCAGCACGGTCCGGTTCGTCGGCGAGCCGCTGCACGTCCCGGTCGGTGCCGGGTGGCTGGGACGGGTCTGCAACGGACGGGGCGAGCCCACCGACGGCGGACCGCCGGTCCTCGGCGACCGCCGCGCCGCTGTCGCCGGCAACCCGCTGAACCCGACGGTGCGTCAGCCCCCGGCGGAGGCGATCGTGACCGGGGTGTCGGTCATCGACGCGCTGTGCACGCTGGTGCGCGGGCAGAAGCTGCCGGTCTTCTCCCAGGCCGGTCTGCCGCACCTGGAGCTCGCGACCCAGATCGCAGCGCAGGCGACGGTGGGAGATGCGCCGTTCTCGGTCGTCTTCGCCGGCATGGGCCTGACCCACGCCGACGCGGCCGCGGTCCGGGACGCGCTCGAGGAGCGCTCGACCGCTGGGGAGCTCGCCCTCCTCGTCAACACCGCAGACGAACCTGCCGTGGAACGACTGCTCACGCCGCGGATCGCCCTCACCGTGGCCGAGCACCTGGCGTTCCAGGAGGGCCGACACGTGCTGGTGGTCATGGCCGACATGACGTCGTACGCCGAGGCGGTGCGCGAGGTCTCCGCGGCGCGCGGCGAGATCCCCGGTCGGCGGGCCTTTCCCGGTTACCTCTACAGCGACCTGGCCTCGCTCTACGAACGCTGCGGCCGGATCCGCGGCCGGGACGGGTCGGTGACGATCGTCCCGGTGCTCACCATGCCGGCAGGGGACATCACCCACCCGGTGCCGGACCTGACCGGCTACATCACCGAAGGCCAGATCCTGCTCTCCCCGGAGCTGCACGCAGCCGGGATCTACCCGCCGGTGGACGCGCTGGGCTCGTTGTCCCGGTTGATGCGCAAGGGCGCCGGACCCGGGCGGACCCGCGAGGACCACCTCGACGTGGCGGCGCAGGTCGTCGCCGCCCTCAGTCGCGCGCGCCAGGCCCGGGAGCTCGCGGAGCTGGTCGGAGAGGACGCCCTGAGCGCCACCGACCGGGCATACCTCGCCTTCGCCGACGCCGCGGAGCACCGGCTCGTGGACCAGGGGGGCGCCGAGCAGCGGCCGCTCACCGAGACCCTCGACCGGGCCTGGGACGCGCTGTCCGTCCTGCCCCGCCGCGAGCTCACCATGCTGCCGTCCACCCAGCTCGACGCGCACCTGCATGTTCGTGAGGGGCGATAGGTCATGGCCCGGCTGCGCAACGTGCCGCCCGGGCGGGCCGGGCACCTGTGGCTGCAGCACCGGCTGGTCGTCGCCCGGCGCGGGGCCGAGCTGCTGGACCAGAAGCTGCGCATCCTGCACGAGGAGAGCCAGCGGCTGAGCCTGCTCACCGAGCGAACCGGGGCGGCGTGGGCCGCGTCCCTCCGGGAGGCGGAGACCTGGCTGCTGCGGGCGGTGATCCTCACCGGCGAGCGGGGTGTTCGCCTCGCCTCCAGGGCGCCCTCGGCCCTGGTGGAGGTCAGCTGGACGCACCAGATGGGAGTGCGCTACCCGGGCGAGGTCACCCTCACGGTGCCGCCGGTCCCCGCTGCGGCCCCACCGGCGGCGAGCGCGGCGTTGGTGGGCGCACGCGTCGCCTACGAGCGTGCCCTGGATGCGGCGGTGCAGCATGCGGCGGCGCAGGCCGCGGCCCGTCTCGTGGCCGCCGAGGAGGGCGCGACCCGGCGCCGGCTCCGGGCGCTGACGAGGCACTGGATCCCGCGGTTGACCGAGGAGATGGCGCAGACGCTGCTCACCCTGGAGGAGCAGGAGCGCACCGACGCGCTCCGGCTGCGCTGGGCCCAGCCGGCCACCCGGACCTTCGCACGGCACCCAGGGAGCGGGGACGAGTCATGAGCACGAGCACACGACCGGACCCGGCCGAGCACTGGCACCGCATCCTCGTGGCGGTGGACGACACCGCCGGGGCCCTGCACGCCGCCCGGGTGGCGGTGGACCTCGCCGTGACGGTCGCGGCACAGGTGCGTTTCCTGCACGTCCTCCACGACGGCGAGCTCACCCGCACCCTGGCCGGTCAGCACCGCAACGGCACGCTGCGGGAGCGCAGGATCACGGCGGGGGCCTCCCTCCTCCGACATGTGGGGGCGACGGCGGGGGAGGCCGGTCTCACGGCGGAGACGGTCGTCGTCGAGGGCCACCCCGCGGCCGTGATCCTGGCCGAGGCGGCGGCGTGGCGAGCCGACGTGGTCGTGCTGGGCACCTCTCGTCGCCGTACTGCCGGCAGCCCCTACATCGGCGACACCGCCCGGCACGTCCTGGAGTTCAGCGACGTGCCGGTGCTGACCGTGCCGTGGGGACCGGGTGACCACGGTCGGGGACCTAGGTCTCAGGCGAAGGCGAAGTAGCGCAGCGCGACGTAGACCCATGCCAGCGTGATCGTGACGGCGGAGACGAGCAGGCCGTACTTGGTGAACTGCCAGAAGCTGATCGGGTGTCCGTTGCGGGCCGCGATGCCGAGCACCACCACGTTGGCGCTGGCCCCGACCGCCGTCGCGTTCCCGCCGAGGTCGGCGCCGAGGGCGAGCGACCACCACGCCGCGTCCGCTCCCGGGGCCCCGTGACCGGCCTGCACCAGGTCGTGGACCAGCGGCGCCATGGTCGCGACGTACGGGATGTTGTCGACGATGCCCGAGAACAGCCCGGAGGCGAACAGCAGCACCGTGGAGGCGAGGAAGTAGCGGTCGCCGACCGCCTCGGTGGCGGAGCGGGCGAGCGAGTCGATCACGCCGACCTCGACCAGCGCGCCGACCATGACGAACAGGCCCATGAAGAAGACCAGGGTCGCCCACTCCACCTCGACGAGGCAGTCGGCGACGTCCATGCGCGAGACCGCGACCAGGGCGCCGGCGCCGAGCAGGGCGATCAGGGACGGCTCCACGTGCAGCACCGAGTGCAGCATGAAACCGGCGAGGACCCCGGCCAGGACGATCCCGGACTTCACCAGCAGGGCGCCGTCCTTGATGGCCTCGCCCTCGTCGAGCGCCATCAGCGCCTCGACCCGTTCGGGCTTGTAGGTGAACGCAGACCGGAAGAGGACTCGGCACAGCAGCACGAACACGCCCATCAGGACGACGATCACCGGGCCGAGGTTGACCAGGAAGTCGTTGAACGTCAGGCCGGACCTCGAGGCGATGATGATGTTGGGTGGATCGCCGATCAGGGTGGCGGTGCCCCCGATGTTGGAGGCCATCACCTCGGCGATCAGGAACGGGATCGGGGGCGCGTCGATCTGCTCGCAGACCAGCAACGTCACCGGGGCGACCAGCAGCACCGTGGTCACGTTGTCGAGCAGCGCGGAGGCTACCGCTGTCAGCAGGACCAGCAGCACCATGATCAGGAACGGGCGACCGCGCGCCCGCTTGGCGCACCAGATGGCGAGGTACTCGAAGACCCCGGTCTGCCGCAGGACGCCGACGATGATCATCATCCCGAGGAGCAGGAAGATGACGTTCCAGTCGACCCCCGTCTCCTCGCTGTAGAACGCGACGTGGCTGTCGACGACGCCGATCAGCACCATGGCTGCCGCACCGCCGAGCGCGGCCGCGACCCGGTGGATCCGCTCGGTGGCGATCAGGACGTACGCCGTCACGAAGACGACGAGGACGAGAACAGTGGTCATCAGTTGTCGGAGGAGGTCGAGAACAGCACCTCGAACAGTCGGCTGACCCGGACGGCACCGATCAGCCGGCCGTTCTCGTCGACGACGGCCACGATCGGGCTGTGCGTCTCCACCATCACCGCGGCCACCTCGAGGGTGGTGGCGTCGGGGTCGACGACCGGGAGGTCGTCACGCTCCTGGCGCTTGGGCAGCAGGTCCTGCACCGTCTTGGAGGAGAGCCGGGTCATCAGCTCGTCGGCGCCCTGCTCGTCGTACACACGGGCCAGGGCCGGGTCGTCGAGGACGTAGGGCGGGATCGTGAAGCGCAGCACCTGCGAGCCCGGAAGGATGGTGTGCGGGCGCCCGGTGTCGTCGACGACGATCAGTCCGGGGTGTCGCAGCCGCCCCATGGTCTGGGCCGCGGTCAACGCATCGGTGGTCAGCTCGACGACCGGGAACTCCTCGGCCAGGTCGCGTGCGCGCATGCTTCGTCCTCCCGCCAAACTGGGTCAGCACAGCCTCGCAGACGCACGTGCGGTACGCCGCGGCGGGCGGCGGCAGCCGAGGACGGTCACGCCGGCCAAGGTGAGCGGGGATCGGCGAGAGCGGAGGCCGAGCGGACGGATGGAGAGTCTCGGGCGTGGGCCCAGGGTCACTCGCGGCTTGCCAGTGCGCGTGCCGCTGCTGATCCGGGCGCGCGCTGCGGCGGGAGGTGGCGGGCGGGGATCTCGGTGGCACCCAGTCCTTGGCGGTCGCTCGTCGTCGCGGCCACTCGATCGGTGGAGTCGCCGAACACGCGGCTCGCTGCCGCGTCGAGCAGGACGAGATTCGCCTCGACGGCCGCTCTGCGAGACCCGGGCACGGCGTCGTGCAGATCCTTCAGGAGCGCCCGGAGACGGCGCATCACCTGCATCGAGCCCTCGCCGTACTGACGGGTCTCGTCGATGGCGAGGCTGAGCAGGTCTTCCCAGGTGGGCGCGTCGTAGCGGAAGCGCACGACGCCGCTGCGGTCCCGGCCGACCCCGGGGGAGAGCCGGCGGTTGCCGATCTGGCGCAGCAGCAGCTCGATCTGGTCGAGCGCCTGGGTCGACGTGGTCGGATCGTTCACGCCGGGGGAGAGCGCCTTGGCGGAGATGTCTGCGAAGAGGCGGAACGCGAACGCACAGTCCTGTCCTGCGGTGCGCTCGTCCCCGGTGGCGACGGTGCCGCGCAGCCACCGGTCGTCAATGGGTTTGTGCTCGCCGTGAACGGTGAACAGTGCCGACCCCTCGGCGACGAGCTCGCCGAACCTGGGGACGAGGACGATCACGGCGTCGGCCCGCCGGGCGCGCTCGGCGAGGGCGTGCACGTCGATGCTCTGGATGACACCCGGTCGGCCGTGGTAGGTCACGGTCCTCCCCGGCTGCAGCTGAGGCAGCTCTGCGGCGTCCGGCCGTTCCTCGAACGGTTCGGGGTACGCGCGATCCATCACCGCGCGGGCCTCGCGGCCGAGATCGGCGAGCACGGACGCCACCCGGAGGCCCTGGGTGGTGCGACTGATGAGCCGGAGGAACATCAGCATGCTGAGCAGCAGCAGGAGGACGGCCACGGAGACGCTGTTGTCCGGCACGAACGCGGCGTCGGTGCCGGTGCCCACGACGCGCAGCACTCCGAGGGCGTAGACGAAGGTCGCCATGAAGGTGCCCAGGGCTGCCTTGGTGTTCGGGTCGCGGAGGAAGCGGCGCAGGAGCCGCGGCGAGAACTGGCTCGAGCCGAACTGGACCGCGATCAGCAGGATCGAGAAGACGAAGCCGGTGAAGGTGATCATGCCGCCGGCGATGGCCCCGAGCACGGATCGGGCGGCGTCCTCGCCGAAGGAGATGCCGATGGTCGAGGAGGTCTGCTCGTCGACCCGAGGCAAGTACAGCGCCAACGTGACCGCTGCCGCGGTGAAGAGAAGAGGCACGATCCAGAGGCTGTTCCGGACGTACTCGTAGACGCGCCATCGCATCCGCCACGAAATCCACATCACGACCTGCCAGGAGGGGCGACAACATCACCGAGCCCTGCCAGTGTGGGAGACATGTGGGGGGCCAGCGTCACCCGCCGCGGATGAGGGTGCGCCATCAGGGACTCGAACCCCGAACCCGCTGATTAAGAGTCAGCTGCTCTGCCAATTGAGCTAATGGCGCCGAAGCGTTGGGAACCTTAGCAGCCGGTTGCGGGCCCGCTGAAATCGACGCGATCAGGAGCGCAGCGCCAGCACCGCCCGCGCGGCGTTGTGACCCCCCAGTCCGCTCACCCCGCCGCCGCGGCGGGCGCCGGCACCGCAGAGCAGCACCGAGTCGACGTCGGTCTCGACGCCCCACCGCTCCGCAGGCTTCTCCAGTGACTGGTGGGCGGAGGCCCAGGGCCAGTCGAGGTCACCGTGGAAGATGTGGCCACCGGGCATGCCGATCGCGTCCTCGAGGTCCTGCGGCACCTTGGCCTCGATGCACGGCGAGCCGTCCGGAGCGCGCAGCACACAGTCCAGCAGCGACTCCTCGAGGTGCACGTCGACCGCGGCGATCGCGCGCCGGACCGCCTCCTCGCGCCGGGCGTCCCGGTCGTGCTCGAAGAGGGTCGTGGGCATGTGCAGCCCGAAGTAGGTCAGCGTGTGCACCCCCTGCTCGGCCAGCGAGCCGAGGATCGAGGGGTCGGTGAGGGAGTGGCAGTAGAACTCCCCGGGCGGCGCGGAAGGGATCGAGCCGGCGGCGGCCTCGGCGTAGGAGCGGGCGAGCGCGGCGTACTCCTCGGCGACGTGGAAGGTCCCGGCGAACGCCTCCTCGGCACAGTGGCCGCTGCGCAGCCGCGGTAGCCGGGAGAGCAGGAAGTTGATCTTCAGCTGGGAGCCGGACGGCTTGTCGGGGGCGGACTGTGGTTCCCCGAGCAGTCCCCGCAGCACCCACGGCGCGACGTCGGAGAGCACGTGCCGGGCGCGCGCCGCCCCGCCGTCCCAGGTGACCTCGGCCCGGTCGGCAGCGGCATCGACCGAGGTCACAGCAGCACCGGTGACGATCTTCGCGCCGTTCGCGGAGGCCCGAGCGGCCAGCGCCTGGGTCACCGCCCCCATGCCGCCGACCGGGACCTTCCACTCCCCGGTCCCGTTGCCGATCAGGTGGTAGAGGAAGCAGCGGTTCTGGACCAGCGAGTCGTCGTGCAGGTCGGCGAAGGTCCCGATCAGGCCGTCGGTCGCCACCACTCCCCGCACGAGGTCGTCGCTGAACCGGTCCTCGACCAGCTCACCGAGCGGACGCTCGACCACCGCCCTCCACAGCTCGTCACCCACCCGCTGGCGCAGGTCGGCCGCTCGAGGCAGCGGCCCGAGCATCGTCGGCGCGACCACCCCGGCGAAGTGCTCCATCTCGGCGTAGAGCTGCCGCCACGCGGCGTACTCCTCCTCCGACCCGGTCACGGCGAGGAACGACTCCCGCGTGGCCGCGCCCTCGTTGCGCTCCACGTAGAGGCCCAGGTGCCGGCCGTCGCGGACGGTGGGGGAGTACGACGCGGTGCCGCGTGAGCGCAGCTCCAGACCGAGGTCGAGCTCGCGCGCGATCGCGTCCGGCATCAGCGAGACCAGGTAGGAGTAGCGCGAGAGCCGGGCGTCGAGCCCCGGGAACGCCGCCGTGCTGACCGCGGCGCCGCCCACGTCGTCGAGCTGTTCGAGGACGAGGACCGAGAGGCCGGCCCCGGCCAGGTAGGCGGCAGCGGTCAGGCCGTTGTGTCCGGCGCCGACCACGATGACGTCGTACTCCTTGGCTCCCACGGGGACGAACCTATCCGCGCTTCGGGAATGTTGAGCGTTCAACTAGTGTTGTGGTGGCATCGAAGCCATGCCGGACCTGGAGGTGTGCGATGCCCGCCGTGACCGTCGACGACCTGACCGTCCTGGGGCGCCTGAAGGCGCCGGGCCTGGGGGACACGGTGCGTCCGGTCCGTCATCGGGTGGATGCGCCCAAGGGCTACGAGGGCGAGGGCTTCCCGGTCCGGCGCGCGTTCGCCGGCGTCGACCTGCGCGACCTCGACCCGTTCGTCCACATGGACCAGATGGGGCAGGTGGAGTACGCCCCCGGCGAGCCCAAGGGCACCCCATGGCACCCGCACCGCGGCTTCGAGACGGTCACCTACATCATCGACGGCGTCTTCGACCACCACGACAGCCACGGTGGCGGCGGCACGATCTCCAACGGCGACACCCAGTGGATGACCGCCGGCTCCGGCCTGCTGCACATCGAGGCGCCGCCGGAGTGGCTGGTGCAGCAGGGTGGCCTCTTCCACGGCGTCCAGCTGTGGGTGAACCTGCCCCGGGACGCGAAGTGGAACCCGCCCGCCTACCAGGACATTCGCAGCGGGCAGGTGGGCCTCGCCACCTCCGCTGACGCCGGCGCCCTGGTGCGGGTGATCGCCGGCTCGGTCGGCGACGTCCACGGGCCGGGCTCGACGTACACGCCGATGACGATGGTGCACGCGAGCGTCGCACCGGGTGCGCGACTGGACCTGCCCTGGCGTGCGGACTACAACGCGCTGGTCTACGTGCTCTCCGGCAGCGGCTCGGTCGGCGACGAAGGTGTCCCGGTGCAGCCCGGCAACCTCACCGTGCTCGGCGCCGGCGACTACGTCACCGTCCAGGCCGACCGTGCCCAGGAGAGCCGTACGCCGGCCCTGGACGTCCTGGTCCTCGGCGGCCAGCCGATCCGCGAGCCGGTGGCCTGGGCGGGCCCGTTCGTGATGAACACCAGGGCCGAGGTGATGCAGGCCTACGAGGACTTCCAGAAGGGCCGCCTCGGCACGATCCCGACCGCGCCGCTGGAGGTGCACGGAGCGCCGACCACCCCGGTCAGCACCGAGGACTGAGGCGCCCCGGCGGATGCAGAAGAGCCGCAGGCGTCAGTGCCTGCGGCCCTTCTGGATGGGGTGAGCGACGGGGCTTGAACCCGCGACCCTCGCGACCACAACGCGATGCTCTACCAGCTGAGCTACGCCCACCATGCGAGCGCGAGTGTACCGGGCGGTCAGTCCTGCTCCGAATCGACCGCCACGTCGCCGTTTCCGCGGTCGGTGAGAGCGCCGCCGTGGCGGGCCGCGGCATCCTTGGCGCTCGCGGAGTCGGGCCCGGGCTGCGGCACGAAGACCGCCTCGCGGTAGTAGCGGAGCTCCTCGATGCTCTCCTGGATGTCGGCGAGCGCGCGGTGGTTCCCACCCTTCGCCGGCGCGTTGTAGTAGGCCCGTGGGTACCACCGCCGGGCAAGCTCCTTGATCGAGGAGACGTCCACGATCCGGTAGTGCAGGAACAGGTCCAGCTCCGGCATGTCCCGGGCGAGGAAGGCGCGGTCGGTGCCGACGCTGTTGCCGGCCAGCGGGGGCCGAGCCCCCTCCGGGCACTGCTCGCGGACGTACGCCAGGACCTGCTCCTCGGCCTCGCGCAGCGTCACCCCGCCCTCGAGCTCCTCGAGCAGCCCGGAAGAGGTGTGCATGTCGCGCACGAACTCGATCATCTGGTCCAGCGCCTCCTGCGGAGGCTTGATCACGATGTCGACGCCTTCGCCGAGGACGTTGAGGTCGGAGTCCGTCACCAGGGCGGCCACCTCCACGAGCGCATCCTTCTTCAGGTCCAGCCCGGTCATCTCACAGTCGATCCAGACGAGTCGCTCGTTCACGGCCGCGAGCCTACCGAGGGGTCGTTTCGCAGTATCCCTAGAGTGGAGCCATGCTGCGCTGGGCGGGACTGGTGGCTCGGCTGGTCGTCGGTGGGGTGTGGATCTGGGCGGGGGTGCTCAAGGTCGGTTCGCCAGAAGCGAGCATCGCTGCGGTGCGCGCCTACCAGATCCTGCCCCCCTCCCTCGCGGAGCTGGTCGGGCGCGTGCTGCCGATGCTGGAGATCGTCCTCGGCGCCTGCCTGGTGCTGGGGCTGCTGACGAGGTTGAGCGCCGTCCTCTCGGCACTCCTACAGCTGGCGTTCATCGCCGGCATCGCCTCGGTGTGGGCGCGTGGGATCGCGATCGACTGCGGGTGCTTCGGCGGCGGTGGCTACGATCCCAAGGCGTTCGAGAAGTACCCGTGGGAGATCGCCCGCGACTCGGGCCTGCTTGTGGCGGCCCTCTTCGTGGCCTGGGTGCGTACGACGCCCCTGGCGCTGGACTCCCTCCTCTTCCTCCCCAGATCGGAGACTGCCGGTGTCGAAGAAGCAGCGTGAGGTCAACCGTGCCGAGCGCGCCGCTGCCGTCCGCAAGGAGCAGATGGCCAAGGAGCGCAACCGCCGGATCCTGATCACCCTGGCGGTTCTCGTCGTGCTCTCCGCCGTCGTCGCGGCCGGGGTGATCTTCTCCAGCGGCGGGAAGGACGAGCCGCCGCCGAGCGGCTCGGTGGCGATGAAGGCCGACTCGCCGGCGCTGGTGATGGGACCCGACGGCGCCGCGCACAAGGTGGTCGTCTACGAGGACTTCTTGTGCCCCTACTGCCGGGAGTTCGAGAACGCGAGCCGATCCTTCCTGCACGACTACGCGCGCAAGGGCACGGTGCAGGTCGAGTACCGCCCGTTCCACCTGCTGCCCGACCCCTACTCCACCCGGGCGCTGGCCGCCTGGGGCGCCGTACTGGAGAACGGCACGCCGGAGCAGGCCTACCGCTTCCACAACGCCCTCTACGACAACCAGCCCTACGAGAACGCCCCGAACAAGCCGAGCGTCGACGACCTGGTCTCGATGGCCAAGGACGCCGGGGTCAAGGACGAGTCGGTGCTGACGGCGATGGCGGAGACCAACCAGTCCTTGGTCGACCAGGCCGACCAGAACGCCAAGGACGCCGGGGTGAAGGGCACACCGACCGTCTTCGTCGACGGCAAGGAGCTGCAGGGCGGGTCGATCTCGGAGATGGCCGACAACCTCGAGCGCATCCTCGCCCAGGGCTGAGCCCGGCCGTCGCTCGGTGGGATGCTGTCGCCCATGTCGCAGACCACCTCCCTTGCCGACTTCGTCGCCGGGTTGCCCAAGGCCGAGCTGCACGTCCACCAGGTCGGCTCGGCGTCGCCGCGGATCGTCGCCGAGCTGGCGGCGCGGCATCCCGGTCGGGTGCCCAGCGATCCGGACCAGCTCGCGGACTACTTCGCCTACCGGGACTTCGACCACTTCATCGAGGTCTATCTCTCCGTCGTCGACCTGGTCCGGACCGCGGAGGACGTGCGCCTGCTCACCTACGAGATCGGCCGGGAGATGGCCGACGGACAGCGGGTGCGGTACGCCGAGCTCACCTGCACGCCGTACACCTCGGTCGCCGCCGGCGTGCCCATCGAGGCCTACACCGAGGCCATCGAGGACGCCCGAGTCGCGGTCGAACGCGACTTCGGACTGGTGCTGCGCTGGATCTACGACATCCCGGGGGAGTTCGGCATCCCTGCGGCTGACGCCACCGTTCAGTACGCCCTCGACCACGCACCGCAGGGACTGATCGGCTTCGGGCTCGGTGGGCCCGAGGTCGGCGTACCCCGCCCGCAGTTCAAGCCCCACTTCGACAAGGCGCGTGCAGCCGGCCTGCGCAGCGTTCCGCACGCGGGGGAGACCACCGGGCCGGACACGGTCTGGTCGGCCCTGCGCGACCTGGGCGCCGAGCGCATCGGGCACGGCACCTCTTCCGCCGAGGACGACACCCTCCTCGAGCACCTGGCCCGAGAAGGCGTCCCGCTGGAGGTCTGTCCCTCGTCCAACGTCGCGACGGGCGCGGTCGCCTCCCTCGAGGAGCACCCCATCCGCCGGTTCCGGGACGCCGGCGTGGTGTTCAGCGTCAACAGCGACGACCCGCCGATGTTCAGCACGACCCTCAACCGGGAGTACGAGATCGCCGCCGAGCTGCTGGACCTCGACCAGCACGGCGTGGCTGACCTGGCGCGTACGGCGGTGCGCACGTCCTTCGGCCCCGAGCAGGTCAAGAAGCGCATCTTGTCCGAGATCGACAGCTTCGACGACTGAGTTGCGGGTCTTCGGGACCTCTTTCGGGGACCTTGGTCCCTCCACCGGACTCGCCGGTCAACGGTTTGCTCATGGCAACAACCGCCTGACCCCTCGAGCAGCCGGGAGGCCGACGTGACCGGCACCGTTGTCCGCAACATCAACCAGCAGTTGCTGGAGGCAGCCGAGCGCCTGGTGCGTGAGTACGACGACCTGACCGCCGGGTCGGTGCTTCGTGGCTACGCCCGTGCCGTCCAGCGCCGCACCCGCACCGGCTGCCCTCCGGAGCGCCTGGCCGAGTCCGCCGAGCGACTCGCGCGCGACCAGCTGGACCGCCGGCGCAGCGCCCGGGAGAGCCGGTTTCTCACCGGTGCGGCCTGAGCCTGTCCGACGGACGACCTGATGACTCTCGCTTCCCCTCGCCTGGCACAGGAGCACTCGCGCCTGCTGGCGACGCTGCCCTTCGACGACACCGCTGACTTCGAGGCGGCTGCCCGCGGCTTCCTGGGTTCCCTGGAACCGGCGGTGGTCCGGGATGGGGAAGGACGGGTGGTCTGGGACCTCGACTCCTATGCCTTCCTCGAGGGTGACGCGCCGGCAACGGTCAATCCGAGCCTGTGGCGGCAGTCCCAGTTGCTGACGCGGCACGGGCTCTACGAGGTGCTGCCGGGCATCTACCAGGTCCGTGGCTTCGACCTCTCCGTGATGACGCTTGTCGAGGGTGAGACCGGCGTCATCGTGATCGATCCGCTCATCTCGTGCGAGACCGCAGCGGCCGGGCTCGCCCTCTACCGCACCCACCGCGGCGACCGCCCGGTGACCGGGATGATCTACACCCACAGCCACGCCGACCACTTCGGCGGCGCCAAGGGCGTGACCAGTCAGGCCGACGTGGACTCCGGGAGCGTCCCGGTGCTGGCTCCGCAGGGCTTCTTGCACCACGCGATCGCCGAGAACGTCTACGCGGGCACGGCGATGGCTCGCCGAGCCGGCTACATGTACGGCGCGGCGCTGGATCGTGGACCCCACGGCCAGGTCGGGGCGGGACTGGGCCAGACGACCTCCACCGGCACCTTCTCCCTCATCCCCCCGACGGTGGACATCACCAGGACCGGGCAGGAGGAGGTCGTCGACGGGGTCAGGATCGTCTTCCAGATGACGCCGGGGACCGAGGCGCCGGCGGAGATGCACTTCCACTTCCCGGACTTCCGCGCCTTGTGCCTGGCCGAGAACGCTACCCACACGCTGCACAACATCCTGACCATCAGGGGTGCCCTCGTGCGCGACCCGCACGAGTGGGCCCGCTACCTGAGCGAGGCCATCGAGCTGTTCGGTGCCGGGACCGACGTCGCGTTCTCCTCCCACCACTGGCCGACCTGGGGCCATGACCAGGTGGTGGACTACCTCGAGCTCCAGCGGGACCTCTACGCCTACCTGCACGACCAGACCGTCCGGATGCTGAACGTCGGCATGGTGGGCAGCGAGATCGCTGAAGCCATCGAGATGCCCCCCGCCTTGGACCGGGCCTGGCACACCCGTGGCTACTACGGCTCGGTGAGCCACAACGTCAAGGCGATCTACCAGCGCTACATGGGTTGGTACGACGGCAACCCGGCCAACCTCTGGCAGCACCCACCGGTGGAGCGCGGCCGGCGTTACGTGGAGTCGATGGGCGGTGCCGACGCGGTCGTCGCACGGGCGCGGTCGTCGTACGAGGAGGGAGACCTCCGTTGGGCAGCCGAGGTGCTCTCCCACGTGGTCTTCGCCGACCCCGAGCACCCGCAGGCGCGGACCCTGCTTGCCGACACCTTCGAGCAGCTCGGGTACGGAGCCGAGAACGGCACCTGGCGCTGCGCCTACCTCTCGGGGGCCCACGAGCTTCGCAAGGGCAGCTTCGGGACGCCGATCACGCCGGTGTCCGAGGACGTGCTGGCCGCCCTGACCCCGGAGCAGCTCTTCGACTCCCTGGCCGTGCGCGTCAACGGTCCCCGCTGCTGGGCGGAGAAGATCGCGGTGGACCTCGACCTCGGTGACGCAGGGCGTTACCGGCTCCGGCTTGCCAACGGCGTGCTCACCCACAGCACCGCTGTGCAGTCAGAGCCAGCGGACGTCGTGTTGCGGATGCCCAGGGCAGCGCTGCTCGGCATCACCTCGGGCCCACTGTCCGCGGAGGCGCTGGCCGCTCTCGGCGTCGAGGTGGAGGGCGACGTCGCGGCGGTGGGGCGACTGGTCGCAGCCCTCGACGCGCCCGACCCCGATTTCGCGGTCGTCACGCCCTGAGCGCCCCCGGCAGGACTCGAACCTGCGACCTAGAGATTAGAAGGCTCTTGCTCTATCCAGCTGAGCTACAGGGGCCGGCGGGTCATCGTCGCATGATGCGTGCGGACGCCTCGGCTGCGCGAACCCGCCCCAAGCCTATGCCCACCTGTAGGGCTGCCCGGGCCGATCCGGACTCAAGACTCTGAGCTGTCCATGGTTTCCAGGAGGTCTCGCAGGCCGGCGCGCGCGTCGTCCAGCATGGGAGAGGGTGGCATCTGGTCCAGCAGGGGCGTCAATGCGTCGAGGTCGCGCAGGATGCGCGCCCGCACGTCGTCCCGCACCCGCCCGACCAGGTCTCCGTAGGCGAGCAGGACGCGCGCCGCCGTGAGGTGCTGGTGGGACTCGTGGGCCGCGACGACGAGGGAGTACAGGGACTCCAGGACTCGGTTCAGGTCGCCGTCGCGGTAGACGACCCGGAGGCGGTCGCTGGGTTCGGGGTCAGCGGCGGCGTCCTCATCCTTCTCGGCTCCGCCCCAGCGGGCAGCGAGGTCCTTGAGGACGTCCACCGCTTCCCTCGCGACGTGCGGACTCTGCTTGGCCGTGGACCCGCTCGTCCAGCCGATGTTGGCGATCTCGCTGATGCCGGTCGTCGCGTCCCAGTCGATGTCCCTGCGCCTCTCGAGCCGGACGGCCTTGCGGACCTCGCCGACCAGTGAGTCCGCCTCGTCCTGCTCGTCGTCGCTCACCGTGGCGATCACGTCGTCGTAGGAGACCGCCTGGCCCAGGGTCACGTGCAGTCGGATCTCGGCCTTGGGTACTCGCTCGAGGGCACGCCCCAGCGCCTCGAGGTCGATGCCGGTCACATATCCCATGGCGTTGCAGCGGTAGGTTGCGGTGACCGGCCGGCTCGACTCCTCCGCGCGCATGGTCCGCGCGCGCAGGTGCGCCTGGCGATCGCGAGCGGCCAGGGCGCGGTCGTGGATCTGGCGCAGGACGTTGGTGGGCCGCATCTGGTCGACGGTCGTGTAGACCAGCACCAGGAGCAGGAGCATCGCCACCATGGTGAGCAACGTGGCCACGCCCGCCCCCACCAGCGGGGGCTTACGGTCCTGCACGGCCGCCATCACGACGTAGCTGAAGAGCGAGAGGCCGACGAAGAACCCGAGCAGCACCTGGTTCAGGCGTCGGCGCACGAACTGGTCGAAGACCACCGGCGACAGGTTCGAGGCGGTCTGCTGCACGGCCAGCAGGAGCACCGAGAAGGTGATCGAGGTGACGGTCAGCATGCCCGTGGCAATGCTCTGCAGGGCGATCGACGAGGCGTCCTTGCCGATGACGCCGGCGAGGGCGTCGGCGATCATCGACAGGCCGGGGACGTCTGCCTGGTCGGCCAGGATGCAGATCCCGGCGAGCACCAGGAACCCGGCGACGACACCGATCGGGATCAGGGCGAACTCCCGAATGGCTTGCACCACCAACCGCCAGTTGTTGCTGGTCTCGAATCCAGGCCGCCGCTGCACTGCCCCGCTCATGGCACCCCCGTCGACACCTGTTGTCGTCTCGTGTCGGATGCTGCCATGCGCGAGGCGGTGCGGGCGCGCGGGCGGCGAAATCGACGACACGCGCCGCGAAGCGGAGGCCTGTCAGTGCCCGGCGGTATAATCGCACACATGTTCGATGGACTTGTGCCAGGGGAGGCTCCGATGGCCTGCTCACACTCCCCGGCGGATCTCATGGCGGACCTCGAGCGCATGGTCCAGGCGGCTGGCACCGACGGCGCCCGGGTCGAGCTGATCACCCAGCTGGAGCGGTTGAAGAGCGCGACGGCCGCGGCACAGGCCCGATTGACCGAGGCGTTCGCGGTCTCGCAGCGGACCGACGCGAGCCTCGCCCAGGTGGCCGGGGACAGGTCGGGTGCGGCCGGTGCGGCGGAGCTGGACCGCTCGATCGCCTCGCAGGTCGCGCTCGCCCGGCGCGAGTCGCCCCACCGGGGGCGACAGCACGTCGGACTGGCCAGGGCGCTGGTGCGGGAGATGCCGGCGACCCTCGACGCGCTGGCGCAGGGCGAGATCACCGAGTGGCAGGCCACCCTGGTCGTCCGCGAGACCGCGGTGCTCTCGGCCGCGGATCGGCAGCGCGTCGATGAAGAGCTCTGCGGCCGGATGGAGCCGATGGGTGACAAGCGGCTCGCGGACGAGGCGCGGCGCATCGGCGACCGGCTCGATCCGGAGGCGGCGCTGCGTCGGCTGCGTCGCGCACGAGCCGACCGCCGCGTGACCGTTCGCCCGGCACCCGGCGCGATGGCGAGGCTCTCCGGCCTGCTTCCCCTCGCGCAGGGCGTGGCGGCGTACGCCGCGCTCCGCAGTCACGCCGTGCAGCTGCGCACCAAGGGCGACCCACGCGGTGTGGCGGCGATCATGGCCGACGAGATGGTGGCGCGGCTGCTCGGCGAGAGCACGGCCGGTGCGGGGCCGGACGTCGAGGTGGGCCTGGTGATGAGCGAGCGCAGCCTGCTACGGGGCGGACCGGACTCCGCGCTTCTCACCGACGCCGAGGGCAGGTCGTTCGGGCACCTCCCCGCACTCCTCGCCCGGCAGCTGGTGCGCGAGGCGCACAAGGCGTGGATGCGCCGGTTGTACGCCGACCCGGAGTCCGGGGAGCTGGTCGCGATGGACTCCCGCCGCAGGACCTTCACCGGCGCTCTCCGCAAGCTCGTGGTCTGGCGTGACCAGACGTGTGCGATGCCGTGGTGCGAGGCACCGATCCGACATGCCGACCACGTCCGGGCCTCCATGCGGGGCGGCAGGACGAGCGTCGCCAATGGCGAGGGCTTGTGCGAGGCGTGCAACTACGCCAAGGAAGCCCCCGGCTGGCGGGCCGACGTCGTCGACCTGACTCCCCGGCGGGTGGAGTTCCAGACCCCCATGGGCTACCGGTATGCCAATCGACCCCCGCCGGCCCCCGGGCAAGATCGGTCGAGCCCAGAAGACCAGGTCACGCGCGCCCGTGACGACTGGATCGACGGGATGGGTGCCTAGATCGTCGCATCTACGTGTCGATCAGGTCGGTCAGCCGCGCAGCCGCTCCATCCAGGCCTCGACGTCCTGGGGCTCGCGGGGCAGTGCTGCCGAGAGGTTGCGGGCACCGTCGGCGGTCACGACGACGTCGTCCTCGATCCGGATGCCGATGCCGCGCAGCTCCTCGGGCACGAGCAGGTCGTCCTGCTGGAAGTACAGGCCGGGCTCGACGGTGAGCACCATGCCCTGTGCCAGGTCGCCCGCGGGATAGACGTCGGGGTCGGACTGGGCGCAGTCGTGCACGTCCATGCCGAGCATGTGGCTGGTGCCGTGCAGTGTCCACCGCGCGTAGACGCGGCTGTCGTCGCGGAGCGCCTCCTCGACCGGCACCGGCAGCAGGTCGAGGTCGTCGAGCCCGTGGGCGAGCACCTCCATGGCGGCGCGGTGCGGAGCCCGGAACGCCGCCCCGGGCCGTACGGCGGCGAGGCCGGCCTCCTGGGCCCGGAGCACCAACGTGTAGAGGTCGCGCTGCAGCGGCGTGAAGGTCCCGTCCACCGGGATCGTCCGCGTGACGTCGGCGGTGTAGAGCGAGGTCGCTTCGGCGCCCATGTCGAGCAGCACCAGCTCACCGGGGGTGATGTCCCCCGTGTTGTCGATCCAGTGCAGGGTCGTGGCGTGGCGGCCGCCGCCGACGATGGAGTCGTAGCCGATGTCGTTGCCCATCGCCCGCGCCCGGCGGAAGAAGGTGCCCTCGATCCAGCGCTCGCCGTGCTCGAGGACCCGGTCCCACTCGCGCACGCAGTCCTCGAAGCCCATGGTGGTGATGTCGCAGGCCTCCTGGAGCTCGTCGAGCTCCCACTCGTCCTTGACCAGCCGCAGCTCGGCCAGCACCCGCGCGAAGTCGTGGTCGAGGGCCTCGTCGCCGGACACCCGGGCGTCCAGCCGTGGATCGATCCCTCGGTGGACCCTGGTCTTCACCGACCCGGTCAGCGCCTCGTCCAGGTCGTCGAGGTGGCGCACCTCGATCTGCAGGGAGTCGGAGATCTCCTTCAGCGAGGGGCGCCGGCCGGCCCACAGCTCGCCGTACTCCCGGTCGCGGAAGAACTCGTCGGTCGCGCGTGAGCTCCGCGGACGGGCGTAGAGCACCGCGTCGCCGTTCTCCACCACCAGGACCGCGTCGCTGGTCTGGTTGCCCGAGAGGTAGGTGTGAGCGGTGTCCGGCCGGAAGCGATAGCTGGTGTCGTTGGACCGGACCTTGAACCCACCCGCCGGCAGCACCAGACGCTCACCCGGGAAGGCCAGCGACAGCCGCTCGCGACGCGCTGCTGCCCAGTCCGCAACCGGGTGCACCGGGAGGTCGAGCTCGCGGTCGCCCCAGCCGGTGCGCATGAAGGCGGCATAGGCCTGCGGCACGGCCGGATCGTGGCTCTCCGTGGCGGGTTCGCGCTCGTCACTCACGCTGTCACTCTACGTCGCAGCCGCCGATAGGCTCTCCCGCATGTACGCCCCAGTGCCGCGTCGTCGCAGCTCTGCCGCGTTCACCGTGGTGGTGAGCGTGGTGATGCTCGTCTGCGCCCTGCTGATGGCACTGGTCCTGCTGCTCTCGGGGGCGCCCGGTGCCCTGGTCGTGGGGCTGGTGCTCGCCCTGTTCCCGGTGGTCCCGCTCATCGGGGCCTACATGTGGCTCGACCGTTACGAGCCCGAGCCGCGGTCGTTGCTGGCCCTCGGACTGGGGTGGGGGGCGTTCGTCGCGACGGCTGCCGCCCTGTTCCTGCAGCTCGCGGACTCGCTGATCTTCGGCACCGACAAGCTCATCACCTCCGTGGTCGTGGCGCCGGTCACCGAGGAGGCCGCCAAGGGGCTGTTCATCCTGCTGCTGCTCTGGTTCCGGCGGCACGAGCTCGACGGTGTCCTCGACGGCATCGTCTACGCGGGGATGGCCGGGATCGGCTTCGCCTTCACCGAGAACATCCTCTACCTGACCTCGGCCTACATGGGGCAGGACGGGCAGGCCGGGGGCCTGGGGAGTGCGGTCGGCCTGTTCATCGTGCGCTGCATCTTCGCCCCGTTCGCGCACCCGTTCTTCACCGCCTTCACCGGCATCGGCATCGGGATCGCAGTGGGCAGCCGCAGCCAGGCCGTGCGGGTGCTCGCGCCGCTCGGCGGGTACGTCGTCGCCGTCGGGGCGCACGCCGCCTGGAACGGGTCGCTGATGATCGGCGGTGGCGACAACGCCCTGACGACGTACTTCTTCTTGATGGTGCCGGCCTTCCTGCTGCTGACCGGCTTCGCGATCTGGTCGCGCCGGCGCGAGGGCCGGATCCTCACCGCCGCGCTCACCGACTGCGCCCAGCGCGGCTTCCTGCACCCCGCCGAGATCCCGTGGCTCTCCCGGATCCCGGCGCGCCGGTTCGCGCGGAGGTACGCCGAGCGGGTGGGCGGCAAGCCTGCCCGACAGGTGATGGTCGCCTACCAGACCGAGGCGGTGGAGCTGGGCTTCCTGCACAGCCGCTACCTGCGCGGCGTCGCCCCGAGGGACTTCGTCGCGGTCGGTCAGGAGCACGTCGACCGGATGCGGGCGCTGCGCCCCTACCTGTTCTGGCCGCAGCCGACCGGCCACCCGGTGGTGCTGCCTGCGGCGCCCGGTGTGGTCGTGGCTCCGCAGCCGCCCGGACCCGCAGCCCCGCCCTCGGGCGGTCCCTGGTGATCCAGGAGCGGATGGTCGACGCGCTCACCCGGCTGCGCGATGCTCTCGCGGCAGCACGGCTGCCCCTCGAGGTGCCGGACGTCGAGCGGCACCGGGCCCTGGTGACGCAGATGGCGGATCAGCTGGGGGACTATGTGCTGCCCCGCCTGGTGCAGATCGACGCGCCGCTGCTGACCGTGGTGGGTGGCTCCACGGGAGCGGGCAAGTCGACCCTGGTCAACTCGTTGGTCGGGCGTCGGGTCAGCGAGCCCGGCGTGCTCCGCCCGACCACCAGGTCGCCGGTGCTGGTGCACCACCCCGCCGACGACGCGTGGTTCGCGGACCAGCGGATCCTGCCCGAGCTCGAGCGGACCACCCGGGCCACCGCGGATCCAGCCGCCCTGCGGCTGGTGGCGTCGCCGCAGGTGCCGGAGGGGCTGGCTCTGCTCGATGCGCCGGACATCGACTCCGTGGAGCGGCAGAACCGCGCGCTCGCCACCGAGCTGCTCGCTGCCGCGGACCTGTGGCTGTTCGTCACCTCGGCCGCCCGCTACGCCGACCAGGTGCCGTGGGACTTCCTCAAGCAGGCGGCCGAGCGGAGCGCGGCGGTCGCGATCGTGCTCGACCGGACGCCTGCGGCTGCCGCGCGCGAGGTCGCCTCGGACCTGGCCCGGATGCTGATCGTGCAGGGGCTCAAGGACTCACCGCTGTTCACCGTGCCGGAGTCGCCGCTGGGTGCCGACGGGCTGCTGCCCGTGGCCGCCGTCGCCGGGATCAAGGAGTGGCTCACCGCCTTGGCAGCCGACGCGGGAGCCCGCAACGCGGTGGTCCGGCAGACCCTCGACGGCGCCGTCCGGTCGCTGTCCCGGCGCGCCCACGAGGTGGCGGACGCCTGTGTGGCGCAGGCCGAGATGGTCGTGCGGCTCGAGCGCGACGTGCGATCGGCGTACGACCAGGCCGTGCGCGAGGTCGACGAGGCCTCCGCCGACGGCACCCTGCTGCGCGGCGAGGTGCTCGCCCGGTGGCAGGACTTCGTCGGCACCGGCGAGCTGCTGCGCAACCTGGAATCGCGGATCAGCCGGCTGCGCGACCGGATCACCAACGCGGTCAAGGGCAAGCCGCAGCAGGCGGCCCGGGTCACCGTGGCCGTGGAGTCCGGTCTGGAGACCCTGGTCACCGAG
Source organism: uncultured Actinomycetota bacterium (assembly GCA_963827025.1). Classification (GTDB taxonomy): domain Bacteria; phylum Actinomycetota; class Actinomycetes; order Propionibacteriales; family Nocardioidaceae; genus Marmoricola. The sequence continues at coordinate 264,515 of CAWGZB010000002.1, read as the reverse complement.
CACGCCGAGGGTGCGGCCGAGCGGGCCGACGCCTCCTGGCGCTCGCTCGCCGCAGGCAGCCGGCTCCTGGACGGCGCCCCGGTCGACCTGTCCCGTGCCTCTCGCGACTTCCGTGGCCGGACCGAGCGCTCGATGCGTGACTGGCAGGCCGGCGTCCTCGACCTGGTCCGCAGCGAGGGGGCGGAGAAGCGCACTGCCGCGCGGTTCCTCGCCTACGGATTCAACGGCCTCGCGGTCGCCCTGATGGTGGTGGTGTTCGCCTCCACGGCCGGGATCCCGACCGGTGCGGAGGTGGGCATCGGCGCCGGCACTGCCGTGCTGGGGCAGAAGCTGCTCGAGGCGGTCTTCGGTGACCAGGCCGTACGCCGACTCGCCGCCGCCGCCCGCCTGGACCTCACCGAGCGGGTGCGGGGCCTGATGGACGAGGAGCAGCAGCGCTACCTCGACCTGCTCGCCGCCCTCGACGTCCCGCTGGAGACCGGAGAGCGACTGCGGATGCTCGCCCGCGAGGTGGACGACCTGCGCCTCGCCGAGCAACGGAGTCGAGCATGACCGCGCTGGTGGCGGGTGCCCGTAGGGCGCTGGGACGCGGCGGTTCGCTCGACGACCGCATCGCCGGGCTCGAGCAGGCCGTCGAAGCGGCCCGGGGACGGCTGGACGCCGAGGTCGTCGACCACGCCGCCGAGGTGGTGCAGCGCGCTCATGCCCGGCTGCGCCTCTCCGCCGAGCACACCGTGGTGGCTCTGGCCGGAGCCACCGGATCGGGCAAGTCCTCGACCTTCAACGCCCTCGCCGGCCTCGACCTGGCAGCGGTGGGGGTGCGTCGACCCACCACGTCGACGCCGACCGCCTGCGTGTGGGGTCCGCATCCTGCCGACGACGTGCTCGAGTGGCTGGGCATCGCGCCACGACACCGGGTGGTGCGTGACTCGATGCTGGACCGGGGTCGCGCCGATCGCTCTCTCGACGGGCTCGTCCTGCTCGACCTGCCGGACCACGACTCGACCGAGGTCAGCCACCTGCTCGAGGTCGAACGGCTGGTCCCGCGAGCCGACCTGCTGGTGTGGGTCCTGGACCCGCAGAAGTACGCCGACGCTGCGATCCACGAGCGGTTCCTCCGGCCGCTGGCCTCGCACGCCGGGGTGATGGTCGTCGTGCTCAACCGGATCGACGAGGTGGCCGCCGCCGACCGCCAGCGGATGCTGGGTGACGTCAGGCGGCTGCTGGAGACCGACGGGCTGACCGACGTACCCGTGCTCGCGACGTCGGCCCGCACCGGCCAGTGTGTCCCCGAGCTGCGGCGGGCCATCGCCAAGCGTGTCTCGGCGAAGGCGGCCGCGCGGACCCGGGTGGCGGCCGACGTGGAGGAGGCGGCGGCCGCGATGGCCGAGGCCTGTGGGCAGGCGGAGCCGCGCGTGCTGCGCGACCGGGACAAGGCCGAGGTGCTCGACGCGCTCGTCGACGCCGCCGGCGTGCCGGTGGTCGTCGACGCAGTTCGTCGTGCCACCACGGTGCGTGCCCGCCGGGCCACCGGTTTCCCGCTCACCTCCTGGCTCTCCCGGCTTCGTCCGGACCCGCTGCGCCGGTTGCACCTCGACCTGGGGCGCTCCGGCAGGGACCTGGTCGCGATCTCCCGGTCCTCGGTGCCGCGCGCCAACCAGGTGCAGCAGGCGCGGGTGGAGTCCACGGTGCGGGCCCTGGCCGACGACGTCTCCGAGGGCATGACCCGGCCGTGGGCACGTGCAGTGCGTCGGGCCTCGACCTCGCGGTCCTCCGACCTCACCGACGGGCTGGACCGCGCCGTCGGCACCACCGACCTGGGCGTGTCCGGCACGCCCGTGTGGTGGCGGCTGGTCCGGGTCCTGCAGTGGTTCCTGCTGCTCGCCGCGCTGGCGGGCGGCATCTGGCTCGGGGTGCTCGCCGGGCTCTCCTACCTGCAGGTGCCCGCGCCGGCGACCCCGCGGGTCGCCGGCCTGCCCGTGCCCAGCTGGATGCTCCTCGGCGGTGTGGTGCTCGGGCTACTGCTCGCGCTGGTCAGCCGCGGTTTCATCGCGCTCGGTGCCCGGTCGCGGGCCAGGAAGGCGGAGCGGCGGTTGCGCGGTGCGGTATCGGACGTCGCCGACGACCTCGTGTTCGCTCCGGTCGAGGACGAGCTCACGGCGTACCGACGCACGTGGGACGGCCTGCGCGCGGCCGAGGGCTGAACGGTCCACAGCTCCCTCTCGCCGGTGCTTGTCCACAAGCCGGCAGTCGCGGGCCGCCGCGCGTCGGCGCCTCCGGCTGGACTGGGCCCACCGCTGGAGATCAGGAGGCACCAGATGAACGAGAGCTATGTGACCCTGCAGGGCTGGGTGGGCAGCAACGTGGACGTTCGGACGGCGGGGGAGACGTCGTGCGCGTCCTTCCGCGTCGGGGCGACGCCGCGCTACAACAAGGGCGGCACCTGGGTGAACGGCCACACCTCCTGGTTCACCGTCAACTGCTGGCGCGGCCTGGGCAAGAACGTCTCGGAGTCGGTGAAGATCGGTGACGCCGTGGTGATCCACGGGCGGGTGCGCGTGGACGTGTGGGAGCGCGAGGGCCAGCCGCCGTCGACCCGCTGGATCATCGACGCGCTGTTCGTCGGGCACGACCTCACCAAGGGCACGAGCAGCTTCACCAAGACGGTCAAGGCCGGGCAGGACCCGCGGGAGAGCCCCGAGGTCCGCGAGGTCGTGCACGCCTACGACGAGGAGGGTCCGCAGCTCGACGACGGGGGAGAGCCGGTGCACTCCGCCGCTTGATCGGCTCGTAGGCTTGCCGGTCATGGCCGACTACGTCTTCACCCTGCGCAACGTCCGCAAGGCCCACGGCGACAAGGTGGTGCTCGACAACGTCACCTTGTCGTTCCTGCACGGCGCGAAGATCGGCGTGGTCGGGCCCAACGGCACCGGCAAGTCCACCCTGCTGCGGATCATGGCCGGTCTCGACCACCCCAGCAACGGCGATGCCCTCAAGGACCCTGAAGCGACCGTGGGCATGCTCCAGCAGGAGCCACCGTTGAGCGAGGGGAAGACCGTCCTGGAGAACGTCGAAGAAGCGGTCGCGGAGACCAAGGGCAAGCTGGACCGCTTCAACAAGATCTCCGAGGAATTGGCCAGCCCCGACGCGGACTACGACACGCTCCTGGCGGAGATGGGCGACCTGCAGACCGATCTGGACCACGCCCAGGCGTGGGACCTCGACAGCCGCCTGGACCAGGCGATGGACGCGCTGCGCTGCCCGCCGCCGGAGGTGCTGGTGGACAACCTGTCCGGCGGCGAGCGGCGCCGGGTGGCGCTGTGCAAGCTGCTCCTGCAGCAGCCGGACCTGCTGCTGCTCGACGAGCCGACCAACCACCTCGACGCGGAGTCGGTGCAGTGGCTCGAGGGGCACCTGGCCTCCTACCCCGGCGCGGTCCTGGCCGTGACCCACGACCGCTACTTCCTGGACAACGTGGCGAGCTGGATCCTCGAGCTCGACCGCGGCAAGACCCACCCCTACGAGGGCAACTACTCCACCTACCTGGAGACCAAGAAGGACCGCCTGAAGATCGAGGGGCAGAAGGACGCCAAGCGCGCCCGGATGCTGGAGAAGGAGCTGGAGTGGGTCCGCTCCAACCCCAAGGCCCGCCAGGCCAAGAGCAAGTCGCGCCTGGCCCGCTACGAGGAGCTGGCGGCCGAGGCCGAGCGCGCCCGCAAGGTCGACACCTCCGAGATCAACATCCCCGCCGGTCCGCGGCTGGGGGACGTCGTGCTGGAGGCCGACCACCTCACCAAGGGTTTCGGCGACCGTGTCCTGATCGACGACCTGTCCTTCTCACTGCCCCGTGCCGGCATCGTGGGAGTGATCGGTCCCAACGGCGTCGGCAAGACCACCCTGTTCCGGATGATCGTGGGTGACGAGAAGCCCGACTCCGGCGACCTCAAGGTCGGGCAGACGGTGTCGATCTCCTACGTCGACCAGAGCCGGGGCGGCCTGGACCCGAACAAGAACGTCTGGGAGGTCGTCTCCGATGGTCTGGACTTCGTCAAGGTAGCCAATTTCGAGATGAACTCCCGGGCCTACGTCGCCTCGTTCGGCTTCAAGGGTCCGGACCAGCAGAAGAAGGCCGGCGTCCTCTCCGGGGGTGAGCGCAACCGCCTCAACCTGGCGCTCACCTTGAAGATGGGCGGCAACCTGCTGCTGCTCGACGAGCCGACCAACGACCTCGACGTCGAGACCTTGTCCTCGCTCGAGGACGCGCTGCTCGACTTTCCCGGTTGTGCGGTGGTCACCTCCCACGACCGGTGGTTCCTGGACCGCACCGCGACCCACATCCTCGCCTGGGAGGGCACCGACGAGGAGCCGGGGCGCTGGTTCTGGTTCGAGGGCAACTTCGCTGCCTACGAGGCCAACAAGGTCGAGCGCCTCGGTGTCGAGGCGGCGCGTCCGCACCGCGTCACCCACCGTCGGCTCACCCGCGACTGAGCCCACCCACCCGTCTGTCGGGCGGGAGGCTCAGCGGATGTCGACGCCCTCGGGGACGCCGGCGAGGAGCTGGTCGCTGACCGCGTCGAACACGCGGCCGACGGCCGCGAAGTCTTCGGGGCTGGCGAGGTCCACCAGGTGCGCACGGACCCCACGCACGTGCACGTGGGCCGCCGCCTCGAGCACCTCGTATCCGTGCGGCGTCATCACCGCCACGATGCCGCGACGGTCGTCGTCGCTGGCTACCCGCTCGACCAGGTCGTTGACCTCCATCCGGGCGACCGTGTGGGTCATCCGGCTGCGGGAGTGGCACATCGCCTCGGCCAGCAGGGCCATCCGCATCCGGCGCTCAGGCTGCTCGGAGAGCCGCACCAGCACCTCGTACTCCGACATGCCGATGCCGTGGGTGCTGCGCAGCTCGCGGTCCAGTCGGTCCAGCAGGAGCGTGGTGCCCTGGATGTAGGCGCGCCACGCCTGCTGCTCGGCTCTGGTCAGCCAGCGCGTCCTCCCCGTGCTCATGGTGGCCATCGTAGGCCCCGGCACGGATGTGCGAGAGCGGGAATATCCAGCGCTCGGAGTGGTTGAAAGTTGTATTACTTCATGACCCGAGGAGGAGCATCAGCATGACCACCACCCAGGAAACCAGCACCGGCACCGGCATCGTCCCCGGCACCTGGTCGATCGACCCCAGCCACTCCGAGGTGGGCTTCACCGTCCGCCACCTGATGACGAAGGTCCGCGGCCAGTTCGAGAAGTTCGAGGGCCGGATCACCACCGGCGAGCGGGTCGAGGACACCCGCGCCGAGGCCACCATCGACCTGGACTCCGTCAACACCCGGGACGCCCAACGAGACGGGCACCTGCGCTCCTCGGACTTCTTCGACGTGGAGAACAGCGGCCCGATGACGTTCCGGACGCGTGACTTCGACGGCACCACCGCGCGTGGCGACCTGACGATCAAGGGCGCGACCCGTCCAGTCGAGCTGGACGTGGAATTCCTCGGTGTCGACCGGGACGCCTACGGCAACACCCGGATCGGTTTCGAGGCGTCCGCCGAGATCAACCGCAAGGACTTCGGCGTCGACTTCGAGATCCCGCTCGACGGGGGCAAGGTCCTCGTCGGCCACAAGGTCAACATCCTGCTCTCGGTCCAGGCTGTTCTCGACCAGTGAGCCTGATCGTGGAGCGCCTCAGGAGAGGCGCTCCACGATCATGGCCATGCCCTGACCGCCGCCGACGCACATCGTGATCAGCCCGGTGGACTTGTCGTGCCACTTCAGCGAGTTGAGCATGGTGTTCTGCAGGCGGGCTCCGGTCATGCCGAACGGGTGACCGACCGCGATGGCGCCGCCGTTGACGTTGAGCTTGTCGAGGTCGATGCCGAGGTCCTGGTAGGACGGCACGACCTGGGCGGCGAACGCCTCGTTGATCTCGACGAGGTCGATGTCGTCGATCGTCATGCCGGCGTGCGCGAGCGCCTCGCGGGAGGCCTCCACCGGTCCGAGGCCCATGATCTCCGGCGAGAGCCCGGTGACCCCGGTGGACACGATGCGGGCCAGCGGCGTGATGCCGAGCTCACGGGCCTTGGTGTCGCTCATGACGATCACCGCGGCCGCGCCGTCGTTCAGCGGGCAGCAGTTGCCGGCGGTGACCACGCCGTCGGGCCGGAAGACCGGCTGCAGCTGGGAGATCGCCTCATAGGTCACCCCGGCGCGGGGACCGTCGTCGGCGCTCACCTCGGTGCCGTCGGGGGTGGTCACCGGCGTGATCTCGTTGGCCCAGAAGCCGTCGTTGATGGCCTTCTCGGCGAGGTTCTGGCTGCGCACGCCGAACTCGTCGAGCTCCTTGCGGTCCAGGCCGCGCAGGCGAGCGACGTTCTCCGCCGTCTGCCCCATCGCGATGTAGATGTCGGGCAGCTTGCCGTCCTCGCGCGGGTCGTGCCAGTCCTGACCACCTTGCGCCATCTTCTCGGTGCGCTGCACGGCCTCGTCGAACACGGGGTTGCGGGTGTCGGGCAGGTGGTCGGAGGTGCCCTTGGCGAAGCGCGAGACCGTCTCCACGCCGGCGGAGATGAAGGCGTCGCCCTCCCCGGCCTTGATGGCATGGAAGGCCATCCGCGAGGTCTGCACCGAGGATGAGCAGTAGCGGGTGATGGTGGTGCCCGGGACGTCGTCGTAGCCGAGCAGCGTGGCGACCACGCGGCCCATGTTGTTGCCGGACTCGCCACCGGGCAGACCACAGCCCAGCATCAGGTCGTTGACGGTGTTCGGGTCGAGCTCGGGCACCTTCTCCAGCGCGGCCTGGATGATGAGCGCGGAGAGGTCGTCGGGGCGGAAGTCCTTCAGCGAACCCTTGTTGGCACGTCCGATCGGGGAGCGCGCTGCGGAAACGATGACTGCCTCGGGCATGGAGAGCTCCTCTTCGTCGACGGGTCGCACGCGGAGGACGCGGCGGCCGCTCCACCCTAGTGGGCCCTACGATCGGCAGCGTGCGGCACACCTACGAGTGCCCGATGCGCTGGGCCGACATGGACCTGCTCGGGCACGTCAACAACGTCACCTACGTCGACTACCTGGCCGAGGCGCGCCGGGCACTCTTCGCCGGGCTTCCGGCGGCGGAAGCCACGGTGTCCCGGCACCGGGTGGAGTTCCGGGCACCGCTGGTGTTCCGCCGGCGACCGGTGCTGGTGGACACCTGGGTGACCGGCGTCGAGCCCCAGGAGGTGGGTCTCGCCCACGAGATCTACGACGAGGGCGAGCACGGCCGGACGACGTACCTCCGGGCCGCCACCACGCTCGCGCACCACCCCACCGAAGCGGACTCAGCCGTGCTAGACCTGCACCGCGGTGCTGCGGAGGAGTGGCGGGCGTTGCCGACGCGTCCACGGCCGCGTCGAACGAGCACCTACCCCGCCGCCGTCCGGCGCTCCGACACCGACGAGCACCACCGGGTCCGCGACGTCGCGCACTTCGAGCTCCTCCAGGAGGCCCGGATCAAGTTCCTGATGGGACTGCACACGCGTGGGCAGCAGTGGAGCCAGCACGTCGTCGCGCGCACCGACGTCGACTACCTCGCTCCGGTGCCGCTGCGCCAGGCGCCCTACGAGGTGCACTCGTGGGTGGGCCACCTGGGCACGCGCTCGTTCACCGTCCAGGCCGAGCTCTGCGACGACGACCGCGTGCTCGCGCGGGCGGCCGTGGTGATGGTGACCTTCGACAGCCAGACCCAGCGACCGGCGGACATGGCCGAGACCCAGCGGGCCCGCCTGGAGGAGGAGCTGGCGAGCTAGGGCTCCTCCATGGTGTTGACCATGAACTGGGCGGCATGGGTGACGTAGGCCCAGAACTGCGCGTCCTGCGCCTCGGTGAGCCCGGCGTCGTCGAGAGCGGCCCGGAAGTGCCGCAACCAGTGCTGCGCGGCCGTGGGGGTCACCGCGAACGGCGCGTGCCGCATCCGCAGCCGCGGGTGGCCGCGGCGCTGGGAGTAGGTGGTCGGCCCGCCCCAGTACTGCTCGAGGAACATGCTCAGCCGCTCCTGCGCCGGCCCCAGGTCCTCCTCGGGATACATGGGGCGGAGCAGCTCGTCCTCGGCCACGCCTTCGTAGAAGCGGCGCACGATCTGCCGGATCGTCGCGGAGCCACCGATCTCGTCGTAGAACGAGGTCGTCTCGGGAGTCGAGGAAGTCACCGCTCCATTGTGGCAACCGCGGTTCAACGCAGCGTGGTGAGGTAGCGGCGCGCGGTCTGCAGGTTGCGCAGCCGCGCCTCCCAGGTGACGCCCACGGCCAGCAGCACCGCGCCCACCAGCCCGAGCGTGACCCACCGCGGCACCGCCTCCGCCACCGGCTCCAGGTGGCGGAGGGCCAGCAGGGCGGTCGTCACCGCGCCGAAGAGGAACGGGGCCAGCAGGCGACACCACCCGCCCACGCCGAGCGCGACCAGGCCACCGGCGGCGACCAGGGCGCCGCGGGTCGAGACCGGGTCGTCGAGAGCCAGGAGCAGGCTGGGGACCACCGCCAGCGACAGCCCGCTGCCGAGCAGGGCGATGCTCCTGGCCTGCGGCTCCCGACCGAGCCGCCACAGGCCCACGGCGAGCAGCAACGCCGCAGCGGGAAGCGTGTAGGCCTCCGGCGCCGTCACATGGTCGACGACCCGGACGGCGGTGGCCAGGGCCAGGACGGCGGCGCCGAGCCAGCCGAAGGCGTTGCGGTCACGGAAGAGCACCGCCACCAGGCACACCCCCGAGCCCACGACGGTGAGGTTCGTGGCCAGGGCGCTGTCCGGTCCGCCGGCGACGGCGGCGAGTCCCAGGAGCACGGCCGACACCTCGAGCCCGACCCGCCCGGTCGTACGGCGGGACGCAGGACGAGCGATCGCCCCGACCACGACGGCGAGCACCGCGAGGGCGAGTGCGCGCGCCTCGTCGTCGGCACCCATCACCAGGCCCCACCGGTCGAGTGCCGCGCCGCCCAGGAGCGCGGACGTCGAGCCGGCGAGCAGGACGGAGATGTCACCGTGCTCCGCGTCCCGCACCGCGAACAGCGCCGCGCTCGTCACGGCCAGCAGGCTCAGCACCAACGCGGCGGCGAGATCGCTCGGAGCGGCCAGCCCCAGGCCGAGCGCCGCCTGCCCGACGGCTATGAGGGTGCCGACCGCGGCCGCCACCGGGTCCCGGCGCAGCAGCCAGGTGAGGGTCGTGGTCGCTGCGAGTCCCGCCCCGAGCACCGCGAGACCGGCCCACAGCGGCGGCTCCAGGGCCGCGACGGCATCGGCGAGCCCCGCGCCGAGCACCCCGCACACCAGGACCCCGACGACCCGCCAGGCCCGGATGCCGGGCAGGTTCGCAGCCACGGCGAGGCGCACCAGTGCGGCCAGGGCGGCAGCCAGGGCCGCCGCCATCACGGGAGGCACCCAACCGGACAGGGGGAACCCACTGTCCACGGCGAGGTGGTCACCCAGGGCGGCGGGTGCCAGCGGCCGCGACGCAAGGACCAGACCCAGGGTGAGCACCAGCAGTCCCGAGCCCATGCCGAGGCCCCCTACCGTCGCGAGGAATCCGGCGGCGCGCGCCCACACCGGAGGGGACAGCTGCGTCACCGCGGCGAGGGCGACCAGGGTGAGGCCGGCCACGAGGACGGTCCGATCGGCGTCCTCGCTCCGGGGCGCGTTGGCCAACACGACCAGCGGGAGCAGAGCCATGCCGGCGAACAACGACCGGCTCCACGCGGCGCGGTCGAGCCGGCGGGTGGGCAGCAGGGCCACCGCAGCGGCGGCGATCGCCGCCGCGAGCAGGGGCCAGCCACGCAGGTCGCCCCACCAGCTGTCGAACGCCGCCGACTCGGCGGCCCGGCCGGTCCCGATGCCGAGCAGGACCACCCAGCTGGTCAGGGCGAGCACGACCGCTCCCACCGCGACGACCGGGACACGTGCCCGCAGGGCGGCCGCGAGCAGGAGCAGCGCCGGGAGGGCGACGGTGGTGCCCACGGCCGGCCGCTCCGCCGCCCACCCGTTGGTGGCGGTGAGGACTGTCGCGCCCAGGACGCCGACCACCTGGACGCCGTACAACCGCCGGACCGGCTGACCGGTGCCCCACCAGCCGACCAGCACCCCGAGAGCGAGGAGTGCTCCGCCGACCAGGGCCGCGGTCCCGCGCCACTCCAGGGCGTCGAGGCCCATGAGCCCCGCCTCGCGACCGCCGAGCAGGTCCATGACCAGCATCCCGCCGACGATCACCCAGAAGGTCTCGGCGGCGCCGCGCAGGTCCTTGCGGGTCAGCACGACGGCGACCGCGGCGAGCAGGGCGGTGAAGCCGACGAGGACCAGCGTGCGGCCGGTCAGACCGAGGGAGCTCCACGTGACCGCGATGAAGACCACCGCGGCGACCAGCAGGCACAGTGCTCCCAGCGAGAGCAGCACCACCGGCACCGAGAGGGTGGACACGCCTCGACGCCGGGGAGCCGCTGCCGTGCTCCCCGGGCCCGCGGTGGCCGTAGGCGGCAGCACGACGGCCGCGGGGGCGGCCTGCATGCGGAGCTGGGCGATCAGGACGTCGGCGGCCTGCATCGTCTGCCACAGCCGCGCCGCGAGCGGGCCCTGCAGCACCAGTCCGCAGGTGGGGCAGGCGCCTCCCGCCGCCAGGGGAGTGCGGCAGTCGGGGCAGATCGTGGGGTCGACGAGCCGGCTCATCTGCCAAGAATGACGTCTGCGCGACCCTGCGCACGTGCGCGACGCGACTCAAGCTCCCTGAGCGCCCGTACTCAGGGACCGCTCACGGTCGCCCTCAGTCGACGAGGGTGGTTTCCTGCTGCGCCTCGCCCTCGCGCTGCCACACCACGCGCCGGGGCATCGCGAACTCGATGCCCTCGACGTCGAAGCGGGTCTTGATCCGCGCGCGCATCTCCCGGGCCACCGCCCACTGCTCCATGGGCGCGGTCTTCAGGGTCACCCGGACGGCCACGCCGTCGGGGCCGAGATCCTGGACACCCCAGACCTCGGGCTCCTCGATGACGACGTCCTTGTACTCCTCGTCCTCCCACAGGCCGTGGGCGACGTCCTCCAGCACCTCGCGCACGTGCAAGAGGTCCTCGCGGTAGCCGACGTTGATGTCCAGCACCGTGCGCGCCCAGTTCTGGCTCTGGTTGCCGACGCGGAGGATCTCGCCGTTGCGGATGTACCAGACCGTGCCGTCGACGTCGCGAAGCCGGGTGATCCGCAGCCCGATGTGCTCCACGGTGCCGGCGCACTCGCCGAGGTCGACCACGTCACCCACGCCGTACTGGTCCTCGATCATCATCGCGATGCCGGACAGGAAGTCCTTGACGAGGCTCTGCGCGCCGAAGCCGATGGCCAGGCCGAGGACCCCGGCGCTGGCCAGGATCGGTGCGACGTTCATGCCGACCTCGGCCAGCACCATCACCGCCACGATCCCGAAGATCAGCCCGGTCACCACGCTCTTCAGCAGCGAGCCCAGGCTCCGGGCGCGTTGGGCGCGACGGTTGAAGGTGTGCCGGGAGTGTGGCCGGACGCCGTCCTGGGCGCGGCGCACGACCCGGTCGATCATCCGCACCGACATCCAGCGGGCGACCAGACCGATCAGGACGATGGCGAGGATGGACAGCGGCCTGCCGATCAGCCAGGTCGCGATGCCGGCGAGCTCCTTGTTGCCGGTCCAGTCGTAGACGGCCGCGCAGGTCCAGCTGTCGCTGGCTTGGCAGACCCTGGGCATGTCGAACAGGCTCATGAACGCGTGCGTCGTCATGAGGGGCGCCGAAAGCATGCTGGCGAGGCTATGAGCCCGCGGGAGCAACCCTCAAGCACCCGCGGCTATCCTGCGCTGTGTGATCACTCACCGTCGCGTGCGCCGCGCCCTCTCGACCGTGACCTCCGCCGCAACGCTCGTGCTCGCCGCCGGGGCCCTGGCGCCGGCCGCCGCCGACACGCCCGTGGGCTGGGACACCGGACCCGACGTCTCGGCCCTGGGCTACCTGCTGGTGCTCCTGCTGATCCCGTTGGGGCTGGCGGCGGTGATCACCGTGCTCACCCTGGTGCCGTCCATGGTGCGTGGCCGCGGCTACGAACCCGGGCACTCCTGGCGGGGGCAGTCGGAGTGGTTCGGTGGCCCCCAGAAGGGCGTGCACGCCGCCGACGAGCTGACCCCGGAGCAGCTCGAGGCCGAGGGCAAGGACGCGGGTGGCGGCAGTGGTCGCTGGTGAGGGCTTCTCGGCCGCCCAGCAGGCCGAGATCGACCGCGCCATCCGCGGCGCGGAGACGGCTTCGCGCTTCGAGTTCTCCGTCTACGTCGGTGCCGCCGACGGTGAGTCCCGCCCGTTCGCACAGCGGCTGCACGCCGCCCTCTCCTCGCCCGAGCGCAGCGTGCTGGTCATGGTCGACCCCTCGGCTCGGCTGGTCGAGGTGGTCACCGGGGCCGACGTACGCCGCTGCCTGACCGACGAGGCCGTCCGCCTGGCCATCGCCGGCATGGAGTCGTCGTTCGCCGGCGGGGACCTGGTCGGTGGGATCAAGCACGGCGTCGGCCAGCTCGGTGAGGCGGCCCGGCGCCCGCTGACCCTGCACGAGTAGGCGACTGTGCCCGGTCAGCCGCGGTCGCGCGCCTGACCGGCCAGGTAGCGCTCGACGTCCGCGGCCCCCTCGCGCACGTAGCGCTTGGCCGCCGGGTTGGCCGTGGACTCGGCGAGCCAGCGCCCTGCCTTCTCCAGCAACGCAGGTGAGGCGAGCGGACGGGGGAACATGTACTCCAGCGCCGTCGAGGCACGCTGGGTGCCCTTCTCCTCCCACAGGTCGTCGGCAGCGGCGAGGTAGCGGTCGACGTAGGGCTGCAGCACGGCGTCCTGGCCCGGCTGCATGAAGGCCAGGGCCACGCTCCGCTGGGTCTCGTTCGGCACGTCGTCGCGCACGATCGCGATCTCCCACGCCTCGGCCTTGGCCTCGGCGCTGGGTTGGGCGGCTCGCGCACCGGCGGCACGCTCGCGCCCCGAGATCGTGTGGTCCCGCTCGAGCTCGGCGGCGATGCGAGCCTCGCCGCCGCGACCGGCGCGGCCGAGCGCGTGCACGAGCGTCCAGCGCAGGTCGGCGTCGACGGTCAAGCCGTCGAGCACGGTCTCGCCGTCGAGGATCTTCTCCAGCAGGTCCAGCACGGGAGCGCTGTGTGCGGCCCCGGCCAGGGAGCGCAGGAAGGTGAGCTGGTGGTCGCTGCCGGGGTCGGCCTGCTCCAGCAGTTCCCGCAGGCCTGTCTCCCAGCGAGCGCGGAGGTCGGCTCTGGACTCGGGCGCGGAGAAGTAGTTGACCGCCTGGGCGGCATACCCCGGGATGCGCGCGGACCCGAACGCGTCGGTCTCGCTGGCGATGTTGCCCAGAACCAACGTCACGAAGTCGGTCGCCGACAGCTCGGCGTCGCGGGTCATGTCCCAGGCCGCGCCCCAGCACAGGGCCCGGGCGAGGGAGTCGTCGAGCCGGGAGAGGCCGTCGACGACGGTCTGCAGCGAGCGCTGGTCCAGGCGGATCTTGGCGTAGGTGAGGTCGCCGTCGTTGAGGAGGAGCAGGTCCGGCTGTCGCTGGCCGACCAGCTGCTCGAGCACCGTCCGCTCACCCTCGACGTCCACCTCCACCGAGGTACGGCGGACCAGGTGGCCGTTCTCCTCGTCGTACAGGCCGATGCCGATCCGGTGGCGACGCAGGGTGTGGTGCTCGACGGTGGCGCTCTGCACCACCGTGAAGGAGGAGTAGCGACCGTCCTCGTCGAGGGTGAACTCCGGTGCCAGCGTGTTCACCCCACTGGTCTGCAGCCACTCCTTCGCCCACGAGTCCAGCTCACGGCCGGAGGCCTCCTCGAGCGGGGCGAGCAGGTCCTGGAACTCGCTGTTGCCGAACTGGTGGGTGCGGAAGTACGAGCGCAGCCCGACCAGGAAGTTCTCCAGCCCGACCCAGGCCACGAGCTGCTTGAGCACCGAGGCGCCCTTGGCATAGGTGATCCCGTCGAAGTTGACCTCCACCGCGCGCAGGTCGTGGTTGTCCGCGGCGATGGGGTGGGTGCTGGGCAGCTGGTCCTGGCGCAGGGCCCAGTTCTTGCGGGCATTGGCGAAGCCGGTCCAGGTCTCGGTGAACTCGGTCGCCTCCACGGCCGCGTGGTGGCAGGCCCATTCGGCGAAGGACTCGTTGAGCCACAGGTCGTCCCACCACTTCATGGTGACCAGGTCGCCGAACCACATGTGGGCCATCTCGTGCAGGATCACCGTGGTGCGGAACTCGTAGAACGAGGCGTCCTGCCGGCTGCGAGGGAGGTACTCGTCGCGGAAGGTGACCGCACCGGCATTCTCCATCGCGCCCATGTTGTACTCCGGCACGTAGAGCTGGTCGTACTTGCCGAACGGGTAGGGGTAGCCGAAGGCATCCTCGAAGAAGTCGAACCCCTGGCTGGTGATCTTCACCAGCTCGTCGGTGTCCATGTGCGCGGCGAGCGACTGCCGGCAGTAGTGGCCCAGCGGGATCTCGCCGTGGGCGCCGCGGTAGACGGCGTGCTCCGCGTGGTACTCCCCGGCGATGAGCGCGGTGATGTAGGTCGAGATCCGCTGTGTGGCCGGGAACCGCCACACCGCCCGCCCGGCACCGAGCGGCTCGGGCTCGGGCGTGGGCGCGTTGGAGACGACCTTCCAATGGTCCGGCGCGGTGACGTGGAAGGTGAAGGCGGCCTTGAGGTCCGGCTGCTCGAAGGTGGTGAAGACCCGACGGGCGTCCGGCACCTCGAACTGGGTGTAGGTGTAGACCCGGTCGTCGGCCGGGTCGACGAAGCGGTGCAGACCCTCACCGGTGCGGGAGTACCGGCAGGAGGCACGCACGACCAGCTCGTTGTCGGCGGCCAGGTCGGGAAGGGCGATGCGCTGGTCGACGTACGCCCTCGCCGGATCGAGCGACCGGCCGTTGAGCGTGATCTCGTGCACCTCGGCGTCGACGAGGTCGGCGAACGTCTCGGCGCCGGGCTCGGAGCAGTGGAAGCGCAGGGTCGTGGTGGACTCGAAGGTCTCCGCGCTGGTGGTGAGGTCGAGCTCCACGGTGTAGGAGTCGACGTCGACGAGCTGGGCGCGGGTGCGCGCCTCGTCCCGAGTCAGGTTGGTGCCAGGCATGCTGCGCATCATTGCACCGACCTGTTTGGTTGCCGTTCACAACGGGCACCGTCTCCTTCCTGAGACGTTTCCCGAAGGAGAGCTGTGACCACTCGCGCCGATTTCTGGTTCGACCCCCGTTGCCCCTTCGCCTGGCTGACCTCGCGCTGGATGCTCGAGGTGGAGAAGGTGCGCGAGGTGGAGGTGGCCTGGCACGTGATGTGCCTGGCCTACCTGAACAAGGACAAGGACGTCTCCGAGGAGTACCGCCGCAAGATCGCCACCACCTGGGGGCCGGTCCGGGTGATCGTGGCCGCCGAGCAGGACCACGGCGCCGAGGTCGTGCTCCCGCTCTACACCGCGATGGGCAACCGGATCCACCTCGAGGGCCGTGACGCCGACCGCCGGCTGGTCGAGGAGGCGCTGGCCGAGGCCGGGCTGCCCACGTCGCTGGCCGAGGCGATGGAGGACACCTCCTTCGACGACGCGGTGATCAAGTCCCACCACGCCGGGATGGACGCGGTCGGCGACGAGGTCGGCACCCCTACCATCCACGTCGAGGGGGTCGCGTTCTTCGGCCCGGTGATCACCAAGGCGCCGCGGGGCGAGGAGGCCGGCAAGCTCTGGGACGGCGTGCGGGCCGTCGCTTCGTACCCGCTGTTCTTCGAGCTCAAGCGCAGCCGCACCGCGGAGCTGGACTTCAGCTGAGCCGGGGCTGGGACACACCCGGCTCCCACCTAGGATCGACGGCTATGAGCAAGGTCCTCTCCGCCGTCGCCTGGCCCTACGCCAACGGCCCGCGCCACATCGGGCACGTGGCCGGTTTCGGCGTGCCCTCCGACGTGTTCAGCCGCTACATGCGGATGGCGGGCCACGACGTGCTCATGGTCTCCGGCACCGACGAGCACGGCACGCCGATCCTGATCGCCGCCGACGAGGCGGGGGTGACTCCGCAGGAGCTGGCCGACCGCAACCACCGGCTGATCGCCGAGGACCTCGTCTCGCTGGGCGTCTCCTACGACCTCTACACGCGGACCACCACGCGCAACCACACCGCCGTGGTGCAGGAGATGTTCACCGGCGTCCACGACAACGGCTACTTCATCGAGCGCACGACGCACGGCGCGATCAGCCCGTCGACCGGTCGCACGCTCCCGGACCGTTACATCGAGGGCACCTGCCCGATCTGCGGCTACGACCGGGCCCGCGGGGACCAGTGCGACAACTGCGGCAACCAGCTCGACCCGGCGGACCTGCTGAACCCGCGCTCCCGGATCAACGGCGAGGCCCCGGAGTTCGTGGAGACCCAGCACTTCTTCCTCGACCTCCCGGCGCTCGCCAAGGCGCTGGGGGAGTGGCTCGACGAGCGCGAGGCCAGCGGCACCTGGCGACCCAACGTGATCCGGTTCAGCCAGAACATCCTCGAGGACATCCGCCCCCGGGCGATGACCCGGGACATCGACTGGGGCATCCCGGTGCCGCTCGACGGGTGGCGCGAGCACCCCACGAAGCGGCTCTACGTGTGGTTCGACGCGGTGATCGGCTACCTCTCCGCCTCGGTCGAGTGGGCCCGTCGCACCGGGGACCCCGAGCGCTGGCGCGAGTGGTGGAACCCGGCGCCCCCCGGCGCCGGTGAGGCGCTGTCCTACTACTTCATGGGCAAGGACAACATCACCTTCCACAGCCAGATCTGGCCCGCCGAGCTGCTCGCCTACAGCGGCAAGGGTGACAAGGACGGCCAGCCGGGCAAGTTCGGCGAGCTCAACCTGCCGACCGAGGTGGTGTCCTCGGAGTTCCTGACCATGGAGGGCAAGAAGTTCTCCTCCTCCCAGCGGGTCGTCATCTACGTCCACGACCTGCTCAGCCGCTACCAGGCCGATGCCTTCCGGTACTTCGTCGCGGCCGCGGGGCCGGAGAACCAGGACGCGGACTTCACCTGGAGCGAGTTCGTCCGCCGCACCAACGACGAGCTGGTCGCCGGCTGGGGCAACCTGGTCAACCGGACGGCCAGCATGATCGCGAAGAACTTCGGCGAGATCCCGGCCGCGGGCCAGCTGACCGCCGAGGACCAGGCGTTGCTCGACCACGTCGAGGCAGCCTTCGACGCGGTCGGGAGGCTGATCGCCCGGCACCGGCAGAAGGCCGCGATCGGTGAGGCGATGCGTGCGGTCGCCGAGGCGAACAAGTACGTCTCGGACTCCGAGCCGTGGAAGCTCAAGGGTGAGGACCAGCGTGTCCGGCTCTCGACCGTCCTGCACGTGATGGCCCAGTGCGTCACGGACCTGAACACGATCCTCTCGCCGTTCCTGCCGTTCTCGGCCAATGCGGTCGACGCGGTGATGGGCGGTGCCGGCACGGTCCAGCCGATGCCGGAGCTGCGTGAGGTCGAGGACCTCGACGGCGGCCCCGGCTACCCGATCCTGACCGGCGACTACTCCGGCATCCGCCGCTGGGAGCGCCGCCTGCTCGAGGTGGGCACGCCCGTCGGCAAGCCCGCCCCGGTCTTCCGCAAGCTCGACCCGGCCGTCGTCGAGGAGGAGCTCGCCCGGCTCGGCGCCGGCTGAGGGTCTGTGTCGCGGTGAGGTCAGGCCGGCACCCACCGCGCCCGCGAGCCGGTGAAGACCGAGAGGATCTCGACCAGGCCGACGGCCACCAGGAACCATCCCGCCACTCGCGCCATGACGAGCAGGGACAGCGCCGGCCAGGCCAGTAGTGTCACCGCGCCGAGGAACGCCAGCGCACCGAGCAGCAGCAGGCCGTAGCGCCGGGCTCCCTGAGCCCGGACCCCGGCGGTGACGTCCGCGAACGCCTGGGCGAACCAGCCGATCGCCACCAGCAGGACCAGCACGCCGAGCGAGGTGAACGGTCGGAACAGGCAGATGAGCCCGGCGACCACCCCGGCCACGCCGAGGCCGCCGAGGAGCGCTCTGACGCCCGTGCTCGCCGGGGACTGGACCGCGCCGACGATCTGGAAGACGCCGGTGACGATGAGCTGGACGCCGAACAACGCAGCGACGACGGCGAGTGTCCGGTCCGGCCAGACCAGCACCATCACCCCCAGCGCGACGGTGGCCAGGCCCGTGACCACGTAGGCGAAGGTCGGTAGCGCCCGCGTCTCCGGGTCGGGAGCGCTGATTGTGGTCGGAGCGGCATGGATGGTGGCCATTGGGTCCCTCTTCATGAGAATGGCCCGAGACGCTTGTCACTCCTCAGCCTCTGAAGTCGGCGCGGCGCCCTGTAGGGAACAAGGACCGGCGGCGACCGGGCAGAAGGCCCTGTGCATGCGCGGGACCGACCGGTTCCGTCGTGGAGCAGGCAACAGCGACAGGGAGGAGGACGCGCCGTGGTCGACGACATCGACCGGTACACGGCTCGGACGCGGCACCGGTCGCCTCGGCGAGGGGGCTCGTACAACGCTCGGGGGTGCCCGACGTCGTCACGGCCGGAGTCCACGTCGAGCCGAGCCCAGCCAGGCGCTGTCCCGCGCCGCACTGTGGACCTGACAGGCTGACGCCATGCGCGTTCACCTCGGTTCCGACCACGCCGGCCTCGAGCTGAAGGACCACCTCGTGGCCTGGCTCACCGAGCACGGGCACGAGCCGGTCGACCACGGCCCCTTCCAGTACGACGCCCTCGACGACTACCCGGTGTTCTGCCTGCGCGCGGCCGAGGCCGTGTCCGCCGAGCCGGACAGCCTGGGCGTGGTCATCGGCGGGTCCGGCAACGGTGAGCAGATGGCGGCCAACAAGGTCGCCGGTGTGCGCGCCGCCCTGGTGTGGAGCGAGGAGACCGCCGTGCTCGCGCGCGAGCACAACGACGCCAACGTCATCTCCGTGGGGGGCCGGATGCACCCGGTGGAGGACATGACGCGCTTCGTCGAGGTCTTCCTCACGACCGCGTTCACCGGCGAGGAGCGGCACGTGCGCCGCATCGGCATGCTGGCCGACTACGAGCGCACGGGTGAGCTCCCGCCGCTGCCGCCCTCGGCGGTCCGGTCGGATGCCTGAGGGCCACACCCTCCGGCGCCTCGCCCTGGACCTCACCGACGCGTTCGGCGGCGACGTCGTCGCAGTGAGCAGTCCGCAAGGACGCTTCGCGGACTCCGCCGCTCTGCTCGACGGTGGCCGCCTGGAGGGCGCCCGGTCGGCCGGCAAGCACCTGTTCGTGGAGTTCCCTGCGGACCGCGTGGTGCACGTCCACCTCGGGCTCTACGGCTCCTTCGACGTGCGCCGGCTCGACGGCTCCGTCGCCGACGTGCCCCCGCCGGTCGGGCAGGTTCGGTTGCGACTCCTCGGCCCGCGGGCGTACGCCGACCTGCGGGGCGCCACCACCTGCGCGCTGGTCACCCGGGAGCAGGCGCAGACCGTCGTGGACGGGCTCGGGGCCGACCCGCTCGATGATGGTGCCGATCCTGCCCGGACCTGGGAGCGGGTGCGGCGAAGCGCGGCGCCGCTGGGCACCCTCCTGATGGACCAGTCGCTGTTCGCCGGGGTGGGGAACGTCTATCGCGCCGAGGTGCTGTTCCGACAGCGTCTGCACCCGCTGCGGCCCGGACGGACGCTGCGCGCCGGCCAGTTCCGGGCCTTGTGGGAGGACCTGGTCGGGCTCATGGCAGCGGGGGTGCGCACCGGGCGCATCGACACCGTGCGGGCCGAGCACACGCCGGAGGCGACGGGACGCCCACCGCGCGTGGACGACCACGGTGGCGAGGTCTACGTCTACCGCCGCGCCGGCCAGCCGTGCCTGGTGTGCGGTGCGACGGTGCGGACCCGGGAGCTCGGGCAACGCAACTTGTTCTGGTGCCCGCGTTGTCAACCCACCTTCCGCTCCCGCGCCGTAGGCTGAGCCCAGCCGATCGTCGGGAGCCCGGGCATGGTGATCACCCGCGAGCAGGGCATGCAGCCCGCCTCGCCCCCTGCGCCGCGCCCGTGGGGCGGGCTGGCCCGGCGGCTGCGGCGGGCCGTCACGGTGAGCGACACCCCCGCGCTCGTGGTGCTCATGACGCTCGCGACCGGGATGACCGTCGGGGGCATCCTCTGGCCGACGGTGCTGCCGTTCTCGGCCTTGCTGGTGCCGATGTTCCTCGGCAGCTTCTGGCTCGGGCCGCGGGTGCTCCCGTGGTACGTCGTCTACGTCGCTGCCTGTTCCTGCATCCTCATCGCCGACCAACCGAGCGTCACCTGGCGCACGGTCACGCGCGCCGTGGTGCTGTTCGCGGTCGCCTTCATGATCCTGTTCACCTCCTTCCGGCGGACCCGGCTCGGGGTGTCGGGACCGATGGGCGAGTCGATGTTCGTCGACCTGCGGGACCGCATCTCCAAGCAGGGCAACCTGCCCCAGCTCCCGGAGGAGTGGCTGGTCGACGCGGAGCTCCGGGCGGCCGGCGGGACGTCGTACGCCGGTGACTTCATCGTCGCGC
The DNA here is from genome assembly GCA_963827025.1 of uncultured Actinomycetota bacterium. GTDB lineage: Bacteria > Actinomycetota > Actinomycetes > Propionibacteriales > Nocardioidaceae > Marmoricola. The sequence goes on along the minus strand of CAWGZB010000002.1, from coordinate 243,993 downwards.
GGTGCTCGTCGCCGGACTCGCTGGAGCTGGTCGTCGTCGACGTCTCCGGCAAGGGCGTCGAGGCCGGCTCGCGGTCGTTGTTCCTGTCCGGGGCGTTCAACGGCATCGCCTCCGCCCTCCCCGGCGAGGCGTTCTTGCCGGCGGCCAACGACTACCTGCTGGGCCAGGAGTGGGCCGAGGGCTTCGCCACCGCGATCCACCTGCACCTCGACCTGGTCACCGGCGCGTTCGAGCTGCGCAAGGCCGGTCATCCGCCCGCGATCTGGCTGCATGCCGGCTCGGGTCGCTGGTCGGTGCTCGACTCCGAGGGCCCGGTGCTCGGCGTGGTCCGGGACGCGGAGTTCGAGCTGGTCAGCGGTGAGCTGCGCCACGGCGACGCGCTGCTGCTGTTCACCGACGGGCTGGTGGAGACCAACCGCCGGGACATCAGCCTGGGCATCGACAAGCTGGCCGGGCTCGGGGAGCGGCTGCTCCAGCGCGGCTTCGAGGGCGGCGCGAGCTGGCTGGTGGACTCGATGGCACACGCCCCGGACGACCGCGCGCTCCTGGTGGTCCACCGCCGCTGAGCCGCAGGACACCGGTCGGGTCGGCCGGTACCGCGAGCCGCGGCCGGTTCGTGCGGCCGCCTCACGCTGTGGCACGATGGACGCCGCCTCGGCCGCCGGTGCTCCGGCTGGGCGAGGCCGCGCGGATGTAGCTCAATGGTAGAGCCTCAGTCTTCCAAACTGATGACGCGGGTTCGATTCCCGTCATCCGCTCTCAGGAGTGCCCAGGGCCGGCTGCCTGCCGGTCGGTGGGGCTCCTGGCGGGGCGTAGCGTAGTGGCTAGCGCGCCTGCTTTGGGAGCAGGAGATCGCAGGTTCGAGTCCTGTCGCCCCGACAGACCCCGCCGCAGACGACCCTGCCGTACCGAGCGCCACATCGACTTGCCCGACAACCCCGCAGACCCGAGGAGATCCCCTGTGAAGAGCGCCGTGGAGACGCTGAGCCCGACCCGGGCCAAGATCACCGTGGAGGTGCCGTTCGAGGACCTCAAGCCCAGCCTCGACGCCGCCTACCAGGCCATCGCCAAGCAGGTGAACATCCCCGGCTTCCGCAAGGGCAAGGTCCCGCCGCCGGTCATCGACCGGCAGGTCGGCCGTGGCGCGGTCCTGGACCAGGCGATCAACGAGGCGCTGCCGCAGCTCTACGTCCAGGCCCTCCAGGACAACGACCTGCAGCCGCTGGCCCAGCCCGAGATCGACATCACCCGGCTGGAGGACAACGCGCTCCTGGAGTTCACCGCCGAGGTCGACGTGCGCCCGGACATCGACGTGCCGGCGTACGACGCCCTCGAGGTCACCGTCGACGACGTGGAGGTCGGCGACGAGGACGTCGAGGAGGAGGTGCAGACCCTGCGTGAGCGCTTCGCGACGCTTCTCGAGGTCGACCGTGGGGCCCAGGACGGTGACATGGTCACCGTCGACCTGAAGGCGACCAGGGACGGCGAGGACGTCGAGGGCGGTGAGGTCGCCGGCTACTCCTACAAGGTGGGGTCCGGAGAGCTCATCGACGGGATCGACGAGGCGTTGCGCGGCCTGGCTGCGGGCGAGGAGGCGACCTTCTCCTCCACCCTGCTCGGTGGCGACCAGGCCGGCGAGGACGTGGACGTGCGGGTGTCGGTCTCCGCGGTCAAGGAGCAGCAGCTTCCCGAGGTCGACGAGGAGTTCGCCCAGATGGCCTCGGAGTTCGACACCGTCGAGGAGCTGCGCGCCGACGTGCGCACCCGGCTGGAGCGCAGCAAGCGGCTCGAGCAGGCGGCTGCGGCCCGCGACGCCGTGCTGGAGCAGCTGCTGGACCAGGCCGAGATCCCCCTGCCCGAGGACGTGGTGGCGCAGGAGCTGGCGGCGCGCCGCCAGGAGATCGAGCAGCAGCTCGGCTACGCGGGACTGTCGATGCAGCAGTACCTCGACAACGAGAAGCAGACCGTCGACGAGTTCGACGCCGAGCTGGAGAAGCGCGTCCGGGACGCGATGGCCTCGCAGTTCCTGCTCGACGAGATCGCCCGCGCCCAGGAGATCGGCGTGGAGCAGGACGAGCTCTCCGCCCACCTGATGCGGCGCGCCCAGCAGTCCGGCCAGAACCCCGACGAGTTCATGCGCCACATGCTCGAGCACAACCACGTCCCGGAGATGGTCTCGGAGGTCGTCCGCGGCAAGGCGCTGGCGCAGATCGTGGAGTCCGCCACGGTCACCGACCGCAGCGGCAACCCCGTCGACCTGAAGAACCTCCGTCCAGACGGCAGCATCGGCGAGCCCGAGGAGGAGGCTGCGGCGGAGACCGCCGAGGCAGCGGGGGAGCCGGAGACCGAGCCGGAGGGCGACGTCCCCAGCTGACCGCGTGTCGGGCGGATCGTTGACGACCCACCCTGCTTGAGTGAACATGTGTTCACCATGAGTCGTGACGACGCCGGCCTGCTCGACGCGGCTGCTCTGGCTGCCGAGTACGCCGAAGACCTGGTGGTGGGGTCGATCCGGGAGGTGCACCACTCGGTCGCGGGCCGGATCTACGGCGTCGGGGACCGCGTGGCCGGGGGCACCGCGCTGAGCCACCGGCTCCACGACGGCATCTCCAAGGCGGTCTACTGCGGCATCAGCGCCGGCCTGAAGGGCTCGGCCTGGAGCCTCAAGCGCGCCAGTCGCGCCGGCGTGGGACCGGACCTGGACGACACGCCCCACGGCCGGTTCGTTCGGGCGGCGGTCAACGGCCTGATCGGCGACCGCCTGCACGCCGAGGGGTCGCCGTTCGCCTTCGACGCGGGCGTGCGCGTCGGCGGCCGCGACGTGACTCTCGACCGGGCCGGCATCGCCGGTGCCTTTCCCACGGCCAGCCCGGACCTGGTCGTCTTCGTGCACGGGCTGAGCGAGAACGAGGCCTACTGGAACCGTGTCGCCCGCCCTCGCACGCAGGAGCGCCAGCGGCGCCCGTACCGGCGCAGCTACGGCGACCGCCTCGTCGAGCACGGCTGGAGCCCGGTCTACCTCCGAGTCAACTCCGGGCTGCCGATCGCGCACAACGGCGCCGGTGTGGCGGCCCTGCTGGACCGGGTCGTCGCGCACTGGCCGACCGACGTACGCCGCATCGCCCTCATCGGCCACTCCATGGGCGGGCTGATCCTGCGGGCGGCCTGTGCGGTGACCACCGACAGCGAGTCGCCGTGGACCGACCTGGTCACCGACGTCGTCACCCTCGGCTCGCCGCACCTGGGCGCACCGCTGGAGCGTGTGGTCAACAAGGGGGTGCGCTACCTCGGGCTCCTGCCCGAGGCCGCACCGCTCGGTCGCATCCTCGAGTACCGGTCGGTGGGCATCCTCGATCTTCGCCACGGCCTCGCACCGGACATCCAGCACCTGCCCCACGCGCGCTACCGGCTGGTCGCCGCCACGCTGACCCGGTCGCCGCGCTCGGCGACCGCCGGCACGGTGGGCGACTATCTGGTGCCCTACCGCTCCGCCCTGGGACACGACCGGCACGGCCAGGAGATGTTCCCCGGCGCCGAGACGCTCCACGTCCCACGTGCTGACCACTTCGACCTGCTCAACCACGACCATGTCTACGCTGCGCTCCGTGCCTGGTTGCAGGACCGTTCCGACCCGCCGACCCGTGAGGAGACCCCGTGAGCGCCGCGAAGCAGCCGATCCCGATCAGCGCCTCCGTCGAGATGGACGCGCCCTCGGACCGGGTCTGGGAAGTGGTCTCCGACCTGGGCCGGATGCCGGAGTTCAGCCCTGAGCTGGCCAAGGCGTTCGTGCTGGGCAGGCCGGGGCTCGGCGCCCGCATCGTGGGCATCAACCGCCGCGGGCTGGCGGTGTGGCCGACGACCTCGCGCGTGGTCCGCTGGGAGCCGCGGCGTGCCGTTGCCTGGAAGGTCCGCGAGAGCGGCGCCACCTGGGTCTACGAGCTCCACGAGACGCCGTCCGGCACCAGCGTGACGGGCCGTCGCATCCTGCCCCGGTTCACCGCCGCGACGGCGTTGGCGGCCCCGCTCATCGGTGGGGCGGTGCAGCACGACCACGAGCTGGCCGACGGCATCCGGGCCACCTTGGAACGCATCAAGGCGACCGTGGAGGCCGCCTGAGCCAGGCGTCCGCGGGCGCGGGTCGCCGGCGAGTTCGGCTTAGGGCGAACACTGCCGGGCCGCCCGTGGAAATGTCGGAGGGCCCGTCTAGGGTCGGACCCGTGACTGCGAACCCGAACGACCCCCAGCTCAACGGTGGTCAGGCCGGCTACGGCCTCGACGACCACATCTACCAGCGGCTCCTCCGCGAGCGGATCGTCTTCCTGGGCTCGGAGGTGCGGGACCAGAACGCCAACGCCATCTGCGCGCAGCTGCTGCTGCTCAGCGCGGAGGACCCCGAGGGCGACATCTTCTTGCACATCAACAGCCCGGGCGGCTCGGTCGACGCTGGCATGGCCATCTACGACACGATGAACTACATCCCCAACGACGTCGCCACCGTGGCCATGGGCCTCGCCGCCTCCATGGGCCAGTTCCTGCTGTGCGCCGGCGCGAAGGGCAAGCGCTACTCGCTGCCGCACGCGCGGATCATGATGCACCAGCCGTCCGGGGGGATGGGCGGCTCGGCCTCGGACATCAAGATCCAGGCCCAGCAGTCACTGCACATCAAGAGGGTCATGTTCGAGCTCATCAGCGACCACACCGGTCAGCCGCTGGAGCAGGTGGAGCAGGACGCCGACCGGGACCGCTGGTTCACCGCCGACGAGGCCAAGGACTACGGCTTCATCGACCACGTGATCACCAGTGCCCGGGAGGCTGCCGACCAGGGCCGCCCCGCGCGCAAGTGACCGTTCGCCCCACACCCGAGACGACCTTCGAAGGACGACAGCGATGAACTACTACATCCCCCAGTGGGAGGAGCGGACCTCCTACGGCTTCCGCCGCATCGACCCCTACGCCAAGCTGTTCGAGGACCGGATCATCTTCCTCGGCACGCCGATCAGTGACGACATCGCCAACGCGGTGATGGCCCAGCTGCTCTGCCTGGAGTCCATGGACCCGGCGCGGGACATCCAGATCTACATCAACAGCCCCGGAGGCTCGTTCACGGCGATGACCGCGATCTACGACACGATGCGGTTCATCCAGCCCGACGTGCAGACCGTCTGCCTGGGGCAGGCGGCCTCGGCGGCGGCGATCCTCCTCGCGGCGGGGGCGCCGGGCAAGCGGCTCGCGCTGCCCAACAGCCGCATCCTGATCCACCAGCCCTACACCGAAGGCACCTACGGGCAGTCCTCGGACATCGAGATCCAGGCCAACGAGATCCTGCGGATGCGTGAGCTGTTGGAGTCGATGATCGCCGAGCACTCGGGCAAGTCGAAGGACGAGGTCAGTCTCGACATCGAACGGGACAAGATCCTCACCGCTGAGGGGGCGGTGGAGTACGGCCTGATCGACGCGGTCCTGGAGTCACGCAAGGCCGTGGCCGTCTGAGACCACGAAGGGGCTACCGGTCGTCGTGTCCCGGCCCCATGGGGCGGGATCACGGAGTACGGTCGGAACAAGTCGTGGGCACGATGCTGGACACAACTCGTCGGACCCGCTCCGACTCGGACGATTGAGGGACGGATGGCACGCATCGGTGACGGTGGCGACCTGCTGAAGTGTTCTTTCTGCGGGAAGAGCCAGAAGCAGGTCAAGAAGTTGATCGCCGGACCCGGCGTCTACATCTGCGACGAGTGCATCGACCTGTGCAACGAGATCATCGAGGAGGAGCTCAACGAGACCTCGGAGGTCGGTCTCGACGAGCTCCCCAAGCCGCGGGAGATCTTCGACTTCCTCAACGCCTACGTGATCGGGCAGGAGACGGCGAAGAAGTCCCTCGCCGTCGCGGTCTACAACCACTACAAGCGCGTTCAGGCCGGCGTCTCGGGGAACACCGCGCGTCAGGGTCGCGAGGACGCCGTCGAGGTGGCCAAGTCCAACATCCTGCTGGTGGGGCCCACCGGCTGTGGCAAGACCTATCTCGCCCAGACGCTGGCCCGGATGCTCAACGTGCCCTTCGCGATCGCGGACGCCACCGCGCTCACCGAGGCCGGCTACGTCGGTGAGGACGTCGAGAACATCCTCCTGAAGCTGATCCAGGCCGCCGACTACGACGTGAAGAAGGCCGAGACCGGGATCATCTACATCGACGAGATCGACAAGGTCGCCCGCAAGGCCGAGAACCCCTCGATCACCCGGGACGTCTCCGGCGAAGGCGTGCAGCAGGCGCTGCTGAAGATCCTGGAGGGCACCACCGCCTCGGTGCCGCCGCAGGGTGGGCGCAAGCATCCCCACCAGGAGTTCATCCAGATCGACACCACCAACGTCCTGTTCGTCGTCGGCGGTGCTTTCGCCGGCCTCGAGCACATCGTCGAGCAGCGGGTGGGCAAGAAGACCCTCGGCTTCACCGCCGAGATGCGCACCTCCAACGAGACCGACACCGACGAGATGTTCGCCGCGGTCCGCCCCGAGGACCTCGTGAAGTTCGGCCTGATCCCGGAGTTCATCGGCCGGCTGCCGTTGATCGCCCACGTCGACAAGCTCGACCAGGCGGCGCTGGTGCAGATCCTGACCGAGCCCCGCAACGCGCTGGTCAAGCAGTACCAGAAGCTGTTCGACCTCGACGGCGTCGAGCTGGAGTTCACTCCCGATGCCGTGCAGGCGATCGCCGACAAGGCGATGGAGCGGGGGACCGGCGCCCGTGGCCTGCGCGCCATCATCGAGGAGGTGCTCCTCAACGTGATGTACGACGTGCCCTCCCGCGAGGACGTCGGCAAGGTCGTGGTCACCGGGGAGGTCGTCTCCGACAACGTGAACCCGACGCTGGTGCCGCGCGAGGCCGAGCCGAAGAAGAAGAAGTCCGCCTGAGCCGGCGGCTCACTGGACCAGTGGGCCTCCATTTTTAGACCAGTCGGGCATGTCGTCCGTTTGGTCCTTATCGTTACAGCTCCGTCCGATCCGGGGTCCCGGCGGGAGCGCTCCATGATGTCGCCCGAGCACCGAAGGCCATTGATGGCCTTCACGTTCGTTGCGCTGGCGGCTGCCCTGATCCTCGGCAACGGACTGAGGGCCCAGGTCGTGGACCTCCTCATCGCCAAGCAGGCCCCCGAGCCGGTGATCGGCGCGCTGGCACCGGACCTGGTCCTCGGCGACCGGCTGCTCGCCGCCCACCAGCCACGACGCCCACCGCAACCCACCGAGAAGCCGTCGCCGAAGCCGCCCGCCGAGCAGGAGCCGCGCTCGGTCTCGACGGCGCCGGCAGACCCGACCGCGCCGGCGCACCCGGCCGCACGGACCGGCAGCCAGCCCTCGCGCGACGACACCGACCGCTCCGACGCGGGCAGGTCGAAGAACGCGAGCAAGGGCTCCTCGGGCCAGGGCCAGCGTCACCGGGGCAGGCCCGGCGGAGACAGCAAGGGACACAGCAAGGGACACAGCCAGGCACAGGGCAGGGCCGGTCGGTCCCCGGCGCGGTCCTCCTCGCAGGGGGTCGTTGCCGCCGGCGGGTCCGCGCGGTCACCTGCTGGCCCCGGCAAGAGTCGTGCTGACGGGCACGGGAAGGGTCACGCCCCGGGGCACGGCAACGGACACGGCAAGCCGCCCGGCCAGGGACACGGCAACGGGCACGGCAAGCCGCACGGCAAGCCGCCCGGCCAGGGACACGGCAACGGGCACGGAAAGCCGCACGGCAAGGCGCACCCCCAGGGATACGGCCAGGGACACGGCAACGGGCACGGAAAGCCGCACGGCAAGGCGCACCCCCAGGGATACGGCCAGGGGCACGGCAACGGGCACGGCAAGGCGCACGGCAAGGGTCCCGGTCACCGCGGACCCGGCCACGGCAAGGGGCGCGGACACCACCGCTGAGCGGCGCTCAGGACCTGGTCTTCGCCGGGGGCTCCCCGAGCTCCACCTCGACGGTGACTTCGGTGCCGTCCTCGCGGTAGGTGAGGTCTCCGGTCACGGTGCCCGCCGCACACAGGTCCCGCGCGGTGTCCCGCACGGCTGCGAGCGCGTCCGCCGGCCCGGTGACCGCAGCTCGGAGCACTGGCGTGCGCATGCCGACCTTCGCCGACGACTTGGCCCCGCGCAGGCCGCCGAGAACCGCCGCCACGGCATCGAGGATGGCGGGGTCGGTCGCTGCCGCGGCGCCCAGGTCGGTGGCGGTCGGCCAGTCCTGCAGATGGACCGACCCTTCCTGCCACCACGACCAGACCTCCTCGGTGACGTAGGGCAGGAAGGGCGCGAACATGCGCAGCACCACGTGCACCGTGATCGCCAGGGCCGCGCGGGCCGAGGCCGTGCCGGGGTCGTCCGGGTCGCCGTACGCGCGCTCCTTGACCAGCTCGACGTAGTCGTCGCAGAAGTCCCAGAAGAACTTCTCGGTCAGCTCCAGGGCGGTGGTGTAGTCGTAGGACTCGAAGGCGCTGGTCGCCTCGGTGAGGGTCCGGGCCAGCCGGCCGAGCAGTGCGCAGTCGATCGGTGCGGTCACCAGCGCCGGCTCCAGTCGAGCTGCGCCGACGTTGCCGAGCACGAACTTGCTGACGTTGAGCACCTTCATGGCCAGGCGCCGGCCGACCTTCATCTGCTTCTCGTCGAAGGGTGAGTCCAGTCCCGGCCGAGCCATCGCCGCACGCCAGCGGACCGCGTCGGCGCCGTAGCGGTCGAGGACCTCGGAGGGCACGACCACGTTGCCCTTGGACTTCGACATCTTCTTGCGGTCGGGGTCGACGATGAACCCGGAGATCATCGCGTGCGACCACGGGGTCTCGTGGTTCTCGAAGTGGGCCCGCACCACCCGGGAGAACAGCCAGGTGCGGATGATGTCGTGGGCGTTGGTGCACAGGTCCATCGGGAAGACCCGCTCCCACAGGTCCGGGTCCTCCTCCCAGCCGCCGGCGATGTGCGGGGTGAGGGACGACGTGGCCCAGGTGTCCATCACGTCGGGATCCCCGACGAAGCCGTCGGGCTTGCCGCGCTGGTCCTCGGTGTAGCCGCGGGGACACTGGGTCGACGGGTCGACGGGCAGCTCGTCCTCGGTGGGCAGCAGCGGGTGCTCGTAGTCGGGCGCGCCGTCGCCGTCGAGTGGGTACCAGACCGGGAACGGGATACCGAAGAAGCGCTGGCGGGAGATCAGCCAGTCGCCGTTGAGCCCGGAGACCCAGTTGTCGTAGCGGTGCTTCATGTGCGGCGGGATCCAGCGGATCTCCCCGCCCCGGTCGAGCATCGCGCTGCGCAGATCGGTGTCGCGCCCGCCGTTGCGGATGTACCACTGCCGGGTGGCCACGATCTCCAGGGGCTTGTCGCCCTTCTCGTAGAAGTTCGCCATCCGCTGGGTGGGCTGCGGCTCGCCGTCCAGGTCGCCGCTGTCGCGCAGCAGCTGCACCATCACCTCGCGTGCGCTGAACACCGTCTTGCCGGCCAGCTGCTCGTACGCCGAGCGCGCGTCCTCGCTGCCCGCCAGCCACTCGGGCGTCTCCCGGGTGAGTCGCCCGTCCCGACCGATCACCGTGCGCACCGGGAGCTGGAGCTCGCGCCACCACTGCACGTCGGTGAGATCACCGAAGGTGCAGCACATCGCGATGCCCGCGCCCTTGTCCGGCTCGGCGGCAGGATGGGCCAGCACCGGGATCTCCACGCCGAAGACCGGGCTGGTGACGGTGCCGCCGAACAGCGGCCGGTAGCGCTCGTCGTCGGGGTGGGCGATCAGCGCGACCACGCTGGGGATGAGCTCGGGGCGGGTCGTCTCGATGTGGACCTCGTCGCCCTCGGTGGTCGAGCCCGTCGAGACCCGGTGGAACGCCACGCGATGGTAGGCCCCGGCGTACTCGCGGGCCTCGAGCTCGGCCTGCGCCACCGCGGTCTGGAAGGTGACGTCCCACAGCGTCGGAGCCTCGGTCAGGTAGGCCTCACCGCGCGCGAAGTTGCGCAAGAACGCCCGTTGGCTGACGGTCTGGGCACGGGGGCCGATGGTGGTGTAGGTCTGCTTCCAGTCGACCGAGAGCCCCAGGGTCCGCCACAGGTCCTCGAAGACCTTCTCGTCCTCCTCGACCAGGCGCTCGCAGAGCTCGACGAAGTTCGGCCGGCTGATCGCGAGCTGCCCCGAGCCCTTTGAACGCCGTGGGTCCGGGCTCTGTGGTGGAGTGAAGTCCGGGTCGTAGGGCAGCGAGGGGTCGCAGCGCACGCCGAAGTAGTTCTGCACCCGCCGCTCGGTGGGCAGGCCGTTGTCGTCCCAGCCCATCGGGTAGAACACCGACTTGCCCTGCATCCGCTGGAAGCGGGCGATCAGGTCGGTGTGGGTGTAGCTGAACACGTGTCCCACGTGCAGGCTGCCGCTCACCGTGGGCGGGGGAGTGTCGATGGAGTAGACCTCGGCACGCGGCCTGCTCCGGTCGAAGGCGAAGGTGTCCTCGTCCTTCCACCGCGCGGCCCAGGTGTCCTCGAGCCCTTCGAGCGCCGGCTTCTCCGGTACGACGACGTCGCGCGGGGCGGTCGTCGTACCGGGTGCGGTGCTCTCGAGGCGCTCGGTCATGGTGGGAATCCTATGAGCGCCAGGGCCCACCTACACTCCCCGGGTGAGCGAGATGTCGCAGGCCCGACCGGCGGAGACCTATGCCGAGGTCGAGGACGCCCTGCTCAGCCGGTGGCCCGAGTCGCGCCTGGACCCGACGCTGGACCGGATCCGCGCCTTCACCGAGCTCCTGGGCGAGCCGCAGCGTTCCTACCCGGTCATCCACCTGACCGGCACCAACGGCAAGACCTCCACCGCCCGGATGATCGAGACCCTGATCGCTGCCAGCGGCCTGCGGGTGGGCCGGTTCACCAGCCCGCACCTGGAGTCGATGACCGAGCGGATCAGTCTGGACGGCGAGCCGCTGAGCGAGGAGGCGTTCGTGCGCGCCTTCAACGACGTGGCGCCCTACACCCACGCCGTGGACGCCGCCCACGACCACCCGCTGTCGTTCTTCGAGACCATCGTCGCGATGGCCTACGCCGCGTTCGCCGACGCCCCGGTCGACGTGGCGGTGGTCGAGGTCGGCATGGGCGGGCACTGGGACGCCACCAACGTGGCCGACGGGCAGATCGCCGTGCTCACGCCGATCGCGGTCGACCACGCCGGCTACCTGGGTGGCACCCCGGAGGAGATCGCCCGGGAGAAGGTCGGGATCATCAAGCCGGGTGCGACCGTGGTCACTGCGGTGCAGTCCCCCGAGGTCGCGGGCGTGATCGTGGAGCGCTGCGCGGAGGTCGGCGCCTCCCTGCTGCGCGAGGGCATCGAGTTCGGCGTCACCAACCGGGTCCCGGCCGTCGGTGGCCAGGTGATCGGCCTGCGCGGCCAGCACGGCGACTACGAGGAGGTCTTCCTCCCGCTGTACGGCGCCCACCAGGCGCAGAACGCCGCGCTGGCGCTGGCCGCGGTGGAGGCGTTCGTCGCCGACCGCTCGCTCGGTGCCGAGCTGGTGCACGAGGCCTTCGGCCAGGTGACCTCACCCGGGCGACTGGAGATCGTGCGCCGGTCGCCCACGATCCTGCTCGACGCCGCGCACAATCCGCAGGGGGCGGAGGCCACCGTCACCGCGATCGAGGACTCGTTCATGTTCTCCCCGCTGATCGGGGTGATCGGTGTGATGGCCGAGAAGGACCACGAGGGACTCCTGGCGGCCTTCGAGCCCGTGCTCGCGCACGTGGTCTGCACGCAGAACTCCACCGCCCGGGCGATGCCGGCCGAGGAGCTGGCCGAGGTCGCCCGCGGCATCTTCGGCTCCGACCGGGTGACCGAGACCCCCTCCCTGGCCGAGGCCATCGACCAGGCCGCGGCGCTGGCCGAGGCGGGGGACGCGCTGGGCGGGATCGGCTCGGGTGGCGTGCTGGTCACCGGCTCGGTGGTCACCGCGGGGGAGGCCCGCGCGATGCTGGTCCGCCGCGACCGCGGCAAGGCCTCCGGCGGAGAGCGCTGATGCAGCGGCGGCTGTGCGCCGCGATCCTCGCCCTGGAGGCCGTGGTGCTCGGCCTCAGCACGCCCGTGCTGATCTCCGTGGCCGGGGTGGACACCTCGACCGCGTTGTGGCTAGGCCTCGGGCTCGCCGGCGCCGCGGTGGTCGTGGCAGGCCTGCTGCGCTTCGCCTGGGCCTACCCGCTGGGCTGGCTGCTGCAGGCTGCGGCGCTCGCGCTGGGCTTCGAGGTCGGGTCCATGTTCGTGCTCGGAGCGCTGTTCCTGGCGCTGTGGGCCACGGCGTACTTCCTGGGTCGCCGCATCGAGGCCGACCGCGCGCGCTGGGAAGCCGCCCCCTAGGGTGAGGGCCATGCCTTCGAGCCCGGCAACCGAGCGCACCCTCGTCCTCCTCAAGCCCGACGCAGTTCGCCGCGGCCTCGTGGGAGCGATCCTGGGCCGGTTCGAGGCCAAGGGCCTGCGCGCCCTCGCGCTCGAGCAGCGGCACATCGATGCCGGCACGGCCGATCAGCACTACGCCGAGCACGTGGAGCGCGACTTCTACCCGCCGCTGCGCGAGTTCGTGACCAGCGGTCCGCTCGTGGCCGCCGTGCTCGAGGGGGACGAGGCGGTGGAGGTCGTGCGCGCCCTCAACGGCGCCACCGACGGGCGCAAGGCCGCGCCCGGCACCATCCGCGGCGACTACTCCCTGTCCAACCGGGAGAACCTCGTGCACGGTTCGGACAGCGCCGAGTCCGCGGCCCGCGAGATCGCGCTCTGGTTCCCCGACCTGGGCTGAGGCCACTGCCCTCGGGCCCAGGGGGAAACCGACATCCTCGCGCGTGTCGTCACAGGAGTTGACTTCGCTCACTCCTACGCTTCGTAGACGGGTCCGGCCTCCCAGGTCGCGCCTCCCTTCCCCACCACTGCACCTGCGAGGCGGAACGGATGGTCAACAGCCTCATCGGCCGCGACATGGCGGTCGACCTCGGCACGGCGAACACGCTCGTCTACGTCCGGGGGCGCGGCGTCCTCGTCGACGAGCCCTCCGTGGTCGCGCTGCACGAGCAGACCCAGGAGATCCTCGCCGTCGGTCACGAGGCCAAGCGGATGATCGGGCGCACGCCGGACGGCATCACCGCCATCCGGCCGCTCAAGGACGGTGTCATCGCCGACCTCGACGCGACCGAGCACATGCTGCGCCACTTCATCGAGCAGGTCCACCGGCGGCGCTACTTCGCCAAGCCCCGGATGATCATCTGCGTGCCCAGCGGGGTGACCGCGGTGGAGCAGCGGGCGGTCAAGGAGGCGGGCTACCAGGCCGGCGGTCGGCAGGTCTACATCATCGAGGAGCCGATGGCCGCGGCGATCGGGGCGGGGCTCCCGGTGCACGAGGCCACCGGCAACATGGTCGTCGACGTCGGCGGCGGGACGACCGAGGTGGCGGTGATCTCCCTCGGCGGACTGGTCACCACGCTCTCGGTGCGCAGCGCAGGTGACCAGCTCGACCAGGCGATCGTGGCCTGGATGAAGAAGGAGCACTCCCTGATGCTGGGGGAGCGCACCGCCGAGGAGATCAAGATGACCCTCGGGTCGGCGTTCCCGCTGCCCGAGGAGCGCCAGGCCGAGGTGCGCGGCCGTGACATGGTCTCCGGGCTCCCTCGCACGGTGACGGTCTCCAGCCCCGAGATCCGGCGCGCCATCGAGGAGCAGCTGCACGCGATCGTCGACGCCGTGCGCACCACCCTGGACCAGACGCCGCCAGAGCTCGCCGGCGACATCATGGACCGCGGCATCGTGCTCACCGGTGGCGGAGCCCTGCTGATGGGCCTCGACGAGCGCATCCGCCACGAGACCGGCATGCCGGTGCACGTCGCGCGCGACCCGCTCACCTCGGTCGCCCTGGGTGCAGGCAAGTGCGTGGAGGAGTTCGAGGCCCTGCAGCAGGTCCTGGTCTCGGACCGCAGGCGGTGACGGGACGGTGATGAGGCCGACCGGGAGTGCGCGTAGGCCGGTGATGAAGCGACGACCGCTCCCCGCCGTGCCCGAGGACCAGCGCGGAGGGTTCGGACGCGAGCGCGGCCGCAGCCCGCGGATCACCGTGGCCCTGCTCCTGGCGGCCTCGGTGGGACTGATCACCCTCGACGCGGCGAGCGGCGAGTCCTCCCCGGTCGACCCGGTCCGGGCGGCGGTGGCCGACGTGGTCGGTCCGGTCGAGGCGGCGGCCAACGACGCCGCGCGTCCGGTCAAGGAGACCCTGGCCTACCTCGACGCCAACAGCGAGCTGCGCGCCGACGTCGCCCGGCTCTCGGCCCAGAACTCCGAGCTGCGCTCCCAGGCGGAGACCAGCCAGCTGGACCGCCAGCGGCTCGCCGAGCTCGACGGATTGATGCGCACCGCCAACCAGACCGGCTACGCCCTGGTGGCGGCGCGCGTGGTCGGCATGGGGCCGATGCAGTCGTTCTCCCGCACGGTCACCATCGACGCGGGCACGTCCTCCGGCATCCACAAGGACATGACCGTGCTGAACAACGACGGGCTGGTCGGCCGGGTGCTGAGCGCGACCCGGCACACGGCCACGGTGCTGCTGGTCGTGGACACTGACTCGGTGGTCGGCGGCCGGCTCGGCTCCAACAACGAGATCGGCTTCCTGCGTGGCCGTGGGGTGACCGGCGAGCGCGGCCGGCTCGACCTCGACCTGGTGGACAACGCCGTGACCCCGGCGAAGGGCGACGTCGTGGTGACCTGGGGCAGCCAGAGTGGCGTCCCCTACGTCGCCGGGATCCCGATCGGCACGATCGAGTCGGTCTACTCCAACCCGCGCGAGCTCGCCAAGCACGCGGTGATCGACCCGTTCGTCGACTTCACCTCCCTCGACGTGGTGGGCGTCGTCGTACCTCCGGACACCCGGAGCGACCGGCTGGTGATCAACGGGAACGGGGAGCGACGATGACGCTGTCACGCACGACGGTGGTCGGGGTGGTGTTGCTCCTGGCCGTCACCTTGCAGGTCGCGGTGTTCAGCCTGTTCGCGGTCAACGGCGTGGTGCCGAACCTGGCCCTGGTCGTGGTCGTGGCCGCCGCTGTCGCCCGCGGGGCCCGGTTCGGCGTGGTGGTCGGTTTCCTGGCCGGCGTGCTGGTCGACCTCGCGCCGCCGGCCGACCACGTCGCCGGGCGCTGGGCGCTGGCTCTGGTGCTGGTGGCGATGCTCGCCGCGCGGGTGCGTGCCGATGCCCGCCGCTCCCCGCTGGCGGGCCTGGCGGTGGTCGCGGTGTGCTCCTTCGTCGGCACCTCGGTCTTCGCCCTGACCGGCGCCGTGCTCGGCGACCACGCCCTCCCCGCCGGGGAGATGGTCCAGGTGGTGCTGGTCGCGATGTTGTGGGACGTCGTGGTGGCGCCCCTGCTGCTGCCGCCGCTGCTGGCGCTCTTCGAGCGCACCGCCCGCACCGAGCCGGCCTACTGACCGGATCGGAACCCATGGCTGCCCTGATCCGTCCCTCCGCCTCGGAGAAGAGCCGGCTGCGCCTGATCGTGGTGCAGGCGCTGGTGGTTGCGCTCTTCGGCACCCTGTTCGCGCGGCTGTGGTACATGCAGGTGCTCACCGGCGACACCTACCAGGCCCGGGCCGCGGAGCAGTCGGTCCGCGACGTCGTCGTGCAGCCCCCGCGCGGGCTGATCGTCGACGACCAGGGCCGTCCGCTGGTCGCCAACCGGAGCAGCTGGGTGATCAGCATCGACCGCACCCTGTTCGGCAAGCTCGACCCCGCCGCGCGCGAGCGCACGCTGCGCAAGCTCTCCCGGGTGGTCGAGGTGAAGCCGGCCAAGCTCGAGGCGCGCACCTATCTGTGCGGCCAGCCCGGTGCGGAGAAGGGCACCTGCTGGAACGGATCGCCCTACCAGCCGGTCCCGGTCGCACGCGACGTGCCGCAGCAGGTGGCGGTGAAGATCCTGGAGCAGGCCGAGGACTATCCCTCGGTGCTGGCCCAGCAGGAGAGCGTCCGCGCCTACCCGGCGCCGTACGGGGTGAACGGCGCGCACGTGCTCGGCTACCTCAGCCAGGTGACCGCCGGCGAGCTCGACCGGGCGGAGAAGGACGGCGACACCTCGGTCAACGGTGGCTCGGTCGTCGGCCGTGCCGGGGTGGAGAAGGCCTACGACAGGTGGCTGCGAGGGGTGCCGGGCTACCGCAAGGTGGCGGTCGACTCGATGGGGCGGGTGCTCGGTGAGTCGGGCGTGGTCGAGGCGACGCCCGGTGACACCCTGGTGACCTCGATCGACGCCAACGTGCAGGGCTACGTGGAGAAACAGCTCCACCAGGCGATCCAGGTCGCCCGCGGCACCTTCGACAAGGTGACCGGTCGCAACTACGTCGCCGACTCCGGTGCCGCCGTGGTGATGGAGGCCAAGACCGGCCGGCTCGTGGCGATGGCCAGCCAGCCGACCTACGACCCGCAGATCTGGTCCGGCGGCATCACCGACAAGAACCTCGCCTGGCTCTACTCCAAGGATGCCGGCAACCCCCTGTTGTCCCGGGCCAGCCAGGGTCAGTTCGCGCCCGGCTCGACGTGGAAACCGATCATGACCGTGGGAGCGCTGAACAACGGCTTCTCCACCAGCACCCAGCTCGACTGCTCCTCGGGCCTGCAGGTGGGCAACCGGTGGTTCAAGAACTACGAGTCGGCCGCCTACGGCTACATCACCTTCGCCCGGGCACTCGAGCTGTCCTGCGACACCTTCTTCTACCGGGTGGGCCTCTCGTACTGGAACAAGTACGGCAGCGACCCGACCGACGTGAACGCCAAGGACCCGTTGGTGGCCATGGCGAAGAACTTCGGCTTCGGGCACACCACCGGCAGTGACGTCACCGGTGAGGCAAGCGGCCGGATCGCGGACCGCAAGTGGAAGCGCGCCTACTGGGAGTCGATGAAGGACTACTACTGCCGCATCGACAAGCGCAACACCACCGGGCAGCGCGACTTCCTGCACGTCTTCGCCCACGAGTTCTGCCTCGAGGGCTACAACTACCGGGCCGGTGACGCGGTCAACTTCGTGATCGGCCAGGGCGACACCATGGTCACGCCCCTGCAGCTGGCGCGCGCCTACGCTGCGCTCTCCAACGGCGGCAAGCTGATGCGTCCGACGGTGGGTCGCGCCATCGTCAGCCCCGGCGGCCGGCTGCTGAAGGAGATCAAGCCGCGGGTCGAGCGCCGGGTCGACTCCAGCAAGGCCGTACTGGACTACGTCGACAACGCGCTGCAGGGCACGCCCCGAGAAGGCACGCTGGCCTGGAAGTTCGGGGGCTTCCCCCTGGACAAGGTGCACATCCGCGGCAAGACCGGATCGGCCGAGGTCTACGGCAAGCAGTCGACCTCCTGGGTGGCGACGTACGACGAGAACTACGTGGTCGTGATGATGGTGACCCAGGGCGGCACCGGCTCAGGAACCTCCGGGCCATTCGTCCGCAAGATCTGGGAGCGCCTCTACGGCATCAAGGGCATGAGCGTGCGTCCGGCCAAGGCCGCGATCCCCGGTGTCACCCTTCCCGCAAAGCTTCCCACGTTCGCCCGCGACGGCTCGGTGCTGCCCCCGGCCACCAAGGAGGACGACAGATGACGGTCCTGCCGCTGGGGCGCCTGCACGTCAGCCGCAGCCGGGTGGTCGTGCCGCGCCTGGACTGGGTGCTGTTCGGGGCGGCCGGCGCCATCCTCACCCTCGGCACCCTCTTGGTCTGGTCGGCGACGGCCAACAACGGCGTGCTCACCCACGGTGAGTCCACTGCCTACCTGCACAAGCACCTGGTCAACATCCTCATCGGCCTGGTGCTGGCTACGGTCGTGATGGCCACCGACCACCGGTGGGTGCGCATCGTCACGCCCCTGGTGTACGCCGCATCGGTGGTCGGTCTCCTCCTCGTCCTGGTGATGGGCACCACGATCAACGGCTCCCGCTCGTGGCTGGTCCTCGGCGGGTTGTCGATCCAGCCCGCGGAGTTCGCCAAGCTGGCCGTGGTCATCGGGATGGCGATCGTGGTCGCCGAGCGCACCGAGAGCAGCCGCCGCGCACGCGCGCTGGGCACCACCGACGTGGTGCTGATGCTGGCGATCGCCGGCCTGCCGGCGCTGCTGATCCTGCTGCAGCCCGACCTCGGCACGATGCTGGTGCTCTCGGCAACCGTGTTCGGCGTGCTGGCCGTGGCCGGTGCGCCGCGGCGCTGGCTGGCCGGGATGTTCGCCGGCGGGGCCGCTGTGGCCACGCTGGCCATCAGTGCGGGCCTGCTCAAGCAGTACCAGCTCAACCGCTTCATGGCCTTCACCGACCCGACGCTGGACCCGCGCGGCGCCGGCTACAACACCACCCAGGCGCGCATCGCGATCGGCAACGGCGGGTTGTTCGGCCAAGGCCTCTTCGACGGCTCCCAGACGCGGTCACGGTTCGTGCCCGAGCAGCACACCGACTTCATCTTCACCGTGGCGGGGGAGGAGCTCGGGCTGCTCGGCGCCGGACTGCTCATCGCACTGTTCGCGGTGGTGCTGTGGCGGGCGCTGCAGGTCTCGCGCAACGCCGATGACGTGTTCGGCCGAATGGCGGCGGCCGGCATCGCCTGCTGGTTCGCCTTCCAGACCTTCCAGAACATCGGGATGTGCCTGGGGATCATGCCGGTCACGGGGGTCCCGCTGCCGCTCGTGTCCTACGGGGGCTCGTCCATGTTCGCCTCGATGATGGCGATCGGCCTGTTGCAGAACATCGCCATGCGCAGCAGCGCGTTGCCGGTGGCAGCCCGCCGGTAGCGCCGGGGTAACGCTGCTCAGGCCTCGGGCAGGGTCAGCGCGAAGGTCGACCCGCCGCCGGGATTGCGCCGGGCGCTCAGCTGGCCGCCGTGGCGTCCGACGATCCGGCGGGTGAGCGCCAGGCCGAGTCCGGTGCCGGGGGACCGGCCGGCCTGGGAGCCACGGTGGAACTCCTCGAAGATCAGCTCCTCCTCGCCCTCGGGCACCCCGATGCCCTGGTCGGTGACCTCCAGCCGGATCCACCCCGGTTCGACGTCGCGCCGTGAGGTGAGCCGCACCCTGGGTCGCACTCCGACCGGGGTGTACTTGACCGCGTTGCCCACGAGGTTGTCGAGCACCTGGCGCAGCATGCCCAGGTCGGCACGCACCGCGTGCCCGACGTCGAGGACGAACTCGGGCTCCTCGTCGCCCAGGATCCCGGCACGGTGTCCGTCCACCACCTCCCCGACCAGCCAGCCGAGGTCGACCTCCACCGGGCTGAGCTGGCCGTTCTGCACCACCGCATAGCTCAACCAGTCCTCGACGACCTGGCGCAGCCGTCGGCTGGCCTCGCGGGAGCGGCCCAGGGCGTCGGCCCGCTCGCCCTCCGTGGGGTCGTCGGCCAGCACCTCCAGCCAGCCCTCCAGCACGGTGAGCGGCCCGCGGAGGTCGTGGGCGACGGCGCCGGCGAAGTTCGACAGCTCGCGCAGCCGGGCACGTTCGCGGGTGGCGTCGTGCAGCAGCAGGACCAGGGATCCGTCGGTGGTCCCGGGCAGCGGCCGGGCGGAGAGCTCCACCACCCGGGCATCGCGGCCCGAGCCCACCTTCAGCTCGAAACCGGCCGACCGGGGCTCGCCCTCGGGACCGAACAGCGCCGAGCGCACGTCTGTCTCCTGCAGTGGCGTGCCGTCGGGGGCGGTGAGCGCGAACGTCTGCACCCAGGAGCGGGGGGTGCGCCGGGGGATGGGGCGACCGACGAGGGTGCGTGCGGCCGCGTTGTAGAACCGGATGCCCTCCCGGTCGGCGATGATCACGCCGTCGCCCATGCTCTCGAGCACGGTCTCGAGCAGCTGCCGTCGCTCCTCGGACTGCGCACCCTGTCGGTCGAGCTCGTGGATCAGGCTGCCACGCTGGAGCCGCATCAGCACGAGGAGAAGCGTGGACGCGGCCATCGCGGTGACGAGCAGGTCGACGATCGAGGACGAGGGCAGCGGTGCGCCGTACCCGTAGGGATGGTGGGGCTGGTAGGTCATCGCTCCCGCCATCAGCGCCACGGCCAGGGAGAGGTACGCCGCGCCGCGCATGGTCAGGGTGAGTCCGCCCCACACGCTGGGCACGAGGATCAGCCAGTTCAGCGGCAGGTCGTGGTCGTAGGCGGCGTAGACGCAGGCCACGCTGGCCAGCACCAGCGGCACCCAGTTACGGGCCCGGGACTGCGGCAGCACGGTGTCCTTCTCGCGCAGGAACATCACCAGGAAGGTGGCGGCGGCGACGAAGCAGAACACCGTGTTGCGCAGCACCCACCACCCCAGGACCGGTGACCAGATGTCGGAGGGATCCACGAACGGGAACCCGCCGGCCAGCCCGACGACCGCGGAGGAGGAGAGAGCCGCGAACAGCAGCGCCGCCAGGTCTCCGGGTGTCTCGGGGGCCCAACCCAGGTGCTTGGTCCGGCTGCGGTAGGCCAGTGCCATCAACAGTGGTTGCGCCGCCGTGGTGATCCCCCACCACACCGACAGCGAGGGGGGCTGTCCGAGCAGCACCGCGGTGACGGCGAAGGCGGTGCCGACGTAGACAACCCCGGAGACCACGAACCTGGTGCCGAAGTGCCACAGCACCGCCAGCAGCACGAACCCGGCCCCGCCGACCGGCCAGATCTCCGCGATCCGGGGGTCGACGTCGTTGGTGCTCAGTCCGATGGCGGGCGCCACGAGGACGCAGAGGGCACTGATGGCCAGGCACCAGAGCAGTCGGGTCCTGGGCACGCCGGCGAGAGCGCCCGCGCTCTCTGCGCGGTACGCCGTCTCGTCAAGGACCGACCCGGGATCCTCGAGATCGTGTCGCATTTTCCCTTTTGCCCCCGAACCGGGAGTGTAGGGATGCTCCGTCCCGTGCGGTACGGGTATCGCGCAACTGGGAGCAATAGACCGGTTGCCCGGAGCTGCTCGGTTGGGACCCGACCCCGGGCGCGACGTACCCTGTCGTGTCCCCGTCCACGACTCGCAGAAGGTGTCGTCATGCCCAGCGCAGGCGTCGCGTCGGTGTTCCCGGCCCTCGAGCCGCACCTGCCGCGCGTGCAGAAGCCGATCCAGTACGTCGGCGGCGAGCTCAACTCTGTCTCCAAGGACTGGGGCGTGGACGCCGAGACGGTCCGCTGGGCCTTGATGTACCCCGACGCCTACGAGGTGGGACTGCCCAACCAGGGGGTGCAGATCCTCTACGAGGTGCTCAACGAGCGCGACGGCGTGCTCGCCGAGCGCACCTACGCGGTCTGGCCGGACATGGAGGCGCTGATGCGGGAGCAGGACATCCCGCAGTTCACCGTCGACAGCCATCGACCGGTGGCCGCGTTCGACCTGCTCGGCGTCTCCTTCTCCACCGAGCTGGGGTACACCAACCTGCTCACCGCCCTCGACCTGGCCGGCATCCCCCTGCACGCGGTCGACCGCACGCAGGACCACCCCGTGGTGATCGCCGGCGGGCATGCGGCCTTCAATCCCGAGCCGATCGCGGACTTCGTCGACGCCGCCGTGCTCGGCGACGGCGAGGAGGTCGTGCTGGCGATCACCGAGGTGGTCCGGGAGTGGAAGGGGGAGCTGGCGCAGGGCGGTTCGTTCGCCTCGGGTCTCGACCCGCGCGACGAGCTGCTCCGTCGGCTCGCTGCCAGCGGCGGGGTCTACGTTCCCACGTTCTACGACCCGGTGTACTCCGAGGACGGAGCACTGCTCGGCACGCGTCCCCACCTGTCCGGCGTTCCCGCGCGGGTGCGCAAGCACACCGTGATGGACCTCGACGCATGGCCCTACCCGCGCAACCCGCTGGTGCCGCTGGCCGAGACCGTGCACGAGCGGTTCAGCGTCGAGATCTTCCGCGGCTGCACGCGTGGCTGCCGGTTCTGCCAGGCGGGGATGATCACCCGCCCGGTCCGGGAGCGCTCGATCACCACGATCGGTGACATGGTGGAGAACGGCGTGCGCAAGTCCGGCTTCGAGGAGGTCGGTCTGCTCTCGCTGTCCAGCGCCGACCACTCCGAGATCGGCGAGGTCGCCAAGGGACTTGCAGACCGCTACGAGGGTTCCAACGTCTCGCTGTCGCTGCCGAGCACCCGGGTGGACGCCTTCAACATCACCCTGGCCAACGAGTTCTCCCGCAACGGCCGGCGCTCGGGCCTGACCTTCGCCCCCGAGGGCGGCTCGGAACGGATGCGCAAGGTGATCAACAAGGCGGTCACCGAGGAAGACCTGATCCGCACCGTCTCCGCGGCGTACTCCTCGGGCTGGCGGCAGGTGAAGCTCTACTTCATGTGTGGACTGCCCACCGAGACCGACGAGGACGTCCTCCAGATCGCCGAGCTGGCCAAGAAGGTGATCGACAAGGGCCGCGAGGTGGCCGGTCACAACGACATCCGGTGCACCGTCTCCATCGGGGGTTTCGTGCCCAAGCCGCACACGCCGTTCCAGTGGGCCGCGCAGCTGGACGTGGAGACCACCGACGAACGCCTGCGCAAGCTCCGCGAGGCGGTGCGTTCGGACCGCCGCTACGGGCGCGCGATCGGCTTCCGCTACCACGACGGCGAGCCCGGCATCATCGAGGGCCTGCTGTCTCGGGGTGATCGGCGGGTGGGCCGGGTGATCGAGGCCGTCTGGCGTGACGGCGGCCGCTTCGACGGCTGGAGCGAGCACTTCTCCTACGACCGCTGGATCGCCTGCACCGAGCAGGGGTTGGCCGGGACCGGCGTGGACCTGGACTGGTACACCACCCGTGAGCGGGACCTGGACGAGGTCTTGCCGTGGGACCACCTCGACGCCGGCCTGGACAAGGACTGGCTCTGGCAGGACTGGGAGGACGCCCTGCAGGCCGGGCGCGATCCGGACTCGGTGGCCGATGTCGAGGACTGCCGCTGGACCCCCTGCTACGACTGCGGGGTGTGCCCGGAGATGGGCACCGACATCCAGATCGGTCCGACCGGTCAGCGGTTGCTGCCGCTCTCGGTGGTCTGAGGTCGCGCCGCTGGGTCGCGAGCGCTCAGCGCGTCCTCGAGGTACGCCGGGCGACAGACCACCAGCCCGACCAGGAGCTGGGGGACGCACAGCGCGGTGAGCGCGAGCAGTGGGGTGGTCCACTCCCCGGCCAGGTCGTGCAGTGCCCCGACGCCGAACGGGCCGAGGACAGCCAGCAAGTAGCCCACGGACTGGGTGAAGCCGGAGAGCGCGGCGGTGCCGGCGCTGCTGCGCGCCCGCAGGCCGATCAGGGTGAGGATCAGGGGAAAGGTGCACAGGCCGATGCCGACCAGCACCGCCCAGAGGACCGCGCCGCCGCGCGGGGCGACGATGAGACCGGCGTAGCCGGCGGGGTAGCAGACCATCAGGGCGACCAGCAGCCGGGACTGGTTGTGCATCCGGGCGGCCAGCGCCGCGGTGACCGCCGAGAGTGGGATGCCCATGCCGGTGACCAGCCCCAGGAGCAGCCCGGCGGTGTCGGCGGAGAAACCCGCCGCCCGGTAGACGTCGGCGAACCAGCCGAAGACGGCGTAGGCCTGCATGCTCTGCAAGCCGAAGAACAGCGCCATCATCCAGCCCAGCCGGGTGCGGGCCACGTCGCGAAGCCCGATCGGACCCGCTGACTCCCGAGGGCGCAGGTCGTGCCCGATCAGGGCGAGCCAGGGCAGCACCGCGATGCCCGCGGTGACCGCCCAGACCGCGAGGCCCGAGCGCCAGCCGTCGTAGTGCTGTGCGACAGGCACCGTGAGCACCGACCCCAGGGTCAGCCCGACCGCCATGGCGGTGGAGTAGACGGCGGTGAGCAACCCGATCCGACGTGGGAAGTGCAGCTTGACCAGCGAGGGCATCAGCACGTTCGCGGTGGCCATGCCGGAGAGCGCGAGCAGCGACAGCGCCAGGAACGCCGGCCCGGACGCGACGTGCGAGCGGGCCCACATACCCCCGGTCATGCCGAGCAGGCCCAGCAGGGTCAGTCGGTGCAGCCCGACCAGGTGGGCCAGCCGCGGTGCCACCGCGCCGAAGGTGGCGAATGCGACGACCGGCAGCGAGGTGAGCACCCCGGCGACGGTCGCGGACAGTCCCAGGCCTGCGCGGATCTCGGTGAGCACCGGGCCGACACTGACCGCGGCCGGGCGCAGGTTGAAGGAGAGGGCGACGATGCCGACCACGACGAGGGCCCGGCGTCCCCTCGACTCACGAACCTCGGCACTCACTCGCGCATCCTTTCCTACCGGACAAGAGGATCGGACACCCCCTCGAGCGCTGCTCTGCGGCAGGATCGGACCCGTGCGACTGGTCTCCGACGCCGAACGCCGCGCCCGGCTGGGGGCGCGGCACGCGCTCGCCGCACCTGTCGACTCGGTGGAGGCAGCCACGGCGGCGGTGGTCTGCCTGCATGCCACCGAGCCGGCGACGCTGGTCCTCGCCGCCCGGGCGCGGAGCGGGGCGCTGCGCGGCGACATCGACCGGGCGCTGTACGGCGACCGCTCGGTGGTGCGGCAGCTCGCGATGCGGCGCACGCTCTTCGGGTTCCCGCGGGACCTGCTGCCGGCCGCGTGGGGCAGCGCCGCTCACCGGGTGGCCGCCCAGGTGCGGACCCGACTGGCGCGCGAGGTCCAGGCGGCCGGAATCGCGCGGGACGGTCGCCGTTGGACCAGCCGGGTCTGCAACGCAGTCGTGCGGTCCCTGCGCGAGGAGGGACCGGCGACCACCGCCGAGCTCCGCCACCGGGTCCCGGGCCTCCACCACCGGCTCGAGATGGCGCCCGGGAAGCCCTACGGGGGCGTGTACCCGATCGCTCCGCGAGTGCTGGCGGCGGTCGCCGCCTCGGGGCAGGTGGTGCGCGGCGAGAACCGCGGCGACTGGCGCGCGTCCCGCCCGGTGTGGTGGCCGGCCGAGGAGTGGCTGGGGGAACAGCCGGACGCGCTGCCGCCCCAGGAGGGGTATGCCGAGCTGGTGCGGCGGTGGCTGGACCGTTTCGGACCCGGCACCGAGGACGACCTGGTCTGGTGGCTGGGCGCCACCCGGGGCGCCGTACGGGCCGCGCTGAGCGATCTCGACGCGGTCCGGGTGCGCCTCGAGAGCTCCGGAGGCGGCACCGCCGCAGACGTGGGGTTCCTGCTCCCCGACGACATCGACGAGCCGGATCCGCCCGTGCCGTGGGCGGCGTTGTTGCCGGCGCTGGACCCGACGGTGATGGGCTGGAAGATCCGGGGGTTCTACCTGGGTCCGCACGCCGGTCAGCTCTTCGACGCCAACGGCAACGCCGGACCCACGGCCTGGTGGGACGGGCGGGTGGTCGGAGGATGGGCCCAGGACCCGGACGGTGCCGTGGAGGTCGTGCTGCTCGAGGACGTGGACGCGGACGCACGCGATGCCCTGGACCTCCAGGCCGCCCGGCTGACCGAGTGGCTGGCAGGCGACGTCGTACCGACGCTCTACCAGTCACCTCTCGTGCGGCGGCGCGCCGCCAGGTCCTAGGCTTCGTCGGTGCGCGACCAACCCGAGCAGCAGCCGCCCCCGGTGCAGCGGCTGCGGCTGCGCTACGCCAAGCGCGGGCGGTTGCGGTTCACCAGTCACCGTGACTTCAGCCGTGCCTTCGAACGGGCGGTGTTCCGCGCGCGCATCCCGATGGCCTACTCCTCGGGGTTCAACCCGCACCCGCGGATCTCCTACGCCGGCGCCGCCCCGACCGGGGCAGCCAGCGAGGCGGAGTACCTCGAGATCGCGCTCGCGGAGGTGGTCGACCCCGGCGCGGTGCACCAGGCGCTGGCCGCGACCATGCCCGACGGCCTCGACGTGGTGGAGGTCGTGGAGAGTGCGGGCGGGACCCTGGCCGACCGGCTCGAGGCGTCCCGGTGGCAGCTGACCGTCTGCGAGGTCGGGCGCGACGAGCTCGAGCGGGCGGTCCTCGCCCTGATCGCGGCCACCGAGGTGCCGGTGGAGCGGATGACCAAGAAGGGCCTGCGCCGCTTCGACGCCCGGGCGGCGATCGCCGCGCTCGGTGTCGTCGAGGACACACCTGCTGCGGCCGGGTGTGCGATACTCGAGGTGGTCTTGCGGCACGGCTCGCCGTCCGTGAGACCCGACGACGTTCTTGCCGCACTGAACGAGGTCACCGGCCTCAGCATCACCGCAACGTTCCAGCAGCGCGTGGCGCAGGGGCCGTACTCCGAAGGCGGCACGGTGGGTGACCCCTTGGCGCCCGACCGCGACGCGGCCCGTCGGTGAAGGTGACAGCTTCACTGCAGGATGGGTACGGCGACCGCGGTTGGCGGCACGGAGCCGCTCCCGACGTGGAGGAGCGGAGGGCGTCGCCGCCAACCAGATGAGGCTTTGGGTGTACGCCGTGTGCGTCACACCATGACGATCGCCGCCGGCGGTGCGCCGTACGACGGCCCTGAGGAGCGCAGATGCTCGAGGACGAGAACTCGCCTACCCCCGCGACCGAGGCGGGTGCCGCGCCCGAGGAGGAGCAGGCGGCCGACACGCCCGTCGAGGAGTCCCCGACAGCCGAGGGATCGGCCCAGCCCGAGCGGTCGGAGGAGCCGGGAGAGGGTTCCGAGGAGTCAGAGCAGTCCGAGGAGCCGGGGGACTCAGCAGGGGTCCCGGCAGCGCCGATGGTGCTCTTCAAGGCGCCGGAGACCAAGCCGTTGCCCTCCCGGCGCAAGAAGCGACCCGTCGGTGAGGCCGAGGAACAGACCGACGCCGCAGGCGGGGCCGACGGCGGCGACGGCCGGGACACCGCGCGGGACAAGACTGGCGAGAAGGCTGGGAAGGCCGAGAAGGCCTCGGCGGAGGCTGAGCAGGACGACGACGACAGCGACTTCGACGACGAGGGTGGGGCGCGTCGGCGCCGCCGCCGCGGCGGTCGCCGTCGCCGCAAGGGCGGTGACTCGCCGGGCGAGGGCCCCGACGCCACCGAGGGTGAGGACGGCGAGGACGACTCCGACGACGAGACCGGGGAGTCGGGCGAGGGCGGGTCTCGCCGCAGGCGGCGCCGCCGGCGGCCCGGTGAGTCCGACGAGGCCGGTGCCGACGAGCCGGAGAACACCGTCACCAAGGTGCGCAAGGAGCGCAGCCCGGAGGACGAGATCACCGGCGTCAGCGGTTCCACCCGGCTCGAGGCCAAGAAGCAGCGGCGTCGTGAGGGGCGGGAGGCCGGTCGAAGGCGCGCCCCGATCGTGAGCGAGGCGGAGTTCCTCGCCCGCCGCGAGGCCGTCGACCGCGTCATGGTGATCCGGCAGAAGGACGACCTGACCCAGATCGGCGTCCTCGAGGACCGGGTGCTCGTCGAGCACTACGTGGCCCGGGAGTCGCAGACCTCGCTGATCGGCAGCGTCTACCTCGGCCGGGTGCAGAACGTGCTTCCCTCGATGGAGGCCGCCTTCATCGACATCGGCAAGGGACGCAACGCGGTCCTCTACGCCGGGGAGGTCAACTGGTCGGCGCTGGGTCACCCGGAGGGCCAGCCGCGCAAGATCGAGTCGGTGCTCTCCTCGGGCCAGACCGTGCTCGTGCAGGTCACCAAGGACCCGGTGGGTCACAAGGGTGCCCGGCTCACCGGTCAGATCAGCCTTCCGGGGCGGTTCCTGGTCTACGTGCCGGACGGCAACACCTCCGGCATCTCCCGCAAGCTCCCCGACACCGAGCGCAACCGGCTCAAGTCGTTGCTGAAGGAGATCGTTCCCGAGTCCGCCGGGGTGATCGTGCGGACCGCGGCCGAAGGTGCCTCCGAGGAGGAGCTCACCCGCGACGTCGAGCGGCTCACCGCCCGCTGGCAGGACATCGAGGCCAAGGTGCAGACCGGCAAGGCGCCGCAGGTCCTCTACGGCGAGCCCGACCTGACCCTGAAGGTGGTCCGGGACCTGTTCACCGAGGACTTCGCCAAGCTCGTGGTCCAGGGTGACGAGGCCTGGGACCTGGTGGACGGCTATGTCTCCCACGTCGCGCCGGACCTGCGCGAGCGACTCGAGCGCTTCCAGCCCGTCGAGGAGGGGCCGGACGCCGGCAAGGACCTGTTCGCCGCCTACCGGGTCGACGAGCAGATCGCCAAGGGCCTGGACCGCAAGGTGTGGCTGCCCTCCGGGGGATCGCTGATCATCGACCGCACCGAGGCGATGACGGTCGTCGACGTCAACACCGGCAAGTTCACCGGCTCGGGCGGCAACCTCGAGGAGACCGTCACCAAGAACAACCTCGAGGCCGCCGAGGAGATCGTCCGGCAGCTCCGGCTCCGCGACATCGGCGGCATCATCGTCATCGACTTCATCGACATGGTGCTGGAGTCCAACCGTGACCTCGTGCTGCGCCGGCTCGTGGAGTGCCTGGGCCGCGACCGCACCCGCCACCAGGTCGCCGAGGTGACGTCCCTGGGCCTGGTGCAGATGACGCGCAAGCGCATCGGCACGGGTCTGCTCGAGGCATTCAGCACCGAGTGCGAGCACTGCAAGGGCCGGGGGCTGGTCGTGCACGACCACCCGGTCGAGCAGCAGCGCGCGGAGGAGGAGCAGCGCGGTCGGCGTGGGCGCAGCGGTCGCGGTCGCGGCCGGGGCGGAAACGGTGGTGGCAACGGCGGCGGCAACGGCTCGGGCAACGGTGGGGGCAACGGTGGGGGCAACGGCTCCGGTGGGTCGGCGGTCCCGTCACCTGCGGATTTGGCCGCATCCAAGCCCCCGGAGAAGGGGCAGTCTGAGAAGCCCGGGGCCGAGAAGGCCGAGGCCGAGAAGCCCGAGGCCGAGAAGGCCGGAGCCCCGGAGGCTGCGGCAGCACAGCGGCCGGCGAAGAAGTCGAAGGCGAAGAAGCCAGTGGCCGAGAAGCTCGAGGACGAGAAGCCCGAGGACGAGAAGCCGGCCGCCGAGCAGCCGGAGGAGCAGCACTCCGAGGCCACCGAGGAGCCTCCGGCTCCGAAGGTGACCACCACCACGCGTCGCCGTGGTGCCCGTCGTGCGGCCGGACCGCCCGCAGGCGGCTCGCTGCCGTCGGCGGTCGGAGCCACGTCCGGCGTGGCGGGCAGCCAGGCGCCGCCGTCGGCCGAGCCCTTCGACGTGCCCGTCGAGCCGGCCGTGTCCGGCCACGCGCCGAGCGTCGACGCGTCCGGGGGCGAGAACCCCTCGGGGGTCGAGGACGACGCGGTGGAGGAGTCCGACGAGTCCGGGGCCGCCTCGTTGCTGCACGTGCCGATCAAGAAGAAGGGCTCGCGCAAGCGCTGAGGTGGTCGCCCGGCTGCCCGGGCGTTTTGCGGGAGCTGGTGCGGCTCGCGTAGTATCCATCCTCGGTGCGCCTCGCGCGTGCCCCTCAGGACCCGCAGGCCCCCACCCCACCGCAGCGCCCGTCCGGTGCTGCGTGTCCCGGGACTGCGACCCAGAACGTTTTGTTGACGCGACGAAGGAGACCGCGGTGTACGCGATCGTGCGCGCAGGCGCCAGGCAGCAGAAGGTCGCTGTCGGCGACGTCATCGAGATCGACAAGGTCTCTCAGAGCGCCGGCGAGACTCTCACTCTCCCGGTCGTGATGGTCGTCGACGGCGAGAAGGTCACCTCCAGCGGGCTCTCCGACGCCGGGGTGACCGTCGAGGTCCTCGGCGCCACCAAGGGCCCGAAGATCGTCATCCAGAAGTACAAGAACAAGACCGGCTACAAGCGGCGCATGGGGCACCGCCAGAAGTACACGCAGGTCAAGGTCACCGACATCTCCCTGTAGAGGACTGACTCATGGCACACAAGAAGGGCGCGGCGTCGACCAAGAACGGTCGCGACTCCAACGCGCAGCGTCTCGGCGTCAAGCGCTTCGGCGGTCAGCTGGTCAGCGCCGGCGAGATCATCGTCCGTCAGCGTGGCACCCACTTCCACCCCGGCTCCGGTGTGGGTCGCGGTGGTGACGACACCCTCTTCGCCCTGGTGGGCGGCAACGTCGAGTTCGGTCGCCGGCGCGGTCGCCGCGTGGTCAACATCGTCCCGGCGGCGGAGTGACGCCACCACACCTCGTGCATGCGGGCGTCCCTGAGAGCATCAGGGGCGCCCTTTGCTTTCCGGGGACCCGGTCGACCCGGTCCCCAGCCCGGTAGGAGACCGCCATGGCTGTGCCGACGTTCGTCGACCAGGTGACGCTGCACGTCGGCGGCGGCCGGGGCGGCAACGGCGTGGCCTCGGTGCACCGGGAGAAGTTCAAGCCGCTCGGCGGTCCTGACGGAGGCAACGGTGGTCCGGGTGGATCGGTCGTCCTGCGCGTCGACCCGGACGTCACCACCCTG
The DNA here is from genome assembly GCA_963827025.1 of uncultured Actinomycetota bacterium. Taxonomy (GTDB): domain Bacteria; phylum Actinomycetota; class Actinomycetes; order Propionibacteriales; family Nocardioidaceae; genus Marmoricola. The sequence goes on along the minus strand of CAWGZB010000002.1, from coordinate 213,784 downwards.
ATCGACTACCACCACAGTCCGCGCCGGCGCGCCGGTCACGGCGGCCACGGCGCGGGCGGCCATCGCAACGGCGGGCACGGCGAGGACCTCGTGCTGCCGGTGCCGGACGGCACCGTGGTCAAGGACGAGCGTGGCCGCGTGCTCGCCGACCTGGTGGGAGCCGGCACGGAGCTGGTCGTCGCCCAGGGCGGCCGTGGCGGCCTGGGCAACGCCGCCCTGGCGTCGGCCAAGCGGAAGGCCCCGGGCTTCGCCCTGCTCGGGGAGCCGGGCGAGGACCTCGTCGTACGCCTCGAGCTCAAGGTGGTTGCCGACGTCGCGCTGGTCGGGTTCCCCAGCGCCGGCAAGTCCAGCCTGATCGCGGCACTCTCGCGTGCGCGGCCGAAGATCGCCGACTATCCCTTCACCACGCTGGTGCCGAACCTCGGGGTGGTGAAGGCCGGCGAAACCACCTTCACCGTCGCCGACGTCCCCGGCCTGATCGAGGGCGCCAGCGAGGGCAGGGGCCTCGGGCACGACTTCCTCCGGCACATCGAGCGCTGCGCGGCGATCGTGCACGTGGTCGACCTGGCCACCTTGGAGCCGGGCCGCAACCCGAGGGGCGACATCGAGGTGATCGAGCGCGAGCTGGAGCGCTACGGCGGCCTGGATGACCGGCCCCGCCTGGTCGCCCTGAACAAGGTCGACGTGCCGGACGGACGCGAGATGGCCGACATCGTGGCGCAGGAGGTGCACGGCCTCGGCTGGCCGGTCTTCAGGGTCAGTGCCTCCAGCCACGAGGGCCTGCGCGTCCTCACCTTCGCGATGGCCGAGCTGGTCGCCGCCCGACGGGCGGCTGCGCCGCAGCCGGAGCCCGCACGCATCGTGATCCGTCCCGCCGGCGTGGGGGGCGGTGCCGACTTCACCATCCGGCACACCGGCGAGGGGTGGCGCGTGCGGGGTGAGAAGCCCGAGCGCTGGGTGCGCCAGACCGACTTCAGCAACGACGAGGCAGTCGGATTCCTGGCCGACCGGCTGCAGCGACTGGGCGTGGAGGACCGGCTGCTCGAGCTGGGGGCCGAGGAGGGCGACCCGGTGCTGATCGGTGACCCCGACGACGCGGTCGTCTTCGACTTCAAGCCCGGCGTGGACGCCGGCAGTCAGTCGCTGGGGCGGCGTGGTGAGGACGAGCGCTTCGAGGAGTCGCGCCCGGCGGCTCAGCGCCGCCGCGCCATCGCCGAGGCCATGCCCGAGCGGGACGAGGGCGAGACCCGCGCGGACGTCGCGCGACGGCTGCGCGGGGACGCCGACGGGGCGGCCCCTGAGGAGGAGGGGTGAGCCGTCCCGAGGTGGAACAGGCCCGCCGCGTGGTGGTCAAGGTCGGCTCCTCCTCCCTGACCACCCCGCAGGGCGGGATCGATCCGTCCCGGGTGCGCGGACTGGTGACCACCTTGGCCGGCGTCCGCGCCCGCGGAGCCGACGTCGTGCTGGTCTCCTCGGGGGCCATTGCCGCTGGCCTGGCGCCGCTGGCTCTCCTCCACCGGCCGCGCGACCTGGCGCGGCAGCAGGCGGCCGCCTCGGTCGGTCAGGGTCTGCTGGTGCACCGCTACACCGAGGAGTTCGCCGCCCACGGTCTGGTCACCGGCCAGGTGCTCCTCACCGTCGACGACGTCACCCGGCGCAGTCACTACCGCAACGCCTACCGGACGTTCAGCACGCTGCTGAAGATGGGGGTGGTGCCGGTCGTCAACGAGAACGACACCGTGGCGACCACGGAGATCCGGTTCGGGGACAACGACCGGTTGGCGGCCCTCGTGGCGCACCTGGTCCACGCGGACCTGCTGGTCCTGCTCTCCGACGTCGACGGACTCTACGACGCCCCTCCCGGACGGCCCGGCAGCAGCCTGGTCGGCGAGGTGCGGGACCTCGCGACGCTGTCGGACGTCAGCATCGGCGGAGTGGGCAGCTCGGGCCTAGGCACCGGTGGCATGCGCACCAAGCTCGAGGCGGCCGAGATCGCCACCGGGGCGGGGATCCCGGTGGTGCTCACCAGCATGGCCCGGGTGCAGGACGCCCTCGCCGGCACCCACGCCGGCACCCTCTTCCACGCCACCGGACGCCGCCGCCCGACCCGGCTGCTGTGGCTGGCCCACGCCACCGAGCCCAAGGGACGTGTGGTGCTCGATGACGGCGCCGTGCGCGCCGTGACCCAGCGCCGGGCCTCGCTGCTGCCCGCCGGCGTCACCGGAGTCGACGGGACGTTCGTGGCCGGCGATCCCGTCGATCTCGTCGACGCCACGGGTCGAGCCGTCGCCCGCGGGCTGGTGAACTACGACTCCACCGAGATCCCGGCCCTGCAGGGCCGCTCCACGCGCGAGCTGGCTCGGGAGCTCGGCACGGCCTACGAGCGGGAGCTGGTCCACCGCGACGACCTGGTGCTGCTCTGAACGGGCCCGGCCGTGGTTGGGGAAAACCCCTCCCCGGATCGCCCGAATCGGACAGACTGTCCCATGACCATGCAGGCGGGGGATGCGCCGACGTTCCTGCCGAGGAGGAGACGCATGAGGCAGACCGTGCGTCACTGGCATGTGCGGCTGACCCTCGCCGGTGAGCCCGTCGAGCCCATGCTCGTGCGCGGCGCACTCCGGCGCCTGGACGAGGAGCGCCCGTTCCTGGACTCCCTGAAGACGAACGGGACCTCCGCGGAGCTCCAGTTCTGGGACGAGGGCGAGACGATGCTGGACGTCGCATCGCTGGCCATGCGGCTGTGGAACGAGCACCGCAAGTCCGCCAACCTGCCCGACTGGGAGGTCGTGGGGCTCGAGATCCTCGAGAAGGGACTCCGCGAAGCGCGCCGCCTGGGCTGCGGTGCCTGAATCCCGTCCCGGCCGCGATCGGTGGCCGGACCGGGCTGGCCTAGTCTTTGGGCATGCCCACTGCGGACTCTGGGAGCGGCTTCGCGGACGTCGCCCGCCGCGCGCGTGCAGCCGCCGCGGAGCTGGCACTCGCGACCCGCGCACGCAAGGACGCCGCCCTGCACGCGATGGCCGAGGCGCTGCTCGGCGACGAGCCGGCCATCCTGGCCGCGAACGCGGAGGACCTCGACGCCGCCCGGGCGGCCGGCACCGGCGAGCACCTGCTCGACCGGCTCCGCCTGGACGCGGGGCGTCTGGGCGGCATGGCCCAAGGGCTGCGGGACGTGGCCGCGCTGCCCGACCCCGTGGGTGAGGTCGTCCGCGGCTCGACGCTCGCCAACGGGCTGCAGCTGCGCCAGGTGCGGGTGCCCTTCGGTGTGGTCGGCATCATCTACGAGGCCCGTCCCAACGTCACCGCGGACGCTGCCGGCATCTGCCTCAAGAGCGGCAACGCCGTGCTGCTGCGCGGCTCGGCGTCCGCGCGCCGGTCCAACGGCGCCATCGTGGCCAGCCTGCGCCGGGCAGCGGCCGCCAGCGGGTTGCCCGAGGACGTGGTCGCGCTCGTGCCGGGGCAGAGCCACGACTCGGTCAAGGAGCTCATGCGTGCCCGCGGGCTGGTCGACGTGCTCATCCCGCGCGGTGGCGCGGGGCTGATCAGCTCGGTGGTCGAAGAGTCCACCGTGCCCGTGATCGAGACCGGCGTCGGCAACTGCCACGTGTACGTCGACGCCGCCGCCGACCTCGACATGGCGGAGCGGATCGTGCTCAACGCCAAGACCCAGCGCAACTCGGTGTGCAACGCCGCCGAGTCGCTGCTGGTGCACGCCGCGGTGGCCGAGGAGTTCGTGCCCCGCATCGTGCGCGCCCTGCAGCAGGCAGGGGTGACCGTGCACGGGGACGAGACCTTCGCCGCCCAGCACGGCGTCGTGCCCGCCGCCCCGGAGGACTGGGACCGGGAGTACCTCGCCCCCGACATCTCCGCCGCGGTCGTCGCGGACCTCGACGCGGCGGTGACCCACATCCGTGTCCACTCCTCGGCCCACTCCGAGGCCATCGTCACCGACTCCGAGCGGGCAGCCCAGCGATTCGTCGCCGCGGTGGACTCCGCGGCAGTGCTGGTGAACGCCTCCACCCGCTTCACCGACGGCGGCGAGTTCGGGTTCGGGGCGGAGATCGGGATCTCGACGCAGAAGCTGCACGCACGCGGCCCGATGGGCCTCCCGGAGATGACGACCACGAAGTACGTCGTCACCGGGGACGGCCACATCCGGTGAAGGTGGTCTGGCTGACCCTCGGGTTCGGCGCCGCCTCTGCGATCGTGCCGGTGTTCAACATGGAGGCCTACATCTCGCTGGTCTACGCCTCTGGCCACTCCCCGCCCTACCTGACCGCGCTGCCGCTGGCCCTGATCGGGTCCGTGGGCCAGAACCTCGGCAAGCTGGTCTGGTACTACGCCGCACTCGGCGCCTTCGACGTGCCGTGGCTGCGCAAGCGGATGGGTTCACCCAAGCGGCAGGCCAGCTTCGCGCGGTGGCGGGACTACGTCCACGGGCGACCGGTGATGAGCGGCGCGCTCACCTTCGTCTCCGCCGCTGTGGGATTCCCGCCCTTCTTCGCGATGGCGATGGTGGCCGGCACGCTCCGGATGAACGTGCTGGTCTTCTTCGTGGCCGGGCTGGTCGGCCGGACGCTGTTCTTTTGGGCCTGGCTCCTGGGCCTGGGTTTCATCCTCACCTGAGGTGGCGCGCGGGGGAGTCGGGGTGCTGCCGGTGCGCTCGGTGCCGCTACCCTGTGGCGCATGTCGAACCTGCTGCTGCTGCCGCTGGCTGCCAAGGAGGGCGCCGGCTTCTGGCCGTACGCCATCGGCGGAGGCGCGTTGCTGATCCTGCTCGTGGTGATGGGGGCCATGCTGGTCTTCGGCAAGGGACGCGAGCACTCCTGAGCACCACGATCGGCTCCCGGGACCTCGGCGCGCTCGGCATCCCCGCCGCCACGCCGGGACGCAGTCGCCGCCGCGTAGGCGTGATGGGCGGCACCTTCGACCCCATCCACCACGGACACCTCGTGGCCGCCAGCGAGGTGCAGGCCTGGTTCGACCTCGACGAGGTGGTGTTCGTGCCCACCGGCGAGCCCTGGCAGAAGACCGGCCGGGTGGTCTCCCCGGCCGAGCACCGCTACCTGATGACGGTGATCGCGACCGCCTCGAACCCCCGGTTCACGGTCTCGCGCGTGGACATCGATCGCGGCGGTCCGACGTACACCATCGACACGCTGCGTGACCTGAAGGCGGCTCTGCCCGCCACCGACCTGTTCTTCATCACCGGGGCGGACGCCTTGGCCGAGATCTTCACCTGGCGCAACGCGGCCGACCTGTTCGAGCTCGCCTGCTTCGTCGGCTGCACCCGCCCCGGCTACGAGATGAGCCCGGGGACCCTCGAGGGCATTCCGGCCGACCGGGTCACGATCCTGGAGATCCCCGCCTTGGCGATCTCCTCCACCGAGTGTCGCGAGCGCCGGGCCAAGGGGGAGCCGGTGTGGTACCTCGTGCCCGACGGCGTGGTCCAGTACATCGCCAAGTACGGCCTCTACGTCCAGGGACAGCCTGCATGACCGTCAGCCAGGAGGCGCTCGACCTTCTCCACATCGCCGCCCGCGCCGCCTCGGACAAGCTCGCCACGGACATCGTCGCCTTCGACGTCTCCGACCAGCTGGTGATCACCGACGCCTTCCTGCTCTGCTCGGCAGCCAACGACCGACAGGTGCGCGCCGTCGTCGACGAGATCGAGGCGAAGCTGCGCGAGGTCGGGGCCCGGCCGGCCCGCCGCGAGGGTGAGCGTGACGGTCGGTGGGTGCTGCTGGACTACACCGACATCGTGGTGCACGTGCAGCGGCAGGAGGAGCGTGAGTTCTATGCCCTCGAGCGGTTGTGGCGCGACTGCCCGCTGATCCCGCTCCCCGCCGACGTCACGAACGCAGCCAGTCGTGCCGATGGCTGAACGAGTTCCACCAGGACGAGGGCGGACCCTCGTCCTGGTGCGCCACGGTCGCACGGCGTGGAACGCCGAGGGCCGGGCCCAGGGCCACGCCGACGTCGGGCTCGACGCGATCGGACGGGCGCAGTCCGAGGCGATGGCAGCGGTGGTGGCCGACCTGCGCCCCGCCGTGCTCACGACCAGCGACCTTCGGCGCGCCCGCGAGACAGCGGCCTTCCTGGAGAAGACGACCGGCTTGACCGCACAGGAGGACTCGCGGCTGCGGGAGTACGACCTCGGGGCACGCACCGGGCTGACCCTCTCGGAGTTCGGCGAGCGCATGGGCGCCGACCTCGACGGCTGGTGGGACGTCCATGCCCACGTCGAGGTGCCGGGCGCCGAGAGCTCGGAGGCGGTGCACGACCGGATCGTCCCGGCGCTGCGCGAGGTCCTGGACCGACTGGGCGCGGACGAGACGGGTGTGGCGGTGCTGCACGGCGCCGCTCTGCGGATCGGCCTGGCGGGACTCCTCGGCTGGCCGATCGACGTGGCCAACGGGCTGGAGTCGATGCGCAACTGCGCCTGGGCGACGCTCGTCGAGCACGGCGCCAGCCGGTTGCGCCTCTCGGGGTACAACACCGTCGCTCCCGCACCCCCGGGGGCCACTCCAGGGGCGCCCGACGACGCCGACTCCGCGCTCACCCCCGATTAGGACTGCGGCCGGGCGCCCGCTAGGATTCCGGGCGTTGCCCGCTCGGGACGCCGCGTCGGAGCAACACACGGGGCTGTGGCGCAGCTGGTAGCGCACTTGCATGGCATGCAAGGGGTCAGGGGTTCGAATCCCCTCAGCTCCACCGGGACTTTCGAGGTTCGGGGCCGGGCGCAACTGGTAGCGGCAGTGCCGATCCGGGCATGGCATGCAAGGGGTCAGGGGTTCGAATCCCCTCAGCTCCACCGGGACTTTCGAGGTTCGGGGCCGGGCGCAACTGGTAGCGGCAGTGCCGATCCGGGCATGGCATGCAAGGGGTCAGGGGTTCGAATCCCCTCAGCTCCACCGGGACTTTCGAGGTTCGGGGCCGGGCGCAACTGGTAGCGGCAGTGCCGATCCGGGCATGGCATGCAAGGGGTCAGGGGTTCGAATCCCCTCAGCTCCACCGGGACTTTCGAGGTTCGGGGCCGGGCGCAACTGGTAGCGGCAGTGCCGATCCGGGCATGGCATGCAAGGGGTCAGGGGTTCGAATCCCCTCAGCTCCACCACTCAGCGATGATGACGACGTGACCGACGATCTTCCCGTGACGGGCCTGGCGGAAGTGTTGGCCCGGCGTCATCTCACCACCGACGAGGCCAGGCCCGCGAAGGTCACGCGCTGGCATGCCCGCGGTCGTCGGACGGCCCGCGAGAACATCGTGGACCTGGTCGACCCGGGGTCGTTCCTGGAGTACGGCCGTTTCGTGACTCCGGCCCAGGAGCAGCGGCGCGAGCTCGCCGACCTCGTCGTCGAGGGGCCGGCCGACGGCCTGGTCGGCGGGACTGCCACCATCGCCGGCCGTCCCTGCGCGGTGCTGTCCTACGACTACCTCGTCATGGCCGGGACGCAGGGGATGCGTGGCCACCAGAAGTCGGACCGGCTGATCGAGCTGGTCCGACGGATGCGCCTGCCCACGGTCTTCTTCACCGAGGGCGGCGGTGGCCGTCCCGGCGACACCGACGTGCCGACCGTGTCTGCCCTCGACGTGGGCAGCTTCGCGCTCTGGGGTGAGCTGCAGGGTGTCGTGCCCAGGATCGCGGTGGTCTCCGGCCGGTGCTTCGCGGGCAACGCGGTGCTCGCCGGGTGCGCCGACCTGCGCGTCGCCACTCCCGACGCCAATCTGGGCATGGCAGGCCCGGCGATGATCGAAGGCGGCGGCCTCGGCCGGTTCCGCCCCGAGGACATCGGCCCGGTGAGCGTGCAGTCCGCCAACGGCGTGCTCGACGTCGTGGTCGGCGACGAGGCCGAGGCCGTGCAGGTCGTCCGACGGCTGCTGGCCTACCTCCAGCCGCCCGCGTCGTCGGGTGCGGCAGGCGGTCAGGAAGTGTTGCGGACGATGCTGCCGGAGAACGACCGGGAGGCCTTCGACGTACGGCCGGTCGTCGAGGTCCTCGCCGACGTGGACAGTGTGACGTGGCTGCGCGAGGCCTGGGCCCCTGAGCTGGTCACCGCGCTGGCCTGCGTCGACGGCATTCCTGTCGGCGTGGTCGCGAACCAGTCGACGCAGTTCGCCGGGGCGCTGACGGGGGACGCCTCGGTGAAGGCCACCGACTTCTTCGAGCTGTGCGGGCGTTGGCGCCTGCCCGTGGTCTCCCTGGTGGACACGCCCGGGTTCATGGTGGGGCCCGAGGCGGAGGGGACCGGACTGGTGCGCCGGGCCGCTGGGCTGGTCACGGCCGGCTCTCGCCTGACCGTGCCGCTGGTCGGTGTCGTGCTCCGGCGCGGCTACGGCCTCGGTGCTCAGGCGATGCTCGGCGGCAGCACCCACCGGCCCCTGCTCACGGTTGCCTGGCCAGGGGCACACCTCGGTCCGATGGGGATCGAGGGTGCGGTCCGACTCGCCCTGGCCAAGGAGCTCGAGGGCATGCCCGAGGACGTGCGGGAGGAGACCGTGGCCCGGGTGAGTGCGGACTACCGCAAGCAGGCGAGCGCGCTCAACGCCGCCCGCGTCTTCGAGATCGACGACGTCATCGACCCTGCCGAGACCCGGGCGGCGATTGCAGCGACGCTGCGCGCCGCAGCAACCTGAGCCTCAGCGCGCGTCTCAGGGCCCGAAGTGGACAGGAGGTGGGGACCAACGCCCCTCCCGGGCTGGGCGGTCCCGCGCCAGGCTTGAAACCTGCAGTGGTCAGCCGCCGCGACCGCGCCGCGCCCAGCACCGGAGGAGAGACCATGACCGAGGACATGCTGGTCAGGATCCGAGACGGGCGCGGGTTCATCGCCGCGCTCGACCAGAGCGGGGGCAGCACCCCGAAGGCGCTCCGGCTCTACGGCATCGAGGACACGGCCTACGCCGACGAGGCCGCGATGTTCGACCTCATCCACCAGATGCGTACCCGGATCATCACGAGTCCGGCGTTCGGTGGGGACCGCATCCTCGCATCGATCCTGTTCGAGCAGACCATGGACCGCCAGATCGAGGGCGTGGGCTCGGCGGAGTACCTGTGGACCCGCAAGGGCGTCGTACCGTTCCTGAAGGTGGACAAGGGGCTCGAGGCCGAGGCGGACGGCGCCCGGACGATGAAGCCGATCCCCGGCCTCGAGGCGGTGCTGGAGCGCGCCCGCCGGCACGGCGTCTTCGGCACCAAGATGCGCTCGGTGGTGCTCACCTCCGACCAGGCCGGCGTCGAGGCCGTGGTGGACCAGCAGTTCGACCTGGCCGGCCGGATCCTGGCCACGGGTCTGGTCCCGATCATCGAGCCCGAGGTCGACATCCACAGCCCCGACAAGTCCGGCGCGGAGAAGCTGCTCAAGGACGCCCTGCTGACCAGGCTGGACGGGCTGGCACCGGACGACCAGGTGATGTTGAAGCTGACTCTTCCCGAGCAGGACGACTACCACCGGGAGCTGCTCGAGCACCCTCGGGTGCTGCGCGTTGCCGCACTCTCCGGTGGGTACAGCCGCCACGAGGCAGTCGCCCGACTGGCCCGCAACCCCGGCGTCATCGCGAGCTTCTCGCGCGCGCTGACCGAGGGGCTCACCGTGGGGATGACCAGCGAGGAGTTCGACCAGGCGCTGGACGCTTCGGTCGCCGAGATCTACGCGGCTTCCTCCACCTGAGGTCCCTGTCTCACCCCTCGATGCGCATGCTCGTGGCGTTGGGGGCGTGCTCGCTGAGCACGGAGCGGATCACGTCGAGGTCGGTGGTGACCAGGGTGATGGTGGCGCGCGGGCCGTCCTGGATCATGAGCATCCCGCCCACGAGATGGGGCGCCGCACCTTCGTGCAGGTGCTCGTAGAGCCGCTGGCCGCCGCACGGGCAGCGGATGGTCACGTCGTGCTGGGCTGGACGGCTCAACCCGGCTCCTCCCGCCCGAGACGACGACTGGTCGCGCCGGGGTGATGCCCCGGCCTGCGGGCAGGGTAAACCCGTATCGGTGCGCTTTCGCACCCACCGGTGAGGCGCTGCTCAGAGCGCGGGCGGCTGCATCGTCGCAAGGAGCTCACGACCGCGCTCGGCGTACTTGTGCTCGACGAGCACCTCGTAGCGGGTGGCCACGACCTGCTGCACCGAGGTGAAGTCGCGCCGGCCGCGCGTCGCCGCGTAGCCGGCCAGCGCCCAGACCAGTCCGAACAGGACCCCGAACAAGGCGGTGGAGACCACCACCTGGAGCACGTTGCCAGAGCCGAACAGAGCGAAGATCAACCCGACGAACAGGCCCAGCCACAGCCCCGACAGCGCCCCGCCCACCGCTACCTTCCCGGTGGTCAGCCGACCGGTGACGCGCTCGACCTGCTTGAGGTCGGTGCCGACGATCAGGCAGTTCTGCACCGGGAACTCGTGGTCGGAGAGGAAGTCCACCGCCCGCTGGGCGTCCTCGTAGCGGTCGTGGACTCCCAGCGACATCGGGAAGTCGAGGGTCAGGATCGAGGTCGGGACGCGTGAGCTCTGTGGGGTGCTCATGGTTCCAGTCTCCCGCTCACCCGAAGGCGACCGGCACGACCGCCACCGGGCAGGTCGCGTGCTCGACGACGGCGACGGCCACGGAGCCGAACATCACCTGTGCGGCCCGGCTGCCGTGGTGGTGCCCCATCACCACCAGGTTCATCCGGTCGGCCAGGGTGACCAGGACCTCCTCGGGACGGCCGCGAAGCACCTCGATCTCGGCGTGGACGTCGGGGTACTTCTCGGCCATGCCCGCCATCGCCTCGGCGAGCAGCAGACGCTCCTGCGTGCCCTCCTCGGGGTCGGCGGGCATGACGTACTCGGCGGTGGCCGCCTGGAAGTCCCAGTAGGTGTGCACCACCCGCAGCGGCTGCGCGTGCAGGGACGCCTGGCGGTAGGCGAGCTCCAGGACCGGCATGGACTCAGGACCGCCGTCCGCACCGACGGCGACGCCCAGCCGGACCCGGCCAGGATGGCCAGGACGGTGCACGACGACCGGGCACTGTGCGTGCCGGACGAGCGCCACGCCGACCGAGCCCAGCAGGAGGCGCCGGATGCGACCGCGGCCGTGCGACCCCACCACGAGCATCGTTGCGCTGCGGGAGGCCTCCAGGAGCACCTCGCGCGGGTCGTCGATGCGGAAGACGGTGCGTACGTCGAGCTCCGGAGCGCGCCGTACGACCTCGCGCCGGCTGAGGTCGAGCAGCTCCTGGCCCTGGGTCTCGAGCAGCTCCTGGGCGGCCGGCGGGTCGGCCACCGCACGGTCGATCCAGGCCGGCGTCACCGCGCCCACGGTGTGCAGGAGGGTGAGCGGCAGGTGTTCGGCCACGGCCTGGCCCGACGCCCAGTCCAGCGCGCGTTGCGCGGAGGGGGAGCCGTCGACACCGACGACGATGGATCCCGCGAAGCTGTCCATGTCCGAGAGGCCTCCCGTGGTGCGTGAACCGACAACGGCGCTGCCGGGCTGATTCCAGTCTCCGCAGCGCGGGCGGGCCGCAGGAGGCCCGAAGGGACCGGTCCGCAGGGACCTTCGGCCCTCAGCGGTGCGAGGTGGGCGCCGCCGGTGCGCAGACGTGCGCGGAGGGCCAGCCCGGGGGCTGGCCCTCCGTGTCGACCCCAGGAGGGGTCAGGGGTGGGCGGGTCACCGAAGGATCGGGTACCGCTCCACCAGCTCGGTCTTCTTCCAGATCCGGCCGAAGCCCCAGATGTCGCCGGCACCCACCAGGGCGAGGGCGGCCACCGTGAGCGCGCCGAGGATGTGGTCGTCGAGGACCGGGTTGGTCTCCGGGGGAAGGGCGACGGTCCACATCATCAGGTAGAGCACCACACCGGAGATCCCGGCGACCCGCATGCCCACACCGAAGGTGAGAGCCAGGCCGATGCCGAGCAGCGCGATCATGAACAGCCAGTCGGCCCAGGCCGCCCCGGCGATCGAGTTGTAGAAGCCCTTGAAGGGTCCCTTGGCGCCGAAGGCGAGGAAGCCCTCGGTGGGGCTGCCGCCGTTGACGAACGCAGCGGGGCCGAAGCGGTCGAGCGTCTTGCCGTCCGGCGACCAGCCCGTGTGGTAACCCAGCGCGAGCAGCTTGTCGAAGAACGCCCAGAGGAACGTCAGACCGAAGGCGATCCGCAGCGTTCCTACGACGCGCCCTGCGATCGGACCCAGGGTCGTGGTCTCCTCGATCCCGTGTGCCTCGGTGCCGGCGGGCGTTGCGGCCCGGTGGTTGTGGATGACGGCCATGACAGCCACCTTCTCTCTTTCTCTCTATCGGTGAAGGTCTTTTGTTTGTCGGATCAACTATCTCTCCGGGACCTGGGTCCCAGCAGGGTCGGAAAACCCCTGTTGCGGCGGGCGAAAGTCCCGGCTCGGGCCGCCCGGAGTCCCTCAGTCCCCGAGGACTTCTTCGAGCGACCGTCGGGGCGTCCGGGGCAGGGTGCTCCGGCTGATCTCCTGCCATCCGATCCGCGCCATGATCTGGGGGTGGGCACCACCGAGCTCGTGCCGCAGCTCGGCGCGCGCGGTCGCGTCCTCGACCAGCTGGCTCAGTGGCACCACCGAGAGTCCGTCACTGGTCGCCTCCAACCACAGCGCGCTGAGCGCCTCGCCGGTGCGAAGCCGGTCGAGTGGACCGTCGGTGTCGGTGGCCAGCATCACCAGGCCGTCGGAGCTGTCCAGGATCCGTGGCGGCGGTGCGGCGAGCTCGCCGCCGTCGAAGCGGTGCACGCGCTCGCCGGCGCGGCCGGTCAGCTGCGGGAGGGCCGCGACCGGGATGCCGTCCTCCCGGCCCCGGTCGACCCACCGCGCGGTCTCCTCGGCGAAGCGTGGGTCGGCGGCCTGCCGGCGTCGCACTTCCTCCACCAGCAGCTCCAGCCGGAACCGCAGGGCGATGTCGGTGATCGTGATGGCGGCGACGCCCAGCTCGGAGGCGTGGCGAGCGAGCTTGCGCAGCCGTTCCTCGGGGACCGGCCAGGAGGTGAACCGGCGGCGGTCGGTGCAGCGCTCGCGGAGCGCGGCGATCTGCTCGCCGGCGTCGTCCGGGACGAGGCCGCGGTCGAGGTGGAGCACGGCCAGCAGGTCGGCGCGCGTCGGGTCGGGGAAGCGAGTCACCTGCGGGGCGAGGCCGAGGGCGCGAGCAGCCACGACGGCGTGGTGCAACGCGTTGCCGCAGCTGATCAGCAGCTCCCGGCCGTCCGGGTCGGACACGGGCAGCGCGCGCCTGCGGTCGGCCCACAGCTCGAGGGTGGCGCCGTCCCCCATCCGCCAGTGCCACGGCTGGGTGTTGTGCAGGCTGGGGGCGAGTCGGGCCAGGTCCACCACCCGTCGGAGCGCGGTGACGGGCACGTGCGGCAAGGCGGCGCGGTCCCGAGTTGCGTTGGTCATGCCGACAACAGTGACTGGACCGCACCGAGCCGAGCAGGGACAAAGGTCACTGAGTCCACGGGTCGCCGGTTGGGCCTGCCGGGCGCCAACCCTCCGGCTGTGGTTTAGACCTCTGCTCCCCTGGGACGGTAAGTTCTCACCATGGTTGCAGATGACGTGCCCTCGGGTGAGTCGGCACGGGAGTCCGCCGAGGCGACCGGCCGGCCGATCCGCGTCTACCTCCTCGACGACCACGAGATCGTCCGCCGCGGCATCAAGGAGCTTCTCGAGGCCGAAGGTGACATCGTCGTGGTGGGTGAGTCCGGGCTGGCCCAGGAGGCGGCCCGGCACATCCCCGCGCTGCGTCCGCACGTCGCCATCCTCGACGGGCGCCTCCCCGACGGGTCGGGCGTCGAGGTGTGCCGCGAGGTGCGCTCGCGCCACCCCGAGATCGCGGCGCTGATCCTGACCTCCTACGACGACGACGAGGCTCTGTTCGCCGCGATCATGGCCGGTGCCGCCGGCTACATCCTCAAGCAGGTGCGCGGCAACGACTTCGTCGAGACGGTGCGGCGCGTGGCGGCGGGTCAGTCGATGCTCGACCCGGGCGTCACCGCGCAGGTGCTCGAGCGGCTGCGCAAGGGGCCCGAGACCGATCCGGCTCTGGAGAGCCTCACCCAGCAGGAGCAACGCATCCTGTCCCTGATCGGTGAGGGCAAGACCAACCGGCAGATCGCCGAGGAGATGTTCTTGGCGGAGAAGACCGTCAAGAACTACACCTCCAGCCTCTACGCCAAGCTCGGCCTCGAGAGCCGCACGCAGGCCGCGATCTACGCAACCCGGCACCAGCAGCCCTGATGGACGGGGGTGTGGAGTCCGGCCCCCCGTCGGGTGAGGCCGACTTCGAGGACCTGTTGCAGGAGATCCTGGGCAGGGTCCAGGGCGCGCTGGACGAGCGGGCACGCTGGGAGCTGCTCCTCGAAGCCGTGGTCTCCATGGGCGGTGACCTGTCGCTGGACAGGCTGCTCGACCGCATCGTGGCCATCGCCAGCAAGCTCGCCGCAGCGAAGTACGCCGCCCTGGGCGTGCTGGACTCTGGCAGCGGGCGTCGGCTGCGCACCTTCATCTACCACGGGATCGAGGAGGACGAGGCACACCGGATCGGCCACCTGCCCGAGGGCCACGGGCTGCTGGGACTGATCATCGACCGGCCGGAGCCGCTGCGCCTGCACGACATGGCCGAGCACCAGGCGTCGTACGGCTTCCCGCCGAAGCATCCCCCGATGCACTCCTTCCTCGGGGTGCCGGTGCGGACCCGCGAGAAGGTGTTCGGCAACCTCTACCTCACCGAGAAGATCGACGGGACCGACTTCACCGAGCAGGACGAGCGCATCGTCATCGCCCTGGCCGGGGCGGCGGGCGTGGCCATCGAGAACGCCGAGCTCTACCAGGCGCTCCACCGCCGGGAGCAGTGGCTGCAGGCCACCAACGAGATCAGCAGCGAGCTCCTGGCCGGGGCGCAGGAGTCCGCGAGCCTGCAGCTGGTCGCCGACAAGGCCCGTGAGGTGGCCCAGGCCGACGTGTGCTGGATCATCTCGGGGGACTCTCCGGAGGACATGCACCTCCAGGTCCTCTCCGGGCCGGACGTGGAGGTCGACCCACTGCGGTTGATGCCCGTGAGCGGGAGCTTCTCCGCTGAGGTGCTCGCCAGTGGTGCCCCCCTCGTCGTGGAGCACTACTCCCAGGATCCGCGTGCGGTGATGGCCCGCTCCATTCCGAATTGGCCGGAGCTGGGGCCGGTGGTGCTCGTCCCGCTGCGGGGCGTTCGCGGCCCGGCCGGGGTCCTGGCCCTGGGCTGGAGCCCCGACCAGGCCCACCTGCAGGAGACGCTGGACCCGACGCTCCCGGCCAGCTTCGCCGAGCAGGCAGCGCTGGCCATCCAGCTCGCCCGCTCGCACCAGGACCGGGAGCGGCTCGCGATCTTCGAGGACCGGGACCGCATCGCTCGCGACCTGCACGACGTCGTGATCCAGCGGCTGTTCGCCGTCGGGCTGACGCTGCAGGGCACGAGTCGAGCGGCCCCGCCGGAGCTGAGCGCGCGCCTGGAGGGAGCGGTGGACGACCTGGACACCACGATCCGCGACATCCGCCGGACGATCTTCGAGCTCGGCACCAGCCCGCAGCAGGCCGACATCCAGGCCGAGGTCTCGCGGGTGGTCCATCGGGCGGCCAGTGCACTGAAGTGCCGCCCGACGCTGACCTTCGACGGTCCGGTGCGTTCGCGGATCGCCACCGATGTCGCGCCCGACCTGCTCGCGGTGCTCAGCGAGGCGCTCTCCAACACCGCCCGGCACGCCAAGCCCAGCCGCGTCGACGTGCACCTCTCGGCCGGCGAGGAGATCATGCTGGAGGTCGCCGACGACGGTCCCGGCATCCCTCCGGACGCGGTGCACTCGGGCCTGCGCAACATGCGCTCGCGCGCCGAGCGTCGCGGTGGCCGGCTCGAGGTCGACGAGGGCCCGCACGGCGGCACCCGGCTGCGCTGGTCGATCCCCGCGTCCTGAGGGCCCCGGGTCCCGTACCGGGCGGGCACTCGTGCCCTGACAACGAGGGCCCTCCGGGGTCAGGATGGGCAGGACGAGGAGGAGGTCGACCATGTCGTCAACCGTTTTCGGGTCCGCGCCGCGTGCCGTCGTGGTCGGTCTCGACGGCTCGGACTCCGCGCTCAACGCGCTGCGCTTCGCCGCCGCCGAGGCACGCTACCGTGGTGGCGGTCTGACCCTGGCGCACGTGACTCCGGCGTACACACCGGTCGGTCCCGCGCTGCCGATGGTCGCCGACCAAGCCATCCGCGACTACGCCGAACGCGTGCTCGAGCAGGGGGGCCGCGAGGCCCGTGCCGTCGCTCCCGACGTGCCGGTCGACACGGTGCTCTTCAAGGGCGGTCGTGTCTCGGGTCTGGTGGAGTGCGCGCGCAGTGCTGCCGTGCTCGTGGTCGGGGCCAGCGAGCGGGGCACGCTGGAGCGGGTCTGGACGGGGACCACGGTGACCGGGGTCGCCGCCCGGGCGCACTGCCCCGTTGTGGTGGTGCCGGCCGGGTGGGCGTCGGGGGAGCCCCGCGGCCGCGTCCTGGTCGGCTTCAAGTCACCCGAGCACTGTGCCGAGGCCTTCACCCATGCCTTCGAGCTCGCCGCCCGGGACGGAGCCGAAGTCCTGGTGGTGCACGCCTGGAGGCTGATCTCGGGGTACGACGACATCGTGACCAACCGCGCGGCCGAGGAGGAGTGGCGCGATCGGGAGGCAGCGGTCATCGAGCCCCTGCTCGCCGAGCAGAAGGCGCGCTATCCCCAGGTCCCGGTCAGGGTCGAGGTGGTGCACGACCAGCCGGCGCACGCCTTGCTCGAGAGAGGGCGTTCGGCAGACCGGCTGGTGCTGGTACGACCGGTGCACGGCGGCTTCGTCCACCACCTCGGTGCGGTGGCGCGGGCGGTGCTGCGGGAGGCGACCTGTCCGGTGGAGGTGGTGCCCCCGGTGCACCAGGTCGTCCGTGGTCGACACGTCGCTCCCGCCGGGAGCAGCGAGGTACTCGAGTCCGGTCCGAGCGCTTCGGAGGTGGTGGGGCAGTGAGTCGAGGTTCCTCCGCCGATGTCCTCACCAGCGACGGGCTGGTGGCCCGCATCCGGCCGATGACCCCGGGCGACGAGGCCCAGGTGCTCGCGCTGCACGAGCGCGCCAGTGAGTCGAACATCCGGCTGCGGTTCTTCTCGGTCAACCGCGCAGCGGCGCAGCAGTACGTCGCCCACGTCGCCGCCGGCCTGGGCGAGACCCTGGCACTGGTCGCCGAGCTGGGGGCCGAGGTCGTCGCACTCGCGACCGCCGAGCCCACCGGCAGGCCCGGCGAGCGCGAGGTGGCGTTCTTCGTCGACGACGAGCACCACGGCCGCGGACTGGGCAGCCTGCTGCTCGAGCACCTCGCGGCCCTCGCGGTCGAAGGTGGTGTCGAACGCTTCACCGCCGACGTGCTGCCGGACAACGTGGAGATGTCCCGGGTCTTCCTGGACGCCGGCTTCGCGCTGGTGCAGGAGACCTCGGAGGGCGTCACGGAGCTGGCGATGGACCTGGCCTCGACGACGAGGGTGCAGGAGGCCATCGACGCCCGGGAAGCGGTCGCCGAGCGCAGGTCCCTGCGGCCGTTGCTCTACCCCCGCTCGGTGGCGGTCGTGGGCGTGCGACGGGACGGCTCCGGCGTCGGTGCGGCCGTGCTCCGCTCGGTGGTCACCGGTGGGTACGCCGGAGCGGTGCACGTCGTGCACCCCTCGGGCGGCGAGGTCGCCGGTGTGCAGTCGGTGTCCTCGTGCACCGCCATCGTCGACGACGTCGACCTCGCCCTGGTCGCCGTGCCTGCTGCCCGCTCGGTGGAGGCCCTGCGCGACGTCGCGGCGGCCGGCATCCGCGCGGCGGTGGTGCTCTCCTCGGGGTTCCGGGAGATGGGGGAGAAGGGCGCCCGCCTCCAGCGCGAGCTGGCCCAGGTGGCCCGGTCGGCGAGCATCCGCCTGGTCGGCCCGAACTGCCTGGGACTGATGAGCAACGCGCCACAGCTGCGGCTCAACGCCACGTTCTGCAGCGCCGTGCCGGAGCCAGGTGGACTGGCCATCGCCTCCCAGTCCGGAGGTGTGGGCATCGTCCTGCTCGACGCTGCGCGAGCGATCGGCCTCGGGGTCCGCCACTTCGTCTCGCTGGGCAACAAGGCCGACGTCTCCGGCAACGACCTGCTCCAGGCGTGGATCGACGATACCGACGTGAGCGCCGGTGCTCTCTACCTTGAGTCCTTCGGCAACGCAGTGAAGTTCGCCCGGCTGGCCAGGCGGTTCTCCCGGCGCAAGCCGCTGCTCGCGGTGGTCGGCGGTCGCTCCGAGGGTGGCCGCCGCGCAGGCGCGTCGCACACCGCGGCGGCTGCTTCCGACGCGGTCGCCGTCCAGGCGCTCGTGGCGCAGACCGGCGTGATCCGCTGCGGCGGGGCCGGGGAGCTCGCCCAGACCGCTCTGTTCCTGGAGCAGGAGCCGCTGCCCCGCGGTCCCCGCGTCGGGGTCGTCACCAACGCCGGCGGCATCGGCGTGCTGGCCGCGGACGTGGCCGAGGACGCGCGCCTCGTCGTACCGGCCCTTTCCGAGCGTCTGGGCAAGCGGATCGCCCGGCACCTGAGCGGCAGTGTCGGGGCCAGCAACCCGATCGACACCGGGGCCGGCGCCCCACCTGGCGACTTCGCGGCCGCGACCGAGGACCTCCTGGCCAGCGGCGAGGTCGATGTCGTGCTCGTGGTGGTCGTGGCCACCAGCGTGGTGGACATCAACGACATCCTCGAGCAGGTCGCTGCAGTCCGCCGACGCCAGCCCGACGTGCCCCTCGCCCTGGTGCCGCTGGGTGCCTCCGGCCTCCGGGCGGAGGTCCTGGAGGGCTTCACGGTCTTCGGCAGCTACGAGGACGCCTTGTCGGCGATCGGCAAGGTGGTGCGCTACGCCGCGTGGCTCGAGGCCCCGCACGACGAGCCACCGAGCCGCGACTACCGCCGAGCCCTCGAGCAGCGCACCGCGGCCCGGGCGATGCTCACCACCGGAGGGTCGGCGTCGGGGTGGCTCGGGCCGCAGGACATCCGCAAGCTGCTGGTGCCCTACCACCTCGGTGCGGTGGGGGAGATCGTGCGCGGACCCGACCAGGCCGCGGCGGCCGCGGCGCGGCAGGGCTTCCCGGTCGCGGTGAAGGTGGCCGCACCCGAGGTGCTCCACAAGACCGACCGCGGCCTGGTGGCCGTCGGTCTCGGCGCCGCCGAGCAGGTGCGTGAGCGCGTGCGCGGTTTCGCCGCCGAGCTCGGGAGCGACATGGACGTGCTCGTCCAACCGATGGCCCGGGGGATCGAGGTGGCGGTCGGGCTGGTCCGCGACCCCGTCTTCGGCCCACTGGTGATGGTGGCGGCCGGCGGCGTCGAGGTGGACGTGTGGGACGACCGTGCGTTCCTGATGGCGCCGGTCTCGCGCGGTGACGCGGCCAGGGCCGTCCGCAGCCTGCGGATCTGGCCCCTGCTGGCCGGTCACCGGGGCGCGCCGCCGGTCGACGTACCCGCACTGGAGGACCTCGTCGTCGCCGTCGGGCATCTGGGGGAGGAGGTCCCGGAAGTCGCCGAGATGGACCTCAACCCGGTGATGGTCTCTCCCGACGGCTGCACGGTCGTCGACGTCCGGATCCGGGTGGCCGAGGCCACCGAGCGATCCCAGGTCCGGGCGCTGAGCGCCACCTGAGTCGCTGCAGTCCTGGGGCCACCCGGCGTTCGGGCTACCGGGCGTGCGGAGCCAACGCGAGGGCAGTGCGCACCAGGGCGCGACCCCAGCCGGCCGCCCGCTCCTCCTCGCCGTCGGTCAACGGTCCGGCGGTGTCCTCGACCTGGAATCCCTCGGGCCGCGCCAGCAGGTGGTAGCCCTTGCGGTGCAGCGCCTTCGCCGCCGAGCGGGCGGCGTTGGCCCGCACTCGGCGTACCTTGCGGACGCGGGTGTCCAGCACCGCGGCGAGGTGTCCCTCGGCCGCCGGGAGTCCCGCGAGCCACTCCCGCATCCCGATCGTCGCAGCGCCCTCCAGGGCGCCCTGGCGCACGGCGTCGGCGCGGGTGTTCGGGCGGCTCAGCCCGAAGGCATGGGTGGGCGCGGCCACCACGAGCAACGCGTCGGTGGGGACGTCGTGGGGGTCGAGGTCGGTGACCGACGCGACCTGGACGTCCAGGCCGACGTCCCGGCCGCCGCGCGCGACCGCCTCGGCGATCCTTCGGGTGTTGCCGAACATCGACTCGTGCACCACGACCACCCGGTTGACGTGCATCTCGCTCACCCTTCCGTGCCTGCCTCTCACGCAACGCCGGCCCGGAGGGTGCCGGCAGGGGCCAAGGTCCCCACCGGGCAGGACCGCGCCCACTCTCGGGACCGGGCCGCGTGGGGCACGATGGGAGCGCATCCCGGGGCGCTCTCGGGAGGTCGAGCAGGAGGTACGACGATGATCGTCCGCGAGGCCATGACTCCCGACGTCGTGACCGTGGCCCCCGAGATGTCCCTGCGGGACGCGGCCCGACGATTGGCCGCGCACTCCATCACGGCGATGCCGGTGGTCGACGGCAGCGGATGCCTGGTCGGCGTGCTGAGCGAGGCGGACGTGATGCGCGAGGCGCTCGTCCCCGACCAACGGGCGCACCTCATCCACGTGCAGGTGGGCGAGGGTCCGGAGGCTCGCAGGGTCCACGAGGTGATGACCCCGCATCCGGTGACGGTGCACCCGGAGGACGACCTGATGGACGCCGTACGCCTGATGACCGACTCGGCGATCAAGAGCCTGCCGGTCGTGGAGGACGGCCGGGTCCTGGGCGTGGTCAGTCGCAAGGACGTGATCGCCCAGATCGCCCGCTCCGACGAGAAGGTCGAGGCCGAGGTCGACGACCTGGTGCGCACCTGGGGCCCGGACTGGACCATCGAGGTGGTCGACGGGGTGGTCACCTTCGAGGGCGTGGTCTCGGAGGAGGACCGCCGGATCGCGCGCACCCTTGCGGCGACCGTGAGCGGCGTGGCGGGCGTGCGCTTCCGCTGAGCTCCCGGCACCCAGACCCGGCCGCGTCGCCGCACCGGCTGAGGGCCTCGCGGCGTCCCGGTGGCACAGTGGTGCCGGCAGAACGTCGTCGCGGAAACGGAAGGGCGCCATGGAGAAGACCTCGCTGACCGACCTGGCCGACACGCTGATGGCCGACGCGCGGGACGCGTCGAGCGGTCGCGTGTCCTACACCCTCCACGGCGGGCAGGAGCACGTGATGCGGCAGACGCTCCTCGCGCTCGCCGCCGGGCGGGAGCTCGGCGAGCACCACGGTCCGCCGGAAGCGACGTTGCAGGTACTACGCGGCCGGGTCCGGCTCGTGGTCGGCGAGGACAGCCTCGGGCTGGGTGCGGGGGACCACGTGCTGATCCCACCCGAACGGCACTCGGTGCACGCCGACGAGGACGCCGTCGTGCTGCTCACCACCGGCTTGCACGAGGGGCGATGAGCGCCGGCGTGGGCGCTCAGGTGATCGTCATCCCGCCGTCGACGGGCAGGGTCTGGCCGGTGATGTAGCCGGCAGCTGGGGAGGCGAGGAACACCGCGGTCGCCGCCAGCTCGCGCGGGTCGCCCTTCCGCCCGACCGGGATGCGGGCCCGCTGGCTCTCCAGGTAGCCCTCGGGGTACTGCTCGGTCATCTCGGACTCGAAGAAGCCGGGGGCGATCGCGTTCACCCGGATGCCCTTGCGGCCGGTCCACTGCTGCGCGAGGTCGCGGGTCAGGCCGATCAGTCCGGCCTTCGAGGCGGCGTACGCGGCCTGGGGCAGCCCGGCCGTGGTGAGCCCGAGCACCGAGGAGATGTTGATGATCGAGGAGCCCGGCTCCATCACCCGCCCACACGCCTGCGCCATCCAGTAGCAACCGTTGAGGTTGATGTCGACGACCTCGCGGAACTGTTCCGGCGTCTCCCGGGTGGCGGGTACGGCGGCGCCGACGCCGGCGTTGTTGATGAGCACGTCGACCCGGCCGAGCTCCTCGACCGCCCGGTCGACCAGCCGCTGGCAGTCCTCGGGCGAGGCCACGTCGGTCTGCACCGAGAGCGAGCGACGCCCGGCCTCCTCCACCAGGCCGGCGGTCTCAGCCAGCCGCTCGACGCGGCGGGCACCCAGCGCCACGTCGGCACCGGCTTCGGCGAAGGCCTGCGCGAACGCCACCCCCAGCCCCGAGGAGGCGCCGGTGACGATGACGACCTTTCCCTCGAGGGTGAACAGGTCGGTGATGGCAGAAGTCATGCGCGCGATCATGTCAGGCCGGAAACCGGGCGGTCAGTGGGCCTGGCGGGCCTGCCAGGCCGAGCGGACCATCTCCTCCAGGCTGTGTCGCATCTGCCAGCCCAGGTCGCGGCCGGCCAGCTCGCCGGTCGCCACGATCCGGGCCGGGTCGCCGGGGCGGCGCGGGCCGATCTCGGGGGTGAAGTCGATGCCGGTGACGGTGCGCACCGCGTCCATGATCTGCGCAACCGAGGACCCGTTGCCGCTGCCGAGGTTGTAGACCGGCGCGAGCTCCTCCCCGGCCGCGAGCCGCTGCGCCGCGACGACGTGCGCGGCCGCCAGGTCGGCGACGTGCACGTAGTCGCGCACGCAGGTCCCGTCCGGGGTCGGGTAGTCGTCGCCGTTGATCCGCGGGGTTCGCCCCTCGAGCAGGGCGTCGAAGACCAACGGGAAGAGGTTGTGCGGGCTGGTGTCGTAGATCTCCTCCGAGCCGGAGCCGACGACGTTGAAGTACCGCAGCGAGGTGTGCCGCAGGCCGCTGGCCCGGCCCTGGTCGGCGATGACCCACTCGCCGACCAGCTTGCTCTCGCCGTACGGCGACTCCGGCAGCGTCGGCGTCTCCTCGGTGACCAGGTCGACGTCGGGCGTGCCGAAGGTGGCCGCGCTGGAGGAGAACACGATCGCCGGCACGTCGGCCCGATCCATCGCTTGCAGCAGGTTCACCGTCCCGGTGACGTTCTGCACGTAGGTGTGCAGCGGGCGCTGGACCGACACCCCGGCGTACTTGTAGCCGGCCAGGTGCACCACGCCGGTGACGTCGTGCGCGCGCATTGCCTCGGTGAGCGTGTCGGTGTCGACGACGCTGCACTCGACCAGCGGGACGTCGTCGGGGACGAAGTCACGGTGGCCACTGGAGAGGTCGTCGACGACCACGGTGTCGAGCCCGACGTCGCCGAACGCGCGGACGACGTGGGCGCCGATGTAGCCGGCGCCGCCGGTGACGAGCCAGGACAAGGTGATTCCTCTCGTGGGTGGTGGGTATGTACATAACGGACTGCAGGTCCACGGTCCGGGACGCAAGGAGGCTTGATGGTACTGGCGGCAAGCTCCGGCCTGCGGCTCGACGCCCACTGGGTCGACTACCTGCTCGTGGCGATCTACTTCGGCTTCGTCCTGGGGATCGGGGTGATGGCCCGGCGCTCGGTCTCCAGCAGCATCGACTTCTTCCTCTCCGGCCGCTCGCTACCGGCCTGGGTGACCGGTCTGGCGTTCATCTCCGCCAACCTCGGTGCGGTCGAGATCATGGGCATGTCCGCCAACGGCGCCCAGTTCGGCGTCCCGACCGTGCACTACTACTGGATCGGCGCAGTGCCGGCCATGCTGTTCCTCGGCGTGGTGATGATGCCGTTCTACTACGGCTCCAAGGTCCGGTCGGTGCCGGAGTTCATGCGCCGCCGGTTCGGAGCGGGAGCCCACCTGGTCAACGCGATCAGCTTCGCCGTCGCGCAGCTGCTCATCGCCGGCATCAACCTGTTCCTGCTCGCCAAGATCGTGAACATCCTGCTGGGCTGGAACATCTACGTGTCGCTGGTGGTGGCCGCGGCCATCGTGCTGTCCTACATCACCCTCGGTGGCCTGTCCGCCGCGATCTACAACGAGGTCCTGCAGTTCTTCGTCATCGTGGCGGCGCTGCTCCCGCTCACCCTGGTGGGGCTGAAGAAGGTCGGCGGCTACGACGGCCTGAAGGAGAAGATCACCAGCGCCGGGGACGGCGCCGTGCAGCTCAACTCGTGGCCCGGCACCAACCTGACCGCCATCGACAACAGCACGCTCTCGGTGATCGGCATCGTCTTCGGCCTCGGCTTCGTCCTGTCGTTCGGCTACTGGACCACCAACTTCGTGGAGGTGCAGCGGGCGATGGCGTCGAGCTCGATCTCCGCCGCCCAGCGGTCCCCGATCATCGGGGCCTTCCCGAAGATGTTCGTGCCGTTCATCGTGATCCTGCCCGGCATGATCGCCGCCGTCGCGGTCTCGGAGGTGGCCAAGGCGAAGTCGTCGGGTGACCCGAACTTCGACTACAACAACGCGCTGCTCTACCTCATCCGCGACCTGATGCCCAACGGCATGCTCGGCATCGTGATCGCGGGTCTGCTGGCCTCGTTCATGGCCGGCATGGCAGCGAACGTCTCGGCCTTCAACACCGTCTTCTCCTACGACCTGTGGGAGACCTACGTGGTCCGGGGCCGCGACGACGACTACTACCTGCGGGTGGGGCGGATCGCGACGGTGGCGGCGACGCTGGTCGCGATCGGCACGGCGCTGTTCGCTCGGAACTACGAGAACATCATGAACTACCTGCAGACGCTGTTCGGGTTCTTCAACGCGCCGCTGTTCGCCACCTTCATCCTCGGGATGTTCTGGAAGCGCATGTCCGCGGCCGCCGGCTGGACCGGCCTGGTCAGCGGCACGGCCGCGGCGATCGTGGTCGCGGTGCTGAGCGACGGCGCGCTCGGCCCGCTGTCGGTCGGCGTCCTGCCCCTCTCCGGTCAGGGCGCGAGCTTCGTCGCCGCCGGTGCGGCGTTCGTGGTCGACCTCCTGGTCAGCTGGGCGGTCACCTTGGGCACGTCCCCCAAGCCGGAGGGAGAGCTGCGCGGCCTGGTCTACTCGCTGACCCCGAGGTCCGACTTCCACGACGAGAACGAGGCGGCGCTGGCCTGGTACCAGCATCCGACCAGGCTCGCCTCGATCGGACTCGTCCTCGTCGTCATCCTCAACATCCTGTTCTGGTGAGGAGCAACATGTCAGAGCACACCACCGACCACGACTCCGGACCAGGCCAGCGTCACCGCGCGGGACTGTTCGACATCCGCTCGATCATCGGTCTGCTCCTCGGCATCTACGGGGTCATCCTGGTGATCGCTGCCTTCTTCACCCCCGACGAGCAGATCAACCGCTCCGACGGGCTCAACCTCAACCTCTGGGCCGGCATCGGGATGGCGGTCGTGGGTGCCGCCTTCATCCTGTGGGTCCGGCTGCGGCCGATCGTGGTGCCCGAGGACCCGGAGGAGCTCGAGGGGGAGTAGCCGCCCGCGCACCGGTCGGCGTCGCGACGGTAGAGTTGTCTTCGTGAGCGACATGGTGCTGCTCCTTTCCTAGCCGCGTCAGCAGACGCGGCGGCCCCTCCCTGCGAGGGGCCTTTGCATGTCCGGCCCCCTGCGGCCGGGGAGCAAGGGAGAAGACCAGGCACCGGGACAGGCGAGGGTGGACGAGATGAGTGACCAGCAGACCGAGGTGACGGCCGACCCAGCGCGGGCGACGTACGACGTGCACGCCGTCGAGGCCAAGTGGCTCCCGGTCTGGGCGGAGCTGGACCCGTTCCGAGCCGACGACGACAGCCCGCGGGAGAAGCGCTACGCGCTGACGATGTTCCCCTACCCCAGCGGTGACCTGCACATGGGTCACGCCGAGGTCACCGCGCTGCACGACGTGATCGCGCGCTACTGGTGGCACCGCGGCCACGAGGTGCTCAACCCGATCGGGTGGGACTCCTTCGGGTTGCCGGCGGAGAACGCCGCGATCCGCAACGACGAGCACCCCTCGACCTACACCTACGCCAACATCGCCACCCAGGCCGAGTCGTTCCGCAAGTACGCGATCAGCTTCGACTGGTCGCGGCGGCTGCACACCTCCGACCCGGAGTACTACCGCTGGACCCAGTGGCTGTTCTTGAAGTTCCGCGAGCGTGGGCTGGCCTACCGCAAGGCCTCGCCGGTCAACTGGTGCCCCAACGACCAGACCGTGCTGGCCAACGAGCAGGTCGTGGACGGGATGTGCGAGCGCTGCGGGGCCCAGGTGACCAAGCGCGAGCTGACCCAGTGGTACTTCAAGATCACCGACTACGCCGAGCGGCTGCTGCAGGACATGGATGCGCTGGAGGGAAAGTGGCCCGAGCGGGTGCTGACCCTGCAGCGCAACTGGATCGGGCGTTCGGAGGGGGCGCACGTCGACTTCGACCTGCACCTGGCGAGCGGTGAGACCCGGACGGTCACCGTGTACACCACCCGCCCGGACACGTTGTACGGCGCGACGTTCATGGTGGTCGCCGCCGACGCCCAGCTTGCCGAGGAGATCTGCGCACCGGAGCAGCGGCAGGCGTTCGAGGACTATCGCGAGCAGGTGCAGGCGGAGTCCGACATCAGCCGGCTGGCCACCGACAAGCCCAAGACGGGAGTGCCCCTGGGCATCACCGCGACCAACCCGGTCAACGGCGAGCAGATCCCGGTCTGGGCGGCCGACTACGTCCTCGCCGACTACGGCACCGGGGCGATCATGGCCGTGCCGGCGCACGACCAGCGCGACCTCGACTTCGCCCGCGCCTTCGACCTGCCGGTGCGGCGCGTCGTCGACACGGGGGAGCCCAACCCCGAGGAGACCGGTGTCGCCACCACCGGTGACGGGGCCTACGTCAGCTCCGGAGAGCTCGACGGGCTCACCGACAAGGTGACCGGCATCCGCCGGATCGCCGAGCGGATGGAGGCCGAGGGACGGGGTCGCGCGGCGGTGAACTACCGCCTGCGCGACTGGCTGCTGTCCCGGCAGCGCTACTGGGGCGCGCCGATCCCGGTGGTGCACTGCCCGGACTGCGGCGAGGTCGCCGTACCCGAGGACCAGCTGCCGGTCGCGCTGCCCGACCTCAAGGGCTCGGACCTGAAGCCCAAGGGGGTCTCGCCGCTGGCGGCGGCGACGGACTGGGTGGAGGTCGACTGCCCGCAGTGCGGCGGTCCGGCGAGCCGGGACACCGACACCATGGACACCTTCGTGGACTCGTCCTGGTACATGTTCCGCTACTGCTCGCCCGCGGACGACACCCAGGCGTTCGACCCGGAGAAGACCCGCCTCTGGGCGCCGTGCGACATCTACGTCGGCGGGGTCGAGCACGCGGTCCTGCACCTGATGTACAGCCGGTTCTTCACCAAGGTCCTGCACGACATGGGGCTGCTGGACTTCGTCGAGCCGTTCACCGCCCTGCTCAACCAGGGCGTGGTGATCAACCAGGGCAAGAAGATGAGCAAGTCCCTGGGCAACGGCGTCGACCTGGGCGAGCAGCTCGCCGAGTACGGCGTCGACGCGGTCCGGCTCACCCTGGTGTTCGCCGGCCCTCCCGAGGACAACATCGACTGGGCCGACGTGTCGCCGGCAGGGTCGCTGCGCTTCTTGCAGCGGGCGTGGCGCCTGGCCGGGGACGTCACCTCCCGGCCGGCGGCCGACCCGTCCGGGGGCGACCGGACCCTGCGCCAGGTGACCCACCGCACCGTGCACGAGGCCGCGGAACTGGTCGAGGGCTACCGCTTCAACGTGATGGTGGCGCGGGTGATGGAGCTGGTGAACGCCACCCGGAAGGCCATCGACAGTGGCCCGGGACCCGACGACCCGGCGGTCCGGGAGGCCGCCGAGGCGGTCGCGGTGCTGCTCTCCCTGGTGGCGCCGTACACCGCCGAGGAGATGTGGGAGCGGCTGGGCCATGAGCCGACCGTCGCCCGGGCCGGCTGGCCGCAGGTGGACGAGTCGCTGCTGGTCCAGGAGTCGGTCACGGCGGTCGTGCAGGTGCAGGGCAAGGTGCGGGCCCGCCTCGAGGTCGCTCCGGACATCGCCGAGGCGGACCTGGAGGCCGCGGCACTCGCCGACCCGGCGGTCGTGCGGGCCCTGGAGGGCAAGCAGGTCCGCAAGGTCATCGTGCGGGCGCCGAAGCTGGTGAACGTGGTCGCGGGCTGAGCGACGGCGATAGCCTGCCCTGCGTGTCCGTCAGGGTCGCCGTCGTCACCGACTCGACCGCCTCGCTGCCCGGGGCGCTCACCGCGGAGCTGGGCGTCACTGTCGTGCCGCTGCAGGTGGTGATCGGCGGGACGGCGTACGACGAGGGCCAGGAGGCCGCCATCCCGGACCGGCTGGCGCAGGCGCTGCAGGCGTGGGTGCCGGTGAGCACCTCGCGGCCCAGTCCCGAGACGATGCTCGAGACCTACGAGTCGCTTGCTGCCGAGGGCGCCACCGAGATCGTCTCGGTGCACCTGTCCGGGGACCTCAGCGGCACCTTCGAGTCCGCGCAGCTCGCCGCCCGGAAGGCGCCGGTGCCGGTGACCGCGGTGGACACCCGGCAGGTGGGGATGGGCACCGGGTTCTGCGTGCTGGCCGCCGCCGGGGCGGTGCGCGAGGGGGCCGGCGCAGCGGAGGCCGGCGAACGCGCGCGCGACCGCGGTGAGGCGACGACCTCACTGTTCTACGTCGACACCCTGGAGTACCTGCGCCGGGGCGGCCGGATGGGCGCTGCCGCGGCGCTGGTCGGCTCGGCCCTGGCGGTCAAGCCGATCCTCCGCGTGGAGGACGGACGGGTCCGGCCCTACGAGCGGGTGCGCACCTCCGGCAAGGCGCTGGCGCGGCTGGAGGAGCTGGCCGTGGAGGCGGCCGGAGACGCCGTGGTCGACGTCGCCGTCGCACACCTGGCCAGCGCCGCCCGCGCGGAGCAGCTGGCCGAGCGACTGGGGCAGCGGCTGGCCACGGGGCTGGAGGGACGCGACGTCGTGCTGGGTGAGGTCGGAGCGGTCCTGGGTGCGCACGTCGGTCCGGGCATGGTCGCCGCCTGCGTCGCGCCGCGGAGGGTCTGAGCCGCTCCACAGCCCGCCGGCGCCAGGGGTTCTCCACAGGCGGACGACGCAGGGTGTCGGGCGGGGCGTGGACCTCCTAGCGTCGCGGCATGCGCCGTCAGTCCCAGCGTGAGGTCGAGGAGGCCGCCGCGCGCCGCCTCGAGCTGCTCCGTCGCGAGCTGGCGCAGGCCGGGCTGAGCCCGGTGCCTGAGGACCCGGCGCCTGAGGACCCGGTGCCTGAGGACCCGGTCACCGACGTCCAGGCCTCGCGCGTGACCACCTCGCGCGGGCATGACGGGCCGGCGCTGCCGCAGGCGTCGCGGATCTCCTCCCCGGGCCGGCACGTGCGTGCGGACCCCCGGGGGGCGGCCTCCGGTCCGGGCGCCCGCGTGTGCGCAGCCGTGGCCGACCGGCTGCCCGAGACGTTCCGTGGCAGGGTCGCTCTGCAGCCGGGTCCGGCACTCGTGGTGGTCGTCCTGGTGGCGGCGGCCGTGCTGGTCGGCGTGGTGGTGCTGGTGCGGTCCGGCGCCCAGACCCGGCCGGTGCCGCCCGCACGCGTGGCCGCCCTCACCACCCCGGCCACCCCGGCCACCCCGCTGCCCCCGAGGAGCTCGCCGGTGGCCGGGGGCTCCCGGGCGCCGAGTGCGGGGGCAGCCGCGGGCAGTGTCACCGTGGACATCGCCGGCAAGGTACGCCGCCCCGGTGTGGCCACGCTGCCCGCGGGGTCCCGCGTCATCGACGCCCTGAAGAAGGCGGGCGGCGCCCGAGGTGGAGCCGACCTCACCGGTCTGAACCTCGCGCGCGTCCTGGTCGACGGGGAGCAGATCCTGGTCGGTCGCCCGCCGGTGCCCGGCGGGGTGGGCGCCGGGGTGGCTTCGGGTGCTCCGCAACCGACCGGAGCCCTGGTGAACCTCAACACCGCGACGCAGGACCAGCTCGAGACGCTGCCCGGCGTCGGCCCGGTGACCGCCCAGAAGATCCTGCAGTGGCGCACCGACCACGGCACGTTCTCCTCCGTGGACGAGCTCTTGGAGATCGACGGGATCGGGGAGAAGACGTTCGCCGACCTCGCGCCGCTCGTGACCCTGTGAGGGCCCCTTCCGGTGCGCCGTCCCGGGACCTCCGGGCTCCGGCCCTGGCGCTGGTCGCGTGGGCTGCCTGCCTGTGCGCCTTCCTGCTCTCCGGGGTCGTCGTGGGGTGCCTGGTCGGGGTGGGCGCTGTGGCAGTCGGCGTCCGGGGGCGCCGAGGCCGGTCGTGGCGGCTCCCGCTGGTGTGGCTCGCCACCTTCGCCGGCATCGCCACCGCGACCACGCTGCGCATCGACGCGGTGCGGGAGAGTCCGCTGCCCGGGCTCGCCGAGGACCGGGCCACGGTCGACGCCCTGGTCGTGACCACCTCCGACCCGGGCGTGCGCCGGGGGCCGTACGGCGACGTGGTGGTGGTGCGGGGCAACGTCCTTGCCCTCGCGGGTCGCGGGCGGGCCTACCGGATGCGCGCGCCGGTGCTGCTCGTGGGAGACAGCGGCCTGGGCGGCGTGCGGTTGGGCAGCCGACTGCGGGTCGCCGGGCGCCTCGGGCCCGCCCGCGGTGACGACCTGGCCGGGGTGCTGAGCGTGCGGGGGCCACCCCGCGTCGTCCGGGGGCCGGGGTCGTTGCTCGCCGGTGCGGAGGGACTGCGGGCGGCCATCCGTGCGGCCGTGCGCACCCAGCCCGTCGCTCCGCGGGCGCTCGTGCCGGCACTGGTGGACGGGGACGACGACGCGCTCCCCGAGGAGGTCGTCGAGGACTTCCGCACCGCCGGCCTCACCCACCTCACCGCCGTCTCCGGCACCAACCTGACGCTGGTGGTGGGGTTCGTGCTCCTGCTTGCGCGGTGGGCAGGGGTGCGGGGGCGCGGGCTGGTCCTGGTCGGGGCACTCGGTGTGGTCGGGTTCGTGCTGCTCGCTCGGGCCGAACCGAGCGTGGTCCGCGCCGCCGCCATGGGCTCGGTCGCACTGCTCGGGATGGGCGCGCACGGCCGGCATCGGGGCACTCGTGCCCTCGGCGCGGCGGTCTTCTGCCTGCTCGCCTTCGACCCGTGGCTGGCGCGCTCGATCGGCTTCGCGCTGTCCGCGGTCGCCACCGCCGGCATCCTCTGGCTGGCGCCGGGGTGGCGGGACGCGCTGCAGCGGTGGTGTCCACGCTGGGTCGCCGAGGCGGTGTCGGTGCCTCTCGCCGCCCAGATCGCCTGCACGCCCCTGGTGGCGGCGATCAGCGGACAGGTGAGCCTGGTCGCGGTGGGCGCCAACCTGCTGGTCGCTCCCGCGGTCGGCCCGGCCACGGTGCTGGGGCTGCTCGGCGGGATCATGGGCCTCCTCAGCGACCTGGTGGGCCGGGCGCTGGCGACCCCCGCAGCCTGGAGCGCCGGCTGGATCATCGCGGTGGCGCGTCGGTCTGCCGACCTGCCGGTGGCCGCGGCCACCTGGCCGACCACCGCGCTCGCGCTCGCTCTGCTCACCGGTGCGTGCGTCGCGGGGGCCCTGGTCCTCGGGCCGGTGCTGCGTCGCCCACTCCCGGCCGGACTCCTGGGCCTGCTGCTCATGGTCGCTGCCCTGGTGCCGGTGCCCACGCCCGGCTGGCCGCCCGCCGGCTGGGTGCTCGTGGCCTGTGACGTCGGCCAGGGCGACGGCCTGGTGCTGCACGCCGGCGACGGCACCGCGGTGGTGGTGGACGCGGGTCCGGACCCGGTGCCGATGGAACGCTGCCTGGACCGGCTCGGGGTCACCCGGGTGCCCCTGGTGCTGCTCACCCACTTCCACGCCGATCACGTCGACGGGTTGCCGGGCGTGCTCGCGGGCCGCCGGGTGGGTGTCGTCGAGGTGACCGGGTGGGCAGACCCGCCCTCCGGCGTACGACTGGTGCGGGCAGCGGCGTCGCGGGCCGGAGTGCGGTTGCGGCCGGCGGCGTACGGCCGGCTGCGTCGCGTCGGTG
The DNA here is from genome assembly GCA_963827025.1 of uncultured Actinomycetota bacterium. Lineage (GTDB taxonomy): Bacteria > Actinomycetota > Actinomycetes > Propionibacteriales > Nocardioidaceae > Marmoricola. The sequence goes on along the minus strand of CAWGZB010000002.1, from coordinate 181,991 downwards.
CGCTGGAGTGGCAGGTGGTCGCCCCCTCCGCGGACCCGCCGGCGACCTCGGCGTCGCCGCCCAACGACTCCAGCGTGGTGCTGCTGGTCCGCACCCGCGGGATCCGGCTGCTGCTCCTGGGGGACGAGGAGGAGCCTTCGCAGCAGCGGTTGCTCGCCGAGACCGGGGGGATCCCGGCCGACGTGCTGAAGGTCGCCCACCACGGCAGCGCCAACCAGGACGAGGACCTGATCCGCTCCACCGGGGCGCGACTTGCCGTGGTGTCGGTGGGCGCGGACAACGACTACGGCCACCCAGCGCCCTCGCTGATGGCCCTGCTGCGCGCCTTGCGGATGACGGTGGCACGCACGGACCGCGACGGGGACGTGGCGGTGGTGGTCCGGGACGGGCTGCACCTGGTCGTGCGGGGCGGCAGCGGCCGATGAACCGGGCTCAGGGTGTCGGGCGCCTGTCGGGGTCGCGTGAGAGGGTCGGCCCATGGCGAAGCCGGATCCCGCAGAGGTGCTCGGTCACGTCACCCTCGTCACCGGGGCCGAGGAGTTCCTCTCCGAGCGCACCGTCGCAGCGTTGCGGACCGCCGTGCGGCGTCACGATGCCGAGGCGGAGGTCTCCGAGACCCTCGCCGGCTCGCTCACCATGGCCGACCTGGGAGACCTGGCCGCGCCGTCGTTGTTCTCCAGCACCCGGTGCGTGGTGGTCCGACGGCTCGAGGACCTGCCCGAGGAGTCGGCGCCCGGACTGCTCGACTACGCCGCTGCCCCTGCCGAGGACGTCGCCCTGGTGCTGGTCCACGGTGGCGGTCAGAAGGGGAGCGGCCTGCTGAACAGGCTGCGCAAGCTCCCCGGCGTGACCGAGGTCAAGTCCACTGCGATGACCCCGCGGGAGCTGCCCGGCTTCGTGGCCTCGGAGCTGCGCAGTCACAAGGTCCGCATCGATCCCGACGCCGCGGACTTCCTGGTGCAGGCCGTCGGACAGGACCTGCGCTCCCTCGCCGCGGCCGCGCACCAGCTGGCAGGGGACTTCGCCGGCCAGCCGCTGACCCTGGAGATGGTCCGGACCTTCTTCGGAGGGCGAGCCGAGGCGAAGTCCTTCACGATCGCCGACCACGCCATCGCCGGCCAGACCGCCTTGGCGCTGGAGGAGCTCCGCTGGGCCCTGGACAGCGGCACCCCGGCGGTGCTGGTCACCAGTGCGATGGCCGGCGGGCTGCGCAGCCTGGGCCGGTTCATGTGCGCTCCGCGCGGCATGCGCAACGTCGACCTGATGCGCGAGGTCGGGGTCCCGGGCTGGAAGCTCGACGTGCTGCGCCGGCAGGCTCGCGGGTGGGGCCCTGAGGGCGTCGGGTCGGCCATCCGGTCGGTCGCCAAGGCCGACGCTGCGATCAAGGGGCAGGGCGGCGACCCGGCGTACGCCCTGGAGAAGATGGTGCTCGACGTGGTCCGGGCCCGGCCCCGCCACTGAGCGCCCGGCCGCGGCGGGAGCTACCGGCTCCGGGGACGACGAAGGCGCCGTCCCCACGAGGGGTACGGCGCCTTCGACCTGCTCAGCCGGTCCTCAGAGGGAGGCGGCGTGCCTGTGCATGGCCGACTTGCGGTTGGCGGCCTGGTTCTTGTGGATCACGCCCTTGGAGGCGGCCTTGTCGAGCTGGCGGGCGGCCGCGGCGGCCAGGGTCCTGGCCTCGTCCGCGTTGCCACCGTCCGCGGCCTCGCGGAACTTGCGGATCGCGGTCTTCAGCGCGGACTTCACCGACTTGTTGCGCTCGTGCGCGGCGTCGTTCTGCCGGTTGCGCTTGATCTGGGACTTGATGTTCGCCACTGCAGGCTGCCTCGTCGTCTGTGGTTCGGGTGGATGCGAGATGTGGTGCGAGAACGGGGGGCGGGCATCGAGGCCCGGACACGAACGGCCACGATATCAGCGGCGCGGGGAGCCGCCCAAATCGTCGGGTGCGCGCCGCGTAGCTTGGCCCGATGCTTCCCGACCATCTTGATCTGCTGAACGCCTGCGGGCGGCCCGCCCTTGCCGGCGACGGCTCCTTCGCGGTCGTGTCGGTGCTGCGCCCCGACACGCGTTCGGACCGCTACCGCGGCGGGCTGTGGCTGGTGCCCACCGACGGCACCGCGCCGCACCGGCTCACCGCCGGCGAGCGGGACGAGGCACCCGCCGTGAGTCCGGACGGCACCCGTGTCGCCTTCGGGCGCACCGAGGGTGAGGGCAGGCCGCAGGTGCACCTGCTGCCCCTGGCCGGAGGGGAGGTGCTGCGACTGACCGCCCATCCGCTCGGCGCCGCGGCTCCGGTGTGGAGCCCCGACGGGCGCCGGCTCGCCTACACCGCGCGTGTCCCCGAGGCAGGGCGCTACGGCACCGAGGGGCCGGACGGCGAGAAGGTGGCGCCGGAGGCCGAACCGCCACGCCTGGTCACCGAGCTGGCCTACCGGCGCGACGACCTGGGCCACACCCGCGACCGGCGCCGGCACGTCTTCGTGCTCGACGCCCCTTCCCACGAGGTGTCACCCGGTGCCGATCGCCCCGAACGGTCCGAGCCCCGGCAGGTCACGGCGGGGGACCACGACGACGAACTGCCCGCCTGGAGCGCCGACGGCGCGCTGCTCGCCTTCGTCTCCAGCCGTCACGACACCCATGAGGAGGACCTGCGCTCGGCCGTCCACGTGGTCGCGGCGGCCGCCGCGGCCCCGGAGGCGCACCCGGCTGCGGCGATCGGCGGTGACATCAGCGTGGGTGCCGTGCAGTGGTGCGACGGCGACCGGCTGCGGTGCCGGCCGGGCTGAGCTCCAACCGGTGACCGGGGACGACCTCGATGTCGAGGACGGCGCCGGTGCCCTGGTCGTGGTCGGGGACCGGGTACTCGTCCGGGACCTGCACCGCGGGGGCGTGCGCCTGCTCGCGGTGCCGTGGGGTCGGCCCGCGGAGCCGACCGTCCTCGTGGAGGGCCGGCTCGCCGTCACCGCCCATGCCGGCGCGGGGGACACGGTGGTCGTGGTGGCATCGAGCCCCGAGCGCGCGGGCGACCTCGCGCTGGTCTCCGCGTCACCCGAGGAGCCGCGCTGGCTCACCGACGTCTCGGCGCAACTGCGTGCCGAGGGGCTCGTGGTGCCCCAGGAGGTGCTGGCCCACAGTGCCGACGGCCAGCCCGTCCACGGGTGGGTGCTCCTGCCCGACCCCGCGACCTACGGCGTCGGGCCGCACCCGCTGCTGACCGTCCACGGCGGTCCGTTCACGCAGTACGACTGGGGCCTCTTCGACGAGGCCCAGGTCTACGCCGGTGCCGGGTACGCGGTGGTGATGTGCAACCCCCGAGGCAGCGCCGGCTACGGGTTCGACCACGGCCGCGCCGTGCGGGGATCACTCGGCACGGTCGACGTGGAGGACGTGCTCGGCTTCCTCGACCACGTCCTCGCCGAGGAGGCCCTGTCCCTGGATCCGCAGCGCGTCGGGGTGATGGGGGGCTCCTACGGCGGCTACATGACGGCGACCCTGACCACCCGTACCGACCGCTTCGTGGCCGCGATCGTCGAGCGTGGCTACCTCGACGGCACCTCGTTCGTGGGGTCCTCCGACATCGGCTGGTTCTTCCCCGGCGAGTACCACGGCGACGGCGAGGCCGTGCGCGAGCAGAGCCCGATGTCCCGGGTGGACCGCGTCATCACGCCCACGTTGGTCATCCACTCCGAGGCGGACTGGAGGTGTCCTGTCGAGCAGGGGCAGCGCTGGTTCACCGCGCTGCGGATGCGCGGGGTGCCGACCGGTCTGCTGCTCTTCCCCGGAGAGGGTCACGAGCTGAGCCGCGCCGGGCGACCGCGGCACCGGCAGCAGCGGTTCGAGCACATCCTGAGGTGGTGGGAGACGCACCTGCCGGTCGCCCTGAGCGCGCGCCGACCAGCAGTGAAGGCCGCCGCGGAGCGGGCAGGACCGGCTCAAGCACGCGGCTGGTCGGAGTTCACCAGGTAGTGGTCGCCGGCGCGCACCAGCCCCTCGCGCTTGCGCTCGGTGCTCGTGGTCCCGTCGCTGCGGTGGTAGACCAGCGTGACGTCCACGGTGTGCGACGACGGGTGGGCGCTGGCCTGCTGGACCTCGACCCGGTCGATGCCCTGCCAGAAGGAGTCGTAGCTCTCGCGGCCCTGGGCCTGCTCCTGCGGACCGAGCATCTGCCACGCGGCATCGTTGCCGCCCGGTGCGCGCGCGTAGTAGTCGCGCACGAGCTCCTCCATCGCCGAGGCGTCCCACCCGCCCTGCGGCGCGTCCGACGCGCTCGCCGAGGCGTCCGACGCCGGCCGCGAGTCCTGGGTGCTGCCGGAGGAGGAGCCGTCCTGGGGCCGCGGCTGGGCCGCGCCGTCGGACGAAGTGGTGCCCTGGCTGCTCAGCAGCCACAGTGCGGCACCGGCGAGCAGGAGGACCACGACGGCAATGCCCAGAAGGGGCAGGCCGCCGCGCCGACGTCTCGGCGGGCGGGGCTCCTCGTGCCCCTCCGGCTTCGGCGCCGCGGCGGGGCCGGCCTCTGGAGCGGAGACCGCCAGCGTCGGGCTGGAACGATGCTCCTGCGAGAGCCGCTGGAGGACGTGCGCAGCGTCTGCCATGGTCCAGCGCGAGGCAGGGTCGCGGTCGAGCATCCGGGCCAGCGGCTCGCCGAGGAACCCGGCCCGTTGCGGGGCGGAGGGGTCGGTGGTGGCGATCTGGTGCAGCACGGCGACCGGGTTCTGCTGGGTGGAGTAGGCCGGGCGGCCCTCCACCGCGGCGTACAACGTGGCTCCGAGCGCCCAGACGTCCGCGGCCCGACCGGGTTCCTCCCCCCGCGCCACCTCGGGAGAGAAGTACGACGGAGTGCCGGTCAGGTCTCCGGAATGGGTCAGGGTCGGGTCGCCCTGGATGCGGGCGATGCCGAAGTCGCTGATCTTCGCCACCCCGTCGTCACGGACCAGGATGTTGCCCGGCTTGACGTCGCGGTGGATGGTCCCCGCGGCGTGGGCGGCGGCCAGCCCGTCGGCGATCTGGGCACCGATGTGCGCCACCGTGGCCGGGTCGAGCGGGCCGTTCTGGTCGATCATCTGCGAGAGGGAGCGCCCGGTGACTTCCTCCATCACCATCCACAGCCGCTCGTCCTCCTCCACGATGTCGTAGACGGTGACGACGTGGGGATGCGCGAGAGCCGCCGAGGAGCGGGCCTCCCGGTAGGCACGCGCCGCGTCGGTCACCGAGGCGCCCGGCAGCAGACCGACCTCCTTGACCGCCACGTCGCGATCGAGCGTCTCGTCCAGGCACGACCAGACGGTGCCCATGCCGCCCCGGCCGAGGGCAGACCGGATCCGGTAGCGCCCACCGATGAGGGCACCGGGTGTCTGCGAGTGCATTATCGCGCCGTACCCACTGCTGCTGCTCCTACGCCCTGGGGTCCGCGCCCCGAACACGGTCCGGCCCTCGCGCTCGTGGGAGGATGTGGCAGTCCCCCGGAACCTCTCGAGAGTCTGTCGTGCCTGCTCCGTCGCCCGCGTCGCCGCCCCCACCAGGGCAGACCGACCCCGCGATCATCCGCAACTTCTGCATCATCGCCCACATCGACCACGGCAAGTCCACGCTTGCGGACCGGATGCTGCAGCTCACCGGGGTGGTCGACGACCGTGCTGCCCGGGCCCAGTACCTCGACCGGATGGACATCGAGCGCGAGCGCGGCATCACCATCAAGAGCCAGGCCGTGCGGATGCCGTGGACCGTCACAGACGAAGCGGCCCTCGGGCACGGCATCGACTCGGGGCCCGGCACCTACGTGCTGAACATGATCGACACCCCCGGCCACGTGGACTTCACCTACGAGGTCTCGCGCTCCCTGGCTGCCTGCGAGGCGGCGATCCTGCTCGTCGACGCGGCGCAGGGGATCGAGGCGCAGACCCTGGCGAACCTCTACCTGGCGATGGGCGCCGACCTGGACATCATCCCGGTGCTGAACAAGATCGACCTGCCCAGCGCCAACCCCGAGAAGTACGCCGCCGAGCTGGCCGGCCTGATCGGCTGTGACGAGAGCGAGGTGCTCCGGGTCAGCGCGAAGACCGGCGAGGGCGTCGAGACGGTGCTCAACGAGATCGTCCGGCAGACCCCGCCGCCGGTCGGCGACGCGGACGCCCCGCCGCGGGCGCTGATCTTCGACTCGGTCTACGACACCTACCGGGGCGTGGTCACCTACGTCCGGGTCATCGACGGCCACCTCACCCACCGTGACCGGATCAAGATGATGTCGACCGGTGCGGTGCACGAGATGCTCGAGGTCGGCGTGATCAGCCCCGAGCCGGTCAAGGCCGAGAAGATCGGCGTCGGCGAGGTCGGTTACCTGATCACCGGCGTCAAGGACGTCCGCCAGTCGCGGGTCGGAGACACGGTCACCTCCCAGCACCACGGCGCCACCCAGGCGTTGGGCGGCTACAAGCATCCCAACCCGATGGTGTTCGCCGGGCTCTACCCGATCAACGGCGACGACTATCCCGACCTGCGCGAGGCGCTGGAGAAGCTCCAGCTCAACGACGCGGCGCTGGCCTTCGAGCCGGAGACCTCCGGTGCCCTCGGTTTCGGCTTCCGCTGCGGGTTCCTCGGTCTGCTGCACATGGAGATCACCCGCGACCGGCTCGAGCGCGAGTCCGACCTCGACCTGATCAGCACCGCACCCAACGTCGTCTACCACGTCACCATGGAGGACGGGGGCGAGCACGAGGTCACCAACCCCAGCGAGTACCCCACCGGCAAGATCGCCGAGGTGCGCGAGCCCGTCGTGCGCGCGACGATCCTGAGTCCGTCGGACTACATCGGCGCCATCATGGAGCTGTGCCAGGCCAAGCGGGGACGTCTGGAGGGCATGGACTACCTCTCCGAGGACCGGGTCGAGCTGCGCTACACGCTGCCGCTGGCCGAGATCGTCTTCGACTTCTTCGACCAGCTGAAGTCGCGCACCAAGGGCTACGCGTCTTTGGACTACGAGCCGATCGGCGACCAGATCTCCAAGCTGGTGAAGGTCGACATCCTGCTGCACGGCGAGCCGGTCGACGCGTTCAGTGCGATCGTGCACCAGGACTCGGCGTACTCCTACGGGGTCGCACTGGCAGCCAAGCTCAAGGAGCTGATCCCGCGCCAGCAGTTCGAGGTGCCGATCCAGGCGGCCATCGGGACCCGGGTGATCGCTCGGGAGACCATCCGCGCCATCCGCAAGGACGTGCTGGCCAAGTGCTACGGCGGTGACATCAGCCGCAAGCGCAAGCTGCTGGAGAAGCAGAAGGAAGGCAAGAAACGGATGAAGATGGTCGGTCGCGTGGAGGTGCCGCAGGAGGCCTTCATTGCCGCGCTGTCGACGACGGGCACGGCCGAGAAGGTGAAGAAGTAGCCCGTTGCTGGACCAGAGCGCGTCCAGATCCGCGAAGGACTCGTAGGCCTCGGTGACGGCGGCGTGCGCGTGCCCGGGTCTCGCGCGGCCAGGGCGCCGGCGGCGAGCTCCTCTCACGACCTCACCTTCGCCAACCTAGTGCTCGAGGCCGACGGCCACGGATGCGAACATCGGGCCCATGCGGTTGCCGGACGGGGTGCTGGGCATGGCGCGCCGGGGACCCGACTGGGCCGCGTGGGTCGAGGCGTTGCCCGGTCGGCTGCGCGAGCTCCTGACCGAGTGGGAGCTGACCCGCGACGGGTGGATGATGCACGGCTTCACCGCCCTGGTGGTGCCCGTGCGGACCACGACCGGGCGTCCGGCCGTGCTCAAGATCGGCTTCCCCGACGACGAGTCCGAGCACGAGCACCTCGCCCTGCAGCACTGGCACGGACGTGGTGCGGTCGAGCTGTTGCGGGCAGACCCGCACCGGCGCGCGATCCTCCTCGAGCGGCTCTCCACCGAGGACCTCGACGCGACGGGGGACCTCGATGCCTGTGAGGTGGTGGCGCGGCTCTACCCGGCCCTCCACCTGCCGGCGCCGCCGCAGCTGCGCCCACTGACGGCGTACGTCGACCGCTGGTCGGCGCAGCTCGCCGGACTGCCGCGCAGCGCACCGTTGCCGCGACGGATGGTCGAGCAGGCGATCTCGCTGAGCCGGGACCTGGTCGCCGACCCGCAGAGCACCGGGACGCTGATCCATGCCGACCTGCACTACCGCAACGTCCTGCGCAGGACCGGGCCGGGCGGGAAGCAGAGCTGGGTGGCGATCGACCCCAAGCCGGTGAGCGGAGATCCGCACTACGAGCCGGCGCCGATGCTGTGGAACCGCTTCGAGGAGCTCGCCGGCGACGTCCGCGAGGGCGTTCGGCGTCGGTTCCACACCCTCGTGGACGGTGGTGGACTCGACGAAGGACGGGCCCGCGACTGGGTCGTCGTCCGGATGCTGCACAACGCTGCCTGGCGCCTGCTCGACCCCCCGGTGCAGTACACCGAGGAGGACACCCGGGACTGGATCACGATGTGCATCGCCATCGCCAAGGCGGTGCAGGACTAGGCCGTCAGGACCAAGGAGCAGGGTCCGTCGGTGACCTTTGTCCCTGCCCGTGCCGAAGCGTCCCTCCTAGCCTCGTACCGAGGTGAGGAGGACGCCATGGACGACAGCCCGAACGTCACCGAGCTGCATGTGCTGGACTGCTGGGACAAGCTGCGCAGCCGTCATTTCGGCCGGTTGGCCTACCACTTGACCAACGAGGTGCACATCGTGCCGGTCAACTACGCCGTACGCGGCCACGAGATCCTCATCCGCACCGCCGAGGGCGACAAGCTCATCGGCGTGCTCATGAACGACGACGTCGCGTTCGAGACCGACGAGGTGAGCGACCACAAGGCCTGGAGCGTGGTGGCCCGCGGCCGGGCGCGCATCCTCGGTGAGCCCGAGGTGGACGCCATCGAGGACGATCTGTTGAGGTCCTGGGTGGACACCCCGAAGTACGACGTCGTCGCGATCGCCGTGCACGCCCTCACCGGTCGCGCGTTCGCGCTCGACCGCCCCGATGCCCAGATGACCAGATGAGTCGGGACTCACGCCCCTGCCCCGGAGGTTGGCTGGTGATCTAGGTTACTTCCCACAGGCCCGTGCCCAGGGTCTGTGGAGACCATCGCAGAACGCCCGACCCTCAGGAGCCCGCCATGTCGCCGGTCCACGTCGACCCGTCCGTGATCGAGAACCGCTCGCCCAGCGTCGCGGCCATGTTTCGCGACCGGGTGCAGCAGAGCCCGCAGGTCGAGGCCTACCGCTATCCCGTCGCTGACGGGAAGTGGGAGTCGCTGAACTGGAAGGAGACCGGGGAGCGGGTCGAGAAGATCGCCGCCGGTCTGCTCGCCCTCGGCCTGGAGCCCGAGCAGCGCGTCGGCATCGCCTCCACCACGCGGCTGGAGTGGATCCTCGCGGACCTGGCGATCATGTGCGTGGGCGGCGCCACCACGACGGTCTACCCGACGACGATGGCCTCGGACGTCGCCTACATCCTCTCCGACTCCGACTGCCGGGTCGTCTTCGCCGAGGACGAGACCCAGCTCAAGAAGCTCACCGACCACCGCACCGAGCTGCCCGACCTGCAGAAGGTCGTGCTGTTCGAGGCGCCCGCCAACTCCGAGGCCGTCGACTCCAGCTGGGTGCTGACCCTCGAGGACCTGATGGCGATGGGCGAGAAGCACCTCATCGACGACCCGAAGGCGGTCGACGAGGTGATCGAGACGATCAGCCCCGAGCACCTCGCCACGCTGATCTACACCTCCGGCACCACCGGTCGTCCCAAGGGCGTGCGGCTGCGGCACTCCTCCTGGACCTACGAGGGCGCGGCGGTGCAGGCGCAGAACATCCTCAACGAGGACGACCTGCAGTTCCTGTGGCTGCCGCTGGCCCACTCCTTCGGCAAGGTGCTGCTCTCCACCCAGCTCGCGATCGGCTTCCCGACCGCGGTGGATGGCCGACCCGAGAAGATCGTGGAGAACTGCGCCGAGGTCAAGCCGACCTTCATGGGTGCGGCGCCGCGCATCTTCGAGAAGGCGCACGCCCGCATCGTCACCATGCAGCAGCACGAGGGCGGCGTGAAGCTGGCTCTGTTCAACAAGGCGTTCCAGGTGGGAACCGAGTACAAGCGCCGCCAGCGGGAAGGGGAGTCGATCTCCCTGCCGCTGAAGCTGCAGCACCAGCTCTTCGACCGGCTGGTGTTCAGCAAGATCCGCGAGCGGTTCGGGGGGCGTGTCCGGTTCTTCATCTCCGGTGCCGCTGCGCTGAACCGGGAGATCGCGGAGTGGTTCGATGCCGCCAACATCACCATCCTCGAGGGCTACGGGCTGACCGAGACCTCGGCCGGCTCCTTCGTGAACCGGCCGTGGGACAACAAGTTCGGCACCGTCGGCCCGGTGTTCCCCGGCAGCCGGGTGCGGCTGGGCGAGGGAGACGAGATCCAGATCTACGGGCCCGGCGTCATGGAGGGTTACCACAACCTTCCCGACGAGACGGCCGAGACGCTCACCGAGGACGGCTGGCTGCGCACCGGCGACAAGGGCGCTTTGGACTCCGACGGCTTCCTGAGCATCACCGGACGCATCAAGGAGCTGTTCAAGACCTCGGGCGGCAAGTACGTCGCCCCGCCCATGATCGAGGCCAAGTTCAAGGCCCTGTGTCCCTACGCCAGCCAGTTCATCGTCTTCGGCAACGAGCGCAACTACTGCATCGCGCTGATCACCCTGGACGCGGACACGCTGGTGCCGTGGGCCGAGGACCGCGGGATGGGCGGCACGCCGTTCTCGGTGCTGACCCAGACCGACGAGGTCAAGGAGATGGTGGGCGGCTACGTCGACCAGCTCAACGCCGAGCTGAACCGCTGGGAGACCATCAAGAAGTGGCACATCCTGGACTACGACCTGTCCGTCGAGACCGGTGAGATCACCCCCTCACTGAAGGTCAAGCGCAATGTCGTCGAGGACAAGCACAAGGACCTCATCGACTCGCTCTACAGCTGAGTGAGCCCCCCCACCCGCATGTAACGCGGGGTTATGGAGGCTGAGTGTCCCCCCGGGGATGCACTCAGCCTCCATAACCCCGCGTTACAAGGGGGCTGGGGTGCGGATCGGCGTGGACCCGCACGGCATCATGGTCGGGTGTCGGTTCCTGCCCTCGGCATGTATGTCCACGTGCCGTTCTGCGCGGTGCGGTGCGGCTACTGCGACTTCAACACTTACACCGCCACCGAGCTGGGTGGCGGCGGCGCGCAGCGGGAGTACGCCGGCCACGCGACCGCGGAGGTGCAGCAGGCCCGCGACCGGCTTGGTGACCGGCGGGTGCAGACCGTCTTCTTCGGGGGCGGGACGCCGACGTTGCTGCCGGCCGACGACCTGGTCGCGATCCTCGCGGCGATCGACCAGGAGCTCGGGCTGGCGCCGGACGCAGAGGTCACCACCGAGGCAAATCCGGACAGCGTGACGCCGGAGTCGCTCACGCGGCTGCGGGAGGGCGGCTTCACCCGCGTGTCCTTCGGGATGCAGTCCGCGGTCCCGCACGTGCTGCAGGTGCTCGACCGCACCCATGACCCGGAGCGGGTGCCGCTGGCTGTGGAGTGGGCCCGGGCCGCGGGCTTCGAGCAGGTCAGCCTCGACCTGATCTACGGCACGGCGGGGGAGTCCCTGGACGACTGGCGGACCTCGGTCGAGGCGGCGCTGGCGTGCGCGCCCGACCATGTCTCGGCGTACTCCCTGATCGTCGAGAGCGGCACCCGGCTGGCTCGGCAGGTGCGCGCCGGCCTGGTCGCGGCCCCGGACGAGGACGACCTCGCCGACAAGTACGCCCTGGCCGACGAGGCGCTCACCGCGGCGGGGCTGGAGTGGTACGAGGTCTCCAACTGGGCCCGCGACCGCGCGGCGCGGTGCCGGCACAACGAGCTCTACTGGACCAGCGCGGACTGGTGGGGGATCGGCCCCGGGGCGCACTCGCACCTCGCCGGGGAGCGGTGGTGGAACCTCAAGCACCCCAGCGCGTACGCCGCCCGCGTGGCCGCCGGGGAGTCGCCGGCCGCGGACCACGAGCTGCTCGCGGCCGACGACCGGCACCTCGAGCGGGTGCTGCTGGAGCTCCGGCTCCGCGACGGATTGCCGATCTCGTTGGTCGATCGGGACACCGCTGCGTCGATCGCGGACCGAGGGCTGGTCGTGCTCGAGGGCGACCGGCTGGTGCTCACCCTCCGGGGCCGGCTGCTCGCCGACGCCGTGGTGCGCGAGCTGGTCGCCTGAGTCCTACGCGGCGGGGTCGGTCACGAAGTCGATGAGCTGCTCGACCCGGCCGAGCAGCGCGGGGTCGAGGTCCTGGAAGCCGCGCACGCCACCGAGGATGTGCTTCCAGGCGCGGGCGATGTCGGCCTGGTCGCGGTGCGGCCAGCCCCACTGCTGGCACACGCCCTTCTTCCACTCGACGTTGCGCGGCACCTTCGGCCACTCCTTCTTGCCGAACCGCTGCGGCTTCACCGCGGCCCAGATGTCGATGAACGGATGGCCGACGACCAGGACGTGCTGCCCGATCGGCGACTTCGCCACCGACTGGGCGATCCGGCTCTCCTTCGAGCCCGGCACCAGGTGGTCGACCAGGACACCGATGCGTCGGCCCGGGCCGGGCGCGAAGTCGCGCAGCTTCTCGCCGAGGTCGTCGACGCCGTCGAGGTACTCCACCACCACGCCCTCGATGCGCAGGTCGTCGCCCCAGACCTTCTCGACCAGCTCGGCGTCGTGGCGGCCCTCGACGAGGATCCGGCTGGCCCGGGCGACGCGGGCCTGCACGCCCTGGACCGCGATCGACCCGGACGCAGTGCGGGTGGGCTGCTGCGGGCCCGTGCGCGTCGGTGCGACCAGCACCACCGGCCGGCCCTCGAGCAGGAACCCCGGGCCGAGCGGGAAGGTGCGCTGCTTGCGGCGGCGGTCCTCCAGCGTGACGGTGCCGAGGTCGCGCTCCACGCGGACGATCTCGCCGCACCAGTCGGTGGTCACCTCCTCGACGACCAGGCCGAGATCGGCGTCGATCTCGACGGCCCGGCCGTTCTTCGGCCTGCGCCAGTCGCCGGCGAGCACGTCGGTGCCGTACCGATCGTGGGGGCGGTCGTGGGGGAAGCTCACCGGCCCACGCTAGGTCGATCGCCGGAGCCGGCGGCGGACCGGCGCGCCGCGGACCGGAAATCCTCTTGGGCGGCGAGGCATCACGATATATCGTCAATGCATCGCGACTGTTCTTCCGGTCGTGCACAGACATCGAAGGGAGAGCGTCATGGGACGCAACAACTGGGAGGGTCACGAGCCCTCGAGGAAGCAACGCGGACGTCGACACCACGGCGGTTCCTGGTCGAGTGCGACGGACGCTCCCTGGGGCGGCCCCTGGGGCGGCGCCGCGTGGCTGGGGCAGCTGTTCGGGCCCGAGCTCGGCGGCCACTCCGGCCGGGGTGGGGGTCGGGGCCCGCGCGTACGCCGGGGCGACGTACGCTTCGCGATCCTCGGCGTGCTGCACGAGGCCGGTGAGCCGCTGAACGGCTACCAGGTCACCCAGGAGGTCGCCGACCGCACCGACGGGGCGTGGAAGCCCAGCCCCGGCTCGGTCTACCCGACCATCGCACAGCTGCAGGACGAGGGACTGCTCGAGGATTCCCCGACCGGCCGCAAGGCGGTGCAGCTGACCGAGCAGGGCCAGCAGTACGTCGCCGAGCACGTCGCAGAGGTGGACGCCGTCTGGGAGCCGTTCGCCGCCGCCGAGGAGCCCGAGGGCCCGAACCTCAAGCAGGTCCTCAAGGGCACCGTCGGGGCGTTCGCGCAGGTCATGCAGGCGGGCACGCCGGAGCAGCGCGAGCGGGCGGTCGACGTGCTCGACCAGACCCGGCGCAAGCTCTACGCGATCCTCGCCGAGGATCCCGAGGACGACGACCTCGACGAGGCCTCCGGGGAGCGGTGATGGGCGAGCTGCGGATCGGGGACGCCGACCGGGAGGCCGCCGTGCGGCTGCTCGGTGAGGAGTACGCCGTCGGGCGGCTCACCAAGGAGGAGTTCGACGAGCGCAGTGACGCGGCCTGGTCCGCGCGGACCGGGAGCGATCTCGTCCCGCTCTTCGTCGACCTGCCGGTCGCCGCACCGGGGCAGGCGGCCCCTGTCGTGCCGAGGGAGGCCCGGCCCTCGCGCTCCTGGCGACGCGGCCTGCCGGTGCCGTGGGCGCCGATCGTCTTCCTGCTGGTCGCACTGACGGTGCTCACCCACCTGCCCCTGGTGCTCCTCGCGGTGGGGCTGTGGTTCTTCCTCGGTCGCCGGCACTGGCACTCCTGGGGGCCGCGGCACTGGGACGGACGCCGGCGGTAGGCGCGAGCGCCCTCGCTGTCCGGGGTCAGAGGAGCGGCAGCCGCTTCTGCGACCGGGGGAGCTGCTCGTAGCCGCGGGCGACGGCGTGCCGGAGCCGCTCCGCAGGCTGCCCGTCCCAGGGCCATTCGCCCTGCTCGAGCGCGTCGCTGACCGACACGCCGGTCCCCGCCAGGTGCCGGATCGTCTCGGCGACCACGCCGATGTCGGCGCGCTGCTCCTGCACGAAGTCCCGGTCCACCGGCGCGCCATGGCCGGGAACGACGACCGTGGAAGGCCCGATCAGCTGCAGGACCAGGTCGAGACTGGTCGGCCACTCCAGGGGCCAGCAGTCCTCGCCGTACGACGGGGGAGCGCTCTGCTCGACCAGGTCGCCGGCCAGCACGACGTCGGCGTCCGGGACCCGTACGACGAGGTCGCCGGCGGTGTGGCCGCGCCCGGGGTGCACCAGCTCCACGGCCCGGTCGCCGAGGTCGAGCGCCATCGCCGAGGAGAACGTCCGGTTCGGGGTCACGACCTCGGTCTCCACGATCTCCGCGGCCCGCGGGTCGGTCCAGGCGCGCGCCGCGGCCCGCACCGAGGCGCCGCCGGCCCCCATCGCCGCGGCGGCCTCCTCGTGGGCCACGATCGGCGCCTCGGCGTACGCCGAACCGAAGGCGGCGTTGCCGAAGACGTGGTCGAAGTGGTCATGGGTGTTCACCACGGTCACCACCGGGAGCGCGGAGACCGCGCGCAGTCCCTCGAGCACCGCCCGTCCGGCTCGCGTCGAGGCGTTGGTGTCCACCACGACGAGCCCGTCGCTGCCGCCCACGGCGACCACGTTGACGTCGTACCACTCATGGCGCGCGACCCAGACGCGGTCGGCCACCTCGGTGAATCGTGAGTCGCTCGACACGCTTCCGACCCTAGAGGTGGTGGGTAGCATTGGCACTCCGAGACAGTGAGTGCCAGGGTGCTGGTGCACGTCCACGAGGCGCCGGTCGTGCGGAGAGGAGGCGAGATGCAGGAAGACCGCAAGCTCGCCGTGCTGCGCGCGATCGTCGAGGACTACGTCTCCACCCGCGAGCCGGTGGGCAGCAAGACGCTGGTCGAGCGGCACAGCCTGGGGGTCTCTCCGGCGACGGTCCGCAACGACATGGCCGCGCTGGAGGAGGAGGGGCTGATCGCCCAGCCGCACACCAGCGCCGGGCGCATCCCCACCGACAAGGGCTACCGGCTCTTCGTCGACCGGCTGACCCAGGTCAAGCCGATGTCGGTGGCCGAGAAGCGTGCGATCGCCACCTTCCTCGAGGGGGCGCACGACCTCGACGACGTGATCCAGCGCTCGGTGCGGCTGCTGGCGCAGCTGACCCAGCAGGTCGCGATCGTGCAGTACCCCACGCTCGCACGCTCGACGGTGCGCCACGTGGAGCTGGTGTCGCTGAGCGAGACCCGGCTGCTGATCGTGCTGATCCTCTCCACCGGCCGGGTCGAGCAGCGGGTGGTGGAGCTGCCGGAGTCGCTGGACGAGGACGGGCTGCACGACCTGCGCAGCAGCGTCAACCGGGCCGTGGTGGGACAGACGATCGCCGACGCGTCGATCAACCTCGGCTCGCTCACCGACCAGACCGACGCCCCCGAGCGCCCGCCGGTCTCGGTGGTGACGGCCTCGTTGGTGGAGTCGATGTCGGACCAGCGGTACGACGAGCGTGTGGTGGTCGGCGGCACCGCCAACCTCGCGCGCTTCGGCGACAGCTTCGACACCTCCATCAAGCCGCTTCTCGAGGCGCTGGAGGAGCACGTGGTGCTGCTGAAGCTCCTCGGTGAGGCGACCTCGGACCTCGTGGTCCGGATCGGGCACGAGGGCCCCTACCAGGAGCTGTCCTCCACCTCGGTGATCGCCACCGGCTACGGACCGCCGCAGGAGGCGGTCGGCTCGCTGGGCATCGTCGGCCCCACCCGCATGGACTACCCCGGGTCGATGGCGGCGGTGCGGGCGGTGGCCCGCTACGTCTCCGAGATCCTCGACCAGGCCTGACCGACCAACGGAAAGACTGCAGTGAGCCAGGACCCCTACCAGACCCTCGGCGTCTCGCCCGACGCAGACCAGGACACCATCAAGAAGGCCTACCGACGCCTCGCCCGCCAGCTCCATCCGGACGTCAATCCCGACCCGGAGACCCACGAGCGGTTCAAGGAGGTCTCGGCGGCCTACGAGGTGCTCGCGGACCCCGAGAAGCGCCGGATGTACGACCTCGGCGGCGACCCGTTCGGCGGTCGCGGCGGCGCCGGTCAGGGCGCGGGTTTCTCCTTCACCGACATCATGGACGCCTTCTTC
This sequence comes from uncultured Actinomycetota bacterium, assembly GCA_963827025.1. Taxonomy (GTDB): domain Bacteria; phylum Actinomycetota; class Actinomycetes; order Propionibacteriales; family Nocardioidaceae; genus Marmoricola. The sequence goes on along the minus strand of CAWGZB010000002.1, from coordinate 165,372 downwards.
GGCGGCGCAGCCGGCGCCCAGGGCGGACGCGGCCCGCGGTCGCGGACGCGCCGGGGCCAGGACGCGCTGGTCCGGCTGGAGGTCGAGCTGGCCGAGGCGGCCTTCGGCGTCACCCGCGAGCTCAAGGTCGACACCGCGGTGCTGTGTCCGGCCTGCTCCGGCAGCGGCGCGGCCGCCGGCGTGCAGCCGGTCAGCTGCGAGACCTGTCACGGCATGGGCGAGGTCCAACACGTCCAACGCTCGTTCCTCGGCGAGATCCGCACGGTCCGGCCGTGCAGCGCCTGTCGCGGTTACGGCGAGATCATCCCCGAGCCGTGCCGGGAGTGCTCCGGTGACGGTCGGGTCCGGTCGCGACGTTCGATCACGGTGAAGATCCCGCCCGGCGTGGACACCGGCACCCGCGTCCAGCTGGCCGGCGAGGGCGAGGTCGGGCCCGGTGGCGGTCCGGCCGGCGATCTCTACGTCGAGGTCCACGTCGCCCAGCACCCGGTGTTCACCCGGGACGGCACCGACCTGCGTTGCCACGTCGCCGTGCCGATGACCGCGGCGGCGCTCGGCACCACGATCAAGCTGCCGCTGCTCGAGGCCGACGTGGCCGAGGGCGAGTCCGACATGGAGCTGTGGACCGAGGTGGAGGTGCGTCCGGGCACGCAGTCCGGCACCGAGGTCGTGCTCCGCGGGCGCGGCATCCCGCACCTGCGCTCGCAGGTGCGCGGCGACCTGGTCGTCACCATCGACGTGGACACTCCGGGTCGGCTGGACGGCCGGCAGGAGGAGCTGCTGCGCGAGCTGGCGAAGCTGCGCAACGAGGAGTCCCCGGACGGGCAGATCCAGCCGGCGCACAAGTCGGTCTTCGACCGGCTCCGGGACGCCTTCAACCCGCGCTGACCATGGACGTGGAGGGCCTGCCGTTCTTTCTCGGCGACGTGCCCGAAGCGCCCGCGCAGGTCACCCTCGCCGGCCCGGAGGCGCACCACGCCCACGTGCGCCGGCTCCGGTCCGGCGAACGGGTCGTGGTCACCGACGGGTGCGGTCGGCTGGCGCTGGGTGCGGTCGCCTCGTCCAGCAAGGCCGAGGTCGTCGTCGAGGTCTCGGAGATCGAGGTCGTCGCGGCGCCCGAGCCCTCGCTGACCGTCGTACAGGCCATCCCGAAGGGGGAGCGCGCCGACCGCACCGTCGAGGTGCTCACCGAGATCGGCGTGGACCGGATCGTCCCGTGGAGCGCGGCCCGGTGCGTGGCGACCTGGAGGGGCGAGCGGGTGCAGAAGTCACTGGCGCGTTGGCGGGCCACCACGCGGGAGTCGGCCAAGCAGGCCCGACGTGCGTGGCTGCCCGAGGTGAGCGGACCGGCAGACACCGCCGCGGTGACGTCCATCCTGGGAAGCGCCGACTTGGCGGTGGTCCTGCACGAGTCCGCGCCCGGTCACCTCGCCACGCTGCCGGTCCCGGCGAGGGGCTCGATCGCGGTCGTGGTGGGCCCGGAAGGCGGCCTCACCGATGAGGAGGTCGTCGCCTTCGCCGAGGTGGCGACGGTCGCGCGGATGGGCGAGACCGTGCTGCGCACCTCGACCGCCGGCCTCGCCGCCGCCGCGGCCCTGCTGTCCCGCACGCCCCGCTGGAGCTGATGCTGTCTCTCGAGCCCGGGGCAGCGGGCTCAGCCTTGCGGTAGGAGCAGGAACTTCTCCCCGGTGGCCTGACGCGCGTAGCGCTGCATCGTGGGCACGTCCAAGGCCTCGCGCAACGAGATCTGGTCGGTGTAGTGGCTGGCGAAGGTCGTGGTGAGCTCGTCGGCGACCCGCTGCCGCAGCCGGGCCAGGTCGTCGGCGCTGGTCCGCGCCAGGAACGGCATCAGCAGCCAGCCGCCGAGGCTCCAGGCGAAGCCGAACCGGCGGCGCAGCTCGATCGGCCGCGGGTCCAGGGCGCCGTAGACGTAGACCTGCTTGTGCACGTCGCTGCCATAACGGCTGTACGGCGCGTCGGGAGGCACGATGGCCGCCTCCATGGCGTTGAGGATCTGACCGGGCAACCGGCCGCCGCCGACCGCGTCGAAGGCCAAGGTCGCCTTCGTGTCCTGAAGCGCCGCCACCAGGTCGGCCTCGAACGTCGGCTCGCTGGAGTCGCACACGTGCACGGCACCCTGGTCGCGCAGCAGCTGCACCTGCTCGGGGCGCCGGACGATGTTGACCAGGGGGACGCCGTCGGCCAGGCAGATCCGGTTGAGCATCTGCCCGAGGTTGGAGGCGGCCGCGGTGTGCACCAGTCCGACATGCCCCTCACGACGCATGGTCTCGACCATCCCCAGGGCCGTCAGCGGGTTCACGAACGACGATGCTCCGTCAGCTGCGTGCGCACCCTCGGGCAGTGGCAGGCACATCCGTGGTGAGGCCAGGCAGTACTCGGCGTACGTCGCCCCGCCGAGGAACCCCACCGTGCGGCCGAGCAGCGCCTGTGCCTCCGGCGACTCCCCGGCCGCGACGACGACGCCGCTCCCCTCGTTGCCCACGGCCATGGACTCGCCGACCCGAGCCGTCAGGGAGCGGAGGACCGGCTCCGGGATCGGCGCGGTGACGGTGGGCTCGTCGGTCGATCCGCCCCCGACCGCCTGCGAGACGTCGGCCATCGCCAGCAACAGCCCCAGGTCGGAGGGGTTGACCGGTGCGGCCTGCACCCGCACCAACACCTCCCGCGGCCCCGGTCGCGGCGTGTCCACGGTGTCCAACGACACCCGCAGCGCGCGCTCGGGGGTGACCAGGCTGCGGAGCTGGCGCATGGTGGCCGGTGTCTCGGGCATGGCGCGCGTCACCTGACGGTGATGTCCTTGGTGTCCTGCCCGGTGCCGGCGCCCTTGCCGGTCCGCTCGTTGGTGTCGCGCACGACCAGGGTGTACTTGCCCGGATCGGCCTTGAGGGTGAAGGAGTACGGCGCGAGCGTGCAGCACTCCTTGGCGGTGGTGAAGCCCCGCTTGACCACCTTGCCGTCCTGCCTCAGCTCCCAGACGACGTTGGCCTCGAAGGTGGCCGCCTCACCGGTGACCTTGACCGGGCTGGTCACGGTGGCGCCCTGGGCGGGGGAGAAGACCGAGACGGTCGCCTTCACCTTGTCGGGGTTGGCCCGCTGCACCGCGGACCCCACGTCGACGCCCAGCACGGTGTCGGCCGGCCGGCCGTCGATCCGGAAGGCCACCGAGGACTTGGTCTGGGTGACGCCGTCGGCGGTGTACACGACCGCGTTGAGTGCCTGACGGGCTTCGGCGCCCGAGGTGTCCGAGGGTCGGCGGGAGAGGTCGGAGCCGGAGAGGTCCACGGTGATCGAGCCGTTGCTCGCGCTCGCGCTCCGCACGCGGGTGCCGTCCGGCCACCCGCTGCGGTAGTCGGGGTCGTCCGCAGTGTCGTGCACCGCCAGGCCCAGCGCAGCGGTGAGCCGGTCGCCGGAGGCGCGGTGGAACTCGCGGAACAGGCGCACGCCGGCCTTGGTGTCGCCGAGGTAGTAGACCGGCACCGCCGAGCCGCCGGTCTCCGTGCCGGTCGGCTTCGAGGAAGGCCCGGACGGGCTGTTCTTGCCGTTGTCGTCCGGCGAGGCGTTCTTCGTGGTCCTGGCCTCGGTTTGCTCGTTACCGCACGCGGTCCCGGCGAACAGCAGCAGGAGCGCGGTGGCGGCACCGAGGGCGGCGCGGTGCGGCGTACGGAGTGCAGTCATGGCGAGTTCCTTCGGGGAAGACAACCGATCTCGATCGGCGTACAGGTCACGCTAGTGGGACGGACCGGACACCCCCACGGCGCACACGCCGTTGATCACCGCGGATCGGGCATATTGGTGCCATGAGCGACGATGCCGAGGACTGCCTGTTCTGCAAGATCGTCGCCGGCGAGGTGCCGGCCGACGTGGTGCACGAGACCGCGACGACGGTCGCTTTCCGCGACATCAACCCGCAGGCACCGACGCATGTCCTGGTGATCCCACGGGTGCACCAGCCCAACGCCGCCGCGCTGGCGTCCGAGGAGCCGGAGGTGGCCGCGCACCTGTTCCACACCGCCGCGGAGATCGCGAAGCAGGAGGGTCTCGACGACGGCTACCGACTGGTGTTCAACACCGGAAGGGTCGCCCAGCAGACCGTCTTCCACGTCCACATGCACCTGCTCGGAGGGCGCCCGTTCACCTGGCCACCGGGATGACCCGCCGCCGGGTCGCGGCGCTGTTCTCGACCGTGGCGCTGCTCGCCGGGTGCGGCCAGACCGGCCAGTCGGCCGCGGAGCCGAAGGCCTCGCCGTCGCCCTCCCGGGCCACCGAGACCTCCCAGCAGCACCCGGCGGCCCCGGTCCGTCGCAAGCCGCTGCGGGACGACGAGCGCCGGGTGACCGTCAAGCTGCCGCAGCCCTACACCCCGGCCGCACCGAACGGCGTCGGCACCGACGACTACCGCTGCTTCCTGCTCGACCCGCACGTCACGCGGTCCTCCTACATCACCGGCTTCAACGTGCTCCCCGGCAACGCCGACGTCGTGCACCACGTGATCCTCTTCCGCGTGTCGAAGGACAGGGTGGCGGCGGCGGAGCAGAAGGACGCGTCCTCACCCGGGCAGGGCTGGACCTGCTTCGGCGACTCCGGCCTCGAGCAGGGTCCGCAGCTCGACGACGCCCCGTGGCTGGGTGCGTGGGCGCCCGGTGGGGCCGAGCAGGTCTACCCGCGCGGCTACGGCCAGCGCTTCGACCCCGGGTCGCGGATCGTGATGCAGGTGCACTACAACCTGCTCGCCGGGTCGGCTCCTGACCAGAGCGCTGCGGAGCTGCGGCTCGCACCGGCCAGGGCGAAGGTGAAGGCACTCCGGACCCAGCTGATGCCGGCGCCGGTGGAGCTCCCCTGCCGGCCCGGGCACCGGAGCAACGAGCTGTGCAAGCGGTCGGCGGCCCTCGCCGACGTCAAGGAGCGCTTCGGCGGCGGCCCCGGTGCCACTGCCGACCTGCTGCACCTCCTGTGTGGTGAGGTCCGCCCCGGGCCGGTGCAGTCCTGCACCCGCACCGTCGGCAAACCCGAGACCATCCGCGCCGTCGCCGGCCACATGCACCTGCTCGGCCGCTCGATCAGGATCGAGACCAACCCCGGGACCCCGCGGGCGCGGACGTTGCTGGACATCGCGGTCTGGGACTTCGACAACCAGGGCAGCAAGCCCATCAAGCCGGTGCGCCTTCAGCCCTTCGACACCATCAAGGTCACCTGCCGGCACACCCAGAAGCTGCGTGACCGGCTCCCGGCCTTCGAGGGCCAGCCGGACCGCTACGTGCTCTGGGGCGAGGGGACCACCGACGAGATGTGTCTGGGGATCCTGCTGGTCACGCGCCCCTGACGCCGCGTGGGTCGGCCTCCTCCCGGGGTCGTGGTCGGTGCCCGCGGCGACTTGGGGCTGATGCCTCATGCGCCGGTGGGCGGTGGGCCCGAGGCTGAGGTCATGTCCAGAAGTCCACGTCACGCGGTGACTGAGCTGATCGAAGACCCGCACCTGGCCCGCGGGTCCGACGAACGTTTCACCGGCTACGGCGCGATGGGCGTCCCGTTCGCCGGTGGCCACTACCTGGCTCTCCGGAACATGCTGGCCAGCTCCGTCGGTCCCCCCTACCGGGCCGTCTGGCACCGCGACGCCGCGGGCCGGTGGACGATCTTCACCACCGTGGACCCGGCGGTGAGCTGTCCGCGCTACTTCGGGGCCGGGGCGGCCGTGTCCCAGGTGCGGTCGATCGAGGTGGACTGGCGGGACGACTGGACCCTCGAGGTCACCATGGGGGATCGGCTCTCGTGGCGGCTGGAGCTGGAGTCGACTGCCGCTACTCGGGTGATGACGGCGATGGGTGGCGCCACCCCGGCATGGGCATGGAACAGCAGCCCGGTGCTCGCGAGCATGGGACCGATGGCAGGTGCCTTCCTGCAGTCCGGTCGCATCAGGCTCCATGGCCGCACCCCGAACGGGCCGTCGTTCAAGGCGGCTCCGCTGGTGGTGTGGCGGGTCGTCGGAGGCGGCGCCGTCCTCGAGGGCCGCGAGCTGGGCACCCTGGGTCCGCTGGCACGGCAGCCGCGGCTCGGCGACTTCTGGCTTCCGCAGCGCGGCCTGTTCTTCGCGGGGCAGGCGAGGTTCAGCGCACCGGTGGCAGCCGGCCGGGCCGCGCACCACCTCGAGGCGGCCGGGTCATGACCGTGACCACGGGGCGAAGCAGCGCGCCGGTCGGTGCGGCGCCCGCCCTCGCGCTCGTCTACGGCACGGCCGTCTACGGCTTCTTCCTGATCACGTTCGGGTATGCGATCGGCTTCGTCGAGGACGCCCGGGTGACGATCGGGTCCGTCGTCCTGGTGCCCCGCACGCTGGACCACGGGGGACCGGTGACCGGACCCGGCGCCGCGGCGGTCGCCGACCTGGCGCTGCTGGGCCTGTTCGCCGTCCAGCACAGCGCGATGGCCCGCCCGGCCTTCAAGAGGTGGGCGAGGGCCGTGCCGAGGGAGGTCGAGCGAAGCACCTTCGTCCTGTGCGCCTCCCTCTGCCTGGCGGCCCTGATGGCGTGGTGGCACCCGATCGGCACGACCGTGTGGAGCATCGACCCGGCCTGGTTGCGGGGGACCGTCCGCGGGATCTCCCTGGCGGGTTGGGCGCTCGTGCTGGTGAGCACCTTCCTCATCGACCACTTCGACCTCTTCGGGCTGCGGCAGGTTGTCGCCGCCGCCCGCGGACGGACGCCGCCGCCGTACCGCTTCGTCACACCGTGGTGGTACCGGATCGTCCGGCACCCGATCTACCTCGGCTTCCTGATCGCCTTCTGGGCGACTCCGACGATGACCGTGGGACACGCGCTGTTCGCGGGGGCCACCACGGGCTACATCCTCGTCGGCATCCAGCTCGAGCAGCGCGACCTGGTCGCCACGTTCGGCGATGACTACCGCGCATATCGGCGGCGGGTGCCGATGCTCCTTCCGGGGGCGCGTCGTGGCTGAGCAGCACTTGCAGCACGCCGTCGTGGTGGGGGCGAGCATGGCCGGCCTGCTTGCCGCCCGGGTGCTGAGCGAGTACGCCGAGGAGGTGAGCGTCGTGGACCGGGACACCCTGGCCGAGGTCCCCGGTCACCGGCGGGGTGTTCCACAGGACCGGCACACCCACGTGCTGCAACCTCGGGGGCTGCGGACGCTCGAGGGGCTCTTTCCCGGGTTCGCCGCCGGCTTGCAGGACGACGGTGCCGTGGTTCTGGACGACCTGGCCCAGATGCACTTCTGCGCGTTGGGGAGGACCTTCTCCTCGGGGCCCCATCCGCGAGCGTTGACCCTGCTGGCCACGCGCGAGCTGATCGAGCACCGGGTACGGGCCGCGGTCCTGGGTGATCCCCGGGTACGTCTGCGCCAGGGCACGAGGGTGAGCGGGTTGGTGCAGGATGCCTCCTCGCGACGGGTGCGAGGCGTCGCTCTCGCCACGCTGTCCGAGCAGCTGGAGGTGCCGGCCGACCTGGTCGTGGACGCGAGCGGGCGCGGCACCCGCGTCGACGAGTGGCTGGCGACCCTGGGGGGCCGGCGCAGCGCCGTTGTGGAGCAACCGGTGGGCGTGCGCTACGCCACCCAGCTGGTGCGGATGTCGCCCGACGCGGTGCCCCAGCACCTGGTCGTGGTGGGGCCGCGACCAGGTCGCAGGAGGGGGTTCTACCTGCCTCGTTACCAGGACGGCCTGCGGATGGTCACGGTGATGGGCTACGGAGCGGACAGCCCGGCTCCCACGCGGGAGGCCCTGCTCGCGTGGACCGCAGAGCTCGCCCCGGCCGGGGTGGCGGCGGCGGTGCGCGCTGCCGAGCAGCTCGGGCCGGTCGCCGGGTACCGCTACCCGGCCAGCCGTCGGCGCCGGCTCGCGGCGCCGGGAGTGCTGCCCGAGGGGCTGGTCGTGCTGGGCGACGCCTTGTGCACCTTCAATCCGATCTACGGCCAGGGCATGACCGTCGCAGCCTGCGAGGCGGTGGCCCTCGGTGCGGCGCTCGCGGCGGGGACCGAGCGGCTGCCGGAGCGCTTCCAGGCGGCCGCCGACCGGATCGCCGACCAGGCGTGGGAGGTCTCCGTGCCCGCCGACCGCGGCATCCTCGGCCTGCACCAGCCGATCCGGGCCCGTATCGAGCAACAGTTCCTCGGCAGGCTGCTGGATCGCGCCCGCCACGACCCGGCGACCGCGGTCGCGGTGCTCGATGTGCTGACGATGAACCGCACCAAGCAGTCGCTGGTGCGGCCCGGCCCGATCTACCAGGCGCTCAGTGGCTCCCGGGTGGCGTGACCGGACCAGGCAGGAAGAGCAGAATCGGCCCATGGAGAAGCTCCGGCAGCGTGGCGGGGAACCCCTCCCACGGCGGGTGGAGGTCCTGGCGGGGCTCTCCGTCGCGATCGACCTCGGGCTGGGGCAGCCCGCCGAGCACATGCTCCGCTCGGCCGTGATCGCCTGCCGGCTGGCCGACCGGCTCGGCCTGGACCGGGAACAGCGCGGCACCGCCTACTACGCGACGCTGGTGATGTGGATCGGCTGCCATGCCGACTCCCAGGAGTACGCCCGCTGGTTCGGCGACGACATCGCGGTCCGGCGAGAGGCCTACCTGGTCGACTGGTCCGGCCTTCCCTACCTGCGCTTCCTGCTGGGGAACGTCGCCCGCGGTGAACCGCTGCCACAACGGCTGAAGGTGATGGGGTCGCTGTTTCGGGACGCGCGCGGACAGCTGGCCGCGTTGATCCACTCCCACTGCAGCTCGGCAGCGGCGCTGGCCCGACACGTCGGCCTGCCGCCGCCGGTCGAGCGCGCGCTCGCCTACACCTTCGAACGCTACGACGGCGGCGGGCTGCCTGTCGGCGTCGCGGGGAGCGAGATCCCGATCGAGATGCGGGTGGCACAGCTCGCCGACATAGGGGAGGTGCACCATCGGATGTACGGCCTCGAGGGTGTGGTCGCGATGGCGCGCAGCAGGCGTGGTGGGCACTTCGATCCCGACGTGGTGGACGCCCTCCTGGCCGCACCCGAGGACGTCCTGGCCGCCGCCCCTGACGGGGATGCCTGGCGCGAGGCCCTCGGCTGCGCGCCGGACCAGGAGGTGCGGCTCGAGCACGAGGGCCTCGACCGGCTCGTCTGTGCGATCGGCGACTTCGTCGACCTCAAGTGTCCGTTCGCGCTGGGTCACTCCCGAGGGGCGGCCGCACTGGCCGCCAAGGCCGGCGGGCTGCTCGGTCTGGACGCGGCGGAGCTGCGCACCCTGCGGCGGGCCGGCCACCTGCACGACCTCGGCAGGCTCGGTGTGTCCAACCAGGTGTGGTCCCAGCCGCGAGAGCTGACCCAGGCGGAATGGGAGCGGGTGCGCATGCACCCCTACCTCACCGAGCGCGTGCTGCACCGGATCCCGGGGCTCTCCGCCGAGTGCAGCGTCGCCCGCGCACATCATGAACACCTGGACGGGACCGGCTACCCGCTCGGCGTGACCGGGTCGATGCTCGGGCAAAGCGAGCGGGTGCTCGCCGCCGCCGTCGCCTACCAGTCCGCGACCGAGCCGCGACCGTATCGCGCACCCATGGATGCCGATGGGGCGTCAAAGCGGCTGCGCCGCAGGAGCGCAGCCGGGGCACTCGATCCGGACTCCGTGGAGGCGGTCCTCGGTGCGGCCGGTCACCCTCCCGCCAGAGCGCGTCGCGACGACCTGCTGACTCCGCGCGAACGTGAGGTGCTGGGGCTGGTCGCGCGTGGACTCTCCAACCGGACGATCGCCGACCGGCTGGTGCTCAGTGAGAAGACCGTGCGCAACCACGTCGAACGGACCTACGTCAAGATCGGTGTCACGAACCGCGTGGGCGCCAGCCTGTACGCGCTTCAACACGGCCTCGTGACACCCCTGGCCGGAAGCGAGGGTGCGTCATGAGCATGCTGGTCGGTTCGGTAGTCGCTCTGCGTCCGGTCCGCGAGTCCGACCTCGACGCGATGTGGGAGGCGCACACCGACCTCGCCGCTCGGGGCGAGTTCTTCCCGCTCGGCGTCATCTCGGAGTCGGCCTTCCGTCGGGCACATGCACAGACGGGGATGTGGGAAGTCGACGAAGGGACCCTGCTGCTCACGGTCGAGGACGACGTCGTCGGTCACATCGAGTTCTTCCGGCCGATGAGCTACTGGGACGCCTATGAGCTGTCCTACCAGCTCTACGACCAAGCGTACGCCGGGCACGGCTACGTCACCGAGGCCGTGCGGCTCCTCGTCGACTACCTGTTCGACACCCGGCAGCGCCACCGCATTCAGCTCGTCATCGCGCCGGGCAACGCCGCGTCGAGACGCATCGCGGAGAAATGCGGCTTCAGCCGTGAGGGCACCTGTCGTGGCGCCTTCTTCCACCGCGGAATCAACCAGGACGTCTTCATGTACTCGTTGCTCAGGTCGGATCCCCGTCGCCGCGCGCGACCCTAGGAGTCCTCCTCGGACTGGAACAGCGCTTGGCGCTGGCGCGCGGTGCTCATGGCGGCGAGGAACCTCGCGTCGTACTCGGGATCGTCTGAGGGAAACGTCGCCACGACGTGCTCGTCGAGCACGCTGGCGCCGTTCTCCGGGATCTTCTGCACCACGATGCGCGTCTCTCCCTTCACGTCGTAGTGGGCGACGCGCCAGCTGCCGGAGAGCGATGCCGGGCGGCGCTGGTCCTGCGGGCGCGCCAGCAGCCAGACACCTCCGTAGATCAGCAGTCCCACGACGCCGATCAACAACGCGGCCTCGGCCAACACCATGTGATCGATTCTCCGACGTAGCTGCAAACGATGCCACTGCACCTGCAGGGAATTCGCAGGACACCCGCCGCCTCCGGGGCCCGTCGGCGGTCAGCCCTGCGGCACGCCGCGCCGCCGGAAGGCCATCAAGCCGGTGACCGCGAGGATCACCGCCAACCCGGTGAGAGCGACCAGGTCGGTGGGCTGCACGGACCCGACGGGCGGGTTCCCGATGTGGGTGGTGGGGGCGAGGTCCAGGGCCCAGTCCCGGAAGTTCAGTCCCGGGCCGAGGAAGGCGATGAACGCGACGACGGCGTACCCCACCCAGGCGATCGGGAACCAGCGCGGCCGCAGTCCGTAGACCGCGAGCGCCAGCCCGGCAAGCACGAGCTCGGCAGGAAGGTAGGCCAGCCCCGACCTCAGGATGTCGCCGGTATCGGCGGCGTCGCCGACCGAGAGCGCGGTCGCGCCGGCGAGCACGAGGGAGGGGCCGACCACCACGACGAGCAACCCCAGCAGCACCACGGCGGCGTGCGCGGTCAGCCATCGCGCGCGCGACAGCGTCCCCGCGAGCCTCATCTCCAGTCGGCCGTCCGCCTCCTCCCCGCGGAGGATGCCGATCGCCTGCACGACGTACCCGGTCGCGACGACCGCGAGGTAGAGCTGCGTCACCGCCACCACCCCGGTGAGCGAGTCGTTGCCCTGGGTGCCCATCGCCGCGGCCATCGCGGGGTTCCCGGTCATCGCGTCGACCAGCTGCTGGCTCAGCGCCCCGAGCATGCCGGTGAGCAGCACGCCTCCGGCGAGCCAGCCCAGAGTCGAGGACCGGTGGATCCACACCGCCAGTCCGAAGGGGTGGCGCAGACCCGCGCGGGCGCGCTGAGGGCCCGGCCCGCGCCGGACCCAGGCGCTCCCGAGGTCGCGCCTCTCGGCGAGGCGGACGGCGACCACCGTCAGCACCGCCGTGACGACCAGGGGAAGGATCAGCACCCACCACCGCTGGTCGCCGAAGGGCGCGGTCTTCTCGGCCCAGCCGAGCGGTGAGAGCCAGGCCCAGAACGTCTTGGTCACGTCGCCGACGCCACGCAGTGCGTACGACGCCGCCAGCACGACCAGGCTGACCGCGAAGACGCCGCGCGCGTGCGGCATCAGCTGCGCCAGCGTGGCAGCCAGCCCGGCGAAGACCAGTGCCAGCAGCCCGAGCGAGAGCGCATACAGCAATGACCCGGACCAGGGGACGCCGACTGCGGCCAGCGCCAGGGCGAACAGCAGGGAGGTCGCGACGATGGTCGCGGCCGCCACGACGAGGGCGGCGAGCACGGGCTCGTGCCGGCCGATCCGACCCGCGAGCAACGACTCCAGGCGCCCCGACTCCTCCTCCCGACGAGTCGAGCCGGCGACCACGCTGATGCCGAGCAGCGGCATCAGGAACGAGGCCATGAAGCCGAACTCGTCCTGGATCACGCCCCCGAGCGTGTCGATCCCCTCGACGTGCCCGTTGATCGCCTTCAGGGCGTTGCCCGCCGTCACGGCGTCGGCGTAGCTCTGGATCTTCGCCGGGGTGTCGTAGAGCCCGGCCACCGCGGCCGCAGTGAAGGCCATCAGAGCCGCCAGCGCGAGTGTCCAGATCACGATCCCGCGCCGCCGGGTGCGCCACACGATGCGCAGCATCGTCCCGAGAGCGGGGTACGACGACCGCGGGCGGCCGGCGCGGGGGTCGCCGCTCATGGCGCCCCCTCTCCGTCTGCGCCCTCCGAGGCGTCGAGGGCCTCGCCGTAGGTCCGCAGGAACAGCGCGTCCAGGCTGGGCGGGGTCACGGTGAGCGTGCGGATCCGCGCTGCATGGAGCCGTCCGACGACCTCGTCGAGCTGAGCGGCATCGACGGTGAAGCGTGAGTCGACGTGGCCGTCGATCCGCTCGTCGGCGACGTCCTCGACCCCCGCGACCTGCCGCAGCTCGGGCTCGTCCGCGGTCATGGCATGGACGTGGGTGCGGGTGTGACGACGCAGCTCCGCCAGGGTGCCGGTGGTGACGTTGCGGCCGCGGCGGATGATGCTCACCCGGTCGGCAAGTGCCTCGACCTCGGCCATGATGTGACTCGAGAGCAGCACGGTCACCCCGTCGTCCCGGCGCTCGCGGATGCACTCCTGGAAGGCCTGCTCCATCAGCGGGTCGAGGCCCGATGTCGGCTCGTCGAGGATCAGCAGCTCCGCCTCCGCGGCGAGCGCGGCCACCAGGGCGACCTTCTGCCGGTTGCCCTTGGAGTAGTCACGCACCCGCTTGGTGGGGTCCAGCTCGAAGCGCTCGATCAGCTGGACGCGGCGCTTCCGGTCGACCCCACCGTGCGTGGAGCCCAGGATGTCGAGGCACTGTCCGCCGGTGAGGCCGGGCCAGAGTGCGACGTCCCCGGAGACGTAAGCCAGTCGGGCGTGCAGCGGCGCGGCATGGCGCCAGGGGTCCGCACCGAACAGCTCCACGTGGCCGGACGTCGCGCGGAGCAGACCGAGCAGGATCCGGATGGTCGTGGACTTGCCGGCCCCGTTCGGCCCGAGGAAGCCATGGACCTCGCCGGGCACCACGGTCAGGTCCAGCCCGTCCAGCGCGTGCACCTCGCCGAATGTCTTCACCAGCTGCTCGGCCCGGATCACCGCAGCGTCCTGAGAGGTCATGGCGTCGCCTCCTCGGCGTCATCAGGGACCGCGAACGCCCCCTGGGTGTAGACGGCGGTCGCCTCGCGCGCCCACCGCTCCAGCCCCGGGGCCGAGAGCGGGTCGACGCCGAGGGTCGTGGTGATCTGGGGGCGCAGCAGCACCAGCGCCAGGTCGTTGACGAGCAGGAACGCCGCCCGCACGTCGGCATCCCCGGTCGGGGTCGTCGCGCCACGTTGGTCCAGGGCCGTGAGCAGCCGGCGGGTGGCGTCGTACCAGCGGGTGAAGAGCTCGGCGCCGCTCGGATCGTTGGTCAGCAACAACCGGCGCAGGTACGCCGGCAGCGGCGACCCGGACGGGAACGCCACCGCGAAGAGCTCGGCCAACGACGCGCTGTGCTCGCCAGCCAGCACCGCCACGAGGTCGTCCTCGTCCATCTCGAACAGGGCGTCGAACGCCTGGCCGGCGAACTCGTCGACGGCCGCCCGAAGCCCGTCCTTGCTGCCGAAGTGGTGGACGAGCAGCGCCGGGGAGACCCCGGCAGCCGCCGCGATCTCGCGCAGGGTCACGCCCTCGTGGCCCCGCTCCGCGAAGAGCGTGAGCGCCGCGTTGCGGATCGTCGCGCGCGCCGTCAAGTCGGCCGCCTCCGATCCTGAACGCATGTTCAGTATCCTAAACGACTGTTCAACACTGGCGTCAAGCGCCTCGGCCCCGGGCGCCAACGCGACGTGAGCGGGCGCGCCCGGCGTCGGGGGACACCGACGTGCACCCCGTTAGCATGGTGGGGAGATGACAGACACGCACCGCGACGACCCCTCCCTCGCCACCGAGGGCACCCTGCACACCGTCGAGGTGCCGCACAGCATCAACATCGTCGCGCTGCTCGGTCCGAACGACGAGCACCTCGCGCTGCTGGAGAAGGCGTTCGCGGCCGACATCCACGTCCGGGGCAACCAGGTGACGCTGCGCGGCGAGCCCGCCGAGGTCGCACTCGCGGAGCGGGTCCTCGACGAGCTGGTGACGATCCTGCGCACGGGCCAGGGCCTGACGCCCGAGACCGTCGAGCGCGTGGTGGGGATGCTGCGCGTGGAGACGACCGAGCGGCCGGCCGACGTGTTGAGCCTGAACATCCTGTCCAACCGCGGCCGGACGATCCGGCCCAAGACGCTGAACCAGAAGCGCTACGTCGACGCCATCGACAAGCACACCGTCGTCTTCGGGATCGGCCCGGCCGGCACGGGCAAGACCTACCTGGCGATGGCCAAGGCCGTGCAGGCGCTGCAGGCCAAGAAGGTCAACCGGATCATCCTCAGTCGTCCCGCGGTCGAGGCCGGCGAGCGGCTGGGATTCCTGCCCGGCACGCTGACCGAGAAGATCGACCCCTACCTGCGTCCGCTCTACGACGCCCTGCACGACATGGTCGACCCGGAGTCGATCCCCAAGCTGCTGGCCGCCGGCACCATCGAGGTCGCCCCGCTGGCCTTCCTACGAGGCCGGTCCCTCAACGACTCCTTCATCGTGCTCGACGAGGCGCAGAACACCACCCCCGAGCAGATGAAGATGTTCCTGACCCGCCTCGGCTTCGGCTCCAAGATCGTGGTCACCGGCGACGTCACCCAGGTCGACCTGCCTTCGGGCCAGAAGAGCGGCCTGCGCGTGGTCGAGGACATCCTCGACGGCATCGAGGACCTCTCCTTCAACCGGCTCACCGCTCAGGACGTGGTCCGGCACCGGCTCGTCGGCGAGATCGTGGCGGCCTACGACGCCCACGACGCCCGCCTGGACCGCCGGGAGAACCCGGTGACCCCGCGATGAGGCTCCGGTGAGTCCACGGTGAGCCCGCGATGAGCATCGAGGTCCTCAACGAGTCCGGCGTGGAGATCGACGTACGCCGGCTCCAGCGGCTGGCGCGGTTCGTGCTGGACCGGATGCGGGTGCACCCGCAGGCCGAGCTGTGCGTGACCGCGCTCGACCCCGACACCATCGCCGAGCTCAACGAGAAGTGGATGGAGAAGACCGGCTCCACCGACGTGCTCGCCTTCCCGATGGACGAGTTGCGACCGGGCAAGGTCAACGAGGAGCCCGAGGAGGGCATCCTCGGCGACATCATGCTCTGCCCCGCCGTCGCCGCCGAGCAGGCTCGCACCGCCGGGCACAGCACCACCGACGAGCTCGACCTGCTCACCGTGCACGGCATCCTGCACCTGCTCGGCTACGACCATGCCGAGCCCGAGGAGCACCGCGAGATGTTCGGCCTGCAGGCCCGGCTGCTCGCGGAGTGGCTCGGCGTCGCAGGAGCCGGTGACTGAGCGGTGGTCGACGGCAGTCCGGGCCTGTGGCTCGGCATCGTGGGGCTCGTCGTACTCGCCGCCGCGCTGACCTCCGTCGAGGCGGCGCTGGCGTCGTTCTCCCGCGCGCGCGCCGAGGAGCTGCTCGAGGAGGGACGCGGCGGCGCACGCCGGCTGATCCAGCTGCTCGAGGATCCGCCGCGCTACCTCAACGCCCTGCTCTTCTTGCGACTGCTCGCCGAGACCTCCTCGGTGGTGCTGGCCACCACCCTGATCCTCGACGCCCTGGGCGCGGGGCAGTGGAGCTCGGTCCTGCTCGCGATCGCGGTGATGTTCGTCGTCCTGTTCGTGCTCGTCGGGGTCGGGCCGCGCACGCTGGGGCGCCAGCACCAGGAGCGGGTGGCCCTCGGCACGGCCGCGGCGGTCATGGTCCTCGGGCGGGTGCTCGGCCCGTTCTCCCGGCTGCTCATCGTCATCGGCAACGCGATCACGCCGGGTCGGGGCTTCTCGGAGGGTCCCTTCTCCTCCGAGGCCGAGCTGCGCGAGATGGTCGACCTCGCCGAGGCGTCCAGCCTGATCGAGTCCGGCGAGCGCGAGATGATCCATTCGGTCTTCGAGCTCGGCGACACCACCGTGCGCGAGGTGATGGTGCCGCGCACCGACGTGGTCTGGATCGAGCGGCACAAGACCCTGCGGCAGGCGATGTCGCTGTTCTTGCGCAGCGGCTTCTCCCGCGTCCCGGTGGTGGGCGAGGACCTCGACGACATCCTCGGCTTCGCCTATCTCAAGGATGTCGCCCGTCGGGTCTTCGACCGGCACGCCGCGGAGACCACCGAGACCGTGGAGTCGATGATGCGGCCGGTCTTCCACGTGCCGGACTCCAAGCCGGTCGACGACCTGCTGCGGGAGATGCAGGCCGAGCGGCGGCACATCGCGGTGGTGGTCGACGAGTACGGCGGCACCGCCGGCATCGTGACCATCGAGGACATCGTGGAGGAGATCGTCGGGGAGATCACCGACGAGTTCGACACCGACGAGGTCGGCGTCGAGGAGCTCCCCGACGGCTCGGTGCGAGTCTCCTCGCGCTACCCGGTGGACGACCTCGACGAGGTGGTGGGGGTGGAGATCGAGGACGACGAGGTCGACTCCGTCGGCGGCCTGATGGCCAAGCACCTCGGCAAGGTGCCGATCCCCGGCTCCCGCGTCGAGGTTGCCGGGCTGGTCCTGGAGGCCGAGGAGGCCAAGGGACGCCGCAACAAGGTCGGGACCGTGCGGATCACGCCGACCGCGCGCCCCGAGGCGGCGGCGGACCGTTCCTAGACGGGGTCACCGGCGTACCTCCCAAGCCGTCTGGAGCGCGAGGGCGACCAGACCTGCGTTGATGACGAAACCGAGCACCAGGGTGGGGGCGAAGAACAGCACCAGCAACGTGGTCGATCCGACGGCTCCCGTGACCGCGAGCCCGGGCCACCAGCCGCCGGGGACCAGCCAGCCGAGCACCGCCACGGCGGCGGCAGCGAAGGCGAGGAACGTGACGACGGCGAGCACGGCACCCACCGAGCGCACCAGCTGGCGGTCCGCGCCGCTCGTGATGAGCCACGAGCGTTCCATGTCGAACGGATTCTCAGCGCCGGTGTCGGAGGAGGCGTCCCCGGTCACCGGAAGGAGGAAGACCAGGTGCACCCACCCGTGCGCGAAGAGGATCGCCGCGACCAGCCACGGACCCACGGCGCTGCCGCGGTCCAGCAGCCACCACACCAGGGCGGCCACGACCAGAAGCACCGCCGCCAGCGGCAGAATGCCCGGCAGCCCCCTCATCGCCTCACCTCGGTGAGGTCCTTGCCCCGCGCCGCGTCCCCGCGTCCTGGAGCCCGGGACGGCGACGCGTCGTACGCCGTCCCGGCGAGCGCAGCGACAGGCATCGCGAGGACGGCGAGGAACAGGCCGTAGACGAAGGCTGCGGAGATGTCGACGTCGAGCACGATGCCCGCGACCACGGAGCCCAACGCCAGGAACGCGTAGTCGGCCAGGCAGAGCCAGAACAGTGTCGGCCAGGCCGCGGCGAGTGCGTGCCCGACCCGGCCGTGGGGCCAGGTGGGTGTGCGGTGGCGGGCACGGTTGGCTGCACCCAGGACGAGGGCTGCCAGCAGGCCCAGGACGGGCGGCCCGAAGCCGCCGCCGACCAGCAGCATCAGCAGTGACCCCGCCGCCAGGCCACGACCGCCGTACCGGCGACCTGCGAACCGCACGGCCCAAACGGCTACCGCGACGGAGACCGCCAGGGTCAGCACGCCGCTGACGAGGAGGTCGGGGACCAGGCTCATGGCGGGCTCGCCGCCCAGGTTGTCGGCGATGCCACCGGTGGCCCAGGAGTCGAAGACGACCCCCTCCGGGGCCCCGCTGCCCTGGAGCACCTCGCCGATGCCGTGCACGAACCCGCCGATGCCGGCGAGCAGGCCGCCGGCAGCGGCCAGGGTGCGCATCGTGGTGAGCCCTCGTCGGGTCACGGCGTCCGCCTCCCTCCAGGTCGGCCGGTGGGGCGCCACAGCCATCGCACCTCCATTGCCTCGCTCCCGGCACGGCAGGTCCAGGGCAGTTCGTCGGGGACCAGGGTGACGAACAGCCCAGGCACCGGCAGTAGGGCCCCGATGCCGCGACGTGCCTCCCCGGATCCCGCTCGATACGGTGGCGGGCATGGAGCTGACCGCCGAGGACAACAAGCTCGTCACCTTGGCCCGGGCGACCCGGATGCGGGTCGGGTCGGCGCAAGGGTCGGCGTTGCGGGACCTGGACGGGCGCACCTACGCCGCAGCCACCGTGGAGCTGCCGTCGCTGCAGGTGAGCGCCGTCGGAGCGGTGCTGGCGATGGCGCTGGCCGGCGGGTCGCGCGGCGCGGAGGCCGTCGTGCTGCTCGGCGCCGAGCAGATCGACGAGGAGGACCTCGCCGCCCTGCGTGACTTCGCCGGGCCCGGGGTGCCGGTCCATCTCGGCACCGTCGCCGGCAAGGTCGAGGACACCACGCGCACCTGACCGACCTGTCGCACCGTCGGTCGGACGTGGCAGCATCAGGGGGAGCAGGACGGGGGAGGGAGAGGAGAGCGGAGCGCCCGTGACGGTCGTGGAGCAGAGCGCGGACCAGCACGCAGTCGCCGTACGCCGGCTGCGCGAGTCCCGGGAGTCGATCCCGTCCGACCAGCCGGTGCGGCTGGCCAAGCGCACCTCCAACCTGTTCCGGCCCCGCGAGGCCGTCGCGACGCCCGGCCTCGACGTCAGCGGCCTCGACGGCGTCCTGTCCGTCGACCCGCAGGCGCGCACTGCCGACGTCCAGGGCATGTGCACCTACGAGGACCTCGTCGACGCCACCCTGCGTCACCACTTGATCCCGCTGGTGGTGCCGCAGCTGCGCACCATCACCCTCGGCGGGGCGGTCACCGGCCTGGGCATCGAGTCGACCTCGTTCCGCAACGGGCTGCCCCACGAGTCGGTGCTGGAGATGGACGTCTTCACCGGCGCCGGTGAGGTGGTCACCGCCTCGCCGGACAACGAGCACGCCGACCTGTTCCACACTTTCCCCAACTCCTACGGCTCGCTCGGCTACGCCACCCGGCTGCGCATCGAGCTGGAGCCGGTGGAGACCCACGTCGCCCTGCGGCACGTGCGCTTCTCCGACGCCGCGCTGCTGCAGGGCGCCATCGCCGAGATCACCGCGATGCGCGCCTGGGAGGGCGAGCGGGTCGACGCGGTGGACGGCGTCGCCTTCGAGCCGGGGAGATACGCCCTCACTCTGGCCCGGTGGACGTCCGTGCCCACCGAGCCGGTCAGCGACTACACCGGCCAGCAGGTCTACTGGCGCTCGGTGGCCGAGCGGGACACCGACGTGCTGACCACCTACGACTACCTGTGGCGCTGGGACACCGACTGGTTCTGGTGCTCCCGGGCCTTCGGGGTCCAGCACCCCGTCGTACGCCGGCTGTGGCCGCGCCGCCTCAAGCGCTCCGACGTCTACCACCGGCTGGTCGGGCTCGAGCGGCGCTTCGGCGTGATGGACCGCCTCGACCGCCGGGCCGGCCGACCGCAGCGCGAGCGGGTGGTGCAGGACATCGAGGTCCCCGTGGACCGCCTCGGGGAGTTCCTCGACTGGTTCGACGACGAGGTCGGGATGCGCCCGGTGTGGCTCTGCCCGCTGCGGCTCCGGGCTGCCACCGGGCCCGACCGACCGGGCGGCGGTGATCGCCCTTGGCCGTCCTATCCCCTCGAGCCGGGCGTGACCTACGTCAACGTCGGCTTCTGGGGCGCGGTCGAGGTGGGTGAGGAGGCCCCGCACAGTCCCCGCAACCGGGCGATCGAGGCGAAGGTCGCCGCGCTCGGCGGCCACAAGTCGCTCTACTCCGAAGCCTTCTACGACGAGCACACCTTCGACAGGCTCTACGACGGAGCCAACCTCGCTGCGGTCAAGCAGCACTACGACCCCGACAACCGACTCACGAGCCTCTACGACAAGGCGGTGCGCAGACGATGACCCAGCTCCACGAACGCCCCACGCAGACCGCGTCCCACCCCCGTCGCGCCGGGGAGAAGATGACCCTGGCCGAGGTCTTCGAGACCCTGCTGCGACGACCGGTGCCGGTGCGGTTCACCGCCTACGACGGCAGCAGCTA
Organism: uncultured Actinomycetota bacterium; assembly: GCA_963827025.1. Lineage (GTDB taxonomy): Bacteria > Actinomycetota > Actinomycetes > Propionibacteriales > Nocardioidaceae > Marmoricola. Next base: position 145,050 of record CAWGZB010000002.1, on the reverse strand, counting down.
CGGCCCCGAGGACGCCCCGGTCGGCCTGGAGCTGAAGACCGAGCGCGGCCTCGCCTACCTGGTCACCGCCCCCGGGGACCTCGGACTGGCGCGGGCCTACGTCGCCGGCGACCTCGACCTGCACGGCGTGCACCCGGGCGACCCCTACGAGGCGATGGTGCTGCTGCTGCGCGAGATGCGCTTCCGACGGCCCTCGCCCAGCGAGGCGCTGGCGCTGCTGCGCTCGGTGGGGCTGGCCCACATGCTGCCGCCGGCACCCCCTCCGCAGGAGCACCTCCCGCGCTGGCGCCGGATGATGGAGGGCCTGCGGCACTCTCCTGGCCGCGACGGCAAGGTGATCTCCCACCACTACGACGTCTCCAACGAGTTCTACGAGATGGTCCTCGGCCCCTCGATGACCTACACCTGCGCCCTGTTCCCCAGCGAGACCGCCACGCTGGAGGAGGCCCAGCACGCCAAGTACGACCTGGTCGCCCGCAAGCTCGACCTCCAACCCGGTCAGCGACTGCTCGACGTCGGCTGCGGCTGGGGCGGGATGGTGCGCCATGCCGCGAAGGAGTACGGCGTCCGCGCGCTCGGCGTCACCCTGTCCCGGGCCCAGGCGACCTGGGCGCAGCAGAAGATCCGCGAGGAGGGGCTCGAGCACCTCGCCGAGGTGCGGCACGTCGACTACCGCGACGTGCCGGAGACCGGCTTCGACGCGGTCAGCTCGATCGGGCTGACCGAGCACATCGGGGTGGCCAACTACCCGGCCTACTTCGGCTTCCTGCGCGACAAGCTCATGCCCGGTGGGCGGCTGCTCAACCACTGCATCACCCGGCCGGACAACCGGATGCGGCCGACAGGCGCGTTCATCGACCGCTACGTCTTCCCCGACGGGGAGCTGACCGGCTCGGGGAAGATCATCACCGAGATCCAGGACGCCGGGCTGGAGGTCCACCACGAGGAAAACCTCCGGATGCACTACGCGATGACGCTGGCCGGCTGGAACCGCAACCTGCGCGAGCACTGGGACGAGTGCGTCGCGGAGGTCGGCGAGGGCACCGCTCGGGTGTGGGGCCTCTACATGGCCGGGTCCCGGATGGGCTTCGAGCGCAACGAGATCCAGCTCCACCAGGTGCTCGCCGGACGCACCGACGCGGAGGGCCACAGCGGCTTTCCGCTGCGGCCGAGCTGGCTGTCCTGAGCCACCTCCGAGCGGCCGGCCTTCTCGGCGTTCGTCGGACAAGACGGCGCATCCCGGTGGATAGTGGGGCGGTTCTCGTCCCACCGGTCCCACCGGGAGCAGCGCCGTGCACCAGCCCCTCGCGTCCACGTCCGCGCTGCGGCGTCCCCGGGCAGCCCTGGTGCTGGTGCTGGGCGTCCTGCTGCTCCTCTCGGCGCTGGGGACCACCGGGCCGGCGTACGCCCGCACCGATCGGCAGGCACCGATCGGCAGCGACCGTTTCTGGATCGGGCACGCCTACCGCGGTGACTTCCCCGACCCCTCGGTCGTCAAGGTCGGGGACACCTGGTTCGCCTACAGCACCACGATCGCTGCGCTGCACCTGCCGGTGATCAGGTCCACCGACCTGGTCCACTGGAGCGCCGTGGGCGAGGGGATGGTCAGGCCCGCGCGGTGGGCGGCGACCCGGAAGATCGGCAAGCGCCGCTTCGCCACCACCTGGGCGCCCGCCGTGGCCCGCTTCGGCAACCGTTGGGTCCATGCCTACGCCACCCCGGTGCGCAGGAAGACGCCGCGCAAGATGTGCATCTCGATGTCGAGCTCCAGGCGCGCCGCCCGGGGTTATGTCGACCGCTCCCGGCGTCCGCTGATCTGCCCGCGCGGCCGCGGCGCCATCGACCCGCAGTTCTTCACCGACGCCGGCGGCCAGAACTACCTGCTGTGGAAGACCGAGCAGAAACCCGGCCGACCGAGCCAGTTGAAGATCTCTCCGCTCACCCGGAGCGGGAGGAAGCTGGCCGGCCGGGCGCAGACGCTGCTGGCCACCCAGGAGCGGTGGGAGCACCCGCTGATCGAGAACCCCTCGATGATCCTCTTCGGGGGCCGCTACTACCTGTTCTACTCGGGGGCGTCCTACGCCGACGACAGCTACGCCACCGGATACGCGATCTGCGAATCGGCCACCGGGCCCTGCACCCGTCCCGTCGCCGGCCCGTTGCTGGCGACCGGCGACCGGGTCTCCGGCCCCGGAGGCGCCTCGGCGTTCCTCGACGACTCCGGCGCCCTGCGGCTGGCCTACGCCGCCTGGGACCTCGGCAACACCGGCTATCCGTCGTCCACCACGTGCCTGCGCACCGCCGAGGGGTGCCCGCAGCGCAAGCTGCACGTTGCCACCGTCACCGCGGACCCGGAGACGGGGCTGCTGACGGTGGCCGACCGTGGTTAGAGTCCGGCCAGTCGCGGTGGTCGCCGCGCTGCTCGCGGTCGCGCTCGGTGCGCTGCCGGGCACGGCCTCGGCGAGCGGGTCGAGCCAGGCCACCGACGCCTTCGCCCCGGGCACCGTCTACGCCGGCGACTTCGCCGACCCCACCGTGTGGCGGGCGGGGCACCGCTGGTTCGCGGCCTCCACGAACACCGCCGGGCGCAGCCTGCCGGTGCTGACCTCGACCGACCTGAGCACGTGGACGCCGCGGGCCTCCAGCGACCCCGCCCGGCCGTGGCTCAACGACGCGATGCCGAAGGGCCCGGGCTGGTCGGCGACCAGGACGGTGGACGGGCGGGCCTACTGGCCCACCTGGGCGCCGTCGGTGCGGCACGTGCGCCGGACCGGGTGGGTGGCGGCGTACGCCTTGCCGCGCCGCGCGGACCGCAAGCGCTGCCTCGGGCTGGCGCGCAGTGCCCGGCCCGAGGGACCGTACCGGCCGATCGGCTCCCGGCCGCTGACCTGTGTCAGCAAGGCGGCCATCGACCCCCAGCTGTTCGCCGGCGGTCGGCGGCTGTGGCTGCTGCTGAAGACCAAGGATCCCGCCAGCACCAGCACGGCGCGCGCCACCCACCTCGTGGCCCGTCGGCTCAACAACCGAGCGACCGGCTTCGCCCGGCGCAGCCGCTTCGTCACGCTGCTGACCTCCACCGCGGAGGACAACGGCATCGTCGAGAATCCCGCGATGATCCGCTACGCCGGTCGGCTCTACCTCTTCTTCTCCACCTCCGGCTTCTGGACCGACCGCTACGCCACCGGGTACGCGCTCTGCCAGGCGGTCACCGGACCGTGCCTTCGGACGGGGACGGTGCTCTCGCCCACCGCCGAGCTGCGCGGCCCCGGAGGCGCGACGCCGTTCGTGGACGACGCCGGGCGGCTGCGACTGGTCTTCCACACCTGGGACTCCGCCCACACCCAGCGGGGGCTACGCCTGGCCACGCTCGCGGTCGACCAGGACGGTCGGCTGACCGCCGCCGACATCTCCGCACCGACTGGCTAGCCTGTCGCAGGTGACCTCCCGTACCCCGTACTCCGCCGTCGTGCGGGAGCGGCGTGAGCTGTCGGCCCACCTGGTCCGGCTGGTGCTCGAGGTCGACGGCGACCTCGCCAGCACCGGCGTGCCCGACGAGTGGGTGGCCCTGACCGTGCCCGGCCAGTTCCAGACCCGCTACTACACGGTGCGCTCCTGGGAGGAGCCCTCCCGCACGCTCGTGCTCGACGTGGTCATCCACGCGGAGGGACTGGTGACCTCCTGGGCCGCGCGCGACTGCGTGGGCGACATCGTCGGGTTGTCTCTTCCCAAGGGCTCGTTCTCGCCGCCCGACGACGCAGGCTGGGCAGTGCTGGCCGGTGACCTGACCGCGTTTCCGGCGATGGCGCGGATCGAGGAGACCTGCGAGCTGCCGCTCACCGTGCACGTGGAGGCGCCCGAGGAGCTGCCGGACTACTTCCGCGGTGAGGTCACCTGGCACGCCGCGCCCGCGACCGACAGCCGGCTCGCCACGATCGTGCGCGAGCTGGCGTGGCCCGACGGGCCCGGTTACTTCTGGATGGCCGGGGAGTCCGCGCAGATGCGGGACATCCGCCGGCACCTGCGCCGCGAGCTCGGGTGGGACACCCGCCACCACGACGTGATGGGCTATTGGAGCAACGCCCGCGGCCGGCAGGCGCGGCGGGTGGACCCGGGGCCGATCTACGCCCGCGGCAAGGCGGCCGGTCTCTCCGATGAGCAGATCTGGGCCGAGTACGAAGATGCCCAGGACCGCACATGAGCACCGGCAGGAACGCCCCGCACCGCAGCGGTTTCGCCTGCTTCGTCGGCCGGCCCAACGCCGGGAAGTCGACACTGACCAACGCCCTGGTCGGGCAGAAGGTGGCCATCACCTCCTCGCGCCCGCAGACCACCCGGACCGTCGTACGCGGCATCGTGCACCGGCCCGACGCCCAGCTCGTCCTGGTCGACACCCCGGGGCTGCACCGCCCCCGCACCCTGCTCGGTGAGCGGCTCAACGACCTCGTCCGCACCACCTGGGCGGAGGTCGACGTGGTCGCGGCGTGCTTCCCGGTCGACCAGAAGCCCGGCCCCGGCGACAAGTTCCTGGTCAACGAGCTGGCCAAGGTGCGGCGCACCACGAAGTTCGCGATCGCCACCAAGACCGACCTCGCCGCCCCGGAGGCGATCGGCCAGCACCTGCTGGCCCTCGAGCAGCTCGGCCGCGAGGCGGGCGTCGGGTGGGCCGAGATCGTCCCGGTGTCGGCGAAGGACGGGAGCCAGGTCGACCTGCTCGCCGACCTGCTGGTCGAGCGTCTCCCCGAGGGGCCCCCGCTCTACCCCGAGGGCGAGCTGACCGACACTCCCGAGGAGGCCATCGTCGCCGAGCTGATCCGCGAGGCGGCCCTCGAGGGCGTCCGCGACGAGCTGCCGCACTCGATCGCCGTGGTGGTCGAGGAGATGGGCCTGCGCAAGGACCGGCCTGAGGACAAGCCGCTGCTCGACGTGCACGCCAACCTCTTCGTCGAGCGTCAGTCGCAGAAGGGCATCGTGATCGGTCACCGTGGCTCCCGCCTGCGTGGTGTCGGCAAGGCCGCCCGGGAGCAGATCGAGGCCATGCTCGGCACCCCGGTCTACCTCGACCTGCACGTCAAGGTCGCCAAGGACTGGCAGCGCGACCCCCGTCAGCTGCGCCGGCTCGGCTTCTGAGCCGGGTCGAGTGCTGGGCCCCGCGGGACGAGGGACCACCTCAGCACTCGACGCGATGACATTTGTCATGGCGCACTCGTGACGTGCCGTCGAGGGGTCCAGGCGCCTCTGGCGCCATGATCGGGGGCATGACGACAACCCTGATCGATCAGACCCCGGAGGGGAGCGCGGCCACCCACCTCGCGCTCGGCCTCCGCGCGGTCACCAAGTCCTTCCGCGTCGGCGCGGGCCACGTCGAGGCGGTGCGGGGCATCGACCTCGACGTCCGCCAGGGCGAGGTGGTGGCCTTCCTCGGCCCCAACGGCGCCGGCAAGACCACGACCCTCGACATGGTGCTCGGCCTCTCCCAACCGACCACAGGCGAGGTCAGCGTGCTCGGCATGCAGCCCCGCCAGGCGGTCGCCCGCGGCCTGGTCTCCGCGGTGATGCAGACCGGCGGCCTCCTCAAGGACCTCACCGTGCGCGAGACCCTCGTCTACACCGCCTCCCTGTTCGCCGACGTCACGCCGGTCGACGAGGCACTCGAGCGCGCAGGGATCACCGTGATCGCCGACCGCCGGGTCGGCAAGTGCTCCGGTGGCGAGCAGCAGCGCCTGCGCTTCGCGATGGCACTGCTGCCCGACCCCGCGCTGCTGCTGCTCGACGAGCCGACCACCGGGATGGACGTCGAGGGCCGGCGCCGGTTCTGGAGCGCGATCCGCGCCGACGCCGAGCGCGGCCGCACGATCGTCTTCGCCACGCACTACCTCGAGGAGGCCGACCAGTACGCCGACCGGATCGTCCTGGTCGCCCAGGGACGGGTGGTCGCCGACGGGTCCGGCCCCGAGATCAAGGCCCGCGCCTCGGGCCGCACCGTGCGGGCCACGACGTCGGACGCCCACCGGGTGGCCCACGAGCTGCGCGCCCTGGAGGGCGTCGACGGCGTCGAGACCCGCGGCGACTCGCTGCTCGTGCGGACCCGGGACAGCGACGCCGTCGCCCGCCACCTGCTGACCGCCACCGACGCCCGGGACCTCGAGATCGAGGCGCGGGGCATCGAGGAGGCCTTCTTGAGGCTGACCGGAGGAGACAACTGATGAGCACCACCTCGATCGAGACCACCACCGCCTTCGAGGCCGGCAGCCGCAGGGTGCCACCGCTGGGCGGGTTCAACGCGCGGCTGCTCGAACTCGAGCTGCGCCGGGTGCTGCGCAACCGCCGCACCGTGTTCTTCGCCATGGTCTTCCCGGCCGCGATGTTCCTCGCCTTCGGCGGCAGCCAGGGCAGCAACGAGCGCGTGGGCGAGGGCAACGTCTCGGCGTACATCCTGGTCTCCATGGCGCTGTACGGCGCCGCACTGACCGCCGCCTCCGCCGGCTCGCAGGTGGCCGTGGAGCGGGCGCTGGGCTGGTCGCGCCAGCTGCGGCTGACCCCGCTGCACCCGATCGCCTACATCCTGGTCAAGGCCGGCACCGCGCTGGCGATGGGCGCGCTCGCGGTCACCGTGGTCAACCTCGCCGGCCTGGTGCAGGGCAAGCCCGAGATGCCCACCGGCGTCTGGGTCTCCAGCGCCGTGCTCGCACTCGGCTGCACGCTGACCTTCGCCGCGCTGGGGGTGTTCGTGGGCTACGTGGTGCCCGGCGAGAACGCCATGCAGGTGCTCGGCCCCGGCCTCGCGCTGCTGTCCTTCCTGGGCGGTGTGTTCATGCCGCTCACCGAGGGCTCGGCGGTGTGGCACGTCGCGGTGTTCACTCCGATGTACGGCGTGGCCGAGGTTGCGCGTGCCCCCCTGACCCACGAGCTGCCGTGGTACGCCGTGGTCAACACCGTCGTCTGGTTCCTGCTCTTCGTGGCCGGCGCGGCCTGGCGGATGAGCAAGGACACGGCTCGTGTCTGAGATCCCTTCGGGGTCACTACGGTGACCTCCGTGGAGCTTCACCGGGCCGAGGCCGAGCGGCTGCACACCGCCGGTCGGTGGGGCACCCTCTTCGCCGCGGTCTGGTTGCTCTACCTCCTGACCCCGCTGCAGGAGGGCTGGAGCCGGCGGGACTCCGTGCGTGGCTGGGTGGGCATCCTGCTCACCGTCGCCTTCGCCGTCGGCTATCTCGCGGTCTTCGTCCACTTCCGACGGCGCCGCGCTCCGGGCACTGTCTTCCGGGTGTCGGCGTCGCCGGCGGCTCGCTGGTCGGTCCTCGGCGGCCTCGCGGTGATCGCCGTCCTGGACTGTCTCGCGCTCGGCCAGTCGGCGACCGCCACCTCGGTCTACCTCGCGGTGGTGGCGGTGATCTGCCTGCCCTCGCCGCAGGCGTGGCTGGTGGCGGGCACCACCGCACTGGTCACCTACCTCGCCAGCCTGGCCGTCCCTGGATGGGAGGAGGACCGCAATATCTTCTTCGGGGTGCTGGTCGCCACGCTGGCGATCTGGGGGATCTCCCAGGCGATCAACCGCAACATCGAGGTGCTCCAGATCCGGGAGGACAACGCCCGGCTGGCGCTCGCCGAGGAGCGCAACCGGTTCGCCCGGGACCTGCACGACATCCTCGGGCACTCCTTGACGGTGATCACGGTCAAGGCCGAGCTGGCCACCCGTCTCGTGGACGTCGACCCCGCCCGGGCCAGGGCCGAGCTGGAGGACCTCGAACGGCTCTCCCGCGACGCGCTTGCCGACGTACGCCGGACCGTGGAGGGCTACCGCGAGATCACCCTCCCCGGCGAGCTCGCCCGCGCCCGGGCGGCGCTCGCGGCGGCGGAGATCGAGGCGGACCTGCCCAACACCACCGACGACGTGCCCGGCGAGCGGCGAGAGCTCTTCGCCTGGACGGTGCGCGAGGGCATCACCAACGTGCTGCGGCACAGCGGCGCCACCCGCTGCTCGGTGCGGTTGCGGCAGGACGCCGTGGAGGTCCGCGACGACGGCGCCGGTCCCAGCGCCCCGTCGACGTCTGGACACGGCCTGGTCGGCCTGCGCGAGCGGGCCGAGGCGGTCGGCGGCGTCGTCACCACCCAGGTCCTGGACCCCGGCTTCCTGCTGCGCGTGGAGGTGCCGTGATCCGGCTGCTGCTGGCCGACGACCAGGCCCTCGTCCGCGGGGCGCTGGCCGCCCTGCTGGACATGGAACCCGACCTCGAGGTCGTCGCGGAGGTGGGTGCGGGGGACGAGGTCCTGGGCGCGGTGGCGGCCCACCACCCGGACGTGGCCCTGATCGACGTCGAGATGCCCGGCATGGACGGGCTCAGCGCGACCGCGCTGCTGCGCGAGCGGCATCCCGAGCTGCGCGTGCTGATCGTGACGACCTTCGGCCGGCCCGGTTTCCTGCGCCGCGCCCTGCAGGCCGGAGCTGCCGGCTTCGTGGTCAAGGACACCCCCGCGACCCAGCTCGCCGACGCCGTACGCCGCGTGCACTCGGGGCTGCGGGTCGTCGACCCGGCCCTGGCGGCGGACTCCCTGGTCGCCGGGGACTCGCCGCTGACCGCGCGCGAGACCGACGTGCTCCGGGAGGCACGCGACGGCTCCTCGGTCGCGACGATCGCGGGCCGGCTCTTCCTCTCCGACGGGACCGTCCGGAACCACCTCTCCAGTGCGATCGGCAAGACCGGCGCGCGCAACCGCGCCGGAGCCGTCCTGATCGCGGACCGCAACGGCTGGCTCTGAGCACGGCCTGGGCCGGGTCGAGCGCTGGGCCCCGCGGGACGAGGGACCACCTCAGCACCCGACGTGCAGTGTCCGGGCAGGCAGTAGCCTCGCGGTGCGATGAAGACCTGGGAGGAGCGGTACGACGACGCCGACCGCGAGCGGCTCGTCGCGGAGCCCGCCAAGCGGGTGCCTGCGCCCGAGCGCACCGCGTTCGAGCGTGACCGTGCCCGGGTCGTGCACTCCGCGTCGCTGCGGCGGCTCGCGGCGAAGACCCAGGTGCTCGGGCCACAGGCCGACGACTTCGTGCGCAACCGGCTCACCCACAGCCTGGAGGTCGCCCAGGTCGCCCGCGACCTCGCGCACCCACTCGGCTGCCACCCCGACCTGGCGGAGACCGCCGCGCTGGCCCACGACCTCGGGCACCCGCCGTTCGGGCACAACGGAGAGGCGGCCCTGGCCGAGCTCGCCGAGGACTGCGGCGGGTTCGAGGGCAACGCGCAGACGCTGCGCATCCTGAGCCGGCTCGAGGCCAAGACCTTCGACTCAACGGGCCGCTCGGTGGGGCTGAACCTCACCCGGGCCACGCTCGATGCCTGCACGAAGTACCCGTGGACGCGACCCGGCGCGGTCGCGGGCAAGTTCGGCGTCTACGAGGAGGACCTTGCCGTCTTCACCTGGATGCGCGCCGGCCTCAGCGGGTCGCAGCGGTGCGTGGAGGCACAGGTCATGGACGTCGCCGACGACGTCGCCTACTCGGTCCACGACCTCGAGGACGGGGTGGTGGCCGGGCGCGTCGACCTGGCCGTGCTCGACCACCGCGAGGAGCGTGCCGGGATCTGGTCGACGGTGCGCTCCTGGTACCTCCCCGAGGCCGAGGACGAGGTCCTCGACGCCGCGCTCGGGCGCGTGCGGTCGCTCCGCTCCTGGCCGACCGTCGCCTACGACGGCAGCCGGCGCCACCTGGGTGCGCTGAAGAACCTCACCAGCGACCTGATCGGCGTCTTCTGCGGACGGGTCCACGAGGCGACCCGGGCGGCGTACGGCGACCGCCCGCTGGTGCGGCACGGCGCCGAGCTGGTCGTGCCGGCGCCCACCGCCGAGGAGATCGCGGTGCTCAAGGGCATCGCGGCGCACTACGTGATGCGCGCCGAGGACCGGCTGGCGCTGATGGACCGCCAGCGGGTCGTCGTGGCCGAGCTCTTCGAGGCGCTGCTGCGCCGGGCTCCCGACGGCCTCGACCAGATGTTCCGCACCGACCACCACGCGGCCGGCGACGACGCGGCCCGGTTGCGGGTGGTCGTCGACCAGGTGGCCAGCCTCACCGACGCCTCGGCGGTGGCCTGGCACCGCAGGCTGTGTGCCTGACCGGGACGGCCGGCTCTTAGGCTCCTCGCATGCGCGACCGACTCGTCTGGCTGCCGATGGACCCCGCCGAGCTGGGCGACCTTCCCGACGGCCTTGCCTACGAGCAGGTGCCGGAGGACCTGGAGCCCGGAGCGCTGCCGGCGACCGCGGACGAGGTCGGCTTCTACGTGCTGCCCTACCGCTTCCGCCCCGCGGACGGTGAGGCGCTGGCCGAGCTCCCGCGGCTGGAGGTGGTGCAGACGCTCTCGGCCGGCGTCGAGCACATCCGCTCCTACGTCCCGGAGGGGGTGGCGCTGTGCAACGGCCGTGGCATCCACGACGCCTCGACCGCGGAGATGGCCCTGGCCCTGGTGCTGGCGGCCCAGCGCGGCATCCCGGAGTTCGTGCGCGCCCAGGAGCGCGAGGAGTGGGCGCCGGAGCGTCGCGCCTCACTGGCCGATCGGCGGGTGCTGATCGTCGGCTACGGCCAGATCGGCGCCGCGATCGAGGCACGGCTGGTCCCGTTCGAGGTCGAGGTCGTCCGGGTGGCGCGGAGCGCGCGGGACGGCGTACACCCGATCGAGGCGCTGCCGGAGCTGCTGCCGGACGCGGAGGTCGTGATCCTGATCGTGCCCGGTACGCCGCAGACGGTGGGGCTCTTCGACGCCGACATGCTGGCGCACCTGCCAGACGGCGCCCTGCTGGTCAACATGGCCCGGGGGAGCGTGGTCGACACCGAGGCCCTCGTCGCCGAGCTGGCGGCCGGCCGCCTGCGCGCGGCGCTGGACGTCACCGATCCGGAGCCGCTGCCGGCGGGGCACCCGCTGTGGCGGGCACCGAACACACTGCTGGTCCCGCACGTCGGGGGCAACAGCACCGCGATGCGACCGCGGTCGTTGCGCCTGGTGCGCGAACAGCTGCAGCGCTACGCCGCCGGCGAGCCGCTCGCCAACGTGATGACCGGCGACTACTGACCGGCGGCGCGCTGCCGGCTCAGGGCAGGTCGCCCTTGGGGAAGGGGTCGGACTGCCGGGCCGTGCTCTCCGGGTTGAGCTTGGACTCCGCTGCATGCGGATCCGCGGCACCGGAGTCACCGGAGACCTTGGCCGCGGCGCTGTCGGCCGCGCCGCTGACCTTGTCCTTGACGACCGGGGCCTGCTCGCGGGCGAACGCGGCCGCCTCGTGGGCCTTCTGCTGCACCCGTGGGTCCTGCTTGACCTGGTTGAACGTCCCCATGATCTGCTCGTAGCGCTCCCGGCCCGCCTTGGCGCCGAGCACGTAGCCGACACCGCCGGCGACGAGCAGAGGCAGTCGCTTCACGATCTTCATGTCGTCCTCCTCCCGGGGCGCGTCAGTCGCGCTTCCCGTCCTCGTTGTTTCCGTTTTCCCGGGCCTCGCGACGGATCCGCCGTCCCATGGCCACGTCCTTGGCTTGCTTCTTGTCGGCCTTCTCGATGTTGCGAGTGTCCCGCGGCGGCAGCTGGAGCTCCTGCTCCGCGGGCATGCCCGCCTGCAGCTCCCGCCCGCGCTCGAGCTCGGCGTCGAGCTCAGCGCCGAAGAGCAGCGCGAGGTTGGTGATCCACAAGAACAGCAGCGAGACCACGACGCCGGCCAGTGAGCCGTAGGTCTTGTTGTAGCTGGAGAAGTTGGCGACGTAGAACGCGAATCCCAGCGAGGCGAGCACCCAGACCACGATCGCGACGAGGGCGCCCACCGAGATCCAGCGGAACTTCGGCTGCTGCACGTTGGGGGTGGCGTAGTAGAGCAGGGCGACCACCATCACGACCGCCGCTGCGATCACCGGCCACTTCGCGAAGGTCCAGACGGTCAGCACGCTGTCGCCGATCCCCATCACTCGGCCGATGGACTCCAGCAGCGGACCGGAGAGGATCAGCAGCAGCAGCACGAGCGCGGTCAGGGTGACCGCGACCAGGGTCAGCAGGAGCATCACCGGACGGAGCTTCCAGAACGGCCGACCTTCGCGGATCTCGTAGATGCGGTTCATCGAGCGGCTGAACGCGCCGACGTACCCCGAGGCCGACCACAGGGCGACCACGATGCCGATCACCAGGGCGACCCCGGCCTTGTCGGAGCTGGCCAGCTCCTCGAGCGCCGGCTGGATCGTGCCGAGCATCTGGTCGGAGACCAGCGGCTTCAGCGTCTTGACGACCGTGTTCACCGCGTTGGTGGACTGCCCGACGACGCCCAGGATCGAGACCAGGGCCAGCGCGGCGGGGAAGAGCGCCAGCACCGAGTAGTAGGTCAGTGCGGCGGCGAGGTCGGTGCACTGGTCGTCGTTGAACTCGTTGAACGTCTTGCGCAGGACGTACTTCCAGGACCGCTTGGTCAGGTCCTGCGGCCCCTCGGGCTTGCCGGCGTCGTCGGGCTCCGGAGTCGTCCGGTCCGGACGCTCCGTGCCCTGGTCGTCGGTCATCTGCGTCTCCGCCACCAGACCAGCGCGACCACGGCGGCCACGCCGACCACGCCGGCCGCGACCAGCTCGGGGCGCGGCTTCCCGGAGTCGGTGGTCGCCCGGTCACGGGCGTGCGCGATCTTGGCCTGCGCCTGGCTCTTCACGTCGAGCTTGTGGCTCAGGGCGTCCACGGTCTGGGCGAGCTGCTCGCGCTGCCGGTCGATGTCTGCCTGGATCTGCTCCGGGCTGTTGGCCGAGGAGCCGTTGGCTGCGGCCCTGTCCTGCTCTGGGGCGCTCACGCGCGGTCTCCCTTCACCGTGGCGATGTCCTGCTTCACGCTCGTCACGGTCCGCTCCGGGACCGGGGGCGTGGCGTCCTGGACCTCCTTCGCGCCGACCATCCCGAGCACGGCGGCGATCACGAACAGCGCGCCCGCCACGATCAGGGCGGCCGCCCAGGCAGGCAGCACCAGGTCGAGGGCGAGGACGGCGGTGGCGACCAACGTCGCGAGACCGAAGAAGGCCATCAGTCCGGCACCGCTGAACATCCCGATGCCCAGGCCGGCGCGCTTGCCCTTCTCGGCCATCTCCGCCTGCGCCAGCCGGATCTCCGAGCGGATCAGCTCAGGGATCTCGGTGCTCAGGTCGTGCACCAGCGCGCCCAGGGTCGGCTCCTCGCCGATCCGGGGGCTGGGGGCCTCCGCCTGCGCCGGCGTGGGGCCCGTGGTCGGTGGTTCGCTCATGACGCAACGGTTGCCCATCCGGGCCGCTTCAAACCCGCACGCCACTTCGGGCGCCCCCGTCGGGAGCGGAACGTAGACTCCGCGACGTGGCGGGACGGATCCGGGAAGAGGACATCGCGGAGGTCCGCGAGAAGGCACCGATCGACGACGTCGTCTCGGCGTACGTCACCCTCCGCAACGCCGGCGGTGGCTCCCTGAAGGGCCTGTGCCCCTTCCACGACGAGAAGACCCCGTCCTTCCACGTGACCCCGGCCCGCGGCTACTTCCACTGCTTCGGCTGCCAGGCCGGCGGCGACGTCATCAAGTTCGTCATGGACATGGACGGCATCGGGTTCGCCGAGACCGTCGAGCGCCTGGCCGAGAAGTACGGCGTCCGGCTGCGCTACGAGGAGGGCGGCCCCGCCCGGCCGCGGACCGGCCCGCAGCGGCCTCGCCTGGTCGAGGCGCACCGCCTCGCGGGCGCGTGGTACGCCGAGCTCCTCGGTTCCCCGGAGGCGCTGACCGCCCGCCAGTTCCTCGGCCAGCGCGGCTTCGACGCGGAGGCCGCCGCGCAGTTCGGCGTCGGGTTCTCCCCGCGCGGCGGCGAGGATCTCGTGCGCCACCTGCGACGCCAGGGCTTCACCGACGAGGAGCTGGTCACCAGCGGGCTGGCCGGACAGGGCAATCGCGGACTCTACGACCGCTTCCGCGGCCGCCTGATGTGGCCGATCCGGGACAGCAGCGGCGACACGATCGGCTTCGGGGCGCGCCGGATCTTCGAGGACGACCGGATCGAGGCGAAATACCTCAACACCCCCGAGACGCCGATCTACAAGAAGAGCCAGGTGCTCTACGGCATCGACCTGGCCCGCCGGGAGATCGCCCGGGCCAGCCAGGCGGTCGTGGTCGAGGGCTACACCGACGTGATGGCCTGCCACCTCTCCGGGGTGAAGACCGCGGTCGCCACCTGCGGCACCGCCTTCGGCGACGAGCACGCCCGGGTGATCCGGAGGCTGCTGCACGACCACGACGACTTCCGCGGCGAGGTCATCTTCACCTTCGACGGCGACGAGGCCGGCCAGAAGGCCGCGCTGCGCGCCTTCGAGGGCGACCAGAACTTCGCCGGCCAGACCTACGTCGCCGTGGAGCCCTCGGGGATGGACCCCTGCGACCTGCGGCTGTCCCACGGCACCTCGGCAGCGGAGATCGCGCAGGGCGAGGCAGCGGTCCGCGAGCTGGTCGCGCGACGGATCCCGCTCTACCGATTCGTGCTCGCCAACGTGGTCAACCGCTACGACCTCGACCGCGCGGACGGCCGGGTGGACGCGCTCCGGGCCGCCGCCAGGCTCGTCACCAGCATCCGTGACCGGTCGAAGGTCGACGCGTTCGCCCGGGAGCTGGCCGGGATGCTGGGCCTGGACCCGGTCGACGTCCAGCGGGAGGTGCGCAGGGCGGCCAGCAAGCGCGGGGCCCCGCCGTCTGCCGCGCCCGTCGGGCAGCCGCCCCGCGCCTCGGAGCTGCCGGACGCGCGCGACCCGCGGCTGTTCCTGGAGCGGGAGACCCTCAAGCTCGCCGTGCAGTTCCCGCAGCTGATGATCCGGCACGCCGGTGACCTCGGCGGCGGCGACTTCACCCACGGTGCCTACCGCGCCACCTGGGGCGGCATCGTCGCCGTCGGTGGGCCCGGGGCCGCCGACCAGCAGTGGCCGGTCCGGCTCCGCGAGTCCCAGTCCGACGCGCGGCTGCAGACCCTGATCGGCGCCCTCGCGGTCGAGCCGGTGCACGCCAGCCACGAGCCCGACGAGGCGTACGCCGCCCAGACGGTGCTGCGCCTGCGGGAGCTGACCGCCATGCGCCGGATCGCGGACCTGAAGTCCCGGCTGCAGCGGACCAACCCGGTCGAGCAGGCGACCGACTACAACCGCATGTTCGGGGAGCTGATCGCCCTCGAGCAACACCGCCGCAGCCTGCGCGAACGGGCGCTGGAGAGCCAGTGAGGCTCCTGCGTCGGGGGCCGGCGGTGCCGGCGGAGGTGCTCGCGCGTGTCACCGTGCCCCACGGTGACCGGGTGCTCGCCTTCGCCGCAGCGCGAGACGGCAGCTGGCTGCTCGGCACCCGGGGCGCGCTGCACCTGGTCCCGCCGGCCGGCGAGACGGCCGTGCTGCCGTGGGAGACGGTCGAGGACGCCGCCTGGGACGCCGAGGGCGAGCGGCTGCAGATCACCGCGATGGGTGAGTACGGCCGGCCGAAGCCGACCTACTCCTCCGAGATGGAGGAGCCCGGCCTGCTCCTGCAGCTGGTCCGCGAGCGGGTGACCGCGAGCGTCGTGCTGCAGCGTCGGGTGCCGGTGCGCGGGAGCGCCGGCCTCACCCTGATCGGTCGGCGCACCCCGACGGGTGGGGAGATCCGCTGGTTCCACGTCTACGACGCCGGCCTGGATCCCGACGACCCGGAGGTCGTCGCCGCCGCCGAGCGGGCGCTGGCACAGGGGCAGGCCGAGGTCGGCGAGCAGACCGGACGCTGATTCCGCGATCGGCCGGGTGGCTTGCTAGTGTTTCCCGGCACGATCCCCTGTAGCTCAATTGGCAGAGCATTCGGCTGTTAACCGAAGGGTTGCTGGTTCGAGTCCAGCCGGGGGAGCCACCGAGGGCCCCGACCATGCGGTCGGGGCCCTCGTCGTCCTGGGCCTTACTCGCCCCAGCCCATCGGGAAGACCTCGAAGGCTGCCGCGAGGGCCACCCCGAGGCGCTGGCCGGTCGGTCGGCCGAAGCCCTCGAGGAACTCGCGGGGGTCCCAGCCTTCCCAGCCGAGGCCCTCGATGTAGGCGCGGTGGGCGACCAGGGAGGCCACGCCCGTCTCGAACGTCTCGGTGGTGTCCACCGCGTGCTCGGCCTGCGGCGAGCCGAAGGCCCACACCTGGCGGACCCCACCCCACGGCTCGACGCCGTCGGTCAGCTGCTCGGGGAAGACCCAGCGGTTGCCGGCGTCCCGCACCGCGTCGACGACGGCTCGGCCCACCGCGATGTGGTCGGCCTGGTTGAGGTTGCGCCCTCCCCAGGTGTCCCGGAAGTTGCCGGTGATCACGATGTCGGGGCGGTGCCGGCGCACCTCGGCGGCGAGAAGCCGGCGCAGCGGGACGCCGTACTCCAGGACACCGTCGGGCTGGCCCAGGAAGTCGACGTTGTCGACGCCCACGAGCCGCGCCGACTCGACCTGCTCGGCCTCGCGGATGGGACGGCACTGCTCGGGAGGCACGGCGTCGATGCCGGCCTCGCCGCTGGTCACCATGGTGTAGCCGACCCACTTGCCCTGGCCGGTCCAGCGCGCGACGGCGGCCGCGGCACCGAACTCCATGTCGTCGGGGTGCGCCACGATGCACAGCGCGCGTTGCCAGCTCTCGTCGAGCGGCTCGAGCGATTCGGGTCTGTCCATGTCGGCAAACTAGTCTTGGCCGGTGACAGAGACGAGTGCTGAGCTCACTTTCGCCGACCTGGGCCTCGACCAGCGGATGCTGGACGCGCTCAACGACGTCGGCTACGAGCAGCCTTCACCCATCCAGGCCCAGGCGATCCCGCCGCTGCTGGCGGGCGACAACGTGGTCGGTCTCGCCCAGACCGGGACCGGCAAGACCGCCGCGTTCGCGCTGCCGCTGCTCTCCCGGCTCGACGTACGCCGCGCGGAGCCTCAGGTGCTGGTGCTGACCCCGACCCGGGAGCTGGCCCTGCAGGTCGCCGAGGCCTTCGCCCGCTATGCCGCCCACATCCCGGGGATCCACGTGCTGCCGGTGTACGGCGGCCAGGGGTACGGCGTCCAGCTGAGCGCCCTGCGCCGCGGCGTGCACGTCGTGGTCGGTACGCCGGGACGGCTGATGGATCACCTCGACAAAGGCACCCTCGACCTCGGCACCCTGCAGGCTGTGGTGCTCGACGAGGCCGACGAGATGCTCAACATGGGTTTCGCCGAGGACGTCGAGCGGATCCTCAGCGACACCCCGGCGCAGACCCAGGTGGCCCTGTTCAGCGCCACCATGCCGGCCTCGATCCGGCGGCTCGCCGAGAAGCACGCACCGGGCGCCACCCAGATCACGGTCCGCGCGAAGGCAGCGACTGCGGCCAACGTCACGCAGCGCCATCTGCGCGTCCCGCACGCGCGAAAGCTGGACGCACTGACCCGGATCCTCGAGGTGGAGAACTTCGACGGACTGATCGTGTTCGTACGCACCAAGCAGGCGACCGAGGAGCTCGCCGAGCGGCTGCGGGCGCGTGGGTTCGAGGCGTCGGCGATCAACGGCGACGTGCCGCAGGCGGTCCGGGAGCGGACCGTGGACCAGCTGCGCAGCGGCAAGCTCGACATCCTGGTGGCCACGGACGTGGCGGCCCGCGGGCTGGACGTGGAGCGGATCAGCCACGTGGTCAACTACGACATCCCGACCGACACCGAGTCCTACGTGCACCGGATCGGCCGCACCGGCCGGGCGGGCCGCAGCGGCCAGGCGATCACCTTCATCACCCCGCGGGAGAGCCACCTGCTCCGCGCCATCGAGAAGGTGAACCGGACGACGCTCACGCAGATGGGGCTGCCAACGGTGGCCGAGGTCAATGCCTTCCGGGTCTCGAAGTTCACCGAGGCGATCACCCAGGCGCTCCAGGACGCCCAGCTGCCGGTGTTCCGGGAGCTGGTCGAGGCCTACCAGGCCGAGCACGACGTGCCGGCCACCGACATCGCGGCCGCCGTCGCGGTGCTCGCCCAGGACGGGGAGCCGCTGCTGATGGAGAACGAGCCGGAGGAGCCGCCCGCGCGCCCGCGTGGTCAATCGACCGGCCTGGTGCCGTGGCGGATCGCGGTCGGCCGCAAGCACCGCGTCGAGCCGCGCCAGATCGTCGGTGCATTGGCCAACGAGGGTGGGCTGCGGCGCAGCGACTTCGGCCGGATCGACATCCGGCCCACGTTCTCGATCGTCGAGCTGCCGGCCGATCTCTCCGAGCAGACAATGGCCGCGCTGGCTGACACGCGGATCTCGGGCGTGCTCATCGACCTGCGCCGGGACACCGGCGGCCGGCCGTCCGGTCCGCGCGGCGGACGCCGGCCGGAGGCTGGCCGCGGCAAACCCACCGGACGCCCGGCCACGCCGTCGGCGGGGGAGCGGCGCAAGAAGCCGCGCCACAAGAAGGGATAGGGCCCTCCCCGCGGCGACGCACGTCCGTAGCCCCCGCCGCGCCGTGCAGACCTACTTCTTCGCGGCGCCCGATCCACCCATGGCCCGGCCCGCGTCGTGCACGACGCCACGCAGGAAGTCGTACTGCGTGGTGACCAGCCGGTCCGCCATCTCCAGGGCGGCGTCGACGACCTTCTCCCGGCGAGAAGTGCCCTCGCCGCCTGCCGGAAGCGCCTCGTCGACGGTCTCGGCGAACTTCCGGACCGCGTCGAGCGCGGCTCGCTGGCCGGCCTCCACCGACTTCAGCACGTCCTCGGAGAGCTCCACCGTCCTGTCGACGGCGCTCCTCTCGCTGTTCGTCGTGCTCGTGCGCGGCGTGGGTACTGCCGCCTTCTTCGCCGTCTGCTCCGCCATCTCGCGACCTCCTCGGTGCTCGCCCACGGACTTCCCGCGGGTTTTGGTCATCCGCTTCAGCCTCGGCCGCCTCGTCGGGCCACGACAGAGGCCTTCGTCCTGTCGCGGACCGACAGTGGCGCGTTCGACGACGCACGGATCTTCGTGACGAGGCCGCGCTAGCGTGCAGGTCCATGAGGATGCTCATCCTGGGCCGCTGGCGCCTCCACGTCGGCTCGCGGTGGCTGGTCACCCTGCTGCTCGGTTCGGTGCTGCTCGTCACGGTCGCTGCGGCTGCGGCAGCCGCCGTCGAGAGCCGCACGGTGACCACCTATGGGCGCGGGCTGTGGTGGGTCACGAGCCTCATCACCACCGTCGGGTTCATCGGCGAACCGCCGGAGACCCGCGCCGGAGCGGTGCTCTCCGCCGTACTCATGGTCGTCGGCTTCCTGCTGCTGGCCACGGTCAGCGCATCCTTGGCCGCCCTCTTCGTCCGCGAGGAGGAAATCCCCCGGGAGGAGCGCGAGGACTCGACCGCACAGGAGCTGCTGAGCGCGCTCCGTGCGATCGAGCAGCGACTGGCGGTCCTGGAGACCGCGGTGGGGGAGCGCGACACGGCGAAGCCGGAAGGACGAGGCCAGGAGCAAGATCGGCTGTGAGGCACGTGAGCTCGCCGGTTCACCAGTTGTGTGGTTGATCGCGAGCACCCCGTGCTTGTGATCAACCACCCAAGGCCATCCACAGGCACCGGATTGGTGCTAGCCGCCAGAGTGCTCCTACGTCGACCATCCCTCGGGTGGAGTCGATCGCCGAGTTGCTCGGGCTGCAGGCAGGCGTGCTGTCACGACGACAGGTCGTCGCGCGTGGTCTCACCGATGCTGATATCGCCCGCAAACTGCGTCGTCGCGAGTGGGCCGCGGTCCATCAGGGGGTGTACGTCGACCACACCGGCGGGCTCACCTGGTTGCAGTCCGCCTGGGCAGCGGTGCTGTTCTCCTGGCCGGCTGCGCTCAGCCACGGGTCCGCCCTTCGGGCGGCGGAGGGGCCGGGCAGACGCGGTGGCAACGAGTCGGTGATCCACGTGCTCGTCGCCCGCGACCGCAACCTCGTGGCCCCGTCGGGCGTCCGGCTGCACCGCCGGCCGGGCTTCGACCGGCACGTGCTGTGGAACCGCAGCCCACCGCAGGTGCGCTACGAGTACGCCGCCCTGGACGTCGCCGCCTCAGCGGCGACGGACTTCGATGCGGTCGCCGTTCTGGCCAAGGCGGTCCAGTCCCGGCGGACCACCGCCAGACGGCTCCAGCTCGCCCTGGCAGAACGACAGCGGCTTCCGCGACGACGCTGGATGGCCGGTGTGCTGCGGGACGTCGCAGAGGGGACGTGCTCGGTCCTGGAGCTGGCGTACCTGCGTCGGGTCGAGCGTGCCCACCGGCTTCCTCGGGCGCACCGGCAGGAGATCGGTGCCGGCCGGGTCGGACGGGTCTATCGGGATGCGTCGTACGGCCACCAGCTGGTGGAGCTCGACGGACGCCTCTTCCACGACACCGCCGAGGGACGCGACCGCGACTTCGACCGGGACCTGGTGGCCCTGGTCGCCGGGAAGGTCACGGCGCGGCTCTCCTACGGGCAGGTGCTGGACAGACCGTGCTGGACCGCTGGTCAGGTCGGTCGACTGCTTCAGGCTGGAGGATGGACCGGCTCGCCCGTCCCCTGCGGACCCCGCTGCGCCCTCGAGCTCGACTTGTGTGGTTGATCGCAAGCACCGGCTGCTCGCGATCAACCACTCAAGCAACCGAGCGGCACGGCGTGGCCTCTGGCCGACTCGGTCGTTGCACCAGCAACGCCGTCGTCGAAGGGACCCCCTGTGCGTCGTACCGTCCTGGCCCTCGGGGCCGTCGTCCTGGCCGTGCTGGTGCCGTTGTCGCTCGGACCGAGCGCGAGCGCGCGGGACACCTACCCGGTCACCTACAACTTCACCCACAGCGCCCTGCTGGCCGGCACCCAGGTCGACGCCGATCCGCCCGGCGCGAACGACTGGTCCTGCAAGCCGTCGCGGGGGCACCCGCGGCCGGTCGTCCTCGTGCACGGCACGGCGGGCAACAAGAACACCAACTGGCAGACCTACGCCCCGCTGCTGGCCAACCACGGCTACTGCGTGTTCGCGCTGACCTACGGCGTGAACCCCGGCACGCCCAAGGGTCCCGACCAGCTCGGCGGGATGGACGACATGCGGGTCAGTGCCCGGCAGCTGGCGGGGTTCGTGGCCAAAGTGCGACGCGCCACCGGAGCGAGGAAGGTCGACATCCTCGGGCACTCCCAGGGCACCTTGATGCCCAACTGGTACGTGAAGTTCCTCGGCGGCGCGCGCTACGTCGAGCGCTACATCTCCCTGGCACCGCTGTGGCACGGCTCCGACGTGGGCGAGCAGAGCCTGCTGCACCAGGTCCTGGGTCAGTTCAACAGCCAGGGGTACGACGTCCCGTTCTGCACCGCCTGCGGCCAGATGGCACCGGACTCCGCGTTCCTCCACAAGATGCGCCGTGGCCGGGTCGCCGTCCGCGGGGTCAGCTACACGAACATCATGACCAGGCACGACGAGCTGGTGCAGCCCTGGACCAGCGGCATCGAGAAGGGCATGCGCAACATCGTGGTGCAGGACCGGTGCGCGACCGACTACACCGAGCACTTCGAGATCGCCTCGGACCCGGTGGCCGCCGGCTACGTGCTCAACGCGCTGGACCCCAAGCACCCCAGCCCGGTGCCGTGCACCGTGGTGCTGCCGTTCGAGGGACCGGTGCCCGGCTTCAGGCCATGAACCCCAGGGGGGAGTAGGAAAACCCCGGGAACAGGGTGGCGATGCTGCGCTCGGGGAAGCGTCGGGTGACGACCTCGCCGAGCACGTTGCGGTAGTCGGTGGTGACCTCGAGGTCTCCGTCCACGACCTGGGTGGTGCCGAGGCCGGGCCACCTGCCGTAGTACCTGCCGCCCTTCACCCCGCCGCCGGCGACGAGCATCATGTTGCCCCAGCCGTGGTCGAAACCGCGGTTTCCGTTCTCGGCGACACGGCGGCCGAACTCGGAGATGGTGACCACCGTGACCTGCGAGCGCAGCTCTGCGAGGTCGGTGAGGAACGCGGCGAGGTTGGCGGCGAACCCGGTGATGAGGTTCTGCATCATGCCCCACTCGACGGTGCCGTAGTTGTTGTGCAGGTCCCAGCTGCCGTAGTCGATGGTGATCACGTCGGTGCCGACGTCCGCGCGGATCAGCCGGGCGGCGGCCTTCAGGGCGTCGGCCAGGTCGGAGGCCGGCCACTCGCGGGGGTAGGTCACCGAGCCTGCCGGCGTCGCCTTCACCTTCGCGCCAGGACCCTTGGAGATCGCGGTGGCCGCCCGGGCGGCGGCGCCGAGCGGCCCGGGTACGCCGGCCCAGGCGGTGTCGAGCGCGGCGTAGCGGCGCGCCGGGTAGTCGTCGAGCCCCGCGACCTGCAGGTCGTCGAGGCTCGCGGCGGCCACGGCGTTCTCCGGTCCGACCAGCGAGCTGGGCAGGATGTTGTCGCCGATCTGCACAGCCTCGAGGTCGTCGTCGCGACCGTTGAGGCCGATCATCCGGTTGATCCACCCCGAGCGGATCGCCGAGCCGGGGTCGGCGTCCTCGACCTCCTCGATGGCCGAGAAGTGCGAGCGGTTGGGCACCGGCAGCCCGACCGCTTGGATCGCGGCGACCTCCCCGGAGGTCCAGAACGGCAGCAGCGGCGCCATCTTCGGGTGCAGCCCGAACATCGCGTCGGCGGCAATCAGCGAGGCCCTGGGCACGGCGGTGCTCGGGCGGGCGGCCGCGTAGGCGGGGTCGCCGTGCGGGACGACCACGCCCAGTCCGTCGATGCCGCCACGGAGGCTGAGCACGACCAGGACGTTGTTGCCGGTGGTCGCGCCCCAGGTGCTCTGCAGCAGGGCGTCACCGAAGACCTGGGTGGCCACGAGCCCGCCGGTGGCGACGGCGGAGCGCTTGAGGAACGAACGGCGGGACAGTCCGGCCTGGCGCTCGAACTCGGTGCAGCAGGCGGGCCGCGAAGGCATGGCGGTCATCGGTGGTCCTAGGTGCTGAGGTGGTCGGGCGCGTCGAGCAGCGCGATCGCGAGATGGGGGAACAGCCAGCGGGCGACCGCGTGCCGGGCGTCGATCGTGGCGGTGCCGCTCACACCGACGGCCTGGGCGGCGACCTGCTGGTGCTTGTCGGTGGCCGCGCGACCGAGCAGCACGCGGCACAGGTGGTCGACGAACTGTGAGAACGGCAGCGCGGTCTTCGGCAGCCAGGCGGCGCGGTCGACGTACGTCGCCTCCTTCGGCCACCAGCCGCCCGCGAGGTTGAGGTGCATCTCGTAGGAGCGGAACATCCGGCTCGCCGAGCACCAGGCGGCGTTGGTCAGGGGAGAGCCGTCGGGGCGGGGCCAGCTGAACACCGGGATCGCGCCGTGCAGCCAGTTGGCGGCGTTGATCCAGCCGCTGTTCACGTCGGGGCCACTCACCTCGACGCCGAGCACGCGGGTGGTGGCGACCAGGTCGGCATAGGGGGTGCGGACCTTGGCGCCGTGGGAGGAAGCGAACTCCGGCGAGGCGACCAGGGCCCGCAGCGTCGCGGCGATGCTGGTGCCGGAAGAGGTGAACACCGCGGCGAGCTTGTCGACGAGAGAGTCCGGTGGATGGTCCCCGACGAACGCGGTCGCCAGCCGCCGGGCCACGGTGCGCGCGGTCTCCGGGTGCCGGGCGAGGTACTTCAGGTAGGCGACCGTGACGGCCTGCCCGTCCTTGGCGGAGTTGGGGTGGCTGAAGCCGAGCACGGTCACCGGCCCGGTGGTGTGCCGGTCGGGGTCGTAGCGCGGGTCGAAGGTGCCCTTCCAGTCGATGGTGTAGCCCGACAGGATCTTCGCCGAGGACTTCACCATCGCCTCGGTGTAGCCGGCGGCGCGGGTGACGGTGTGCAGCTCGAGCAGCTCGCGGCCCTGGTTCTCGTTGGGCTTGCCGGCCTTGGAGGTCCAGTTGTCCAGGTAGGCGCGCATCGCCGGGTGCAGCGCGGTCGCCAGGAGCAGGTCCTCGAAGCTGCCGAGCGCGTGCGTGCGGATGGTGGCGTCGTAGTCGAAGCGGTAGGGCCAGGCGTAGTCGTGGCCGACCGGGATGTGCAGCACGTCGGACCAGAAGGCCGTCATCGCCTCCAGCAGACTGCGGTGTGAGTAGATCCGCCTTAGCAACGTCCAGTTGCCGAACTCGTGGCCGTAGCGCCAGGCCGGCTTCACCTCGGCCTTGTGGTCGGCGTACTTGTCCTTGGGCGACTTCCACAGGTGGGCGAACCAGCTGTCGATGCTGGCGACCTTGGGGTTCTCGCTGATGCTGTCGGGTTCGAGCTGCTGGTCGAACCAGACCTCGGCGCCGCCGGCGGTGCGCAGCCGGGCGAAGGCGTCGGGGGTGTAGCCCTGACCGAAGCGGTTGAGCAGGAGCAGCTCGTAGGCGCTGGGGATGGTGCGTGGCCAGGCATCGGGATCGATGGGCCCGGTGCTGGGCTGCGGTGGCTGCGGATCCGGCCCGGCGGGCGCGGGCTCTGCTGGCGTCGGCGCGGGTGTCGGGGAGGGGGGTCTGGGCGTCGGCGTGCTCGTGGCCGGCCTGTGGTGCTTGCCCCTGCGACGCCGGCGGCGCTTCTTCCGGCGCCGCTTGCGCTCGACCACGAAGGCCATGCGCTTGCTCCCTGCTGTCCGATTTGCTCCCGATGTGAAGTTTGCGGTCCAGGGGTGGGTCAGCGCAGCGAAATCAGCGAAGTGGGGTCGGTGCAGCGGCGGGGCCGGTGCCGGGGGTGGTTCGGGTGCCCAGACCTAGGAGGTCGGCGGCAGGCACCAGCCGCCGGTCCCCGGCACCGTGGGCGGCGGGCAGTCGGGCCAGCGCATCTGCTCCCGCGTCGGCTCCGGTCGGTCGTCCCAGGGCAGCGGCGTCGGCGCGGGCCGGAAGCCGAGCAGGGCGTTGATGTCGGTGTCGGTGCGGTCGCGGTAGCGCCGCCGCCGGAGGTGTCGCAGCCACAACCGCTTGATCCCGCGGTCGGCATGCACGCGTGCGTCGGGTGGGAAGAAGCCATTGAAGGCCGGCGAGCCCCAGTTGCCGCCCTCCTTGGCCCACTCGGTCGCGATGTAGGACACCACCCGGACGTCGTACTCCTCGATGAGGTCGAAGTACTTCCGCATCCAGGTGGTGCTGGCGTGCCCGGAGGTGGTCCCGACGTACGCCGGCGTCGACTCCGCGATCATCAACGGCAGCCCGAGCCGGCGGCCCCGGTCCAGCAGTCGGCGCACCGCCGCCTCGTAGCGGTCCCGCGCGTCAGCGGTCCCCGGACCCAGGAAGCTGCCCTGGCCCCAGTAGGAGACGGCGAAGTAGTCGACGTACCCCTCGCCGGGGTAGAACGCCTCGATGGGGCAGGTGTCCTCGTGGACGCCGAGCTGCTCCCCGGCGGCGATCAGCGGGTCCGGTGCCCCGCCGAGCCGCCCGGAGAGACTGCCCATGATCGCGTAGAAGCCGGCGTCGTCGAGTCGATAGCCGGGACCTGCGGAGTGCCACACCCACGAGACGTTGCGACCCGCGCCGGCGTCGCGGAGCCGGTCGACGACGTAGCGGTACGCCGGTCGGTACTGCGCCGGGGGCCCGTAGGTGGCGCAGGCCCGGTCGAACTCGTAGAGCGGGCGCAGGAACACCGCGCGGTCCAGCGACTGCAGCCACTGGCCCAGCGAGGTGAGCTCCGCGTCGTAGCTGCCCGCGAGGAGCTGCGCCGACGCGGTGACGTTGCCGGTCAGCTGGGCGCCGTACCCGACCGCGAGCTGCAGTGCAGCGCCGGGATAGCGGTCCAGGAACGCCCGCATCGTGGTGAGCTCACGACGGGTGCGCGCCTGGTCGCCGGAGAGGATCAGGTAGAACATGAAGCCGGCCGGCACCCGGCCGACGTGGCGCACGTAGTCCGACATCGAGCCGGTCACGGAGGGTTCGGTCGCCTGCCCGACGAACATCAGCGTGTTCCCGGCGGGCACCGTGGCGAGTCCCTCGCGGGCTGGGTCGAGGCGGAAGGGACGCCCGGAGGCGGTGTCGGCCTGCCGTGCCGCGGCCACGGCCACGGGTGCCAGGAACCCGCCTTGGAGCGCCGTTCGGCGGGTGACCTGAAGGTCGCGTGTCATGCCGTGCTCAACGGAGCTCGGCCGATCCCGTTACAGCAGGACGCTGTTGCCGAGCGGGCACTCCCGGCGGCTTCGGTAGGCTCGCCGCGCCGCGAGGGGCATGCCCCTCGCCGCCCGGGGCGGTAGCTCAGTCGGTCAGAGCAGAGGACTCATAATCCTTGGGTCGTGGGTTCGAGCCCCACCCGCCCCACACATCGCGGTTGCTCCGCTCGAGGGGCGACAGCCCGTCTCCGGCTGATGGGTGACACTGCCCGGTTCCTGCGTCGGCTCTGCCCCGAGTCGGGACCTCATGGGAGCGGGTGGAGACCTTGCTCCCTACCGGCAGTGCCGAGCCGCCGAGCAGTCTGGAATTGCTTCGGTGAGAAGGGAGGGCATCGTGTACAAGCTTGTGGATCCTGGCTCCGTGACGGGCGTGACCGTGACCGGTGGAGCGACGCAGTCGAGGAGGGGGAGGCTGCGGCCGCACTGGATGCCCCTGGTCGTCGGCCTGCTCGACGCCCGCGTCTGTCGCGTCGACTACTTCGACACCGTGGCTGGTCCGGAGCTCGGTCGCCTGTACCGCCTGGCGCGCGCTGGCCGCGGCTCCGGCTGAGGGCCGAGCAGCGGTGTCCGGCTGCGCTCAGGCGTCACGGCGGCGGAGCAGGACCGCGGCGAGGACAAGCGTGAGCGCGACGTAGACGGCGAAGACGCCCAGGCCGGTCCAGGGCCCGAGGATCTCGGGGCCCTCGGTCACGGCATCGGTGCCCGGGGCGCCGGCGGCCGGAGCGACGATGCGCTCACCCGCCGTGGTGGGCAGGAAGCGGTAGGCGTGCATGAACCAGTCCGAGGTGGTCATCAGCAGCTGCCACAGGGTGGACAGGAGCAACAGGACGCCGAGCACGAGGGTGATGGCGCCGGCGGTGTGACGGACGACCGCGCCGACACCGAGACCGAGCAGCGCCACGCCGGCGAGGTAGAAGCCGGTGCCCCAGAAGACGCGCAGCACCTCGGGGTCCCCGAGCGGAGCGGCGCGGTCGCCCAGGAGGGGATAGCTGGCCAGGTAGGCGAGGGCGACGCCGAGGACGCCGACCGCGAAGCTGACCACGGCGACCAGGAGTGCCTTGGCGCCCAGCGCGGGCAGCCTGGTCGGCACGGCCGTCAGGGTCGAGCGGATCATCCCGGTGGTGTACTCGCCGGTGATGGTCAGGACGCCGAGGACCGCGACGACGACCTGGGCGAAGGTGTAGCCCATCGCGATCGCCGCGCGGCCGTCCGGCCCGGCGGCCCCGTCCACGGCGGAGGCCACTCCGAGCAGGACGGCGATGAGCACCATCGCCAGCAGGGTCCCGAGGATGGTCCAGTAGGTGGAGCGCAGGCTCCAGAGCTTGATCCACTCGGCGTGCACGACGCGCGGGAAGGTGACCGGGTGGGCGACGGTCCCGGCCCGCTCGGTGGCGGGAAGAGCGGTCATCGCGGAGCTCCCTGGGGGACGCGGTCGGCGCCGGGGGAGCGGTACTCGACGTCGTCGTGGGTCAGGGTCAGGAACGCATCCTCCAAGGACGCGCTCTGCGGGGTCAGCTCGTGCAGCGCGATGCCGTGGGCAGCCGCGAGGTCACCGATGTCGGCGCTGCTGACGTCGGCCACCCCCAGGAGGCCGGGCTGCTCGCTGACGACATGAGCGCCCTCGCGGGCGAGCAGCTCGCTCAGCTCCTCCGCGCGCGGAGTGACGACGCGGACGGTGGACTGCGTGGCGGTGGCGATCACCTCCTCGAGCGGGCCGCTGGCGATGATTCGGCCGCGGCCGATGACGACCAGGTGATCGGCGGTCTGGGCCATCTCGCTCATCAGGTGGGAGGAGATGAACACGGTCCGGCCGTCGCGTGCCAGCTGCTGGGTCAGGGTGCGCACCCACTTGACGCCTTCGGGGTCCAGACCGTTGACCGGCTCGTCGAGGATCAAGGTGGCGGGGTCGCCGAGCAGGGCGGCGGCGAGCCCGAGGCGCTGCTCCATGCCCAGGGAGAATCCGCCGACGCGTCGGTGCATCACCGGCTCCAGACCGGTCATCTCGATGACCTCGAGCACCCTTCGTCGGGGGATCGCGTGGGTGGCGGCCATGGCGCGCAGGTGCTGGTAGGCGCTGCGTCCGGTGTGCACGGCTTTGGCGTCGAGCAGGACACCGACCTCGTGCAGTGGTGCCGGGTGGGCGGCGTACGGCTTGCCGTTGACCGTGACGTGACCGGAGGTGGGTCGGTCGAGCCCGACGATCATCCGCATCGTGGTCGACTTCCCGGCACCGTTGGGCCCGAGGAAGCCGGTGACGGTTCCCGGCCTGACCGTGAACGAGGCTCCGTCCACGGCGGTGGTGGCTCCATAGTGCTTGGTGAGGCCCCGAGCCTCGATCATGGCCTTCCCCTACTCGCCGGTGGCGCTGTCGAGATGTCTTTCTCGACCCTGCTGGTCCCGTCCGGCTGTCCCCAGGGGCAAAGGCTTGCTCGTGCGCAGACGATGGTCCCAAACCGGTCGGATCGACCGGTGCTGCGCGGCGGGCGCCGGTCATCGCGGCGCGCGCACGCCCTTGACCAGCAGCCACAGCGTCAGGCCGACCTCGCCGACCACGGCGGGGGTGAGCAGCACTGCGGCGAGCGCTCCGCCGTAGCTGTCCACGGTCAGGCTCGCGAGGCTGTCCACGGCGTAGCCGAGGCCGGCCGCGACCAGGAGCACGGCCAGCAGTCGGGGGACGTAACGCGACCGGTACAGCAGGACGCCCAGCAGCACGAGGTGCACCCCGAAGAACACCAGCGCCACCAGGAAGCCCGCGCTGAAGGTCTCCAGGGCAGCGAGCGCCTGGCGTTGCGCTTCTGCATCCGGTACGCCGGTCTCCGGGGTCAGCAGCCGGTGGGCGACGAAGAGCTCCACGAGCAGGGCGCCCAGGACGACCGAGTAGACCATCCGGAACGCAGCGGCCGCGAGCGCGAGCCCGCGACTGACCGGGACGAGCAGGACGTAGAGCATCAGCGAGATGGCGACGTCCACGGCGACGATGACCAGCCACGCGACCAGGCTCAGGTTGTACGCCGTGAGGCCGTCGCGGAGGTTGGCCGCGGTCGCCGCAGCGTCACCGGGCACCAGCATCGACTCGAGGGTGAGCGGGCCCATCATCCCGAGGCCCACCAGCAACACGTAGAGCACGCCGGTCAGGCGGGCCAGCCGTCTCGGGGACATGGCCGCCGGCGCGGTCGGGCCGGCGGAGCGGGGGAGCGGGGTGGCGATGGCGCTCATGCCGCACCCTCCGCCGCGACGTGCGCCTGCGCCGACGCGGTGCGGCGGCCCACGATGGCGGGCGCCTCCCGGACCAGGCCTTCGTCGTCGATGGCCTCGACCATGAACAGTGCGAAGTCCACGCGCCGGGTCCGGTTGCTGGCCAGCACCGGGTCGCCGACGTGCCGGCTCCACACCGGGAGGCCCTGACTCTCGCCCTCCTCCAGGTCGCTGCCGCGTACGACGGTCCAGCGCGTGTCACTGGCGAACACCCGACGGCAGGCCTCGACCTGGTCGTCGATGTCGACCTTGCGGGCGAGCTTGGCCAGAGTTCCGAAGACGGCCACGAACGCCCGCAGCTTGCGCGAGTAGACGTCCTTGCCGTCCCGGCTGATGTGCCAGCCGCAGGAGAACACCAGGCGGGCACCGGTGGGGGCAGCGTCGAGAACTGCCTGGGCGGTCCCGGAGGCGTAGTGGTGCATGCCCCATGGCACCAGCACGGTCAGCACGGCAGCGCAGCCTCGAACAGCACGGGCGATGACGGCCGGGTCATCGGTGGCGCCGGGGACGATCTCGATCCGGTCGGCGTACTCCGCGAGCTTGCCGGTGCTCTGTGCGCGGCACACCGCCACGACGTCGTACCCGCGCTCGAGCGCCTGGTCGACCATGAGCCGACCGAGCTTGCCGGAGGCTCCCACGATGCACACCCTCTTTCCGGTCTGCGGGGCGGTCCTCGCCTGGTGACTGGTTGCCATCGGTTGCTCCTTCGGTGGGCTGTCTTACAACGTAAGGTAGACTTACGCCGTAAGATGCGCAACGCCGGTCCAGACAGCCCAGGAGAGGAGCGCCGGTGGCTCGAGCACGATCCCGGACCTCGGGGCGGACGAGGCCACTGAGCCGCGAGTCGGTGCTCCGCGCCGCCGTGACCCTGGCCGATCGCGACGGCCTCGGGGCGGTGACCATGCGGAAGGTGGCCGAGCAGCTGGGCGTCGAGGCCATGTCGCTCTACCACCACGTCCCCAGCAAGGACGCCATCCTCGACGGGATGGTCGACATGGTGTTCAGCGAGTTCGAGGTCCCGGTGGCGGACGGCCGGTGGCGGGAGGCGATGCGGCGCCGTGCGTTCTCGGCGCGTGAGGTCCTCAACCGTCATCCCTGGGCGGTCGGGCTGCTCGACTCGCGCACCAACCCGGGGCCCGAGACGCTGCTGCACCACGACGCCGTGATCGGCAGCCTGCGCGCCGGCGGATTCTCGATCGCCGGCGCGGCCCACGCCTTCTCGCTGCTGGACAGCTACATCTACGGCTTCACCGTGCAGGAGGTGAGCATGCCGTTCGAGTCCACCGGCGGTGACCTCGACGCGGTGGCGGCCGGGATCCTGGAGTACCTGCCGCGCGAACAGTTCCCGCACCTGACCGAGATGATCCTCGAGCACGCGCTGCAGCCGGGGTACGCCTACGCCGACGAGTTCGCCATCGGTCTCGAGCTGCTGCTGGACGGACTCGAGCGGAGCCGCACCGCCTGGCAGGCGTGAGGAGTGGGGC
This sequence comes from uncultured Actinomycetota bacterium, assembly GCA_963827025.1. GTDB lineage: Bacteria > Actinomycetota > Actinomycetes > Propionibacteriales > Nocardioidaceae > Marmoricola. Next base: position 114,303 of record CAWGZB010000002.1, on the reverse strand, counting down.
GAGCCGGTCGGCACCGGCTCGCCCCACGCGGACAGGGGTCAGGACTTGCAGCAGCGCTCTCACCCCCGACGAAGCAGGGCTGCGCCCGCCCAGGTGAACCAGACGATGAAGCCCAGGCCGAAGATCGAGGTGGCGGCCTCGGTGGCGAACGGCAGCACGGTGGCCAGGCCGACCACGGCGAGTCCGAGGGCCAGGCCGCCGAGTCCGGCGGAAAGGGCCCGGGTGCGCAGCACGGCATAGCCCACGACGGCTGCCCACAAGGCGCCGGCCACCTCTATCCCGCCGCCGAGTGCGTCCTGGACCACGCTGACGGAGATCCAGGACTGCTGTGCGAGTCCGGGGTGGTCGGCGTGCAGCGCCACGACAGCGTGCTGGCCCACGACGGCCACGCTGCCGCTGGCGATCAGCAGGCCGGACCAGATCATCCCGAAGGCGCCCGACACCCGCGCCGCCGCCGGCGCGTCACCGAGCCGGTCCTTGATGCCGAGGGACACCAGCACCATGGCGGCACCACCGAGGAGGTAGAGCAGCGAGTACCAGGCAGACATCGCCGACGGATGCTCCAGCAGGAAAGTCAAGGAGCCGGCCGGGTCCGCGACGGGATCGCTGAACCCACGGGGAAGCAGGAAGGCGGCCATGGTGATGAATCCCACGACGTAGGTGCCGGCGACGACGTGCGCAGCCGCACCGCCGGCGCGGACGAGGAACGATCGCCGATCCGGTCGCGGGGCAGCGTGCTCGCTCGAGGCGGAATCGCGACGGGTTGTGGTGTTGGAAGTGAAAGTTGTCATGGCTCCACACTGGCGTCCGGGCGTGGTCGGCACATCGGAGCAGAGGACGGATCAGAGTCGTCCTTCTGGACAGCCCGCACTGGCCGAAAGTCCCATCCGGCAGTCGCGTCGTCTTGCCTAGTGTGGAGACGTGGTCATGGGTGCGCTGCGAGCGCTGTGGGCGGAGCCGCGGGTGGTGGCGCCGCCCGGCACCAGGTGGTGGGACCGAGCCCTCGTCGCCGCTCTGGTCCCGCTCGCCGTGCTGGAGACCGTCGTGCGGTCCGATGTGGTGTGGCCGGTGTGGCACCTGGCCTGGGCGTTGGTCTGCGTCGGCGCACTCCTGTGGCGTCCCAGGTGGCCGCTCGCGATGCTGGTCCTCGGCTACTCGGCGCAGACCGTGGCCGGTGTCGTCCCGGCGCTGTGGGGTGAGCCCCACAGCGTCCTCGACGTCACGGCCTGCGTCCTCCTCCTCGCCTACTCGCTGGGCCGCTGGGCAAGCGGCCGGGCTATTCTCGTCGGCACCGGCTTCCTGCTGGCGGTGCACCTGGCGCGGGAGCCGCTGTACGACTCGACTGCAGCCTCGATCGTCATCGGCGTCGGGGCACTGCTGTTCCCGGTCGCCCTCGGGGCGGCGATGCGGTTCTGGGAACGCGCCCAGCGCCGGGACCGGGAGGACATCCGCATGCGAGAACGCCAGCGCCTGGCCCGGGACCTGCACGACACGGTGGCCCACCACGTCTCCGGCATCCTGCTCGAGGCCCGCGCCGCTCAGGTGAGGGCGGCGGCCGACCCGGGCGAAGCCGAGAGAGCCCTGACTCGGATGGAGGCGGCAGCGGCCCGATCTCTGGAGGACATGCGCGTTCTCGTGGCCGTGCTGCGCGAGGACGACGCGGCGGCGGACCGGACACCTACCTACGGCGCGGCCGACATCGTCCGGCTCGGCGATCAGGGCGGCTCCGCTCCGAAGGTCGTCGTCACCGGTTCGCCGGACCTCGGCGACGTCTCCGCTCCGGTGGGCTCCGCCCTGTTCCGCGTCGCACAGGAGGCGGTGACCAACGCCCGCCGCCACGCCTCTGGCGCCTCCACGGTCACGGTGCACCTGGCCCGTGACGCCGAGACCGTGCGGCTGCGGGTGCACGACGACGGTCTTGTTCCGAGCGGTGCGGCCACCAAGCCCCGGCGTACGACGCCCGCCTACGGGCTGGCGGGGATGCGGGAACGCATCTCCCTCCTCGGTGGGCAACTCCGCGCCGGGCCGGATCCGCAGGGTGGCTGGACGGTCGACGCCGTGGTCCCCGTCGACGTCGCGGCCGGGACGGTGAACCGGTGACCGGGCCGGTGCGGGTGCTCGTGGCCGACGACCAGGAGATGGTGCGCGTCGGCCTCGCCACCCTCCTCGACGCCCATCCCGACATCGCCGTGGTCGGGCAGGCCCGAGACGGGCGCGAAGCGGTCGACATGGTTCGCGACCTGCGGCCCGACGTGTGCCTGTTCGACATCCGGATGCCGGCGCTCGACGGCATCGAGGCCACCCGGCAGGTCGCCGGTCCGGCGGTGGATGATCCCGTGCCGGTCGTGGTGATCACGACGTTCGACCAGGACGACTACGTCTTCGAGGCGCTGCAGGCGGGGGCGCGGGGCTTCCTGCTCAAGGACGCCGACCCGGGGCTCCTCGCCCAGGCGGTGCACGCGGCGGCAGCCGGTGACGCCCTCATCGCACCGGCCATCACCGCCCGGCTCCTCTCCACGTTCGCCCGCACCCGATCCGCGACCGTGCGCGAACCGGTCGAGCCGCTGACAGCCCGGGAGGAGAGCGTCCTGGACCTGCTGGCGCGGGGGAGCACCAACACCGAGATCGCCGAGGAGCTCTACCTTTCGGTGAGCACGGTGAAGACCCACATCGGCGCTCTGATGACCAAGCTCGGGGTGCGCAACCGCGTCGAGATCGCCCTCTGGGCCTACCAGAGTGGCCGGCTGGACGCCTGACCGACCGGGTGTCGCCGCATGCCGGCGTCGGACATGGTCGACTGCGTCACCCGGCACCGGGACGACTGCGGTAGTTTGACCGCCGTCCAGCAGGCTTTGGGGAGGGTCCGTGCAGGGGAGCGCGAGCACGCCCGTGGCGGTGGTGACCGGCGCCGCGGGGAGCATCGGCCAGCGCCTGCTCGCCCGGCTGGCCGAGGCGGGCCACGCAGTCGTCGGCCTCGACCTGCCCGACGCCGTGCCGCCCGGCGACGAGCGCTTCTTGGCCTGCGACATCACCGACGCCGAGGCCGTACGTCGTGCCTTCGCCACCGTCCTCGAGCGGCACGGGCGCCTGGACCTGTTGGTGAACAACGCCGGGATCTCCGCCATCGGCCGCTTCGGCGACCACGACGTGGCCACCCACCGGCGGCTGCTGGAGGTCAACCACCTCGGCGCCGTCGCCTGCACCCAGGCTGCGCTGCCGGCGCTGCGCCGCAGTCGCGGCCGGGTGGTGGTGATCGGCTCGGTGGCAGGCTTCGCGCCGGTGCTCGGCCGCCCGGCGTACGTCGCCGCCAAGCACGCCGTCACGGGCCTGTTCGAGGCGCTGCGGCCCGAGCTCGCCGAGGACGGCGTCGGCGTCACCGTCGTCCACCCCACCTTCGTCACCGGCGGGATGGGCGAGGACGCCCCGCGCGCGCACGGGGTGGAGCGCTCCACCACCGGGCCCGAGATCACCCCCGACGACGTCGCCCGAGCCGTGGTCGCGGGAGTGCAGCGGGGAGAGGACCGCGTGCTCGTGGGACGGACCGCCCGCCTGGCCTGGCACGCCCACCGGCTGGCGCCCGCGACGTACGTCCGCCTGATGACCCGCCGGCTGGCGCGGGAGGGACCGTGACCGGCCCGTCGTACGCGATCATCGGCGCCGGACCCTCGGGGCTCGCGGCCGCGCGCAACCTGCAGCGCTTCGGCCACCCGTTCACCGGCTACGAGCTGGCCGGCGACGTCGGGGGGCTGTGGGACATCGACGGTCCGCGCAGCACCGTCTACGAGTCGGCCCACCTGATCTCCTCGCGTACGACCACCGAGTTCCACGAGTTCCCGATGCCGGCCGGCACCCCCGACTACCCCGGGCACCGGTTGCTGCTGCGCTACTTCCAGGACTTCGCCGACAGCTTCGGCCTGCGCGAGCACTTCCGGCTCGGCACCGAGGTGACCCGGGTCGAGCCGGTCGACGCGGGCCGCGGCGGCTGGGAGGTGCAGAGCACCGGACCGGAGGGGGAGCGGGTCGAGCACCACGCCGGCGTGCTGGTCGCGAACGGGACGCTCAGCGAGCCGGCGATCCCGAGCTTCCCGGGGAGCTTCGACGGGGAGATGTTCCACACCAGCCGCTACAAGCGCGCGGAGGTGTTCGCCGGCAAGCGCGTGCTGATCATCGGGGCCGGCAACTCCGGTTGCGACATCGCCGTCGACGCGGTCCACCATGCGGCGTCGGTGGACCTCAGCGTCCGGCGCGGCTACTACTTCGTGCCGAAGTACCTCCTCGGTCGACCCGCTGACACCCTCAACCAGGGGCGGCCGCTGCCCGCGCGGCTGAAGCAGGCGATCGACAGCCGGCTCCTGAAGCTGTTCACCGGCGACCCGGTCCGGTTCGGCTTCCCCAAGCCGGACTACCGGATCTACGAGTCCCACCCGGTGGTGAACTCGCTGATCCTCCACCACATCGGTCACGGCGACGTGCAGGTCCGCCCGGACATCGAGCGCCTGGACGGCGACGGCGTCCGGTTCGTCGACGGCTCCCGCAGCGCGTACGACGTCGTCGTGCTCGCCACCGGCTACCACCTGCACTACCCGTTCCTGGACCCGGCACTGCTCGGCTGGGCCGGACCGGGCAGCGGCACCGCTCCGGACCTGTTCCTCAACATCTTCCCCGAGGCGGTGGAGAACCTGTTCGTGCTCGGGATGGTCGAGGCCTCCGGGCTCGGTTGGCAGGGGCGCTACGAGCAGTCCGAGCTGGTGGCGGCGTACCTCACCGCGGAGCGGCAGGCCCCCGGACGTGCTGCGGCGTTCCGCAGCCGGATCCGCGGCCCACGTCCCGACCTCACCGGCGGCTACCACTACCTCGGACTGGAGCGGATGAGCTACTACGTGAACAAGGACGCCTACCGGGCCGCGGTGCGCGGGGCGATCGACGAGCTGGGAGTCATCCCGTGACCGGCTTGGTCGAGCTCGGCACGCACCTGCCCGCCGCGGCCCGGGACGTGGACGACATCCGGATCGCCTTCGACGAGGGCTCCCTGACCACGCTGAAGATCGTCATCGGGGCGATCCTCTTCGGCATCGCGCTGGACACCAAGCTGTCGGACTTCGCAGCCGCCGTACGCCGGCCCGGCACCATCGCCCTGGGTGTGCTGGCCCAGTTCGTGCTGCTGCCGGGGATCACCTTCGTGCTCACCCTGGTGCTCGGGATCAGCGGCTCGGTGGCCCTCGGGATGATCCTGGTCGCCTGCTGCCCGCCCGGGAACGTCTCGAACATCCTCACCCACCGCGCGCGCGGTGACGTGGCTCTCTCGGTCTCGATGACCGCGGTCAGCAACCTGCTGGCCATCGTGCTGATGCCCCTCAACGTGGCGTTCTGGGGCTCCCTGCACCCGACCGGGAGCAAGCTGCTGGAGAGCATCGACCTCTCCGCGGTCGACATGCTGCTCGAGATCGCCCTGGTCATCGGGGTGCCCTTCGCCCTGGGCATCACCCTGGCCCGGCTCTGGCCGCTGGCCGCCGCCCGGGCCGGGCGCATCGTCGGCCCGCTCGCCTTCCTCGCGCTCGGCGCGGTGATCGTGCTGGGCGTCGCCAACAACTGGGACATCTTCCTGCACTACATCGGCGTGGTCCTGGTCGCCGTCTTCCTGCACGACGCGCTCGCGCTCCTGCTCGGCTACGGCATCGCGCGGGCGACCCGACTGCCGCCTCGCAGCACCCGCGCCATGACCTTCGAGGTCGGCATCCGCAACGCGGGGCTCGGCCTGCTGCTGGTGTTCACCTACTTCGACGGCCTCGGCGGGATGGCCCTGGTCGCCGCCTGGTGGGGGATCTGGGACATCGTCGCCGGCCTCGTGGTGGCCGAGTGGTGGGGGCGTACGGGCCGCGCCGCGGCCGTCGCGGCGGAGGCCGCATGAGCGAGCTCCGGGTGCTGGTCACCGGCGGCAACGGCTTCCTCGGCTCCTCGGTGGTTGCCGGACTGGCGGCCGCCGGCCACCACGTGGTCAGCACCGACCTCGCGCCCCCTGCCCACCCCGTGCCGGGCGTCACGTACGTCGACATGGACGTCACCGACGCGGCGCGGGTCACGGAGGTGTTCGCCGAGCACCGCCCGGAGGTCGTGGTGCACCTTGCCTCGATCGTCACCCCGGGCCCCGGATCGACGCGGGAGCACGAGTACGCCGTCGACGTCGGTGGGACCCGACACGTGCTCGACGCCTGCCTCGCCCATGACGTCCGCCGCGTCGTGGTCTCCTCCTCGGGAGCGGCATACGGCTACCACCCCGACAACGGCGCCGCCCGCGACGGCTGGCTCACCGAGGACGACCCGCTGCGGGGCAACGCGGCCTTCGCCTACAGCCATCACAAGCGACTCGTGGAGGAGATGCTCGCCGACCTCCGACTCACCCACCCAGCGCTCGAGCAGGTGGTGCTGCGGATCGGGACGATCCTGGGGGAGCGGGTCGACAACCAGATCACCGCCCTCTTCGAGCACCCACGCCTGCTGAAGGTGCGCGGCTCGGACTCGCCGTTCGTCTTTGTCTGGGACACCGACGTCGTGGCGGTGATCGAGCACGCCGTCACCAGCCCGGTGACCGGTGCCTTCAACGTCGCCGGCGACGGCGCGCTGACCATCGACGACATCGCGTCCCGGCTGGGCAAGCGCACGCTCGCAGTCCCCGAGCCGGTGCTCAAGGCGGTCCTCGCGGTCGGCAAGCGGCTGCGGCTGACGCCGTACGGGCCGGAGCAGACGATGTTTCTCGCCCACCGGCCCGTGCTCGACAACACCCGGCTCAAGGAGGTCCTCGGCTACCAGCCCGAGCACACCAGCGCCGAGGCGTTCGAGGCCTGGCGGCGCGCCCGCGGGCGCTGAGGGGCCCGGCCGCGGAGTCACCGGGTCCCGACGATCGCGTCGACCTCGATCTCCACGAGCCACGCGGGACCGATGAATCGCGAGACCTCGACGAAGGTGGCGGCGGGGCGGATCGCGGAGAACCGCTCGCCATCTGCCTGGGCGCTTCCATGCCGCAATACTCGTAACGAGCAGCCACCGCGGGAAGCCGTCCAAGAGCGTCGAGCTGTCCTAGACAGGTCGAGGCGACACGCGCGGAAGTGCCGGAGGGAAAGCGGCCAGGACCGTACCTTTGGCATCGCCCAAGGCCGTTGCCGACCCGCCCCTCCCCTGGCGAGACGGCAGCGCACCACGGTTCAGCAGGACCCTGACCCAGGTCCCGAGCTGGCGGCGGAGGGGCCTCGCTCGCCTCCAAGGAGCGAGGCCCCCATCCACCACCGGTCGCCCGGCCAGGGAGGCGTCAGCCGTCGAGCAGGCCGTCCCCCAGCCATCCACCCGGCCAGAAGCCGGGCAGCACCGCGAAGGTCGCCGAACCGATCGCCGTGGTCCACTCGTTGAGCGCGTCCTGCTCGTCGAGCCGCTGCTGGATGCGCACGAACTGATCCTCCAGGTCGGCTTGATAGCTGGTGAAGATCAGGCCGCTCTCCATCCGGGTGTCCCGCCCCTCTGCGATCGTGTCCACGTAGTTGTGGCCCTTGCGGAAGATGCGTCGGCCCGCGTTCTGGCTGGGATGGGAGCGCCGCGCGTGCGCGTCAGCCGGGATGACGAGCCTGCCGGCGCGACGACTCTGCAGATCGAGCTGGTGGTGCTCGGCGCCGCCGGTCAGAGGGGCGCCGGTGACCAGGTCGCGCCCGACCGCCCCCTCCTGCTCGGCGCGCGTCAGGTCGTCCCACCGGTCCAGGTCCATCCGGATCCGGCGCACCACGACCGTCGTACCGCCCCGCCACGGACCTGAGTCCAGCCACACCGCCCGGTCGAACTCCCGGGTGCCGGCGCGCGGATTGCCCGAGCCGTCGACCTGGTCGAACAGGTTCCGACCGGTGACCGGACGGCCCTGCGCGTCGGTGCCCTTCCACGAGCCGCTCTGCCGCCAGCGCAGGCGGGCGAACGGCCCGGCGTCCCGGACGAGCATCCGCACGGCATGCGCGACGGTCGTTGCCTCCGCCGCCGCCACCGTGACGAGGAGGTCGCCGCCGGACCAGCGCTCCTCGAGCGCGTCGTGCTGCATCGGGGGCACCGGCGCGAAACCCGGCGGCGCCGGAATCCGTGCTGCCCGCAAGGCCGCCGGCCCGAGCGCGACGGTGATCGTCATGCCCACCTCGGCGGCGGCCAGGCCCGGCGCCGGGTCCCCGGGCGCGGGCCTTCCCGCGGACAGCGCCTCCACGTCGCCGGTCCACAGCCGCAGCAGCCGCCGCAGGCCGTCCCGGCCGACGCCTGCCCTCAGGTCGAGCGCGACCAGGTCCGTCGCCGGGGCCGCGGGGGTGGCGACGCCGGGCTGGTGCTCCCCGTGGGGGGTCGCCGTGTCACCGCCCTCGGCGCGGGACCCGGGCTGCTCCGGGTCCCGCGCGGTCAGGAGGTCGTACGCCGGGGCCGTGACGGCCGCGCCCGCAGCGGCACTGCCGAGGTAGCCCAGCAGGCGCCGGCGGGACAGGCCTCCACCGCCGACCGCACGGCTCACGGGCCGTCCTGTCCCGGGTCGCCGCCCATGTCCATCGAGCTGTCGCCCCGCGGGGTCGAGGACGGGCTCGGGTGGTAGTGCGGCTCCTCCTCGGTGAACTGCTTGACCGGGGCCTGGACCTCCACCGGGGAGCGGTCGGCGAAACGGAGCGTCAACGACACCTCGTCGCCGACGCGCAGCCGGCGCTTGAGGTCCATCAGCATCACGTGGTAGCCGCCCGGTCGGAGCAGCTGGCCCCTTCCGGCGACGATTGTGATGCCGCGGGGGACCTGCTGCATGGACATCGTGCCGTCCACCATGGCCATCTCGTGCAGCTGGACGGTCCCGGCAGCCGGTGAGCTCGCGCCGATCAGCCGCACGTCGTCGTCGGTGTCGTTGTGGATGGTCATGAACGCCGCCGACATCGTCTTGTCGTCGGCTGCGTCCGTCGAGCGAACCCAGGCGTCGGACACCGACACCTCGGCGGCGGCTGCCGCGGCCGGGCCCTCGCCGCCGCAGGCGGACAGTGCGCCCAGCAGCGGCAGGCTCAGGGTCACCAGCAGGGCGGGCAGACGGCGGCGGGCAGACGGTCCCGTCGGGCGGTGGGCGCGCAGGCGTGCGCGCAGGAAGTAGTGCATGGCTCTCCTCGGTCGGGTGAAGACGCGGCCGTTCGGGCCGCAGCGGTGGCCGTGCACGGCACGGCCGGTGGGTCAGGACGCGAGAAGAACCGGTGGTCCGCGGTAGGCCACCACGCGGCGCAGCAGGTGCGGGGTCGGTACGGCGACCCGGCGGCGCCGCCGTGCCGGCACGGACAGCGGGCCCGGCGGCACGCAGACGCCGAGCGCCGCCGCCCCGGCCAGCACAGACCGCATGATCACGAACACGCCCGTGCCGGAGAGGACCAGGAGCGACCACAGCGCAGACTCCCCGGCGGCCAGCCACAGGCCCACCGCCAGCACCGCGACGGTGTGCAGGAGCAGCATCCACGGGCTCTGCTCGGCGAGGTGGTCCCACAGGTGCGCGAGGGGTCCTGCGTCAGCGGCCGCACCCGGCGTGCCGCCGGTGGCCGAGGCCGCGATCCGGGCCTGCAGGGCCTCGTACTGGTCCACCAGGGACCCCTTGCGGGACTGGTCCGAGAGCGCCGGTACGTCGACTGGGGGTGCGGCGACCGGATCGCCGCGATGCCCTGCGGTCAGGGTCAGACCCACGTGGATCAGGGTCTGTCCGCCGGCAAGCACCGCGAGCACCCGCAGTCGGGAGGCGGGCCGGGTCAGCAGCGGCACGGCCGCGGCCAGGCACAGCAGGTAGAGGAACACCAGCGCGGGCCGGGACGGAAGCAGCCCGTCGACGGAGACGTGCGCGAGCGCGCCGAGCATCAAGGCGAGCGCCGCCACCACGGCCGCCCGGAGAAGCACCAGGGAGCCACGCATCGAGCCCGCCTGGTCCACGCGCCCATGGTAGGAGAGGCCGCACAGCCCTGTGCGCGACGGTGACCGGCTTGTCACGCGGTGTTGTGGCTGCCGAGTGGGTCCGCGGGGCGGCACGCAGTCTCGACAACCCCGCGTGACAAGGGGGCGGGAGCCGATCGGTTACCGGCGCCGAACCTGCACGCGCGTCGTCGCCACGCCACGGGTGGTCTTCGAGGTGAGCTGCGCCCGGAAGCGGTAGGCCCGGGTGCCGGGCCGCTGCCGGCGTACGGTGCCCTGCGCCACCCCGTCGTGGATCCGCACGGTCTTCAACAGGTGTCCGTGGCGGCGGACCTGCAGCCGGCCGTCCACCGGCGCGCCTTGGTAACCGGTCACGCCGGCGGTGAAGGAGAAGTGCCGTCGCCCGGGCGTGGTCGACACCTTCACCTGCGCGGGGACCCGGATCAGCGCCGTCGCGCCCGTGCTCGCCGTCTGGGTGGTGAAGCCGGATCCGGCGTAGCGGACCTCCGCCCGGATCCGAGCGCCGACGTCGGCGGCACCCACGGCGTAGGTCCGGCTCGTCGCGCCGCGGACCGGTGTGTCGTTGCGCAGCCACTGCACGGAGGCGGTGAGTCCCTTCGGAGTGGCGGGCAGCTGCACCTCGAGGCTCTGGCCGGGCTTGGCGGTGCCCCTCAGGCTCGGCTTGGCGAGGGTGGGCGTCGCCGGTGTGGTCGTCGGAGCCGGCGGGGGCGGGGTCGGGGTCGGCGGCGGCGTGGTCGGGGCCGGCGTCGTCGGTGTGGGCTGTTGCGGAACCACCGGCGCCGGGTCGTGGAAGTGGATGAAGCCGCTCGGCCAGCCGCTGCTCGTGCGGGTCACCCGGGCCCAGGAGAACTCCCCGCCCCAGCTGTCCTGGGAGACGATGATCTCGTTGGCGGAGACCACCTTCTCGACGTAGGCGACGTGTCCGGCGGAACCGGCGGGCTTGACCCCTGCCTTCCACCAGGCGATGGAGCCGACGGTCGGCGTGCTGTTGGTGATGCTGCTCATCGCCACCCCCCAGTTGGTGGCGTTCCCGCTGCCGGACCACGGGCGGACATTGGGCATCCCGGCCTTGATCATCCGGTACGCCGCGTAGTTGGTGCAGTTGTGACCGGTGTACATCCGCCAGTACATCGTCTTGTTCGCCGCGCCGTAGCCGGCGTCGGACATCCCCAGCAGGGTGCAGCCGGTGTAGGTCTTGCACAGGGTCGTCACGGTGGCGGCGGCCGGGGGAGCGCCGACCAGCAGCCCGAGGGCCGGCCCCAGCACGATGCACAGCACCGCGATGACTCCCCGTCGCACCCCGTTCACCCTTGGGACCATAGGGACCAAAAGGTGCTTATGTGACGGGAATGGCAGAAAATCAAGCCGGCGCGCCGATTGGACGCGCGATCTTTGCTGACCAAGGCCGGGTTGACGTGGCGGGGTCCGTTCCCCCTAGCATCGCCACATGGCGATGATGAGTCCGGTCGGCGCTGCTGTCGGGGCGAGCGAGGAGCTCGCGCAGACAGCCGCCGCCTGCCTGTTCCACGGCTTCAGCGACCGCTCGCGGCTCGCCATCGTGCAGCACCTTGCGCTCGGTGAGCACCGCGTCGTCGACCTCACCGCGCACCTCGGGCTCGCGCAGAGCACGGTGAGCAAGCACTGCGCATGCCTGCTGGACTGCGGCGTGCTGCAGGTGCGGGCGCAGGGTCGCGCGTCGTACTACTCGCTGGCGCATCCCGAGGCCACGATGTCGCTGCTGGCCGCCGCGGAGCGCTTGCTGGCGCTCACCGGCGACGCCGTGGTGCTGTGTCCCCGCCACGGCGCGGAGGCGACCCAGTGAGCGTCGCGCCTTCTGGCAGTGCCACGAACCAGACGCCCGGTCAGCAGCGCCGCGCCGCGCTCGGGTGTCGGGCGCAGCTGCTGGCCGGCGCCTCGGTCACCTACAACGTCATCGAGGCCGCGGTGGCGATCGCTGCGGGCGCAGCCGCCGGCTCGGTGGCGCTGGTCGGCTTCGGACTGGACTCGGTCGTCGAGGTCTCCTCCGGCCTGATCGTGCTGTGGCAGTTCCGGCATCCGGTGCCCGAGCGCCGCGAGCGCCAGGCGCTGCGGCTGATGGCGGTGTCCTTCTTCGCACTGGCCGCCTACGTCGTGGTCGAGGCGACCCGCACCCTGGTCACCGGCCACACCGCCGAGGGGTCCACCGTGGGGATCGTGCTGGCCGCGGTCTCGGTGGTGGTGATGCCGGTCCTCTCCTGGGCGCAGCGGCGCACCGGCCGCCAGCTCGGCTCCGCCACGGTGCAGGCCGACGGCACCCAGACGCTGTTGTGCACCTACCTCTCCGCGGTCCTGCTGGTCGGGCTGGTGCTGAACGCCACCCTCGGCTGGAGCTGGGCCGACCCACTGGCCGGACTGGTGATCGCCGGCGTCGCCGTGAACGAGGGCCGTGAGGCGTGGCGGGGCGAGAGCTGCTGCGCACCGGAGACCCGGCAGGAGGGGGAGGCGTGAGCAGCGAGCACACCCACGGCGGCGGCGAGCTGGTCGATCACCGCGGGCGGCTCGCCATCGTCCTCGGCACCACCCTGACCGTGCTCGTGGTCGAGGTGATCGGTGCCGTGATCTCCGGCAGCCTCGCCCTCCTGGCCGACGCCGGGCACATGCTCACCGACGTCGCCGGGCTGACGCTGGCCTTCTTCGCGGCCGTGCTCGCCCGGCGCCCGGCCACCGAGGAGAGGACCTGGGGCTACCGCCGCGCCGAGGTCCTGGCCGCAGCAGCGCAGGCGGCCGTGCTCCTCGCCGTGGGTGGCTACGTCATCGTCGAGGGCATCCTGCGGCTCTTCGAGCCGCCTGAGGTGACCTCGGGCGTCATGCTGGTCTTCGGCGCGGTCGGCCTGGTCGCCAACCTCGTGGGCGTCGCGGTCCTGGCCGGCGGGCGTGGGTCCAACCTGAACATGCGCGCGGCGTTCCTCGAGGTCGTCAACGACGCGCTCGGTTCGGTGGCTGTCATCGTGGCGGCGGTGGTCATCGCCACCACCGGCTGGACCGCGGCCGACGCGGTCGCGTCCCTCCTGATCGGCGCCCTGATCATCCCGCGCACCATCCGGCTGCTGGGGGAGAGCGTCAACGTGCTCCTCGAGGCGACGCCGCCGGGCCTGGACCTGCCCGAGGTGCGCGACCGCATCCTGCAGCACCGGCATGTCACCGACGTCCACGACCTGCACGCCTCGCAGGTGGCCACCGGCCTCCCGGTGCTCACCGCCCACGTCGTGGTGCAGGACTCCTGCTTCCTCGACGGCCACCTCGGCCCCCTGCTGGACGACCTCCAGCAGTGCCTCGCCGCCGACTTCGACATCGAGCACTCCACGATCCAGTTCGAGTCCGCCGAGCACGCCGAGCACGAGCACGAGACGCACCCGTAGCCGAACGCACAACTCCGAACGGAGGTCGGATGTCCGAAGCTGTCAGCCGCCGCGCCCGGTTCGCACCGCCCGCCACGGTGGCCCTGGCGACCGGTGGTCCCCTGCTCCTGCGACGGATGCGCCGCGAGTTCGAGGATCGAGGCGGGCTCACCAAGGCGACCACCGCCGGCATGTATGCCGCCTACCTCGCCCATGCGGCCCTGTTCACCGAAGCGGTACGCCGAGGCGTCGGCGCCGGCCCGAAGGACGGGCGGCGTGCCTGGCCGCCCCGCGCACTCGGGACCGTCGGGGCGCTGGGCGGTGCCGCGCTCTGCGTTGCCGGAATGGGACGTTTTCGTGGAGCCTCGCAGGTCTCCGGGACAGTGCAGGGGCCGCTCGTCGAGACCGGCGCCTACCGGCTCAACCGCAACCCGCAGTACACCGGCTACCTGCTCGTGCTGGCCGGCACCGCGCTGGCGGCCCGGTCCGGCGGGGCGCTCGCCCTCGCCGGCGCCGCTGCAGGTGTCTACGGCTGGTGGGTGCCCGTGGAGGAGCAGGCCCTCGAGGCCGCCTTCGGTCCGGAGTACACCCGCTACCGGGCCCGCACCCGGCGCTGGCTCTGACCCTCAGGCGCGCACCTGGCGATGCTTGTGCGACGCGCCGCGGGGGACGCGATCGGCGGCGTGGTCGGCGTGCCCGATCGCCTCGTCGAGCAGGCGCTGCACGTGGTCGTTGGCCGCGGTGTAGTAGGCGAAAGTTCCCTCCCGGCGGACGTTCACCGAGGAGGGCATCGCCGGTGTCGTCGGCGCGTCGGCGGCGCCGCCCGTGCCGCCGACCTCGCGGGTCCAGCCCCTGGCCCCCGAGCTCACCAAGGGACTCGAGTTCGACCTCGTCGTGCTCGTGGACCCCGAACCGCTGGACGGCGGCATCGAGGCAGCGGTGGACCGCTACGTCGCGATGACGCGGACGACCGGGGAGCTGGTCGTCCTCACCGGTGGCCGGTCCTAGGCTGCCGGCGTGCGGGTGCTCATCGTCGACGGCGCCAACGTGGTCGGCAGCCGACCCACCGGTTGGTGGCGCGACCGAGCAGGCGCGGCGCAACGGCTGCACCGTTCGCTGGCCGACGCCGACCTCGGGCACGACGTGGTGGTGCTCGTCCTCGAGGGGCAGGCGCGGCGCGGCCAGCCGGCGGGGGATCAGGGCCCCATCAAGACGGTGCACGCCCCGGGGTCCGGCGACGACGCGATCATCGAGGAGGTCCGTGCACACCGCACCGCCGGCGCTCACGTGGTCGTCGTCACCGCGGACCGAGAGCTCCGGGACCGGGTCGCCGCGGCCGGAGGGTCGTGCGTCGGTCCCTCGTGGCTGCTCGACCGCGTCCCCTGACCTCGAGGCGACGGCTGTGGACTAGATCACTTTCGTCCTGGGCCGTGTGTAAAACCTGTTGAAACCTGTACTTTGTGAGTGACGCCCCCGCGCATGACCCGAGACGTGCGCGGGGGCTGTCTTGTGCGCAACCTGGTCTCGTTCGTGGCCATGCAGGTCTTCGGCTAACCAGCCGCCAGGTTCTCGATCTGCACCCGCTGCACGCCCCCGGGCTGGGGGAAACCGAGCACTTGGGCGTAGAAGGACAGCTCCGCCTCCAGGGCGTCGGCGATGTTCTCGGCCCGGCGGAAGCCGTGCTGCTCGCCCTCGTAGAGCCGGTAGGCCACCGGCACCCCCTTCTCGCGCAGCGCGGCGACGATCGCCTCCGACTGGGCGGGCGGGACCACCTTGTCCTGCGAGCCCTGCAGCACGATCAGCGGGTTGGTGAGGCCCTCGACGTGCGTGAGCGGCGAGCGGTCGACGTACACCTCGCGACCCTCGGGGTACGGCGCCACCAGCCGGTCGAGGTAGCGCGACTCGAACTTGTGGGTGTCCTGGGCCAGCGCCTCCAGGTCGGCCACGCCGAAGAGGTCCGCCCCGGCGGCGAAGACCTCGGAGGTGGCCATCGCCATCAGCACCGTGAAGCCACCCGCCGAGCCGCCACGGATCACGCAGCGGCCGGGGTCGGCGAGCCCCTGCTCCCCGAGGGACCGAGCCGCGGCGATGCAGTCGGCGACGTCGAGCACGCCCCACTCGCCCCGCAACCGGTTGCGGTAGGAGCGGCCGTAGCCGGTGGAGCCGCCGTAGTCGACGTCGGCCACTGCGAACCCGCGGCTGGTCCAGAACTGGACACCCAAGCTCAGAGCGGTGCTGGCACTCGACGTGGGACCGCCGTGCAGCGTCACCACGAGCGGGGGCAGCTCGCCGTCCTCGGGTTCGGCGCCGGGGTTGGTCGGCGGGTAGTAGTGCAGGTACGACGGGCGCCCGTCCCCGCCCGGGAACTGCAGGTGCCGCGGCCGGGAGTAGTAGTCCGGGCTCACACCCGGATCGGCCACGTCGCCGACCACGGCCAGGCGCCCCGTCGCGAGGTCGAGCCGGTGGACCGCGGGCCGGGAGGTGGGGGAGCCCCCGATCAGCACGACCTCCGACCCCGCCGCGACCAGGGCGCTCACCGAGGTGAGACCGGTCTCCAGGAGCCGGGTGCTGCCGTCGGTGCCCAGCACCAGCACGGCGTCGTTCCCGTCCAGGGTCCGGGCGCACACCACCTCGCCGCTGTCGAGGAAGCCGTAGGTGGAGATCCCGAACGTCCACTGCGGGCGTCCCACGTCGCCCGGCTCGGTGAGCATCCGCTCGACCCCGGCGCCGGGCGTCCAGCGGTAGAGCGTCCACCAGTCGGCGCGGTCGGAGCAGAACCACAGCGCCCCGTCGGCGGTCCACCGCGGCTGGGCGATCCCTTCCTCCTCGCCGCCGGCGACCTCGACCACGGTGCCGTCAGCCCAGCGCACCTTCAGCCGGCACCCGTCCCACGGCATGTTCGGGTGGTCCCACTCCAGCCAGCACAGCGCCGACCCGTCGTGCGACCACCGCGGCGCCGCCACGAAGTCCGGCCCCGCGACCACGGTCTCGGACCCGTCGCCGTCCAGCACCACGACCTCGTTGCGCACGGCCTCGGCGCTGGTGGTGCCCGCCGGGTGCGTCTCGCGTACGACGGCCACCCGGCCGTCCACCGGGTGCACCGACCCGTCGGCCCAGCGGACGTCATCCTGCCCGGGATCGGGCGACACCGCGGTCGTGGTCCCGTCGGTCTCCCGCCTGCGCAGCCGCTGGTCCGCCCAGTCGACGTACCAGACCACGCCCTGCCGGACCCACCATGAACCGCCGCCGTACTCGTGCACCGCGGTGCGCGCGTTGGCGTCCGGGGGGAGCAGCTCGGTCCGGGTGCCGGCACCGGCCAAGCGGACCAGCTGGGTCCGGCCGCCCTGGTCGGGCCGCAGCTCGGCCCAGCAGACGTCGCTGCCGTCCAGGGCCACACCGGTGGGCTGTCGCGCGGAGGAGACCACCGCCTCGGCGGTGATCGGGGTGGGCCAGGAGCCGCAGGGGAGAGGTCGAGAGGTCACTCCCCGAGTGTGTCGAGGGCGGCAGACCGGAGGCGAGTCGACCCGCCACAATGACCACATGGAGACCGTGCGCCCCATCGAGACGTGGCTGATCGACATGGACGGCGTGCTGGTGCACGAGGAGGATCCGATCGCGGGCGCAGCCGACTTCATCGAGGTCGTGCAGCGCTCGGGCAACACGTTCCTGGTCCTGACCAACAACTCGATCTTCACCCCGCGCGACCTGCGGGCGCGCCTGCTCGGCAGCGGCATCGATCTCCCGGAGGAGGCGATCTGGACCTCGGCGCTGGCGACGGCGCGTTTCCTGGCCGAGCAGCGACCGAACGGCACCGCCTACGTCGTCGGTGAGGCCGGGCTGACCACCGCGATGCACGACGTCGGCTACGTGATGACCGACCGGGACCCCGACTACGTGGTGCTGGGGGAGACCCGCACCTACTCCTTCGAGGCCATCACCCGGGCGATCCGGCTGATCGAGGGCGGCGCCCGCTTCATCGCGACCAACCCGGACCCCAGCGGGCCCAGCGTGCAGGGCACGCTGCCGGCCACCGGGTCCGTGGCCGCGTTGATCAGCACTGCCACCGGCCGACAGCCCTACTTCGTCGGCAAGCCGAACCCGTTGATGATGCGCAGCGCCCTGAACCGCCTGGAGGCGCACTCGGAGACCACGGTGATGGTGGGGGACCGGATGGACACCGACATCATCAGCGGCCTCGAGGCCGGCATTCGCACCGTCCTGGTGCTCAGCGGCTCCACGCGACGCGACCAGATCGAGACCTTTCCCTACCGGCCGACCCGGGTCGTGGACTCCATCGCCGACCTGGTCGGGCTCGCCCGCGACGAGGCCGGGGAGATGTAGGCCCCACCGGAGCGTTCGTGCCCAGCAGGACCCCGGACGTCCCTAGGCTGCCGCCGTGATCAAGTACCTCGGCTCCAAGCGCCTGCTGGTGCCGGTGCTGGGTGAGCTGGTCACCGCGCTGGGGGCGCGCACCGCCGTGGACCTGTTCACCGGCACCACCCGGGTCGCTCAGGAGCTCAAGCACCGCGGCGTCGAGGTCACCGCGTGCGACCTGGCCAGCTACAGCGAGGTCCTGGCGCAGTGCTACGTCGGCACCGACGCCGCCGCGGTGGACCACGACCAGCTGGAGGGCGAGGTCGACCGGCTCAACGGGCTGCCAGGGGTCCGCGGCTACGTGACCGAGACGTTCTGCGAGCAGGCGCGCTTCTTCCAGCCGCACAACGGCCGCCGCATCGACGCGATCCGCGCGGCCATCGAACGCGACCACCCGTCGGGTCCGCTGCGCCCCCTGCTGCTCACGGCGCTGCTGCTCGCTGCGGACCGGGTCGACTCGACCACCGGCCTGCAGATGGCCTACCTCAAGAGCTGGTCCCCACGCTCGTACGACGACCTGCTGCTGCGGGTGCCGGAGCTGCTCCCCGGCCCCGGGCACGCGCTCGGTGGGGACGCCATGGAGATCGTCGACCGGCTGCCGGGCGCGGACGTGATGTACCTCGACCCGCCGTACAACCAGCACCGCTACTTCACCAACTACCACGTGTGGGAGACGTTGGTGCGCTGGGACGCCCCGGAGCACTACGGCATCGTCTGCAAGCGTGCGGACGCCCGCGACGACGCGACGCGCAGCGTGTTCAACCGCAAGCAGACGATGCCCGGCGCGCTCGCCGACCTCGTCGCCCGCGCCCGGGCGGAGGTGCTGCTGGTCTCGCACAACGACGAGTCGTGGGTCGGTCCGGAGCAGATGGTGACGCTGTTGCGCGACGCCGGACGCGAGCACGTCGAGGTGCTCTCCTTCCCGGGCCGCCGCTACGTCGGGGCGCGGATCGGCATCCACGGCCCGGACGGCAGCAAGGTCGGCACCGTGGGGCGGGTGCAGAACGTCGAGCACGTCTTCGTGGCCGGCCCTCGCGACCGGGTCGTGCGGGCCGTGCGGGCCGTCCGGAGATCTCAGGCGAGTGGAGCAGTGGCCCAGGACACAACAAATCGCCCGTAACGCTCGCCGGAGTCGCTAGTTCGTCACTGTGAGACGTGAGAAGGGAGCCTCACATGACGAAGCACTCCGCCCATGGGCGGCGACTGGCCCGAGCCGGCGCCGCCGCCGTCCTCGTCGCCTCCGTGGTGGGCCTGCAGGTGCCCGCCGGCGCCGAGACCGACCCGATCGGTGACCTGACCAACGGTCTGAAGGACAGCGTTGCCAAGGCGACCGGTTCCGGTTCCGGGAGCGGCACCTCCTCGACGCCGTCCGCGCCGTCGTCCTCCACGACCTCGAGCTCGTCGGGCCTGACCACCTCCAGCGACAGCGACAGCCCGGGCTACGAGACGCCCGATCCGAAGGCGCCGGACCACGGCTCCTCCTACGTCGCCGACGCCCAGGTCGGCGGTCAGGATGTCGCCGGCGTGGGCAGGAGCAACGCGACGGTCAACCCCGACGGCAGCACCTCCTCGGGGACCACGTTGCTCGCGCTCGGCGGCACCGCGCTGCCCCTGGGCCACTCCGAGGCCAGCTCGAGCGGGCCGAGCCACCAGGAGAGCAACACGCTGGCACCGCTGACCGGGCCGCTGTGCTCGGGGAGCGGCGGGGCGGTGTGCCTGGACGTGCTCTACGCCGACAGCAGCGCCAGCCAGCAGGGCGACACCTCGAGCGCCTCCAGCGACGGCGGGATCGCCCACGCCTGCCTCGGGGGATCCGATCCCAGCGGCGAGACCTGCGACGGCCAGGGCCAGCTCGCCGTCGGCACCTCCTACGCGCGAGCCCAGCGCAGCGGCGGCACCACGACGGCCCAGTCGGGAACGCAGCTGCTCGGGATCTGCCTCGGCGACTTCTCCGGCTCCTGCGGGGTGGGGGCCGAGACCGCGACCTCGAACGGCCGGTCCAGCAGCGACGGCTACGCCCAGCGCGGTTCGACGCTGCTCGGCCTCTCGGTGGCCGGCAACGACGTCATCCCCGCACAGTCGGACCCGCTCGGCCTCTCCCTCGCGCCGGAGTGTGACCCCACGGTGGCGTGCGTGTTCGCCAACCAGGGGGAGAGCTACATCGGTGACGGTCTGGCCGGGCACGCCCAGAAGGCCCTGGCGGTGCGCCTGCTCACCGACCTGGTCACCCTCGGGGTCGGCCAGTCCGAGACCCTGGTGAGTGCCTCCGGCAGCGCCGTGGTCAGCCCGCCCAGCGGCAACGGTGGACACGGCGGCAACGGTGGACCTGACGGTCAGGCTGCCCCTGCTCCCGGCGCCGGAGTGCTGCCCAACACCGGCGGCCCCTGGTCCGGTGCCCTCGGTCTGGGCCTGCTGCTCGTCGGCCTGGGCGCCGGCGCGGTGGCCTGGGAGCGGCGCGGCGAGCTCGTCCGCGGCTGAGACGCCCTGATCCTGCCCCCGGCTCGCCCTCGCGGCGGGCCGGCGGGCAGGATCGAAGGTGTCCGGGGGAGGGAGTGACGATGAATCGCCGGGTGCTGGGCCCCCTCGTGGTGGCCGTGGTCGCCGCTGTCGCGGCCGTCCTGGTCCTCTGGTGGACCTTCGCCGACCCCAGCGCCGGCCCCGGCAGCGACTCCGCACCAGCACCGCAGCGCTCGACCTCGCCGAGCGCGGTGGTCCGCACCACCGAGCGCCTCACCTCCCGGCAGGGCGGCTTCTCCGTCGGCGTGCCGCAGGGCCTGCGCGGTCGGGTCGAGGACGGCACGGTCTACCTCTCCAGCCGCAACCGCAAGCTCGTCGTCCTGGTCAGCCGGACCGAGCCGGGGGCGCTCGCGAAGGTCAACCGCAGCCTGGTCCGCGCGATGCGCGCCAACTACCGCAAGCTGAAGGTGCGGGGCTCGCGTCCCGAGCGGCTCGCCGGACGCAAGGGCCTCTCGACGTACGGCTCGGCGCTCACCCGCAGGGGCGTCGCCTTCCGGTTCGTGCAGACCACGGTGCGGGCGCGGCCCGCGAACGTGACCGTCGCGACCTTCACCGCGCAGGACACCGACCCCTCCTGGGTGCTGCCCCGGGCGAACGCGGCGCTGCGCTCCCTGAAGGTGCGCGGCCGGCGCTGAGCGGTGGCCGCGCCAGCAGCGGTCAGCGGCCGTCGGCGTGGGCGGCGTCGCGGATCTCGCCGACCAGCTCCTCGATCACGTCCTCGAGCGTCGCCACCCCGATCACCTGGGCGGAGTCGTCGATGACTCGGGCCAGGTGCGCTCCCTGGGACTGCAGCGTCTGCAACGCCTGGACGAGGGTGTCATCGGCGCGCACCGAGGCGAACGGCCGGATCCACTTGTCCTCCACCACCCGGGCCCGCCCGTGTGGATCGTGCTGAAGCACGTCCTTGATGTGCAGGTAGCCGATCAGCTCGCCGCTGTCGTCGGCCACCGGGAAGCGGGAGAAGCCGGTGTGTGCGCAGACCGTCTCGACGTCCGAGGCCCGGGTCCCGCGTCGGACCGTCTCCAGGTCCCGCAGCGGCAGCATCACGCCGACCACCGTGCGGGAGGTGAAGCCGAGAGCGCCGGAGAGCCGCTCGTACTCGGCCTGCTCCAGCATGCCCTCCTCCCGGCTCTCGTCGACCATCGCCTCGACCTCCTCCACGGTGAAGGTGGAGGTCACCTCACGGCGAGGCTGGATGCCGAAGGCGCGCACGACCACGTTGGCGGTGGCGTCCAGGAGGAGCACCACCGGCTTGAGGATCGTCACCAGGCCCACCATCGGCGGACCGAGCACGATCGCGATGCGCTCCGGACCGGCGAGAGCGATGTTCTTGGGCACCATCTCGCCGAGCACGACGTGCAGGTAGACCACGCACGCCATCGCGACCGTGAAGGCGACCGGGTGCAGCCACGCCTCCGGCAGCTGCGCGGCGTGGAAGGCCGGCTCGAGCAGGTGCGCCACCGCCGGCTCGGCGACGGCGCCCAGTCCCAGCGAGCACACCGTGATCCCGAACTGGACGGCGGCGATGACGTGCGAGAGGTCCTCCATCGCACGCAGGGTGGTGCGGGCCAGCCGCGAGCCGGCGGCCGCCTTCGGCTCCAGCTTGGTGCGCCGGGCCGAGACCAGCGAGAACTCCGCGGCCACGAAGAACGCGTTGCCGAGCAGCAGGGCCAGCGCGAGCAGCAGCGCAGTGGAGGTGCTCAAGGGGCGTCCCCGTCCTGGGGCAGCCGCTTCAGCGAGATGCGGTCCACCCGCAGCCCCTCCATCCGCTCCACGCGCAGCAGGGCCAGCTCCTCGACCGGCTCCTCGTCCTCGTCCTCCGGGAGGACCGGCGGGAGCGGCACCACGGCGCGGTCGCCACGGGCCGGGATACGGCCCAGCTCGCGCACCAGCAGGCCGGCGACCGTGTCGTAGGACTCGTCCTCCGGCAGTGCGACCCCGGTGGCCTCGCGGATCTCGTCGGGACGCAGCAGGCCCGAGACGATCCACGAGCCGTCCGGGCGCTGGCGCAGCCGGGAGCCGTAGCGGTCGTGCTCGTCGGCGATGTCCCCGACGATCTCCTCGACCACGTCCTCCAGGGTCACCACGCCGGCCGTGCCGCCGTACTCGTCGGAGACGATGGCGAGCTGGAACCCCTCGCCACGCAGCAGCGAGAGCAGTGGGTCCAGGCGCAGCGACTCGGGCACCACCGTCGCCGGGACCATGATCTCGCGCACCAGGGTCTCGCCGCGCTCGGCGCGAGGCACCGCGACCGCCTGCTTGACGTGCACCGAGCCGACGATGTTGTCGCTGGAGCCCTTGACGACCGGGAACTTGGAGAAACCGGTCGCGGCGGAGAGGTCGATGACCTCGCTGACCGGGTCGGTCGCCTCGATGCTGGCCATCTGCACCCGCGGCGTCATGATCTCCCCGGCGGTGCGGGGGCCGAACGCCACCGAGCGCTGCACCAGATGTGCGGTCTCGGTGTCCAGCACGCCCTCGCTTGCCGACCGGGTGGCCAGCGACGCGAGCTCGTCGGAGGACCGCGCGGAGCGCAGCTCCTCCTGGGGCTCCACGCCCAGCGCACGGACGACGGCGTTGGCCGAGCCGTTGAGCAGACGGATCGGCAGCGTCATCACCGTGGTGAAGGCGCGGATGAACGCCTGGGTGCGCAGGGCGGTGGCCATCGGCACCGCGATGCCGATCTTCTTGGGCACCAGCTCGCCGAACAGCATCGTCGCCGCCGTGGCGAGGACGAGGCCCAGCGTGACCGCCACACCGGGGACCGCGCCCGCGGGCATCCCCGCGGACTCCAGGGGGCCGCGCAGCAGTCGCGCGATCGCGGGTTCGGCGAGGAAGCCGATGATCAGGTTGGTCAGGGTGACGCCGATCTGCGCGCCGGAGAGCTGTGTCGAGAGCGTGCGAAGTGCCGCCCGGACGCCCGCTGCCCGGCGGCCACCCTCGGCGGCGGCCTTCTCGACGGCGGCGCGGTCCACGGCGACGAAGGAGTACTCGGCGGCGGCGAAGACGCCGCAGGCCAGCACCAGCGCGACCGAGATCGCCAGCAGGAGCCACTCCATGGGCGTCATTGTGTCGTGCGCCCGCGCACCCGCCCGCGGCAACCCGTCCGCACGCCGCGCGTCGGCGGTGTCCCGGCCGGGGACATGGGAGAATTCACCCATGAGTGAAGTCGTTCGCCCGCGCCTGGAGGGCTCGGTCGCCGTGCGCGAGGGGCGCCGCTTGTCCTTCGCCGAGTTCGGTGCGCCCCGGGGCGCTGCGCTGATCTGGATGCACGGGACCCCGGGCGCCCGGCGTCAGGTGCCGGTCGAGGCCCGCGTGTTCGCCGAGGAGCGCGACATGCGCATCATCGGCGTGGACCGCCCGGGCATCGGCTCCTCGACCCCGCACCTGTACCGCAACATCCTCGACTGGACCGACGACCTGACCCACCTGTGCGATGCCCTGGCCATCGACACCTTCCGGGTGCTCGGACTCTCCGGTGGCGGTCCCTACGCGCTCGCGGCCGGGGCCGCGCTGCCGGACCGGGTCCATGCCGTCGGCGTGCTCGGGGGAGTGGCGCCCACCCACGGCCCCGACGCGATCAAGGGCGGCCTGGTCTCGCTGGCGATGCTGCCGTACGCCGCCGAGCTGCTCGAGCTCACCCGGGTGCCGCTCGGTTTCCTCTTCGCCCAGGCGATCCGGGTGATCCGTCCGGTCGCCGGCCCGATCATCGACGGCTACGCGGCCGTGCAGCCCCGCGGCGACAAGGAGCTGCTCGGCCGGCCGGAGTTCCGGGCGATGTTCCTCGACGACATCCTCAACGGCTCCCGCCGCCAGTTCGGGGCGGTCCTCTCCGACGCGGTGCTGTTCGCGCGCCCGTGGGGCTTCGAGGCCGCGGACGTGCAGGTGCCGGTGCGGTGGTGGCACGGTGACGCCGACCACATCATCCCGCACCGCCACGGCGAGCACCTGGCCGCGCGGCTGCCCCGCGCCGACTTCCGCACGATCCACGGGGAGTCCCACCTCGGCGGCCTCGGCGTGGCCACCGAGGTGCTCACCGAGCTGATGGAGCTCGGCCCGCGTCGCCCGGCCACCTCCGCCGGCGCCTGACTATCCGGCGGGGCGGTCGGGGGTGTCGCTGGCGCGAACGCCGGATTTGGGTCACAATGGCCGCACAAGTTCACAACATTCACAGTGACGTTGCTGTGGAACCGACCGACTGCTCGACGAGGCCGCTGGGGAAGGCGTACCTCGACGCCGAGCAAGAGGAGGTCCTCCAGTGGCTGTTGCTGCGAACCGTCCGGCGACGCGCGGCGTGATCTACGTGCACTCCGCGCCGTCGGCGCTGTGCCCGCACATCGAGTGGGCCATCGGTGGTGTGCTCGGCGTGGCTCCGCAGATGGAGTGGATCCCGCAGCCGGCGCAGGCGGGCACCTACCGCACCGAGTACTCCTGGGCCGGCGACATCGGGTCCGCGGCGGCGATCGTCTCGGCCCTGCGCGGCTGGAACCACCTGCGCTTCGAGGTGACCGAGGACCCCACCTCCAGCACCGAGGGTGCGCGCTACTCCAGCACCCCCACCCTGGGTGTCTTCCACGCCGTCACCGGCCTGCACGGCGACATCATGATCCCCGAGGACCGGCTCAAGGCCGCGGTCGTCAAGGCCGCCCTGGGCGAGACCACCCTCGAGCTCGAGGTCGACAAGCTGCTCGGCAAGCCGTGGGACGACGAGCTGGAGACCTTCCGGCACGCGGGCGACGGGGTTGCGGTGCGCTGGCTGCACCAGGTCGTCTGACCCCGCACTCACCCTCCACATGTAACGCGGGGTTAGGGAGGCCGAGTGCCGCCCCGGGGGCGCACTCAGTGGCCATAACCCCGCGTTACATGGCTCTCAGAGGCGCGCGGTGAGGTAGTCGACGAGGTCGCGGACGAGCACGAACCGCTTGGCGGCCTCGTCCTCGATCTGCACGCGCAGGTGGTGCGCGGCCCCCTCGAGGATCTCCACCATCGCCAGCGAGTCGACGCGCAGGTCCTCCACGAAGTCGTGGTCCGGCCGCACCTCCTCGGGGTCGCGGCCCGTCACCAGGTGCACGATGTGGGCGAGCGCGGGGAGCACCCCGCCCGGTTCCCCGGCGAGGGCCACCGCAGGGGCCCGATCGGTCGCCATGGTCGACACTCTAGCCACCGACGGGTCTCGGAATGGAGCCGAATTCGCCTCGACAGCTGGGAAATTCGGCGACCGGGCGTGGGTTCGGGCCCTCGGCGTGCTTGACTGCGCCCCACTGGTCCCGACTGCCTTGAGGAGACGCGTGGAACCGGTTTCGTCGGGGCCCCTGGAGCTCCAGCACGTCACGATCCACGGGCACCGACGTGCCTTCGTGAAGGTGGGACAGGGGCCGGCGCTGCTCCTGCTGCACGGGCTGGGCTGCACCCACACCACCTGGGAGCCGGTCATCCACCAGCTCGCCCGGCACTTTACCGTGATCGCTCCGGACCTCCTGGGTCACGGCAGCAGCGCCAAGCCCCGGGCGGACTACTCGGTGGGCGGCTACGCCAACGGGATGCGCGACCTGCTCACCGTGCTGAACATCGACAAGGTCACCGTGGTGGGGCACAGCTTCGGTGGCGGTGTGGCGATGCAGTTCGCCTACCAGTTCCCCGAGCGCACCGAGCGGATGATCCTGGTGGCGCCGGGCGGGCTCGGCCCCGAGGTCACTCCGCTGATCCGGGCGGTCACCCTGCCCGGCTTCCACCAGGCGATGGGTCTGGCGACGCTCCCCGGCGTACGCCACCTGGGCAGGGTCGGGCTGCGCGCGCTCTCCCGCAGCCGGCTCTCCGCGGCCCGCGACCTGGGTGAGGTCGCCGAGATCTACGAGTCCTTCCGCGACCCGCACGCCCGGGCGGCGATCCGGCACGTGGTCCGGGCGGTGGTGGACGTCAAGGGCCAGATCGTCACGATGTCCGACCGGGCCTACCTCACCCAGGAGATGCCGATGCTCGTGGTGTGGGGCAGCGACGACATGGTCATCCCGGCCAAGCACGCCGAGAACGCCGCCCGGCTCGCCCCGGGTGCGGTGGTGGAGATCCTGCCCAACTCCGGCCACTTCCCGCACAAGGACCACCCTGACCGGTTCGTGAAGATCGTCAACGCCTTCGTGCGCAACACCTCGGCCGCGCGCTACCACCGTGGCCGCTGGCGCACGTTGCTGCGCAACGGTCCCGAGTCCCCGGCCAACCGGGCGCAGGCAGGCGGGCACCCGCTGCAGCCGGTTGCGCCGGCGCGCGGCCGGCGTCGGCTCCGACGGGGCGCCTGAGCCCTACTCGCCCGCCGAGAGTGTCCGGGCGGTCGCCACGACGATCACCAGGCCCAGCACCAGCAGGATCACCCCGACCCAGCGCAGCAGCGGGTCGAGGTCCTCGGTGGCCGGGACGGAGACCGCCAGGGACACCAGCCCGAGGACGATCGGCGCCGCCCCGCGGCGCGCCGCCGCCGCCCACGCGCCCGAGCCGTCCTGGTGGTGCGGCGCGGGGTCGGGCGCGGTCTCCGGGCCCGCGTCCGGCCGGTCAGGCATCGCCGCCCTCCTGCTGGACGCCGGAGACGGCGGTGGGGTCGTCGATGCGGTACTTGCGGAACGCCTCGCCCACCACCTCCTGCTTGACCTCGCCGCGCAGGGCCAGCGCGCGCAGCGCCTCCACCGCGATGCTCTCGGCGTCGACCTGGAAGAACCGCCGCGCCGCGGCCCGGGTGTCGGCGAAGCCGAAGCCGTCGGTGCCGAGCACGTGATAGTCGGTCGGCACCCACTTGGCGATCTGCAGGGGTACGGCGCGCATGAAGTCGCTCACCGCCACCGCGGGCCCGGGAGCCCCGTCCAGGGTGCTGGTGACGTAGGGGGTGCGCGGCTGCTCCTCGGGGTGGTTCAGCGCCCACTCCTCGGCGTGCACGCCGTCACGGGCCAGCTCGTTCCACGACGTCACCGACCACAGGTCGGCGGCGACCCCCCAGTCCTCGGCCAGCAGCCGCTGCGCCTTCTCGATCCAGGGGAAGGCCACGCCCGAGGCGAGCAGCTGGACGCGCGGAGCGTCGTCGGCGACCTCGGGGGCGTCGGCGAAGTGGTAGATGCCCTTCAGCAGGCCCTCCACGTCGATGCCCTCGGGCTCCTTGGGCTGCGCGATCGGCTCGTTGTAGACGGTCAGGTAGAAGATGACGTTCTCGCCCTGGGGGTGCTCCTTGCTCACGGTGTACATCCGGCGCAGACCGTCCTCCATGATGTGCGCGACCTCGAAGGCGTGCGCCGGGTCGTAGTGCACGACCGCCGGGTTGCTCTGCGCCAGCAGCGGGGAGTGCCCGTCGGCGTGCTGCAGCCCCTCACCGGTCAGGGTGGTGCGCCCGGCGGTGGCGCCGATCAGGAAGCCGCGCGCCATCTGGTCGGCCATCGCCCAGATGCTGTCGCCGGTCCGCTGGAACCCGAACATCGAGTAGAAGATGTAGAAGGGGATCATCGTCACGCCGTGCGTGGAGTAGGCCGACCCGGCGGCCGTCGCGGACGCCACGGCGCCTGCCTCGGAGATGCCCTCGTGCAGCAGCTGCCCCTGCTCGGACTCCCGCCACTTCAGCAGGAGCCGACGGTCGACCGACTCGTACTGCTGCCCGCCGGGGTTGTAGACCTTCGCGCTCGGGAACATCGAGTCCATCCCGAAGGTGCGGTACTCGTCGGGCGCGATCGGCACGATCCGGGGACCGATCTCCTTGTCCTTCATCCAGTCGCGCAGCTGCCGGACGACCGCCATCGTGGTGGCCACCTTGCTCTTGCCCGAGCCGGCCTTGAGGTCGTCGTACATCTCCGGACCGGGGACCTTCAGCGGCTTGGCGCGGACCACCCGCTTGGGCAGCGAGCCGCCGAGCTGGCGGCGACGGTCCATCATGTACTCCATCTCGGGCGACTCCTGGCCCGGGTGGAAGAACGGCGCGGTGCCCGAGGCGTCGTAGGCCTCCTCGATGTCGCGGTCGCTGATCGGCAGGTAGAGCCGGTCGCGGAACCGCTTGAGGTCGGCCTTGTTGAGCTTCTTCATCTGGTGGGTGGCGTTCTTGCCCTCCAGGGCGTCGATCGTCCAGCCCTTGATGGTGTGCGCCAGGATCACCGTCGGCTGACCGACGTGGCTGGTCGCAGCGTCGAAGGCCGCGTAGACCTTGCGGTAGTCGTGGCCTCCCCGGGGCAGCTTCGCGATCTGCTGGTCGCTCATGTGCTCGACCATCTTGCGCAGCCGCGGGTCGGCGCCGAAGAAGTGGTCGCGGATGTAGTCGCCGGACTCGGTGGAGTAGGTCTGGAACTGCCCATCGGGGGTGGTGTTCATCCGGTTGACCAGGACACCGTCGACGTCGCGGGCGAGCAGGTCGTCCCACTCCCGGCCCCAGATGACCTTGACGACGTTCCACCCCGCGCCGCGGAAGAACGACTCCAGCTCCTGGATGATCTTGCCGTTGCCACGCACCGGGCCGTCGAGCTGCTGCAGGTTGCAGTTGATGACGAAGGTGAGGTTGTCCAGCTCCTCGCGCGCGGCCAGGCCGATCGCGCCGAGCGACTCGGGCTCGCCCATCTCGCCGTCGCCGAGGAAGGTCCACACGTGCTGCTGGCTGGTGTCCTTGATCCCGCGATTGTGGAGGTAGCGGTTGAACCGGGCCTGGTAGATCGCGTTGATCGCGGTCAGGCCCATCGACACCGTGGGGAACTCCCAGAACTCCGGCATCAGCCGCGGGTGCGGGTAGGACGGCAGGCCCTTGCCGACGCCGTGCTGGACCTCCTGACGGAAGTGCATCAGCTGCTGCTCGGTGAGCCGTCCCTCGAGGTAGGCGCGGGCGTAGATGCCGGGGGAGCCGTGGCCCTGGATGTAGATCTGGTCTCCGCCGCCGGGGTGGTCCTTGCCCCGGAAGAAGTGGTTGAAGCCGACCTCGTAGAGACTCGCCGCCGACTGGTAGGTGGCGATGTGGCCGCCGACCTCCAGGCCGGGCCGGTTGGCGTCGGAGACCATCACCGCGGCGTTCCAGCGGATGAACGCACGGATGCGGCGCTCGATCTCCTCGTCGCCGGGGAACCACGGCTCCCGCTCGGGCGGGATGGTGTTGATGTAGTCGGTGCTGCGCAGCGCGGGCACGCCCACCTGCTTCTCGCGCGCCCGCTCGAGCAGGCGCAGCATCACGTAGCGGGCCCGGTCCCGGCCGCGGTCACCCAGCAGTGCGTCGAAGGAGGCGATCCAGTCGTCGGTCTCCTCCGGGTCGATGTCGGGCAGCTGGGTCGGCAGCCCCTCATGGATCACCGACGCACGCTGCGCCGCTGTGCCTGGCTTCTGCTGGTTTGCCTCTGCGTCGCTCACCATTTCATCGTTGCACTTCTGCGAAGCGCGCGAAACGGGCGGAGGCAGCGCCGCGGGACCGACGTACGCCGCCGCATGCTGAGCGAGAGCCGGACAGGGTTGCGCCGCGCCGTGCGGTCTAGTGGACTACGGGCACTGCAGGGGCGCAGCTGCCCCCGAGCCGGTGGCCCACCGGGGCAGCTACGCAGAAGTGATGGAGGCGCACACGTGAGCCCGACCGCAGGCGGCGCGGATGTCCGGCTGGCAGACCGGCTCGGTTTGAAACCGGGGATGGTGGTGCAGGAGCTCGGGTGGGACGAGGACGTCGACGACGACGTCCGGCAGGAGATCGAGGATGCGGTCGACGCCGACCTCGTCGACGGTGACCACGGCGACGTCGTCGACGCGGTGCTGCTGTGGTGGCGTGACGACGACGGCGACCTGGCCGACGCGCTGATGGACGCCCTCACCGACCTGGCGTCCGGCGGTGCCGTGTGGCTGCTGACCCCCAAGGTCGGTCGTCCCGGAGCCGTGGACGCCGCCGAGGTCTCCGAAGCAGCGGACATCGCAGGTTTGGCGACCACGACCACGGTGGCAGTGGGTAAGGAATGGACAGCGACCCGGCTGGTCGCGCCGAAGAACCCGAAGAACCACCACTGAGGCCACAGGAGGCCCTGCACATGTTGACCTACCTCGGGAAGCAGGCGCTGCGTCAGGCGCGCTTGGTCAAGGTGATGACCCAGGCCGGCGTGGTCCGGCCCTACGGGCCGCTGACCCTTGCGGGCATCACCAAGACTCTCGTGCAGTGGGGGATCGGCTTCGCCGGAGGGATCCAGGCGCTGGCCATCCGGCGCCCCGACAAGGTCGGGCTGATCGACGAGCTCGGTGAGCTCACCTGGGGCGAGCTGGACGAGCGGTCGACCCGCCTCGCCCACGGTCTGCAGGACCTCGGTGTCGGCGAGGGTGACAGCGTCGCGGTGCTGTGCCGCAACCACCGCTACTTCGTGGAGGCGTCGACTGCGCTGTCCAAGCTGGGCGCGGACATCCTCTACCTCAACACCGCCTTCTCGGCGAAGCAGCTGCGTGAGGTCTGCGACCGCGAGCAGGCCGAGGCGATCGTCTACGACGACGAGTTCACCCAGCTCATCGACAAGTCCGGCATCGAGGTGACCCGTGTGGTCGCCTGGCACGACGAGGACGAGCCGGCCGACCTGCCGTCCGTCGAGGAGCTGGTGAAGAAGGGCTCCACCGACGCGTTCCCGGTGCCCGAGCACACCAGCAAGCCGGTCATCCTCACCTCCGGCACGACCGGAACCCCCAAGGGGGCACCGCGCGGCGAGTCCGGCCTCGACGGTGCGGTGGCGCTGCTGTCGAAGATGCCGTTCAAGAACGGCGGCACGGTGCACATCGCCGCCCCGCTGTTCCACACCTGGGGCTGGGCGCACCTCAACCTCGCGATGCTCCTGGAGAGCACCCTGGTGCTGCGCCGCAAGTTCGACCCCGAGGGGTGCCTGAAGGCGGTCGACGACCACGACTGCGACGGACTGATCGTGATCCCGGTGATGATGCAGCGCATGCTGAAGCTGCCGGAGGACGAGCGCGGCGGCGACTACTCCCAGCTGCGGGTGGTGGCCGCCTCCGGATCCGCCCTCACCGGCGACCTCGCCACCCAGTGGATGGACGCGTTCGGCGACAACCTCTACAACACCTACGGCTCGACCGAGGTGGCCTGGGCCACGATCGCCCAGCCGAAGGACCTGCGCGAGGCGCCCGGGACGGCCGGCAAGACGCCGTACAACACCGTGGTGAAGATCTACGACGAGGACGGCAAGGAGGTCCCGCAGGGGGAGAGCGGCCGGATCTTCGTCGGCAACACGATGCTCTTCGGCGGCTACACCGGCGACGAGTCCGAGTCCAAGGAGATGATCGACGGGCTGATGTCCTCCGGCGACGTCGGCCGCTTCGACGAGGAGGGCCGGCTGTTCGTCGAGGGCCGCGACGACGAGATGATCGTCTCCGGCGGTGAGAACGTCTTCCCCAAGGAGATCGAGGACTGCCTCGCCCGCCACGACAACGTCCACGACGTCGCCGCGATCGGCGTCGACGACGACGAGTTCGGCAAGCGGCTGCGTGCCTTCGTGGTCAAGGACGGCGACGTCGAGGAGAAGACGCTCAAGGAGTGGGTGAAGGACAACCTGGCCCGCTACAAGGTGCCGCGGGAGATCGTCTTCCTCGACGAGCTGCCCCGCAACGCGACCGGCAAGGTGCTGAAGAAGGACCTCAAGGACTACGACGCGGACGGCAACCCGCCGGCCGGCTCGCAGTCCGGATCCGACGACGAGCCCGCGGAGGACTCCGCCTGAGCCGCCGGGGGCCGGGGCTGAGACCATGGCCCCATGCCCCTGTCTCCCGGTGACCCGGCGCCTGACTTCACGCTGACCGACCAGCACGGCCAGCAGGTCTCGCTCTCCGACTTCGCCGGGCGTCGGGCAGTGCTGCTGGTCTTCTACCCCTACGCCTTCAGCGGCGTGTGCACCGGTGAGCTGATCGGCATCCGTGACCGGCTCGGAGACTTCGAGACCGACGGCAGCACGGTCCTGGCGATCAGCTGCGACTCGATCTACAGCCAGCGCGCGGTCGCCGACCGCGACGCGCTGTTCTTCCCGTTGCTCAGCGACTTCTGGCCACACGGCGCGGTCGCGTCGGCGTACGGCGTCCTCGACGCCGGCACCGGGAGTCCTGATCGAGCCTCGTTCACCGTCGACAAGGACGGCGTGATCCGGTGGACGACGGTCTCCCGGCGCGGCCAGATGCGCGACCTCGACGAGCACGCCGCCGCGTTGGCGAAGCTGGTCTAGTACCCACGTGCCACTTGTCCGCAGCCTCGTTGAATCCGGGGCTTCGGTGCGGCAGTCTTATCTTGTCGCGCCGCTGGTGACCCGAGACGCCAGCGGCGCGATCTTTCTTTGTCCGGTCGGAGTCCGCGGCCCGGCGTCTCCTGCCGTAGTCTGTGCCCTCGTGCGACCGGCCGCACCATCAGCACCGGCCGGTCCCGGCGGGCCCGTGCACGGCCCGAGGGGCGTATAGCTCAGCGGTAGAGCACCTCGCTTACAACGAGGTGGTCGCAGGTTCGATCCCTGCTGCGCCCACTGCTGCGCCCACCGAGTGCGGGATCCCGAGGGGCACGGTTGATCGCGGCCTCAACCAGTGCTCTCCGGCGCGAGCTCCTGCTGGATGTCCTCCAGCGAACGACCGCGGGTCTCGGGGACCTGGGAGGCGAAGAACCACAGGGCCAGCACAGCGATCCCGGCGTAGAGGAAGAAGACGCCTTGCCGGGTGATCCAGCTGCTCAGGGTCAGGAAGGTCTGGGCGACGATGAAGTTGGCGCCCCAGTTGAAGATCGTCGAGACGGCCATCGCCTTGCTCCGGACGCCGACCGGGTAGATCTCCGAGATCATCAGCCAGAACACCGGGCCGAGCCCGATCGCGAACCCGGCCATGAACAGGATCAGGCCGCCCAGGGCGAGCCAGCCGTAGTCGTGCTGCAGCGTCGAGGAGCTGAAGTAGACGCCGAGCAGCGCCAGCGCGACCAGCAGGACGGACGTGCCGGTCAGGAGCAGCACCCGCCGCCCGAGCCGGTCGAGCAGCAAGACGGCGAGGACGGTGAACAGCAGGTTGGTGGCCCCGACGATGAGGGTGCCGGCCAGCGCGGCGGAGTTGGCCTGGCCGATGTCGCTGAGGATCGTCGGTGCGTAGTAGATGACCGTGTTGACGCCGACGAACTGCTGGGCCACCGCCAGGGCCACACCGACGATGACGACCCGGCGCAGGCGGGGCGTCAGCAGGCTGCGCAGGCTGGACCCACCCTCGGCTCGGTTCGCCTCCTCGATGTCGTTCATCTCGCCCTCGACGTCCGCGTCCTCGTCACCCTCACGCAGTCGGTCCAGCACGTCCCGCGAGCGGTCCTTGTCTCCGTGCTGCGCCAGCCATCGGGGGGTGTGCGGGACGGTCAGCATGCCCACGGCCAGGACGGCTCCGGGTATCGCCGCGACCCCCAGCATCCACCTCCACTGCTCGGGGAAGCCCTTGAACAGGTAGTTGACGATGTAGGCCAGCAGGATGCCGCTCACCACCGCCAGCTGGTTGAACGATGTGAGGCCCCCTCGCACCCGGGGCGGGGCCACCTCGGAGATGTAGAGGGGGGAGACGAACGAGGCGGTCCCGACCGAGATGCCGAGCAGGAACCGGCAGCCGATGAGCATGGCTGCGTTCACGCTGAAGGCGCAGCCGAGCGCCGCGAGGAAGTAGATGCTGCCGGACATCACCTTGGTCCACTTCCGGCTGATCCGGTCGCTGAGGTACCCCGAGCCGGCGGCGCCCACCATGGCGCCCAGCAACAGGACCGCCACGATGGCCTGCTGCTCGAACTGGCTGGCGTGCAGATCCTTGCGGATGAAGAGCAGCGCACCGGAGATGACTCCGGTGTCGTAGCCGAACAGCAAGCCACCCACTGCGGCGATGATGCTGATCCGGATCAGCAGAGCGTTCCCCGTGGCGCGAATCTCATGGACGAATCCCGGCATGGCGCCCCGTATCCACTCCTGCACGAATTCATGCGCAGACGCAACGAAAGTGCCTGGGATCTTCTCCCGAGCGCATGACCGCCCCGACCGGCGCAGCGATCCAGCGGTGCGCCGCCGTCGCGGCGCGAGTGGCAGGATGGGAGCGCCCGGATGTGCCGGGCGTCACATCGCAAGGAGGCTCGGGTGATCGTTCCCTTCAGTGCTGCTGACTTCCTGGACCGTGCGCTCGCGGTGTACGCCGATCGGGTCGGCATCGTCGACGAGCCCCAGCAACCGGCGCCGTCGCTCGGCGACCTCAGCTACCGCCGCGTCGGCGAGCTCGCCCGCGCCCAGGCCGCCAAGCTCGACGAGCTCGGCATCGGCTTCGGCGAACGGGTCGCCTACGTCTCGCACAACAGCGCCCGGCTCTACACGGCGTTCTTCGGTGTCTGCGGTTTCGGCCGGGTGCTGGTGCCGATCAACTTCCGGCTCTCCACCGACGAGGTCCGCTACATCGTCGAGCACTCCGGCGCGCGGGTGCTCTACGTCGACCCCGAGCTGGTCGACGACCTCGAGGGCGTGGAGTGCGAGCACAAGCTCCTGATCGGCGACGACGCCGACATGTACGTCGAGGGTGTCGAACCGAAGCCGTGGGAGCGCGAGGAGAACGCCACCGCGACGATCAACTACACCTCCGGCACGACCGCTCGTCCCAAGGGCGTGCAGATCACCCACCGCAACATCTGGACCAACGCGATCACCTTCGCGCTCCACGCCGGCGTCAGCGACCGCGACGTCTACCTGCACACGCTGCCGATGTTCCACGCCAACGGGTGGGGGATGCCGTTCGCGATGACCGGCATGGGCGTGCCGCAGGTGGTCATCCGCAAGATCGACGGCGCGGAGATCCTGCGCCGCGTCCAGAAGTACGGCGTCACGGTGATGTGCGCCGCTCCGGCAGTCGTCGCGTCGGTACTCGAGGCCGCCGAGAGCTGGGAGGGCGAGATCCCCGGCCGCGACCGCGTCCGGATCATCGTCGCCGGCGCGCCGCCGCCGACCCGCACGATCGCGCGGGTCCAGGAGGAGCTCGGCTGGGAGTTCATCCAGATCTACGGCCTCACCGAGACCTCCCCGCTGCTGACGATCAACCGGACCCGCGAGGAGTGGGACGACCTCTCGATCGAGGAGCGCGCCGGCAAGCTGGTGCGCGCCGGCACCCCGGCCATCGGTGTCACCTTGAAGACCTCGGAGGGCGGCGAGGTGCTGGCCCGCTCCAACGTGGTGCTCGAGGGCTACTGGCAGCAGCCGGAGGAGTCCGAGGCGGCGCTGGCCCAGGGCTGGTTCCACACCGGAGACGGTGGCTTCATCGACGACGGCTACCTGACCATCCAGGACCGCAAGAAGGACGTGATCATCACCGGCGGGGAGAACGTCTCCTCCATCGAGGTCGAGGACGTGATCTTCTCCCATCCCGACGTCGCCGAGGTCGCCGTGATCGGCGTACCCGACGAGAAGTGGGGCGAGACGATCAAGGCGCTGGTGGTCAAGGTCGAGGACTCCGACCTCACCGAGCAGGACCTCATCGACTTCTGCAAGTCCAAGGTCGCGCGCTACAAGGCGCCCTCGTCGGTGGAGTTCCGCGAGGTGCTGGCCCGCACGGCGACCGGCAAGCTGCAGAAGTTCAAGCTGCGCAAGCCCTACTGGGAGGGCCGCGAGAGGCAGGTCAACTAGCTGGCTGCAGGCCCCATGTAACGCGGGGTTATGGAGGCAAAGTGCTGCCCCGGGGAGGCACTCGGTCTCCATAACCCCGCGTTACAACGAGCAGGGGCGCGGTCGTCTAGCGTTCGGGGCATGCCGACCCTGGGAGAGCTCACCGCCCTACTCGACTCCTGGTACCCGCCTGCCCACGCCGACTCCTGGGACGCGGTCGGGCTGGTCTGCGGCGACCCCGCGACGGAGGTACGCCGGGTCCTGCTCGCCGTGGACCCGGTCGCCGAGGTCGCCGAGCAGGCGGTCGAGGTTGGTGCGCAGCTGCTGGTGTGCCACCACCCGCTGTTCCTCAAGGGCGTGCACGGCGTCGCGGCCACCGACCCCAAGGGCCGGGTCGTGCACCGGCTCCTGGGAGCCGGGTGCGGCCTGTTCACCGCGCACACCAACGCCGACTCGCCGGCGGGCGGTGTCTCCGAGTCGCTCGCCCGCGCCCTGCGTCTTGAGGAGGTCCGACCGCTCGAGCCGGACCCGGGCGCGGCGAGGGACAAGATCGTCGTGTTCGCGCCCCGAGACTCCGCCGAGGCCGTGCGCGAGGCGCTGGCCGCGGCCGGCGCGGGTGCCCTCGGCGACTACGACTCGTGCACCTTCAGCAGCCCCGGTGAGGGACGCTTCCGGCCGCTGGCCGGGGCGAACCCGGCGATCGGGGAGGTCGGCACCCTGGAGACCGTCGAGGAGGTGCGGATCGAAGCCGTGTGCCCGCGGGAGCTGCGCGGAAGGGCCCTGCAGGCCATCCGGGAGGCGCACCCCTACGAGGAGCCGGCGTACGACGTGGTCGAGCTGGCCGGACTGCCGGAGGGGGACCGCGGATCCGGCCGGATCGGCACTCTCGAGCAGCCCATGACGCTGCGCGAGTTCGCCGACCGGGTGGCCGACGTACTGCCTGCCACTGCACACGGCGTCCGGGTGGCCGGCGATCCCGGGCAGCGGGTCGAGACCGTGGCGCTGTGCGGGGGAGCAGGGGACTTCCTGCTCGACGTGGCCCGCCGGGCACGCGCCGACGTCTACCTGACCTCCGACCTGCGCCACCACCCGGCCTCGGAGCTGCGCGAGCACGGCGACCTGGCCCTGGTCGACGTCGCGCACTGGGCAGCAGAGAGCACCTGGCTGCCGGTGCTGGCGGATCGGTTGCGCATCGAGCTCGGCGATACGGTGGACGTCCGCGTCAGCGACATCAACACCGACCCGTGGAGCTTCCGCGTCTGAGGGTCGAACAGGAGACCGCCCGGTGAAAGCCGATCCCTTTGTCCAGCTGCGGCTGCTCGACGTGCAGGAGCTCGACTCCCGCACCGACAGCCTCACCCACCGCCTCGCCACCATCCCCGAGGCCCAGAAGCTGCGCGACCTCGCCGCGCGCCGGGTCGCGGTCGACAACGCCGCCCGGGACCTGCGCATCCAGGTCGACGACCTGACCCGCGAGCAGAAGCGCGCGGACGCCGACGTCGAGCAGGTGAAAGCGCGCAAGATCCGCGACCAGGGCATGATCGACGCCGGCCAGGTCAAGGACCCCAAGGCCCTGGAGCGGATGCTCGGGGAGCTGCAGTCGCTCGACCGCCGGATCAGCGATCTCGAGGACACCGAGCTCGAGGTGATGGAGCGGCTCGAGACCGCCCAGCTGCAGCTCGCCGAGCGTGAGGCCGAGCTGGCCCAGATGGTGGAGGAGGAGACCGCACTGCGTGGCGCCTTCGAGCGCACCGCCGCGGACCTGCAGAACGAGCTCGCCGAGGTGAAGTCCGAGCGCAACACCACCGCCTCCGGCATCCCCGCAGACCTGAGCGCCCTCTACGAGCGCCTGCGCCAGAGCAAGGGCGGCGTCGGCGCGGCGGCACTGCGTAGGCGCGAGTGCGGCGGCTGCCGGCTGACCCTCAACCCCGCCGAGCTGGACGGGATCGCCAAGTCGCCCTCGGACGAGGTGCTGCGCTGCGAGGAGTGCGACCGGATCCTGGTGCGCACCTCGGAGTCGGGCCTGTGACCCCCTCGGGCAGGCACCAGCGGGTCGTCATCGAGGCGGACGGCGGCTCGCGCGGCAACCCCGGCCCCGCGGCGTACGGCGCCGTGCTCAAGGACGCCGACACCGGCGAGGTCATCGCCGAAAGGGCCGAGACCATCGGCACGGCGACCAACAACGTCGCGGAGTACCGCGGCCTGATCGCCGGGCTCGAGCTCGCCGCCGAGCACGCTCCCGGGGCCGAGATCGAGGCCCGGATGGACTCCAAGCTCGTCGTCGAGCAGATGTCGGGCAACTGGAAGGTCAAGCACCCCGCGATGAAGCCCCTGGCGATCGAGGCCAACCGGCTGGCGCCGTTCGGGACGACATTCACCTGGGTGCCCCGGTCGCAGAACGCGCATGCGGACCGGTTGTTGAACGAGGTGCTGGACGGTGCTGGTTCTTCTGAACCCGCTTCTGGTCGCGGCTCCGCTGCAGGCTCGCCCGCCGCGTCTGGGGTCGCCGAGGCTCCTCACCCGCGCGCCTCCGCTGGCGCTCCGGCGCACATCTCCGACGCCTCGGCTCCTCACCCGCGCGCCTCCGCTGGCACTCCGGCGCGCGGGTGGGGGCCGCCGCGCGGGAAGCCGACGACGCTGGTGCTGGTCCGGCACGGGGTGACCGATCACACCAAGGGGAAGCTGTTCTCCGGGGGGCTGGCCAGCAGCAACCCGCCGTTGAACGATGAGGGGCGGGAGCAGGCACGGTCGACGGGGGAGTGGCTGGCCCCGCTGTCCGGGAGCTTCGACGCGCTGATCAGCTCGCCGGTGCGGCGTACCCACCAGACCGCGGAGGTCCTCGCGGAGTTCCTCGACCTCGGCATCGAGTTCGAGCACGCGATGGCCGAGATGGAGTTCGGCACCTGGGACGGTCTGACCTTCCACGAGGTCCACCAGAAGTGGCCCGACGAGCTGGTCGCCTGGCTCGGTGACCTGGAGTCGGCGCCCCACGGCGGCGAGTCGTTCCGCGCGGTGGAGAAGCGCGTGCTCGAGGGCCGCGACCGCATCGTGCAGCGCTACGCGGGCCAGACGGTCGTGGTGGTCAGCCACGTCACGCCGATCAAGACCGTGGTCGCCGACGCACTAGGTGCGCCGCTGGAGGCGGTCTACCGGATGGAGCTGGCCCCCGCGTCGGTGAGCGTCGTGTCCTACTTCGAGGGCGGCCCGAAGGGCGACGAGCCGATGGCCAACCTGCGGTTGTTCAACGCCCGCCCCACCGACGTGCTCGGCTGAGCCAGCCGCCTGCTCAGACCTCGCTGACGACCACATCCAGCTGCTGCCCGGTGCGCGCCGGGTCGTGCAGCTCGACGTGCCAGCCGAGCCGGTCGAGGGCGGCCGCCAGCTCCTCGGGCCTGCCTGGGTTGGCCCCGTCCTCGAGCAGGGCGCGGACCAACCGGCCCTTGGTCGCCTTGTTGAAGTGGCTGACCACCTTGCGCTGGTCACCGACCTGCTGCAGCACCCGAACGGTGGCGACTCGCGGGACGAGCTCGGCATCGGGCCGCCAGAACGCGGCGTACGTCGAGGAGCGCAGGTCCACCACCAGTCCGGAGCCGGCAGCCGCACGTACGACCGGGTCCAGGACGCTGCGCCAGTGTGCGGCCACGGGGCCGAGCCCGGGTAGGGACACCTCACCGGAGAGCCGGTACGCCGGGATCCGGTCGCCGGGTCGGACCAGCCCGAACAGGGCCGAGGCGATCGTCAGCGACCGCGACGCCCGGCGCTTCGCCTCCGGGCTGAGGGTGGCGACGTCGAGGGCGTCGTAGAGCACTCCGGTGTAGATGGCGTCGGCGCGAGCGGTGGCCGCGGCGCGGAGACCTGCGTTGCGGCCTACCTCCTCCGCCTGGGTGCTGCCCAGTCCCAGCACCTCGGCGGCCTTGGCCACGTCGCCGGTGGACAAGGTGACCAGCGCGTCGAGCACCGCCTGTCGCGGCTCGGCGAGCTCGGGGAAGCTCAGCCGGTCCAGGTCGAGCGACCTCCCGCGGGTGGGGGTGTACTTGCCCTCGGACGGGGGCAGCAGGATGAGCACCGGGCCAGCGTAGGGACGCGCCGGTCGCAGACCGACGCCCGGGGCGTCGGGGAGTGGAGGAGAGCGTGGGCACACGG
Organism: uncultured Actinomycetota bacterium; assembly: GCA_963827025.1. Classification (GTDB taxonomy): domain Bacteria; phylum Actinomycetota; class Actinomycetes; order Propionibacteriales; family Nocardioidaceae; genus Marmoricola. The sequence goes on along the minus strand of CAWGZB010000002.1, from coordinate 74,345 downwards.
GTGCTGCGGAGCCGCGCCGACAACGCCGACCTGCGGGCCGGCATCGCCGCCATCCAGCAGGAGCAGGACGTGACCTCCGAATTCCCGGCCGAGGTGACGCAGGCGGCGCAGCAGGAGGCCGAGCGTCCGCGGGCGCCGCGGCGGGACCGGACCGACCTCGAGCTCGTCACCATCGACCCGGTCGGTGCCCTGGACCTCGACCAGGCCATGCACCTCGAGCGGGACGGCTCGGGCTACCTGGTGCACTACGCGATCGCCGACGTGATGGCGTTCGTAGAGCCCGGTGGCCCGGTGGACCAGGAGGCACACCGGCGCGGGGAGTCGCTCTACGGGGCGGAGATCAAGATCCCGTTGCACCCGCCGGTGCTCAGTGAGGGCGCGGCGTCACTGCTGCCCGGGCAGGAGCGGCCGGCGTTCGTGTGGAGCATCCGGCTCGACACGGAGGGTTCGGTCCAGGATGCCTCGGTGGAGCGGGCGCGGGTGCGTTCGCGCGAGCGGCTGGACTACGAGGGTGTGCAGGCGGACCTCGGGCACGCGCACGAGGACTCCACGATCGGGCTGCTCGCCGAGGTGGGCGCGCTGCGGGTGCACCAGGAGGCCGAGCGCGGTGGCATCTCGCTGCCGATGCCCGAGCAGGAGGTCGACGTCTCCGACGGCCGGTGGCGGCTGGAGTACCGCACGATGCTGCCGGTCGAGACCTGGAACGCCCAGATCTCCCTGCTCACCGGCTTCGTCGCTGCGGACCTGATGGTGCAGGGGAAGGTCGGGGTGCTCCGGACGCTGCCGCCGGCGCCGGACGACGCCGTCACGCGGCTGCGCCGCTCTGCCCGGGCCCTGGGCCTGGACTGGCCGCCGTCGGTCCCGGCTCCGGTCTTCCTGCGGGCGCTGGACCCGGCCCGCCCCGAGCACGCTGCGATGGCGGTGGCGTCGACGAGCCTGCTGCGCGGAGCGTCGTACGCCGCCTTCGACGGGCACCTGCCGGACCAGCCGGAGCATGCCGCGCTCGCCTCGACCTACGCCCACGTGACCGCCCCGCTGCGGCGGCTGGTCGACCGCTACGGCCTGGAGGTGTGCGCCGCGCTCTGCGCCGGCGAGGCGGTGCCGGACTGGGCGCGGGCCGGGCTCGACATGCTGCCGCAGATCATGCAGCGCTCCGGACAGAAGGCCCGCGCCTACGAGAACGCGGTGCTCGACCTGGTCGAGGCGCACACCTTGCGGCACCGGGTGGGAGAGACCTTCGGCGGCGTGGTGCTGGAGACGAAGCACGACGACGAGCGGCAGGGCACCGTGATGCTGCGGACCCCTGCCGTCGAGGCGCCGGTGTCGGCCACGTCCCCGCTGCCGGTAGGCGAGGAGGTCACGGTGCTCCTCACCGAAGCCGATCCCGCGGCCCGGAAGGTGCGGTTCCGGCTCGACGACGGCGCGAGGGCCGTATCCTAGGCGCAGCGGATGGGCTGGCCGGGCGACCGCGTCGGACCTGGGTGACCAGGGCCGCCGAGGAAGGTCCGGGCTCCACAGGACGAGGTGGTGGGCAACACCCACCCGGGGCAACCCGCGGGACAGTGCCACAGAAAGCAGACCGCCACCGGTTCCGTCTCCGGACGGCGCCGGCGGCAAGGGTGAAACGGTGGTGCAAGAGACCACCAGCGCGGCGGGTGACCGTCGCGGCTCGGTAAACCCCACCTGGAGCAAGACCAGACAGCGAGCGTTCGAGGGCGGTCCGCCCGAGCTCGCGGGTAGGTCGCTGGAGGGAGTCGGCAACGGCTCTCCTAGATGGATGGTCGCCCACCGAGCCGCCGTGAGGCGGCCGGGGACAGAACCCGGCCTACAGGCCAGCCCGTCCGCACCACCCGCCGACCGGGTGTTTCTGTGCGCGGTAACCACGCCGAGCGGGCAGTCCTGCACCGCCTCACGACGCCGAGCGGGCAGTCCTGCACCGCCTCACGACGCTGAGCGGGCGGTTGTGCACGCTCTGCCGGCTGGACAGTCGCCGCCGCCATCCGCGAGCCCCACGGCGAGGGGTACGCCGATCCCACCCGCAGCGGGTGATCTCGGCGCCCTTCGGTCGGCCTACCCTGCCAGCGAGTTCGTGACCGAGTGGGGAGGAACCGGTGGTCGAGACGTCCATGCCGACAGGTGCCCCCGAGACCGTGCGGGAGGAGCTGGCCGAACGCCTGGCCGGCTACCGCCTCGTCCGAGAGGAGATCGAACGGTCGATCCTCCCGGTGGCCACCTCCGTCGACGGCGTGGCCTTCGAGTTCCAGACCTCGCTGCACGGCCTCGCCCTGCGCCGGGGCGGCTATGTCGCGCTGAAGAAGGACGGCCAGCAGCACCTCGGGCAGATCACCGACCTCGCGGTCGCAACGACGACCACCAGCGGTGACGGAATCGGGGGCGCCCGGTCCAGCATCGAGGTCCGGTTGGCCCGGGGTACCGGCGTCGTCCTCCACGGCGAGCGCACCCCCTTCCACGACGCCACCGTCCGCCCGGCCACCCAGGAGGAGGTCGGGTCCTGGCTGGGCACCGTGCGCCCGGGGCGCGCGGGTCTCAACGTGGGGGAGCTGCTGCTGGCGCCCGGCGTTGCGGCGACGTTGGACAGCGGCGGGTTCAACAGGCACACGTTCATGTGCGGGCAGTCGGGGTCGGGCAAGACGTACTCGCTCGGCGTCGTGCTCGAGCGGCTCCTGGCCGAGACCACGCTCCGTGTGGTCATCCTGGATCCGAACTCCGACTATGTCGGTCTCGGTCGCATTCGAGAGGGCGCCGATGCGGAGCTCGCCGCGCGGTACTCCGACGTACCCGGAGAAGTGGCTGTCTGGCGCAACGACGACGCAGCGGCTCACCCGCTGCGGTTGCGCTTCGCGGACCTCGATGCCCCGGCGCAGGCGGCTGTCCTCGGACTCGATCCGATCCGCGACCGTGATGAGTACGCCGTGCTCGTCGACCTTCTCCGTGCCCAGGTGGCGGGTCGGCCGCTCATCTCCTCCGCCGACCAGCTGCTGCAGGCCGAGACACCGGGGGCCCGTGAGCTGGGCAAGCGCGCCACCAACCTCGGCGTGCTGGACTGGAGCCTGTGGGCTGCGGGACAGGCTTCTCTGGTCGACGAACTGCGCGAGCCCACGAGTCGTTGCACCGTCGTGGACCTGGGTTCGCTGGATACGCCGCAGGAGCAGCGGGTGGTCGCGGAAGCGGTGCTCTCCACACTGTGGGCGGACCGGACGTCCCGACGACCCTGCCTGGTCGTGATCGACGAGGCACACAACATCTGTCCCGCGGAGCCCGGGGATGCTCTCGCGCAGCTGTCTGCGGAGCGGGCGGTCCAGATCGCGGCGGAGGGACGCAAGTACGGGCTCTACCTGCTGACCTCGACCCAGCGGCCGCACAAAGTGCACGAGAACGTGGTCTCCCAGTGCGACAACCTGATGCTGATGAGGATGAACTCCCAAGCCGACCTCCAGGACCTCGGCAGGCTGCTTTCGTTCGTGCCGCCGGGACTGATGGCCGGGTCGTCGTCGTTCCGGATGGGGGAGGCGCTCGTCGCAGGCAAGCTCGTGCCGCAGGCCATGTACGTGCAGATGGGCACGCGCGTCTCGGAGGAGGGCGGGTCGGACGTTCCGGTCACTTGGGCGTCGCCCAGGCCTTGACGCCCGCAACGGTGCGAACGCGCTGGTTCGCGCCGGAGCGGCTGGGGGTGCCGCCGTTAGAGTTCCCGCGTGGAGGGCGTGCGCAGGTGCGACTCGTGCTGACGCCCTGGGGTGAAGCGCTCGACCCCGGGCGTGTGCTGCCGGAGCACCCGCGTCCCCAGCTGGTCCGCGACGGCTGGCTGAGCCTCAACGGCTCCTGGGACCACGCCTTCACCTCGGCAGCGGCGATGAGCCCGCCGGCCCGCTGGGACGGGCCCATCCTGGTGCCCTTCTCGCCCGAGGCGCCGCTGTCCGGGGTGGGCCGGACGCTGCAGCCGGACGAGGCGCTGTGGTACCGGCGTACCTTCCGGCTGCCGGGCGGCTTCCTGCGCGACCGGCTGCTGCTGCACTTCGGGGCCGTCGACCAGGACTGCCGGGTGTGGGTCGACGGCACACTCGTCGGCGAGCATCGCGGCGGCTACCTGCCCTTCACCCTCGACCTGACCGACGCGCTCGCCGGCGACGGGGAGCACGAGGTGGTCGTGCGGGTCCGCGACGTCACCGACACCTCCTGGCGCAGCCGCGGCAAGCAGAAGCTCCATCCGCACGGCATCTGGTACACCGCGCAGTCCGGGATCTGGCAGACCGTCTGGCTGGAGACGGTGCCGGTCCGCTGGATCGACCGGCTGGTGCTCACCCCGCGGCTCGCTTCCAAGGAGCTCGAGGTCACGGTCCGGGCCGCCGGAGCGGGCTCGGCCGCGACGGCGGAGGTGCGACTGGCGGCAGCAGGTCGTGAGGTCGCCGTCGGCCAGGTCGCAGCCGACAGGTCCGTGCGCCTTCCGGTGCCCGACCCCCGGGCCTGGGCCCCGGAGGACCCGTTCCTCTACGACCTCGAGGTCAGGCTCGGCGAGGACACGGTCACCTCGTACGCCGCGATGCGCTCGGTCGGCTTCGGGCCCGACGCTCACGGGCGGACCCGGCTGCTGCTCAACGGCGCGCCGTACCTGCACGCCGGTCTCCTCGATCAGGGGTACTGGCCCGACGGCCTGATGACCGCGCCGTCCGACGAAGCGCTGGTCCACGACATCGTCACCGCGAAGGAGCTTGGCTTCACCATGCTGCGCAAGCACCTCAAGGTCGAGTCGCTGCGCTGGTACCACCACTGCGACCGGCTCGGCATGCTGGTCTGGCAGGACATGGTCAACGGCGGGCGCTCCTACCGCTCGGCCGTGGTCACGGCACCTGCGGCACTGCCGCTGCGCTTCCCCGACCGGTGGCACCGCCTGTTCGGCCGCGCCGATCGCGAGGGACGACGCGAGTTCCTGGACGAGGTGGACGGGACCGTGGAGCTGCTCGGTTCGGCGCCGAGCGTGGTCGCGTGGGTGCCGTTCAACGAGGGCTGGGGACAGTTCGACGCCGTATCTGTGAGCGACCGGATCAAGCGGCTGGACCCCATGCGCCTCGTCGACCACGCCAGCGGCTGGCACGACCAGGGCGGCGGGGACATGGTCAGCCGGCACGTCTACGTCCGCCCCTACCATCTCGCCCGCGCCGACGCGGAGGATCCGCGCGCCGCGGTGCTCTCGGAGTACGGCGGCTACTCCCACCAGGTGCGGGGGCACTGCTGGAGTGCGGAGGAGTTCGGCTACCGCCGGATCGGCGACCGCACGGAGTTCCAGCGCGCTCTGCTCCGCCTCCAGGAGACCCAGGTCCGCCCGGCCGTCCGTGCCGGCCTCGCCGGCTTCGTCTATACCCAGCTCGCCGACGTCGAGTCCGAGACCAACGGGCTGATGACCTACGACCGCACAGTGCTCAAGGTGGACCCGGCCCGCTTCCGGGCCGTCAACGCCGAGCTGCGCAACGAGCTCGCAGCGGCCTGCGGAGGTACGGCGACCCCGGTCCGCGTCGTCGAGCGGGAGATCACCAGGCCGGTGCCCCTCACCCGGCCCGACGGACGACTCAACCCCGACGCGTGCGGCTGGACCCTGACCCCGCTGATCACCACTGACCGGATCGGCCGGGGGCGCGTGGGCCGGGGGCGCAACAAGCGCTGGGAGTACTGGGCGGTGACCACGCCCACCCACGTGGTCGCGCTGGTCGTCTCGGACATCGACTACGCCGCCCTGCACGGGATCTGGCTGCTGGACCGTCGTAGCGGGCAGGCGATCAGCCACGACGCGATCGTGCCGCTCGGTCTCGGCGCCACGCTGCCCGGCACGCTCGGCTGCGGCCCGGCCCGGGCCCGTGCGCCCCGGCTCTCCATCGACCTCGAGGAGGTCGACGGCGGGACCCGGCTGCGCGCGAGGGGCCCACGGGTCCGAGTCGATGTGGTGGCGCACCGGCCGCCGGGTCACGAGTGCCTCGGAGTGGTCGTGCCCTGGACGGGCCGGCTGTTCCAGTACACCGTCAAGGACGTCGCCCGCCCCGCGACCGGGACGGTCTGGGTCGACGGCGACGCCATCGAGCTGCCGGCGGGGGAGTCCTGGGCGACCCTCGACCACGGCCGGGGTCGCTGGCCACGACGGGTGCACTGGAACTGGGGAGCGGGATCCGGGCGCAGTGGCGGGCACGTCCTCGGCCTCCAGCTGGGCGGTCGCTGGACGGACGGCACCGGGGCGGTCGAGAACTCACTGCTCGTCGACGGACGGCTGCACAAGATCAGCGAGGAGCTCACCTGGAGCTACGACGCCTCCGACTGGCTGCGCCCGTGGCGGGTCGGCGGAGAGGTGGTCGACCTGCGGTTCACCCCCGAGCACGTCCGCGAGGACGCCACCGACCTGAAGGTCGTGTCCTCATCGACCCACCAGTGCTTCGGGACGTGGCGTGGCGAGATGCTCGGCCACGCGGTCGAGGACGTGTTCGGCTGGGCCGAGGACGTGCGCCAGCTCTGGTGACGGACCGTGCGGTGTGCAGGATCGCCCTGTCGGCGTACTCGGTGCGTGCAGGATCGCCCGGTCGGCGAGTTCCAGCGCACACAACTGCCCGGTCGGCGGGTTTCAGGGGAGGGTGAGGACCTCGGCGCGCTCGTCGGTGACCAGCAGGGTGTGCTCGAACTGGGCGCTGGGGCGCTGGTCGCGGGTGACGACGGTCCAGCCGTCCTCCCACATCTCCCACAGGTGGGTGCCGAGGTTGAGCATCGGCTCGATCGTGAACGTCATCCCCGGCTCGATCACCTGGTCGTAGTGGGGGTCGTCGAAGTGCGGGATCACCAGCCCGGAGTGGAAGGCGCTGCCGATGCCGTGGCCGGTGAACTCGCGCACGACTCCGTAGCCGAACCGCTTGGCGTAGGACTCGATCACCCGGCCGATGACGTTGATCTGCCGTCCGGGCCGGACCGCGTTGATCGCACGGCGCAGCGCCTCGCGGGTGCGGTCGACGAGGTCGAGGACCTCTTGCGGGGTGCCGGGGGTCACGAAGGTGGCGTTGGTGTCCCCGTGCACGCCGTTGAGGTAGGCGGTGATGTCGATGTTGACGATGTCGCCGTCCTCGACCACCCGGCTGTCCGGGATCCCGTGGCAGACGACCTCGTTGACCGAGGTGCACAGCGACTTCGGGAAGCCCTTGTATCCCAGCGTCGAGGGGTAGGCGCCGTGGTCGCACAGGAACTCGTGCCCGACCCGGTCGAGCTCGTCGGTGGTGACGCCCGGCGTGACGTGCGACCCGACCAGGTCGCGGGCCTCCGCGGCGAGCTTGCCGGCGATCCGCATCCGCTCGATGGTGTCGGAGTCCTTGACCTCCGGGCCGGTGAACGGCGCGGGAGCCGGCTTGTCGACGTACTCGGGGCGCTCGATGCCAGCAGGCACCGGGCGGCGCGGCGAGATGGTTCCGGCTGCTACGGGGGTCATTCCGGCGAGTGTAGTTTCGCGACCATGAGCGACGAACCCGAGTTCTGGTACTGCCTGAAGCACCACCGGGTCGAAGGTCGGGAGGGCTGCAAGAACGCCGACCGGCTGGGGCCTTACCCCTCCGAGGAGGAGGCGTCCCGCGCGCTGGAGAAGGTCCAGGAGCGCAACGAGGCCTGGGACAACGACCCGCGGTGGAACGACGACGTCGAGGACCTCGAGGACTGACCGGGCGGTCCCTGTGTGCGCGTAGGCGCGCAACGTCACTTCGGTGCCTGGTCGTGCCGAGCGCCTACCCGGCGTTGCGCTGGTCCACGAGCGCTTGAGCGATGTCCCGGAGCTTGGTGTTGCTGGTGGACGAGGCCCGCACCAGGAAGTCGAAGGCGCGTTCCTCGTTCATCTCGTGACGCTCCATGACGATGCCGATCGCCTGGCCGATCACCTTTCGCGACTGCAGCGCCGCGTTGAGGTTCTGGCGCTCACGCGCGTTGTCGAGCGCGATGGCGGCGTGGGCAGCGAAGAGGTCGGCGATCTGTTCTGCGTCCGGGTCGATCTTCTCGGAGGTCGTGGAGTAGAAGTTCATGCTGCCCAGCGTCCCCTCGTCGTCGACGTACAGCTTCACGGCCAGCTGGGAGCGCACGCCTTCGTCGACGGCCGCCGGCACATACCGGGGCCAGCGCTGGTCATGCCTGATGTCGGGCGCCGTGACGACGTGCACGTCAGATTGACGCAGCGTGTCGAGGCCAGGCCCCTGCCCGAGGCCGTACTGGATCGAGTCGAGGGTCTTGACCAGGTCACAGGTCGACGCCCTGGTCCTGAGGTTTCCGTGCTTGTCCAGGGTGGAGATGCCCACATGGCCGAAGTCGGGGACCGAGTTGCGTGCGGCCGTCACGATGGCGCGCAGCGTCTCGTCGAGGGAACGCTCGTGGTTGATGGTGCGGGCAGCGGCAGCGATGGCTGCGGCGACATCGGCTGGCGGGGTCAGGGTGGGTCCTCGAAGTCGGAGGGTGCGGAGAACATCCGCTTCCGGCAGGGCAGGGCGACCCCCGAAGCCGTGCTCTCGACTTCGAGGGTCTGAGCAAGCCAAGACCCTGCAGAGACTCCCCTGCCTCCCTCGACCGTACGCCCCCACCAGTACTCGTCCGCACATCAGGCGATGCGCAGGTCTCCTGGGCACGCAACCCGGCGGTGCCGGCTACGCCGCCGACCGCGGCGTCGGCGTGAACCGGATCGGGAACCGCACTGCTCCGGTGTTGCCCGAGACCGGCAGCCACTCGCCCGGCCCGTCCGGGGTGGCGTCCGGCATCCGCTGCGCGAGCAGCGGCAGCGCCACCGCCATGTCGGTGCGTGCCACGAAGTGGCCCAGGCAGTGGTGCACCCCGGCGCCGAAACCCAGGTGCGGCGGGTGAGTGGCGGCGATGTCGAAGGCGGGGTCGCCCATCGCGCGGGGATCGGTCCCGGCTGCATGGGAGAGCATCTGCACGATGCCGCCCCTGGGGATGATCAGCCCGTGGAGCTCGACGTCCTCCAGCGCCTCGCGGGTCACCCAGGTCACCGTCGGGTTCACCCGCATCACCTCCTCGACCGCGTTCGCGCCCAGCTCCGGCCGTGCGGCCAGCAACCGCCATTGGTCAGGATGGGCAAGCAGCGTCTGCAGCGCCAGGCCGAGCTGGTTGCGGGTGGTCTCCATGCCCGCGAAGACCAGGAAGACCAGGGCGACGCCGAGCTCCTCCTCCGACAGGGCTCCCTGCTGCTGGGCCCGCACCAGGTCGCTGACCAGGTCACTCCCGGGATCGGCACGACGCTCGGCGATCACCGCGTTGCAGTAGCCGTACAGCCCGTCCAGGGCCTTCTCGATGACGGGGACGTCGGTGCCGACGTTGACGCCGAAGGACTTGCCGAGGTCGTCGGCCCAGTGCGCGATCTGCGGCCACTCCTTCTCGGGGAGTCCGAGCATCCGGCAGATCACCCGAGTCGAGTAGGGCTCGGCGAACTCGGAGATGAACTCGACCGAGCCGCGCTCGCTGAACGCGTCGACGAGCTCGGTGGCCAGCTGCCGGAAGCTCGGCACCCAGCCCTGGACCACCTTGCGGCCGAACGCGGGACGCAGCAGCCGCCGGATCCGGTCGTGGTCGTCACCCTCGAGGCTGAGCAGGGTCTGCTGCCACCAGTCGCTGAACAGCCCCGAGTGGATGCCGTTCTGCGCCGGCCACCTCCCGTTGCCCTGACTGAAGCGTCGGTCCTTGAGCAGCCGGTTGGTCTCGTCGTACCGCAGCACCGCCCAGCCGTAGCTGGTCCGGACGAACCAGTCCCGCTCCCGGGCCTCGTGCACCGGCGGAGCGGTCACGTCGAACGTCGGGTCCGCCAGGTCGAAGTACGTCGGCTCCATGGCGCGATCGTCGACGGCGCCGGCCGGGCAGACAAGCCGACCGCTGGAGGCGCCGTCTCGGATGCGAGACGAGGAGCCACGCCCTACTGTGTGCCCGTGCCGCAACCGAAGGTCTCGCCGTGGGGATTCATCGGCATGGGCGGCCTCGCCTGCCTGCTGTTCCTGGACCTGGCGACCGTCACCGTGGCGCCCGCATGGGTCACGGCGCTGTTCCTGCTGCTGTGGCTGCTCCTGTTCGGTACGGCGACCCGCTGGTTCGTGCCTCGGCCCGGGTGGGTGCCGCTGCTCCCGCTGCTCGGCTTCGTGGTCTGGCTCTCGACGATCGCGCTGGGCGTGCGCAACCTCGGCTGGGCCTGACCGCTCCTCAGCCGGCCGGGGCGACCCGGAGGATCCGGTCCTGGTGGTTGCCGTTCGCAGTGGTGACCAGCAGGCTGCCGTCGGGCATCCGGGTCACCGAGCGCAGCCGGCCGGAGCCGGTCAGCTCCGGGGGCGTGCTGACCTCCTGGAACCCACCGGTGCCGTCGAAGCGCAGAAACAGCATCCGCGAGCCCTTCAGGGCCGCGACGGCGAGGGTGCCGTCGAGGGAGCCCCACCCGGCCCCGCTGACGAAGGTCGCCCCGGACGTGGCGAGCGTCGGGAAGCCGGAGCTCCAGCGCGCGGAGATCTGCGTGCCGGGCAGGGACTGGTCGGTCATCGGCACCGACTCGTCGTAGCCGGGCACCGGGTTCCAGCCGTAGTCGCCGCCGGACTGAAGCAGGTTGACCTCGTCGTCCCGGTCGGGCCCGTGCTCGACCGACCACAACGTGCCGTCGGCACGCTCGGCCAGGCCCTGCACGTTGCGGTGGCCGAAGGTCCAGATCAGCCGGGTCCTCCGGTTGCCGGAGGCCAGGAACGGGTTGCCCGGCCACGGGCGGCCGGTGCGGCGGTTGATCCGCAGCGTCTTGCCGCCCAGGGACCCGAGGTTGCGCGGGTTGGTGCCGGTCGCGGCGTCGCCGGTGCCCACGAGCATCGACCCGTCGGAGGTGATCAGCAGCCGGCACCCGCCGTGACGGCCGCTGGCCGCGGGCAACCGCACCAGGGTCTTGCGCAAGCGGACGCGGAGCGGGTGGCTGCGCAGCTGCCAGGCCCGCACCTTCACGTCGTGCCCGCGACGCCTGAAGCCGCCTGCGCAGGTGTAGAAGCGGTGGTTGATGCTGAAGCCCGGGTCCACGGCCAGTGACATCAGCCCCGTCTCACCCTTCGCCCACACGCTTCGACGCGGGAACCGGATCCGGCGCAGGCTGCCGTCCCACAGCAGCAGTCGCCGGGTGGTCCGCTCGGTGACCAGCAGCCGGCCGTCCGGCAGGCGCTGGACGTCCCAGGGGATGTCCAGACCCGCCACGACCGTGGTCACCCGGAGCTGCGGCGAGACAGCGGAGGCAGCGGGCGTGGCGGGAGTCGGGACGAGCACGGAGAGGGCCACCACGAGGGCGAGGGCGGGGCCGGGTGGACGCATGCGCAAACCTAACCCGGCGCACCGACCAGAGGAGCCGATCGAGGGTCAGAACGTGTGCTCGGGGCCGGGGAAGGACCCGGACCGCACCTCCGCGGCGTAGGCCGAGGCCGCGTCGAGGAGGGCGCCCCGCAGATCGGCGTACTGCTTGACGAAGCGCGGCATCCGCCCGGTCCGGAGCCCGAACGCGTCCTGCCACACCAGGACCTGACCGTCGCAGTCGACCCCGGCGCCGATGCCGATGGTGGGGATGACCAGCTCCTTGGTGACCTGTGCGGCGACGTCGCCCGGCACCATCTCCATGACCACGGCGAAGGCACCGGCTGCCTGGACGGCACGGGCGTCCTCGAGGATGCGGTCGGCGGTCCCGCCGCGTCCCTGGACCCGGTAGCCGCCCAGGGCGTGCTCGCTCTGCGGGGTGAATCCGATGTGGGCCATCACCGGGATGCCGCCGCGGCTGAGCAGCTCGATCTGCGCTGCCATCTCGCGCCCGCCCTCGAGCTTGACCGCGTGCGCGCCCGCTTCCTTCATGAACCGTGCCGCCGTGTCGTAGGCCTGCTCCGCCGAACGCTGGTAGGAGCCGAACGGCAGGTCGCCCACGACCAGGGCGCGCTCGACCGAGCGGCTCACCGCGCGCGTCAGCGGGAGCAGCTCGTCGACGGTCACCGGGAGCGAGGTCTCGTTGCCGAAGACGTTGTTCGAGGCGCTGTCGCCGACCAGCAGCACCTCGACGCCGGCCTCGTCGAAGATCTCGGCGGTGTACATGTCGTAGGCGGTGAGCATGGCGAACTTCTCGCCGCGCTCCTTCATCTCGCGCAGGTGCTGGGTACGGATCCGCCGTGGCGGCTTGGGCGCCGCGTGCTCGACCGGACCGCTGCCGTACGGCGCCGGCTGCTCAGGGTTCTCAGCGCCAGACCCAGCAGAAACGGTGTCGCCCATCAGTGAGCTCCTTCGTGCTCTCGAGGCTCCCCCGTGGAGTCCCCGGACCGGTGCCCACGCTAGTCCCGCAGGTGGCGCGGAGCGCCTGTGTGCCCGGTCACTTCCGGGGGAGCCGCCGGACGAAGACCATGGCCACGTCGTCGTCGCGGGAGCGGTCCCGCAGCTCCTCGGCGAGAAGCCGCATCGCTCTCGTGGGGTCGGTGCGGAACATGCCGGGCACCCACGCCTCCAGCCGTCGCAGGCCCACATCGAGGTCTTCGTCCCGGCGTTCCACCAGCCCGTCGGTGTAGCCCAGCACCGCGTCGCCCGCACCGAACCGGTGCCGTTGGACGGCGCGTTCGCGGTCGGTCAGTCCCAGCGGGGGGCCGCCCTCGATCGGCAGGGCCGCAGCCGTACCGTCGGCACCCAGGACGACCGGGGGCAGGTGGCCGGCGTTGACCAGGACCAGCTCGTCGCGTTCCGGGTCGACGATGTAGTAGGCGACGGTGACCAGCTGCTCGAGGTCGAAGGCACCGAAGTAGCGGTCCAGCTTGCCGAGGACGACCTCCGGGGCCGGGTCGATCGCGATGAAGGCACGCAGCGCCGACCGCATCTGCGCCATCGCGGCGGCCGCCGCCACGCCGCGTCCCATCACGTCACCGACGAACACCGCCATCCGGCCGTCCTCCAGGGGGCAGACGTCGTAGAAGTCACCGCCCACCTCGGTCCGGCCGGACGGCTGGTAGTGCGCGGCGAGCTCCCACCCCGGTACGTCGGAGGGCAGGTCCGGGAGGACGGCGTGCTGCAGCTGCAGGGCCGCGTCCCGGACCTGCGTGTGCAGCTGGGCGTTGTCCATCGCCACGGCGGCGCGTGCGGCGAGGTCCTCGCCGAACTCGACGTCGCCCTCGGTGTAGTGGCGACCCGACTCGGCCATCGCCCAGGTCATCACCCCGAGCAGCCGGTCGCGGACCATCAGCGGCACCATCATCAGGCTGCCCAGCTGCAGTGAACGAGCGAGGGCGAGGTGCTCCTCGTCGCGAGCACCCTGCACCAGCATCTCGTCGGTGATCTCGGCAAAGAGCACGCTCTGACCCGAGCGGACCACGCCCCAGGCGCCCTCGTCGGCGTCCCGGTCGGCGGGGTAGCGCTCCTCGAGGTCCCGGGCCAGCTGCATCTTCGCCGGGTCCACGTGCGCCACCGCGAGCCGGTGCAGCCGGTCGTCCTCCATCACGTCGATGGCCGACCAGTCCGCGAAGCGCGGCACGACCATGTGGGCGACGTTCACCAGCGTCGCCTGGTAGTCCAGGCTCGACGCCATCTCGCCGGCCGCGTCGGTGAGGAAGCGCAGCCGCTCCAGGCGCTCGGCCGCGACCTCCTGGGCCCGGATCCGCTCCAGCACCTGGGCCGCGGAGTCGGCCAGGACGCCGAGGAACTCCAGCTCGGTGCGATCGAGCTCGCGACGCCCGGGGAAGGACAGCGTGAACACCCCGCTGGTGCGCCCAGCAAGCCGCAGCGGCAGGCACGCCATCGAACGCTCGCCCTCGGCCGCCCGCTCCAGGTCCGGGTAGCGGGTGGCGATCGCCTCGCGTCCGGTGAGGAGCACCGCCTGTCCGGTGCGGGCAGCCTCGCTCGCCGGGTTGTCCTCGTCGATCGACCAGGCGCTCCACCGGTCGGAGGCCCCGGGGCGGCCGCCGCGCAGTCCGCTGAGGACCAGCCAGTCATCCTCGAGCAGGGCCAGTGAGGCCACGGTGGCTCCGACCGCGTCCGCTGCGTTGCGGGTCAGGGTCTCGGTGAGCGTCGTCCGGTCCGAGGCGGCGCCCAGCTCGGCGGCCACCCGCGCCAGCCGGGTGAGCCGGTCGTCGACCCGGCCGCGGGTCGCCAGGTCGACCGACCGGTCGTCGACGATGCACAGCGCGCCGACGATCTCCTCGCCGTGGCACAAGGGAGCGCACGAGAGCTGCGCGGCGCGAGGCCGGCCGGAGGCGTCGAGCACCCGCAGCGGCCCCCTCCACGTCTGCCCTGCCAGCACCTGGTCGAGGAGCTCGCCGAAGCCGTCCCGGTCCTCCGGAGAGATCACGAGGTCCTGGACGGCGGGGTTGCCGCCGCGGTCGCGCAGCACCGGGTAGGCCCGCAGACCACTCGGGTTCGCGTGCATGATGCGGCCCTTGCCGTCGATGCCGAAGGCCACCTCGTCGATCGCATCGAGGTGCCCGAGGTCGGTTGCCCAGGCGGGCGCCCTGGGTTGGACCACGCGCTCATCATGGCACCGGCTCCGCCGGAAAGGCACCGCTCACGGCGAACCGGGCGGTCGGTCCGGCTTCTGCCACACTGGCGCCGTGGACTTCGACTCGGTGTACGACCACGGTTTCGCCCGGATCGCCGCCTGCACGGTGCCGATCCACCTCGCCGACCCGGCGTCCAACGCTGCCGCCGTGCTCGAGGAGGCCCGGGCCTGCCACGACGACGGCGTGGCCGTAGCGCTGTTCCCCGAGCTGTGCCTGACCGGGTACTCCGCCGAGGACCTCTTCTTGCAGGACCCGCTCCTCGACGCGGTCGAGAGGGCGCTGCTCGACATCGTCGCGGCCACCGCCGACCTGCGGCCGGTCGTGGTGGTCGGCGCGCCGCTGCACCGCGACAACCGCGTCTACAACTGCGCGGTCGCCATCCACCGCGGCGAGGTCCTGGGCGTCGCCCCGAAGTCGTTCCTGCCGGCCTACCGCGAGTTCTACGAGGCCCGGTGGTTCGCCGCCGGGCACAGCCAGACCGCGGCCACCATCGAGGTCGCGGGCCTCGAGGTGCCGTTCGGCAACGACCTGGTCTTCCGTGCGGCCGACGTGCCCGGACTCGCCGTCCACGTCGAGATCTGCGAGGACATGTGGGTCCCGGTGCCGCCGAGCGCCAACGCCGCCCTGGCCGGCGCCACCGTGCTGCTCAACCTCTCCGGGTCGCCGATCACCATCGCCCGGGCGGAGGACCGGCGGCTGCTGGTCCGCTCGGCGAGCCAGCGCTGCCTCGCGGCGTACGCCTATGCCGCCGGCGGGAAGGGCGAGTCCACCACGGACCTGTCCTGGGACGGGCAGACGATGATCTACGAGCTGGGCGAGTGCCTGGGGGAGAGTGACCGCTTCCCCGACGGGCCGCGCCGGACGGTCGCGGACGTCGACCTCGACCGGATCCGGCAGGACCGCCAGCGGCAGGGCACCTTCGAGGACAACAAGCTGGCCGAGGGGGTCGCGGCCGGGCTGGCGACCTACGTCGACTTCACCCTCGACCCGCCGGCCGGGGACGTCGGGCTGCGCCGCAAGGTCGACCGGTTCCCGTTCGTGCCCGACGACCCGACGCGTCTGGCCCAGGACTGCTACGAGGCCTACAACATCCAGGTCTCGGGCCTGGTGCAGCGGATGCGCTCCATGGGCGAGCCGAAGGTCGTGATCGGTGTCTCCGGCGGGCTGGACTCCACCCAGGCACTGATCGTCGCGGCCAAGGCGATGGACCAGCTCGGGCGGCCGCGCTCGGACATCCTCGGCTTCACCATGCCGGGGTTCGCGACGGGTGAGTCCACCAAGTCCAACGCCACCAAGCTCTCCGAGGCCCTCGGGATCACCTTCGAGGAGATCGACATCCGCCCTGCGGCCGAGCAGATGCTCGGTGACATGGGCCATCCCTTCGCACGGGGCGAGAAGGTCTACGACGTCACCTTCGAGAACGTGCAGGCAGGCCTGCGCACCGACTACCTGTTCCGGCTGGCCAACCAGCGTGGCGGCTTCGTCCTCGGCACCGGCGACCTCTCCGAGCTCGCCCTCGGCTGGTGCACCTACGGTGTCGGCGACCAGATGTCGCACTACGCGGTGAACACCGGCGTGCCGAAGTCGCTGATGCAGCACCTGATCCGCTGGGTCATCGAGTCGGGCCAGTTCGAGGACGAGGTCAACCAGCTGCTGGGGGCGATCCTGGAGCAGAAGATCACCCCCGAGCTCGTTCCCACCGGAGAGGACGAGGAGCTCCAGGACACCGAGGAGTCGGTGGGCCCCTACTCGCTGCAGGACTTCACGCTGTTCCACGTGCTGCGCTACGGGTACCGACCGACCAAGATCGCCTTCCTCGCCGAGCAGGCGTGGGCCGACGCCGACCGGGGCGAGTGGCCGCCGAACTACCCCGACGACGACCGGCCGGCCTACGACCTCCCCACGATCAAGAAGTGGATGGAGGTGTTCTTCCGCCGGTTCTTCGCCAACCAGTTCAAGCGCTCGGCCCTGCCCAACGGTCCGAAGGTGGCCGCTGGCGGAGCCCTGTCGCCTCGCGGGGAGTGGCGGATGCCGAGCGACGCCAGTGTCGCGGCGTGGTTGGCCGACCTCGAGCGCATCCCGGACCGGTGAGCGCGTGCCCCCGCTCCAGTGGGGGAGGCGGGGCCACCACCTGGCCACGGATGCGGGATAGTGGCGCCCATGGGCAAGCAGGAAGACTTCGTGCTCCGGGCGCTGGAGGAGCGTGACGTCCGCTTCGTGCGGTTGTGGTTCACCGACGTGCTGGGCTACCTGAAGTCGGTCTCGGTGGCGCCGGCCGAGCTCGAGGGCGCCTTCGACGAGGGGATCGGCTTCGACGGCTCGGCGATCGAGGGCTTCGCCCGGGTCACCGAGGCCGACATGCTGGCTCACCCGGACCCCTCGACGTTCCAGCTGCTGCCGTGGCGCGGTGACGCTCCGTCCACCGCGCGGATGTTCTGCGACATCATGATGCCCGACGGCTCCCCGTCGTACGCCGACCCGCGTTACGTGCTCAAGCGCACCCTGCAGGCCGCGGCCGAGAAGGGCTTCACCTTCTACACCCACCCGGAGATCGAGTTCTACCTCTTCAAGGGGCAGCCCGGGCCCGGCGACGATCCCATCCCGGTGGATCGCAGCAGCTACTTCGACCACACCGCCCAGTCCCGCGGGTCGGACTTCCGCCGCGAGGCGATCAACATGCTGGAGTCGATGGGCATCTCGGTGGAGTTCAGCCACCACGAGGCCGGGCCGGGTCAGCAGGAGATCGACCTGCGCTACGCCGACGCGCTGTCCACCGCGGACAACATCATGACCTTCCGCACCGTGGTGCGGGAGGTGGCGCTGAGCCAGGGCATCTGGGCGAGCTTCATGCCCAAGCCGTTCACCACCCACCCGGGCTCGGGCATGCACACGCACGTCTCGCTCTTCGAGGGCGACACCAACGCCTTCTTCGAGGCGGGCGCGGAATACCAGCTCTCGACCACCGCACGGCACTTCATCGCCGGCATCCTGCGGCACGCCAGCGAGATCACCTGCGTGACCAACCAGTGGGTCAACTCCTACAAGCGGCTGATCGGCGGCGGCGAGGCTCCCTCGCACATCTGCTGGGGCCACAACAACCGCTCGGCCATGGTGCGGGTGCCGATGTACAAGCCCAACAAGGACCAGTCGACGCGCATCGAGCTGCGCACGGTCGACGCCGCCTGCAATCCCTACCTCGCCTTCGCCGTGATGCTCGCGGCGGGGATGAAGGGTCTGGAGGAGGAGTACGAGCTGCCCCGCGAGGCCGAGGACAACGTCTGGTCGCTCAACGACCGTGAACGCAAGGCGCTCGGCCTGGAGCAGCTGCCGAAGAACCTGTACGACGCGATCAAGGTGGCCGAGGACTCCGAGCTGCTCGCCGAGACCCTCGGAGAGCACGTCTACGAGTTCTTCTTGCGCAACAAGCGGACGGAGTGGGAGGAGTACCGCGGCCAGGTCTCGTCCTTCGAGCGCGACATGATGCTGCCGGTCATCTGAGCGGCGCCGGATGGCCGCGCGCGGGGACACCAGCAGGAGCCGGCTCGCCCGGGCCGGCTTCGGTGACTTGTCCCGCGCCCAGCGGCTGGTGCCGGACCTGGGTGACGACGCACTGGTCGACGTGATCCGGCGCGCCGCTGATCCCGACCTGGCCCTCGGGACGCTGGTGTCGCTGCTCGAGGCAGCAGAGGACGCCGACGAGCTGCGCGCCGCCCTGGTGGCCGAGAAGCCGGTGGCCGATCGGCTGCTCGCCGTGCTCGGCAGCAGCCAGGCGTTGGGCGAACACCTGCGCCGGCACCCGTCGCACTGGCGTGAGCTCACCGCCGAGAACCTCGAACACAGCCGACCCGCGGCCTGGTGGCTGCGTGAGTCGCTGCTGCGCGCGGTGGGAGCGGACCCCGATGACCGTGAGCCCGTCGCCCGAGCCGAGTTCGATGCCGCAGCGGACGCGCTGCGGGTGGAGTACCGCCGGCTGCTCCTCCGGCTCGCCGCGCGGGACCTCGCCCACGGCGTGGGCGTGGACGACGTCGCCGCGGAGCTCTCCGACCTCGCGGCAGGGACCCTCGAGGCGGCGCTGGCGGTGGCGCGCGCGAAGGTGGGCGAGGCGGCCGGGTCCTGCCGCCTCGCGGTCATCGCGATGGGCAAGTGCGGCGGGCACGAGCTCAACTACGTCAGCGACGTCGACGTCATCTTCGTCGCCGAGCCCGCGGGCGACGCCCACGAGACGGCTGCGATGCGCGCGGCGACGCAGCTCGCCTCGTCGTTGATGCAGGTCTGCTCCGAGCACACCGCAGAGGGCACGATCTGGCCGGTGGATGCCAACCTCCGCCCGGAGGGCAAGTCGGGACCGCTGGTGCGCAGCCTGGCCAGCCACGAGGGCTACTACGAACGCTGGGCGAAGACCTGGGAGTTCCAGGCGCTGCTCAAGGCGAGGCCGGTCGCAGGTGACCTCGGGGTCGGAGCGCAGTTCTGCGCGCTGGTCGAGCCGATGGTGTGGGCGGCGTCGAGCCGCGAGGGATTCGTCGACGAGGTCCAGGCGATGCGCCGACGGGTCGTCGAGCACATCCCGGCGGGCACCCGCGAGCGCCAGCTCAAGCTCGGTCCCGGTGGCCTGCGCGACGTCGAGTTCGCCGTACAGCTGCTGCAGCTGGTGCACGGCCGCACCGACGAGGCGATCCGGCCGCCGACCACGCTCAGCGCGCTGAGCCGCCTGACCGAGCGCGGGTACGTCGGCCGCGAGGACGGCCACCGGCTGCACGAGGCCTATGCGTTCCTCCGGACCCTGGAGCACCGCATCCAGCTCTACCAGCTGCGTCGCAGCCACGTGGTGCCGGACGACGAGGCGGCGCTGCGGCGGATCGGCCGCTCCCTGGGCTACCTCAAGCGTCCGGTGGAGAAGCTGGACGAGCAGTGGCACCACCACCAGCGCGAGGCGCGTCGACTGCACGAGAAGCTGTTCTACCGTCCGCTGCTCTCGGCGGTCGCCCGGATCAGCGACGACGGGGTGCGGCTCAGCCCGGAGGCGGCGCGCGAGCGGCTCGCCGCGCTGGGCTATCTCGACCCCAAGGCGGCGCTGCGCCACCTCGAGGCGTTGACCTCCGGGGTCAGCCGGACCGCCCAGATCCAGCGCACGCTGCTCCCCGCGATGCTCGAGTGGTTCGCGGACGCGCCGGACCCCGACGCCGGCCTGTTCGGCTTCCGTCGCATCTCCGAGGCGCTGGGCACCACGCCGTGGTACCTCCGGCTCCTGCGCGACGAGGGCGAGGCGGCGCAGCGACTGGCGCGGGTGCTGGCCACCAGCCGCTACGCCACCGACCTGCTCCAGCGTGAGCCCGAGGGTGTTGCGATCCTGGGGGAGGAGGAGCGCCTGGCGCCGTTGTCCCGCGCGACCATCCTGGCCGAGATGGACGCCGCGGCCGAGCGACGGACCTTCGCCGAGGACGCGGTGCAAGCGATCCGGTCGGTGCGTCGCCGCGAGCTGCTGCGGATCAGCGCCGCGGACCTGTGCGAGCCCCTCGACGTGGCGGAAGTGGGCTACGCCCTCACCGACCTGACCACCGCGACGCTGGAGTCGGCGCTCAAGGCCGTGGTCCGGGGGCTGGTCCGGGACCGCGGCGAGGACGTGCCGACCCGGCTTGCGGTCGTGGCCATGGGGAGGTACGGCGGACACGAGCTCGGCTACGGCAGCGACGCCGACGTGATGTTCGTCCACGACCCGCTGCCGGGGGCCGACCCGCAGGAGGCGGCCTCGTTCGCCAAGGCCGTGGCCAACGACCTGCGTCGCCTGCTCACCCTGCAGTCGCGAGAGCCCGTCCTCGACGTGGACGCCGACCTGCGGCCCGAGGGCCGGCAGGGCCCGCTGGTGCGCACCCTGGACTCCTACGCCGCCTACTACGGCAAGTGGTCGGCGGTGTGGGAGGCGCAGGCCTTGCTGCGAGCCGACCCGGTGGTGGGTGATGAGGAGCTCCGCGCGGCCTTCGTCGAGCTGGTCGACCCGCTGCGCTTCCCTGCCGCGGGGCTGGCGGAGCCCGATGTGGTCGAGATCCGGCGGATCAAGGCCCGCGTCGACGCCGAGCGACTCCCGCGGGGAGCCGACCCGGCCACGCACTTCAAGCTGGGGCGCGGCGGCCTCTCCGACGTGGAGTGGACCGTGCAGCTGCTGCAGATGCAGCATGCCGGCCGGCTGCCCCAGCTGCGGACCACGCGGACCCTGGAGGCGCTGCAGCTGTTCGTCGAGCACGAGCTGGTCGAGGACGCTGATGCCCAGGCCCTCGCCGAGGCGTGGCGGTTCGCCAGCCGGGCCCGGAACGCGACGGTGCTGGTGCGCGGCAAGCCCAGCGACCAGCTGCCTCGTGACGCCCGGGAGCGTGCGGCGGTAGCCTCGATCCTCGGGTACGGACCCGGGGAGTCCGACGCGATGGTCAACGACTACCTGCGCACCTCCCGTCGCGCCCGGACGGTCGTGGACCGGATCTTCTGGGAGTGAAGTCAAAAACTTCATTTCCCGATTCGGAAGGTAGAATCTTCACGTGTCAGCGTCAGCCCCCGTGGCCACCCTCATCGGCGACGTGGTGGCATCGCGCACCGTCTTCGACCGCGCCGGGCTGCACGCGCGGCTGAGCCGGCTCCTGGACCGCGCCAACGCCGAGCTCGGGCCGCTGAGTGCACTGCGGGTCACCGTGGGCGACGAGTACCAGGGCACCTTCGCCGCCGTGGGGGAGGCGTTGCACGCCGCGCTGTGGCTCCGGCTGCAGTTCCAGGAGGTCGCCGACCTCCGGCACGGGGTGGGCTGGGGGTCGGTCACCGTCTTCGAGGAGGATCCCCGGGTCGAGGACGGGCCCGGATGGTGGGCCGCCCGCGCCGCCATCGACGCGGTCCGCATCGACGCCGAGCGACCGGTGCTGCGGTTCGTGCGCACCGCCTACCACCGCGCCGTCGACGCACCGGGGCCGGAGCCCGCGGCGATCAATGCCGCGCTGCTCTGTCGGGACCAGATGGTGGGATCGCTGGCGATCAGAGGAGGTGGACGCTCGATGCGGCTGTTGGTGGGCATGCTCGAGGGGCGCAACCAGAACGACCTGGCGCAGGAGGAGGACATCTCCCCCTCGGCGGTGTCCCAGCGCGTGCGCAACGACGGGCTGGGCGCGATCCTCGCGGCCGAGGAGCTGCTCCGGGAGGTCCGGTGAGCACGAGCGGGACCGGCCGATGACCTGGCTCGCGATCCTTCTCATCGGCCTCTCCGCGACCGACCTCGCCCACTCGGTGCGACCGTCCCGGCTGCTCGACGAAGCCGTGGGGGCTCTCGTCACGGTCGCCGTCGGCCTGCTCGCCGGGCTCACCGGTCCACTCGATCTGCTGGCGCTGGTGCTGCTCGCGGCCCTGGCGGTGGTGTGGGGGGAGACGGTGACCCGTGGGCTGGGCAGAGGGCCGGCGTGGCTGCCGCTGCTGGTGCTCGGGGCCGCCGTGGTGCTGACGGTGCTGTTCTCCGGTGCCGCCGGGCCCGCCGGTGGTGCGCTCGGCTGGTGGCTGGAGCGCGTGCAGGTGCCGGTGCTCGCCGGCCTCACCCCGGAGCGCTGCCTGGTGCTGGCCGCCGCCTTCCTCGTGCAGCTGAGCACCGGCAACGTGATCGTCCGGCTGGTGCTCGGCGCCACCGGCACGGTGAACCCGGCCCGGCACGGCCATGCCGACGACCCGGAGCTCCGGCTCAAGGGCGGCCGACTGCTCGGGCCGATGGAGCGGACCTTCATCCTGGGGCTGGGCCTCGCCGGCCACCTCACCGCCGCGAGCATCGTGATCGCGGCCAAGGGGCTGCTGCGGTTCCCCGAGCTGCGCTCGGAGGCCGAGCAGACCCGGATCCACCAGCTGACCGAGTACTTCCTGGTGGGCAGCTTCGTCAGCTGGCTGGTGGCGCTCTCCTCCCTGGTCGTGCTCGGCTCCTGAGGCGACACGCCAGGGGCACCGGACACGCCGGGTCGCCCGGTGTGCCCGGGGGCCGCGGGGGGTACGGCGCGCCCAGGAGCCGATCCCGGACCAGCGAAGGAGCACCTGCGATGGACCCCCGCGAGACCGCCAAGTCGATCAAGGACGCCGTCGAGGACACCGCCGAGAAGGTCGCGGACAAGGCGGCCGAGATGCTGACCCCCGACATCCCCGGCGTCCCGTCGCCGGAGACCCCGACGGTGGAGGAACCGACCGAACCGCACGGCCCGCTGCCGCCCAAGTCCGACCAGACCGGCCCGGAGACGCGCACCCCCACCGGGGCGGAGACCGGTGCGCCGCAGGAGGCGGTCGCCCAGCAGGGTGCGTTCCTCACCACCGCACAGGGCACGCGGGTGCGCGACACCGACCACTCGCTCAAGGCCGGGCCGAGGGGACCGGTCCTGCTGCAGGACCATCACCTGCGCGAGAAGATCACGCACTTCGACCACGAGCGCGTCCCCGAGCGCGTGGTGCACGCCCGCGGGGCGGCCGCCCACGGTGTCTTCGAGGGCTACGGGACCGCGAGCACGGTGACCCACGCCGCCTTCCTCGAGGAGGGGCGGCAGACGCCGGTGTTCACGCGCTTCTCCACCGTGCTGGGCTCGCGCGGTTCTGCGGACACGGTCCGGGACACCCGCGGGTTCGCGACGAAGTTCTACACCGAGGAGGGCACCTTCGACCTCGTCGGCAACAACATCCCGGTGTTCTTCATCCAGGACGGCATCAAGTTCCCCGACGTCATCCACGCCGGGAAGCCGCACCCGGACCGGGAGATCCCGCAGGCGCAGAGCGCCCACGACACCTTCTGGGACTTCGTGTCGCTGCACACCGAGGCCCAGCACCACACCCTGTGGAACATGTCCGACCGGGGCATCCCGCGCTCGTTCCGGATGATGGAGGGCTTCGGGGTCCACACCTTCCGGCTGACCAACGCCGAGGGGCGCACCCATCTGGTCAAGTTCCACTGGAAGCCCGCGCTCGGCGTGCACTCGCTGACCTGGGAGGAGGCCCAGCTGGTCGGCGGACTCGACCCCGACTTCCACCGACGCGACCTCGCCGACGCCATCGAGGCCGGGGCGCATCCGCAGTGGGAGCTCGGCATCCAGGTCTTCCCCGACACCCCGGACCAGACCTTCGAGGGCATCGACCTGCTCGACCCGACGAAGTTCGTGCCGGAGGAGCTCGCCGAGGTGCAGCCCGTCGGGCGGCTCACGCTGAACCGCAATCCCACCAACTACTTCGCCGAGACCGAGCAAGTCGCCTTCCACCCCGGTCACCTGGTGCCGGGGATCGATGTCACCGACGACCCCCTGCTGCAGGTGCGGTTGTTCTCCTACCTCGACACCCAGCTGACCCGGCTGGGCGGCCCCAACTTCGGGCAGATCCCGATCAACCGCCCGCAGGCACCGGTCAACGACATGGAGCGCGACGGCTTCCACCAGGACGCCGTGCACGGGGGCGTGGCGCCGTACCGGCCCAACTCGCTGGACGGCGGCTGCCCCTTCCAGGCCGGGGGCGAGGACCGCCCGTTCGTCGAGGCTCCGGTGCAGCTGCCCGCGTCGAACAAGGTGCGCGAGCTGTCGGCCTCCTTCGAGGACCACTTCAGCCAGGCTCGGCTGTTCTGGCAGAGCATGTCGCCGGTGGAGAAGGAGCACATCGTCCGCGCCTACAGCTTCGAGCTCGGCAAGTGCTACGAGCAGGCGATCAAGGAGCGTCAGCTGCAGTGCCTGGCCGACATCGACCCGGTGCTCTGCTCCGAGGTAGCCACGTCGCTCGGCCTGCCCGCTCCTGAGCCGACGACGACGCTGCCCGAGGTGGTGCCGAGTCCTGCGCTGTCCCAGCTCGGCGGCAGCTGGCCTGCTGACGGGCGCATGGTGGGCATCGTGGTGGACCCTGACGGCCCCAACGACGAGCTCGCCACCCTGCGGGCGGCCGTGTTCGCGGCGGACATGGTGCCGTTGGTGATCGCCCCGCACGGCGGCGAGGTCGAGGGCCTCCCGGTGCAGCGGACCTTCGCCACCGCGCGGTCGGTGGAGTTCGACACGCTGCTCCTGGCCGGCGCGCCGGCTCCCGCCCCCGACGCAGTCCCGGCACGCGACGCCAAGGCAGGCGAGCCGGCGGCGCTCGCGCTCGACCCGCGCGTCGAGCTGATGATCGACGAGTGCTGGCGCCACGCCAAGACGCTCGGTGCCTGGGGCCAGGGCGTGCAGGCGCTCCGCGCCGCCGGCCTCTCCGGCGGCCGGCCCGGGGTCGTGACCGCGGAGGACGGGGCCGCCGTGCTCGCCGAGATCCTGGAGCTGGTGGCCAGCCACCGGGTGTGGGAGCGCTTCCCGGCCACGGTGGCCTGAGCCACTAGGGGCGGGCGGCGGCTCCGGCCGCCCCCGTCCCTCCGCGACCCCACGCGCGGAGCAGGCGAACGGCGGCCCACCCGAGCGCCACCATCCCGACGGCCAGGGCGGCGTCGGCCGCCGGGAGCGGCTCGGTGCCGAGCAGGCCCTGCAGCACCGGGAGGTAGACCCCGAGAAGGGCGAGCCCGAGCGACCCGAGCAGGGCCAGCGGCAGGAAGGCGTTCTCCCGCGCGAGCTGACGTGGCCGCAAGCCCTGGGCCACGCCCAGCTGAAGGGCGACGAGGGCAAGGAAGATCAACGTCTGCCAGGCGCGACCGGAGCCCTGGGCCCAGACCCCGAGAGCCAGGGTGGCGACGGACAACACGGCACTCAGGGCCAGCACCCGCTGCCAGAGGCCGTCGCCCAGCACGGTCTGGTCCGCCGGCAGCGGCGGACGCTGCATGGTGCCGGGGGCGGTCGGCTCCGCGCCCATCGCCACCCCGGTGAGTCCGTGGGTGAGCAGGTTGACCCACAGGATCTGCGCGGCGAGGAGGGGGACGGTCAGCCCGAGGAACGGCCCGAGCAGCATCACGAGGATCTCGGCGGCGCCACCGGAGAGGCCGAAGAGCAAGAAGAGCCGGATGTTCGCATAGACCCGCCGGCCCTCCTCCACCGCGGCGACGACCGTCTCCAGGTCGTCGTCGACGAGCACCAGGTCGGCTGCCTGCCGGGCCACCTCGGTGCCGCGATGGCCCATGGCGACGCCGATGTGCGCACGGCGCAGCGCGGGGCCGTCGTTGACGCCGTCCCCGGTCATCGCGACCACGGCGCCGCGGTGCTGCCAGGCGCGCACGATGTCGACCTTCTGCTCCGGGGTGGTGCGGGCGAACACCCGAGCGGTCGTCACGGCCTCCTCGTCGGCGTCGGCGAGCGCAGGACCGGTCAGCACGATGCCCTCCCGCTCGGCCTCCTGCGCATCGACCACCCCGACCTGGAGCGCGATCGCCCGGGCCGTGTCGGGGTGGTCCCCGGTGATGAGCACCGGCGTGATGCCGGCCCGCCGGCACTCGGTGAGCGTCGTCCGTGCTGCCGGCTTGGCCGGGTCCCGCATCGCGACCAGGCCGAGCAGGGTCTGGTGCGCCTGCTCCCAGCTGTCCTCCGCGGCGGTCCCACCGACGACGGCCAGCACCCTCAGCCCGTGAGCGGCCAGGTCGGCGGCCGCCAGCTCGGCTCGCTCCCAGTGGGTCGCGTCCTCGGGCAGTCCGCGGCGGCGCAGGGCCTCCACCGACCCCTTGCTCACCACCAGCACCTCGTCAGGTCGGTCGGGCAGCCGGTGGGCCGTGGTCATCTGTTGGTGGACCGCGTCGAAGGGCCGTTCGGCCGTCCGCGGGTGCTGTTCCTCCAGATCCTCGCGCCGCAGGCCCGCGTGCGCCCCGGCCAGGAGGAGCGCGACCTCCGTGGGGTCCCCGAGGCCGTCCTTGTCCGGATCTGCTGCGAGCCGGGCGTCGTTGCAGAGCACGACGGCGGTGAGCAGACCGGTGACGTCGGGCCGCTGGTCGAGGTCCACCGGCGCCTCCTCGGCGAGCAGGTCGCCGCTGCGCGTGACCGCGACGGTGCCCGACGGTGTCCACAGCACCTCCGGCAGCATCCGGGCCTCGGTGAGCGTTCCCGTCTTGTCGGTGGCCAGCACGCTGACCGACCCCAGGGTCTCCACCGCGGGCAGGCGGCGTACGACCGCGTGGCGGGCCGCCATCCGGCGAGCGCCGAGGGCGAGGCTCAAGGTCACCACGGCCGGAAGCGACTCCGGTACGGCGGCGACGGCCAGACTCACCGCGGTGACGAGCATCTGCTGCAGAGCCAGACCGCGGACCAGTCCGAGGACGAGCACGACCAGGGAGGACGCCACGGCGACCAGGGCGAGCATGCGGCCGAGTGCGGCGAGGCGTTGCTGCAGCGGCGTGGTCTGGGCCTCCGAGGCCAGCAGCGTCGCGATCTGGCCCAGCGCGCTGTCCGACCCGGTGGCGACCACCCGCGCCTCGGCCCGGCCCTTGACCACCACGGTCCCGGCCGAGAGCCGGCGGCCCTCCTCGCCGAGCGCAGCGGCGGCCTTGCCCACCGCCACCGACTCTCCGGTCAGGGCGGACTCGTCGACCAGCAGCGCGGAGGACTCCAGGACGTCGGCGTCCGCGGGCACGACGTCCCCCTCGCCGAGCAGCACCACGTCGTCGGGCACCAGGAGCGGTGCGGGGAGCGCCCGCTCGACACCGTCGCGGCGGACCCGGACCTCGGGTGTGGTGAGGTGGGCCAGCGCCGTGATCGCCCGGTCGGCGCGGATCTCCTGGACCACGCCCACCGTCGTGTTCGCCACGACCACGAGACCGATCACCGCTGCGTCGGTGAGGTCGCCGGTCAGGACAGTCAGCGCGCAGGCGACCAGCAGCACCATGATCATCGGATCGCGGAGCTGCGCCAGCACGCTCGCCAGTGCCGACACCCGGCCGCGCAGGGGGATCTCGTTGGGACCGGCCCGGGCAAGGCGCCGCTCGGCCTCTGCCGAGGTGAGGCCCGCCGCAGAGCGCGTCGGGGGGCCCTGGACCGGCATGGGACCAGCATCGCAACGCCAGGCTGCGCGCACGAGAGACCAACGTCCCTGCGGTGCCGCACGTGGGGCGGGAGGCGGAGCGGCGTTCGCAGCGCGCGACGAACGCCGCACCACCGTGGCCCCGCTTCCGTGCGGGGACCGCCGCGCCCCATCCGGAACATGCGTGATCTTCCGTGATCCCTGAGCGGGCGTGTGACCAAGGACACCTGAGCGGCGGTGCCGGCGGCAGGGACGAAGGTCCCGGGATCGCGGGACCTGGCCACCGAGCGGGTGGCCAGGGTCGCTGAATGGCGGTCGCGGATGGGGCCGGACATGACCTTGGCCTCTTACCGGACAGGTGTGCGCCGCCGAGAGTGGCAGGAGAGGAGACCGGCGCTGGTCCGGACGACGCCGGCCGGCACGACGCTGGTCCGGACAAGGTGACGAGGAGGAGCGAGATGGCAACACTGGCACACACCCGCAGGCCCGGGAACGCCATGGCGGAGATGCTGAACTGGCTCGAGCAGCCGTTCGAGACCCGAGGTTTCGGGCTGGCGTCCTACATCCGGGTCGAGGACTTCATCGAGGACGACACCTACGTGCTGCGCGCGGAGATGCCGGGCATCGACCCGGACAAGGACGTGGAGGTCACCGTCGAGCACGACCTGCTGACCATCAGCGGCGAGCGGCGCGAGGAGCACAAGGAGAAGGGCCGCCGTGAGCTGCACTACGGCTCGTTCTCGCGGACGATCCCGTTGCCGACCGGCACCGAGGTCGAGGACATCAAGGCGTCCTACGTCGACGGGGTCCTGGAGCTGCGGGTCCCGATGAAGGGCCAGAAGACCGAGGCCCGCAAGGTCCCGGTGCAGCGCGCCGAGGCCTGAGCAAGATCGAGGAACGAGTCGACGTGCGCGCCTGGGGAGTCGGGGGCTCCGGCGCCGCTCGGCTCGTCCCGTTGTCCCTCCCGGTCCCGGAGCCGGTGTCGGACGAGGTGCTGGTCCGGGTCCGGGTCTGCGGGGTGTGCCGCACCGACCTGCACCTGGCAGACCGCGACCTGCCCGCCCGTGCCGCGCATCGCGTGCCCGGCCACGAGATCGTCGGCGAGGTGGTCGGCCGGGGGCAGGCTGCCTCGCGCTTCGAGGCGGGGGACCGGGTCGGCATCGCCTGGCTCCGACGTACCTGCGGAAGCTGCCGGCAGTGCCGGTCGGGCCGGGAGAACCTGTGCCGTTCCTCGAAGTACACCGGCTGGGACGCCGACGGGGGCTTCGCCGAGCTCACCGTGGTGCCGGAGGCGTTCGCCTACCGCCTGCCCGACGGCTTCGACGACGTCGCGGCGGCGCCCCTGCTGTGCTCGGGCATCATCGGCTACCGCGCACTGCAACGGGCCGCGGTCCCTCCCGGTGGGCGCCTCGGAATCTACGGCTTCGGCGCCAGTGCGCACCTGACCGCACAGCTGGCGATCGCACAGGGCATGGAGGTGCACGTCCTGACCCGCGGGGAGGGCGCCCGCCGGCTGGCGCTGGAGCTCGGAGCGGCCTCGGCCGGCCCGGCGGACGGACTGCCCCCGGTGCCGATGGACGGCTCCATCCTGTTCGCGCCGGCGGGCGAGCTGGTGCCGGTCGCCCTCGAGGGCCTGGACCAGGGCGGGACCCTGGCCGTGGCCGGCATCCACATGAGCGACGTGCCGCGGCTGGACTACGACAAGCAGCTGTTCCGCGAGCGCACGCTCACCAGCGTCACCGCCAACACCCGCGCCGACGGTGAGGAGCTGCTGCGCCTGGCCGCGGCGCTGCACGTGCGACCGGTCACGACCCGCTATCCCTTCGACCGCGCGCCCGACGCGCTGGACGACATCGCCGAGGGCCGCCTGGTCGGCGCGGCCGTGCTCGACGTCGCGGGACGGGCCGGCTCGAGGGACTGACCGGCGATGGGCGAGCGGGTCGCGCTCACCGAGCTCCTCGGCGTGCAGGTGGAGGACGAGCACGGTGCGCAGCTGGGGCGGGTTGCCGACCTCGTGGTGGGCGCGCACAGCCGCGGCGCAGGGCACTTGGTCCCTCGGCCGGGGTGCGGTGGGCCCTCCCTCCAGGACCCGTTCGGGGAGACGCTGGAGGTGGATCGAGGAGGGCCAGATGAGCACCGAACACGAGCCGGTCGTCGTGGGAGTGGGCGGCTCCGCACGCGCCAGTGAGGCGGCCATCCGGTACGGCGTGCACGAGGCGCACGTGCTGGGCACGGGCGTCCGGCTCGTGCACGTCGTCCCGACGTACGTGCCGATGGCGCCGATGCTGCCGATGCCGCCGGAGGACCTCGAGGCGACCGGGCACGAGGTCGTCGAGGAGTTCGCCGAGCTGGCCCGGGGCCTGATGCCGGCCGACCGGGTGTCCACCGAGGTGCTGACCGGGCCCCGCGGCCCCCAGCTCGTCGGTGCCGCCCGGCACGCGCCGATGCTGGTCCTCGGCCACGAGCAGCACCCGGTGCTGGACCGGCTGCTGGTCGGCACCACGGTGGCCGGCGTGGCGGCCCGCGCCGAGGTCCCGGTGGTCGTCGTACCCACGGAGTGGTCCGCCGGGGAGGAACGGCGTTGTGTGGTGGTCGGGATCAAGTCGGTCGAGCACGCCGCACCGGTGATGCGCCGCGCCTTCGAGATCGCGGCACGGCGGGGCGACCAGGTGCTGCTCGTCCACGCCTGGGAGCTCCAGGGACAGTACGACGACCTCATCACCGCCCGGGTCGACCTCGAGGAGTTGTCGGCGCGCGCCGGCGGGGCGCTGCACAAGGCGATCGCCCCCATCCGGGAGGCGTGGCCGGACGTCCCTCTGGAGATCCGGGTCGTCCACGGCCAGCCTGCCCGGGTGCTGCGCGACGCCTCGCGGGAGGGTGATCTCCTGCTGCTCGCCAAGCGCCCGCACGCCTTCCCGGCCGGGCACCTCGGTGCGACCGGCCGGACGCTGCTGCGCGAGAGCGCGTGCCCCGTCGAGGTGGTGCCTCCCGGCGAGCCCGGGCCCCCTGAGCTGAACCTCGAGCTGGAGAGGGACGGCGTGCTGCGCAAGTGAGCGGCACGCCGGCCCGCAAGCGGACCTGACCGAAGGGACTCCTCATGAACCAGGAACGCGGTGACATCGTCGTCGGCGTCACGGCCCTGCACGAGGCGCGCGCAGCGCTCCAGTACGCCGCAGCCGAGGCTCTGCGCCGCGGCTGCGGGGTGCACGTCGTCCACGTCCTGCGACCGGTGTGGCCGACCTCCCGTGACGTCGTAGACCTGGCGATCGTCGACGGCCAGCTGGTCAAGGCAGGCACGCACATCGTCGAGTCCTGTGAGCAGCACGTGCGCGAGCTGACGCAGGGCCGGGTGCCGGTCACCACCGATGTGGTGCACGGCTCCGCGGCGCCCAGCCTGGTCGGCCTGGGCGAGCATGCCCCGGCGATCGTGCTCCAGCACCACCGGATGACCCATCGCCACCACATCCCGACGATGTCGGTGACCAACGGCGTGGCCTCCCGTGCCCGGGTGCCGGTCGTCGGTGTCCCGGACACCTGGCACGAGCCCGGGCTCGGCGCGGAGTCCGACATCGAGGAGGAGGCGCCGGCGACCGTCGTGGTCGGCGTCGAGAACGCCGCCGTCTCCGGCGCCGTGGTGGCCGCCGCCTTCGCGCAGGCGCAGCTGCTCGGAGCCGAGGTGCGGATGGTGCGGGCATGGCTCTACCCGACCTACGGCGACATCGAGTTCTCCGGGGCGCTGGCCGAGGCCGAGCACGAGGCGCTGGTCGAGGAGGTGCGCCGCGACTTCGAGGACGTCGCCGGACAGTACCCGTCGGTGCGCCACGAGTACGTCGTCACCGCCGGTCCCGCGGCCGACGTGCTCGTCGAGGAGTCGCGGCAGGGACGTCTGCTCGTGCTGGGCCGGCACAGCCCGCTGCTCCCGTTCGGTTCGCACCTCGGGCCGGTCACGCGCTCGGTGCTGGGCCACTCGGCGTGCCCGGTGGTGGTCACCCAGTCCGGCGCCTGGATCGGCGGCGCTGCGCCGGGGGCGTCGACGGCGTCATGACCACCCGACTGGTCTTCCTCGGGGCGGCCCAGACGGTCACCGGGAGCCGGTTCCTGGTCGAGTCCGACCGCACCCGGGTCCTGGTCGACGCCGGGCTGTTCCAGGGCCCGCACGCCCTTCGGGAGCGCAACTGGGAGCCCCTTGCGGTGCCGGCGCACACGATCAGTGCCGTCGTGGTCACCCATGCCCACCTCGACCACTCCGGGTACCTGCCGGTCCTGGTGCGCGAAGGGTTCCGCGGGCCGATCCTGTGCACGCCGCAGACCGCGGCGCTGATGACCGTGGTGCTGCGTGATGCCGCCCATCTGCAGGAGGAGGAGGCCCATTGGGCCCGCGAGTCGGGGATGTCCAAGCACGCCGAGCCGCGGCCGCTCTTCGACTCCGGCGACGTCAGGGACGCGCTCGAGCTGGTGCGGCCCGTCCCGTTCCACGCGCCCTTCGAACCGACCGGCGGCGTGCACGCTGAGTTGCTCCGGGCCGGCCACATCCTCGGCTCCAGCATCGTGCGGCTCCGGGTCGGACAGGTCCGCCTGGCGTTCAGCGGGGACCTCGGTCGGCCGGACCACCCGCTGCTGGTGCCACCCGATCCGCTCCCCGCCGTCGACCACGTCGTGGTGGAGTCGACCTACGGCGACCGGAGCCACGAAGCCGAGCCCCGCCCGCGGCTGGCCGCCGTGCTGCGCCGGACGCTGGGTCGTGGCGGCCTCGTGCTGATGCCCGCTTTCGCCGTGGACCGGACCGCGCTGCTCCTGCACGAGCTGCAGACGCTGGTGCGGCAGGGTGAGGTGCCGGACGTGCCGGTGTACGTCGACAGCCCGATGGCCATCGCCGCCCTGGACATCTACCGGCAGACCCGGGAGTCCGACCTCGACCCCGGCGACTTCCGGCCCGAGCTCCTGGGCGACGACGACCCGTTCGACCCCGGCCAGCTGCACCTGGTGCGCGGAGTCGAGGACTCCAAACGGCTCAACGACACCGAGGAGGCCTGCATCGTCATCTCGGCGTCCGGGATGGCGACCGGGGGTCGGGTGCTCCACCACCTCGAGCACCAGCTGCCGCGGCAGCGCAACACCGTGGTGCTGACCGGCTACCAGGTCGCCGGCACCCGGGGCCGTGCGTTGGCCGAGGGCGCACCCGCGCTGAAGATCCACGGCCGCTACGTGCCGGTCCGGGCCGAGGTCGCGAACCTCCGTGGCTACTCCGCCCACGCGGACGCGGAGCAGGTCCTCGCCTGGCTCGAGGCCGCGCCCGAGCCCCGGACCACGTTCGTCGTGCACGGTGAGGAGGACTCCGCTGCCGGCTTCGCCCGGGCGGTGCACGAACGCCTGGGGTGGAGCGCGGTGGTGCCTCGCCACCGCGAGAAGGTCCGCATCGACTAGCTGGCTGTAGGGAACCAGGAGGCGGAGATGGCCACGGCACGACCTTCCGGCACGCGGCCGCGGCACGGGTTCCGGCCCCACTGGTTGCGGTGGGCGCTGTTCGGCGCACTCACGCTCGCCGCGATCGACTACGGCGTGCTGCCGTTCCTGGTGGCGGTCCGGGACGACCTGCACCTGGTGGCCAGCGCGTCGGTGTGGCTGGTCGTCCTGGCGCTGCTGCTGGAGGTCGCCTCGCTGGCCAGCTACACCGCCCTGACCCAGGCGGTGCTTACGCGCGACGCCCAGCTCAGCTGGCTCACCCAGGCACGCATCGACGTCACCGGTTTCGGGGTCAGCCACCTGCTCCCGGGCGGGGGAGCGGCCGCGGCCGGTCTGCGCTACCGGTTGATGACCCGGGCGGGCACACCTCCCGCGCTGGCGGGCGGCCTCGCCGCGGTGCAGACCCTGGTGAGCTACCTGGCGCTGGCGGCCTGCTACGCCGTGGGCGTCGCCGCCGCCTACTCCGCGGTCGCCCAGCGGCCGGTGCTCGGTGCGGTTGCCCTCGTCGCCGTTCTCGCGGTGAGTGCCGCGGTGGTCGGCGCCCGGTGGTTGTCGCTGCGGCCACCGGCCGTCCGGTCGCTGGCCACGTCGCGGCACCGGCTGGTCGAGTGGTTCCGCCAGGTCGCCAACGAGGTCGGCGAGCAGGTACGGCGGCTGGTGCGCGACACCGACCGGACCGGGGCCGCCGTGGGCTTCGGGTTGGCCAACTGGCTGCTGGACGCCGCGTGTCTGTGGACCTGCCTGCTGGCCTACGGCTACCTGCTCTCGCCCGGCGCCGCGCTCACCGCCTACGGATTCGTCATGCTGCTCTCACTGGTGCCGATCTCCCCCGGAGGCCTGGGCGTGGTGGAGAGCGTGCTGGTGCCGCTGCTGATCGCGTTCGGAGCCCCGGCGGGTGTGGCGGTGCTCGGCGTGGTCACCTGGCGGCTCTTCCAATTCTGGCTGCCCGTTCCGGTGGCGCTGGGCTGCTGGGCGTCGCTGCGCTGGGGCCCGCGACGCGCCTGGTGACGAGCGGGCAGGTGCACGACGTCGTCCACCTGGTCCAGGCCCACCTCGGAGTGCGTGATCCACACGATGCTGCGCCGGTCGTCCGAGGCGCTGCGGCCCAGCACCTCCGTGGCGACCTCGCCGGCCGTCGCGTGGTCGAGGTGCGCCACCGGCTCGTCGAGCACGAGGATGCGCTGCCCGGACAACAGCACCCGGGCCACCCCGAGGCGAGCGCGCTCGCCCCCCGAGACCTGCCCGTGCCCGTCGCCGAGCCAGGTGTCCAGGCCGTCGGGGAGGGCGGCCAGCCACCTGCCCAGGGACGCCTGCAAGAGGGCACCTGCGATCTCGGTGTCCGATGCCGTCGGGCGTGCCAGCCGCAGGTTCTCCCGCAGCGTGGAGGCGAAGACGTGCGGATCATCGTCGACCAGTCCGACCACGCGCCGCAGCTCCTCGAGCCGGAGGTCACGTGCCGGCGTCGCACCCACGGTGACCTCGCCCTCGGCCGGATCGAGGAAGCGGAGCAGCATGCCCGCCAGCGTGCTCTTGCCCGAGCCCGATGCACCGACCACGCCGAGCCGGCGGCCGGGAACGAGGGACACCGTGATCCCTCGCAGGGCCGGTGCGTCGCCGTAGCCGCCGGTGACGTCGGTGAGCTCCACCTGCGAGTCGGACGGAGCCGTGCCGGTGCCGTCGTCGCGGACCAGCGGCCGGGTGGCCTCGAGCTCCTCCAGGCGACGCGCGGCTGCCGAGGTGCGCGCGGCGAGTGCGCCCGCCTCGGCCAGCGGAGCAGTCACCTCCGCGAAGGCGAGCGGCAGCAGCACCAGCAGAGCCGCCATCGGCGCCGACACCCCGGCACCGACGTACGGCCCGGTGACGGCGGCGGTGGCCACCACGCCGAGCCCGGCCAGCAGCAGCGCCAGGGCACGGGCGGAGGCCAGCCAGCGGGCGCCGGCGAGCTGGGCGCGCCCCATCCGCCGGCTCGCCGCCACCACGCGGGCAGCTGCCCGGTCGCCCGCCTGCCACATGGTCAGCTCCGGAGCCGTCTGCACGACCTCCAGGACCTCCGCGGAGAGCTCGGCACGAAGGCGGACCGCGCCCGCCTCGGCACGGGCCGCGCCCAGCCGGGCCAGGGTGTACGCCGCCGACGCGGCGAACCCGGCGGTGAGGGTGACCGACAGCGCCGCCACCGGCAGCACCACGGCCGCCGCTGCCGCAGCCAGGACCAGCACGACCGCGAAGGAGCGCACCGGCAGACGGACCCGGAGCTGCTCGTCGACGACGCCGTCCACGTCGTCGACGACCGAGGCCAGCACGTCCCCTCGTCGACGACCCAGGCGGCCGGGGACCAGATCCACCAGGGCGTCGTACACCTGCACCCGACGACGGGCCAGCAGCCGCAGGGCCACGTCGTGGGAACGGAGCCTCTCGGCGTACCGCAGCACCGGCCTGGCCAGCCCGAAGGCCCGCACGCCGACGATCGCGACCATCAGGGTGAGGATCGCGGGCCGGGTGGAGGCCTGCACGATGAGCCAGCCCGCGGTCGCGGTCAGCGCCACCCCGGACGCGCTCGCGAGGCCACCGAGCACGACGCTGCCCGCCATTCCGGCCCGGGGGAGCGCAACGTCGCCGGCCGGTGGCGGTGCCACCGGGGCTGGGGCACCAGCCCCCGGCGGGTGCGTGGGCACGGCGCCGGGAACTGGAGCGGGCAGCCGCACCACGGTGTCCGCCACCGCCTCGGTGCCGGCACGGTGGGCGACCAGCACGACCGCCCGGTCGCGACCCAGCTCGGCCACGGTGTCCAAGATGATGCGGCCGGTCAGGTCGTCCAGGTGGGCGGTGGGCTCGTCGAGCAGGATCCACGGCCGGTCCGAGAGCACCACCCGGGCCAGCGCCAACCGGGCCCGTTCACCGGCGGAGAGGTTGGCGCCGTCCTCGGCCAGGTCGGTGTCCAGCCCGTCGGGCAGGGACCGGACCCGCTCGGCCAGGGCCACCCGACGCAGCACCGCCCACAGCTCCGCGTCGGTGGCCCCGGGCCCACCGAGGCGCAGGTTGTCCGCGACGGTGCCTGCCACGAACACCGGGCGCTGGGGCAGCAGCGCGACCCGGCGCCGCCAGGCCGAGCCGCCCACAGGCAGCCCGCCGAGGGTCACCGACCCCGCGCGCACCGGCAGCAGACCGGCGAGCGTGGCGAGCAACGTGCTCTTCCCACAGCCGGAAGGGCCGGCCACGAGCGTGACGCCCCGCGCGGGGATGCGGCAGCTGAGGCGGGTCAGCGCCGGCACCTGGCGACCGGGGTGGGTCACGGTCAGGTCGCGCACCATGAGTGCGGCTCCGGCGGGTACGACGCGCGTCGTCTCGCCTCGCGTGCCCGGTTCCTCGCCGAACGCCTCCACGGCCGCGAAGGTCTCGCCGCCCTCGGCACTGGCGTGGAACTCAGCACCCACCCGACGTAGCGGCCAGTAGGCCTCCGGAGCGAGCAACAGGACCACCAGCGCGGTGTGCAGGTCGAGGGCGCCGGAGGCCAGCCGGGTGCCGACCACCACTGCGACGAGTGCGACCGAGAGGGTCGCGACCAGCTCGAGCACGGCCGCGGAGAGGAACGCGATCCGCAGCGTGCGGAGCGTCGCCTGTCGGTAGCGGTCGGTGATCGCGGCGATGCTGCGGCTCTGCGCGCGGGCCCGGCGGTGCACCACCAGGGTCGGAAGCCCGCGCATGACGTCGACGAAGTGACCGGACAGCGAGGCCATGGCCCGCCACTGCTGCTGGGCACGGTCCCGGGTGGCGAGTCCCACCAGCGCCCCGAAGACCGGCACGAGCGGCAGCGTGGCCAGCACCAGCACCGCGCTGAGGAGGTCCTGGGTGGCGATCGCGGCCACGGTGAGCGGTGGCAGCACCCCGGCGACGACCAGCGCCGGCAGGTAGCGGGTGAACCACGGCTCGGCGGCCGCCACCCCGCGGGTGGCGAGCGCGGAGACCTCGCCGGTGCTCCGCGCAGGCGCTGCCGAGGCGACGCGCCGAAGCAGCGCGTCCGTGAGCCGGCGTCGCAGGTCATGGCCCACCTCGGCGGCGGCGCTGGTGGCCAGCACGTCGGTCAGCCAACCGGTGAGCGCGCGCAGTGCCACGACCGCGAGGACGAACGCGGCCCAGGGAGCCAGCTCCTGGCGGCGCACCACCGCGACGAGCAGGCCCGCCACGGCCCACGCCTGCGCGAGCACGAGCAGGCCGGAGCCGACACCGCCCGCCACCACACCGGCCAGCCGACCCCGCGCAGGGGCCAGCTGGCGCAGCAGCCGCGGGTCGGTGGGTCTCACGGGGCGCCGGCCGGGGCCGGTGCGGCGCCGAGCGTCTCCTGCGGGATGTGGTGCACCGCGATCCGCTTGCGGAACACCCAGTAGGTCCAGCCCTGGTAGGCCAACACGACCGGGGTGAAGATCGCGGCCACCACGGTCATGATCTTCAGGGTGTACGCCGTGGCGGCGGCGTTCGTCGTGGTCAGGCCGATGCCGTCAGCGAGGTTGGTCGGCAGCACGTCGGGGAAGAGCGCGAGGAACAGGCCGGCCACCCCCACGGTGATCGCCACGAAGGTGCCGAGGAAGGCCCAGCCCTCGCGACCGGCCCGTACTGCGGCCAGGCCGGCGAGCAGGGCCGCTGCGGCCGCGACGAAGGCGACCGCGGACGCGACGCTGCCGGTGCGGACCTGGGTCCACACCAGGAACAACACCGTCACCGCAGCCGCGGCGACGCCCGCCTTGACCGCGATCCCGCGCGCGGCGACCCGGATCGGCCCGTCGGTCTTCAGCGCGATGAACATCGCGCCATGGGTGAGGAACAGGGCCAGGGTCATCAACCCACCCAGCAGGGCGTAGGGCGAGAGCAGGTTGAAGAACCCGCCGACGTACTCCTTGTCCGCGTCGATCGGCACCCCGCGCAGAATGTTCGCGAAGGCGACCCCCCACAGCAGCGCCGGCAGGAACGAACCCACGATGATCGCGGCGTCCCAGCGGCGACGCCAGGTGGCGTCCTCGCGCTTGGCGCGGTACTCGAAGGCGAGACCTCGCACGATGAGCGCCACGAGGATCAGCAGCAGCGGAAGGTAGAAGCCGCTGAACAAGGTGGCGTACCACTCCGGGAACGCCGCGAAGGTCGCACCGCCGGCGACCAGCAGCCACACCTCGTTGCCGTCCCAGACCGGACCGATCGTGTTGATCAGCACCCGCCGCTCGGTGTCGGTGCGGCCCAGCACCGGCAGTAGCATGCCGACGCCGAAGTCGAAGCCCTCCAGGGCGAAGTAGCCCATCCACAGCACTGCGATGAGTGCGAACCAGACAGTGGTCAGCTCCATGTCGAACTCCTGCTCGTTCTCTGCAGCCGGATCAGTAGGCGAAGGCGAGCGGGCGGTCCTCGCTCGACTCGTCGGTGGGTGGGGGCAGCTCGTCGGCGCCCCGGCGGATGTAGGTGAGCATCAGCTTCACCTCGACGACCGCGAGGACGCCGTACACCAGCGTGAGGGTGAGCAGCGAGGTGAGCGCCTCGCCGGTGCTGACGGTGGGGGAGACCGCACGCTCGGTCGTCATCAGGCCGAAGACCACCCACGGCTGACGGCCCATCTCGGTGAAGATCCAGCCGGTGGCGTTGGCCAGCAGCGGCAGGAAGGGCAGCACGACGGCCGAGCGCATCAGCCAGCGGTTCTCCGCTCGTCGACCCCGCCTCGTAGCCCAGAGGATCCAGGCGGCGATGCCCGCGGCCAGCACGCCGAAGCCGATCATCAGGCGGAAGGTCCAGTAGGTGATCGGGATGACCGGGACGTAGTCGCCGGCGGTGTAGTAGGCCGCTCCGGGGTCCTGGCCGTAGGTCTGCTGGTACTTCTCCCGCAGGGGGTTGATGCCGACGACCTGGCCGTCGGTGTGGCCGGTGGCCAGGAAGGACAGCAGGTCGGGGACCTTGATCGACCACTTCTCGGTGGTCCCGTCCAGGCTGCCGATCGTGAACAGCGAGAAGTCCGCGGGCTTCTCGGTCTCGTAGAGCGCCTCGGCCGCAGCCATCTTCATCGGCTGCACGTCGGTCATGATCTTGCCCTGCACGTCCCCGGAGATCGCGACCCCGAGACCTGCCACCAGCAGCACCGCGGCGGAGGAGCGGATCGCCTTGAGGTACATCGCGCCGTCCTTGGTGACGGCCCCCGACCGGTGGCGCTGCCAGAAGGCGACGGCGACGACCAGCGCCGCGCCCGTCATGTACGACGCCACCACGGTGTGCGGGAACGTCACCAGCTGCACCTTGTTGAACAGCACCGCGGCGAAGTCGTGGAGCTCGGCCCGCCCCGTGTCGGGGTTGAAGCGGTAGCCGACCGGGTGCTGCATCCAGGAGTTCGCCGCCAGGATGAAGTACGCCGAGAGCAGCGTGCCGAGGTGCACCAGCCACATGCAGGCGGCGTGCAGTCTGGGCGAGAGCCGGTCCCAGCCGAAGATCCACAGGCCGAGGAACGTCGACTCGAGGAAGAAGGCCACCAGGCCCTCGACCGCCAGCGGCGCGCCGAAGATGTCGCCGACGAAGCGGGAGTAGTCGCTCCAGTTCATCCCGAACTGGAACTCCTGCACGATGCCGGTCACCACGCCGATGGCGAAGTTGATCAGGAAGAGCTTGCCGAAGAACTTCGTCAGTCGCAGCCAGCGCTCGTCGCGGGTGCGCAACCAGGCGGTCTCGTAGCCGGCGACGATCGCCGAGAGGCCGATGGTGATCGGCACGAACAGGAAGTGGTAGACGGTCGTGATGGCGAACTGCCACCGGGCGATGTCGAGGGTGTCCACGAGAGGGGTCTCCTCATCTGGCGACCCGACCCTCGGGTGCCGTCAGGAGCCTTCCGGAATTCGCCCTCGCGCTGCAGGGCTGATGGTCCCCCGGGCCGGGGGACCTCCGTCGCGCGCTCAGCCCTGCTGCGGAGGAGGTACGTCGGCCCGGGCGGTCACGCCGAAGTGGCCGGCCCGCCGGGCGATCACCGCGGAGGCGCGTTCGGCCATCGCCGCGATCGTCAGCGACGGGTTCACCGTCAGCGAGGTCGGAACGGCGCTGCCGTCGGTCACGAACAGCCCGGGTGACCCGCGCAGCTCGTGCTCGGGGGTCAGGGCGGAAGTCTCCGGGTCGTCCCCGACCCGGCAGGAGCTGAGCGGGTGCGCCGAGAGTGTGCTCTGGCCGCCGACCCAGTCCAGGTGCTTGCCCAGCCCGTCCTTCTCCACGATCTGCTTCAGCGTGGCGTCCGAGGAGTGCCAGCCGCGCAGCGTGTGCGCGTTCGGCTGGTAGGTCAGCGAGCTGACCACCGCGGAGGAGGCCGCGCGCACGAAGTTGCCCGTGGGCGGCAGGTAGCCCCACTCGCCCTCGTTGTCGTCCTCGGTGAGCGCCAGCAGCGTCAGCCAGGAGCGCCACCTGCGCGACATCTCCTTCTTGTCCACGCCGAACCACTGCGGCTGCGCGGGGCTGCCGTCCTCGGGAAGGATGTCGGTGATCGTGGGGAAGTAGATCTGCTGCAACCCGTAGCGCTCGAACTCCGGCCGCGATGCGTCGAGGTAGTCGTAGCTCATCGATCCGATCGGCTTGCCGATGGGGAAGGCGTCGTAGGCCACGCCAGGGGCGCGCTGCAGCCTCAGCACCTCCGCGATCCGCTGCTCGTCCATCAGCGCCATCGAGACCCGGTCGCCGTTGGGGGAGAAGTGGCGTCCGACCGCCCGCGGCACGCCGCCCAGCGACGGCGCGGAGCGCCGCAGGATCACCGGCGTGCCCATGGTGCCGGCGGCGACGATGACGATCTTGGCCTCGATCACGCCGGCTCCGGTGGTGCGGCGGTAGTCCGAGCCGTCGACCGCCGTCCAGTGCACGCGGTACCCGTAGCCGGGCGTCACGGCCTTGCCGATCGACTGCACCTCGTGCAGC
Source organism: uncultured Actinomycetota bacterium (assembly GCA_963827025.1). Lineage (GTDB taxonomy): Bacteria > Actinomycetota > Actinomycetes > Propionibacteriales > Nocardioidaceae > Marmoricola. The sequence goes on along the minus strand of CAWGZB010000002.1, from coordinate 33,537 downwards.
GGCCGGACCTCCGCGCCGTGGGCCCGCGCTGCCGGCAGGTAGTTGAGCAGCATCGACCGCTTGGCGTCGAAGTGACAGCCGTTCAGCATCCAGTTGCAGTTGGTGCACCGGTCCAGGTCCACCGCGAGGGGGACCGGGTTGCAGGTGTGCCCGGCGTGACGGCACGCGGCGGCGAAGAGGCCACCGGGATAGGGCACGTCGTCCCAGCTCTGCTGCGCCACCGGGATGGTCGCCTCGACCCGGTCGTACCACGGGTCCATCGCCCGCCGGGTGAACGCGTGCGGCCACAGCCGGCGGCCCAGGGAGCCCTGCCGCTCGAAGACGTACGAAGGCGCCCGCAGCGAGGCGGCGTAGTAGACGACGCTGGAGCCGCCTACGCAGTTGCCGGCGACCACCTGGATGCCGTTGCCGGTGATCAGGTCGACGATGCGGGTGTAGGTGCCGAGCTCGAGGCTGTGGGTGAAGTCGCTCGCGCCGAGCTCGGGGCCACGCTCGAGCATGACCACCTTGGCGCCTCCGGCGGCCAGGTTGTACGCCGGGATCGCGCCGCCGAAGCCGGTGCCGACGACGAGGACGTCGGTGGTCTCCACGGTGGTCATCGGGTGGTCATCGGGTGGTCATCGGGTGGTCATCGGGTGGTCATGGGACTAGTCATGGGAGTGGTCATGCCGGCTGGCCGGTCCGGGTGGTTCGCGGATGCGGGCGGGCCAGCGGCCTGCGGTAGGAGAAGTCAGGGAAGCGCCAGAATCCGTCGGGGTCGGGCTCGGGGAAGCGCAGCCACGCCAGGCCGGGGTGCCCCTCTCGGACCGCGGTGGCGGTGTCGAGGTGTGCGGCGGTGTGGAAGGCCAGCATGCCCATCGCGGCCAGGGCGTACCAGATCAGCTGGTCCGGGCCGGTGCCGGAGACCATCTCCTCGACGAGGGTGGTGCGGTCGGCGAAGGAGAGCGCCACGAACGGTGCGACGGTGGGGTCGAGCCGGCGGCCCTTCTGCAGTGCGAGTGCGGTGGCGCGCGTGTTGATCACCGTCGCCAGCGCAGGCAGGGTCGGGCCGAGTCCGACGTCCGGGTCGTTCATCAGCTCCCAGGCGCCGGCCTGGACAGCCCCCGGGCCGGCGGCAGCACCCGCGATCGCGCGGTCGCGCGGGTTCCGCTTCTCACCGGGCACGATCACGTCGCTCCACGCCTCCATCGTGGGGCGCACGATCCCGACGTCGGCGGCTGCGGCTCGCGCCTCCCACAGCGGTGCCACGGCGACGGCTGCGGCGATGCCCTGGAGCAGGCGACGCCGGGAGAGCTCGATCATCCGGCGCACCGCGGGTCGAACGGCACGGTGCCGTCGTACCCGCCGCCGTCGCCGTGCTTGCGGTAGCGCCGGAAGTAGTCCGCCAGCGCCGGGCTGTACGGCGCCACCGCGTCGGCCGCCTGCCGCAGGGTGGCGGGCTGCCCCCCGATGGTCAACCCGCGCACCCGCGCGGCGGCCGAGCCGGTGCCCTTGTCGAACCAGTAGCTGCCGTCCCAGCGGATCGCCGGGACCTCGCCACGGGACACCTGCACGCTCCAGTGGTCCTGCTGCCAGTAGGCACAGGGGCGCAGCGCGATCGCGAAGCGCGCCGGCTCCGCGAGCAGGAACCGGACCGCGCCGCCGTTGTCGAGCGTGATGTCGCGCTTGGCGTACTCCACGCACAGCGGGTCGTCGGGGTAGCCGGTCAGATCGGGCGCCTCGCCCTCGCCGAACCGGTGGACCTTGCAGTCGTGTCGGAACGGTGGTGCGAAGTAGGGATCGAGGGGGGCGGGCGGCTCCGCGGCCTGCACCGGCACGGCGCCTCCGAGGAGCACCGTGGCGAGCACCGGCAGCACCAGCGTGAGGACCCTGCTGCGGAACATCCCGGCTTCCTGCACCCGCGGTCGCGGCGCGGATGACGTGTGTCGGTGGCACGGCGGCGACACAGGGGCCAACGACGCAGGTCGCGACCGGCTACGGAAGTATCGGGTGCCATGGCCGAGGAAGCGAGCCGCTGGCGAGGACAACCCGGGCGGCTGGAGGTCTGGTACACCACGCTCACCGACCCGGCGACCGGCGCCGGCGTGTGGCTCCACCACGAGCTGGTGGCGCCCGCCGACGGGTCCGAGGCCTACGGCCACGGCTGGGTGGCGGTGTTCCGCGAGGGCGTCGCGCCAGTGCTCGAGCGGTTCGGTCCGACCCGGTGGTCGCGCCCGGGGGAGGGTTTCGCGGCAGGAGAGGTCCGCGACGAGGGGGACGTCCTCACCGGTACGGCGGGCACCGTGTCCTGGCACCTGACCTGCACCTCGAGCGACGAGCCGGTGTTCACCTTCCCGCGCTGGTCCTGGCGCCGGGAGCTGCTGCCGGCCGCACAGATCGTGGCTCGACCCGACGCCCGCTACACCGGAGAGATCACCAGCGGCGAGGACCGGATCGAGCTCCGCGACGCCGTGGGTGCCGCCGCGCGGATCTACGGTCACGGCAACGCCCGCCGCTGGGTGTGGCTGCATGCGGACCTCGGCGAGGGGCAGCTGTGCGAGGTCGTCGCCGCGGTCTCCACCCGGCCCGGGCTGCGCCGGCTACCGCCGCTGGCGATGGTGCAGTTCCGCGGTGTGGAGGAGGCGGACTGGCCCCGCGACCCGCTGGCGGCCGCGCCACTGCTGCGCACCCGTATCGGCAAGGACCGGTGGTCGGTCCGCGGCCGGATCGGGCGCCGCCGTGTCGAGATCGAGGTCGACCTGCCTCCGGACCAGGCCGTCGCCGTGGACTATCGGGACCCGGACGGGCGCGAGCTGGTCTGTCGCAACAGCGAGCGGGCGAACGCGCGGATCAGCGTCCTCGAGCGCGACGCCGGCCACTGGGACGTCGTACGACGCTGGCAGCTCACCGGCACGGCGCACACGGAGGTCGGCGGCGACTGAGCCGGAAGGCTCGGCGGATCAGGAGTCAGCCGGCCAGTGCGGCAGCCGCCACGGCCAGCAGGAACAGCACCAGCTCGACGATGCCGATCTGACCGGGCCGCGCGCGCGACCAGTCGCGCACGAACGCCCGGCCCGCCAGGGCGACGAGCGGGACCAGGAGCCACCAGCCGCCCGGAAGGCCCCATGCGATCGCGAGGCCCAGGCCGGCCAGCACCGAGGCCACCGCAAGCATGCGCGAGGCGACGGCGTACCGGGGATCGCGGCGCTCGCGCAGCAGCGACTTCACGTGCAACGTCGAGCCGACCAGCACCAGTGCGCACAGCCCGGTGAGCACCCAGACCTGGGCGGGTACGGCGCTGACCAGCACCGCGGGGGAGGCGGTCGCCGGGTCTGCGCCGACCAGCCAGGCGACCGGCACCATGCCGCTGCACTGCACGACGAAGACGAGGTCGTTGACGATGTCCCGCTCCCGGTTGCGGCGGGCGTAGCGCATGTTCACGCCGAAGAGCAGCAACGCGATCAGCAGCGGCCACACCAGCCAGGGACGCAGCACCAGCAGCGGCACGGCGGGCACCGCAGTGAGTGCCGCCCACAGCGCCAGCGGACGGCGGAAGCGCTGGTTGCGTCGGGCGCGCAGCATGCTGAGCGCGAAGTACGACGCGGGGTAGGCCGCCACCCACGCCCAGAGCAGCAGCAGCCAGGCCCAGGACAGGTGCGCCTCGGTGGCGGCGAGCGCGACGGGCAGTCCCAGGAACGCCCAGGCGCCGTGCTGCGGTGGGAGCCACGGTGCGTGCGAGCGGCGCGCCATCGCCTCGGTCGTCGCGGTCACCGCTCCATGGTGGCAGGGCGTCGGGAGCGCGGTGGTCCTACGATCGACAGGTGCGTCCCGGGAGCGGCATCAGGGTGGCCCTGCAGGTCACCTGTCTCAACGACGCGTTGTTCCCCGACGTCGGCAGGGCGACCGTCACGCTGCTGCGCCGCCTCGGCGTGGACGTCGAGTTCCCGCAGGCGCAGACCTGCTGCGGGCAGCCGATGGTGAACACCGGGTACCTCGACGAGGCGGTGCCGACCGTGCGCGCCTACGTCGAGGCCTTCGAGGGGTACGACGCCGTCGTCTGCCCCTCGGGGTCGTGCGCCGGATCCGCGCGTCACCAGCAACGGATCGTGGCTCGGCGCTCGGGGGACCGGCGGCTGGAGGAGCGGGTCGCGGCGCTGGAGTCCAAGGTCTACGAGCTGTCGGAGTTCCTCGTCGACGTCCTGGGCGTGACCGAGGTCGGCGCGTCGTTCGCCCACACCGTCACCTACCACCCGACCTGTCACTCCCTGCGCATGCTCGGTGTGGGAGACCGGCCCCGCCGGTTGCTCGAGGCGGTGCACGGGCTGCGCCTGGTCGACCTCCCCGCCGCCACCGAGTGCTGCGGCTTCGGCGGCACCTTCGCGGTCAAGAACGCCGACACCTCGATCGCGATGGGGACCGACAAGGTGCGCCACGTCGGCGACTCCGGGGCCGAGGTGCTCGTCGCCGGGGACAGCTCCTGCCTGATGCACATCGGCGGGCTGCTGCGCCGTCAGCGCGTCGGCGTACGCACGATGCACCTGGCCGAGGTGCTGGCAGCGCGGGAGGGAGCGCCGTGAGCGCCACCTTCGTGGGCATGCCGCCCTTCCCCGAGGCCGCGCGAGAAGCGCTGGCGGACTCCCAGCTGCGGCACAACCTCGCTCACGCCACGCACACGATCCGCGACAAGCGGGCCCGTGTCGTCGGCGAGGTGGAGGACTGGGAACAGCTGCGCCGTGCCGGCGCGGCGATCAAGGACGCCACCCTCGCAGACCTCGAGGACCACCTGCTCGACCTGGAGTCGGCCCTGACGACGGCGGGGGCCACCGTGCACTGGGCGCGCGACGCCGCGGAGGCCAACCGCATCGTCACCGAGGTGGTGAGGCACCACGGCGTCGACGAGGTGGTCAAGGTCAAGTCGATGGCGACCCAGGAGATAGGCCTCAACGAGGCGCTCGCTGCGGAGGGCATCACCGCCTGGGAGACCGACCTGGCCGAGCTGATCGTGCAGCTGGGGGAGGACCTGCCCAGCCACATCCTGGTCCCCGCGATCCACCGCAACCGGGCGGAGATCCGGCAGATCTTCCGGGAGCGGATGGCGGCCTCCGGTCGCGGCGCGCCCGAGGACCTCACCGACGAGCCCGGCGAGCTGGCCAACGCCGCACGCCTGCACCTGCGCGAGAAGTTCCTGCGGGCCAAGGTCGCCGTGTCCGGCGCCAACTTCGCGGTCGCCGAGACCGGGACGCTGGTGGTGCTGGAGTCCGAGGGCAACGGCCGGATGTGCCTGACGCTGCCCGAGGTGCTGGTCTCGGTCGTCGGCATCGAGAAGGTGGTGCCCACCTGGGCCGACCTCGAGGTGTTCCTGCGGCTGCTGCCGCGGTCCTCCACCGGCGAGCGGATGAACCCCTACACCTCCACCTGGACGGGGGTCACCCCCGGCGACGGTCCGCAGGAGGTGCACGTCGTCCTTCTCGACAACGGCCGCACCCGGGCGCTCGCCGACGAGGTAGGCCGGCAGGCGCTGCGCTGCATCCGATGCTCCGCGTGCCTGAACGTCTGCCCGGTCTACGAGCGGGTCGGTGGCCACGCCTACGGCTCGGTCTACCCGGGCCCGATCGGCGCGATCCTCAACCCACTGCTGCGCGGTGTCGGGCACGACCCGCAGGTCGACTCCCTGCCCTACGCCTCCTCGCTGTGCGGTGCGTGCTTCGAGGTCTGCCCGGTGCGCATCGACATCCCCGAGGTGCTGGTCCACCTGCGTGCACAGGTCGTGGACGCCCACCGCGGTGGGCGACCGCCCCACCCCGAGGCGCTGGCGATGAAGGCGACCGGTGCGGCGTTCGGCTCCGCGCGCCGCTTGCGGCTGGGCGAGCGGGTCGTCGGCCTTGCCGCACGGCTCCTACGACCAGGCAGCCGGTTCCCGGGCAGCGCGGCCTGGAGCCAGGCGCGCGACCTCCCGCTGCCGGCACGAGAGTCGTTCCGGGCCTGGTGGCGCCGCACGGGTGGGGGTGCCGGAGGATGAGCGCACGCGACGACATCCTCGCTCGGGTCCGCGCGGCCACCCGCACGGCGACCGTTCCCGATCGTCCGCTCCTGCGGCCCTCGGGTGCGCCCGATCTCGACCAGTTCGTCGACCGCATCGAGGACTACCGGGCCGTGGTCGAGCGCTGCGCCCCCGACCAGCTCGCCGAGCGGGTGGCCGCGGCAGTACGCGGTCGGGTCGTCGTACCCGACGGCTTGCCGGTGGAGGTGCCCGGCGCGCTCGTGGACAGCGGTCTCAGCGCTCGCGAGCTGAACGGCTTCGCCACCGTGGTGACCGCCGCCGCGGTCGGCATCGCCGAGACCGGCACGATCGTGCTCGACCACGGGCCCGGCACGGGACGTCGCGCTCTCTCGCTGGTCCCCGATCGGCACGTGTGCATCGTCCGCGCCGCCCAGGTGGTCGCCGACGTCCCCGACGCGATGCCGTTGCTGGACCCAGGGCGTCCCCTGACCTGGATCAGCGGACCGTCCGCGACGAGCGACATCGAGCTCGACCGCGTGGAGGGCGTGCACGGCCCCCGCCAGCTGCACGTCCTCGTGGTCGTCGAGGACGCCCCGGCCGGCTGAGCGCACGGCCGACGGCAGTGCGCCTCACCTCCCTCGGACCCGGTGCAGAGGTGGCCTTTGCCTCTGGCGGCCCTCCTGCTGGGGAGTTCGAATGAAGTCGAGACCGATCGCTCGCAGCCGGGGTGGGCACAGCGCAGGAGGTGGTCCAGATGACCACGACAACGACCGTTCCCCCCGGCTGGTATCCCGACCCCGCCCTGCGCCACCAGTACCGCTTCTGGGACGGCGAGACCTGGACGGACCGGGCCTCCGACATCGGCCGCGTGGTGGTGGATCCGCCCTCGACGGACGCTCCGACAGTTGAGGTCCCGACGGTCGAGGCAACCGCAGGGGAGACGGAGACGCGCCCGGAGGTGCACATCCCCGCACCACGTTACGGCGGCCCCGGCCTGCCGGTCCCGCCGTCGCGACGACGCGCCGGAGGTCGCGGTCTGCTCTTCGGCGCCCTGGCCGTGGGCGCGGCGCTGGTTCTTCTGGCCGGCTTGCTGATTTGGTCGCCGTGGTCGGGAGGAGGCCCGGCGCGACCGACAGGCGTCAGCTCGGACTTCCCGACCGCGACCTCGGTGAGTGTCGGCTGGTCGGCGCCCCCCACCGACGCAGGTGTCGACCGGTTCGTCATCCAGCGGGACGGACGAGACGTCGGCTCGGTGAGCGGCACCGCCACGTCGTACGTCGACAAGGGACTGACGTCGGCGAGCAAGCACCACTACGTGGTCTTCGCCGTCGCCGGCGGCGACCGGTCAGTGGGCTCGAAGACGCTGACCGTCCGGATGCCCTCCCCGCTGCCCACGGACGTGCGCCTCTCCGGAGTCACTCCCACGTCGGCGACCGTCACCTGGTCAGCGCCGGCCGAGGGCACCCCGCCGGAGTCCTACGTGGTCTTCCGCGGTGACCAGCTCGTCGGCACGGTTTCGGCCAACAAGACCAGCTACGTGGACAAGGGGCTGGCGCCCGCCGGCCGGTACTCCTACAGCGTCGCGGCAGTGTGGGGGGACGAGTCCGCGATGCTCTACAGCACCGAGCCGATCTCGGTGCGGACCGGCACACCCACGCTTGCCTCGGCCCGGCTCTCCGGGACGTGGACGGTGGTGACCAGCATCGTGCGCTCCGGAGGCGGCAGCGTCTCGGTCGGGGACAGGTTCACCGACACCTGGCGGTTCCGCCCGACGTGCCGCGACGGCGCCTGCGACGTGCGGGTGATCGGCGCGATCGGCGGCTCCTCGTACACGGCGCACACGTTCCGCATGGATCTCGAGCGGGGCGCGGGTGGTGTCTACACCGGCTCCACCACGGCGCACCTCACCCACTGCGGCGCCTTCCCCAACCAGATCGACGTCCGCAACACCGTGCAGGTCCGGGTGACGATCCGCAAGGGGCGGCTGCAGGACGGCACCTGGTCGGCCAGCCGGTGGCAGGGGACGATGACGGTCACCTCGCCGTACGTGCAGGCGACACCGACGACGTACTGCCCGGCCCAGAGCTTCACCGGCAACCTCCGGGCGCAGCGGTGACGCTCGCCGAGCCGGCCTCGTGCTGAGGCGGCAAAGGGCTTCGGCGGGGGAGTGCGCTACGACGCCGGGTGCAGGGGCACCCGCCACCGGGTCTCGGTGCCTCGCGCTCCGGAGCCGATCTCGAAGCTGCCCCGGAAGTGCCGGGCCCGGGCGGCCAGGTTGCTCAGCCCCAGACCCGGTCTCGTGGCGTCGGTGCCACAGCCGTCGTCGCGGACCACGACCTCGACCGCGCAGTCCGCAACGGTGACGTCGACCTCTACCAGCGTGGCGCCGGAGTGGGCGACGGCGTTGTGGACCGCCTCGGTGGCCACCGACTTCAACTGGGCGATCAGGGCTGCGGGCAATGCGCCGAGGTCGCCCTCCAGCCGCAGCACGGCACGCCCCGCGAGCCGCGCCTCGGCGTAGCGGACGAGCTCACGCAGCGTGGCCTCGAGGTCGGCGGCGGCCGAGGTCCGCCGCGGTAGGTCGAGCACCACTCGGCGCAGCTCCTCCAGCAGCTGGTCGATCTCCTCGACGGCCTCCTCCAGCCGATACGCCGTGGCGCCGGAGACCATGGACTTGGTGGAGGCCAGGTTGAACCCCAACCGCGTGAGGCGACCCATCACCAGGTCGTGCAGCTCGCGCGCGAGGCGCTCTCGCTCCCGCTGGACCGCGCGCTCGGGCGGCGTGCGCCGCTGCCCGGAGGCGGATCGACGACGCGGGGGGCCCGTCGCCGGGGGCATGGGCGCCGCCGAAGGCTTGGCCACGAGGGCGCGGCGAGAGACGTCGGACGACGACGGTTGGCGAGGCACGTGAACCATGGGTTTCCCTGCAGCCGAGAACGGGGCGCCGGGGTCCAGGGCGGGTCCGCGGTCCTCGACCTCGAGGACGAGCGGTTGATCACGACGATACGGGTTCGCGGCGTAAGTGCCAAGATGTACCGCCTCCCGATGGCTCAGACCAGCAGGCGGGAGCCCAGCACGGCGGCCTGGGTGCGGCGCTCGACTCCGAGCTTGTGGAAGAGCACCGAGACGTAGTTCTTCACCGTCTTCTCGGCCAGGTGCATCTGGGTGGCGATCTCGCGGTTGGTCCGCCCGTCGGCGATGAACTTGAGCAGGGCCAGCTCCTGGTCGGTGAGAGCGGCGAGCTGCGGCGCTCGGGCCGGGCCGCGGCGGATGCGGTCGAGCACCCGGCTGGTCAGCGCCGGGTCGATCACCGACTGACCGCTGGCCACCCGTCCGAGGGCCTCGACGAGGTAGGTGCAGCGCACGGTCTTGAGCAGGTAGCCCGCCGACCCTGCCCCGATGGCGTCGAAGAGCAGCTTGTCGTCGCCGTACGCCGTGAACATCACGGCGCGCACGGACGGAGCCGTCGAGCGAAGGGTGCGGGCGACCTCGATCCCGGACCCGTCGGGAAGGCGCACGTCGAGCAGTGCCACGTCAGGGCCGAGAGCAGGGATCTTCTTGAGAGCGGCAGCCGTTGTGCCCGACTCGCCGACGACCCGGACGGAGCCCTCCGCCTCGAGGACCCGGCGGACGCCTTGGCGGACCACCTCGTGGTCGTCGAGGAGGAAGACGCGGATCGGAGGGTCTGGTTGCCCGGCGGTGGATGGCATGGGCGGGTCCCTTCCTGGAGAGACAGGCGCCGGGGTCCGGGGCGACGAGGCAACAACGCTAGGTCCCAGACTGACAGGGACCGCACGTCCGCAACAGGCTCTGCGTCCTCCTCGTGGCCATGTCCTTGGTCCCGGACCGGACACGGGGAAGTGGCCGCCGGCCGGGCGAACCTGCGGGGCGGACCGGCCGGGCCGGTCAGCCGTCGGAAGGACGCGCGCGCCCCGCCTCGAGACCGGAGGTGACCCGCTCGAGCCCCGTGACGATGGCGGCTGCGGTGTAGCGGTCCTCCCCGGACTGGTGCCAGGCGTTGCTCGTCGCCGAGCGCAGTGCTTCGAGGGCCGTGGTGGTGCGCCGCGAGGCGTCGTCGAAGGCCTCGGCGTCGTCGAAGACCTCGAGCATCTGCGCAGTACCGGCGAACGCGTCGGCGGCCAGTGGGCGCAGGGACGTGCCGAGCGCGGGCTCGTCGGTGTCGGCACGCTCACGCTCGGTCACCAGGGCGACGATCTGCCTGGTCAACGAGGACAGGTCCTCCAGGACGGTCGCGACGGCGTACTGGCGGTCCGCGGACTGCTGCCAGCGGCGTGCGCGCCAGTTGCCTCGCCGTGCCTCGGCGCTCTCGGCGACCAGCGTCCGCATGGAGTCGACCTGGGGGCTCAGCGCGTGCCGGCGGGCGGTCCATTCCTCTGCGGTCGGTGGGTCGGGGTGCCGGAGGCCGTCGGCGATCTCCTCGAGCTGCTCGGCGAGCTCCAGCCGGACGCTGCGCAGGGCGCTGGCGGTCGGGGTGAGGGGGAGGGACGGGAACGCCGCGTTGACGACCAGCCCGATCAGGGCTCCCAGGGTGGTCAGGCCGAGATAGGCCAGCACGTAGTGCTCCGGGTCGCGTCGACCGACGATGAGCACGAAGAGGGCCGAGATGGGGACCCAGCTGCCCAGGGTGCCGAGGCGGCGCCATCCGGCGGCCACGGTGCCCGCCGCGACCGCCACTGCCAGCGCGGCGACCTCGGGGAGCGCAAGCGCCTTCGCGCCCAGCGCGACACCGGCGCCGAGCGCGATGGCGAGCGCGGCCTGGACCAGGGCGCGTAGTGATCTGGCCACGGTCGTGGAGACGGCGACCACCGCGCCGAGCGGGGCGTAGTACGGGTACTGGTCCACGAACCCACCGAGGGGCTTCACCAGTGCCCAGGCCACGGCCGCCGCGGCTGCAGCCTTGACCGCGATCGCCAGGCGGGGATGCAGCCGCCAGGCACGCCGCAGCCGTCCCACCGGCTCCGGGACCGGCAGGTGACGCAGCGTGCGCCCGAGGTCGGGCAGGGGCTGACGGCCGGACGAGGTCGGCGCGCTCACGGGTGGGACAGCCTCCGCGGTGGGCAGGGGATCGGCGACGGGGAGTTGCGACAATTGGTACCCGTCGTGGGGCGCGTCATGCCTGGTGCGGGGCGGGGTCGGGCGGCTGCGGCCCCTCCATCGCCGCCTCGGGGTCCTCGGGGTCGTTCACGGCCAGTGCCCGGGCGACGGTCACGTCGGTGCTGCTGTGCGCGACGATCGAGAGGAGCACCACCACCGTCGTGAGTGCCAGGACGTCCTTGGCGTGGTCCATGCCGCTGAAGGCGATGATGATCGCGTAGGCGACGCTGGCGAACCCTTTGGGACCGAACCAGGCCACGGAGACGCGCTCCTTGACCGAGAGTCTGGTCCCGAGCAGCGCGAGCAGGACCGGGATCGGACGGCTGACCAGGAGCACGAGCACCGCGAAGACCACTCCGAGGACTCCGACGTCGGCCCAGGTGCCGGCGTCGACCATGGCCGCGGCGAAGACGATGAGTGCCGCGCCCTTGACCATCTCGCTGGTCAGCTCCCCGGTGCGCCGGAAGGACTCGGAGGCGTTGGGGGCCAGCGTGGCGATGGTGACGCCGGCGAGGAAGGCCGCGAGGAACTGGTTGGCGTGCAGGTAGTCGCTGATCCCGAAGAGCAGCACGCCCGTGGCGAGCGGACCCAGCGGCCGCAACGAGGGGGACGAGCCGACGGCGGGCAGACGCAGCAGCAGCCAGATGGCGACCGGCAGCGCGATGCCCAGCGCTGCTCCGCCCGCCAGCTCGGCGAGCAGCAGCCAGGGGTCGGTGCTGAAGTTCTCCGGCTGCGCGCCGGCCAGCCCGGCCAGGACCAGGACGGCCGGCAGGGCGAGCCCGTCGTTGAGACCGCTCTCGACGTTGAGCAGGCTACGCACCCGGCCCGGCACGTCCTCGCGACCCACCAGCGCCGAGGCGAACACGGGGTCCGTCGGCGCCAGGACGGCGCCGAGGACCAGGGCCGGGATCCACGGCAACGACATCAGATAGTGACCCAGGACCGCCACGAGCAGCATCGACATCGGCATCGCGATGAGAAGGGCGCGGGCCGGGGCGCTGAACTCTTGGCGCAGTCGGCGCCAGGGAGCGTGCTGGCCGTCGGTGAACAAGATGGCGAACAGTGCGATCTCGGCGACCAGCTCCACGACGTGGTCCTGCACGTCGAGGAGGTCGAGGAGGAGTGGGCCGGCCACGAGCCCGGCCACCAGGAACACCGCTGAGCTGGAGAGCGGGCTGCGGGAGGCCAGCGCGGAGGTGAGCACTGCCGCCAGCAGTGCGGTGCCGAAGACGAGCGTGATGACCACCATCACGGGGTACCCGCCAGGCGCGGACTCATCGACCGGCTCGGTGTGGGAACAGTCGCACCGTCATCTGATGCAAAGGAGCAGCCCGTGGCTGTCGATCCCCGTGGCAAGGACCTCAAGGCCTTCGTCGATGCCGATCCGGACGGGCCGGTGGTGATGCTGAACCTGTTGCGTTTCCGCGACGGCGCCGAGACCGGGTACGAGGACTACCTGAGGCACTTCCGGCCGCACGCCGAGGCACTGGGGGCGAGCATCCTCTACTACGGCCACGGCGACACCGCACTGGTGGCGGAGGACGGACAGTCCTGGGACGCGGTGCTGCTGGTGCGCTACCCGACGCGGCGGAGCTTCTCGGAGATGGTCGCCGATCCCGACTACCAGGCCGGCGCGCGCCTGCGCAGCGACTCGCTGGTGGAGGCGGTGCTGCAGCCGACGGTGCCCGCCGGCATCGGCTGAGGCCGCCCCGCGGTCCCGAGCGTCACAGCTGGTTGCGGACGCCGGGCTCGTTCGCGACACCGGCGAGCTGCTCGGCCTCGGTGCCGCGCAGCGCGGTGGCGGCGCCGCCCCTGCGGCCCACCGGCAGGACGTCTCGTCCCTCGCTGCCCTCCAGCTCGAAGGACAGGGCGGCGTAGAAGCTCACGGTCGAGAGCGTGAGACCGACCCATCCCGCTGTGGTCATCCACCCGGCGGCCCCGGTGAGCTCGGCGATGCCCGTGGCGGCGAAACGTGCTGCGGTCACCGCCATCACCGCGGCCGCAGCGATCTTCCGCCTGCCGGCGGTCGCCGGCACGAGCATCGCCGCGCCGCTGGCCAGGAGCGCCACGCCGAGGCCCGGGCTCGTCGTCCCGGGCGGTGAGGTGAGGGTGGTCACCCCGACGGTGGCCCATGTCCCCGCCAGGATCCCCATGCCGGTGCCTGCGACCGGGTCCCGGGCCAGGAAGCCGAACAGGGCAGAGACCGCGTGCAGCGGCACCGCGAAGCCGAGTGCGGCCAGGGCGACGACGTGTCCTTGGTCCTTGGGGATCCAGCCGAGCTCCACGGCGCTGAACGAGAACGACGCCACCACCTGGCCGAGGAACCCCAGCGGCAGGGGGGTGCCGATCGGCCGGGTCATGATGCGGACGTTCTGCGACTCGGCCATGGAGTCGCCGGTACCCGGACACATCTGTGCAGAAACGCAAAGGTTGCCGCGTCGCGGAGCGGACCGCTGCGTCCTTGTAGCGTGGCGGACGTGGACGACCCGCGAAGTCTCGGCCGTTCACCCGCGACCGTCGTCGGAGGTGAACGGCTCTGATGGACACCCAGACCCTCCTCAACGTCGGACTGGTGCTCCTCTTCGTCGTGGTCGGCGGTGTGTTCGCCGCGACCGAGATCGCCCTGGTGTCCCTGCGGGAGAGCCAGGTCTCGGCCCTGGAGCGAGCGAGCTCGCGCGGTGCGCGCGTCGCGGCCGTGGCGCGCGACCCGAACCGCTTCCTCGCCGCTGTCCAGATCGGCGTCACGGTCGCCGGCTTCTTCTCCGCGGCGTACGGCGCCTCGACGCTCGCGCCGGACCTCGTCCCGGTCCTGGAGCACATCGGGTTCGCCGGGGCAGCGGCCGAGTCCACCGCTCTGATCGTCCTCACGCTGCTCATCGCCTATCTGTCCCTGGTGCTGGGTGAGCTCGCGCCCAAGCGGCTGGCGCTCCAGCGGTCGGCGGGTGTGTCGATGGCCGTGGCGCCGCTGCTGGACCGTTTCGCGACGCTGATGCGTCCGGTGATCTGGCTGCTCTCGGCCTCGACGAACGCGGTGGTGCGCGTGCTCGGAGGCAACCCGGAGGCCACCAGCGAGCGGCTGTCGGAGGAGGAGCTCCGTGAGCTGGTGGTCACTCACGAGGCGCTGGAGGAGCAGGAGCGGCGGATCCTGGCCGACGTGTTCGCGGCGACCGAGACCAGCCTCAAGGAGGTGATGCGCCCGCGGGCGGACGTCGTGTTCCTGGCCGGGGACCTGCGGCTGACCGGTGCGGTGGCGAAGATCTCTCACCTCCCGTACTCCCGCTACCCGGTCACCGGCGAGGGGTTCGACGACGTGCTCGGGTTCGTGCACGTGCGTGACCTGCTCGGCCTTGCCTCTGACGACACCAGGCACGTCGCCGACGTGTGCCGGCCGATCCTGACGCTGCCGGGCAGCAAGCTGGTGCTCCCCTCCGTGGCAACCATGCGCCAGGAGGGCCTGCACCTCGCGGTAGTGGTCGACGAGTACGGCGGGACCGACGGCATCGTCACCCTCGAGGACCTGGTCGAGGAGCTCGTCGGCGAGATCCGGGACGAGTACGACGCAGGACCCGCCGCGACGCACGAGCCGGGGAGCATCGCCGGCGGGGTGAGCCTGCCTGACTTCCGGGAGATGACCGCGATCGAGCTGCCCGAGGGCGGCTACGAGACTGTCGCGGGCTACGTGATCCACCGGCTGGGCCGCATTCCTCACGTGGGTGACGTGGTGGACCTGGACGGGAGGTCGCTGGAGGTCACCGGCATGGTGGGAAGCCGCGTGACGCGGCTACGGCTCCATCAGGACCAGGAGACTCCGCGGGCGTAGTCGGTGCGCTCACGTCGCCACAGCCGGTGCACGACGAACGCTGCGGTCACCGAGCCGAGGGTGCCCAGGGTGAGGTCTCCCAGCGTGTCGGTGTAGGCGAAGGTCCGCTCGGAGGACCCGGAGATGAACGCGAAGTATTCCCCGACCTCCCACGCGATCGCCGCGGTCGCGCCGAAGGCCAGAGCTCGCTCCACCACGCGGGAGAGGGAGCTGGAGCGGGGCAGGGTGAGCAGCACGACCGCGGCAGCGAGCAACCCGGTGTTCACGAAGTGCATCCAGTCGTCGAACCACGAGATCGCGTCGTAGAGGTTCATCCGGTTGCCGAGGATGTCGCTGAAGCAGGTGAGGGTCACCAACAGGTCGGGCAGCCACGGGAAGCTCACCCGGTCCTTGAACTGCAGCCACCAGACCAGCGGGATGGCGAAGGACACCAGCGGATAGCCGATCGCACGGATGCCCGCAGCCTTGTCCCGCATGTTGCTCAGGTCCGGGAAGGCGAGGGCGAGGCCGAGCAGCACGAGGAGACCCACCTTCGCCGCGACGTTGGCGGTGCTCGCGACGGCCGGTGTCTCCGGTCTCGAGATCGCTGCTTCGGTCACGGTTCCCCCCTGCTCTCGCGCTCCCGGCGGTGCTCTGGTCCGGTCGGCCAGTCTCTCATCCGGTCGATGGCGCCTGCGGGGCGACACGACCGCGCGCACACCTCCGGGGGGTACGCCGTGCAGGTGTGGGTGCCGCTGCGCGACACCTTCGCAGGGCCGGCCTGGACGGCAGCCAGGCCGAGCCGTGGTTCGCCGGCATTGCCGCGGAGGCACTGCGGCTGCGGTCCGCCGGCGTGGCCTACCCGTCGTACTTCGCGGCGCCCGACCTCGAGGTCGCCGGCCTCGGCGAGCTCGCTGGGGTCCTCGCGCACGCAGGCTGAAGTCGCGCGCGGAAGGTGAGGGGCCCAGGGACCGGAGGGATCAGGTCCGGGGACCATGTCACCACGGTCGCACCCGACCGATGATGCTTGCATGGATCCGACAACGACGCTGATCGTGATCGTCGTCGTCGGCTGGCTGTCCCTCGGGCTCTTCGTCGGCCTGTGGATGGTCCGCCGCGGCCACGACCCGCTCTGGGTGGTGATCGCGGTGGCCCTCGGTCCGATCTTCGTCCCGGTCGCGCTGGAACGGGTCGAGCGGCATCCCCGGCTGGCCACCACCAGCGCAGGGGGCGTTCCCCCAGCGCATTCTCAGCCGGGGGCGGGGCCGCGGGTGCTGGGGAGCGTGTCGTCGGAGCTGGTCCACCACTCGCGGGTGCCGGTCCTCGTGGTGGAGCCGGCGGGGCGCCCGCCGCTTTCCGGCACGGGGACGGCGGCGGCCGTCCCGCGCCGTACGGACTGACGGGAAGGGACGGGCGATGGGTGGCCGCATCGTGGTCGGGATCGACCGCTCCACTGCATCGAGTGCTGCCCTCGCCTGGGCTGCGTCCGAGGCTCGGCTGTGCGGTGCGGAGCTCGTCGTCTGCTCGGTGGCCGAGCAGGATCCCCGGCCCGACCCGACCGCGAGGAGCGCGGTAGAGGAGCTCACGCACGGCTGGCCGGTCACCGTGCTGGAGCAGCACGGCGAGGCCGATGTCGAGCTGCTGGCCGCCGCTGAGCACGCGGACCTTCTCGTCGTGGGCTCCCGGGGACGCGGTGCCGTGGCCGGGGCGGTCCTGGGCTCGGTCAGCCACGCCTGCCTGACGCGGGCACGGTGCCCGGTCGCGGTGGTCCGTGGGCCACTGGGGGAGACGCGGCACGGACGCGTGGTGGTGGGCGTCGACGGATCCGAAGATGCGCGCGCAGCGCTGTTGCTCGCCGCCCGGGAGGCACGGCTGCGTGGAGCGGCGCTGGAAGTGCTGCATGCCGTGCACTGGGACAACATCGGGACCGAGCTGATCACTCCCACTCCGGAGCAGCTCCTCGCGTGGGGCCACAAGCTCGTGGCGGCCGAGATCGAGGCCACGGCGGTCGGCGGGGAGCAGATCGTGGTGCACGGTCGCCCGGGGAGCCAGCTGGTCCGCCGCAGCGAGCAGGCCGACCTGCTCGTCCTCGGCACGCACGGGCACAACGCTGCCGCGAGCCTCGTGCTGGGCTCGGTCAGCGAGCACTGCGCCCGATATGCACGGTGCCCGGTGATGGTGACCCGTGCGGACCGAGAGCACCCTGCGGGCGAGGAGGCGCCGACGAGCTCGACGCGGGCAGTGTCATGACCGCGACGACGCCCACCTCGAGCTCCGGCTCGACCCCCGTTTCGCCGGCAGCCCTCCCGGGGGCCGCCCACCACGCGTTGGCCACGCACGAGGTGGTGCTGCTGCTGGGCAGCGATCCGCATGCGGGCCTGACCGAGCGGGAGGCCGCCGACCGGCTGGCGAGCTTCGGACCCAACACCCTTCCCGCTCCGCAGGGCGCCGGGTTGTTCCGGAGGATCCTGCGGCAGTTCCACCACCCGCTGATTTATGTGCTCCTCGTGGCCGCGGCCATCACCACCGGCCTGGCGGAGTACGTCGACTCGGCCGTGATCCTCGGCGTGGTGCTGATCAATGCCGCGGTCGGCTTCATCCAGGAGTCCAAGGCCGAGGGCGCGCTGGAGGCCCTTCGCTCGCTGGTGCACACCCGGGCCAGGGTGCTGCGTGACGGCCGTGAGCAGGCCGTGCCCTCCGAGGAGCTGGTCCCGGGCGACCTCGTCCTGCTCGAGGCCGGCGACAAGGTGCCTGCCGACGTCCGGCTGACGCGGCTGGTCGAGCTGCGGATCGACGAGTCGGCGCTCACCGGCGAATCGCTGCCCGTCACCAAGGACCAGGTCGTGCTGCCCGAGACGGTCCCGGTCGCGGACCGCCGCAACATGGCCTACTCCGGCACGCTGGTCACCACCGGGAGCGGTGCCGGCATCGTGGTCGCGACCGGGGCCGAGACCGAGCTGGGCGAGATCCACCGGCTGGTGGGAGCCGCAGAGACCCTCGCGACGCCGCTGACCCAGAAGCTCGCCGCCTTCAGCAAGGTCCTCACCGTCGCGATCCTCGCGCTCGCGGCCGCCACCTTCGCCGTCGGGCTGGTGCGCGGTCAGGACGCCGTGGAGACGTTCACCGCCGCGATCGCCCTCGCAGTCGGCGCGATCCCCGAAGGGCTTCCCGCAGCGGTCACCATCACCTTGGCCATCGGCGTGGCACGGATGGCGCGACGCCGCGCCGTGATCCGGAGGCTGCCCGCCGTCGAGACACTGGGCAGCACCACGGTCATCTGCTCGGACAAGACCGGCACGCTCACCGAGAACCAGATGACCGTCCGCACGCTGTGGACCCCCGGCGGTCGCTATGAGGTCAGCGGGTCCGGCTATGCCCTCGACGGAGCGGTGAACGACAGCACGGGCCGCCCGGTCTCCGGCGAGGAGGACGCGGCCCTGCGCTGGTCGGTGCTGGCCGGCACGGGCTGCAACGACGCCGTGCTCACCGAACGGGACGGCCGCCCGGTCGTCATCGGCGACCCCACGGAAGGCGCTCTCCTCGTGGCCGGCGTCAAGACGGGGTTCGCCCCGGAAGAGGTGGTCGTCCTCCTGCCGCGGCTGGCCACGATCCCGTTCAGCTCCGAGCGCCAGTACATGGTCACGCTGCACCACGACACCACCAGCGCAGACCCCGGCGCCCAGGTCGTCCTGGTCAAGGGCGCGGTCGAGCGGGTCCTGGACCTGTGCGGTCGGCAGCTGGGAGGCGACGGCGCGAACGCCCCGCTGGACCGCGGCGCCGTGCTGGAGCAGGCCGACACGCTGGCTGAGCGGGGACTGCGGGTCCTGGCCACCGCCGTGGAGTGGCTGCCCGGCGCCGAAGCGTTCGATCCCGACCGGTTCGACGAGGACGGGCTGAGCCCGGGACTGGTCCTCACCGGACTGCACGCCATGCACGACCCGCCGCGCGCCGCGGCGGCCTCCGCGGTGGCAGCGTGCCGCGACGCCGGCATCGACGTGAAGATGATCACCGGTGACCACGCCGTGACCGCCACGGCGATCGCCGCCCACGTCGGGGTGCTCGACCCCGGGGAGCACCCGGCGGGCGCCGTGCTGACCGGCGCCGACCTGGCTGCGCTCCCTGCGGATGAGCTCCCCGAGGCCGTGGACCGTGCCTGCGTGTTCGCGCGGGTCTCACCGGAGCAGAAGCTGCGGCTGGTCGAGGCGCTCCAGGCCCGAGGTCACATCGTGGCGATGACCGGCGACGGTGTGAACGACGCCCCCGCGCTCCAGCAGGCGGGGATCGGGGTGGCCATGGGAGAGACCGGCACCGAGGTCGCCAAGGACGCCGCCGACATGGTGCTCGTCGACGACGACTTCGCCACCATCGAGGCAGCCGTGGAAGAGGGCCGCGGCGTCTTCGACAACCTCACCAAGTTCATCACCTGGACGCTGCCCACCAACATCGGTGAGGGCCTGGTCATCCTGAGTGCCATCGTCGTCGGCGGCGCCCTGCCGATACTGCCGACACAGATCCTGTGGATCAACATGACCACCGCGGTCGCCCTCGGCCTCATGCTCGCCTTCGAGCCCAAGGAAGCCGGCATCATGAGCCGGCCGCCCCGCGACCCTGGACAGCCGCTGCTCACCGGCACGCTGATGATGCGGATCCTGCTGGTCTCCGCCCTGCTCGTCGCCGGCTCCTGGTGGCTCTTCGAGTGGGAGCGGACGCACGGCGCCAGCCTGGCCGAGGCCCGCACCGCAGCGGTGAACCTGTTCGTCGTCGTCGAGGCGTTCTACCTGTTCAGCTGCCGCTCCCTCACCCACTCGGCGTGGCACATCGGCTTCTTCTCCAACCGGTGGGTCATCGTCGGCGTCGCCGTCCAGGCGCTCGGCCAGCTGCTGCTCACCTATCTGCCCGGCATGAACACGGTCTTCCAGACGGCGCCGATCGACGGGCAGGCCTGGCTGCGCATCCTGGCCGTCGCTGTGGCCGCCAGCGTCGTGGTCGCGGTGGAGAAGCGTCTGCGCCGACGCTAGTGCCGGTCACGACCACTCGCCAACCACCCGGGTGCCGTGCTTCACTCGGCACGACGGGCCTGCTCTGCTTCCGATCTCGGGCAGTTCCCAGGCGCAGCCCGGACCCCGCTGTCGTCGACGTGACGATGACCAGAGGGGTATGCATGTCTTTGCTCGGCTCGACCTGTGCCACGGGCTCCTGCCCGGGTCGCGGAGCGGACCGATGAGGTGGCGATCGGTCCTCGACTGGCCGGTGGGCTTGCAGCTGGCTGCGCAGGCCAACGCCCGCCGGGCAACGGCACGTCTCGCCGAGCGGCGACGTGAGAAGGACGAGATCGACGACTTCGTCGCCCGACACACCGACGGCGAGCCGCCGAGGTAGCCGATCCGCGACCGCGCCCGGCCGCCGCGACAGCGAGCGGGTGGGCAGCGCCCAGGACTACGCTGCGACGGTGCCGTCGCTGTGGTCGCTGTGGTCGCTGTGGTCGGAGAACTCGGTGCTGTCGATCTGCTCGCAGGACTCGGTCCTCTCGATCGGCAGTGCTGCCTCCTGCGGCTCGCTCGCGAGTGTCGGCTCGTTCGCCTCGGTCGGCTCGATCGGGTCGGCGATGTCAGCCGCCTCACTGCTGTCCCATCAGAGCCGGGGCTCGGCGCTGTCCCACCAGAGCAACGGATCCGTGCTCTCCTCCCAGGCCGATCACGCGCTGCGCGGGCGCCGGACCACCGGGCGCATCCCGGCCGGTGCGGTCGCCGCGGGCGTGGTGACGCTGCTTGCCGCGCTGGCCCTGCACCGCGCGCACCGGTAGCTGCGCCGGACGCATCCCACACCGCGTCCGGGCGGGCGGGAGGAGATCAGCCGGCGATCAGCCGCGGGGGCGCTTGTCGACGATGCGGCGCATCTTGCCCACCGACCGCTCGATGGTCTCCGGGTCGACCACATGGACAGCGACGGTCACCCCGATCGAGCTCTTCACCTCGTGCACGAGCCGGTCGCCGGCCGCGGCTGCGCGTTCTTCCGCCACGGCGCCGCGCCTCTCCACGACCACGGTCATCGAGTCGAGGTGCCCCTCGCGCTCGAGCACGCACTGGAAGTGCGGGGAGAGCTCGGGCATGGACAACAGGAGCTCCTCGATCTGCGTGGGGAACAGGTTGACCCCGCGCACGATCATCATGTCGTCGGTGCGGCCGGTGATCTTCTCGATGCGGCGCATCGTGCGCGCCGTGCCCGGCAGCAACCGGGTCAGGTCACGCGTCCGGTAGCGGATGACCGGCATCGCCTGCTTGGTCAGCGAGGTGAGGACGAGCTCGCCCTCCTCGCCGTCGGGCAGGACCTCGCCGCTGACCGGATCGATGATCTCGGGATAGAAGTGGTCCTCCCAGACGTGCAGCCCGTCCTTGGTCTCCACGCACTCGTTGGCCACGCCGGGGCCGATCACCTCGGACAGGCCGTAGATGTCGACCGCGTGCATGTCGAGGCGCTCCTCGATCTCGCGGCGCATCTCGTTGGTCCACGGCTCGGCACCGAAGATGCCGGCCTGCAGCGACGACGACCGCGGGTCGAGACCCTGTCGCTCCATCTCGTCGACCAGCGCGAGCATGTACGACGGCGTGACCATGATCAGGTCGGGGCGGAAGTCCTCGATCAGGCGCACCTGGCGCTCGGTCATCCCGCCCGAGACCGGCACGACCGTGCAGCCGAGCTTCTCGGCGCCGTAGTGCGCACCGAGCCCGCCGGTGAACAGCCCGTAGCCGTAGGCGACGTGCACGATGTCGCCCGGCCGGCCGCCCGACGCACGGATGCTGCGCGCCATCACCGCAGACCACATCTCGATGTCCTCGCGGGTGTAGCCGACCACGGTCGGCTTCCCCGTCGTACCCGAGGAGGCGTGCACGCGGACGACCTGCTCCCGAGGCACCGCGAACATCCCGAAGGGGTAGTTCGCACGCAGGTCGCCCTTCGTGGTCAGCGGCAGCGTGGCCGAGTCCGCGAGCTCGCGGACGTCCTCCGGGTGGACGCCCTGGGCGTCGAACGCCGCGCGGTAGTGGGGGACGTGCTCGTAGGCGTGCCGGACCGACCAGCGCAGCCGCTCGGTCTGCAGCGTCCGGAGCTCGTCGATCGAGGCGGTCTCGATCGGCTCGAGGTCGCCTGGTCGAGGGCTGAGGTCCTTCATCGTCTCTCCTCACGTACGCCGCGGTCGGCCGCTCAGCGACCGCAGCGGTCCACCCGCTCCCAGGGCCAGTCGGTGGTGAGCCAGCTTGCGACGGCGTCGGCGAGCGGTGCGTCGAGATCCGCCTTGTCGGCCCGGACCCAGGACTGCACCGTGACGTCGTGCTCGGTGTCCTCGGTGGGGTAGAGGTAGACGCAACCGATGACGTCGCCTTCGGCCGGATCGAGCACCGTGTAGGTGAAGCCGCGACGTCGGGCGAAGTCGTCGGCGTGATGGCGCAGGTCGGAGAGGTTCTCCTCCAGCGGCATCCCTTCAGGCGGCGGCCAGTTCCCGTCGGGGTAGCCGGGAGTCGACCGGATGTGTTCGATGCTCGACGTCCAGGCGGCAAAGTCGGACTCGTTGTGCTGCGGCCCGAGTGGTTCCAGGCGGAAGTCGCCGGTGGCGATGGGAGTCGGTGGCTCGAAGTCGGCGGGCACGAACTCGTCCGAGGTCATGTTCGGACCGTACTGCGCCGCGCTACCTGCCGCACTCTCATTCCTCTCGCCCCGACCACAAGCGTCGGAGGGCTCTGTCCCGGGCCGACAACGGGGGAAGCGGCGAAGGCGGCTCGGCTCTCGCTCTAAGTTGCAGGTATGAGCGAGCCGGATCCGCCGCCCGCCGGCGCAAAGGTCTCGGCAGCGCCGACGTCGGCCGAGCGCGGGCCCGAGGTGGAGCGACGTGTACGGCGGCGCCGCGTGCTCAGGTGGCTGCGACGCATCGGCGTGGGCGTGGTGGTCCTGATCGTGGCGGTAACCGTTGCCTCGCTCGTGTTCAACCGGCTCACGGCGCCGCCGGAGGAGCTCGCGCCCGGTTTCGGCAACTACCTCCGCGTGGGCTCCGCCGAGGTGCACTACCAGCGCTGGGGTGACCACGGCTCGCCGATCGTGCTCGTGCCCGGCGCGATGGAGTCCTCGATCGTCTGGTCGGCTGTCGGGCCGCTGCTCGGGGAACACCACCGCGTCTACGCCCTCGACATGGCATGGCACGGATACACGCGCGACTCGGCGTCGTTCACCCTGCCCAGTCAGACCTCGCTGCTGGCGGGCTTCGTCGCAGCGCTGCATCTCCGGAGGCCGCTGCTTGTCGGTCACTCGCTGGGCGCCGCGGTCGTCGCCGGCGTCGCTCTCGATCACCCCGACCGCGTCGGCGGTGTTGTCTTCGCGGACGGGGACGGGCTGCCCGTCGGGTCACGACCCCCGTGGCTGCAGGACCTCTTCCGGCCGATCGTGAACTACACGCCGTACCTGACCTCGATCATCCGGATAGGGGCGCGGTGGCCCTCGGCTGCGCAGGCGGCCATCAAGTCGCTGTGCGGGCCCCGATGTCCCGGTCTCACCCCGGAGCTGGCTGAGCAATGGGTGCGGCCGCTGGGGCAACGGTCGGAGGTGGACGCCATCCGACGGTGGCTCGTGGCAGGAGGCTACGGACTGACCGACGCCCAGATCGCAGCCATCTCGGTGCCGAGCGAGATCATCTGGGGCAGCGACGACAAGGCCGGCGGCTCACTCTCGGCCACCATCGCGAACCTCCATCGTCCGCCCGTGCACATCGTCAAGGACGCCAAGCACCTCACGATGCTCGCCGATCCCGGCACCTTCGCTTCCGCGGTGGAGGCGGCCCCGCGGCGCCATTAGCCGGCCGTGCCGGCCACCGGTGTCAGCAGCAACCTCGAGCCCATCCCCACGGTGCGGGCCAGTCCGTCGAGATAGGCGGCCTGGAGCGCCGGCGTGTGCCGCAGCGCCCAGATGGTGCGTGCGTGCAGCAGCGCGACATCGCGCGCCTTCTCGATGCTCCACGAGGTGACCAGATGTGCCACCGGCGCCAGCCGGGCGTCGGCCGCACGCCCGACCTCGTCGAGGAAGGACCGCCGGATCGTGGCCTCCTGCGAGGCCAGGATCCTGTTGACCGCCAGGTAGTCGGCCAGCACCGTCGGGTCGTCGGGATCGGTGCCGTGCGCCTCGCAGGAGGCGACCACCGCCAGGGCCAGGTCGTGCTCGATGTGCGCGTTCATCCCCGCGAGCGCGAACTGGATGGGCAGCAGTCCGGCCCGGTGGCGGCTGGAGAACAACGGTGCCCATGCCTTGGGGATGGCGTGGTGGCTCGCGGCGGCGTCGTACGCCGCGAGCCAGAGGTTGGCGAAGCGTACGTCGAGGTCGGTCATGGCGGCGTCGTCGCGGAATTGCCCGCCCCGCTGCAGCAGAGCGGCGATCCGCTCGGTCACCTCGAGGTAGACGGCGTTGAAGGCGCAGACCCCGTCGTCCGGGTCGAGGCTCGCGTT
The DNA here is from genome assembly GCA_963827025.1 of uncultured Actinomycetota bacterium. Lineage (GTDB taxonomy): Bacteria > Actinomycetota > Actinomycetes > Propionibacteriales > Nocardioidaceae > Marmoricola. The sequence continues at coordinate 9,161 of CAWGZB010000002.1, read as the reverse complement.
GAAGGACTCCATCTGCTCGATGACACCCGCGACGGTGGTCGGCAAGGTCATGGGCTGATGATCTCTGCCCTCGGCCGGACCCACAACGGGACCCGCGGCCCACCCGGAGCGATGACTGGCGACGGTGGTGCAGGCTGGCGGACAACGCCGTATGTTGAAATCGCAACTTTTGTGTTTGCGCAATGATCGCGCGGGCATCGTCTCTTCAGACACTCTCCGTCTGCCGATGAGGGAGCACGCGGCTTGCTCCGGACGGCTGCTCGAGGTCCACGGCGGGAGCACCTCGTCGTGGCGCCGTCCGGCCCGTCCGCTTCGCGCCACCAGAGCAGCGGCGCCGCGCCCGGGGGACCATGCCGGCCGCCATGACCGTGCCGACGGCGGGGGAGTCGTTATTTCCGATCCACGAGAGGAAACCCACGTGCAGAGCCCCGATCGCATCGTCAACGACCTGCAGCAGCTGCTGGAGAAGGACGAGGAGCTGAGCAGCCTGCTGCTGAAATCGCTGGAGCAGGCCCGTGACCGCGCTGGGAGCGACCTGAACGCCGAGCTGCGCGACGCGCTGCCCTGGCCCACCACGCTGGCGGACTACTACGACTACCTGCGTTGGTTCGTCCGCTGGATCCCCCGGCAGACCGACCACCCCGCCTGGCGCACGTCTGCCCCCGAGCAGCGCTACGCCAAGGAGGTCAGCGACCGGCTGGCGCACTTCTTCTGGCTGATCGACCAGCCGGTCGACGCCGGTGACGCCGCGGCCGCTGAGAACTCCCCGGAGCTCCGCGACTGGCTCACCCACTTCGCGCGCACGTGGGGCGACTTCCTGGACACCCCCGACTCCTTCGACGAGGAGATCCTCGCGTCTTTCCGGGAGGTCGCTCCGGAGTACACCGTGGAGGAGTCACTGGTGGAGGGCCGGCCCAACAGCCCGAGTGGCTGGCTGACCTTCAACGAGTTCTTCGCCCGTGAGCTCAACGCCGGGCTCCGGCCGATCGCGGTGCCCGGGGACAACCGGGTCGTGACCTCACCCGCGGACTGCTCCTTCCAGCACCGCTACGAGATCGACCAGGACTCCAACATCCCGGCGACGAAGATCAAGAACACCCACACCATCGGTAGCATCCCGCAGCTCCTCGAGGGCAGTGCCTACGCGGATGCGTTCGCCGGGGGCACCTTCATCCACTACATGCTGCCGCCGTCGTCGTACCACCGCTACCACCTGCCGGTGGGCGGGCGTGTGGAGGAGTCCTACGTCCAGCGCGGCCAGGTCTACATGCAGGTCGACCTGGAGGACGGCAACCTGGCCTCGAGGGACAACACCCAGAGCGGATACGAGTTCTTCCAGGAGCGCGGCGTCGTCGTGCTGGACACCGCTGCCTCCGATTGGGGAGACCTCGGACTCGTGGCCGTGGTGCCGGTGGGGATGTCGCACGTCGCCTCGGTCAACCTGACCACCGTGGTCGGCACCACCCCGGCCAAGGGCGAGGAGTTCGGGTTCTTCCAGTTCGGCGGGTCCGACATCGCGGTGCTCTTCCAGCAAGGCGTCGAGGTCGAGGTGGACACCAGCTCCGGCCTTCGCCACGTCGGTACGCCGATCGCGCGCGCCCATCGCCCCTGAGACACCCTGCAGGCATTGCCCTGCGCCGACGGTTCAGGCAGGTGGACCGCGAACCACGACCCTTGTGTGGTTGATCGCAAGCGCATGCTGCTTGCGATCAACCACACAAGATGAGCACCTGGCTGAGTCTTGACGACATCTTCCGGGGGCTCGCCTCCGGCACACCTCGCTGGCGCTCGGCGTACCTCCGGCTCACTCCTCAGCAGGCTCTGCCTTGACGACATCTTGCGGGGCTCGCCTCCGGCACACCTCGCTGGCGCTCGGCGTACCGGGGGCTTGCCTCCGGCACACCTCGCTGGCGCTCGGCGTACCTCCGGCTCACTCCTCAACTGGCTCTGCCTTGACGACATCTTGCGGGGCTCGCCTCCGGCACACCTCGCTGGCGCTCGGCGTACCTCCGGCTCACTCCTCAGATGTCGTAGTAGAGCTCGAACACCGCAGGCGGTGTTGGCCGGTCTTGGTCAACTCGGGAAAACACGGCCTGACCTGCGGAAACGCTGATCTTGGCGGTTGGGCGAAGTTGGCTGATTTTGGCCTCGAACGGATCTCCTGCGGAATCACTGCGGAATCTTCGCCGGGACGATCCAGGCCGTCCAACGGGATCGCTTCGGCCTCGATCCGCTCGCGGAGCCGCGCTTTCACCTCTATGCCGAGATCGACTTTGAGGCCCAAGAGCGCTTCAAGCTCGCTCTGGATGTGGGCGAGGTCAAACAGGCTCGTGCCCTCTGGAACATCGACGAGCAGGTCGACGTCGCTGCCTTCACGGTCGTCGCCACGAGCAACGCTGCCGAACAGTCGCGCATTGGTGATCCCATGGCCGTTCAAGAGGTCCCGCAGATCTCCCAAGTGGGCGGCCACGATCTGACCGACCGGGCCGCTGAGCGGGGAGCCCTTGGTCATGTGGGCGATCCAATCTCGTCGACTTCGAGGCGCCAGACGTTGCCGGGCTCGCCGTCGCCGCCAAGCGAGACGACTTTGGTCTCGTGGTCGGCGTTGCGCAGCTGCACCACGCGCTCGCCCCAGACGTGGTGGTGGCCGTGGACGAGCAGCCGGGGCTGGACGGCCTCGAAGACGCGGTTGACCCGAGCCCGGGAGACTGCAGCCCAGGACAGTGAGTCCTGCGGCCAACCTTGCGGGTTGCGAGCCAAGGTCTCCCGCACCTCGGGGACACACCACTCAGGCTCCGGGGAGTCGTGGGTGATGAGCACGTCGACGGTGCCGCCGGCGATAGCGTTCTGAACGTCATCCTCGGACGGCATCTCCTCGGGCCACCAGTCGACGGCCTCGGCGCGCAGGTGCTTGTCCACCGACGCGGCTCCACCGAACGACATGAAGCTTGTGCCGTCGATCTCGAAGCGGCCACCTCGGGGAAGCACCTGGACATGTTCTGTCAGGTGGAGAGGCAGCGCCGCGCCGGTGTCGGGGTCGCGGCGCTTCGCGTTCGCCCACAACGTCGTCAGGCGCGCCCAGTCCTCGTGGTTGCCGGGCGTCACCAGGATCGCGACGTCGTACCGCGCGCAGGTGTTCTCGACCGCCTGGAGGTAGCGCTTCCCGGAAGCGCCGGGCCAGATGCCGAAGTCTCCGACGTGCAGGATCGTCGTCACGCCGGACGCGCCGATGGACTGGATGCGGCTGATGGCCCACAGCAGGTTGCCGTGCCAGTCGCCAGCAAACACCACCTGCACCATGGGCAACAACACTAGACGGCGTTCGCTGCGCGGGACCAACCGTTTTCCGCACGCTGTGCGGGCTACGAGTCCGCGTGCATGACGACGTCGAGCGCTGTGCGTCGGGTGTCCTCGTCCCGACGGTACAGCTCTGACTCGGCGGCGACCGGTGCGTGGATTGTGGCCTCGATGACCGCGGCCCAGTGGGTGCGCATCGGCTCGGGCACCTCCATGTCGCTCCATAGGTCGATCAGCAGCGCGCCGTCGAGGTAGAGGACCAGGGTCGCCTCGGACCCGTAGGTAAGGAGCCGCTCGTAGACGAGTTTCCTGTCCGCGCGGACCGAGAGGTCCCACCAGAACTTGTGGTTGTCATCTTCGATGAGGTCGAAGAACTTGATTGTGCGGAAGCATGCGGGGGCTTCCAGGCGCCACAGCCGGTCGGGGACGGTGAATGGGAATCGGAATCCCGGCGGCGCTGGGTGTTCGGTGAAGCTGACCCGCGGTTGGAGGGCGATGTTCCAGCCGGCGGCGTTCACGATTCGTTCTGCGATGGCGAGACCCGGGCTCTTCCTGCCCCGCTCGTAGGCCGACAGCGTTGGTTGCGAGGTGCGAGCGAGGGCCGCGAGCTCGGCCTGGCCAAGTCCGCTTGCGAGACGCGCTTCCTCGATGACCGTCCTCGGCTGGGGTCTCCAGTTCGTCACACCTGCATCGTACATATCTGACTGGATCTACCGTCCCTCGATCTGGGGCCCGCTCGGCCACCTACCTGTTGCCCAACCCGGGGCTGACAGGAAGGGAGCAACGTGATGAGCGTTGCCAAGTGCCTGGGCGTCGATGAACCCGACGCTCCGAACATGCGAGAACTGCGAGCCGAGTGGCCACAATGGCGGCAGCTGTCGTCTGATCTGCCCGACGTCGAGTTGGCGGACCTGCCCACGTGGATGAAGGCCGCCGGACCGTCAGAGCGCGATGCCGTCCTGACCACCCTGCGCAACATCGCCGTCGACGACCCGCGGGCGTACGTCCTGCTCGCCTGGCTGCTGATGCCGGGCGCGGCACGAGTGGCTGGGAGAATCCGTCGCCTTGCCGATGCGATCGACGAGATCGTTGCAGGCCAGCTTTGGATTCAGATCTGCGACCACGACCCGCACGACGACACGTTCGTCGCCGCGAAGATCCTCGACCGCGTTTACCGGGAGTCGATGGCGGAGCTTGGCGTCGGCGACCTCGCCAAGCGGCGTGACGAGGCGTGGGCGATGGCGGCGCCGGTCGACGCATTCGACGAAGCCATCATCGACGAAGACGGGGCCGAGGTACGCAGACGCAAGGACGTACTAAACGACCTGTTCCAACGCGCAATCGACTCCGGCAGACTGACGGAGAACGACCGTGACCTTCTGCTCGACCTGGCCCATGCTGCCGAGCACCTGGACGCGCCGGGACGACGCGGGCGTGGTGGGTTGATGACACCGTCGGTGACGCAAATAGTCGAGGAAGCCCACGCGCTGTCGTCACGGTCCATCCGGCGTCACGCGTCTGGCGCCATCCGAGCGCTGCGGAAGGAGGCGGAGCGAGGACGAACCGCGATGTGAGAGGTCAGGTCCAGCTTAGAGATTCGTGCGACCACGTCTTGCCATCGGCATCACGTGACAGTGCGGGGTCGATGAGCCGAGTGACGAGTTCTGCGGCGAGGTCGACCGTGCGGTAGTCAGCGCAGTAGGGCACGGGCTTGCTGAGCTTGGCATACCCCGCACCCCATGTCGTCGGCACCGCGAAGTGGTCGAACGTCTCCATCTTGCGGCGGCGTGCTTCGGTGATGATCGCGATTCGGAGGCCGTCGCCGTCGATGTCTTGCGTGGTCGCGAACACCACGAGGTCGACCAGATCCTTCTCGCGACTGGACGCCTTCTCGTGGTACTCGGTCATCGTCGCGCAGACCTTGTCAGCGATCTGGTCGACGACGGGGTAGAGACGGTAGGGGTTCTTGACCAGACGAGGCAGGTTGAGCGCGGTGGCCGGCTCGGTCGTGACAACGACTCCAGTCATTCCGGCGCCGACGGCGAGATCAACCTGGAGGTTCCCCTTCGCGCTGAGCCCGACGAAGATGTTGAACTTCACCTGGTAGCCCTCGGTGTAGGGCTGGGTGTCGTTGCCGATCGAGTCGGTGTGCCCGACGTACTCGAAGCGGAAGTGGTCGCCGAGGTCGATCGCTGCGAGGCGGATCAGGTCGTCCAGGGCCTGTGTGAGCGTGAAGCCTTCGCGGTACAGGTCGATGTCGCGGGTGGAACGCGTAGACGGCACCCGCGCGAGCATGCCGGTGCCGCCCTTGAGAACCCACTCAGATTCGTCGCCATCAGAGAACACCCGACTGAGGAACCGGTTGAAGTACTCCAGTTGGATGCGGCGGTTCACGTCGAGAGAGAGATCCGTCTTCGCCGCCTTCTTGGCGGCGTCCTTGATGGCGGCCTCGACTCCGGCGGGCGTGGGGTAGGGCTCAGACATTCTTCATCGCCCTCTGCGCGTTCTCGATCAGACGCATCATCTCTGGGGTGACTGTGGGATTTGCACTCTGAGCTGCCGTTGCCTTACGGATTGCATCCATGGTGCCGGAATCCATGAGCACGCGCTGCACGGCCTCCTGCGCCCTCTTCATCGCAGTTGGGCTGATGGCGGACAGCATCTTCGCTCGGGCCAGTTCATCGAGCGATGGGAACGACTCGTGGATCACCTTCGCTGCTGCTTGGGCAGCGAGGATTTCCTTCAGTCGGACACCACCGAACTGGTCGAGATACTTGGCGGCGACGCGTGAACCGATCTCCTGCGTGGCCGCGATCCGTCCCGACAGCGTGTCTGCGTCGATACCTGCAATCTCCATCAGGCGCTCGAGCAGAGCGGCTCCATCGCCCCGACGGAGGCCCTCGCGCTTCGCGTGTGGAGCGAGCAGCTCGCGCAGGCGATCGACGTCGAGCCTGTGCTTGTACGACGCATCGCGAAGGGCATCGGCGATGTGGCTGGTGTCGGCCTCGGCGTTGAAGAGGTCCGCAATGGTGCACTCGATCGTCATGGCGGGCAGGCCATCGACGGTGGTGACGTCGTGTGGGTCGAGCTTGCGCTGTCGGTAGCGGATCTCGCTGCGCTGGCTCTGTCGGCGAGTGGGGCTGACGAAGTCGTAGCGGCGATCCCAGAGGTCGCCGATGCCGTGGAGGCGCGCTGCGGACGTCCCAGCGAAGACAACGCCACTCTCGCGGTCCTTGCTGCGCTCGTGTCCCATGCGCTTGGGGTCCGTGCTGAGCCAGGCCGCGCGGAGGTCATCGAACTGATCGCCGGGTGCTCCGGCATCCTTGTACACACCGTGCGCGAGACGCTCCAGGTGTCCGGCCTCGGCGAGTCGGGAGAGGTCCAGGCGGGCGATCCCGTGCATGCTGGCCTGAGCTGACGTAACCATGCCCCACTGGTAGGCAGTCAGGTCGGCCAGGATGCGGAGAGCCTCGGTGGACTTCATACTTGGATAGTATCTTGTTGAGTGATACATTCCAAGTTGCTAATGCGCGAAACCAAGGTTACATTCCAAGCGTCGGGCCGCTGTCTCGCTGCGGCGACCGCGGGAACGGGTCGATCGACGCGGCTGGACGGCGTTTCCTCGGCGTGACGAGATCCTTGACCCGGAAGGCCAGCGCGGCGGTGGGGTGGTCAACGGGCAGCGGCTTTCGTGCGGCGGCGAGGTCGAGGACGCGCTCGGCGTCGATGCCCTTGCGGGCGAGCTGTGTCGAGGTACTTCGCGAGCTCGACCGGTCTGCTCGTCGCGCTTGCCGACGTACTCGACGATGCGGTCGGCCCAGGTCTTCACGGCCTCGCCGTAGCGGGCGTTGATCCGGCCGGTGAGGTTGCGGTGGTACGCCGCCTCCTGGTCGTCGTGCGGCACGGGCCCGACCATCGTTCGCTCGTCGGCGGGTACGCCGGTGGCTGCTCGCCAGACCGCCAGTTCGCGCCTGAGTTCCGGGGTGAGGACGTCGTCGTACTTCGCCGTCCACTCCGGCAGCACGGGATCGGCGGCGACCTCGGCGGCGAGCGACGAGACTCGGCGGGACCGGGCGGCGAGGTACGGACCCCATGCCGAGTGCGACGCCACCTCGGAAGGGATGCCGGCGAGCCAGGGGAGCGGACCGGGCTCGGCGAGGTCGGGGTCCGCTCGCAACTGGGACGTTGCGAGCGCGACTGCGTCCGCGTACCGAGCGACGGCGTCCTGCAACTGCGCCGCCGGCGACGCGGCACGGGCCTGCGTCGACGTGGCGGAGACGGCGGCTCCGTCGCGGGCGAGGATGCCTTCGAGCACCTCGGTCGCCGTCATCGCCCGCTCGACCGTCGGCGACGGCAGCGCGTGCGTCGGCTCGTCGGTGAGCACGATGTGGGCGTGGTTCTCGACCCGGCCGCGGGTGAGCATCGTGTAGAGCATCTGGCGGTCCTCGGTGCCGGTGACGATCCCGTGGACGACGTCGGTGGTGATGCCCTGGGCGGTGTGGACGGTCGAGGCGTAGCCGAGCTCGACATGCTCGGCTCACGTACGCCGCGGGCAGGGTCGCGTGCAGCCGCGACGTGGCGTGCCGCACCGACAGGGCGCCGTCGGCCCGGACGTCGGTGACGATCCAGCGGTCGCCGTTCTTCACCCAGTCGGTGCCGCTGACCCCGAGCCGTCGGTCGTTGCGGCGGCTGATCACCACGTCACCGCGATGCGCCGAGCAGCCATCGGCGAGACCGACCGACGCGCCCACAGACACCTCGCGATGCCTGCGCGCGAAGGTTCAGCTCACGCACCAGCTCGCGGGTCGGCGCGAGCATCAGGCAGTCGCGCCCACCGGCGCGTTCCCGTGACCAAGCAGCGAAGACGTCGTCGAGGCACGACGCGACGTCGCCGACGTGGATGCGGTCGTTGTCCAGGTAGAAACCCAGCGCAGCCCGGTCGCCGTCGCGAAGTGCCAGCGACGCCTCACCCTCGCCCGGATCGTTGAACCGGACCAGCTCGTCGAGCCGGATCGCGCCGTGGGTAGTGGCGATGTCGCGCAGCAGTCCACCAGCGCCGATGGCGGCGAGCTGCCGGTCGTCGCCGATCAGCCGCACCGACGCACCCCGCGCCACCGCGAGCTCGACGACGGACGCCAGGGTGAGGGTGTCGGCCATACCGGCCTCGTCGATCACGACGAGCGTGCCCGGCCCGATCGAGCCGACAAGGCCGGAGTCGGGGACGTGGGCCAGGTCGTGGGTGAGCTTGGCCAGCGTCTCGCACGGCATCCCGGTTGCCTCGGCGAGCGCGGCAGCAGCCGCCGCAGACGGCGCGAGCCCGAGCACGTTGCGGCCGCCCTCGGTCCACACGTTCGCCAGCACCTGCATCGCGGTGGTCTTGCCCGATCCGGCCGGAGCCAGCGCGAGCTGCACCCGCGCTCCGCTGGTGGCCATCGCGGTCACCAGCACCTCCTGGCCACGGTTGAGCCGTACGCCCTCGAGCGCGGAGGCAAGCACCGACAGCTCGACCTCATCGGGCGACCACGCCAGCCCGTCGTACCGGCCAGCAAGTGCGACGATGCGCTGCTCGGCCTCCAGCACGCGGCGGCTGGTGTAGTGGTCGCGGCCGGTGTGCCGGTAGACGCTGGTGCCGTCCGAGCGCCGCAGCCCGGCGGGCTCGGGGATCGGGTCGACGTCGGGGGTGAGGTTGACCGACAACCGGCCGATGGCGTCGTCGACGATCCACTCGACGACCTCGGCCACCCGATCAGCCGGTACGGCGACCTCGCGCACCTGCCGCTGCGCCTCCGCCCGCAGATGCCACACCTGCCACGTCGCCCGCCGCGACTCCACCTCCGCGATCACCCGCTCCGCTGCCTCACGAA
>CAWGZB010000001.1:0-226873 GCA_963827025.1 uncultured Actinomycetota bacterium | reverse complement strand
AGGCGTTGAGCACGTCGGGCCGGTCGAAGGCGATCCGCACCGTGCCATGCGCCCCCGTCGATTCCCGGGCGCGGTGGTAGGTGAGGTCGGTCAGCTCCTCGAAGCCGGGTACGGCGTCCCACTCCGCCGGGTCGAAGATCTCCGACACACCCTCGATCGCGCTCATGGGCCGCACGCTATCCGGGCCCGTCAGGCGTCATCCGAACCGGTCGCCACTGCGACGAGGGCGTACGGCGTCCCGGGCAACGTCCATGCGCTCAGGCCGCGAGCGAGTCGGGCTCCTCGGATGCATCGGGTCGCCCCTCGCGGCGGGCGTCGGCAGCCACCGTCACCACGCCGGCGAGCGGGAGCAGTGCCAGCACCAGGAGGCTCACCGGCAGGCCGAGCACCGTGCCCACGCCGCCGACCACGGCCGAGCCGACGCCGCCGCCGACCAGGAACATCAACGTCGCCAGACCGACTGCCACTCCTCGGACCTCTTCGGTGACGGCACCGCCCACCGCCGCCATCAGCGCGGGTTGGCCGAGCCCGAAGGCGAGCGTGACGGCGACGACCGCGACGGCGAGGAGCGACGCCGATCCGGTGCGGGCGCCGGCGGCGGCGAGGCCCAGAGCGAGCGCGGCGACGATCGAGGACACCGCGAGGGACGCCGGCGGTCCGAGCCGGTCCAGGGTCGCGCCGGCGGCCCGCGGCGAGAGCAGCCCGACCACGGCGCTCGGGACGAGCAGCAGACCGACCTGCCACGGCTCCCAGCCCCGCGCGACCAGGACGGCGGGGACCGCGATCAGCAGCGCGAACCACGACGCCGGAACAGCCGCAGCGGCCAGCGAGCTGCGCACCACCACGCCGTTGCGGATCACCGAGACCGGCAGGAACCCGTGGGGACGCTGCCGCACCCGGGCGGCCACGGCCGGCGCCCCCAGCAGCAACAGCCCCGCGCCCGCAGCCGCGACGTTCACCCCGGTCGAGGGAGACTGGACGAGCAGGACCAGCCCGGTGGCGGTGCCGGCGACCAGGAAGGCGCCGGGGAAGTCCAGCCGGGCACCGCTGCCCTCGGCCGGCAGGCTGCGCCACATCGCCGGGACCATCAGCACCCCCAGGATCGGCAGCGCGATCACCGCGCGCCAACCGAACAGGCCCTCGACGGTGCCGCCGGCCAGGGGGCCGAGGCAGCTCACCGCGGCCGCCACACCGGCGACGCGGCCCAGGGCCAGGCCCCGGACCGAGCCGGAGAAGCGGGCGCTGATCGCAGCCACTCCCAGGGTCGGCACCGCGGCGGCTCCGGCGCCCTGCACCAGCCGGGCGGCCAGCAGCGCGCCGAAGGACGGCGCTACCGCTCCGGCGAGCGCACCGACCGTCATCAGCGCGACCCCGACACCGAGCGGGCGCCGTACTCCCACCAGGTCGGCGACCCGGCCGTAGACCGCCGTCGCGACCGCGAGTGTCAGCGCGTAGAGGCTGATCGCCCACGCGCTCACACCGGTGGAGACGCCCAGGTCGTCGGCCAGGACCGGCAGCGCGATCGCGGCCGAGGAGCTGCCCATGCCCGCGAGTCCGAACAGCGCGCCGACCAGGAGCGAGAGCCGGCGGGCGTCGGAATGGGGGGGCACGTGGAGTGCCAACACGATGACAGGCGCAACCATTCCGAGGACCGGGAATGCGAGGCCGGCCACCTGCGTTTCGTCTCCTATGACACTGCAAGGCGAGTACGTCCCCAGCAAGCAGGACTGGGTGCGCGAGCAGGTGGAGCGCTTCGAGGCGACCGACGGCCAGGAGGCCAACACGCTGCGCGACACCGGATACCCGATCGTGGTGATCACCTCGGTCGGCGCGAAGAGCGGCAACCTCCGCAAGAACCCGGTCATGCGCGTGGAGCGCGACGGCACCTACGTCGCCATCGCCTCCAAGGGCGGCGCGCCGGACCACCCGGAGTGGTACTACAACTTCGTCGCCCACCCGGAGGTGGAGCTCCAGGACGGTGCGGTGAAGAAGACCTACCGGGCCGAGCTGGTCGAGGGCGCCGAGCGCGAGGACCTCTGGCAGCTGGCCGTGGAGACGTGGCCGACCTACGCCGGCTACCAGGCGAAGACCGACCGGCAGATCCCCGTCTTCAAGCTGACACCGCTGGCGTGACCCAGGACCTGGGCGTCACGGGAGCGGTCGGGAGATCGACTCGGCCAGCGCCGCGAGGTGGCACAGCCGCGCCAGCTCCGAGTCGAGGATGGCCGGGCCGCCACGCCGGGCCACCACCACCATCTCGTCCGGGCGCAGCGTGCAGCCGGCGACGAGCAGGTCGCCGAGCCGCTCGGGCACCTCGATGAGGCGTCCCCGGTCGAGATCCTCGGGCCAGGTGACGTCGTCCGGGATCTCGGTCGGTGCCGCCGGCGTACCGTGCAGCACCTTGCCGCCGGAGCCCTCGCGGCGCACCCGCGCAGCCCAGTCGACGACGAAGGCCATCGGGATCAGGTCGACCAGCGTGTCCGCGGCGGCCCCGGGGTCTGTGGTCATCGCCTCGACCACCTCGAGGTCCCGGGTGATGTTGGCGCCGGCGCCGTAGCGGGAGATCCACAGCACCTCCACGCCCTCCAACGCGATGCAGGCCGAGATGATGCTGTCCGGCATCACGCCGTCGGCGGCCAGGAAGACGTCGTCGATGACGTGTCCGTCGCGTCGCTCGACGATCTCGATCGCGTCGATGTTCCCGCCGGCGGCACCGATCGCGGTGGCCAGGCGACCCAGCGAACCGGGCACGTCCGGCAGCTCGACCCGCAGCAGATAGGACATACCGGCACCATAGTCGGGGCCGCCTCACCGGTTCAGCGCACGACCTTGAGGTTGAAGTCGGCGGTCCCCAGGGTTCCCATCAGGCGCACCCACAACGGCAGCCACATCTCCAGTCCACGCGCGTTGTGGAGGCCCTCGAGCTCCAGGACGTCGCGCCAGCCGAGCTCCTCCAGCAGGCCCCGGACGGTACGCCGGGCCTCGGCGTCGTCACCGGCCACGAAGATCGTGGTGTCGCCCTCCCCGACCCGTCCCGGCTCGACCATGACCTGGGCGTTGACGGTGTTCAGCGCCTTGACCACGCGAGTTCCGGGGAAGGCGCGCTGGATCTGCTCGGCCAGCGAGTCGGTGTCCTTGACGCTCAGCGTGGGTGGGAATCCCTGGCTGAAGTCGAGCGGGTTGGCGGCGTCGAGCACCACCGTGCCGGCGAGCCCCTCGACCTGTCCGAGCGCCTCGAGACTGGCCGCGCCGTTGGTCGCGTTGACCACCACTTCGGCGCCCTCGGCGGCCGCTGCCAGCGCGGCCAGCGGCACCTCCATCCCCTGCCACTCCGGTCGCGCCGCGGTCTCCTCCGGGTCCCGCGTCCCCACAACGACGTCATGGCCGAGCCGGTGGAAGGCGACTGCGAGCGTGCGCCCGACCGCGCCGGTGCCGATCACCGTGATGTGCACCCTTGCAGCGTAGGCCGTCACGCGCCGCACCCATAGGGTGAGCGAATGAGTCGCATCCTGGTCACCGGCGCCACCGGTTTCATCGGGCGTCGCGTCGTGCCCGCCCTCCTGGACCAGGGGCACGAGGTGCGGGCGATGACCCGGCGCCCGGAGAGCTACGACGGTCCCGGCGATGCGGTCGGCGCCGACGTGAACCGGCCCGAGACCCTGGACGAGGCGCTCGACGGCGCCGAGATCGCCTACTACCTCGTGCACTCCCTCGACGACCCGGACTTCGAGCGCAAGGACGCCGAGGCGGCGCGGGCCTTCGCGAAGGCGGCGGCCCGCCACGGCGTACGCCAGATCATCTACCTCGGTGGGCTCGGCGACGACGGTGGGGAGCTCTCGCCGCACCTGCGGTCGCGCCGCGAGGTCGAGGACCTGCTCGGGTCCCAGGGCGTTCCGGTGACCGCCCTGCGCGCCGGCATCATCGTCGGGGCCGGCGGCATCTCCTGGGAGATGACCCGCCAGCTGGTCAAGAACCTGCCCGCCATGATCGTGCCGCGCTGGGCGAAGACCCGGACCCAGCCGATCGGGATCGACGACGTGATCCGCTACCTCGTCGGCGTCGCGGACCAGCCCGACGCGATCGGCAAGATGTTCGAGATCGGCGGCCCCGACCAGCTGACCTACCTGGAGATGCTGCGGATCACCGCGCGGATGCGGAACAACCGGCCGGTCCTGATCGTGCCGGTCCCGCTGCTCACACCTCGGTTGTCGTCGTACTGGCTCGCCCTGGTCACCGACGTCGACGTGATGACCGGGCGCAACCTGATCGACTCCATGGTCACCGAGGTGATCGTCCGCGACACCTCGATCCGCGAGCTCGTCCCCGGCGACCCGATCCCCTACCAGGAGGCGGTCCGCCGCGCCCTCGAGGACGCCGCCTGACCCGCCCGCCCTTTTCGCCGAGGCGTCACGGATGTGCACGCACAGCACCCCGAGGCGTCACAGATGTGCACGCGGTCGCACTGGTTGCCGCGGGAACCAACGCCGCCTACGGGCCGACCACGCACATCTGCGACGCCTCGGCGGGTTCGGCACGCACGTCTGCGACGCCTCGGCGCAACTCTGACGCACATCTGCGACGCCTCGGCGCAACTCTGACGCACATCCGCGACGCCCCGGCGGGTTCGGTAGGGGTGTCAGAGGAGGATCGCGGGGAGGGCGTAGAGCATCGTCACCGACCAGATCAGGTGGGTGATGATCGGCGCCAGGATGCCGCCGCTGGCGCGGCGCTGCAGGCCCACGACGACGCCGAGGATGACGGCGGCGAAGGCCAGCATGATGTTCCCGGTCGCGGCGGTCGCGATCGCGTAGGCGATGGTCGTGAACAGCACCTGCCGACGCGGGATCGCCGCGTAGAGGCCACCGCGGAAGAACAGCTCCTCGGCGATGCCGTTCAGCACGGTGACCAGGAGCAGCAGCGGCCCGGCGCCCTGGTCGGCGAAGGCGAGCACGTGGCGGATCTGGTCGGCCAGCGGCGGGATCAGCCGGACGAGGAACGCACCGGCGCAGAAGATGCCGGCCAACGCGGCCCCCAGCAGGAGCGGCTGGAGCACCGGTCGCCCCGCGGCTTTGCCGTCACCGATCCGGCCGAGGTGCAGCGGGCCCGAGGCGAAGGCGCCGACGGTCCAGACCGAGGCCAGCAGCAGGGTGGCGGGGACGAACCAGGTGCTGCCCGGCTCGATGCGGAGGCTGACCCCCAGCACGACGGCACCCACGACGATGACGACCGCGCAGACCAGCTGGCGGCGCCGGAACGCCCGCTCGGTCTGCCAGTGGTCGCGCGGGGTCATCTCCCACAGCGACGACCGCAGGAGGTCGCGCACCGCTGTCACGCCGCCTCGCATGCCTCGGACCATAACCAGCAGCCGGTCGGTCGAATCCATGGCCTGGGCCACAGCGCGGCCCGCTCCGTAGGGTCGCCGGCATGGCTTCGGTGCTCTGGTTCCGCCGCGACCTACGCCTCCGCGACCACCCCGCGCTGCGGAGAGCCGCCGGGGAAGGCCCGGTGCTCGGGCTGTTCGTGCTCGACCCGGTGCTCTGGCACGGCGGCGGTCCAGCGCGGCGGGCGTGGTTGGCCGCCAACCTGCGGGCGCTCGATGCGTCCATGGACGGGCGCCTGTGCGTGCGGTTCGGCGATCCTGTCTCCGTCGTATCCCGCAGCTGCGCGCAGGTCGACGCCGAGCGGCTGCACGCCACCGACGAGACCACCCCCTACGGTCGCCGGCGCGACCGCGCCGTGGTCGAGGCGCTGCCCGAGGGGGTCGAGGGCGTGGCCACCGGGACGCCGTACGCCGTGCCGCCGGGGACGGTCCGCAACGGGTCCGGCGACCCCTACCGCGTCTTCTCGCCGTTCGCCAAGGCGTGGCGGGAGACCGGCTGGGAAACCCCGCAGCCGGCGCCGCGCGCCGTGGACTGGATCTCCCACGACTCCGACGGCCGGGTCGACCGGATGCTCGACGCGGCGCTGCGCGGGGCCCCCGAGGGGATGCCGGCGGCAGGCGAGGACGCCGCCCGGCGCCGGTGGGAGTCGTTCCTCGCCGACGACCTCGGCGACTACGACGCCGCGCGGGACGAGCCGGGCGCCGACCGGACCTCCCGGCTCTCGCCGTACCTCAAGCTCGGCGTGCTCCACCCCCGTCAGCTGCTCGCGGACCTGACGGGCCGGCGCGGCCAGGGTCGCGACCGGTTCCGCGACGAGCTGGCCTGGCGCGAGTTCTACGCCGACGTGCTCTTCCACGTCCCGCAGAGCGCCTGGCAGGACCTGCGGCCGCTGCCCGGGATGAGGTACGACGACCCGGGCGACGCGCTGACCGCCTGGCAGGAGGGGCAGACCGGCTACCCGATCGTCGACGCCGGGATGCGCCAGCTGCTCGCCGAGGGGTGGATGCACAACCGGGTGCGGATGATCACCGCCAGCTTCCTGACCAAGGACCTGCACGCCTGGTGGCCGGTGGGCGCCCGGCACTTCCTCGACCACCTCGTCGACGGCGACCTGGCCTCGAACAACCACGGCTGGCAGTGGGTGGCCGGGACCGGCACCGACGCGGCGCCGTACTTCCGGGTGTTCAACCCGGTGACGCAGGGCAAGAAGTTCGACCCGGACGGCACCTACGTGCGCCGCTGGGTCCCCGAGCTGGCGCACCTGTCCGGCAAGGCGGCGCACGAGCCGTGGGAGCACCACGACGGCTACCGCGAGGGCTATCCGCAGCGGATCATCGACCACGCACAGGAGCGTCGGGAGGCGCTGGCGCGCTACCGGAGCGGCCGAGGGTGAAGGTCTCGACCACCTCGTAGCGCGGTCGGTTCCGCGGCCCCTCGCCGAGGTGGGAGGCGACCAGCGCGATCTCCCCGACCTGCCACCGTGGCCCGCGGTAGGCGTCCAGCACGCGGATCCACCGGGTCGCCTCGATCGGCCGGCTGACCCGCGCCAGGGTGAGGTGGGCGTGGAACTTCCCGCCCTCGACCTCGGCGCCGGCCTTGGCCATCGCCGCTCGGGCACCGGTGGCCAGGTGCGACATCCCCACCGTGTCGGTCTCGACGCCGGCGTAGAGCACCCGCGCACGGGCCGGGTCGGGGAACGCCCCGCCACCGACGATCTGCGCCGGCATCGGCGCCCGCTTGCGGGCGGCTCGCTCGAGGCGGGCCACCAGGTCGTCGTGCGCCCGGTCCGGGACGTCGGCGGCGAACGCCAGCGTCAGGTGCCAGTGCTCGGTCAGCGTCCAGCGCAGGGGCGGCTCCCGCCGGTCCCGACCCGACCCGCGCGCCGCCCGGTCGTCGCTGCGGTGCGCGTCCCGCCGCGGTGCCAGGAAGTCCTCGAGGTCCTCGACCACGCCGGGCGGGGGGATCACCGCCACGAACATGCGGGGCACGACGCCCCCTCAGAGCCCGAGATCGCGCCCGATCAGCTCCTTCATGATCTCGTTGGAGCCGGCCCAGATCTTCGAGACGCGGGCGTCGCGCCAGGCTCGGGCGACGCGGTACTCGTTCATGTAACCGTAGCCGCCGTAGAGCTGCACGCAGTGGTCGATCACGTCGTTCTGGATGTCCGCGGCCCACCACTTGACCTTCGCGGCGTCGATCGGGGACAGCTCGCCCTTGGTGTGAGCCAGCACCGCCTGGTCGAGGAACGCCTGCGTCACCTCCACCTTGGTGACCAGCTCGGCGGCGAGGAACTTGTTGTGCTGGAAGGCGCCGATCGGCTGGCCGAAGGCCTTGCGCTCCTGGATGTAGGCCAGCGTCTCGTCGAGCACCTGGCGGGCCTGGGCCAGGTTGCCGACCGCGTTGGACAGCCGCTCCTGCGGCAGCCACGTCATCATGTGGATGAAGCCCTTGTCGAGCTCGCCGATCAGGTTGGCGGCCGGGACCCGGACGTCCTCGAAGAAGAGCTCGGCGGTGTCGGACTCGTCCTGGCCGACCTTGTCCAGCTTGCGGCCGCGGGTGAAGCCGTCCATGCCGGCCTCGACGCCGAACAGCGAGATGCCCTTGGCCTTCTTCTCCGGCGACGTCCGCGCGGCGACCACGACCACGTCGGCGGAGTAGCCGTTGGTGATGAAGGTCTTGGAGCCGTTGAGGATCCAGTCGTCGCCGTCGCGGACGGCGGTGGTCTTCAGCGCGGCCAGGTCCGAGCCGCCGGACGGCTCGGTCATCGCGATCGCGCAGAGGATGTCGCCGCTGACGAACCCCGGCAGCCAGCGCTCCCGCTGCTCCTCGGTGGTCAGCTCGACGAGGTACGGCGCCACGATGTCGGCGTGGATGCCGTGGCAGCTGCCCAGCGACATCGAGACCCGGCCGACCTCCTCGGCGAGGACCGCGTTGTAGCGGAAGTCGCCGGCCTCGGAGCCGCCGTACTGCTCGGGGATCTCCAGGCCGAGCAGGCCTTGGGCCCCGAAGGCCTTCCACATCTCGCGGGGGAACTGCTTGTTCTCGATGTAGGAATCCCAGTTGGGGACCACGTCCCGGTCCAGGAAGCCGCGCACCGAGGCGCGGAACGCCTCGTGGTCCTCGTCGTAGATCGTCCGCTTCATGGCCGTTGATCGTAGTGGGAGAGGATGGAGTGGGTACGGCGCCCCGAGCCCGCGGATTCACAGTACGTACTGTGAATCTGAACTCGATCACCGAAAGTATTCGGTGCAACTCGCCGGTTTCACAGTACGTACTGTGAAACCGGCGCCCTCATGAGGAGCCCCATGGAGTCCTGGCCAGGCAAGCCCTATCCCCTCGGGGCCACCTTCGATGGGGTCGGGACCAACTTCGCGCTGTTCAGCGAGGTCGCCGACGAGGTCGAGCTCTGCCTCTTCGACGAGGACGACCAGGGGGATCTGCAGGAGACGCGGGTGCCGCTCACCGAGGTCGACGCCTACGTCTGGCACTGCTACCTGCCGCACGTGCAGCCCGGCCAGCGGTACGGCTACCGGGTGCACGGGCCGTGGGACCCGGCGCGTGGGCTGCGCTGCAACCCCAACAAGCTGCTGCTCGATCCCTACGCCAAGGCCACCACCGGCCAGATGGACTGGGACCAGTCACTGTTCGGCTACACCTTCGGCAAGGAGGACTCCCGCAACGACGAGGACTCCGCGCCGCACATGATCCACGGCGTGGTCATCAATCCCTTCTTCGACTGGGAGGGCGACCGCCAGCTGGACACGCCGTACGACGAGACGGTCATCTACGAGGCGCACGTCAAGGGACTGACCCAGCTGCACCCCGACGTGCCCAAGGAGCTGCGTGGCACCTACGCCGCCCTGGCTCACCCCGCGGTCATCGAGCACCTGACGCGCATCGGCGTCACCGCCCTCGAGCTGATGCCGGTCCACCAGTTCGTGCAGGACAGCACCCTGCTGGACAAGGGGCTGCGCAACTACTGGGGCTACAACACCCTGGGCTTCTTCGCGCCGCACAACGAGTACGCCGGCACCGGCGACCTCGGCCAGCAGGTGCAGGAGTTCAAGTCGATGGTCAAGACCCTGCACGGGCAGGGCATCGAGGTGATCCTGGATGTCGTCTACAACCACACCGCGGAGGGCAACCACCTCGGTCCGACGCTGAGCTTCAAGGGCATCGACAACCCGGCGTACTACCGGCTCGTCGAGGACGACCAGCGCTACTACATGGACTACACGGGGACCGGGAACTCCCTCAACGTGCGTCACCCGCACTCGCTGCAGCTCATCATGGACTCGTTGCGCTACTGGGTGACCGAGATGCACGTCGACGGCTTCCGCTTCGACCTCGCGGCCACGCTGGCCCGCGAGTTCTACGACGTCGACCGCCTGGCGACGTTCTTCGAGCTCGTGCAGCAGGACCCGGTGATCAGCCAGGTCAAGCTGATCGCCGAGCCGTGGGACATCGGACCGGGCGGCTACCAGGTCGGCAATTTCCCGCCCCAGTGGACCGAGTGGAACGGCGCCTACCGCGACACCGTCCGCGACTTCTGGCGCGGTGAGCCCCACCTCGGCGACTTCGCGAGCCGCCTGGCCGGGTCCTCGGACCTCTACGAGCACTCCGGTCGGCGCCCCGTGGCCAGCATCAACTTCGTCACCGCCCACGACGGGTTCACCCTGGCCGACCTGGTCTCCTACAACGACAAGCACAACGAGGCCAACGGTGAGGACAACAACGACGGCGAGAGCTTCAACCGGTCCTGGAACCACGGGGTCGAGGGCCCGACCGACGACGAGGTGATCCTCAGCGCCCGGGCCCGCGAGCAGCGCAACTTCCTGGCCACGCTGCTGCTCAGCCAGGGTGTCCCGATGCTCTCCCACGGCGACGAGATCGGCCGGACCCAGGGCGGCAACAACAACAGCTACGCCCAGGACTCCGAGATCAGCTGGATGCACTGGGACCAGGGTGACCGACCGCTGATGGAGTTCACCGCGTTCATCTCGCGGCTACGCGCGGAGCACCCCACCTTCCGTCGCAAGCGGTTCTTCACCGGACACACCGTCCGCACCGGCGACGGCGAACGACTCAACGACATCGTGTGGCTGGACCCCGAGGGCCGGGCGATGGAGGACGACGCGTGGGAGCAGGGCGGCCAGACCATCGGCATGTACCTCAACGGCGACGGCATCGCCGGGAAGGACCTCCGCGGCGGCGAGATCAACGACGACCACTTCCTGCTCTACTTCAACGGCGGTGACGCCGTGGAGGTGACCCTGCCCAGCGAGGAGTACGCCGGCTCCTGGGACGTGGTGCTCGACACCGGCGGTGCCGCCGGCGTCCAGGTGCACGAGGCTGGTTCGACGATCTCGATGGAGACTCACTCGGTCGTGGTGCTCCAGCAGCACCGCGAGCGCGAGGGGGAGATCGACCACTCCGTGGCCGCGTCCGTCGCGGCGATGGCCGAGGGGCGCGGCGAGGGCGGCCAGGGACGTGCCTGAGGTCGCGCCCGTGCCCCGCAGCACCTACCGCCTGCAGATCACGCCGGAGTTCGACCTCGGCGAGGCCGCCCGGCGGTTGCCCTACCTGCACGACCTCGGCGTCGACTGGGTCTACCTCTCCCCGCTCCTGGCCGCCGAGCCCGGCAGCGAGCACGGCTACGACGTGGTCGCCCATGACCACGTCGACAAGGCGCGCGGCGGCGGTCGCGGGCTCAAGGAGCTGGCCGACGCCGCGCACTCCCTCGGCATGGGAGTGCTGGTCGACATCGTGCCCAACCACATGGGCGTCGCGACGCCCACGGAGAACCCCTGGTGGTGGGAGCTGCTCCGCGACGGGGCGGACGGACCCCACGCGCACCGCTTCGACGTCGAGTGGCCGGCGGGCCACGAACGGGTCCTGCTCCCCGTGGTCGGCGACGACGACCTGCGGCCGGACGGGACCATCGCGAACCTGACGATGGTTGCGCCCGGCTCCACCGCCGGGGCGTCGGCGGAGCCTGTCGAGACCACCCAGTGGGAGCTGCACTACCACGACAACCGGTTCCCGGTGGCGTCCGGCACCGAGGGGGAGGACCCGCAGGAGGTGCACGCCCGGCAGCACTACGAGCTGGTGGGCTGGCGGCGCGGGGATGCCGAGCTCAACTACCGCCGCTTCTTCACCATCACCACGCTGGCCGGCATCCGCGTCGAGGAGGCGGACGTCTTCGCCGACTCCCACGCCGAGATCGAGCGGTGGTTCGACGACGGCCTGGTCGACGGACTGCGGGTGGACCATCCCGACGGGCTCCGCGACCCCGAGGGCTACCTCACCGACCTCGCCGCGCTGACCGACGGCGCCTACGTGCTGGTCGAGAAGATCCTCGAGGCCGGTGAGGAGCTCGACCCGTCCTGGTCGTGCGCCGGGACCACCGGCTACGACGCGATCGCCTGGATCGACCGGGTGCTCCTCGATCCGGCCGGCGAGGTGCCGCTGACCGCCCTCGAGGAGCGGTTGCGCGGCCGGCCGGTCGACTTCCACGCGATGGTGCACGACCTCAAGCGCGGCGTGGCGGACACCGCGCTGCAGGCGGAGGTGCGCCGGATCGCCCGCGAGGTGGTTTCGACAAGCTCGACCACCGAGGACCGCTCAACCACCGAGGACGCGCTGGCCGAGCTGCTCGCCTGCTTCCCGGTCTACCGGTCCTACCTGCCCGAGGGGCGCGAGCACCTCGACGCGGCCGTCACCGACGCCCGGCGTCGGCGCCCGGACCTCGCGCCGACCTTCGACCTCCTCGAACCGGTGCTCGGCGACCCCCGCCATCCTGCGGCGCTGCGCTTCCAGCAGACCAGCGGGATGGTGATGGCCAAGGGCGTGGAGGACTGCGCGTTCTACCGCTACGCGCGCCTGACCTCGCTCAACGAGGTCGGCGGCGATCCGGCGCTGTTCGCGGTCACACCGCTGGAGCTGCACGGCTGGGCCGCCCGCCGTGAGCACGAGTGGCCGCAGGCGATGAACGCCGGCACCACCCACGACACCAAGCGTTCGGAGGACGTACGCGCCCGACTGCACGTGCTCGCCGAGCGGCCCGTGGACTGGGCCTCCTTCCTCGACCGTGTCCAGGACCTGGCTGCGATGCCGGACGCCGGCTTCGCCAACCTGGTCTGGCAGGCGCTGGTCGGCGCGTGGCCGCTGGACCGCGCCCGCATCCACGCCTACGCCGAGAAGGCGATGCGCGAGGCGGCCGAGCACACGACCTGGATCGATCCCGACGCGGCGTACGAGTCCTCGGTGCACCGCGCGCTCGACGCGGCGTACGACGACCCGGAGGTCGCCTCGCTCGTGGCGCAGACCGCCGCGGCACTTGCCCGGCCGGGGCGGAGCAACGCCCTGGCCGCCAAGCTGCTGACGCTGACGCTGCCGGGCGTCCCCGACGTCTACCAGGGCTCGGAGCTGTGGCAGCTGAGCCTGGTCGACCCGGACAACCGGCGGCCGGTGGACTACGAGCACGCTGCAGCCGCGGCCGCCCAGGCGGGGGCCACACCGACTCTCGAAGCGAGCCCGGACGATCCCGGCCTCGCCAAGCTCGCAGTGACGCGGGCGGCGCTGCGGCTGCGCCGGGACCGGCCCGACCTCTTCGACAGCTACGCGCCGTTGCCGGCAGAGGGGCCGGCCGCCGACCACGCGCTCGCCTTCGACCGGGGCGGCGCGATCACCGTGGTGACCCGGCTGCCGGTCGGGCTGGAGGCCGGCGGCGGGTGGCGGGACACCGCGCTGCGACTGCCCGAGGGTGAGTGGATCGACCAGGTCAGCGGGCGGGCGTTCACCGGCGAGGTGCTGCTGCGCGACCTGATGACCGACCTGCCCGTCGTACTGCTGGCGAGGCAGACATGACGGTGACACCCCGGGGTCCCTCTCGGGGCCCGTCGCGGGGGGCCTTCGACGTCTGGGCGCCGTTGCCGCAGCGCGTCCGCCTCAGCGTGGGCGACGAGGTGGTGGAGATGCGCC
Source organism: uncultured Actinomycetota bacterium (assembly GCA_963827025.1). Classification (GTDB taxonomy): domain Bacteria; phylum Actinomycetota; class Actinomycetes; order Propionibacteriales; family Nocardioidaceae; genus Marmoricola. The sequence goes on along the minus strand of CAWGZB010000001.1, from coordinate 213,509 downwards.
GGGGCGACGACGGCTGGTGGACGCCGGAGGAGCCGGTGCCGCCGACGACGGCCGCGGGGGCGGTCGAGTACGGCTACCTGCTCGACGACGCCGAGCGGGCCGTGCCGGACCCGCGCTCGCGCAGGCAGCCGCACGGTGTGCACGAGCGGTCCGCGACCTATGACCCCACCGCGTTCGCCTGGACCGACGAGGACTGGACCGGCCGGCAGCTGCCCGGCGCGGTGATCTACGAGCTGCACCTCGGCACCTTCACCCCGGAGGGCACCCTCGACGCCGCGATCGGCAAGCTGCCCCACCTGCGCAACCTCGGCGTGGACCTGGTCGAGCTGATGCCGGTCAACGCCTTCAACGGCACCCACAACTGGGGCTACGACGGCGTGCTCTGGTACGCCGTGGACGAGAGCTACGGCGGCCCGCCGGCCTACCAGCGCTTCGTGGACGCCTGCCACGAGATGGGCATGGGCGTGGTGCAGGACGTCGTCTACAACCACCTCGGGCCGTCCGGGAACTACCTGCCGCAGTTCGGGCCCTACCTGCACGCCGAGGGCTCGAACCCGTGGGGCTCGACGGTCAACCTGGACGGTGAGGACTCGGCGGAGGTGCGGCGCTACATCCTGGACAACGCGCTGATGTGGCTACGCGACTACCACCTCGACGCGCTCCGGCTCGACGCCGTGCACGCCCTGACCGACAGCTCCCCGATCCACCTGCTCGAGGAGATGGCGGTCGAGGTCGACGCGCTGTCGGCGTACGTCGGCCGCCCGCTCACCCTGATCGCCGAGAGCGACCTCAACGACCCCCACCTGGTCACCCCGCGGGAGGCCCGGGGGTTCGGGCTGGCTGCACAGTGGAGCGACGACTACCACCACGCCGTGCACGTCGCGCTGACCCGGGAGACCAGCGGCTACTACGCAGACTTCGAGCCGCTCTCGGCTCTGGCGAAGGTCTGCGAGGAGGGGTTCTTCCACACCGGGACCTGGTCGTCGTTCCGCGACCGCGAGCACGGCGTGCCCGTGGACACCGAGGCGATGCCGACCTGGCGACTCGTGGTGTGCAACCAGAACCACGACCAGGTCGGCAACCGGGCCCGTGGCGACCGGCTCTCCGATCCCGCTCCCGGGCACCTGGACGTCGACCAGCTCTGCTGCGCCGCGCTGCTCACCCTGGCCGCGCCGTTCACGCCGATGTTGTTCATGGGCGAGGAGTGGGGAGCCTCGACGCCGTTCCAGTTCTTCACCAGCCACCCCGAGCCGGAGCTCGGCCGCGCCACCGCGGAGGGGCGGATCAGCGAGTTCGCCCGGATGGGCTGGGACCCGGCCGTCGTACCCGACCCCCAGGACCCGGCCACCTTCGAGCGCTCCAAGCTGGACTGGTCAGAGCTCTCCGGCGCCCGGCACGCCCAGGTGCTCACCGCCTACCGCGAGCTCGCGAAGCTGCGACGGAGCATCCCTGCGCTCACCGACCCGTCGTTCGAGCGGATCCGCTGCACCGTCGACGAGGACGCCCGGGTCTTCGTGATGCACCGGGCCGGCACCGTGCTCGCGGTCAACTTCGGCGACGCCCCGGCTGCGGTGGCCGTCCAGCCCGAGCTGGCGCTGCGGTTCGGCACTCCCGCCGGCCCCAGCCTGGAGGGGGACACTCTGTCGCTGCCCCCACACGCGGGCGCCCTGCTCGTCTGACCCGTGCGGACGTCATCCGTCCTCGTCGCGATAGCGACCCCTCCGCATGACGCACGGCGAGAGCCGGAAGTGACGTCCGACCCCTTGCACCCCGGGCCGGCGCGGAGTTGGTTGGTCCCATGGCCGAGAGAAGTCGCGGGCGAGCCACCGCCCATGATCTGGGGGCGGGCTCGCCCGAGAAGATCCGCAACGTCGTGCTCGTAGGACCGAGCCAGTCCGGAAAGACCACCCTCGTCGAAGCGCTGCTGGCCTCCTCCGGGGCGATCCCCCGAGCGGGCTCGGTGACCGATCAGAACACCGTGTCGGACTATGACGAGGGAGAGCGTGCACACGGTCGCTCGCACGCCCTCGCGGTGGCGCCGGTGGTGTTCGGCGACTGCAAGATCAACCTGCTCGACACTCCCGGCTACGCCGACTTCGTCGGCCAGCTCCGCGCCGGCCTGCGAGCCGCCGACTGCGCCCTGTTCGTGGTCGCGGCCAACGAGCCGGTCGACGAGGCCACCCGCGAGCTGTGGCGCGAGTGCGAGGACGTCGGCATGCCACGGGCCGTGGTGGTCAGCAAGCTCGACCATGCGCGCGCCGACTTCGACGGCACCCTGCGGGCGGCCCGCGAGACATTCGGCGAGCGGGTGCTGCCGGTCGTCGTACCCGACGGGGACGGCGTACGCCGGCTGCTCACCGAGCCCCCCGGCGAGGAGGACGTCCGCCGTGGCGACCTGATCGAGGCGGTCATCGAGGAGTCCGAGGACGAGACGCTGATGGACCGCTACCTCGCCGGCGAGGGCGTCGACGAGGAGTCGCTCGTCGAGGACCTGGAGAAGGCGGTCGCCCGGGCGACGCTGTTCCCGGTGCTGGCGGTGTGCGGCAGCACCCAGCTGGGCTGCACGGAGCTGCTCGAGCTGTGCGTGCGTGGCTTTCCCTCGCCCGCCGAGCACACCGCGCCCGAGGCCTACACCCCTGCCGGGGCGCCCGCGGGCAGGGTCGCGTGCGACCCCGAGGGGCCCCTGGTCGCCGAGGTGGTCAGCACCAGCAGCGATCCCTACCTCGGTCGGGTCAGCCTGCTGCGGGTCTTCTCCGGGACCCTGCGCCCCGATGCCACCGTGCACGTCTCCGGGCACTTCTCGGCGTTCTTCGCCGACGACCGGCACGAGGACCACGACGAGGACGAGCGGGTCACCGGACTCGGCCACCCCTTCGGCGAGCAGCAGGTGCCCACCGACGCCGTGGTCGCCGGCGACATCGCCGTGGTCGGCAGGCTCGCCCGCGCGGAGACCGGCGACACGCTCTCCGACATCGACGATCCACGGGTGCTGCGGCCGTGGACCATGCCCGAACCGCTGCTCCCGGTCGCCATCGAAGCGGCCACCCGCAGCGACGAGGACAAGCTCTCGGTCGGACTGACCCGGCTGCGCGCCGAGGACCCCAGCCTGCGCGTGGAGCAGAGCGCCGAGACCGGTCAGCTGGTCCTCTGGGTCATGGGCGAGGCACACGGTGAGCTCGCCCTGGAGCACCTGCGCAACCGGTACGGCGTGGCGGTGGAGGAGCGCGACCTCGTCGTACCGCTGCGCGAGACCTTCGGCGGGCCGGCGAAGGGACACGGCCGGCACGTGAAGCAGTCCGGCGGCCACGGACAGTACGCCATCTGCGACATCGAGGTGGAACCGCTGACCGAGGGTTCCGGCTTCGAGTTCGCCCAACGAGTCGTCGGTGGCGCGGTCCCCCGGCAGTTCATCCCCTCGGTGGAGAAGGGCGTGCGCGCCCAGATGGCCCGCGGCGTGGCCAAGGGCTATCCCGTGGTCGACATCCGGGTGACGCTCGTCGACGGGAAGGCGCACAGCGTCGACTCCTCCGACATGGCCTTCCAGAGCGCCGGCGCCCTGGCCCTGCGCGAGGCGGCGGAGTCGACCACGATCAGCCTGCTCGAGCCGTACGACGAGGTGGCGGTCGTCGTGCCCGACGACCTCGTCGGCGCGGTCATGAGCGACCTGTCCGCCCGCCGCGGCCGCCTCTCCGGGACCGAGCAGGCCGGCGAGGGCCGCACCCGCGTGCAGGCGACGGTCCCCCAGACCGAGCTGGCCCGCTACACGATCGACCTGCGGGCCTTCACCCACGGCGCGGGCACCTTCACCCGCACCTTCGGGCACTACGAGCCGATGCCTCCGGACCAGGCCCGCCAGGTGGCCGAGCGGCGCTGACCCGCGCACGTCGTGTGCCGAGCCGCGTGGGCCGCACGACCACTCCAGCACTCGACCCGGTGGTCAGGAGCGCTCCTCCCGGCTCTCCTGGACCCGGTGCGGCACGCGGAGCAGCCGGATGGAGGTGACCAGCACCAGGCCGCCCAGAAGGTTGCCGAAAGCAGCCCAGCCGAAAGCGCCGAGCCAGTCCAGGACGCCGTAGTCGGCCTCGCCGGTCAGCATCCCGGCGAACATCAGCAGGGAGTCGAGCACGGAGTGGAACAGCTGGCCCGCGACCAGCACGAACGCCATCATCACCGCTGCCACGATCTTGGGACCGAACTGCTCGGTCGAATGCTCCATCCGGGTCAGCAGTGTCATCACCGCGCCGGCCAGGACGGCGAGGAAGAAGGACTGCCAGGAGACGCCGAGATGGGCGAAGTGCGAGCCCGCCTTCAGCGCCGACTCCTGCACCTGCGGCTCGGCCACCACGATCATCACCATCATCAAGAAGCCGGCCGCCAGGTTGCCCAGGAGCGTGACCGCCCACAGCCGCACCAGCTGGCCGATCGAGGCCACCTTGGCCACCACGCCGATCACCGGGACCAGGAAGTTCTCGGTGAACAGCTCGCTGTGGGCCATCAGCAGCGCCACGAAGCCCACACTGAAGGCGAGCGCCGCGAGCAACTGGTTGCCGGTCTCGGCCTCCACGAGCAGGAAGGCCAGCACCCCGACGCCGACGTCGACGCCCCCCAGCAGTCCGGTGGCGATCAGCGGCAGCAACGGGCGGCCGAGGCGCTCGGCGCCCTCGTTGAGGAGCCGGTCGTAGGCATCCTCGATGTCCGGGTCGTCACGCTCGCCCTTCGGCGACTTCAGCGGTTGCCTGCCTCCCGGGCCTCGCGTCATCGACGGGTCCGGGACGGTTCTGCCGAGGGCAGCGCGGGAGCTGGCACCGGCTCACAGTAGTGCCCGCCCCCGCGCCGCGCGTCACGCCGTACGACGCGCCTGGACCCAGGCAAGGACCAGCAGCAGGGCAGCGGTGACCCAGAGGTTGACCTCGCCCCAGACCCAGGAGTGGTCGGTCGGCAGGACCGCCCGCAACGCGGTGTCGACCGCCAGGCCGAGCGCGAACCCCATCAGGGGGGCCAGCACGGCCACACCGGCACGCACTGCTGTGGGCCGCCCCGCGGTCCAGGCCAGGCCGAGGGACACAGCAGCGAAGAGAAAGCAAGCGAGCCCGGCGAGGAAGAGCAGGAAGTCGGCGATGTTGTCTCCCGCGCCCCCGCCAACGCCGATGGAGACGGCGTCGGCGGCCCACAGGGCGGCGGTGAGGATGGCGGCGAGGAGCGCGGCCCGGGCGGTGCGTGGGGTGGTAGCCATGGCTCAGGCCGTCCGACGGGCCAGGACCAGGGCCAGCACCAGTCCGAGTGGAGCGGTCACCCAGAGGTTGACCTCACCCCAGACCCAGGAGGGGTCGGAGGGCCGGACGCTGCGCAGCGCGGTGTCGATGATCATCGCCAGGGCGAAGCCCGTGACCGGCCCCAGCACGCCCGCGGCGAGGCGCAGCGCGACGGGCCGGCCCCGGGTGAGCGCCAGACCGAGGGAGACGGCCGCCACCAGGAAGCAGGCCAGGCCGGCGAGGAAGAGCGGGCCCTCCGCGCGGCTGCGGCCCAGCCCACCGGCGAGGCTGATGGCAACTGCCTTGGCTGCCCAGAGGGCGACGGCGAGGCCGGCGGAGACGAGAGCGACACGGACAGAACGAGGTGTGGTTTCCATGCCATCAAGGCTCCGGCGCGAGGGTTCCTGGCGTCGTCCCTCCCGGGAGGGATCCCGGTCGACATCCGCAGGGGCTGCGGCCCGCGGCGTCCCTCTGCGGGGTGACGCCGCGGACGGGCAAGCCTCTCTAGGCTCGGCGCGTGCACCTGTCCGCCCGCTCCCGACCCGTGCTGGCCCTGCTGGCCGCCGCCGCAGCCTGGGGCGGCGCGCTCGCGACGGCGGCGGCCGGGAACAGCTGGTACGTCGACAGCCCCGTCATCCTGCTCGCCTCGGCCGCGATCGGGTTCGTCGTCGGAGCCTGGCTCCCCCCGCGGGTGGCGGCTCCCGTGGTGGGCGCCGGCGCCGTGGCGCTCACGGTCGCCAACCAGCTGATCTCCAGTGACTACGCCGTCCTCGACGACCTCACCTTCTTCGGCGTCGTGGTCGCGGGTCCGGCCCTGGTGGGATCCGGGGTCGCCGCTCGGGCGGCGCAGGTTGCCGAGCTGCGTCGGGTCCAGGAGGCGCTCAGCGCCCACCGCCGGACCGAGGCGACCGCGGCGCGGTTGGAGGAGCAGAACCGGCTCGAGCAGGAGGTGCAGGAGCGACTGGGCGAGAGCATCGGCGCCATCGCGCTGCGCGCCCAGGGGGCTCAGGCGGCAGCCTCGGACGAGGCTCGGACCACCGCCCTTGTCGACATGGAGGCGGCTGCCCGGGACGCCCTCGGCCACCTCCGCGAGACCCTGGGCTGGCTGCGCACCCCGACGGATCCGGGGCCGGAGGTGGTGGAGCCGTCCCCGGAGGTGGAGGCCGTCCGGACGTCGTGGTCCGATCTCGCCCTCGCGGCGGGATGCGGCGCTGCGCTGGCGGTGGAGACCGTCGCCGGCCACGCCGCCCGCGGGCCGGCGTGGGCCAACGTGGTCACCGCCCTCCTGGTCGCGGCCCCGCTGGCGCTCCGCCGCCGGACACCCCTGCTCGCCGCGGCCGCCACGTGGGGGTCCGCCGCGGCGGCCACCCATTGGCTGACCCCCCTCCCGGCGACGGTGACGGCCGTGCTCCTGCTCGCGGTCAGTGGCTACGCGGTCGGTGCGTGGGCCCCCGGCCGGCGCTGGCTGGTCGGCGCGCTGATCCTCGGCATCGCGCTGGTCTCCGGGGTCGCGGCCGCGCCGGCGGCCGAGCGGGACACCGACGGGATCCTCCCGACGCTGGTGTGGACGGCCGTCGCCGTCGCCGCCGGCAGGCTGGCTGCGGGCTGGCGGGATCGGGTCGCCCGCACCCAGGCGGCGGTCCGCGTGCTCGAGGAAGGCCGTGGGGCCGCCGTACGGATGGCCGTCGCCGAGGAGCGCGCAGCACTCGCGCGCACCTTGCACGACTCGGTCGCGCACGCGATGACCGTGGTGTGCGTGCAGGCAGCGGCCGCCCGGCAGGTCACCGACCCTGGCGGGGTCGATGACGCGCTGGCCAACATCGCACAGGTCGCGCAGCAGGAGCTGGTCGCCCTGCGCAACGGCCTGGAGGACCTGGAGGGCGACGCCCCCGTCGTCGGCCCGGCCACGGTGCGTGCTCTGGCCGAGGCCACCGGGGTCGAGGTGCAGCTCGGCTCGGAGACCGAGTGGCAGGTGAGCGGACCGGCCGCCGGTGTGATGTTCCGGGTCCTGCGCGAAGGACTGACCAACGTGGCCCGGCACGCCCCGGGAGCCGTCGCCAGTGTCCGGGTCCACCGGGTGGGAGACCGGTGGCAGCTCGAGCTCACCGACACCGGGACCACGCAGGAGCCGACGCTCACCGGCACCGGCACCGGCACCGGTCTGAGCGGTCTGCGCGAGACGGTCGAGGCGGCCGCCGGCCGGTTGAGCTGGGGTCGGCTGCCCGACCGCGGCTTCCGCCTGGTCGCCGACCTGCCGGCAGATCGCGCGGCGGTGGTGCCGGCGTGACGACCCGCGTCCTCCTCGCCGACGACCAGGAGCTGGTGCGCACCGGCCTGCGGATGATCGTGGACGCCGCTGCGGACCTCGAGGTCGTGGGTGAGGCCGCCGACGGTCGTGCAGCGGTCGACCTCGCCCGACAGCTCGCCCCGGACGTCACGCTGATGGACATCCGGATGCCCGTGCTCGACGGCATCGAGGCGACCCGCCGGATCGTGGCAGCCGGGTTGGGGACGCGCGTGGTCATGCTCACCACCTTCGACCGCTCCCAGCTCGTCTATGACTCGCTGTGTGCCGGGGCCAGCGGCTTCCTCCTCAAGGATCTGCCCAGCGACCAGCTGGTGGGCAGCATCCGTGCCGCCGCGCGCGGCGAGGAGCTGCTCGCGCCGCAGATCACCCGGCGGCTGATCGAGGAGTTCACCCGCGCGGGTCGGCAGGCGGCACCGCCGGGGTACGACGCCCTGACCGAGCGGGAGCGGGAGATCCTCGACCTGGTGGCACGGGGCCGCTCCAACGCCGAGATCGCCGCCGAGCTGTTCGTCGGCATCCAGACGGTCAAGACCCACGTCGCGCGGGTCCTGGCCAAGCTGGGTCTGCGCGACCGGGTGCAGGCGGTCGTGCTCGCCTACGAGCACGGGCTGGTCAAGCCCGGCGAGTGACTGCGGGCATCACGCCGGCGAGTGAAGCCGGGCGACGTCAGCCGGCGAGCAGCGACTCGAAGTCCGGCACGTCGTCGAAGGGGGCGGCCTTCCCACGCCGCGGTGATCCGCCGCGCAGCAGCGTGGCGAGCTGTCCGGCGGCGCGCTCGATGCGGGCGCTCAGCTCGCCCGCGACAGCGCCGTCGGAGCCCCAGTCCTCGCTGGCCGCGAACACACCGGTCGGCACCACCACGGCGCGGAGGTAACCGAACAGCGGCCGCATCGCGTGGTCGAGCACCAGGCTGTGCCGGGCACTGCCGGCGGTGGCGGCGACGAGCACCGGCATGCCCTCGAGCGCGCCGTTGTCGAGGACGTCGAAGAACATCTTGAACAGGCCCGAGTAGGACGCGGTGAAGACCGGAGTCACCGCGATCACCGCGTCGGCACCGGCGACCGTCTCGACCGCCTCGGCCAGGGCACCGGCGGGAAATCCGGTGGCGAAGGCGTTGGCGAGGTCGTGGGCCAGTGGCCGCAGCTCGACCACGTCGACCTTCACCTCGCCCTCGAGCTGGTCCACCGCGCTTCCAGCCAGCAGGTCCGCGAGCAGGCGGGTGGACGACGGCTGGGACAGGCCGGCGGTCACAACGGCGAGCCTGGTCATCGGGCGGCCTCCTGGACGAGGTTGGGTGCAGACAGCGGGGAGCCGTGGGCGGGTGGTCCCGAGGGTACGTGTGCGGGCCGCAGCGCCTCGAACTCCCTCCGCAGGACCGGCACGACCTCCTCACCGAGCAGGTCGAGCTGGTCCAGGACGGTCTTCAACGGCAGCCCGGCGTGGTCGAGGAGGAAGAGCTGGCGCTGGTAGTCACCGGCGTACTCCCGGAAGGCGAGCGTGCGCTCCACGACCTGCTGCGGCGAGCCCACAGTGAGAGGGGTCTGGGCGGTGAACTCCTCCAGCGACGGGCCGTGGCCGTAGACCGGGGCGTTGTCGAAGTAGGGGCGGAACTCCCGGACCGCGTCCTGGCTGTGGCGGCGCATGAACACCTGGCCACCGAGGCCGACGATCGCCTGGTCGGCGCTGCCGTGCCCGTAGTGCTCGAAGCGGCGGCGGTAGAGGCCGACCATCGCCTCGGTGTGCGAGGGCGGCCAGAAGATGTGGTTGGCGAAGAAGCCGTCGCCGTAGTACGCCGCCTGCTCGGCGATCTCCGGGCTGCGGATCGAGCCGTGCCAGACGAACGGCGGCTTGCGGTCCAGGGGACGCGGTGTCGAGGTGAATCCCTGGAGCGGCGTACGGAAGCGGCCCTGCCAGTCCACGTCCTCCTCGCGCCAGAGCCGGTGCAGCAGCGCGTAGTTCTCCACCGCGAGCGCGATGCCCTGGCGGATGTCCTTGCCGAACCACGGGTAGACCGGACCGGTGTTGCCTCGGCCCATCATCAGGTCCATCCGGCCGTCGACGAGGTGCTGCAGGGTTGCGTAGTCCTCGGCGATCCGGACCGGGTCGGTGGTGGTGATCAGGGTGGTGGAGGTGGAGAGCTTGATCCGCTCGGTCTGCGCGCCGATGAAGGCCAGCGTCGTGGTCGGCGCGCTGGGGATGAACGGCGGGTTGTGGTGCTGGCCGGTGGCGAAGACGTCCAGACCGACCTCGTCGGCCTTGCGCGCGATCGCGACCGTGGCCTTGATGCGCTCGTGCTCGGTCGGCGCGGTCCCGGTCGTGGGGTCGGGGGTGACGTCGCCGACGGTGAAGATGCCGAACTCCATGCGTCGCCCCCGATTGTTGGTTGACGTTTCAACAAGTGCGGCGGACAGGCTATTCCGGCTCCAGGGTGCGCAGCCGGAGCCGCAGCACCACGAACTCGGCCGGCCTCAGTGGTGCGAAACCCACCAGCAGGTTCACGACTCCCTGGTCGAGGTCGGCCTGCGTCGTCGTCTCCGCGTCGCACTTGGCGAACCAGGCCTCTGCAGGTGTCCGACCCTGGAAGGCACCCCGCCGGAAGAGGCGCTCCAGGAAGTCGCCGACCTCGAGCCGGATCCGCGCCCAGAGCGTCTCGTCGTTCGGCTCGAAGCAGACCCAACCCAGTCCACGAGACAGGCTCTCCTCGAGGAACAGGGCGGTACGCCGGACCGGGAGGTACTTCCACTCGCTCGCGATCCGGTCGTCACCCTGCAGGGTCCGGGATCCCCAGACGACCGGTCCAGCTCCGGGAAAGCTGCGCAGGCAGTTGATCGCGCTGGCGTTCAGGACCGCGGCGTCCTGCGACTCCAGCGACACGGTGAGCTCGACCGCACCTGCCAGGGCGGCGTCGGGGCCTGCAGGTGCTTTCCAGGCCCCGTGCTCGGCGTCGGTCCGGGCGATCACACCTGCGACCGCCCCGGCGGCCGGGAAGGCGCCCACCGCGTCGTCGCGGAGGGGATCCGGCTGGCGGAGCCACGGAAAGTACACCGCCGCGTTGGCACTCGTCGTACCCAGTGCGCGCCCGAGGCCGCCTTGGACCGCAGCCACCGCCTCCTCGACGGTCGACCACGCCCGCGGCGCGTCCAGCAGCAGCATCGCCCGCCTCTCCTCGCAGAAGGCAGCTGCCACGGCCACGGCTCCCGGGTCGAGGCTCCGGGTCTGGACGTGCGGTGGGATCACCAGCAGGTTGAACGGCACCTCGTCCAGGGCGTGCAGTCCGCCGCCCTCGTCGGAGCCCAGATCGGCGGCGCGCAACGGCCCCCCTGGGGTGCGGGGCGCCACCCGGAGGACCACGGCGTTCGTGCCGCCGTTGGCGAAGAAGTCGCGCACCGCGTTGCCGAGCAGGCTCTGGCTCCACAGTCCGCCGAAGGTCTCCTCGAACCCCACGAAGCCGCTCATCCGTACGGGCGACCCGAGCGGCCCGTCGACCGCGGTGCCCACGAACGCGGCGACCGAGGTCGGCACTCCCTCGAGCGTGTGGCCAGGGCTCGACTCCTCGTCGTAGACCCCGGGCTGCACCCACTCCTCCGGCATGGAGCCAGCCTGCTCGCCACGGCGGCACGCCGCAACGACGCACATCTGCGACGCCTCGGCGTACTCCGGACGCACATCTGCGACGCCTCGGCGCAACTCCGACGCACATCTGCGACGCCTCGGTGGGAGGTCAGGCCGAGAGGGCGCGGGTGAGGCGGCGGCGCAGGCCGCTGGCGCGCTGCACCTCGCGGCCGACGGCGGCGCGGATCGACTCCTCGGTGCCGATCACGCGGACGCGCTCCTGGGCACGGGTCACCGCGGTGTAGAGCAGCTCGCGGGTGAGCAGCCGGGAGTCCTCCTCGGGGAGCACCACGCTGACCGTGCCGGCCTGCGAGCCCTGCGACTTGTGCACGGTCATCGCGTGCACGGTCTGCACGCCGGGCAGCCGGGTCGGCGCGAACTCGCGCTCCTCCATCCCGGCCAGCACCACCCGCAGCCGCCCGTCCGCACGGCGGCAGGCGACGCCCATGTCACCGTTGCTGAGCCGCTGGCCGGCGTCGTTGGCGGTGACCAGAACCGGCCGGCCCGCGTACCAGTCGTCGTAGTGGGCGACGCCGGTGCGCTCGGAGACCAGCCGCTCGACCAGCCGGTTCCAGCCGCCGACCCCGTAGGGCCCCTCGCGGTGCGCGCACAGCAGGCGGTGCTCGGCCAGGGCGTCCAGCGCGGTGCGGACGTCGTCCTGCTCGGCGGCCACCCGGATCCGGTACGCCACGTCGGCGACCTCGTGCCGGAACTGCTCCATCGCGGACTCGTCGGCAGGGTCGACGACCTCCACCTGGTCACCGGAGAGAAGCACGTCCATCACGGTGTCGGCCTCGGCTGCCCGGAGCGCGGCGGCGAGCGCGCCGATCCCTTCGCCGTAGCGGTGCACCGTCTGCAGCGAGGTCACCGGCGAGTCCTCGACTCCGCTGAGGCCCTCGACCAGGTCCGCGAGCACCGCACCGGCCTCCACCGACGAGAGCTGGTCAGGGTCGCCGACCAGCACGAGTCGGGTCTGCGGTCGCAGCGCCTCCAGCAACCGGGCCATCATCGTCAGCGACACCATCGAGGCCTCGTCGACGACCACGACGTCGTAGGCCAACCGGTTGCTGCGGTCGTGCCGGAAGCGCACGTTGCTGTCCGGGCGCCAGCCGAGCAGCCGATGCATCGTGCTCGACTCCAGCCCGCGCAGCCGGGACCGGTCCGCGTCGGCCAGGTGGCCGGCTGCCTCCTCGACCGCCTCCTGCAACCGGGCCGCGGCCTTCCCGGTCGGGGCACACAGGGCGACCCGCGGTCGGCCGCCGGTCGCGGCCTCGTGCTGCTCGCTGAGCACGGCGAGCAGGGCAGCCACCGTGGTCGTCTTGCCAGTGCCGGGGCCACCGGTGAGGATCGTCGTCCACTGCCGCGCGCCCTGGCGTACGGCGTCCCGCTGCTCCCCGCTCCCGCGGGTGCGGAAGACCCGGTCGACGCCCGCGTCGAGGAGCGGCTCGTCCACCTCGGGCGGGCGACGCCGCAACCGGGCGACGAGGTCATCGCAGACCTGGCCCTCCTCGCGCCAGTAGCGGTCGAGGTAGAGGTCGTCGTCCTCCAGGCGGAGCACCTGCGCGCGCACCAGCGGGCTGTCGGCCACCGCCCGGACCCAACCGGCGGGCTCCGGCCAGGGCAGGGGCTCGTCCTGCTCCTCGATCCGGTCCAGGGCTGCCTCGGCCACGGTGACCAGGTCGACGCACACCGAGCCGTGCCGCACCGCGCGCACCGCGAGCGCCAGGGCGAGCAGCACCTCCTCGCGCTGCTCGGCGAGCATGGTGCCGAGCCGCTGGGCGACGTGCACGTCGGCCGCGGCCAGGACTCCGGCCTCGTTGAAGGCACGCAGCACCCCGTGCGCTCCGAGGGCCAGGCGCCGGTCGCCGGCGTCGGTCAGGACGGTCATCGGATCATCTCCCCGGCGTCGACGAGCGGACGGCGACCGTCCAACAGGTCCGACAACGCGACGACGAGCGCCGCGGGCGGTTGCCAGGAGAAGACGCCGCACGGCTGCCCGTCGACCAGCGGCGTCTGCGGACCGCACATGCCGCGCACGTAGAGGTAGAGGACTCCGCCGAGGTGGCGCTCGGGGTGGTAGCCCGCCTCGGTCGACCCCAGGCGCCAGCGCAGGTAGCGGTGCAGCACCACGGAGTAGAGCAACGCCTGCAGCGGGTAGTGCGAGTGCAGCATCGCCTCGGTGACCGCGGCCGGGGAGTAGTCGAGCGCGGTGAGCGGCTCACCCGGCGTGCCGAGCCGGTTGGTCTTGTAGTCCACGACCACGTAGCGGCTCTGCGCGCCACTGCCCACCCGCAGCACCACGTCGATCGAGCCGCTCAGGTAGCCGCGCAGCAGCTGGCCGCCCAGCGAGGGATTGGCCAGCCGGTCGGCGTACGGGCGCACCGGGTCGTCGGCGGGCAGGTGCAGGCGGAGCAGCTCGGCGACGTCGGCGAGAGGGACATCGACCCCGGAGAACTCCTCTCCCCCCACCAGCGGAAACTCGAAGTCGAGCTCGCAGAGCCGGTCTCCGAGCCCGATCTGCGCCAGCGTCCGCCCGTCGGCCAGCGGGCCGAGCGAGGTGTGCTGCAGGGGCAGCAGCCCGGCGACCAGCTCCTCGGTGGTGGCCTCGACGGCCCACCACCGGCGCTCCTCCTCCACCCAGCGGGTGAGCTCGGCGGCGAGGTCGGGCGCCCGGGGATCGGTGTGCTCGAGCACCGCGTGCACCAGCGAGCCGAAGCCGGCTCCGCCGGGCAGGTCGGCCATCGGCGACGGCACGTCGGGCAGGTCGAGCACCGCGTCCTGCTCCTCGGCGCCGGCGACCGGTGGGGTGTCCTCGTCGACGGTGCCCTCGACCTCCGGTTCGCTGCCGACGCCGAGGCTGCTGACCTGCTCCTCGACCCGGATCAGCCCGGAGTACGACGTGCGTCGCCACGCGGTGTCCACGCCGCGGTCGAAGCGCCGGATGCCGAGCGCCGGAGCCGACGGCGTGGCCACCCGGCTCGGCGGGACGACCGAGCCGACGGTCTCCAGCACCAGCGCCCCCGCCTGCTGCCAGGCGCCGAGCACCGTCGTCGCCTCGTCGTCCTCGGCCACCCGGGCGAGCCGGTCCGGCACCGCGGCCACGCCGGCACCGCGGCCGAACAGCAGCCGGCTGAACCCCGAGTGGCAGGCGTCCGAGGTCGGCGCCCACCACGCGACCACCTGCGACTGCGCCCGGGTGAGCGCCACGTAGGTGAGGCGCAGCTCCTCTCCGCAGCGTTCCCGCTCCGCGGCCGCCCAGGCGGGGCCGCCCTTGACGCCGCCGACGTCTCGGGAGCGCCGGCCGCCCTCGTCGTGGAACAGCGGTGTGCGCTCCTCCGGGCGCCACTTGTTGAACAGCAGCGGGAGGTAGACGACGGGGTACTGGAGACCCTTGCTGGCGTGGATGGTGGTGAACTGCACCGCGTGGGCGTCGGTGTCCAGGCGGCGGGTGCGCTCGGAGGACTCCCCGGCGGCCCGGCGCTCGCTGCGCAACCACTCCAGCAGGCCGGGGACGCCGAGGCGCTCCCGGTGCGCGACCTCGTGCAGCACCTGGCCGAGGTGGTCGAGGTCGGTCAGCAGCCGCTCGCCGCCGGGGCGGGTCAGCACCCGCTCGGCCAGGCCGTCGGCGACCACCGCCTCGTGCACGGCGGCGATGCCGCGTGCCCGGGCGAGGTCGAGCCAGCGGCGGACTCGTTCGGCGACGTCGTCGGTGGCCTCGTCCCCGCGGGCGTCGAGCTCCCTGACCGACAGGGCGACGAACGGACCGAGCGCGACCGCGCGGACGCGTCCGGAGCGGTGGGGCTGCTCCAGCGCCTCGAGCAGGGTGAGCCACTCGTCGGCGGCCTCGGTGAGCAGGACGTTGCTGCTGCCGCCGACCACCGAGGGGATGCCCCGGCGGCGCAGTGCCTCCTGGAACGCTCCGACCTGCCGCAGGCTGTCCATCAGCACCGCGACGTCCCCCGCCTGCAGCGGTCGGCCGTCGAAGGTGGCGTCGGAGGAGAGCAGCGCGGCCACGTCCGCGGCCAGGTCCTCGGCGATCCGCCCACGGACCGCACCGATCGGCACGGTGCCGTCCTTGTTGGCCCCCAGGGTCGGACCCTGGCCGTCCCGCCGCAGCTGTCGTAGCCGAACCGGCGCTGTCGTCGGCGCGCCGGCCAGCCGACCCCCGGCGCGCGCCCGGACCGGGTGGACCGCGATGCGCGGGTCCCCGAGGTGCGCGCCGCCGAGCAGTGCCTGGAGCGCGTCGACCAGCGGGGCGTCGCTGCGGTGGTTGACCGCCAGGGTGCGCCGGATGCCCGCGGTCTCTGCGGCGTCGAGGTAGCTGAACACGTCGCCGCCGCGGAAGGCGTAGATGGCCTGCTTCGGGTCGCCGATCAGCACCATCGTGGCGTGGCCGGTGAAGGCGCGGTCCAGCACCGCCCACTGCACCGGGTCGGTGTCCTGGAACTCGTCGACGAGCACGATCCGCCAGCGCTGACGCATCCGCTCGCGGGCCGGGGAGTCCACCGGCTCCAGGGCGGCGGCGAGCCGGCTGAGCAGGTCGTCGTAGGAGAGCAGGCCGAGGCGGCGCTTGCGCCGGTCCAGCTCGTGCCGGACGGCGCCGGCGAGCCGCACGCGGGTCTCGGCGCGGCTGCCGGGCTCGGCGTCGGTGGGGCCCAGCGCCGCCTGCGGGTCCCCGACGACCACCCGCGCCAGGGCGAGGGCCTCGTCGCGGCGCAACGGCGGCCGGTCGGCCGTCCCGCCCCAGGTGCGCAGGTAGAGGTCGTCGACCACCTCCTCGACCAGCTCGGAGAGGTCGTCGACCAGCTCCGCGCCGGTGTCGGTGTCACCGGCGACCCCGAGCGAGCGGAGGACGAGCTGACAGAACTGGTGGGTGGTGGCGATCGTCGCTGCGTCGAAGTCGGCCAGCGCGGTGCGCAGTCGTTCGCGACGCAGCACGACCTCCTCGTCGGCGGCCCGAGCCAGCAGGCCGAGCAGGCCACCGCGTGCGCGCGCGACCGCAGGGTCGGCGAGGACGACCTCGGCCTCCACCAGCTGCTCGCGCACCCGAGCACGCAGCTCCTGGCTGGCGGCCCGACCGAAGGTCACCACCAGGAGCTCGTCGAGCCGGGCGTGGCCTTCGGCGACGTAACGGGTCACCAGCGCGGCGACCGCGTAGGTCTTGCCGGTGCCTGCGCTGGCCTCGAGCAGCGTGGTGCCGCTCGGCAGGGGGCCGAGGAGGTCGAACGGCTCCATGTCCACCACGGGGTCACTCACCGGGTCGGTCTCGGGATCGCTCATCGTCAGCACGCCCGCTCGAGGATCGGCGTCCACAGCCGGCAGGCCAGCGCTCCCAGGCGTGACTCCTGCTCGCCCCACTCCTCGCTCTCGCGCGGCGGCTGCCGCAGCAGGGCGTCGAGGCTGAGGTCGCGACCCCAGACCCGCACGTGGGAGAGGTCCTGGTTCTCGGGAGCGAACCGGTCCTTGGCCCACTCCTGGTTGGCCCGGAACATCGCCCGCTGCGGGGTCTGGTGGTGGCGGGCCCAGGCCTGACAGGTCTTCAACGGCAGCGGCAGCGGCTCGCGCATCCCGGCGTCGTAGATGCGGACCAGGTCGGCGAGGAGCGCCGGGGCCTCGGCGACCGTGCCGAACGCGGTGCGGGCGGCGGGGTCGTCTCGGCCGATCGCCCCGGCGGTCCACGACCGGCCGGGTCGGGCCGCGCACAGGGCGAGCAGCGGGATCCAGGCGTCGAGGAGGTGCTTGGGCCCGAGGGAGGAGTAGGTGACCTTGACGATGCGGTCGTGGTACAGGTCGGTGATCGTGCCGTGCAGCCGGCGCCCGCCCCCGAGGTCCACGTCGACGTCGACGGCGTCGGCGGCCATGCCCTGGGTCACCGACTCCCACAGCTCCGCGACCGGTGCGGCCTTCCCGGCGATCTCCTTGGCCTGGCGCCAGCCGAGCTGGCCGGGCGGCAGCACCCCGCGGCGCCACTCGCGGGCCAGGGCCTGTTCCACGGTGCGCCCGCGGATGAGGTCGCCGAGAAGCCGGTCGCCCACTCCCCAGGCGCGCAGTCCGTCGAGCTCGACGGGGAGGGCGTCGGAGACCTCCTCCTGGTCCTGCGGGAGCGCGACGTCCACCCGGCGCCTGAGGAACTCCTTGACCGGGTGCTTGAAGAAGGCCACCAGCTCCGACAGCTCCACGTCACCGCCACGCGGCGGCAGCACCAGGCCGGCCAACCCCTCGGGCACGCGGCGTTCCGCGAGCGCGGCGCGAGCACCCGCCAGCGCGGCCGGGTCGAAGGAGAAGGGAGCCGCGGCCACGAGGTTGCGCGCGTCGAATGCCTGGAGCGGGTGGCGCTGCAGGACCTGCTCCCGCGCGCCGGGCACGGTGGCCTCGAGCGCGTCCAAGAGCTCCCCGAGGGGTACCGCGGGCGGCCGCTCCTGGCCGGTGTTCTCGTCGGCGCCGGCGTAGGTGACCACCAGGTGCTCGGTCGCGGCGAGCACGGCGTCGAGCATCAGCTGGCGGTCCTCGCTGCGCCGGTCGCGCTCCCCGGTGAGGGGGTTGCGGGCGAGGACGTCGTCGCCGTCCACCGCACCGGCGCGTGGGAAGACACCGTCGTCGAGGCCGAGCAGGCACACCACCCGGTGCGGCACCGAGCGCATCGGCACCAGCGTCGCCACGGTGAGTGTGCCGGTGCGGAAGTTGGCCCGGGTGGGCCGGCCCGCGAGCCGCTCGCGCATCAGCGCCCGGACGTCGGCGAGCCGCAGCTCCAGACCGGTCGCGGTGGTGACCTCGGACATCCGGACGAGCTCGCGGTGGACCTGCGCGGTCTGCCACTCCTCCCCGTGCGGCACGGCGGTGAGGGCGGTGACCGCCTCGCCCAGCACGTCCATCCAGTGGCCGACCGGGTGGCTGCCGGCGAGCCGGTCGGCGACCTGCTCGAGGCGGTCGACGTACTCGGCGAACCGGCCGGCCAGGTCGATGTCGGTGCTGCCCACGTCGTCCAGCGGCAGCGTGGTGCCGAAGAAGCGTTGGGCGTCGTCACTGACCGCGACGCCGGCGAGGATGCGGTCCAGGCCGAAGCGCCAGGTGTTCTGCACGTAGCCGTCCAGACCGTACGGCGACCGGTGGGCGGCGTCGAAGGCCCAGCGGATGCCCGCCTTCTCCACCCAGGCGGTGATCTTCTCCAGGTCATCCTCGGAGAAGCCGAACCGGCGCCGCACCGGCGGGGTGTCGAGCAGGTCGAGCACCC
Organism: uncultured Actinomycetota bacterium; assembly: GCA_963827025.1. Lineage (GTDB taxonomy): Bacteria > Actinomycetota > Actinomycetes > Propionibacteriales > Nocardioidaceae > Marmoricola. Next base: position 195,106 of record CAWGZB010000001.1, on the reverse strand, counting down.
GGCTGGCCTCGGCGCGCCCGCCCGCGAGCTCCAGCAGCTGGCCGACGACCGCGAGCAGCGGGTTGGTCTGGGTCAGCGAGCGGTCGGCGAGCCGGACCCGGAGCTGGTGACCGGGGTGGGAGCCGATGTCCCCCATCCCGAAGGCCGCGGAGATCAGGGGGGCGTAGGCCTCGATGTCCGGGCACATCACCAGGATGTCGCGGGGCTCGAGGGTCGGGTCGTCGGCGAGCAGGCCGAGCAGCACCTCGCGGAGCACCTCGACCTGGCGGGCCGCGCCGTGGCAGGCGTGCACCTGGACACTGCGGTCGCCGGCTGCTGACGACCTGCCCTGCGGGACGCCGACCCGGTTGGCGCGGAGATCGGCCTGCAGCCAGGAGAGCAGGGTGTCGCCGCCAGCGGGGGTGGACGGCTCGGTGGCGTGGGTGGCGTCGGTGAGGTCGACCGACTGCAGCGTGCGCTGCAGCTCACGCAGGTCGCGTCCCAGCGAGGCCAGCAAAGGGTGGCCGACGAGCCGGTAGGAGTCGTCGTCGTGGCGCGGGACCGCACCCCGTCGGTCGGTGAGTGCCTGCCAGAGCGGCTGCGAGGGGTGCGGCAGCCACAGGTGCACCTCGCGATGGGCGGCGAGTGCCTCGAGGAGCTGCACCTCGGTGACCGGGATCCGGGTGTGCCCGAACAGCGAGAACCGCTCGGGCAGATCGGCCGCGTCGGCGTCCGCACGGAGGTCGGTGAGGACCTCGCGATGCCGGGTGCACGGGCTCGGGGCCCCGACCCGCTGCACGAGGCGGCGCCACAGCTCCGGCTGCCAGGACAGGTCCGGAGGAAGTGGCCCGCCGTGGCCGTCGGTCTCCCGCCCCGCCTCCCAGTCGTCGAGCAGGGCCGGCCGCTGCGCGGCGTACGCAGCGAAGAGCCGGGCCAGTCGCAGCGCCACGGCGTAGCGGCGACCGCGTCGCAGCTCGCCCTCCTCGCCCTCCTGGCCATGACCGAGGTGCAGGCTCAGCGCGCGGCACCAGGCCGCACCGGCGTTGGCGTCGACGACCTCCAGCAGCGGCCAGACCAGGACGTCGGGCGCCCAGGGGTCGTCGTCGCCGGACCCGGTGACCTCGGCGACCAGGCTGTGCGGGGAGCGGAACGTGACGCCGGCGCAGACGCCGTCCTGGCGCCCCTCGGCGGGACCGAGACGGTGGGAGAGTCGCTGGCTGAGCCAGCGCTCGACCCCCTTGGCCGGGACCAGCACCAGCTCGCTGGCGAAGGGGTCGGGCAGGGCCTGCTGCAGCAGGTCTCCGAGACCCTCGACCAGGGCGTCGGCGCGGGGTGCGCGGTGGAGCAGGAGCGGCACGATGCGGTCTGTGTCTCCCCCGGTCAGGCCTGGGAGCGGGCCTGCCACAGGCCCATCAGGTTGCCCTCGACGTCCTTGAAGTACGCCGCCCAGCCCATGTCACCGACGTCCTGGCGACCCAGCACCGTCATCCCGCCGAGCTCCTCGATCCTGGTCAGCGCCGCGTCGATGTCCTCGACGTCGATCGTGATCACCGGGCGGTCGGTCGGGCTCTCCCGCCTGAGCATGCCACCGCCGATGTAGCCGCGTTCGGCGGGGAACCCGTCCTCGCCCACCGGTCCGGTCTGGACGATCGAGTAGTGCAGCTCGGGGATCTCGGTGACGGTCCACCCGAAGGCCTCGGAGTAGAACTTGCGGGCGCGGTCCGCGTCGTCGTACGGGACCTCGAAGTGCACGACCTTTCCACTCATGGCCGCGAGCCTAGACCGAGCCACCGACAAGCGCCCGGACGGCCGGCAACTGGGCGAGGCCGTTGACCACGACGGAGAAGACGAGCAGGGCCAGCGCCCAGCCCGGCCGTTCTGCTGCCCACAGGCCGGCGGAGGCGAGGGTGAACACGAGCACCTTGACGACCGGCCGGACCACCGGTCCGCCGTACTGCGCCTTCGGCGAGGCGAACAGGAACCACACCGTCACCGTGACCAGGGGGGCCACCACCGCCACCAGCACCCCGTCCACGTGGTGGCCCCACACCGCCGCCGCTGCGACGGCGAGCAGCTCGTCGACGAACACCAGCGCCAGCACCGTCCAGCCGAAGACCGCCACGGTGAGAGGGTAGGCGGCCGCCGCCTCGCGTAGCCGAACATGCGAATGTGGCGTCAGCGCCTGCAGAACGCCCCACCAATCACTTGCGCGACATTTGCATGTTCGGGTGCGCCGCCACCCGGCCCAGCGCGCCGGTCCCGGCCGCAGGTCACCCCAGGGCGCGGGCGGCGGCCCGGCCGGCGGCGCGGCCGGAGAAGATGCAGCCGCCGAGGAAGGTGCCCTCGAGCGCGTTGTAGCCGTGCACGCCGCCCCCGCCGAAGCCGGCCACCTCACCGGCCGCGTAGAGGCCGGGGACCGGCGCCCCGCCGGCGTCGAGGACCCGGGCGTCGAGGTCGGTGTGCAGGCCGCCGAGGGTCTTGCGCGACAGGATGTGCAGCCGTACCGCGATCAGCGGCCCGTTGTCCGGGTCCAGGAACTTGTGCGGCGACGCCACCCGGACCAGCCGGTCGCCGCGGTAGCGCCGGTGCCCGCGCAGGAAGGTCACCTGGGTGTCCTTGGAGTAGGGGTTGTCCAGCTCCCGGTCGCGCTCGACGAGGATCGTGCGGAGCTTCTCCAGCTCGATCAGGGAGTCGCCGGTGACCCGGTTCATCCCACGGACCAGGTCCTCCAGCGAGTCGGCGACCACGAAGTCCTCGCCGTGCCTCTTGAACGCCTCCACCGGGCCGGGTGCCCCCGAGCGGACCCGGGAGAGCAGCAGCTTGACGTCCTTGCCGGTCAGGTCGGGGTTCTGCTCGGACCCCGAGAGCGCGAACTCCTTCTCGATGACCTTCTGGGTCAGCACGAACCACGAGTAGTCGTAACCGGTGCGCAGGATCGCCCCCAGGGTGCCCAGGGAGTCGAAGCCGGGCAGGTAGGGCGGTGGGAACCGGTCGCCGGTGGCCGAGAGCCACAGCGACGAGGGCCCGGGCAGGATCCGGATGCCGTGGTTCTCCCAGATCGGGTCCCAGTTGCGGATGCCCTCGGTGTAGTGCCACATCCGGTCGGGGTTGATCACCGACGCCCCCGCCGCCTGGGAGATCTTGATCATCCGGCCGTCCACGTGCGCCGGGACACCGGAGACCATCGAGCGCGGCGGGTTGCCGAGCCGGGCCACCGGCCAGTTCTGCCGGACCAGCTGGTGGTCCCCGCCGATGCCTCCGGAGGTGACCAGCACCGTCTGTGCGGAGTACTCGAAGTCCCCGATCACCTCGCGGTTGGAGGGCCGGCCGCGCTCCATGTCATCGGGTGCGAGCAGCGCCCCGCGTACGCCGGTGACGGCGCCGCCCTTGGTCACCAAGCCGTCCACCCGGTGCCGGAACCGCAGCTGCACCCGGCCCTGGGCCACCGCCTCGCGGACCCGGCGCTCGAACGGCTCGACCACGCCCGGCCCGGTGCCCCAGGTCAGGTGGAAGCGCGGCACCGAGTTGCCGTGCCCGCCGGCCCGGCCGTCCCCGCGCTCGGCCCAGCCGACCACCGGGAAGATCCGCAGTCCCTGGTCGTGGAGCCACTGCCGCTTCTCACCGGCGGCGAAGGCGACGTAGGCCTCGGCCCACTTGCGCGGCCAGTGGTCCTCCGGGCGGTCGAACTGGGCGCTGCCCAGCCAGTCCTGCAGCGCCAGCTCGTAGGAGTCCTTGATCCCCATGCGTCGCTGCTCCGGGCTGTCGACCAGGAACAGCCCGCCGAGGGACCAGAACGCCTGGCCGCCCAGGCTCTGCTCGGGCTCCTGGTCCAGCAGCAGGACCTTGCGTCCTGCGTCCGCGAGCTCCGCGGTGGCGACCAGCCCGGCCAGCCCGGCTCCGACGACGACGGCGTCCGCTTCCATGCCGCGATCTTGACACGGGTGCTGGCAGTGTTGAGGGCGTGACCGAGGTACGTACCCCCAGCCTGCGCGATCCCAGCCTGCGCGATCCTGCGCACCGGGTCTCCTCGCGGGCGCAGCTGCTGTGGGCGGCGGCCGCCACGGTGCCGGCGCTGCTGCTCGGCGCTGGGCTCCTGGTCGTGCAGGTGCTCCAGGGGTTCCCCGTCTGGGCCTGGGTGCTGTACGTCGTCGTGGCGATCGGATACGTGGCCGGGATGCCGGTGTTCCGCTACCGCGTGCACCGCTGGGAGCGCACCGAGACCGCCGTCTACACCCAGTCGGGCTGGCTCAGCCGGGAACGCCGGATCGCGCCGATGTCGCGCGTCCAGACCGTCGACCTGCACCAGTCCCCGCTGGCCCGCCTGCTCGGTCTGGCCAGCGTGACCGTGACGACGGCCTCGGCCGCGGGTCCGCTCCGGATCGACGGACTCGAGGAGGAGGTCGCCGGTCAGCTCGTCGACGACCTCACCGCCCTCGCCCAGGCCGAGGCCGGCGACGCGACATGAGCGGGGCCGCACCGACGGCGACGCCCAGCGTCGTGACCACTCCGTGGCGCCGGCTCGACCAGCGGATGCTCCTGGTGCACCCGGCGCGCGAGCTCGTGCGGTTCTTCCCCTTCGTGATCGGGGCCTTCCTCGCCGGCGGCGGAGGCGGTGCCCAGGGAGCCTTCTGGCAGCTCGTCGGTGTCGGCGTGCCGGTGGCCGTGGGAGTCGTCCGCTTCCTGAGCACCCGCTTCCGGGTGACCGGGACCCACGTCGAGCTCCAGCGAGGGTTGCTCGGTCGCTCCACCGTCCGTGCCCGCCTCGACCGGGTGCGCACCGTCGAGCTCACCGCCTCGCCGTTCCACCGGGTGCTGGGACTGACCCGCCTGGAGATCGGCACCGGCAGCGCCGCGGCCAAGCAGGAGGAGAAGCTCGCCCTGGACGCGCTGTCCGCGCCGGAGGCGCGCCACCTGCGCGCCGCCCTGCTGCACCGCTCGGCCGCACCCGCCGCAGCCGCCCCACTCGGCGATGAGCTCGTGCTGCTGCGGCTCGACCCCCGGTGGGTGCGCTACGCCCCGTTCACCGCGTCGGGGGCCGTGGCAGCCGGCGGTCTCCTGGCAGTGCTGAGCCAGTACGGCGACCAGAGCCTCCTCCGCGTCGTCGAGGGCTCCGGGCTGCTGGACCGGGCTTCGGGCGCCTCCCCGGTCCTCTTCGTCGGCCTGGGCGTGATCGTCTTCGCGCTGTTCGCCACGGTGCTCGGCATCCTCGGCTACCTGGTCACCAACTGGGGCTTCGTGCTGAGCCGTGACGCTCGCCGCGGCACGCTGCAGGTGCGGCGCGGTCTGCTCACGAGCACCGAGACCTCCATGGAGGAGGCCCGGATCCGCGGTGTCGAGGTGGTCGAGCCGCTGCCGCTGCGGCTGGCCGGCGGCGCCCGCACCCTCGCCGTCGTCACCGGCCTCGACAAGGACGAGGCGGCCAGCCGGGTGGTGGTTCCTCCCGCGCCACGGCCGATCGCGTACTCCGTGGGCGGCGAGGTCCTCGGCGACGTCCAGCCGCTGCGCACCCCGCTGCGGCAACACGGGCCCATGGCACGCCGTCGGCGGTGGACCCGCGCTCTCCTCGTCGCGCTGCTGGCCCCTGCCCTCGGGGCGGTGGCGTGCCTGGTCACCGGGACGACCCTGTGGGCCGCCGTACCCCTCCTGCTCGCACTCCCCCTGGCCGCCGTCGTCGCCGAGGACCGTTACCGCCGCCTGGGACACGCGCTCACCCCCGACCACGTGGTGCTGCGCTCGGGGACCTTCCTCGGCCGGCACGTCGCGCTCCGGCGCGAGGGGGTGATCGGCTGGAACCTCGAGCAGTCCTGGTTCCAGCGGCGCGCGGGCCTCGTGGACCTGGTCGCCACCACGGCCGCCGGCGCCCAGGCGTACCTCGCCCGGGACGTCCCCGAGCCGGTCGCCGTCCGGCTCGCCGCCGAGTCCGTCCCCGGGTTGGTCGAGCAGTTCCTGGCTCCCCAGCCCGAAGCACGGTGACAGCGTTCCGGATCCCAGCCGCCGCGGGCCGCACATCCGCTGCTGGTCGAACGTTCGATCAACGCGCCGTCTGATCGAACGTTCGATCATCAGGAAATTCAGCCTGCACGCCCGGTCCGGAACGGACGGGCTCGCTCCCCCGGCACTGGACGATCCTGGCGTCCCTCGCTAGGTTGGACACGTGTCCAGTCAGGTGTCCACGGCGACGCAGCTGCCGCGCCGCGAGCTGAAGCCGGGACAGAGCCGCACCCTCGAGCAGCTGCTGGCGGCCGCTCGCGAGGAGCTGGTGGCGGTGGGCCCGGACGCGCTGACGGTGCGCAGCGTGGCGGCGCGGGCGCGGGTGAGCCCGGCGACGGCGTACAACTACTTCGCCTCCCGGGACCACCTCTACGCCGAGCTGTTCTGGCGGCACCTGCACGACCATCCGACGCCGCGGCTGACCGGCCGCTCGCCGCAGCGCCGGCTGCAGCAGTCGACGCGGCACCTCGCCGAGACCATCGCCGGGTCCCCGGCCCTGGCCGCGGCCGCGACCAAGAGCCTGCTCGGCTCCGACCCGGACGTGCAGAGCCTGCGGGTACGCACCGGCGCGGAGTTCCTGGAGCGGTTCCGCGCAGCGATCGGTGACCCCGTGGATCCCAAGGTGCTGGACACACTGCTGATCGCCTTCTCCGGAGCCCTGCTGCAAAGCGGCATGGGCTTCATCGACTACACCGACCTCGCCGACCGCCTCGACGACGTCGTCGCGGTGATCATGGCGGGCCACCACGGAGGGAGCACCCGCAGCCGATGAGCACCGTGATCGAGCAGCCGCTGGTCTTCGACCCCTACGACTACGCGTTGCAGGACGACCCCTACCCGGTCTACCGCCGACTGCGCGACGAGGAGCCGTTGCACCACAACACCGAGCACGACTTCTGGGTGATGTCCCGGCACGCCGACGTCCACCGCGCCGTGCGCACCGACGGGATCTACTCCAACGCCATGGGCGTCTCCCTGGACGCCAGCGCCTGGTCGCCGTACGCCCACCAGACGATGTCCTTCCTGGCGATGGACCCGCCCCGGCAGACCCGGCTGCGCAAGCTCGTCTCGCGGGGATTCACCCCCAAACGGGTGGCGCAGCTCGAGCCGCAGATCCAGCGGATCGCCGATCGCTACCTCGACGGCTCGCTGGAGCGGGCGCACGAGGAGGGCGGCTTCGACTGGATCGGCGAGTTCGCCGGGAAGCTGCCCATGGACGTCATCTCCGAGATGCTCGGTGTGCCGGAGGAGGACCGCGACGAGGTACGCCGCCTCGCCGACCTCCTCGTCCACCGCGAACCCGGCCTGCGCGACGTCCCGGCGGTCGGCATCGAGGCGGCGCTGCAGCTGTTCGGCTACTACGAGGCGCTGCTCGCCGAGCGCAAGAAGCACCCGGCCGACGACCTGACCTCCGCGCTGCTGGACGCCGAGGTCGACGGCGAGCGGATGTCGGACCGGGAGATCGTCGGGTTCTTGTTCCTCATGGTCGTCGCCGGCAACGAGACCACCACCAAGCTGCTCGGCAACGCGATGTACCACCTCACCGCGCACCCCACCCTGCGCGACGAGGTCTTTGCCGATCCGGACAACGGCAGCGGCCTGGTCGAGCGGTGGGTCGAGGAGACACTGCGCTACGACACCTCCACCCAGCTGCTGGCGCGCCACCTGCTCCAGGACCTGACCCTGCACGGGGTCACCGCGCCGGCCGGGGCCAAGCTGCTGCTCTGCCTGGGCGCGGCCAACCGCGACGAGCGGGTGTTCTCCGACCCTTCGACCTTCGACCTGCGCCGCAGCGAGGAGGAGCTCCGCCAGAGCCTCAGCTTCGGCGGCGGTCGGCACTTCTGCCTCGGCGCCAACCTCGCCCGACTCGAGTCCAGGGTGGCGCTGCGCTCGCTGGTCCGGCGGGTCCGCACGGCGCAGGCGGACCACGCCGAGGCCGTCCGCTTCTACTCGGCGAACGTCCGCGGCTTCGCCCACCTGCCGGTCTCGGTGGAGGAGCGCTGAGGATGGGCCGCTACGAGCAGCCCGAACGGCGTCCGGCCGTGGTGACCGGCGCCTCCTCCGGCATCGGCGCGGCCACCGCGCGAGCCCTGGCGGCCGCAGGCCACCCGGTGGCCCTCGGCGCCCGGCGGACCGATCGCTGCGAGGAGGTGGCCAGCTCGGTGCGGGAGGCGGGCGGCGAGGCCGTCGTACACCCTGTGGACCTCGCCGAGGAGGAGTCCGTCGCGGCGTTCGCCGAGGCGGTCACCGCCGACCTCGGGGCGATCGAGGTCGTGGTGGCCAACGCGGGCCAGGTCTCCCCCGGGACGATCCACGAGGTGGACCACGCCCACTTCGCCCGCGAGGTGGAGGTCAACCTGCTCGGCGCGCACCGACTGGTGCGGGCGTTCGTGCCCGCCATGGTGGAGCGACGCCGTGGTGACCTGGTGTTCCTCTCCTCCGACGTCGCGGTGCGGGTGCGCCCGTTCATGGGCGCGTACGCCGCGAGCAAGTGGGGCCTGGAGGGCCTCGCCCACGCGATGCAGATGGAGCTCGAGGGCACCGGCGTGCGGGCCAGCATCGTCCGCCCCGGACCGACCTGGAGCGAGATGGGCTCGGACTGGGACGCCGAGGCGGCCGCCGAGGTGCTGGAGAAGTGGGTGACCTGGGGCCTGGCCCGCCACCCGCACTTCCTGCGCCCCGAAGCGGTCGCTGCGGCGATCACCACCGTCGTCAGCACCCCGCGCGGGGTGCACCTCAACCTGGTCGAAGTGAGCCCGGAAGCACCCGTGGAGGACTGATGGTTTCCCCTCGACGAGCTCAGCACGAGCGCTCGACCACCGGCTCGCTGGCCGACATCCCCACCGTCTCCAGCCAGCACGCCGACGACCCGCACGGGCACCTGGAGGACCTGCGCACCGACCCGATCGGCCTGCTGCACCGGGTGCGCGAGGAGTGCGGCGACGTGGGTCGCTTCCGTCTCGCGGACAAGGAGGTGGTGCTGGTCAGTGGTGCCGAGGTCAACGAGGTGTTCTTCCGGGCCCCGGACGACGTGCTCGACCAGGCCGCGGCGTACCCGTTCATGACGCCGATCTTCGGCAAGGGCGTGGTCTTCGACGCCTCGCCCGAGCGGCGCAAGGAGATGCTGAAGAACCAGTCGCTGCGCGGCGAGATGATGCGCGGCCACGCCGCCACGATCGAGCACGAGATCCGGCGGAGGGTCGCGGACTGGGCCGATGAGGGGGAGATCGACCTGCTCGACTTCTTCGCCGAGCTGACCATCTACACCACCTCGGCGTGCCTGGTGGGCCGGCGCTTCCGAGAGGACATCGACGGCCGGTTCGCCGGGCTCTACCACGACCTCGAGCGGGGCACGGACGCGCTCGCGTTCGTCGACCCGTACGCCGACATCGACTCCTTCCGCCGCCGCGATGCCGCCCGCGCCGCCCTGGTGCAGCTGGTGCAGGGCATCATCGACCGGCGCCTGGACGAGGCGGCGGTCTCGGCAGGCTCCACCACCGATCGGCCGCAGCGCGACCTCCTCGACGTGCTGGTCTCGCTGCGTACCGAGGACGGCAGCCAGCACTTCTCCGCGGATGAGATCACCGGGATGTTCATCTCGATGATGTTCGCCGGGCACCACACCAGCTCCGGCACGGCGGCGTGGACGCTGATCGAGCTGCTCCGCCACCCCGACGTGATGGCCGGCGTGCGCCAGGAGCTGGACGACCTCTACGCGGACGGCGCGGCGGTCTCCTTCCAAGCGCTGCGGGCGATCCCACGCCTGGAGGCAGCCCTGAAGGAGACGCTGCGACTGCATCCTCCCCTGGTGCTGCTGCTGCGGGTGGCGCAGGAGCCGATCGAGATCGGCGGGTACGCCGTCCCGGCCGGCTCGATGGTCGGCGCCACCCCGCGGGTCTCCAACCGGATCGCCGAGGACTTCCCCGACCCGGAGCGGTTCGACCCCGGCCGCTACGTCGACCCGCGCCAGGAGGACCTCACCAACCGCTGGACCTGGCTCCCGTTCGGGGCCGGACGGCACCGCTGCGTGGGCAACGCGTTCGCGATGATGCAGCTCAAGGCGATCTTCTCGGTGCTGCTGCGGGACTGGGAGTTCGAGATGGCCCAACCGGCCGGGTCCTACCGCGACGACACCTCCAAGATGGTCATCCAGCTCCAGCAGCCCTGCCGGGTCCGCTACCGCAGGAGGACTCCGCAGGAGGAGCACCGATGAGGGTGGTGGCCGACCTCGACCTCTGTCAGGGACACCAGGCGTGCCGGCTCGAGGCCCCCGCGGTGTTCGGCTTCGACGACGCCCGGGACCACGTCGTCGTGCTCGACGAGCAGCCGCCGGAGGACCAGCGGGAGAACGTCGAGCGCGCGGTGCGCTACTGCCCGGCGATGGCGCTGGGGATGGAGGACTGATGGACCGCACGGCCATGGAGGCGTTCTGGGAGCGCTGGCTGGCGGCGAACCGGGAAGCCGAGGCGCAGCGCGACTGGCATGCGCTGGCGGACTTCTACGCCGCCGGGGCGACGTACGGCTGGATGTACACCCCCGACGAGCACTTCATGGCGGTGGGCCGCGAGGAGATCCGCGCGCACGCCCTCGGCACCGAGATGGTCGGCCTGGACGGCTGGCACTACGACTACGTGGCCACGGTGATGGACGAGTCCAACGGCATGGTCGTCGGCTTCTGGAAGCAGCGCTCGGGCATCGTCGACGACACCACCGGCAAGGAGTACGAGATCCTCGGCATCGGCGGCTCCTGGTTCGGCCTCGTCCCCGATGCCGACGACCCGGACGGTCTGCTGATCGGCTGGCAGCGGGACTGGTTCGACCTCGGCTCCACTGCGCACGCCTTCCTGGCCATCGCCGGCTCCGGGAAGGCGCCCCAGCCGCTGCTGGACCGGATGGGGCAGGACGGCATGTCGCAGCCCGGTCACTACCGGCACGCCGACCTTCCCTCGACCGTCTGGCCACCCGTCGTAGGAGATGAGTGATGACCTCGACAAGCTCGGTCCCAGGGACCCCACCACCCCGGCTGCTGATCGGCGGCACCCTGCTCGCGGCGGCCGACGGGTCGACGTACCCCATCCTCGACCCGGCCACCGGCGCCGAGATCGGGCAGGCGCCGGACGCGACGGCCGAGGACATGGACGCCGCGATCGAGGCGGCCCGACGGGCCTTCGACGAGACCGACTGGGCGACCGACCCCGCGTTCCGGGTGCACTGCGTGCGGCAGCTGCACCAGGCGCTGGTCGACCACGGCGAGCAGATGCGTGCCCTCACCACCGCGGAAGCAGGAGCGCCGGCGTTCCTGACCGCGGGCCCGCAGTACGACGTGCCGGTCGAGGGCTTGCGCTGGATGTGCGACCTCGCCGAGGGCTATGCCTGGGAGACCGACCTCGGCGTCGCCGAGCCGATGGGCATCGCGACGCGGCGCACGATCCGGCGCGAGGCGGTCGGGGTGGTGGCCGCGATCACGCCGTGGAACTTCCCCAACCAGATCAACCTCGCCAAGGTGGGCCCCGCGCTCCTGGCGGGCAACACCGTGGTGCTCAAGCCGGCCCCGGACACCCCGTGGGTGGCCGCCGAGCTGGGCCGGCTCGCCCTGGAGCACACCGACCTGCCGCCCGGGGTGCTCAACGTGGTGACCCCGCGCGACAACGACGCGGCCGGTCGCCTGGTCACCGACCCGCGCGTGGACCTGGTCTCCTTCACCGGCTCGACCGCCACCGGCCGGGCGATCATGGCGGCCGCGGCACCCACGCTGAAGAAGGTCTTCCTGGAGCTCGGCGGCAAGTCCGCCGCGATCGTGCTCGACGACGCAGACCTGGCCGCCGCGGTCGGGACCACCGCCTTCTCGGTCTGCGTGCACGCCGGGCAGGGGTGCGCGCTCACCACCCGGCTCGTGGTGCCACGCGGGCGGTACGACGAAGCCGTGCAGGTCGCCGCCAACACGATGGCCTCCATTGGCGCCAAGGACCCGACCGACCCGGGCACGATCTGCGGCCCCGTCATCAGCGCCACCCAGCGCGACCGGGTGGCCCGCTACCTTGCGCTCGCCGAGGAGGAGGGCGCCCGCTTCGCCACGGGCGGCCGCGTGATCGACCGGGACGGCTTCTGGGTCGAACCGACCGTGATCGCCGGCCTGGGCAACGACGCCCGCGTGGCCCGCGAGGAGATCTTCGGCCCGGTGCTCACCGTGATCGCGCACGACGGCGACGACGACGCCGTACGCATCGCCAACGACTCCCCCTACGGACTGTCCGGCTCCGTCGACAGCGGCTCCGCGGAGCGGGCGCGCGCCGTCGCCGCGCGGATCCGCACCGGCACGCTCGCAGTGAACGGGGGCGTCTGGTTCGCCCCGGACGCGCCGTTCGGGGGCTACAAGCAGTCCGGCATCGGCCGGGAGATGGGCGTGCAGGGCTTCGAGGAGTACCTCGAGACCAAGCTGGTCGCGGAAGGCATCGGAGGTTGAGCGTGTCGAAGCTCGGTCGGTTCGACGGCAAGGTCGCAGTGGTCACCGGTGCGGCGCAGGGCATCGGCGAGGCCTACGCGCGCGGTCTCGCCGCCGAGGGCGCGGCCGTCGTGGTCGCGGACGTCTCCGCACGCGGCCAGGACGTGGCCGACGCGATCACCGCGGACGGCGGGCGGGCGCTCTTCGTCGAGACCGACGTCGCCAGCCCCGAGTCCGCCGCGGCCATGGCCGAGCGCGCGGTGGCCGAGCTGGGCGGCATCGACTACCTGGTCAACAACGCCGCCATCTACGGCGACATGGCCTTCGACCTCCTGGTCACCGTGGACTGGGAGTACTACCAGAAGTTCATGTCGGTGAACCTCGACGGCGCCCTGGTGATGACCCGTGCGGTCTACCCGCACCTGCAGGCGCGCGGTGGCGGCGCGATCGTCAACCAGAGCTCCACCGCCGCCTGGCTGTACGCCGGCTTCTACGCGCTCGCCAAGGTGGGCATCAACGGCCTCACCCAGCAGCTCGCCCACGAGCTCGGCGGGATGAACATCCGGGTCAACGCGATCGCGCCCGGCCCGACCGACACCGAGGCGACCCGCAAGCAGGCCGGCGAGGCCAGCAGGGAGCTGGTCAAGGGCCTCGCCCTGAAGCGGATGGGCACGCCGGAGGACATGGTCGGCGCCTGCCTGTTCCTGCTCTCCGACGAGGCCTCGTGGATCACCGGGCAGATCGTCAACGTCGACGGCGGCCAGGTGTTCCGCTGATGAGCGCCATGAACCCCACGGCAGTCGGATTCGTCGGGCTGGGCAACATCGGCAGGCCGATGGCGCTGCGGCTCGCCGCCGGGCTGCCCGCCGGCGCTCTGCACGTCCACGACGTGGTGCCGGAGCCCGTGAGCGAGCTCGAGAAGGCCGGCGCCGTTCCCGCCGCTGGCCTGGCCGCGCTGGCCGCCGAGGTCGAGGTGGCGTGCGTGATGGTGCGCGACGACGACCAGGTGCGCGAGGTGGTCGCCCAGCTGCTGGGCGGCGCCGGCCTCGAGCCCGAGGCGGCGACCGGCCTGGCGACGGGCGGTCACCGTCTGCGCGCGATCGCGGTGCACTCCACGATCTCGCCGCACACCGCCGTCTCGCTCGAGTCGGTGGCGCGGCGGCACGGCGTGCTGCTGGCCGACGCGCCGGTCAGCGGCGGCGGCCCCGGCGCCGCCGAGGGCAGCCTGGCGATCCTCGTCGGAGGCACTGAGGAGGCGTTCGCGGCGGTCGAGCCGGTGCTGCGGCTGATGGGCACCAGGGTCGTGCACGCCGGACCGATCGCGGCCGGCACCAGGATGAAGCTGGCGCGCAACCTGCTGCACTTCGTCGCGTTCACCGCCGTGACGGAGGCGCAACGCCTCGCCGAGGCGGCCGACCTCGACCTGGTCGCCCTGGGCGAGGTGGTCCGGCACACCGACGCGATCACCGGCGGGCCGGGCGCGATCATGCACCGCGACACCACCGCCCCGCTGGCGCCGGACGACTTCTGGCACGGCGTGTTCAGCCACGTCGTCCAGCTCGGCGAGAAGGACCTGACGCTCGCGCTCGAGCTCGCCGACGAGCTGGGCGTCGACGTACCCCTCGCCCGCCAGGCCCTCGCCGAGCTGCGACCCGGACTCGGCCTCCCGATCCGCCGAGGCGTCGCAGATGTGCAGCAGAAACCCGCCGAGGCGTCGCAGAAATACGGCAAATCACCCGAGGAGACAGCCTGATGGAGCACGACGAGGACCGCCGACAGCGCGGGCTGGCGAAGATGGGCGAGGTCTACGGCTGGGACTTCCAGGACGGGCCGGGCGACTTCTTCGGCTACACCGCCGACCACCTGTTCGCCGACATCTGGTGCCGCCCCGGCCTGGAGATCCAGGAGCGTCGGCTGCTGCTGATCGGGCTGCTCGCCGGGCAGGGAGCGATCGACGTGGCCGACATCCAGCTCGGCGCGGCCTACCGCAACGGTGAGCTCGACGAGGAGGCACTGCGCGAGATCGTGGTCTTCCTCGCCCACTATGCGGGGTGGCCGGTCGGGGCGCGGCTGAACACCGTGGTCGAGGAGATCATCGGCAAGGGGCGATGACCACCTCGCGCTACGCGTCGCTCAGCCGGAACGAGCTCGCCCGGCTCGTCCCCGAGCTGCTCCTGCTCGGACAGCTGATCGACCGCTCCGGCATGGCGTGGTGCATCGGCGCCCTCGGCCGTGCCGGCATGGCGCAGGTGGCGATCGATGAGTGGATGGCGGCCTCGCCGATCTACACCCGCCGGATGCAGCAGGCGTTGTCCTTTCCCGGCGACGACGTGGTCACGATCTTCAAGGGGCTCCAGCTCGACATCGGCGCGCCGCCGCAGTTCATGGACTTCCGCTACACCGTCGAGGATCGCTGGCACGGGCGCTTCCACCTCGCCCACTGCGGCGCGCTGATGGACGTCGAGCCGATGGGCTCTGACTACGTGCGGACGATGTGCCACGACATCGAGGACCCGACCTTCGACGCGACCGCGGTGGCCACGAACCCGCGAGCCCGGGTCCGGCCGGTGCACCGTCCGCCCCGGACGCCGGCCGACCGGGAGCCGCACTGCGAGTGGACCGTGGTGATCGACCCAGCGCACGAGCCGGTCGCACCCTCGCAGGGGTGCCTGGAGCTGCAGTCCTCCCGGGCGGCGACGCTCACCCTGGCGCCGATCGACCCGGAGTCAGCCGGTCGGGCGGCGTACGACGGCCCGCTGCTCTGCGACCTCGACTTCGCGGACTTCTCCCACTCCGCGCTGGTCCGCATCGCCGACGAGGTGTGCTTGCAGATGCACCTGCTCACCCTCGGTTTCCGGCGCGCGGTGCACCACCGGTTGCCCGCGGAGCGCGCGCAGGAGATCTGCGTCAGGCAGCTCATCGGCATCGCCGGCGTGGCGGGTGAGCGGCTGTCCGCCGCACTCGGCATCGGGGCCGAGGAGGCGATGCGCCTGCTCTCGCTGCACCCGCTGGTCAACCCCGCGGCCTACGTCTCCTTCGACGACGGGACGGTGCGCCCCTCACCTGCCCACGAGGACGGCGCCTGGATCAGCCTGTGCGGTCCGACGGAGACGCGGCCGCTGCAGGCTGTCGTACGCGCCCTGGACCCGCACCTCGACGTCGAGGTCTCCGGCACCGACACCGAGTGGTCGCTGCACGTCGTACGCCGCGAGGAGGCCGCGCCGCTCGCCGAGGAGGTCGCGGTCACGCGGATGAGCACCGGCGCCGGCTTCGGCTTCGAGCCCCGCCGATCACTGCCGCTGACCCCGGTGTGACCCCGGAGCGGCGCACATCTGAGACGCCTCGGCATCCTTCCGGTGCACATCTGCGACGCCTCGGCGAAGCCTCGGCAGCTCAGAGCAGGCGCTTGAGCAGCGGCAGCGGTGCGTGCTTCATCACGTGGCTCAGCGGTGCCCACGGCAGGGGTGGCACGCAGGCGGAGTCCTTCTCCTTCTCGACCGCGTCGACGATCGACCGCACACCCTTCTCGGTGGAGACCATCATCTTGGTCTTCTGGGCGACGCCCTCGTTCATCTCCGAGGCGATGTAGCCGGGGTAGATCACGGTGATCTTGATCGGCTTGCCGTAGAACTCGTTGCGCAGGCCCTCGGCGAGGTGGGCGACGCCGGCCTTGGTGGCGCCGTAGGTCGTCATGGTCTTGGGCAGGCCGCGCATCGCCGACATCGAGCTGATCATCACCAGGTGACCGGCGTTCTGCTCGCGGAAGATCTCCATCGCCGCCTCGGCCTGGGCGAGCGCTCCGACGAAGTTGGTCATCGCGGTCTGCTTGTTGGCGTCGTACCGCCCGGTGCCCAGCGGCGCACCCTTGCCCAGACCCGCGTTGATGACGACCCGGTCGATGGTGCCGAAGTCCTTCTTGAATGCACCGGAACACCTCGAAGACCTGCTCGTCGTCGGTGACGTCGAGGGTGCGGATCTCGACCCGCCGGTCGGGGTGCTTCTGCTCGATCTCCGCGCGCAGCGACTCCAGCTTCTCCACCCGGCGCGCGCACAGCGCGAGGTCGTGCCCGAGGTCGGCGAACTGCCGGGCCATCTCGGCCCCCAGCCCGCTGCTGGCGCCGGTGATCAGGATCGTCTTGCGCTTCGGTGCGTCGGCCATGCACCCATCCTGTCAAGCCCGGTGTCGCGGCACCGCGGCCATCCCACCCCTTGTAAAGCGGGGTTATGGAGGCAGAGTGCCGCCCCGGGGACGCACTCGGTAGCCATAACCCCGCGTTACATGGAGGTGGGTGGGTCAGAGCAGGACCTGGATCGCCCGGATCGCGCCCTGGAGATAGCGGTCGACGACCACGCGGTCCTCGTCGCTGAGCTCGGCGTCGAGGCGGGCGAGCTCGCGGAACATCGGCATCAGGTACGCCGCGACCTCCCGCCGGCCGCTGGGGCTGATCGTCACCGCCGTACGACGTCTGTCCGAGCCGTGCGCCGACCGCTCCGCATGGCCCCGCGCCTCGAGCCGGTCGACGATCCCGGACACCGCGGCCGAGCTGACGCCGAGCACCCGGGCGAGCTCGGCCGGTCCCACCGGACCGTCCATGAGCTGCTCGAGGGCACGCAGCTCGTTGGGGGTGAGCGCGGCCCGGCGCGCGATCGTGGGGGTGACCTGCGCCGACAGCTTGGTCAACGCGTGCAACGCCTGGAGCGTCGACGTCGGCACCCAGTCCTCGCCGAGGGCATCGCGCAGTTGGGCCGCGCGCTCCGCACTGCTACCGTCACTCATCGAGTTACTAACCTACTTAGCAATCTGCCGAGACGCACAGGAGTGTACGCCGTGGCCGGGTCGGTCCGAGTGATCGTGGGACGGGGCAGTGCGGTGGTCGCCGCCCTCTTCCTCGGGGTGGGGATCTTCCTCATCGCGGGCGTCGGTGCCGCCGAGCACGAGGCCGGCGTCGACGACGCGCTGCCGCGAGGCTACGACAGCACCACGGCAGCCCGGCTGCAGGAGAAGCTCCCCGAGCGCGAGGGGTCGGCAGCCGTGGTGCTGTTCACCGCCCGCGGTGGCGGAGCCCTGCCCGCCGATGCCGTGGATCGGCTCGGTGGCGTCGTGCGCAGCGTGGACGTGCGCCACATCGCGGCCGCGCCGGGAGGGCCGCCGGTGACCCCCAGCGAGGACGGCAAGGCCGCCCTCGCCGTGCTGACGGTCGAGACCTCCGATGCGACCGAGGTCGCGGACGCGGTCACGGGGCTGCGCGAGGCGCTCGACCAGGCGGCCCCGGAAGGCGTACGCGCCCAGGTCACCGGTCCGGCCGCGATCCAGGCCGACCTCGCCGCCGTCTTCGAGGGCGCGAACTTCCGACTGCTCGCCGCGACCGCGTCCGTGGTGGCCGTCCTGCTCGTGCTCACCTACCGAAGCCCCGTCCTCTGGCTGGTGCCGCTGCTCGTCGTGGGAGTCGCGGACCAGGTGGCGTCGGTGCTGGCGACCCGGGGCCTCGCGCTGGTCTCGGTGCCCTGGGACGACTCGACGACCGGGATCCTCTCGGTGCTGGTCTTCGGCGCCGGAACCGACTACGCGCTGTTGCTGATCTCCCGCTACCGCGACGAGCTGCGCCGGCACGAGGACCGGCGTGAGGCGATGGGCCTGGCGCTGCGCCGTACGGCGCACGCGGTGCTGGCCAGCGCGACCACCGTCGTCCTCGGGGTGCTGACCCTGGTCCTCTCGCTGGTGCCCACCACCCGCGCGCTGGGGATCGCCTCGGCCATCGGCATCGTGGTCGCCGCCTGCTTCGCCCTGGTCGCGCTGCCCGCCACGCTGGTGCTCTTCGGCCGGTGGATCTTCTGGCCCAAGGTGCCGCACGTCGGCACCACCTCGCTCGCCGAGGGCCACTCGGCCTGGCGCCGGGTCGGCGACGCCGTGTCGCGCCGACGGACCGCCTTCGTGGCCGGCACCCTCGTCCTGCTCGGGGCGCTCTCGATCGGGCTGACCGACAGCCGGCTCGGCCTGCCGGCGGCCGAGCAGTTCCTGCACAAGCCCGAGGCCATCTCGGCGGGGCAGGAGCTGGCCCGGCACTTCCCGGCGGGCAGCGCCGATCCCGCGGTCGTGCTCACTCGCGACCCGGGACCGGCCCAGGGGGCGCTGCAGGGACTCGACGGGGTGGAGTCGGTGCGACCGTCGGCCTCGGCAGACGGCTGGACCCAGCTGGACGCCGTCCTCTCCGACAACCCCGACAGCGCGGCCGCACGCGCGACGGTGGAGCGGATGCGGACCGCCCTGGACGACACCCAGGCACCCGACCACGTCGGCGGCACCGCCGCCGAGGCCCTCGACGAGAGGGATGCCGCCGCCCGCGACCGGTGGGTGATCTTCCCGGTGATCCTGCTGCTCGTGCTGGCCGGCCTGGTGGTGCTGCTGCGCTCGTTGGTCGCGCCGGTCCTGTTGGTGCTCACCGTGCTCGGCACCTACCTCGCGGCGCTGGGGGCGAGCTGGTGGCTGTTCACCGGCGTCTTCGGCTTCAGCGCACTCGATCTCGGCACCCCGCTGTTCGCGTTCCTGTTCCTGGTGGCGCTGGGCGTGGACTACAACATCTTCCTGGTCACCCGCGCGTGGGAGGAGACCGCCGGGCACGGCACCCGCGAGGGCATGCTGCGCGCGCTCGCCGCGACCGGCGGTGTCATCACCAGCGCCGGCATCCTGTTGGCGGCGGTGTTCGCCGTGCTGGGGGTGCTGCCGCTCGTGGTGCTGGCCCAGCTGGGCGTGGTGATCTGCATCGGCGTCCTGCTCGACACCTTGGTCGTGCGCACCGTGCTCGTGCCGGCATTGGCCCTGCTGCTCGGGGACCGATTCTGGTGGCCCCGCCGCATCCCCACCGCCGGATAGTCCCTGACGACTCGGTCGCCCTCCGTCCGGTTTGCCCGGCGGAAACGTCAGGGACTATCCGCTCGGGTCAGCGGTAGGTGAGCAGGTCCGGCGTGGCGTCGAGGTGGGCGTGCTCGTTGAAGGTGACCAGGGTGGTGCCGCGCCGGCCGGTCACCACCCGGGTGACGCCGGAGTTGACGCAGACCGGGTTCAGCTTGCGCCACAGGGCGCCGCTGACCTCGGTGGAGTCACCCAGCAGGGAGGCGGCCGCCCAGGAGACCGGACCTCCCGAGGAGAACACGATCACCGTCCGGGCGTCGGCCTCGGTGGCACGGCGTACGGCGTCCTCCACCCGCGCGGTGAAGTCCGCGAACGTCTCGTGGTAGTCGCTGTCGTGCTCCCCGGCGGTCCACCGGTCGGTCGCGGTCTCGAACCAGTGCTGGAACTCCGTGCGGTTGGGCTGGCGTCCCTCGAACGGCGCCGGCACGACGGAGAGCATGTGCAGGTGGTCGAACTCGTCCCAGCCGTCGTCCTCGACGACCGGGACGTCCCAGCCGGCCGCCTCGATGCAGTCCTCGGCGGTCTCCCGGTGCCGGCGCATGTCCCCGTGGAGGACGCGGTCCGGCACGACCCCGCGTGCGGCCAGCGCCTCGCCGAGCAGGCGCGACTGCTGGTGTCCCACCTCGGAGAGCACGTCGTAGTCCTCGGCGCCCCACGAGGCCTGCCCGTGGCGCACCAGCAGCACCTGGCCCACTACGCGGCACCGATCAGCTGCAGGCAGCGGGTCTCGAGGTAGCCGGCGGCAGGGCCGAAGATCGCGTAGGCCTCGTTGGTCGTCTGCTTGTGGAAGTAGCGGTAGTAGATCTGCTGGGCGATCACGCCGAGCCGGAACAGCCCGTAGACCTCGTAGAACAGCCACTGCTCGGGAGTGACCGAGTAGCCCAT
Organism: uncultured Actinomycetota bacterium; assembly: GCA_963827025.1. Lineage (GTDB taxonomy): Bacteria > Actinomycetota > Actinomycetes > Propionibacteriales > Nocardioidaceae > Marmoricola. Next base: position 174,899 of record CAWGZB010000001.1, on the reverse strand, counting down.
CCGCTCGCAGTACCAGTCGACCACCTCGGCGCGGGTGAGCATCCCGGGCAGTTGCGTCGGCTGGCGGCGGAACTGCTGGAAGAACTGGTCGTCGTCGGCCTGGACCCAGTAGGCCAGCGTGCCGCCGAGGTCCATCAGCGGGTCCCCGATGGTGGCCATCTCCCAGTCGAGGACGCCGACCGGCCGGGTCGGATCGCTGCGGTCGAGGACCAGGTTGTCGAAGCGGAAGTCGTTGTGGATCAGCACGCTCGCCACGTCCTCGGGCTGGTGCTCGTCCAGCCAGGACATCACTCGCTCGTAGTCGCCCACGTCCGGCGTCCGCGCGTTGCGGAAGCGGGTCGACCAGCCGGAGACCTGCCGGGCGACGTACCCGTGGCCCTTGTTCATCGAGGCCAGCGGGCTGCTGTCGATGTCGACCTGGTGCAGGCGGGTCAGCACGTCGAGCGCGTTCGTGCACAGCGTCCGGGTCTGCGTCTCGTCGAGCTGCACCTCCGGCGGGAAGTCGCGCCGCGGAATGATGCCGTCGATCCGCTGCATCACGTAGAACTCCGAGCCGATCACCGACTCGTCCTGGCACAGCGCCACCATCTCCGGCACCAGCGGGAAGACTCCGTCGAGCCCCGCCTGGATCCGGTACTCCCGGGCCATGTCGTGGGCGCCCTTCGCCTTCTGTCCCACCGGCGGGCGCCGCAGGATCAGGTCGTGGGTGGCGTCCCGGAGCGAGTAGGTGAGGTTGGAGGCGCCGCCGGGAAACTGGCGCACCTCGACGTCGACGGCGATCTCGGTGCCCTGGGTGGCCAGCCAGCTGCGCACCGACTCGACGTCGAAGCGGTCCTCCTCACGGACCTCCACGGACAGGTCGGCCGGTTCGGTGGCTGCGCCGGTCTCCTCGTCTGGTGCTTTCGGCAAGCTCAATCACCACTTCCCATCGCGGACAGGCGAGCGGCCTGCCGGCGCATCTGGACGTCGTACGCCGCCCGGTCGGTCGTCTTGAGGCGATACGCCGCCCGCGCCGCCTCGTCGGGCAGCACGATCTCCTCACCGCGGTCCATGCCCTCGAGCACGGCGGCGGCGATCTCCTCCGGGCCGAGCGGTGCACGGTGCACCAGGGCACCGATCACCTCGCCGACCGCGGTGTCCGCCCCCTGCATCGAGTCGACGAGCCCGGTGCGGAAGTAGGACGGGCACACCACCGTGCAGCGCACCCCGAACTCAGCGAGCTCGTGGGACATCGTCTCGGTGAAGGCGACGACCGCCGCCTTGACCGCGTTGTAGGAGCCCATGCCCGCGGGATGGACCAGGCCGGCGAGCGAGGCGATGTTGACCAGGTGGCCCGAGCGCTGGTCCTTCAACAGCGGCACGAACGTGCGGGTGCCGCGGACGACGCCGAAGAGGTTGATCTCGGTGATCCACTCCCACTCGTCCATGCCGGCCACGTCGACGCGACCGCCCCCGGCGACGCCGGCGTTGTTGACCAGCACGTCCAGCCCGCCCCAGGTCGACTCGACCCATGCCCGGGCCGCGGCCCAGTCGTCGTCGGAGCGGACGTCGAGGCGCAGAAACTCGATCCCCGGCGGTGACTCGGAGGGCTCCTGGATGTCCGCCACCACGACGCGGTCTCCCCGGGCGGCGAAGGCGGCGGCCAGCGCCGCCCCCAGCCCGGAGGCGCCGCCGGTGACCAGGACGCGGCGGGAGTCGCTCGCAGTCATCGGGGTCCCCGCGGGAGCGCGAGCGCAGCGAGCGGTCTCCTGGGGTGAATCACTTCTTGTGCTTGCCGATCTCGAGCCGGGCAACCACGCCGCGGTGGACCTCGTCCGGCCCGTCCGCGAGCCGCAGCGCACGGGCGTTGGTCCACATCCCGGCCAGCGGGAAGTCCTCGGACAGCCCTCCGCCGCCGTGCAGCTGGATCGCCATGTCCACGACCTGCTGGACCACGTTGGGCACGATCACCTTGATCTGGCTGACCTCGCTGAGCGCGTTCAGCGGTCCCCCCTGGTCGAGCTTCCAGGCGGTGCTGAGCACGAGCAGGCGGGCCTGGTCGATGGCGATGCGGGCATCGGCGATCCGCTCGCGGTTGCCCCCGAGGTTGACCAGCGGCTTGCCGAACGCGGTGCGGGAGAGTCCGCGCTTGATGGCCAGCTCGAGCGCGATCTCGGCCTGGCCGAGCAGGCGCATGCAGTGGTGCACCCGTCCCGGACCGAGCCGCCCCTGGGCGATCTCGAAGGCCCGACCCTCGCCGAGGATGATGTTGTCCTTCGGCACCCGGACGTCGGTGAAGCTGACCTCGCCATGGCCCACCGGCTCGTCGTACACGTTCATCGTGGACAGCAGCCGCTCCACCTTCACCCCCGGGGCGTCCAGGGGGACCAGCACCATCGTGTGCTGTCGGTGCCGGTCGGCCTCCGGGTCGGCCCCAGGAGGCGTGCGCAACCCCATGAAGATCGCGATCTTGCAGTCCGGATGACCCACGCCGCTCGACCACCACTTGCGCCCGTTGACCACCACCTCGTCGCCGTCGACGATCGCGGTGGCCTCCATGTTGGTGGCGTCGGAGGAGGCGACACCCGGCTCGGTCATGCAGAACGCCGAGCGGATCTGCCCGTCCAGCAGCGGCTCGAGCCACTGCTGCCGCTGGGCGTCGCTGCCGTACTTGAGCAGCACCTCCATGTTGCCGGTGTCCGGGGCGTTGCAATTGAAGACGTACGGCGCCAGGAACGTCGCCCGGCCCATCACCTCGGCGAGCGGCGCGTAGTCGGTGTTGGTCAGTCCCTGACCACCGTGGGTGCCGAACCGCTCGGCGTAGTCACCGGCGTGCTCGGCGGGAAGGAAGAGGTTCCAGAGCCCGCGCTCGCGAGCCTTGCGCCGCAGGTCGTGCAGGATCGGCGACTCCTGCCACTCTCCGGCGTGCGCCGCACGGCTCACCTCGGCGTGGTAGTCGGCCATCACCGGCTCGATCTCTTCTGCGACGAAGTCGGAGACGAGCCCGACGAGCTCGGTGGCACGGGCGGAGGGTGCGAAGTCCATGGCGCCGACCCTACCGACGGGCCGGCGGAAGGCAGCGCGGTCTCAGACGCAGGCGGCCGGGACCCGCACGCCGTTGGGGGCAGCGCCCATGCCGGGCGTGAACTCGAGGACGGGGTCAGCGCCCTGCCCGGAGGCGGTGCGGATGGTCGCCGAGACGAGCATGCGCTGCCCCGGCTGCAGGAGCACCGGGACCACGGCGACCTGCCGACGCTTGTGCTGGTTGGTGCTCACCGGCACCGAGTTGCTGTCCACGGTGACCTGGGTGATCCGCCCGCCGACGGGTCCGTAGATGCGCAGGTTGATCCGCATCACCCCCGGTGGCGTGGCGTCCCCGCGACCCAGGACCCACGGCGAGAGCTTCTTCCACCGAGCCGGCAGGCGCGACTCCAGCAGCATGGAGGCGTCCAGGGACTGCTGGCCCGACGCGGTGCAGTGCCCAGCGCTGAGGTTGGCGGTGTAGCGCAGGTAGTAGTCGAGCTTCCCGCCGGTGGCGTCGTCGAGGTACATCCCGACCCGGGGGGAGGATCGGTCCTGGCCGTCCAGCTCACCGGCGACCGCGGTGCCGCTGATCATGCGCTGCTCGCCACGCCGGTCGCTCCACACCAGCAACCGGTGCTCGCGGCCCGCCTGGGTCAGCCCGCGCAGGAGCAGCTGCTGGTCCCCGCGGCCGCTCATCATGGCCTCGAAGGTCTGTCGGGCCGCCGCGGAGAAGTAGTGGTTCTGGTCCTCGGGGTCCTGGAAGCGCTGATAGGTCTTGCTCAGCAGCTTCTCCACGACGTTGTTCGCCGTGAGCTGGTCCTTGGCGGCCACCTGCACCGGGCCGGTGCCGCGCAGCACCGCCGCGAACGCGGTGGGATCGACCGCGACCACGCCGTCGATCCGGCCGCCGCGGTTGTGCTCCCACATCGCCTTGACCAGCGACGCGGTCCGCGGGAAGTCGGGGGTCAGGTTGGTGTCCCGGATGTCGGTGCCCAGCGTGTCGCCGTACAGCGCCCGCTCCGAGCGCGACAGCGGTAGCACCGGCTGTTCGGTCACGCCGACGTCCTCCGAGGCGCCCTGGAAGCCCATCGTGACCTTGCCGTCGACGGCGTGGAGCACCGAGAAGGACCCCGGCAGGCCTCCGCTCGCCCTGAGCTCGGCGTTGTTCTGCACCACGAGCAGATAGGTACGACGGCCGTGCTCACCCAGCATCCCGGGCAGGATCCGCGCGGCGCGGGCGCTGATGTCGCCGGCCGAGGCGACCGTGTGGACCTTGTCCTGGACCTCGCGCACCGTACTGGCAACGAACGGGAGCAGCCCGTCGGTACGCACCCGTCTCATCCGGTCGTCCTGCGTGGCGATCCGGTCTCCGGCGCGCTCGAGGACCGGGGCCAACCGCTTGATCGCCGGAAGGTCGTACTGCCCGTCGTCGGGGCGGAACGTGCCCTGCTGGATCGCCTGGGACAGCGTCACGGCGGTCGGCAGCGCAGCTCTGGTCAGGGAGTCCGAGACCGAAGCGACCGTCCGCACCGCGGCCAGGTCGTCGCCCACCCACGGCAGGTGGGTGCCCAGGCCCCACACGGGTCCGTCGGTGGCCCCGTGCGCAGTGCCCGCGGAGTCGGCGAGCTCCTGCAGCGTGGCGCGTGCCCCGGTGACGTTGCCGGCGGCCAGCTGGCTCTGCATGGTGCTGGCCTCGGTCCGCATGCTGCGTAGCGCGAGACCCGCACGCACGGCCTGGACGGCGAAGACGACCAGCACCACGAGCAGCACGGCGCCGAGGGCATAACCGAGGAGCCGGAGGTGGCGGGACACGGCAGTAGGGGTCGGGCGGTCAGAACCCGCGCGCACGTCGGCGCCGGACGATGATCGTGCCCGCGAGCACCAGCACCAGGCCGAGGATCAGCAGCCACAGGAAGGGTCCGCCGGTGCCGGGCAGGAAGCCGCCGGAGTGGGCGCTCGCGGGTTGCGCACCCGACCGGCCATGGGCATTCGGGCCGCCCTGGGCCTTCTTCGGCAGGACGGTGATGTCGTAGGAGCGGCTGGTGCTGGATCGGGAGGGCGCTGCCGCTCCCCCTGAGGCGGTGGCATAGCTGCAGCTGACCGTGAGCTTGTAGACCGTCTTGTGCTTCACGTGCGGGGCGACGAAATGGGTCTTGAAGGAGACCCCGCTGCCGGTGTGCTTCTTCCCGGCGAAGGTCGCAGTCCAGTCGCAGTCGACGTTGGCCTCGGCCTTGACGGTGAACCTCTCGCCACTGAAGACCGTGGTGTCGCTGATCTCCACGGTGATGGAGGCGTCGGGGTACGCCTGGGCCGGAGCGGTGGTGGCGAACGCCAGCAGGCCGGCGCCGCAGACGGCGGTGGCCAGGGCCAGAGCGGCCAGGGCGATCCTTCTCATCCTTACTCCCCGCAGTGGGTGGGCCAGAGCGCGAGGCTCCACTGAGCGGCACAACGAGGGGTGAGAGGGGAGGTTACGCCGGTCCAGCACTGGTCTGGGCGGCGCGATCACCCGCAGGCCGAGCGCACGGTGGCCTGCGACCTGGTGGTGCGGATCCCCGGCGTCCAGGCGAAGGAGGGGTCCGCCCGGTCACCGGGAGCCGTTCGCAGCGTCGCCTCCACGGTGATCTCGTCGCCGGGCTCGATCACCAGTGTCACCAGCGCCACCGGGTGCCCCTCGTGGTCATCGCCGACGATCCGGAGTGGTTCGCCGTTGGCTCGCAGGCCGGTGATGCGTCCTCCGCGGGGCCCGTAGACCCGCAGGGTGACCTTGATGTTGCCGCGGGCGGTGTAGGTCCCGGGGCCGGTGACCCACCGCGAGAGCTGGGAGACGTCCTCCGGGGCGTGCGAGGTCAGCGACATCCGGGCGCGCAGGGTCTGCGACCCGGTGGTGGAGCAGCTCCCCGCGTCGAAGGCCGTGCCGAGGTCGAGGTAGTACTCCATCTTCCCGTTCGCGGCGTTGTTCAGGTAGAAGCCGACCTCGGGATCGGGCCCGGCCGGACTCAGCAGGGCACCGGAGAGGGCGGTCGGCTCCACGGCGCGTTGCTCCTCGGGGTGCGCACTCCACAGCTGCACCCGTCGCTGCGCGGCGGCACCCGCCAGCTCGCGCAGCCAGCCGAGCTCCTCGCCGTTCCCGCTGGTGAGGACGCCGAAGACCTCGCGGGCCACCTCGGCGAAGTAGGCGTCCTGCTTGTCGACGTCGTCGATCCGCTGGTAGGTCTCGTTCAGCAGCACCTTCACGACGTTGTCCGCGGTGAGCCGCTGGCCACCGACGTCGATCGGCCCGGTGGCCTGCATCAGGTAGGACAGCGCCACCGGGTCGACCGAGATCACGCCGTCCACGTGCCGGTCGAAGTCGCGGGCGACCCGCGCCCGGAGCAGCTCCGCGGCGCGCGGGAAGGACGGCGTCAGGTTGGCGTCTCGGACGTCGGTGCCGAGGTTGTCGCCGTACAGCCTGCGCTCGGCGGCGCTCAGGGGCAGGACGGGTTCGCGGTAGATCCGGAGGTTGGCCCCGAACTGCTGCGACCCCAGGCGGATCCGGCCTCGTCGGGCGTGCAGCAGCAGCAGAGAGCCCGGCAGACCCCCCGTGGCGCGGATCTCGGCGTTGTTCTGCACCACCAGCAGGTAGGTCCGCGGCCCGTCACCGCCCAGCAGCGCCGGCCCGACCCGGCTGACCACGGCGAGGGCGGCCGATCCCGACGTCGCCGCCGCCAGGCCGTCCTGGAGGCTGCCCACCCGCGAGCGGACCAGCGGCAGGAGACCGTCGGTGTCGATGCGCTCCGCCCGGCGCCGCGGCCCCTGGAGCGAGGCGGTCAGCTGGGCTGCGGTGGGGCGCAGACCGGCCAGCGCCGGAAGGTCGAAAGCGCCGGAGTCGTCGCGCAGGTCGTGAGCGTGTACCTGCTCGGCGAGTCGCACGCCCACGGGCAGCGCCCGGTCCGCGGCCTCTTCGACCACCTTGGCCGACATCTGCATCGCCGACACGTTGTGGCCCAGGAGCGGGAGGTCTCCGGCAGCGTTCCACAGGGGCCCGTCGATGCTGCGCCGCGCCGAGCGCACTGACCGCTGGATGCCACGGACGTCGACGCGCGCGGAGGAGAAGTCAGCCGCGCGCAGGTGCGCACCCAACTCCGAGGCGTGCCTGGCTGCGGCTCGTGCGGCCCAGACGCCGCGCGCGACGTCGAAGGCGACGACGACCGCGACCGTCCACAGCAGGAGGGCAGGCAGTGCCCAGAGGAGGGGTGTCAGTCGGGGCCGGGCGGCCGCATCGGAGTCAGATGACAACCCCCGGCTACTCGCAGATCACTCAGACGTTTGCCGACGCCGCGTCACGCCGACGGCTGCGGCGCCCGCGATCACCAGACCGGCTCCCCCGAGTGCCAGCCAGCCGTCCGGTCCACCGGTGTTCGGCAGCGAGCTGCTGTTGGCCTGCGGGGCACCTTGGCTCGGCGGGGTGTCGGGGTAGGCCTGCGCGGGCGAGGACAGTCCCAGCGTGAGGAGTGCGCCGGAGGCGCTGACGGCGAGAGCTGCTACTGCTTTCCTCATGGCTACAACCTACTTCCTACGCGCAGACCCGGACAGACTTCCCAATAATGGGGTCTAGTCCACACGTACCCGGCATCACGGTCTCGGAAACATCGCCCCGACCTCATCCGGCGACCGTGACCACCACCCGGGAACGGACCTCGGGACGCGCCCAGCGCCCAGCGGAGCGCTCGAGCCGCCAGGACGACCACAGCATCCACAAAGCCGCCACCACGAGGATCAGCTGCACGTCACCGACTTGGGCCAGGCCCGAGAACACCAGCCCGGTCAGCGTGGTGGTCAGGGCGAGGCGGGCGCTGTAGCCGACCATCACCACCGGTGGCGCCGGGGTGGCGCGCGCGCTGCGCAGGTCGGCGGCAAAGGGCCGGGCGATGCTCCACCGCATCGAGGCGGCGACGACCTGCAGCGCCACCACCGCCGTGGCGGCCAGCACCGCGACCAGCTCCCCTACGGTGGGCAGGCCCGCCCCGAGGGCGGCGAGCGCCAGCGTCAGTGCGGCGGCACCGAGCAGGACCTCGAGCTGCACGACGACCCGCGACCAGAACGCCAGCCGCGCGGACACCGGCAGGCTCTCCCGCCACAGGGCCCCTCGTCCGTCCAGGCACCAGGTGTTCACCCCGAACAGCAGCGCCGCACCGGAGACCACCAACCCGGGCAGCACCGTGAGCATGTGCCACTCCAGGCTCCCGGCGACCGCCACCGCGCCCGGCATCACCGCCAGCACGCCCAGGCCCCGCCGCAGCGGGACCGAACGCCACACGGCGGCGCGGTCCACACGCAGCGCCATGAGCAGGTCCGAGGCAGGCGTCGGACGCGGCTCTCGCCGCCCGGACTCCAGGCGCAGCTCCTCGCGCATCGGCCGGTGCAACGCCCACCGCGCGGGCCAGGCCCCGGCCGCGGTGGCCACGACACCGAGCACCAGGAGCACGGCCGACCCGGCCAGCCAGGACAACCAGTGGCCACTCGCACCCGCGAGCGCCCACGTCAGCAGCGCCCTGGTCGGGCTGTGGTCGAGCACGGGGGCGACCGACCCGGTCAGCACCAGCAGCACCGCCCCCGCCGCGACGCAGGCCAGGAGGAGTCGCAGGACGAGCGGCCCGTGGGGGCCGCGGCGTACCCCCTCGGCGACCCAGCCGAGGGCCTGGGCCAGCGCGGTCGCCACGAGGAGCCAGAGCAGCAGGGGCAGCTCGTAGGCCCACACCCGCCTCGCTCCGAGGGCGTAGGAGGTCGCGCCGAGCAGGGACCAGGCCTGCGCGAACCAGGCGATGTTCAGCGGTGCCAGCAGCAGCGCCCCGAGGTGGTCCGTGGTGCTGGAGACCGGAAAGGCGACGCCCTGCTCACGCGGCACCACCTCGCGTCCGCCCCCCGCGGCGATGGCGGAGAAGACCCCGAGCGCCAGGAACCCGAGGCAGAGCGAGGGGAGCAGCGCCAGGATGCTGCCGCTGTGCTCGCGCGGGGTGTCGCCGGCGAGGTACGCCGGACCGGCAATCGCGACCAGGGTCAGGCCCAGGGCCGTCCAGCCGGCGAGGCGCAGGCGGCGGATCGCGCCCGATGCCAGGCCGGAGCGCCGGAAGCTCAGGAGTGCACCAAGGTCCGACAGCGCCCGCCGGGCTTCGGCCGTTCGCTCACTCCAGGAGGCCGCGATAGGCACGGGTCCCTCCCTCGCCGCTGAGCTCGGCCGCCGGCAGGTCCGCCACACTCGAGCCGCCGCGGAGCACCAGGGCACGCTCGCAGGCCTGCATCGCGAGGTCGCGCAGGTGGGTGGACACCAGGACGGTGGCACCACGCGCGCAGCCGTCGGCGATCACCTCCATCGTCGCCTCGACGCCGAGCGGGTCGACGCCGTCGAACGGCTCGTCCAGGAGCAGGACCGCGGGCTCGTGGAAGCTGGCCAGCACCACCGAGAGCCGGCGCCCCATCCCGTGGCTGAATCCGGAGGTCACCCGGTGCGTGGCCTCACCGAGGTCGAAGCGCTCGAGCAGGTCGCGTGCCCGCTCCTCCCAACCGGTGAGCCGACGCAGCCGGGCGGCCAGCTGCAGGTGCTCCCACGGCGTGGCCCGCGGCACCAGCCCGCCCACGTCGGGGCAGTAGCCGACCAGCCGCTTCACCCCGAGCGGGTCCCGGCACACGTCGACACCCGCGACCAGCACCCTTCCCTCGGTCGGCGGGATCACGCCCGCCAGGACGCGCATGGTGGTGGACTTGCCGGCGCCGTTGCGTCCCAGCAGGGCCGTGGCGTGCCCGGCGCCCACGGTCAGGTCGATGCCCCGCACCGCCGCGACCGACCCGAACCGCACCCAGAGGTCATGTACGACGACCCGGTCGGCGACCTCGACCGCGATGCTCTCCACCACGGCCGCCATTTTTCCGCAGGACCCCGGCTCCGCGTTCCGGTTTGCCGGAATTGTTGGTCTCCGGTTTCACAGTACGTACTGTGATCCTGGACCCGAACACCGAAAGTATTCGGTGATCGAGCTCGGTTTCGCAGTACGTACTGTGAAACTGACGCAGCGCTCAGGCGGGGAAGGACTCGCCCTTCTCGGCCATCTCGACCAGGCGGTCCGTGGGCTCGAAGCGCTCGCCGTACTTCTCGGCCAGCTCGCGGGCGCGGGCCACGAAGCCCTTCAGCCCACGGCCGGTGCGACCGTCGTACCCCTGCATGAACTGCACGGTCCCGCCGGTCAACGGCGGGTAGCCGATGCCCATGATCGCGCCGATGTTCGCCGCGGCGGCGGACTCCAGGACACCCTCCTCGAAGCACTTCGCCGTCTCCAGCGCCTCGATGACCAGGTAGCGGTCCTTGAGGTCCTCGATGTCGGCGGGCTCCTCGCGGGAGGGGAAGGTCTCCTTCAGGCCCGACCACAGGGAGAGACGCTTCCCGTGCTCGTCGTAGTCGTAGAAGCCGGCGCCGCGCAGCCGGCCGGGGCGGCCGAGCTCGATCATCTTGTCCACGACCTCGTCGGCGGGGTGCCGGGTCGGCTCCCTGCCCGCGGCGAGCTCGGCGTCGTTGGTGGCCTTGCGGATCTTGGCCATCAGCTCCATGTTGAGCTCGTCGGAGAGCTGGAGGGTGCCGACCGGGTAGCCGGCCTGCGTGGCAGCGCGCTCCACCGACATCGGGTGCACGCCCTCGCCGAGCATCGCGAGACCCTCGTTGACCATGGTGCCGATGACCCGGCTGGTGTAGAAGCCGCGGCTGTCATTGACCACGATCGGGGTCTTGCGGATCTGCTGCACCACGTCCAGCGCGCGGGCCACGGTCTGGTCGGAGCTCTGCTTGCCGCGGATGATCTCGACCAGCGGCATCTTGTCGACGGGGGAGAAGAAGTGCAGCCCGACGAAGTCCTTGGGCCGGTCGACGTTCTCGGCCAGCTCGGTGATCGGCAGCGTGGAGGTGTTGGAGCACAACAACGCGTCGGGCTTCACGACGGCCTGGACCTCGTCGAAGACCTTGGCCTTCAGCGACGGGTCCTCGAAGACCGCCTCGACGACCAGGTCGCAACCGGCCAGGTCGCCGGGCTCGGTGGTCGGGGTGATCCGACCCAGGATCTCGGCCTTCTTCGCCTCGTCCATCTTCCCGCGCTCGACGGCCTTGCTCAGGATCTTCTCGCTGTAGGCCTTGCCCTTCTCGGCCGCCTCCTGACTGACGTCCTTGAGGAGGACCTCCATGCCGGCCCGGGCGCAGACGTAGGCGATGCCCGCGCCCATCATCCCGGCGCCGAGTACGCCGGCCCGGGTGGCGGTGAACCGCTCCACGCCCTCAGGACGCAGCGACCCGCCGTGCAGGGCGGAGAGGTCGAAGAAGAACGCCTGGATCATGTTCTTGCTGTTCGACCCGGTGATCAGCTCGGCGAGGTAGCGCGACTCGATCCGGCTGGCGGTGTCGAAGTCGACCTGGGCACCCTCGATCGCGGCGGCCATGATCGCGCGCGTCGCCGGGTAGACCGCGCCCTTGGTCTGCTTGCGCAGCATCGCCGGGAAGGCCGGCAGGAACTGCGCGAGCGACGGGCTGGACGGCGTACCGCCGGGGATCTTGTAACCCGGGCGGTCCCATCGGTTCACAGCCGCGTCCGGATCGTCGGCGTGCGCCTCGATCCACTTCTTCGCCGCGGGCAGGAGGTCCTCGCGGGTCGGCACCAGCTCGTCGACGAGCGTCTTCTCGAAGGCCTTGGCCGGCTTCATCCGCGGACCCTCGAGCAGGACGTCCATCAACGCGGACTGGATGCCGAGCATCCGCACCGTGCGGGTGACGCCGCCCCCACCGGGCAGCAGACCCAGCGTCACCTCCGGGAGCCCCAGCTCGACCTTGTCGTCGTCGACCACGATCCGGTGATGACACGCCAGCGCGATCTCGAGTCCGCCACCCAGCGCCGCGCCGTTGATCGCCGCGACCACGGGCTTGCCGAGCTTCTCCAACCGACGCAGGTCGGCCTTGATCCCCTCGCCCATCTCGAAGATGGCCTGGGCGTCGTCCGGGCCCGCCTGCATCATCGCCTTGAGGTTCCCGCCGGCGAAGAAGGTCTTCTTCGCCGAGGTGACCACGACACCCTTGAGGGCGTCCTTCTCCTCGTACAGGCGGTCGATCGCCGCGGCCATGGACTCCTTGTAGAGGTCGTTCATGGTGTTGGCGCTGGAGGTGGGGTCGTCGAGGGTGAGGACGACGATCCCGTCCTCGCCCTTGTCGTAGTGCACTGCGGAGTCAGTCATCAGTCATTCCTTGGGAGGGCTGGCGTGGTCTCGACAGGCTCGACCACCGGGCAGGCGGCAACCGACAGGCCGCCGGGATGGGGACCTAGACGAGCTCGACGATGGTGGCGATGCCCATGCCGCCGCCCACGCACAGCGTGGCGAGGCCGCGGCGCAGGTCGCGCCGTTCGAGCTCGTCGACGAGCGTGCCGAGGATCATGGCGCCGGTCGCGCCGAGGGGATGGCCCATCGCGATCGCGCCGCCGTTGACGTTGGTGATCTCGTGGCTGATGCCCATGTCGCGCATGAACCGCATCGCCACCGCGGCAAAGGCCTCGTTGATCTCGAACAGGTCGATGTCGGAGACCTCGAGACCCGCCTTGTCCAGCGCCTTTCGGCTGGCCGGCGCGGGACCGGTGAGCATGATCGTGGGGTCGGCGCCGGAAACCGCGGTGGCCACGATGCGCGCCCGGGGAGTCAGCCCCAGGTCGTTGCCGACCTGCTCGTTGCCGATCGCGACGAGTGCCGCACCGTCGACGATGCCGGAGCTGTTCCCGGCGTGGTGGACGTGGTCGATGCGCTCGACCCAGTGGTACTTCTCCAGCGCCACCGAGTCGAAACCGCCCTGGTCGCCGATGCCCGCGAACGACGGCTTGAGCTTGGCGAGGCCCTCCACGGTGGACTCGGGCTTGATGAACTCGTCGTGGTCGAGCACGGTCACGCCGTTGCGGTCCTTGACGGGCACGACCGACCGGGCGAAGCGGCCGTCGGCCCACGCCTTGGCGGCGCGCTGGTTGGACTCCACGGCGAAGGCGTCGACGTCCTCGCGGCCGAAGCCCTCGATCGTGGCGATCAGGTCGGCGCCGATGCCCTGTGGGACGAAGGCGGTGGCGAACGCCGTGGCAGGGTCGGCTGCCCAGGCGCCGCCGTCAGAGCCCATCGGCACCCGGCTCATCGACTCCACGCCGCCGGCGAGGATCAGGTCCTCGAAGCCGCCGCGGACGCGGGAGGCCGCCTGGTTGACCGCCTCGAGGCCGGAGGCGCAGAAGCGGTTGAGCTGCACCCCGGCGACGGTGTCGGGATAGCCGGCGGCGAGCGCGGCCGTCTTGGCGATGTCGCCGCCCTGGTCGCCGATCGGGGTGACCACGCCGAGGACCACGTCGTCGACGCGGTTGACGTCCATCGAGGGGTTGCGGCTCTTGACCTGGTCCAGGAGACCGACCACGAGGTCGACCGGCTTCACCTCGTGGAGGCTGCCGTTCTTCTTGCCCTTGCCCCGCGGAGTGCGGATCGCGTCGTACACGAACGCTTCAGTCGCCATGTGTGTCCCAACTTCTCTCGTCCAGTGGGTCCGCGCGGCCAGCACGGAGCGCTCTCATTGTGACAGTAGTGCTGTCACGGTCAATGCCCACGTGGGCGAGATCACCCGGCGGCCGCCCGAGAGCGGCTGCAGCCGACCTCAGCCTTCCTGCTCGGTCGGCCGGATCAGCACCTCGTTGACCGCCACCCTGCGGCGCCGGGTCACGATGAACTCCACGGCCTCGGCGATGTCCTCTGCCTCGAGGCGTTCGATGGCCCCGAAGCGGGTCCTGATGCTGTCCATGACCTCGTCGCGGTTGTGCGAGGCCAGCTCGGTGTCGACCGCCCCGGGCTCGATCAGCGAGACGCGGACGTGCCGGCCGGTGACCTCCTGGCGCAGGCCCTCGCTGAACGCGCCCACCGCGTGCTTGGTGGCGTTGTAGACGGCGCTGCCCTTGCGGGCGACCCGACCGGCCACGGAGGAGACGTTGACGAGGTCGGCCACCTGGCGGGGTCCGCTCGCCGCGGCGTCGAGCAGGTGCGGCATCGCGGCGCGGGCGACGTACAGCAACCCCTTGACGTTGAGGTCGACCATCCGGTCCCACTCCTCCACCGGCGCGTCCACCGCCGGTCCGAGGAGCATCACGCCGGCGTTGTTGACGACGGTGTCGAGCCGGCCGAGCTCGGCGACGGTGCGCTGCACCGCCGCCTCGGCCTGCGCGCGGTCGGTCACGTCGGCGGTGATGGTCACGGCGCGACCACCGTCCGCGGCGATCTTGCCGGCCAGCTCCTCCAGGCGCTCGGTGCGGCGAGCCACGAGCGCGACGCTCGCTCCGGCGCGGGCGAGGTGCACAGCGCTGGCGTGCCCGATCCCGCTGGAGGCACCGGTGACCAGGGCGACGGTTCCGTCGAGGGATGCAGCCATGGCTTCGACGCTAGCGGGTACCCGAAGTGGTCCGGACGTCCCACCAGGTGAGGAGTGAGAGCGTGCGCGCAGCCAGCTACGAGGAGTACGGCGGCCCCGAGGTGCTGACCGTGGGCGAGATGCCCGACCCGCCCGTCGGACCGGACACCGTCCTGGTGCGGGCACGGGCGACCAGCGTGAACCCGGTGGACTGGAAGGTCCGGGAGGGCTACCTGCGTGGCGCCTACCCGCACCACCTGCCGATCATCCCGGGGTGGGACGTCGCGGGCGTGGTGGAGGCCGTCGGTCCCGCCGTGCGGACCGGACTGAGGCCGGGCGACGAGGTCTGGGGCTACGTCCGTCGCGACGACGTCGCCTACGGCACCGCGGCGGAGCTGGTGCCCGCGCCGGAGCGCACCGTCGCGCGCAAGCCGTCGAGCCTGTCCTTCGAGGAGGCAGCCGCAGTCCCGCTCGCCGGCCTCACCGCCTGGCAGCTGCTCACCGAGGCGCTGGCGATCAAGCCCGGCGAGCGCGTGCTGGTGCACGCCGCGTCCGGCGGGGTCGGTCAGATGGCCGTCCAGATCGCCACCGCTCTGGGCGCCGAGGTCGTCGGCACCGCGTCACCGGAGCACCACGACCTGGTCCGCGACCTGGGCGCGGCGCAGGTCTTCGACTACCGGGACGGTCCGGTCAGCGGTCAGCTCCGGGCACCGGTCGACGCCGTCGTCGACCTGGTGGGGGGAGAGGCGCTCGCGGACGCGCCGCAGCAGGTTCGCCACGCCGAGCGGGTCGCGTCGGTCGTGGACGCCACCGCGGTCGCCGCGATCGGGGGACGCTACGTCTTCGTCCGGCCCGAGCGCCGGCACCTCGACGCGCTGGCCGAGCTGGTCCAGGAGGGTCGGCTCCGGGTCAACCTGGCCCGGACCTTCGACCTCGACGAGATCGCGGACGCCCACCGGCTGTCCGAGTCCGGACACGTCGGCGGCAAGGTCGCCGTGCGCCTCTGAGCCGGCTCACTCGGCCTGGACGGCGATCCCCTTCTCCAGCAGGCCGTCCACGTCCGCGATCCCCCACGCCTCCAGGGCCTCCCGGGTGTGCATCCCGACCTTCTCCGGCGGGGGCGCGGACAGCTCGGCCGTCGTACGGGAGAACCGCGGCGCGGGCGCCGGCTGCCGGATGCCCGCGTGGTCGACGAACACCTCGCGGGCGGCCATGTGCGGGTGGTCCATCGCCTCGCTCAGCGGCAGGATCGGGGCCACGCAGGCGTCGGTGCCCTCGAAGACCTCGGTCCACTCCGCCTGGGGCCGCGAGGCGAACGCGGCGCTGATCTGCCGCCTCAGCTCGCCGGTCTGCGTGAAGTCGTAGCGGTCCGGCGCGGTGTCCGCGATGCCCAGGAGCCTGACGAACTCGTCGTAGAACTGAGGCTCCAGGGCGCCCACCGACATGTGCTTGCCGTCGGAGGTCTCGTAGAGGTCGTAGAACGGCATTCCCCCGTCCAGCAGGTTGGCCGCGCGCTCCTCGCGCAGGCTGCCGCCGGCGAGCATCGCGGCGCTCATCGTGTTCAGGTGGGCGGTGCCGTCCACGATCGCGGCGTCGACGACCTGGCCCTGGCCGCTGGTGCGAGCCTCGAGCAGCGCGGCGAGCAGGCCGATCACGAGGTACGTCGACCCGCCGCCGAAGTCCCCGACCAGGTTGGCCGGGAAGTGCGGGCGCGCCTTGTCCTGACCCATGCCGAACAGGGCGCCGGTGATCGCGATGTAGTTCATGTCGTGGCCCGCGGCCTTCGCCAGCGGGCCGCTCTGCCCCCACCCCGTCATCCGGCCGTAGACCAGGCGCGGGTTGCGGGCCAGGCACTCCTCGGGGCCGATGCCGAGCCGCTCGGTGGTCCCGGGTCGCATGCCCTCCACGAGCAGGTCGGTGCCCTCGACGAGGTCGAGCACCACCTCCGCCGCGGCCGGGTCCTTCAGGTCCAGGGCCACGCTCGGCCGGCCACGGTTGAGCAGGTCGCTCGGTCCGCCGGTGAGCAGCTGGCCACCGGGACGCTCGATGCGGACCACGTCGGCCCCGAGGTCGGCAAGGATCATGCAGGCGTGCGGCCCGGGCCCGATGCCCGCGATCTCGACCACCTTCACGCCCGCCAGGGGCCCGGACTTCTCACCCAGCGCGTAGCTCATGCGGGCGATCATGACAGCAGTGCTGTCACGGTGCCGCCCCGTCCTGCCGGTGCGAGGGGTCGGGGGTGGCGCAGGTCACTGTGCAACTCGTTGCACAACCGCTCCCCGCCGGACACACTCCTGCCCATGGCCCTGGAGCACGCCCTGCTCGTCGCGCTGCGCGAGCGACCCGGCACCGGCATCGAGCTGGCCCGGCGCTTCGACCGCTCGATCGGCTTCTTCTGGCAGGCCACCCACCAGCAGATCTACGTCGTGCTGCGCCGGATGGAGGCCGACGGCTGGGTGAGCGCGTCGGCGGGGGGCGGCCGCAGCACCGAGAAGCGGTACGCCGTGACGCCCGCCGGCGACGAGGTCCTCGCCGCGTGGGTGGACAGCCGGACCGACCCGACGCGGCTGCGCTCGGAGGTCGCGGTGAAGATGCGCGGCGCGTCCTACGGCGACCGCCGGCGGCTGCTCGCCCACCTCACCGACCTCCGCGCCGAGCACCGGCTCCGGCTGCTGCACTTCGAGCAGCTCGAGCGCGAGCAGTTCCCCGACCCGACCGCCCTGTCCGACCGCGCGCTGGACGCGTGGCTCGTGCTCCGCGGCGGCATCCGCCAGGAGCGCTTCTGGGACGAGTGGCTCACCGAGTACCTCGAGGCCTGGGCACAGCGCCCCACCGACCGATCCGCGACCGAACCCACCCGCTCGGACACCACCCAGGAGACACCCCGATGACCACCGCCCCCAGCGACCCCGACGGGCCGGCCGCGGCTTCGTACCCGCACCTCACCGCCCCGCTGCAGGTCGGCGACCTGACCCTGCGCAACCGCGTGGTGATGGGCTCGATGCACACCGGGCTCGAGGACGCGCCCTGGGACCTGCCCAAGCTGGCGGCGTACGCCGCCGAGCGCGCCCGCGGCGGCGTCGGGCTGATCGTCACCGGCGGGTTCGCACCCACCAAGCGCGGCTGGCTCAAGCCGTTCGCGAGCGAGCTGACCGGTCGACTGCAGTCCGAGCGGCACAAGCAGGTGACCGGGGCGGTGCACGACGAGGGCGGCGCGATCGCCCTGCAGGTGCTGCACGCCGGACGGTACGGCTACACCCCGTTCTCCCAGTCGGCCAGCGACACGAAGTCACCGATCACGCCGTTCCGCCCCAGCGCGATGAGCACCCGCCAGGTGGACCGCACCGCGAGCGCGTTCGCCGAGACCGCGCGGCTGGCACAGCGGGCCGGGTACGACGCGGTCGAGGTGATGGGGTCCGAGGGCTACCTGATCAACCAGTTCCTCGCCGAGCGCACCAACGACCGCGACGACGCCTGGGGCGGCACGGCCACCCGCCGGATGCGCTTCCCGGTCGAGGTCGTCCGGCGCACCCGCGAGGCCGTCGGCGACGGCTTCCCGATCGTCTACCGGATCTCGCTGCTCGACCTCGTCGAGGGCGGCCAGAGCTGGGACGAGGTCGTGGAGCTGGCGCTGCTGCTGGAGGAAGCCGGCGCGACCGTGCTGAACACCGGCATCGGGTGGCACGAGGCGCGCGTGCCGACGATCATCACGCAGGTCCCGCGGGGGGCGTGGACGTGGACGACCCGGCGGCTGCGCGAGGAGGTCGGGATCCCGGTCTGCGCCTCGAACCGGATCAACACCCCCGAGCTGGCCGAGCAGCTGCTCGCCGACGGCACCGCCGACCTGGTCTCGATGGCCCGGCCGCTGCTGGCCGACCCGGAGTTCGTGGCGAAGGCCGCCGCCGGACGGGCGGACGAGATCAACACCTGCATCGCCTGCAACCAGGCCTGCTTGGACCACGCCTTCGCGAACAAGAAGGCCAGCTGCCTGGTCAACCCGCGGGCCTGCCGCGAGACCGAGCTCGTGCTGCTGCCGCTGCCGTCGACGGTGCCGTCCCGCCTGCGTCCCACGGTGGCGGTCGTCGGCGCCGGACCGGCCGGACTGAGCGCCGCCGCGTCGTACGCCGAGCGCGGTTTCGCGGTGACCCTCTTCGAGGCCGACGAGGAGATCGGCGGGCAGTTCCGGCTCGCCCAGCAGATCCCGGGCAAGGAGGAGTTCGCCGAGACACTGCGCTACTTCCGCCGTCGCCTGGAGGTGCTCGGCGTCGACGTCCGGCTGGGCACGCGCGCCGACGTGGCCGCCCTCGGGGGGTACGACGAGGTGGTCGTCGCCACCGGGGTGGTGCCGCGGATCCCCGACATCCCCGGCATCGAACGCGCGCACTCCTACGCCGACGTGCTCGCCGGGCGCGCCGTCCCCGGGCAGCGCGTCGCCGTGATCGGCGCCGGCGGCATCGGCGTGGACGTCTCGGTCTGGCTCACCCACACCGAGGAGGACCTCGAGGAGTGGCTGGCCCACTGGGGCGTCGGTGACCCCGCCCTGGCGCGCGGCGGGCTCGTCGAGGCCAAGCCCCGCCAGCCGGCCCGCGAGGTGCACCTCGTGCAACGCAGGACCTCGGTGATCGGCCGGGACCTCGGCAAGACCTCCGGCTGGGCGCACCGCGCCGTGCTCAAGCAGTCCGGGGTGCACCTGGTCCGCGGCGCGACGTACGAGCGGATCGACGAGCAGGGCCTGCACCTCACCGTCGACGGCGAGCCGGTGCTGCTCGAGGTCGACGACGTCGTGGTCTGCGCCGGGCAGGAGTCCGTGCGCGACCTGCACGACCAGCTCGTCGCCGCCGACCCCGACCGCCCGGTCCACCTCATCGGCGGCGCCGACGTCGCCGCCGAGCTCGACGCCAAGCGGGCGATCGAGCAGGGCGTGCGGCTGGCCGCCGCTGCCGGACTCCCCGGCTGACCGGGAAGCCTGCACCCTCAGCCCACGGTCTCGGCCCGCAGCCGGTAGCCGGCGAACGAGGCCACCAGCAAGGTGAGGCCGGCGACGAGCACGCCGCCGACGACGCCGAGGGACCCCTCGGTCCAGTCGGTGACCATCTCGGGCACGACCAGGGTCAGCCCCAGCACGCCGGCGGCGAGGTAGGGCCAGGCCACGTGCCGCAGGTACAGCGCGACTCCAGCCACGACGACCACTCCGGTCAGCAGGTAGCCCAGCCCCGGGGTGGCGTCGTCCATCACCGGCACCTGGCCACCGAAGAGCGCCAGACCCGCAGCGATGCCTCGCCCGATCGTGGCCTCGCGGAAGGCACCGACCTCGGTGAGCACCAGCCAGACCGCGCCCAGGCCGAAGAAGGCCAGGCCGATGTAGTTGCCGGTGCGGTCCGGCGCCAGCCCGTCGATCAGGTTCATGGCCGCCATCACCACGCCGGTCACCATCCCGGCCTGGCCCAAGACGCTGGGCGCCGCCAGGTAGGACACGGCCGAACCCACCACGAGCGTCATCGCGCCGGCGACCAGCGGCCAGTAGATCGAGGGGAAGACCTGCGACTCGGGAAGCTGGTGGTCCCAGACCAGCCCGACCAGGAATGCGGCGGAGACGGCGGCGCCGACCAGCAGCGTGCTGGTCAACCGCCGGCGCAGGTCCGCCCCGGCGCCGCGGAGTGCGGCCCGTCCGTCGGCGAGCCGCAGGGTGACCACACCGCTGGCGGCGAGGACGACGGCCACGACGGCGATCAGCGCCACGCGGGTCCCGAAGGCCAGCGTCCCCCACTGCTGCAGCATGAACAGCGCCCCCGCAGCCAGCACCAGCGCGGCGCCCAGGTAGGCGACGACCTCGACGAGGCGCGGCAGGCCGCGCTCGCCCTCCGCCGGCGTCGCCAGCGCCGTCGCGACGACCGCCCGGCCGCGCTCCCGCGCCGAGGGCGCCAGGAGTCCTTCCTCGACCAACGCCTCCACGACCCGCTCGGGTGCAGTGCTTCCCATGGCACCACGGTGGCAGCCGGCACCGGCACTGCACATGAGCCGGCGTACTCAACTCGCCGGGACCAACGCCCCCGACCGCTACCTTGGTCCCGTGTCCGAGGGGCCCCGCACCGCGCTGGTCGTCCCGGTGCCGGAGCTGGCGGGGTCGGTGCCGGACCCGACGATCGCGCTCTTCGACCCGTTCCTGCCGCGGCACCTCCTCGACACCGTGGTGCTGCGCGAGCTGACCGACCTCTTCGCCGGCGAGCTGCCGTTCGCCTACGAGCTCGGTGAGCCGGCGCAGTTCCCCAACGGGCACCGCTATCTACCGCCGCGCCCGACGAGTGGCTTCCGACACCTCGTCCACGAGGTGCGTCGCCAGTTCCCCGACCTCCTGGCCCCGACGCGCTCCCTGGCGGCCGCGGTCCCGCACCTGCTGGTCTCGGAGGGCGCCGAGGTGTCCGTGCCCGTCCCGGCCCAGGCGCGTACGGCGGAGCTGCGGGTGGGCGACCCGGGCGCCGAGGAGGTCCTGGCGGTCTTCCGGTTCGGCATCTCGGCCGCCTGACCCAGGTGACGCAGGGGGAGAGATCAGCGGAGCGAGCGGATCCGGACCACCAGGACCGAGCCCAGCACGCTGACGGCGGCGGCGACGACGTAGAGCGTGCTGAACCCGAGGCCGAGACCGAGCACGCCCGCGGCCACGACCGGGGCGAGCACCTGCGGCAGCGCGTTGGCGATGTTGATGACGCCCAGGTCCTTGGCCCGGTCCACGGCGGCCGGCAGCACCTCGGTGATCATCGCGAAGTCCACCGCGGTGTAGATGCCGAAGCCGATCCCCAGGATCACCGCGCCGGCGAAGGCGCCCGCCCAGGTGCTCACGAACGCCAGCAGCAGCAGCGCCGCAGCGGCCACCAGGCCGGAGGCGATCACGAACACCTTGCGTCGGCCGAGCCGGTCCGACCAGGCACCGCCGACCACCGCGGTGAGCACGGTGCACAGCCCGTAGACGCCGGTGAGCAGGAAGACGCCGCGCTCGGCCTCCTGGTCGGTCAGCTCGACGGCGTCCTTGAGGTAGTAGAGGAGGTAGAGGATCACCAGGGCGTTGCCGAGGTTCATCAAGAAACGGGTGATCCAGGCCCAGGCGAAGTCGGGGTGCCGGCGCGGGGAGATCCAGAACGACCGCACGAACGCGCCGAGCACGAAGGGCTCCCGCTCGCCGGGCTCGAGCCGCACGTCCCCGGAGCGCAGGCAGTAGGGCAGCCCCAGGACCACGAGCGCCGCCGCGACGGTGAGGTAGCCGGCCGCGATGCTGCCGGTCGCCGCCGCGATGCCGGAACCGGCCACGACGCCGACGGTCTGGGCGATCGCCAGCCAGCCCCCCACCGTGCCGCGCTGGCCGGTGGGCACCTGGTCGGGCACCTCGGCGGTGATCGCGGCGAGCATCGCGTTCAGCGCCGCCTGCGCCAGGGCCCAGCCCAGCACCATCACCAGCACCGAGCCGGCCCGCGAGAGCACCACCATCGCCACCACCGCGCCGACCATGCCGCCCAGCACCCAGGGGACCCGCCTGCCGATCCGGAGCACGGTGCGGTCCGAGAACGCGCCCCACAGCGGGTTCAGGACCGTGGAGACCGCGGCGCCCACCCCGGTGACCAGCGAGAGCGTCGCCTCCTTGTGCGCAGGGTTCAGCGCCTCGGCCTGCTGGGCCAGCAGCACCTGGATCGGCCCGAAGAACCCCGACCAGACGCCGATGCTGACCAGGGAGAGCCACAGCACCCAGACCGGGCGCGCCGGCCGGGTGGGCTCGGCGAGGGCCGAGAGCGGGGCGGGTCCGGCGGGCTGTCCGGCGGCCGGGAGGGTCACGCCCGCCCGCTGTGGGCGAGCATCAGGCCGGCGTACCAGTCGAAGGACCGCTTGGGGGTGCGGACCTGGGTCTCGTAGTCGACGTACACCAGTCCGAAGCGCTGGGTGTAGCCCTCGCTCCACTCGAAGTTGTCCAGCAGCGACCAGCAGTAGTAGCCGCGCACGTCGGCACCCGCCTCGATCGCCTCGCCCAGCGCCCGCAGGTGGACGTCGAGGTAGTCGATGCGCTGCTGGTCGTCGACCACGCCGTGCTCGTCGGGCCGGTCATCGTAGGAGCAGCCGCTCTCGGTGATGTGGATCGGCGGCAGCTGTGCATACCGCGCGCGGAGCTGACCGATCATCTCCGGCAGGCCCTCGGGCACGACCGGGGATCCCATCGCGGTGACCGGGTGGCCCGGCAGCTCGCGCAGCTCCATCGGGAGGTCCGCACCTTCCGGCGCGGCGCCGATCACCATCGGGTTGTAGTAGTTCAGCCCGTAGAAGTCGAGCGGCTGGTGGATCGTGCGCAGGTCGTCCTCCACGGGGCCCGGCATCAGGTCGGCGTACCCACCCGGGTAGTGGCCGAGCAGCATCGGGTCGGCGTACATCCAGTTCCACAGGTCGTCGAACAAGGCGGCGGCCTCGGTGTCCGCCGTACTGTCCGACGCGGCCCGCACCGGCATGTGGTTGTTGGCGGTGCCGACCTGCCGCGCGCCGTGGGCGCGCAGCGCCTGGGTCGCCAACCCGTGCGCGAGGTTGACGTGGTGGGCGACCGGGAGGGCGTCGAAGCCCAGGGTGAGACCGGGGGCGTGGATGCCGATGGCGTGGCCCATCAGCGTGACCACGTTGGGCTCGTTGACGGGGACCCACTTCACCACCCGGTCGGCCAGCCGCTCGGCCACGATCGCGGCGTACTCGGCGAACCGTTGGGCCGTCGCCCGCTCCTGCCAGCCTCCGCCGTCTTCCAGGGCCTGGGGCAGGTCCCAGTGGTAGAGCGTCGCCATCGGCTCGATGCCCGCCCCGACCAGCTCGTCGACGAGGCGGTCGTAGAAGGCCAGCCCCCTCTCGTTGGGAGCGCCGGTCCCCTCGGGCTGGATGCGCGGCCAGCTGATCGAGAAGCGGTAGGCCTGGGCGCCGAGCCGCCTCATCAGCGCGACGTCCTCGGCGTGGCGGTGGTAGTGGTCGCAGGCCACGGCGCCGCTGCTGCCGTCCTTGATGCGGCCCGGTCGGGCACAGAAGGTGTCCCAGATGCTGGGGCCCTTCCCGTCCTCCTCGGCCGCTCCCTCGATCTGGTACGACGCCGTGCTGGTCCCGAAGACGAACCCCGGCGGCAGCTGCGGATAGTCCTCTCCCACGTCGGCATTAGACCACCGACCGGGCCGCTGCCACGATGGGCCGGTGATCGAGGTGCGGCGTGGTGTCGACCGGTTCGTCACGCGCGCCGAGGGCCGGATGACCTGGCACTCGTTCTCCTTCGGCAGCCACTACGACCCGGCCAACGTCGGCTTCGGTCCGCTCTTCGCCCTCAACGACGAGCGACTCCCGCCCGGGACGGGCTACCCACCGCACCCGCACGCGGAGGTCGAGATCGTCAGCTGGGTCCGGTCCGGGACGCTGCGGCACAGCTCGGCGCTCGGCGAGCGGGTGGTGCCGGCGGGATGGGTGCAGCGGCTCTCCGCCGGCGGGGGCGTGACCCACAGCGAGGTGGCGGAGGGCCCGACCGGCACCCGCTTCCTCCAGGCCTGGCTGCGACCCGACCACAGCGGCGGGGAGCCGTCGTACGCCGGTGCCGAGGCCGCGCTGAGCCGGCAGTGGACCTGCTTGGCCTCCGGTGACGGCTCCGGCCTGGTCCCCGTCGGCGTGGACGGGGCCGCGTTGTACGCCGCCCGCCCGCCCGCCGGCCACTCACTGGAGCTCCCGGCAGCGCCGCTGCTGCACGTGTTCGTGACCGCCGGCGGGGTGCAGCTGGGCGAGCGCAGCCTCGAGACCGACGACGCCGGTCGGCTCACCGACGAGCCCGGCCGCCGCATCACCGCCACCGCCGACGCCGAGGTGCTGGTGTGGGCGCTCGCCCCTGCTAGGGGATGAGGATCCCGGGGTTGAGGATGCCGGCGGGGTCGAGGTCGGCCTTGAGGGCGCGAAGCATCCGGACCCCCACGGGGCCGATCTCGCGGGCGAGCCACTGCTTGTGGTCACGGCCGACCGCGTGGTGGTGGGTGATCGAGGCGCCGGCGGCGAGCATCGCGTCCGAGGCCGCGGCCTTGGCGGCGTACCACTGCGCAACGGGGTCGGCAGCCTGCGGCGCGGCCACGGTGAAGTAGAGCGAGGCGCCGGTCTCGTAGACGTGGGAGACGTGGCACAGCACGAGGGCGGACTCCCCCAGCGCCTCGGTGAGCGCGGACTTCACCGCGGCGTACACCTCGTGCAGCCGCGACCAGAAGGTGACGGTCTCCAGGGTCTCGACCAGCACCCCGACGTCGAGGAGGGAGTCGCGCAGGTAGGGACCCTCGAACCGGCCGGCCGCCCACCCGGTGTCCTCGCCGAGGCTCTCCCCGCCGGCGGCCCCCAGCAGTGCCGTGCAGGCCGTACGCCGGGCCGCCGCTGCCTCCGTCGTGCCCTCGTAGCCGGTCACCATCAGACAGCCTCCGGCCGAGGCACCGCCGACCTCGTCGGGCTTGGCGAGGTTGATCGCGGTCTCGGCCTCGTCGGAGAGCCGCAGGACCGTGGGCAGCAGCGCCGCCTGCGCGAGCCGACGCATGGCAGCCGCACCGGAGGCGAAGTCGGCGAACCGCCAGCTCTCGTAGACCTTGACCTCCGGCACCGGGCGGACCCGCACGGTCACCGCGGTGACCACGCCAAGGGTGCCCTCCGAGCCCATCACCACCTCGCGAAGGTCGGGACCGGCAGCGTTCGACGGGGAGCTGCCGAGCACCAGCTCTCCGCGCGGCGTCGCCATCCGGAGGCCGACGACGAGCGAGTCGAAGCGCCCGTACCCGGCGGAGGACTGGCCGGAGGACCGGGTGACCGCGAAGCCGCCGATCGAGGCGTACTCGAAGGACTGCGGGAAGTGGCCCAGGGTCAGCCCGTGCTCGGCGAGCAGCGCCTCGGCCTGCGGCCCGCGGAGCCCCGGCTCGAGGGTCGCGGTCATCGACTCCCGGTCGACCTCGAGCAACCGGTCGAGCCGGAGGAGATCGAGGCTGACCACGCCGGCGAACCCCTCTCGGCGGGCAGCGAGCCCACCCACCACGGACGTGCCGCCGCCGAAGGGCACCAGGGCGACGTGGTGGCGTTCGCACCACCCGATCACGGCGGCGACCTCGTCGTGGTCCGCGGGACGGACCACGACGTCTGGTGAGTCCGAGCCGTCTCCGGCCCGCAGCCGCAGCAGGTCCGGAGTGGACTTGCCCCTGGTGCGGCGCAACCGGGTCTCGTGGTCGGTCAGGACGTGCTCGGTGCCGACGAGCGCACGCAGTGACTCCGCCAGCTCCTCCCCGAGCGGCTCGCTGAGGCGCACGTCGGCGGCGGCGACCGCGGGGGTCTCCCGGGTGCCGAGGAAGGCGTCGACCAAGGACCGCGCCTGCTCGGGGAGCGGCCTGGCCTTGGCGGGGTCGCCCCAGCGCGACCAGTGCATCTCGGGACGGTCGGGGGCAGCACTCATGTGTTACAGTGTGACACATGACGTCTCTTCGTCACAACGGCGTGCTTCCGACGTCGACGACCAGCCGGGACGACGCCTACCTCGACGCGGCCCGCGAGGTCATCCTCGCGGTGGGTTGGAGCCGCACCACGCTCACCGACGTCGCCCGCCGGGCGGGGGTGAGCCGGATGACCCTCTACCGTCGCTGGCCGGACATGCAGACCCTGCTCGGCGACCTGATGACCCGCGAGTGGGCCACCGTGGTGACCGCCGCCACCGAGCTCCGCGAGGAGGGCACCGACGCCCGCACCCGCCTGGTGCTCGGGCTGACCGCCACCGTGCGCGCGCTGCGCACCAACCCGTTGCTGCGCCGGATCGTCGAGCTGGACCCGGACCGGTTGCTGCCCTACCTGCTCCAGCGCCGCGGTCGCAGCCAGGAGGCGCTTGCCCGGCTCCTCGCCGACCTGATCGGCCCCGGCCAGGCCGACGGCTCGATCCGCGCGGGGGACCCCGACCTGCTCGCCCGCTCGCTGCTCCTCGCGGCCCACGGCTTCACCCTCTCGGCGCACACCATGCTCGACGCCGAACCGGCTGCCGACCGGCCCGATCCCGCGGGCCCGGACGGCCAGCCAGACCTGGCGGCCTACGACGACCAGCTCACCACCCTCGTCGACCGCTATCTCGCCCCATGACGTCCTCCGCCCACCGCCCCACCCACGGCGCGACCCGTGCGGACACCGACGCCGGCCGGATCCGCACCGGCCTGGCCGGCGTGCCGGAGGAGGCCGACGTCCTGGTCGTCGGCCTCGGCGCCACCGGTGCCGGCGCGGCCCTGGACGCCGCCGCCCGGGGGCTGCGGGTCGTCGCCGTCGACGCCCACGACGTCGCCTTCGGCACCAGCCGTTGGAGCTCCAAGCTCGTTCACGGCGGGCTGCGCTACCTGGCGAAGGGGCAGCTCGACGTCGCCGTGGAGAGTGCGGTCGAGCGGGGCCTGCTGATGGAGCGGACCGCGCCCCACCTGGTGCACGCGCTGCCGATGCTGCTGCCGCTGACTCCGGCGATGGGTCGCGGCCAGGCCGCGATGGCACGGTGGGGCACCCGGGCCGGTGACCTGCTCCGCCTGGCGGCGCGCACCCGCCGGGAGACGCTCCCGCGACCGCGCCGGATCGGGGTCACCGAGACGCTCACGCTGGCCCCGGTCGTGCGCCAGGACGGGCTCCGCGGGGGGCTGCTCTCCTGGGACGGACAGCTCGAGGACGACGTACGCCTGGTCCTCGCGATCGCGCGCACCGCGGCAGCACACGGGGCCGCCGTGCACACCGGCGTCCGCGCCGACGGCCTGAGTGGCACCGGCGCCACGCTGACCGACGCCGACACGGGGGCCTCGCGCACGATCCGCGCCCGAGCAGTGGTCAACGCCACCGGCGTGTGGGCCGGCGGCCTGGTCCCGGACATCCGGCTGCGCCCCAGCCGCGGCACCCACCTGGTGCTGCGCAAGCAGTCGCTGCCCGGCGTGCGCTGCGCGGTGATGGCGCCGGTCCCCGGCAGCAGCAACCGCTTCGTCTTCGCCCTGCCGCAACCGGACCAGACCTTCTACGTCGGACTCACCGACGAGGCGGTGGAGGAGATCCCCGACGTCCCCGTTCCCCCCGAGCAGGACATCGCCTTCTTGCTGACCGTCCTGAACACCGCCCTGGAGCGGCCGGTCGGCCGCGAGGAGGTCGTCGGCGCCTTCGCCGGCCTGCGACCGCTCCTGGACACCGGCACCACCACCGCCGACCTCTCCCGCAAGCACGCCGTGCTGGTCTCCCCCGAGGGCGTGGTGACCGTCGTGGGCGGCAAGCTGACGACCTACCGGCAGATGGCCGAGGACGCCGTCGACCGCGCCGTCACCTCAGGAGGCCTCTCGGCCGACTCGTGCCGCACGCGCGACCTGCCGCTCCTGGGAGCCGCCCGGCCGGGAGCGCTCGCCCGCGTCGACGCCCCGGCACGCCTGGTCCGGCGCTTCGGCGCCGAGGCCCCGGCCGTGGTCGACAACGCCGTCGCGGTCACCGGGCTGCCGGCCGAGGAGCTGACCGCGCCGGTGGCGGCCACGGTGCCGGTGACCCTGGCCGAGCTCGTCTTCGGGGTCACCCACGAGGGCGCCCGGTCGGTCGCGGACCTGCTGGAGCGCCGTACCCGGGTGGCCCTGGTGCCTGCGGACGTCGAGGCCGCCCGGCCCGCAGCCGAGCGTGCACTCGCCCTCCCTCAGCCGGTCAGGTAGTCCAGCACCGCCGCGGCGGCCCGCCTGCCGGATCGGAGCGCTCCGGAGATCGAGGGCCGGTCGCGGTGGTCCCCGGCGACGAAGAGGCCGTCGCCGAGGTCGACGTCGCGGCCGAGCATCATCGGCGGCCGGGACACCGGCCAGGCAGCGGCGCAGGCGTGCCGGGCCACCAACCGCCAGGAGTCGACGGCTCCGGTGCGGAACAGCGCGCTGAGGTGCTTGCGCACCTCCAGCTCCGAAGGGGCGGGATCCGCTGCCGTGCCGTCGAGGCCGGCCCAGGTCGAGCACGCGGCGACGAGGTGCTGCCCCGGCGCGGCATAGCGCGGGGCGACGTTGGAGACCACCACGGCGTGCGAGATCGGTCCGTACGCCGCCCCGAGCGGGTTGAGCACCGGCATCCGCATGCTGGTGGGCGGCACCGGCGCGGCGAACCACCAGGTCACCTGCCCGTGCATGCGGGGCACCCCCAGCCCCAGCAAGCCGGCCGCGGTCCGAGGGTCCGTGGCGACCACGGCGGCGGCCGCCTCGACGCCGTCGCCCTCGGTCGTGACCGCGACCGCCCGGGCCGGGGCCGCGGCCCGGGCGATCCCGGTCACGCGGACGCCCAGCTCGACCCGGCACTCCAGGCCCAGGGCCAGCTGGTCCGGGACCGCCTGCATGCCCAAGGCCGGCAGCGCCGGGATGCCGCGGGCCAGCCGGCGCATGGTGAGCATGGTGAGCTGGTAGGAGGTGCCCAGGTCCTCGTCGCCGACGAGGACCCGGAAGAACGGACGCAGCACCTCCTCGCGCAACCGGCCGGAGATGCCGAACCGGTCCAGCGACTCCGCCAGGGTCATGTCGGGGCCGGTGAGCATCCGGTCCTCGGGTCGGCGCAACGGGTCGGTCCACCGCACCAGTCGGGCCACGTCCTGGGGATGGGCGATGCCCCCGCGCAAGGTGGCGATGACCGAGGCCTGGGAGTTCTGCAGGATCCGGTAGCCCTCGGGGTCTGCCAGCACCAGTCCGCGCTCCACCGGCCGCGGGTTGAGTGCCGGCACGTCGAGCGCCGCCCGGACGTCGGGATCGTTGGCATCGAACCAGGAGAAGCCGCGGTCGCAGCGGAACCCGTCGATGACGTCGGTGCCGACCCGGCCGCCGACCCGGCGGGTGGCCTCGAGAACGCGGACCGACACGCCGCTCTCCTCGAGCGCGCGGGCACAGCTCAGCCCGGCGACTCCGGCGCCGATGACGGCGACGTCGGTGCGGTCCACCGGGCTGAGTATGAGCCAGCCCGGTGCCTTCCGGTGGGTTGGTCTAATCCGGAGGAAGCAAGCGTGCGCAGAACCGCACGATGTGCTCGAAGGCGGTCTTCGCCTCCGGTATCGGCAACAACGGGTAGACGTGGACAAGCCCCGGGGCGACGACGTACTCCAGCTCCCAGTCGGCCCGCTCGGCTCGCTCGAACAAGGCCTCGCACCCCGGCTGCAACAGGTCGCGGGTGCCGCAGAGCACCAGGGCCGGCGGGAGCCCGGCGAGGTCGCCGAGGCCCGGGCTCACCCGTGGGTCCGCGAGCACCGCGGGCTCGCAGGAGCCGGCCCAGAACGAGGCGTAGAGGTCGAGGTGGTCGAAGGAGAGCCAGGGGTCGCGGGCAGCGGCCTCGCGTAGGCCGGGGGTGGCCCCGGTGAGGTCCACCCACGGAGCCAGCAGCACCAGCGCGTCCGGCCCCGGGCCGCCCTGGTCACGCACGGCTTCGGCGAGCGCGAGCGCGTAGCCGCCGCCGGCCGAGTCGCCCGCCAGGACGACGCCGTCCGGAGAGTCGGCGACGGTCTGGCGCAACAGCCCGACGAGGGCCTCGAAGGAGTCCTCGACGGTGAACTCGGGGGCCAGCGGGTAGAGCGGGAACACCACCCGCGCCGCGAGGGCGTCGGCGAGCCGGGTGGCGAACCGCCAGTGCCGCTTGTCCGAGGGCTTCACGTAGCCACCACCGTGCAGGTAGATCACGGTGCGGGCGGGCCGGGGCCGGTCGGCACGCCACAGCCAGTGCACCGGGAAGCCGTCGTCGTTCGCCACCCGGACGGCGTGGGTGTGCTCGACCTCGCGGGGTGGCCCGTCCTCGACGCGGTGGTTGTCCTCGGTCAGCCGGGCGCGCATCGCCGCGACGTCGTCGACGGGGTAGTTGCGGCGGACCAGCCCGACCGCGCGGGTGACGACGGCATGGCGCAGGCTGGGCACGCCGCGAGCCTAGAGGTCTGGGGCAACCGGGTCCGGCGGCATCCGCAGGGAGAGCAGGACCAGTCCCACGGCGGTGCCCATGGGCACGAGCATGGCCCGCTGCAGGCCCGAGCCGCCCCCGCCGGCAAGCGCGGCCACCGAGCCGATGATCGCCGGGCCGACCAGGAACGCGGCGTACCCGAAGCTGACCACGACCGCGAGCCCGCGCCCGCCGCCGACGTGACCGGCAAGGCCGTAGACCTGCGGGGCGACCAGGCCCACGCCGAGACCGACCAGGCACCAGCCGACCAGGATGGTGGGCAGCGCGGCCGTGGTCGCGGTCAGCAGGTAGCCGACCAGCGCGCACATCGCCCCGCCCCGGACCACCCATGCCCGCCCGAAGCGGTGCACCACCTGGTCCCCGAGCAGGCGGATGACCACCATGAAGCCGCTCACGCAGGCCAGCCCCCAGGCTCCGGTGCTGGGGCCGACCCCGGCCACGTCGGTCACGTGCAGCGAGGACCAGTCCACCGCGGTGCCCTCGGTGAGGCCGAAGCAGACCGCCATCACAGCCAGCACCCCGATGGCCGGCCACAGCGCCGGACGTCCGTGGGGGGTCGCGGACCCTGTCCAGGCGCCGGTGCGTCCCGTCGGCGTCCCAGGCGCGGCCACCACGAGCAGCAGCACGATCAACCCGGCCCCGGTCCACAGCGCCCAGGCCGGCGGGGCCCCGGCCCGGAGCGCTCCGAGGACCACGACCAGCAGCGCGCCGGTCAGGTTGCCGATCGAGAAGCACGCGTGCAGCCGGCTCATCACCGGCCGGGTGCGCGCCCGCTCGACGCCGACCCCGAGCGCGTTCATGGCCACGTCCATGGCGCCGTTGCCGAGGCCGAAGACCGCCGTGGCCGCGAGGAGCCCCGGGTACGACGGGGCCGCGCCCATCCCCAGGAGGCCCGCCGTCATCAGTCCTCCCCCGAGGAACGACGGCGAGCGGGCCTGGTGCCGGTCGGCCCACGGACCCGCCAGGTTCATCGTCGCAACGGCGCAGATGCCGGCGGTGACCAGGATCCCGACGATGTGCCCCGCCCCGAGATCGAGGTCTGCGCGCAGCCCCGGCAGCGAGCCGCCGTAGCAACCCACGGCCAGCCCGTTGCCGAGGAAGAGGACCGCTACCGCGAGGAAGGCCGACGACTCGGGGTCACGCCGGAGGGCCACGACGTCCGGCCCCCGGATGTGCGAACGTGCCGAGCTGCTCGACGTCGTAGCCGGCGGGGTAGGTGCGGAAGGAGCTGTAGGTGCTCACCCACTTCGGGCTCGACCGCGCAGGGAACAGCCGCAGCAACCGGGCGCGCAGCTTCAGGACGCCGGGAAAGACGACCCGCTCCAGGCGGGTGGGACGTGGGTAGCCGAAGGCGTCCAGCAGTGGTGCGTCCATCAGCGCCCGGGCGAAGCGCAGCGCCACCGGGCGCGGCAGCCAGCTGCTGGGCCAGAACGTGGTGAACAGGTCGAGGGTCGCGTCGGCCACCCGGCGGCCCCCCTCGTCGAAGGCGAAGTGAGCCGCCTCGTAGTCGTCGAGGAGGCGCTCGAAGGCCGGGTAGTCCTCGGGGACCTCCGCGATGCCCAGGTGCCGACCCAGCTCGCGGTAGTAGTTGGTGGTCGCGGCCACCTCGTTCGGCGTCATCGGCCGGAACCCGTAGTCGTCCATCCAGCGCTTCGGCACGACCACGAAGGTCGCCAGCACGTAGCGCATGTCGTCGTTGCTGATGTCGTAGCGACCGTGCATCTGGTTGATGCGACGCACGGCGGAACGGCCGCGCCGGCTGCCGAGACCGTGGCGCTGCACCTCCTCGAGCAGCAGCCCGGTGTCGTCGTACCGCTTCTGCACCCGGCGGGTGAACTCGCCGGTCTCGTCGAGCAGCCGGCCGATGGAGGGCACCGCGTAGGTGCGGAACAGCGCGAAGGACAGCGCCTGCAGGGTGTCCCACGGGAAGTCGTAGGCCGAGACGTGCAGGCTGATCTCCCGCCAGTCCGTGGCCGGGTCGAGCCGCTCGCTGCGGCGAGCCCAGTGGTCACGACGACGCACGAGCACCCTCCAGGAACCGGCGCAGGATCGGCCCCGCGGTGCCGGACCCCGAGTCGCCCTTGTCGACGAACACGGCGACGGCGAGGTCCCCCTGCCCGGCGACCATCCACGCGTGCGTGGGCAGCGGCGGCTTGTCGCCGAACTCGGCCGTGCCGGTCTTCGCGATCACCGGCGGGCCCGGGATCCCCTGCAGGACGGTGCCGCTGCCCCGCTCGACCACCTGGCCGAGCATCGAGCGCAGCTGGCCGCCCTCGTCGTCGCTGAGCGGGTCCTCGGGGGCCTTCTGGTCGACCTGCTGGTCGGGGAGGAGCACCGGCAGCACCGCCTCACCGGAGAGCACCGAGGCCATCACGGTGGCCATCGACATGGGTGAGGCGAGCACGGTGCCCTGTCCGATCAGGCTGGCGGCGAGCTGGGTCTGGCTGCCGGGATCGCCTACCTGGCCGAAGTACGCCGGGAAGCCCATGTCGTGGTCGACCCCGAAGCCCAACGCCGCCCCGGCGTCACTGAGGTCGCGGGCGCGCAGCTGGTCGTGCTGGCCGACGAAGGCGGTGTTGCAGGAGTTGACCAGGGCGTCGACCAGGCGGATCCGCCCGAGCGCGCCCGAGGGGTAGTCGCCGTAGTTCTTGAAGCGCTTGCCGTCCACCACGGTCGTCGGCGGGCAGTCGACCCGCGACCCGGGCTCGAGGCCGGCACGCAGCAACCCCAGGGTGCTGACGATCTTGAAGGTGGAGCCGGGTGCGTAGCGGCCGTACGTCGCGGTCGGGTAGCCCTTCGAGCCCGGGCCGTTGGCGACCGCGAGCAGGCGTCCGGTCGACGCCTCGATCGCCACCAGTGCGCTCGCCGGTCGCACGCCGTCCAACAGGCCCTCGGCCAACTTCTGCAGGTGCACGTCCAGGGTGGTGCGCAGGTCCTTGCCGGCCTTCGGCTCGCTGCGGAACAGGGTCCTTCGGTTTCCCTCGGGATCCACGGCGGCCACGGTCTCGCCGCGGGTGCCGAAGAGCCGCTCGTCGTAGCGGGCCTGCAGGCCGGAGAGGCCGACCTCGTCGCCGGCCCGGATCCGGCCGTCGCTCTTCTTGACCAGCTCGGCGGTGGCCGGACCTACGGTGCCGAACAAGCCGTCGCCGAAGTCCTTCGAGGGCGCCAGGGGAAGGTGGTCTGAGATCGTGCGGGCGCCGCGGATGCCGCTCAGCGCCGCGAGGACCTCCTCCGGCGCCTCCTTGCGGCGGTAGACGATCGCCTCCACGAAGGCCCGGTCGCCCGTCGCCTTGACCCGGCGGCGGAACGGGCCTGCGGAAACCTCGACCGCGTCGGCGAGCCGGGCGGCCGACTGCAGCGCCACCTTCGCGGGCAGGCCGGTCTTGTCCAGGCCGACGCGGAGGACCGGGCGGGGCTTGACCAGCGGGGTTCCGTCGCCGCCCAGGAGCCGACCGCGCTCGGGCGTCACCGAGCTGGTCTCCATGACTTCGCCGCGCTCCAGGGAGGGCTCGACCAGCCGCGGCTCCCAGCGCACCGCCCACGACCCGCTCTCCCGCACCATGCGCACCGTGGTCTGGTAGGTCCACGTCCTGCGGCCCACGGGTCGGGACCAGCGCAGGGTCGCGGTGGCGCTCGTGCCCTTCTCCCGCACCGCCACCACACTGACCTTCGGCGAGTGCGTGTCGGCGGTGATCCGGCGGAACTGGCGGTCGGCCCGGGTGTCGTCACCGACGAAGGCGACGTCGCCCACGTCACCGTCCGAGAGGCCCTCGGCCAGCCGGTCGGCCACCCGCCGGGCCCCGGAGTCTCCCGGGGAGGTGCAGGCGGTGACCGAGACCAGGAGTGCGAGGCCCACACCGAGGAGCCGACGAGGACGCGGCGCAGGCAGCGCAGTCATGGGTCGATCCGACCACTCGGCACCGACACCCGACAACTCGGGCCCGGCCGTGGGCTGTGTCGCGCCGGTCGGCCGACGGCGGAGAGGCCGCCGGCGCGACACAGGTCTGGGGGGCCGGGGACCGTGCCCGTCCCTGGACGCACCCTGGCCTGGAGCGCGTGTACCCGCCCCTCGCCGCCCTACACCTTCTGGGTCGGTCGGGAGCGACGCTGCGCCCGGTGCGTCCACCTCGGAGGTCAGCGCTGGCGGTGCTGGCGCACGACCTGCGCGGCGACCTCGGAGACCTTGATGTTCATGTCCTGCGAGATCTTCGCGAGCATCTCGAAGGCGCGCTCGTCGGAGACCTCGTGCATGGCCATGATCAGGCCGATCGCCTTGCCGATCTCGCGGTTGCTCTGCAGCCCGCGCCGCAGCGTCGACGCCTCCTCACCACGGCCCAGCGCAGCGAGCGCCACCGAGGCGAAAGCCGCGAGCATCGAGGCCCGGTCCATCGAATCCTGGTCGAGGGCACCGGCCACGTCGCTGAAGACGTTCAGAGCGCCGAGGCGCTGTTCGGCGTACCGGATCCGGAAACCGCCCATGCCCCGCACCGCGGTCTCGGCCAGCACCCGCGCGGAGAGCTCCGGCCAGCGTTCGTCCTCCTGGAGGTCGCTCGCGCAGTGGTGGTCGGGCTGGCCATCGTCCATCGCGTCGATGCACGGACCGCTGCGCAGCTGCCGTTCCAGGTCGTCCACGTGCGCGGCCACGTCGTCCGAGGCGGCCAGCGTCGCCGCGCCGTCGCCACGGCGCTCCATCAACGAGGCGTGGTCGCACCCGTCGACCAGCTCGACGGCGGCAGCGCACACGCGCTCGTAGACAGCGTCGTAGGAGTCGCCGGAGTAGACGACCTCGGCGAGCGCCCGGAAGGTGCTGAGGAGTTGCGGGGGAAGTTGGTTCGGCATCGTCTTTCCTGGTCCTACGGCCTTCTCGTCCCGCCTCCTGGAGCCCGAGTGCGATCGGTCGCAGGCTCATTATGCCGGTTCCACGCGCCGGCCCGGACCGGTACCCGACCAACGGTCCGGACGTGCTGCTCCCCAGCGCCGGTTTCCGGGCGCAGGAGGGGTCAGCTCCGGACCGCCTCGTCGGCGTACACCTCGGCCTCGGTGGCCTTGGCCGAGAGCCACACCGCGCTCCCGACGTCGATCCCGAGCTCGGCGACCGCAGCGTGCGTCACGTCCACCAGCACGGTGGGCTCGCCCAGCACCTCCAGACGGACGCGGTCGGTGAGGGCCTCCACCGCCGCCACGGTCCCGGTCCAGACGTTGCGGGTGCTGGCGAGCGCAGGGGGCGCGGTGTGCACCGTGACCGCACTGGGCCGCAGCGCGACCAGCACCAGGCCCTGCGGTGGGGGCGCCGGGACGGTGAACCGCCCTCCCCCGGCGAGCTGCACCTGGGCACCACGGGCCTCCCCGGCCCAGAGGTTCAGGCCCATCAGCCGGGCGACGTACGCCGACGCGGGGCGGCTGGCGACCTCGTGGGGGGCGCCCTCCTGCACTGGTCGGCCGCCCTCGAGGACGAGCAACCTGTCCGCCAGCACCATCGCCTCCAGCGGGTCGTGGGTGACCAGCACCGTGGGGCCGCCGAAGCCGGCAAGGCCCCGGCGAAGGTGCCGACGCAGGAACGCGCGCACGTCGGCCCGGGCGCCGGCGTCCAGGGCCGCCATCGGCTCGTCGAGGAGCAACACCTGCGGCTCGCGGGCCAGCGCGCGGGCCAGGGCGACCCGCTGGGCCTGACCACCGGAGAGCTGGTCTGGACGGCGTGCCGACAGCTCGGTGAGCCCGAGCCGGTCCAGCCACCCCTCGGCCTGTCGGCGCGCCGTCCGTCGGGGCGCGAGGCCGAAGGCGACGTTGTCGCGCACGTCGAGGTGCGGGAAGAGCCGGTGCTCCTGGAAGACCATCCCCACGCGGCGGCGGTCCGGGGGCCGGCAGACCCCGGCGTCCTGCCAGGTGTCACCGCCGACCCGCAGGTGGCCCTCGTCGAGGAGCTCGAGGCCGGCCACCGTGCGCAACAGCGTGGTCTTGCCTGCTCCGTTCGGACCCAGCACGGCGAGCACCTCCCCGGGCGCGACCCTCAGGGCGAGGTCGAGGTCGAAGCCGCCGCGGCGCACCCGGCCGGCCAGGTCCAACGACCTCATGCCCCACCACCGACCCAGCGGCCGCGCAGCGCCACCAGGACTGCCACCGAGACCACCAGCAGGACCAGGGACAGCGCGAGTGCCGCCTCCGGATCGGTCTCCATGGCGAGGTACACCGCCAGGGGCATGGTGCGCGTGACCCCCTGGAGGTTGCCGGCGAAGGTCACCGTGGCACCGAACTCGCCCAGCGCACGGGCCCAGCACAGCACGGAGCCGGCCACGAGTGCCGGACGCACCATCGGGAGGGTCACCCGCCGGAAGACCGCCAACCGGTCCGCACCCAGGGTCGCCGCGGCCTCGTCGTACCGCCGGTCCGCGGAGCGGAAGGCCCCCTCCATCGCCACCACCATGAACGGCATCGCCACGAAGGCCTCCGCCAGCACCACGGCGGCGGTGCTGAACGGCAGCGTGATGCCGAACCAGCGGTCCAGCCACTGACCGACGAGCCCGTTGCGACCGAGCACCAGCAGCAGCGCCACGCCGCCGACGACCGGCGGCAGGACCAGGGGCAGGGTGACGAGCGCGCGCAGCAACGACAACCCCGGGAACGACGTGCGGGCCAGGACCCAGGCCAGGGGGACGCCGACCACCAGGGACAGTGCCGTCGCGGCTGTCGCGGACACCAAGGACAGCACCAGGGCGTCGTAGACCTCGGGCGTGCCGAGGATGCGGCCCAGCCCCGACCACGGGGCGCGCCAGAGCAGTCCCAGCACCGGAACGACGAGCAGCGCCGCCCCGAGCGTCGCAGGGACCCCGAGCACGGCCGGTGCGGACGGCCTCGTGGGTCTCACGGGACCTCGAACCCGGCAGCACGGAGCACGCGCTGCCCCGGTGGCGAGCGGACCAGCGCGGCGAACTGTCGCGCCTGCGTGGGGTGCTCGGAGCCGGTGAGGGTGGCGATCGGGTACGTCGTCCGGGCGTTGACGTCGGCAGGGATGCCGATGCCGTGGACCTCGCCGGCGGCCGCGCGCACGTCGGTGACGTACACCAGGCCGGCATCCACCTCACCGAGCCGGACCTTGGTGAGCACGGACTTGACGTCGACCTCCTCGGTGGCGGGGTCGACCCGCACTCCGGCCCGGTCGAGCACCTCGGCAGCAACCGCGCCGCACGGGACCTGTGCCTGGCAGACCGCCACCTTGACCCCTCGCCGCCCCAGGTCGGAGAGTCCGGAGACGCGGGCCGGGTTGTCCGCGGGCACGGCGATCTCGAGGGCGTTGACGGCGAACCGGCGCGGAGAGCCGACGTCGCCGGTCCGGACGACGGACTGCATGGTCGTCGCGCTCGCAGCGGCGAAGACGTCGGCCGGCGCTCCCTGCCGGATCTGCTCGGCCAGGCCGGAGCTCGGGCCGAAGGAGACCTGCACGCGCACGCCAGGGTGCTCGGCCTCGAAGCGCCGGGCGAGCGTGGTGAACGCCTCCGAGAGCGAGGAGGCAGCGAAGACGTGCAGGGTCGACTCCCCCCGGCCTGCACCGGGGGCGCAGGCGGCGCCGAGGAGCCCGACGAGCAGCAGCAGCGCCAGGGCGTGGACCGGTCGTCTCACCGGTGCTCCGGGAGCTCCACGACGACGTTGGTGGACTTCACCGACGCCACGGCGAGCACGCCGGGCTCGAGGGCCAGCTCGTCGGCCGCCTCCCGGCTCATCAGTGAGACCACGCGGTGGGGGCCGCACTGCAGCTCGACCTGGGCCATCACCGTGTCGCGCAGCACTCGGGTCACCAGCCCCACGAACCGGTTGCGGGCGCTCGCCGAGACCACGGGACCGGGCTCGGGCAGGTCCGTGGCCACCTGCTGGGCCAGCTCCGCCAGGTCGCTGCCGTCGACGACCCGCCGGCCCTCCTGGCTGCGGGTGCGCAACCGACCGCTGTCCGCCCAGCGCCGCACGGTGTCGTCGCTGACGCCCAGGAGCTCTGCCGCCTCCCGGATCCGGTACGTCGTCATGCGGCACACCCTAGTCCCACTCTCCGCAGGTGCGGCGCCCCTGCGGCTCCCCCCTCCCGCATCTGCGGGTCCACCCCCATCAATTTCGCCGAGGCGTCGCAGATGTGCAGCGGAACGGTGCTGAGGCGTCGCAGATATGCATCGTGGGTGGCGTGGCGCGACGCCTCGGCGTAGTCCCGGCGCACATCCGTGACGCCTCGGCGAAATGGGCGCACTTAGGGTGAGGGCCATGGCCAACCAGAACCCCCGCTACGCCGACGGCGACGTCGTCGAGCTGATCCTCGCCGACCACCGTCTCTTCGAGGAGCTGCTGCGGGACCTGCGCAACGAGCAGAACGACCGGGACGCCCTGCGCCGGCAGCTCTCCGAGCTGCTGGTCGCTCACGGCGAGGCGGAGGAGAGCCGGGTCTACCACGAGCTGACCCGCAAGGACGCCATCGACGAGGAGGACGCCGAGCACGGCAAGAAGGAGCACGACGAGGGCTACCAGACCCTGCTCCCGCTGCTCGAGGCGACCGAGCTCTACGACGAGGACTTCAGCAACGCGGTCCACGAGTTCAGCGAGACCCTGCTCCACCACGTCGACGAGGAGGAGCGCGACATCCTCAACCCCGCGCGCGAGGACGTCAGCCAGGCCGACCGGGACCGTCTCGGTGCCGCCTGGGTGGCCGAACGCAACCGGCTTCTGGACGAGGGCTGCGGCAGCCTGGAACAGGTGCGGGCGCTCGTCGACGACTCTTGAGGTCGTGGCTGGCCGACACCCGGCCGCTGCGCGACCCGCACTTCCGGCGGCTCTGGACCGCCAACATCGTCACCGTCGTCGGTGCCCAGCTCACCGTGGTCGCCGTACCGGCGCAGATCTACGCGCTCACCGGCTCCTCGGCGTACGTCGGCCTGACCGGCATCTTCGGCCTGGTCCCGTTGGTCGTCTTCGGGCTGTGGGGTGGCGCGCTCGCCGACGTGCTCGACCGGCGGACGATCCTGGTCATCACCACCGCCGGGATGATCGGCACCAGCGCCCTGTTCTGGCTACAGGCCTGGCTCGACCTCGGCAACGTCTGGGTGCTGCTCGGACTGTTCTCGTTGCAGCAGGCGTTCTTCGCGGTCAACCAGCCCACCCGCAGCGCGGTGCTGCCGCGACTCCTCCCGCTGGAGCAGCTGCCGGCGGCGAACTCGCTGAACATGACCGTGATGCAGGCCGGCGCGATCGCCGGCCCGCTGGTCGGTGGTGCGCTGATCCCGGTGCTCGGCTACTCCTGGCTCTATCTCGTCGACACCGTGACGCTCGTGCCGACGCTGTACGCCGTCCTGTCGCTCCCGCCACTGGCCATCGAGGGCACCACCGGCACTCTCGGGCTGCGCTCTGTGGTGGAGGGGTTCGCCTACCTGCGCACCCAGCCGGTGCTGCTGATGTCCTTCGGCTTCGACATCATCGCGATGTTCTTCGGGATGCCGAGGGCGCTGTTCCCGGAGATCGCCCACCAGAGCTTCCACGGGCCGGACGGCGGCGGGCTCGCGTTCGCGCTGCTGTTCGCGGGCATCCCCGCGGGGGCGGTGCTCGGCGGGGTCTTCTCCGGCTGGGTCTCGCGCGTCGATCGGCAGGGGCTCGCCGTGGTCGCCGCGATCCTGGTCTGGGGGGGTGCGATGGCCGGTTTCGGGATCGCGGTCTTCCTCGCCGACACCGCATCCACCGCGATGCTGACGGCGGCGGTGCTCATGCTCGTCCTTGGCGGCGCCGCGGAC
The DNA here is from genome assembly GCA_963827025.1 of uncultured Actinomycetota bacterium. Taxonomy (GTDB): domain Bacteria; phylum Actinomycetota; class Actinomycetes; order Propionibacteriales; family Nocardioidaceae; genus Marmoricola. Next base: position 134,768 of record CAWGZB010000001.1, on the reverse strand, counting down.
ATGGCCTCGGCAGCGTTCCGCACCACCATCTTGCAGAGTGCCGCCTCCGACGCCGTCCGGGGACGCCTCCAGGGCGTCTTCACCGTGGTCGTGGTGGGCGGACCACGGCTCGCCGACGTCGCGCACGGCGGCGCGGCAGCAGTGGTGGGTACGGCGGTCGCTGCCGCAGGTGGCGGCCTGCTGGTGATCGTGGGCACGGTCGTGGCGGCCCTGGCGGTGCCCAGCTTCGTGCGCTACCGCGTCACTGCAGCAGCGCGTCGCTGATCCGTGACGCCTCGGCGCACTCCGGACGCACATCCGTGACGCCTGGGCGCACTCCGGACGCACATCCGTGACGCCTCGGCGCACTCCGGACGCACATCTGCGACGCCTCGGCGGTGTGCGGGGCGGACGACGGGGCCGGGCGCCCCACCCGGCCGCCCGGTCCCGTCGTACCCGAGATGGGGTCCCGAGAAGGACCGCTACCTCGGTGCCCCCACCGTCACTCGAGAGATCCGTTGGTCCCGGACCTGGGTGCCGGTGAAGGGGAAGGCGACCCACTGCTGGGCACCGAACATCCGGGTCTGGTCCTGGGACCACGGCGAGCTCGGGTCCTCCGACTGGCTGTAGGTGAGGATCGTGTGCGCGTCGATCCGGCCGCGGCCCAGGAAGCTGATCGCCTGGATGTGCGAGGAGCCGAAGGTGACCGGCTTGTAGTGGTCGCCGTTCTGCTCGGGCCGGTAGGAGGCGAGCGCGTTGGCGTTGCCGGCCTCGTCCCCCAGGCCACCGCCCAGCGGGATCGGCGAGGCCCCACGGTCACCGGCGACCTGTAGCGACCCCCAGGACGCGTCCATGGGGATCCCTTGGTCGCGCAGGTAGGCCAGGGCGTCCTTCATCGCCTGCACCACCTGGGGGTCGTTCTCGTCGAGGTCCCGCGGCGTCTCGACCGGGTCGTCGGGGTCGAAGGGGACCTGCCAGTAGGTCTCGGCGCCGGTCAGCGGCGCCTTCGGCAGCCGTTTCACGAACTCCTCGAAGATGTGCGTGCCCACGCTGTCGGTGTTGGAGTGCAGGTCCCACTTCGCGAGCACAGGACAGGCGTCGCCCCCGTTCGCGGCCTCGCAGACCTTGACCAGGTCGCCGCCACGACTCATCACCTCCGCGCCCATGACCCGGTTCTGGTGCTCGAAGCCGCGCAGCACCTTCGGCGTGACCTTGCCGTGGTCCAGGCGGTCGAGCACGTAGTGGTCGACCATCCGGGTCCGCAGCGTCCGCTGGCACTTCTCGCAGCCGATGATCCGCGCGTAACCCTCGAGCTTCTGCTCCGGGTTCGGCAGCCAGTAGGAGTCGTTGGAGTTCATCACCCAGTCGCGGCGCACCGTCATCGGCAGGTGGGACGGCCCGAAGATGCCCGGTCGCTGCGCGTCCGCGTCGGTGCCCCACGCGCAGTCGGACTCAGCGCGGGTGCCGTCCAGACCGGGCAGGCCGGCCACCTGGTAGAGCACCCGGCCCACCGGCGTCATGCACCGCTGCGCCTTGGCATCCGGCACGTTCGGCACCACCGAGTGGTCGGCGTAGAGCACGTTCCCGCGGCGGTCGGCGGCGATCGTGTTGACCCAGGGCATGCCACCGGCCCGGTCCTGGCGGCGCAGCAGGTCGCGCACATTGGTGGCGCGGCCCATGTCGAGGAAGGTGTCGATGGTGCGCAGCTGCTCGCCGTTGGCGTCGCGGAGCGCGAAGAAGCTGGTCGGCGTCCAGTTCATCAGCGTGTCCGGGTCCTCCACGACGTAGCCCTGGTCGGTCCGGTAGAGGTGCCGGGTGACCGTGCTCAGCGAGCCGTCGTCGTTGCGGACCTGCACGTGCACCGTGCGTACGTCGAGCTGCTTCAGGCCGCTGGTGGTCAGGTAGGAGGTCGGGGTGCCGACGGTCTGGTACTCGTACGGCGTGAACCGGTAGGCGGTGGAGACGGTGTGGCTCCACGCGACGTCCTTGTTCCAGCCGATGTTGACCACCGGCGAGCCGACCAGGCTGGCCCCGGCGACGTCGTAGGAGCCGGGGATGGTCAGGTGCTGCTGGGTGAACCGGTACCGCCCCCGCCACGGGAAGTGCGGGTTGCCCAGGATCATGCCGCGCCCGGTCGAGCTGGCGTCCCCGCCGATCGCGGTGGCGTTGGAGCCGAAGGAGTTGTTCGTGCCGAGTGCGTCCAGGATCTTCTGCTGGTCCACCGCACCGGCAGGCGGCTTGGCGAACCGTGCGCTGACCGGGAGCTGGGGGATGCCGGGGTCGCTGGCGCTCGGGGGCGCGGCCTCGGTGATCTGGGGAAGGAAGTGCCCGGTGGAGGCGATGATGTTGGCGAGGTAGACGCCGTACCAGATGTCCAGCGCGGTGGCGTTCGGCTGCAGGTACGCCGCGCCGCGGCAGGCCGGGTCGGTGACGTGCGCGGCGCCACCGGTCTTGCGCAGCCACGCGTTCACCCCCGCGGCGTAGCCGGCCACCATCGCCCGGGCCTGCGGGCCTGGCCCTGCCGGTGAGGCGAGCAGCTTCTCCACGACCGTGCGGTCGTGGAGGTCGGTGGCCAGCGTGTCGGCCTGCAGGTTGGTGCCCGCCATGGACACCTGGTCGTCGTACCGCCCCTCGGGACCGAGGTACTTCGAGCGCTCGCCGCGCGCGGTGAGCACCGTGTCGGCCAGCGTGCAGATCGAGGTCCCGGCCGCGGCGTAGCCGGCACCGAAACCCAGCGAGCCGAAGTCCTTGGCGACGATGTGCGGGATCCCGTGGTCGGTGCGGGTGATGGTCGCGCGGTAGGCACCCGACTTCGCGGTGGCGGGAGCCGCGCTCGCGGCTGCACGGTCGGGCTGGGCTGCGGCGGCGCTGCCGAGCAGCACGGGCACCAGGCCGAGGGCGGCCGCGGCTGCGAGCAGGCGAGGAGAGGTCCGGATCACGCCCCTGACAACGGCGACCGGCGGCTCGGGGTTATGCCGGGTGGATGATGACGCCGTGGCTCCGCAGACTCCGCCCGCGTGGCATCGCCTGCTCCGGTGGTACCGCGCCTCCGGGGCGGACCTCCCGTGGGGCGACCCGCTCCCCGCCCACGGCGTGGCCATGGAGGGCTATTTCTGGCGGTTCACCGACCCGGCGTCGGGCCGGGTGGTGATCGCCCTGAACGGGGTGAACCGGGACCAGGACGGAGCCCACTGGGCGACCCTGGGCCTGGCGGCGCATCCGCACGGCTTCCTGCGCACCGACGCACACCCCACCGCTGCCGCGGACCCCGAGCGGTTGGGGGCGTACGCCGGGGACGCGTTCACCGGCACCGCCGACCGGGTGCAGGTCGACCTCGGCCAGGACGCGCGCCTCGACGCGGTCGTGACCGCGACGGTCCCGTGGCCACGCCGCAGCTTCGGGGGCTCCAGCGTCTTCCAGTCCGTGCCGGCGCTCAACCAGTACTGGCATCCCTGGCTGCTCGACGGCCGGGCACACGGGCGGGCGAGCGTGGGCGGGGAGAGCTGGGACCTCGAGGGCTGGTCGGTCTACGCCGAGAAGAACTGGGGCCGGGGTGGCTTCCCGGAGGCGTGGTGGTGGGGCCAGGCGCACGGGTTCGCCGACCCGGGAGCGTGCGTGGCGTTCGCTGGTGGTCTCGTGCACGCCGGACCGCTGCGGACCACGGTGACCGCCCTCGTGGTGCTGCTGCCCGATGGACGGCTGCTCCGGCTCGGGGACCCGGTCGTCTCCCCGGTGGAGGCCGAGGTCACCGACGAACGGTGGCACCTGCGCGGGCGCAGCCCGCGGTGGCGGGTGGAGGTCGAGGGCCGGGGTCGGCTCTCGGACGCGCACGTCCTCCCGGTGCCGCTGCCCCGCGAACGCCGCAACGTGCCCGGTGCGATCGAGCACCTCGGCGCGAGCCTGGATGTCCGGGTGGTGCACGACGGTCGCCTCGTCTGGTCGGGCGCGTCCTCCGCCGCGGCCCTGGAGCACGGTGGCATCGACCGAGCAGCCGCTGAGGTCGCCCGGCGCGGCCACGGACCCGAGGCGCACGGCGCACCGCCACTGCCCGGACAGGGCTGAGTGGAGGCTAGACGAGCAGGTCCTGGTAGTCGGGGTGCTTGTCGATCCAGCCGGCGATGAACTCGCAGCTGGCCTTGACCTTGCGACTGCCGGCGGCGCGGACGTCGTCGAGCGCTCCCCGGGCGAGCGTCGACCCGACTCCCTGCCCCTCGAAGTCGTCGTCGACCTCGGTGTGGTGGAACTCGATGATGCCGTCGTGGAGCCGGTACTCCGCGAACCCGGCGAGAGCTCCTTCCACGTGCGCCTCGTAGCGGTCCTCGGACTCGTTCTTCCTCGTCGTCGCCTCGCTCATGCCTACACCGTTCCCGCCGAGCAGGCGCCCCATGCCCGCAGATGCCCGCGGAGACCGGTCAGCGGTTGTCCACCCCGCGGATGAGCGCGAGCGGGAAGGCCAGCCAGGCCGCGGCGTAGAAGACCAGGACCAGCACCCCGGCGATCACCGCGGCCGTGTAGTCGAGGACGACGCTGAAGATCAGGACCACGACCACCACGAGGGTCAGGCCCATCGAGGCCATCGCCGCGCGGGCCACCCGGTCGGCCATCTTCACCAGCACGCCCTTCTTGTGACGGCCGAACAGGAAGCGGTGCAACGCCACCGGGGCGGTCATCAGGCCCACGGTCAGGACCGCCAGGCTGAACGCGACCAGGAAGAGCATCTTCTGGGTGCTGTCGATGTCGGCGAAGCGTTGGGTGAACGGCAGCGTGAGCAGGAAGCCGGCGAGGACCTGTACGCCGGTCTGGGCGACCCTCAGCTCCTGGACGAGCTCGCCCCAGTTCCGGTCGTGCTTCTCATCCAGGGTCTCGTTGCGCTGGCCGGCCCGGTGCCCCTCCAGCCCCTCGTCCTCGTCCATCAGCCCCTCCTGCAGCGAAGGGTAACCAAGGCAGCGCCCGCTCAGCCCAGCTCGCGCAGCACCTCGTCGGCGGCGCGGTAACCCGAGGAGACGGCGCCGTCCATGTAGCCCTGCCAGTACGTCGCGGCCTCGGTGCCGGCCCAGTGGATCGGCCCCACCGGGTCGCGCAGCGCCGGACCCGCGGAGGTGAGCACTCCGGGGGCGGAGACCCCGGTCGGTCCGCCCCAGGAGTAGGGGTCGCGGTCCCAGCGCTTGAAGCCCCGGTCGATGGCGAGGTCGCGCGCCTTCGGGCCGAAGTAACGCACGAAGCTGCCCATGCACTCGGCCATGAACCGGTCGGCCGAGGCCCCGTCGAGGCGGCGCATCTCGTCGGCGGAGATGAACCCCATCAAGAAGTGCTTGCCCTGGCTGTAGCTCTCGAAGGTCACGTCGATCGGACCGCCGTCACCGATCACCTGCCCCGAGAAGCCCTGGTCGCGCCAGAACGGCGCGTCGTAGACGGCCTGGAACTTGCCGATCGAGCCCATCTTCACCGCACGGTGCAACCGCCGGCGGGCCCCGCTCAGCCCGGCGGGGTAGGAGATGCGGCCGGCGATGGCCGGGCTCATCGCCACGATGACGCGTCGGGCGCGGAAGGTGCCGGCGGCGGACTTGACCACGGCGATCCGCGGGCGGGTGTCGATGCTGCTCACCGGTGCCCGGTAGACGACCGACGTGCCGAGCTCGCGGGCCATCGCCAGCGGCACCTGCGCGGCCCCGCCGTCGAAGAAGCGCTCCTGGGCGCCGCCGGAGACACCGACGAGCCGCAACGCCGTACCCGGGTTGGTCTCGTCGCCGGCCGAGGCGACGTAGTTGAACATGAACAGGGCCGAGATCTCCGAGGGCCGCACCGAGAGCGTCGCGCTGCAGACGAGCGCCAGCAGCAGGCGGGCGGAGTCGTCGGTGGCGTTCTGGTCGATCCACTGCTGGTAGGTCATGCCGTCGTACACGGCCGCGAGCGGGTGCTCCCACGGGCGGCCGGGCTTGATCGTGGCCGCGATGGCGGAGAGCTCGGCCACGGCGACGCCGAGCTGCGGGGCGCCGAGATCGACCGGGATCCCCACGGCGGCCGGGTAGGGCGTGGCCGTGCCGTTGCGCCAGTAGATGTTGTTGCCGTCGTTGTAGGTGGGCTGCGTCTGCACGCCGTACTCGTCGGCCAGGGCCTGGATCCGGTCCTGGGTGGGGCCGATGAACTCGGCGCCGCCGTCGATCTCGTAGCGGCCGCTGCGGGTGGGCACGTTCTGCACCCGCCCCCCGGCCCGGTCGCGTCCTTCGAGGATAACCACCCGTTTCCCGGCGGCCCGCAACGTGCGGGCCGCGGCGAGACCGGACAGGCCGCCGCCGACGACGACGCAGTCGTGGATGCTGGTCGCGCTGGCGGGCGCGCCCAGGCCGGAGGCGAGAGCGGTGGTGGCACCCGCGGCCAGCGCTCCTCCGAGCAGGCCACGCCGGCTCAGCTGGGACGGAAGCTCTTCGGTCGACATGTGCAGACCAACGAGGGGCGCCCACGCACGTCACGCCGCCGTCCACAGAAGTCCTCGAAAGGGATGACAAGCACCCTGTCGGACTCGTACGGTTCCGGCTGACGAAAGCAAGCATCCCCTGCGCTCGCCGAATCCTGCCCACGCCGGGGATCACCGACCTCTTCCAGGGAGCACACGGGCAGGAGCGGAGGACCCAGGTTCCACGTCCGGGCTGCCCAGCAGTCCGTGACTCGGGGTGAAGCCACCACACCAGTGGCGGAGCACTTTCCGGCTCCAACCCGACAGCTCACTTCGCAGGCGTGGGAAAGGAACCGCTGTGCCTGCATCCGTCCATCCCTCCTACCGTGCCCTGCGCCCCGTCGCGATGGCCTTCCTGGCCCTCTCGCTGGCCTTCGCCGCCGCCTTGGTGCCGGCGTCCGGGGCCGAGGCGAGGTCTCGCAGCCCCAAGCGCGCGGCATCGGTCGCGCTGCACCAGATCGGCGATCCCTACCGGTACGGCGCCCGCGGCCCGGGCTCCTTCGACTGCTCCGGCCTGGTGCAGTACAGCTACGCCAGGGCGGGCTTCCGGAGGGTGCCGCGCACGTCCTCGGCACAGGCCCGGGCGGCACGACACATCCCGCGCCGCAAGCTGCGCCGGGGCGACCTGATGTTCTTCCGCAACGGGGGTCGCGTCTACCACGTCGGGATCTTCCTGCGCTGGCAGCACGGACGCGCGCTGATGGTGCACGCCCCGAGCTCCGGCAAGCGCGTGCAGCGTGCCCACCCCTGGACCAACCGCTGGTCCGCGGGCACCTTCCGGCGCTGAGCGCGCCCGGTCAGTCGCCGGCGACCGCGGAGCCGGAGTGCCGGTCCGCGCCGAGGAAGTAGGCGCCGAGCGCACCGGCCAGGGAGCCGAACACCACCACCGAGAACGCCGCGAGCAACACCTCGACGACCTCGGCGAAGGCACCCGTGCGTCCCAGCGGCTCTCCGGTGATCGCTGCCAGCGCCGCGGCGTGCAGCGCGTCTCCGAAACGGCGGAAGCCGGCGAAGGAGTAGAGCAGCTCGCTGACGAGCAGGACGGTGATGAGCCACATCGAGCCGAGCCAGCCGAGCCGGCTGCGCAACAGCGCTGCGGTCGACCTGGTGCCGCGCACGGCCCCGGAGAGCATCCGGCCACCGCGCAGGAACCGAGCTGCGCGGACCAACCGGAAGACGCGCAGGAACGGCAGCACCAGGAAGGCGAGCTGCCACCAGTTGCGCCGCCAGAAGCGGCCGGAGTCCGGCGCGACCACCGCCCGGGCGGCGAGCTCGAGGGCGAAGACGACCCACAAGAGCCAGCCCGTCACGGTCAGCGCCTGGGACAGGGCGCTGTCGCCGCGGGCCAGCTGCTCGCCGAGCACGACCAGCACGAACAGGACGCCCAGGGCACTCATCGCCGGGGTCAGCCGGTCCAGCAGCACCTGGGCCAGCTGCTCACGCTCGGACTCGGGGCGATCGAGGAGACTCACGTCCTGGGTGGTACCCAGGTACGCCGCCCGTGCAGCGCAATCGCCCGCTACCGTTCGGCGCATGCGCGCGGTCACCTGCACCCATGCCCAGCTCGAGGTCGAGGAGGTCCCCGACCCGGTCCCGGCCGAGGGTCAGGTCCTCGTCGAGGTGGTGCGGGCCGGCATCTGCGGCTCGGACCTGCACGCCCGCAAGCACGCCGACGAGCTGGCCGAGGTGACCGCCAAGGTCGGTTACGACGGGATCATGCGCTCGGACCAGTCGGTGGTGATGGGTCACGAGTTCAGCGGCAGGGTCCTCGATCACGGTCCCCGCACCCGGAAGGCCCAGCCCCCCGGGACCACGGTCGTCGCGATGCCGCTGCTGCGCCAAGCCGGCCGGGTGCACGCGACCGGCCTCTCCCAGCACGCCCCCGGCGCGTACGCCGAACGCCTGCTGGTCCAGGAATCCCTGATGTTCCCGGTGCCGAACGGCCTCTCCCCGGAGCTCGCCGCGCTCACCGAGCCGATGGCGGTGGGCCTGCACGCCGTGCGCCGCGGGCAGGTCGGCCGCAAGCGCGTCGCGGTGGTGATCGGCTGCGGACCGGTGGGCCTGGCCGTGATCGCCATGCTGAAGGCCACCGGTGTCCGGCACGTGGTGGCCAGCGACTTCTCCGCGGGGCGGCGGGCCCTGGCGCGGGCCTACGGCGCCGACGTGGTGGTCGACCCGGCCACGGACTCGCCGTTCGCCTCCGCGAAGGAGCACGGCCACCTGACGCAGGCCGACCAGGTCTTCGACATGGCCGTGGACGGCATGACCAAGCTGCGCCGGCTGCCGCGCTGGTGGCAGGTCTATCGGGCGGCCGAGGCCCTGGGGGCCACCCAACCCGCCGGCCCCGTGGTGTTCGAGTGCGTCGGGGTGCCGGGGATGATCGAGCGCGTCGTCGACGAAGCGCCGATCAGCTCCCGCGTCGTGGTGGTCGGGGTGTGCATGGAGTCCGACCGGATCCAGCCGGTGATGGCGATCAACAAGGAGACCGAGCTCCGCTTCGTGCTCGGCTACACGCCGCTGGACTTCCGCGACGCCCTGCACCTGCTCGCCGACGGCAAGGTCGATCCGGCCCCGGTCGTCACCGGCACCGTGGGCCTGCCCGGGGTGGCCGCGGCCTTCGACGCCCTGGGCGACCCCGAGGCGCACGCCAAGATCCTCATCGACCCCAGCAGCGAGGCGGTCCAGCCCGTCTGACCGCCCACCCCCTTCGCCGAGGCGTCGCAGATGTGCGCCGCAACCCCGCCGAGGCGTCACAGATGTGCGGCTTCACCCGGCCAGCGTCACCGGGAGGTGGTCGTAGCCGCGGAGCACGCGCGTCTGCCGACGTTCGGGAAGCTCCGCCACGGCCAGCCGGGGGAACCGCTCGTACAACAGCCGCAGCGCCACTCGCGCCTCCAGCCGGGCCAGGCTGGCTCCGAGGCAGAAGTGCACCCCCGCGGAGAAGGCCAGATGCTGGTCCGCATCCGCACGCGTCACCTCGAAGCGCTGCGGGTCGGCGAAGACCGACGGGTCGCGGTTGGCGCCTCCCAGGTAGAGCAGCAGCGCCTCACCCTTCGACACCTCGACACCGTCGACCACCGTGTCGGCGTACGCCTCACGCAGGGTGAGCTGGACCGGGGAGTCGAAGCGCAGCACCTCCTCCACCGCGTTCGCCCACAGGGACGGGTCCTCGCGCACCACCGCGGCCTGGTCAGGGTGGTGCTCCAGGGTCACCACGGCGTTGCCGATCAGGTTCACCGTCGTCTCGAAGCCGGCGCCGAGGAGCAGCAGCCCGATGCCCCGCAGCTCCACCTCGGAGAGCCGGTCGGGGCCGTCGAGCTGGACCAGGGCGCTGAGCAGGTCCTCCCCCGGGTCGAGGCGCAGGCTCGCGACGTGCGCGTCGAACCAGAGGTGCAGCTCGCGTACGGCGGCGGTCGCGCGGCGGTACTCCGCCCAGGACAACCCGGGGTCCAGGGTCACCGCTGCGTCGTTGCCGAGCGCGAGCAGGCGTCCGTGCAGGTCCTCGGGGATGCCGAGGAGATCGGCGATCACCGCGACCGGCAACCGCGAGGCGTAGCGCTCGACCAGGTCGACGCGGGCACCACGGTCGGCCTCGAGCTCGTCGAGCAGCCTGCTCGCCACCGCGACCACCCGGTCCTCCATGGCGGCGACCTTGCGGGCGGTGAACGCCCGGGAGACCAGCTTGCGGTAGCGGGTGTGCTCGGGCGGGTCCAGGGCGAGGAGCGAGGGCGGGTCGACGGGTCCGAGGGCGTGCGGGTCCTGGGCCCAGTCCAGCAGCCGTCGTACCGGCGCAGGCAGCTCCGAACGACCGGCCGCCACCCCGAAGTCCTCGCTGCGCAGCACCTGGTTGGCCAGGGCGTGGTCGACGGTGCCGCTGATCAACCGACCGCGTGCGACGCGGCCGCGCGCACGCAGCTCCTCGTACGCCGGGAAGGGGTTCTCGCGCAGCGCCGGGTCGGTGGTGAGCCGGGCGAGCAGGTCGCCTCGTCGCGAGGCCACCCCCAGGAGCCCGCGGGTGAGCCCGTGGGCGAAGGACCAGGTGACCAGGTCGCCGGCACCGCGGCGGAGATCGACGCTCATGTCCCCATGGTGTCCGACTCGGGTCCGGGTCATGCTTCCGCCCATGGCCCACCCGCCCGCGTGCGGTGGTTCACCACCTCGGAACCGTCGCCGGCGACGCCCGGCGGGCCGGCGTACTCCTCGCGGGAGTGAGGGTTACTGCCCGTCGTCCTGCCCGGCGCGCGGGTAGGCCTCGTCGCTCTCCTCGTCGCCGAAGTCCGCGCCCTGCTCGAGGACGTCTGCCTCGTCGGCCTCCGCATGGGAGTACTCCGGCTCGGTGGTGCCGGCGCTGGAGCCGTCGAGGTTCTGCGCCTGCTCGACCACGTCGGCTTCGTTCGCCTGCTCGAAGGGGTCCGTGGAACTCATGATCATGGTCGTGCCCGCCTTCCTGGGCGACAAACCGGGGGACGCGGCCCAGTGTCCATGGCCGCCGGGCGGTGTCGCGGAAGCTCAGGCAGGGGTTGAGGAGAGTGCTCGTCGTGTTCCTCTGGTCGATCCGTCGTCAACGACCTGACCCGAGCCGGCCCCGGACTCATCGCTCAGTGGGCAGCGAGCTGACCGGTGAGCCGCTCGTGCCGGTCGGCGCTGGCCTCGTTGAGGCCGACGATCTCGACCGACTTCCCCTTGCGCCGGTACTTGGTCACGATCGCGTCGAGCGAGGCCACCGTGGACGCGTCCCAGACGTGCGAGGCACTCAGGTCGATGACGACGAGGTCCGGATCCCCGGCATAGTCGAATTGGGTGTAGAGGTCGTTGCTGGAGGCGAAGAAGAGCGCACCGGTGACGGTGTAGCGGGCCAGGACACTGCCGTCCGCCGCCTCGACGAGGACCCGCTCGGTCCGGGTGAGGTGCGCGACCCGGCGGGCGAAGAGCGTCATCGCGACGAGGACGCCGACGACGACACCGATGGCGAGGTTGTGGGTGGCCACGACCACGACGACGGTGGAGAGCATCACGGTGGTCTCCGACTTGGGCATCCGCCGCAAGGTGGCGGGATGGATGCTGTGCCAGTCGAAGGTGCCGACGGCGACCATGATCATCACCGCGACGAGGGCGGCCATCGGGATGACCGCGACGACGTCGCCGAAGCCGACCACCAGGACCAGCAGGAAGACTCCGGCGAGGAACGTGGAGAGCCGGGTGCGGGCCCCTGACGCCTTCACGTTGATCATGGTCTGCCCGATCATGGCGCAGCCGCCCATGCCACCGAACAGGCCGGTGACCATGTTGGCGGCGCCCTGGCCCCAGGCCTCGCGGGTCTTGTCCGACGGGGTGTCGGTGAGGTCGTCGACCAGCTTGGCGGTCAGGAGTGACTCGAGCAGCCCCACCAACGCCATCGCGAGGGCGTACGGGGCGATGGTGCCGAGCGTGTGCAGGGTCAGCGGCACGTGCGGGACGAACAGCGCGGGAAGGCTGTCGGGGAGGGCGCCCTCGTCGCCGACGTCCGGCACGCTGGTGGCGGCCAGGACGGTGAAGGCCGTCAGCGCCACGATGGCGACCAGCGGCGCGGGGACCACCCTGGTGAGTGCGGGAAGCGCGACCATGACGACGATGCCGACCGCGATCATCGGATAGACCAGCCACGGCACGCCGACCAGGTGCGGGACCTGGGCGAGGAAGATCAGGATGGCCAGCGAGTTCACGAACCCGACCATCACCGATCGGGGGATGAACCGCATCAGCCGAGGCGCTCCGGCAAGGCCCAGGACGACCTGGAAGGCCCCCGCCAGGAGGACGGTCGCGATCAGGTAGTCCATCCCGTGGTTGCGGGCGACCGGGGCGATCACCAGTGCCACGGCCCCCGTGGCCGCCGAGATCATCGCGGGGCGGCCACCGAGCACGGAGATGGTCACGGCCATCGTGAACGAGGCGAACAGGCCCACGCGCGGATCGACGCCGGCGATGATGGAGAACGAGATCGCCTCGGGGATGAGTGCGAGCGCGACGACGAGCCCGGCGAGCACCTCGGTCCGCAGCAGCGCCGGGTGGCGCAGGGCATGGCGGACCGTGTGCTGCGCTGGTGCGTGCGTCCGGGCAGAGGGCGATGCGGGCGTGGACGTGCTCAAGGGGTGAGGTGCTCCGTTTCGGGCAACGAGCGGGACTTGCTCGCAGGGAGCAGGCGGCCCCGGCGCGGGGATGAGAAGGTGGGCACTGCGCACTCGGTGCGCACGCTGATGGCGAGACCAGCGAAGGCCTCTTCACCCTAGCCGCGCCCGCCGCCGGCGTTGGCACTCCGGCGGTGTGAGAGTCGACACCAACGCCCCGCAGGGCGCCGCAGGGCCGCCTCAGTGCGCCATGTCACCGAACCGCGAGTAGTGGCCCTGGAAGCTGACCACGACATCCCTGGTCGGCCCGTTGCGGTGCTTGGCGACGATGATGTCGGCCTCCCCGGCCCGGGGCGACTCACGCTCGTAGGCGTCCTCGCGGTGCAGGAGCATCACGATGTCGGCGTCCTGCTCGATCGAGCCGGACTCCCGGAGGTCGGACATCATCGGGCGCTTGTCCGAGCGCTGCTCGGGGCCACGGTTGAGCTGGGACAAGGCGATGATCGGGACGTCGAGCTCCTTGGCCAGCAGCTTGATCTGCCGGGAGAACTCCGAGACCTCGACCTGACGCGACTCGACCTTCTTGCCGCTGGTCATCAGCTGGAGGTAGTCGATGACGATCAGCCTCAGGTCGTGGCGCTGCTTGAGCCGTCGGGCCTTGGCCCTGATCTCCATCATCGTCATGTTCGGGCTGTCGTCGATGAACAACGGGGCGCTGGAGACCTGCCCCATCTTGGGACCGAGCTTGTTCCAGTCGTCCTCGGCCATCGGGCCCTTGCGCATGTGGTTCAGCGGCACCTTCGACTCCGCCGACAGCAGGCGCATGGTGATCTCGCTGCGCGACATCTCCAGGCTGAAGAAGATGCTGGTCAGGTTGTTGTGGACCGAGGCGGCGCGGCAGAAGTCCAGCGCCAGGGTGCTCTTTCCCATGGCCGGTCGGGCGGCCACGATGACCATCTGCCCGCCGTGGAAGCCGTTGGTGAGCTCGTCGAGGTCGGCGAAGCCCGTGGGCACCCCACTGGTGACACCGTCACTGCTGGAGATGGCCTCGATCTCGTCCAGCGTGGACTCCATGATCGCCGAGAGCGGGGCGTAGTCCTCCTGGTTGCGCTTCTCCCCGATCGCATAGACCTCCTGCTGGGCGGCGTCGACGGTGTCGTCGACCTCCCCCTCGCCGGCATAGCCCATCTGCGCGATGCGGGTGCCGGCGTCGACCAGCCTGCGCAGGATGGACTTCTCCCGCACGATGCCGGCGTAGTAGCCGGCGTTCGCGGCGATCGGCACGCTCGCGGCGAGGGTGTGGAGGTACGGCGCCCCGCCGATCCGCTGCAGCTGGCCGCGACGCTGGAGCTCGGCCGCGACCGTGACCGGGTCGGCCGGCTCGCCTCGACCGTAGAGGTCGATCACGGCGTCGAAGATCGTCTCGTGCGCGGGTTTGTAGAAGTCCCCGCCCCGGATCTGCTCGTTGACCTCGTCGATGGCGTCCTTGGAGATCAGCATCGACCCGAGCACGCTCTGCTCGGCGTCGTTGTCCTGCGGCGGCATCCGCCCCGACCAGTGCTCCTGGTTGCCGGCGACGTCCTCGGCGAACCGCTCGGGGTAGTCGAAGGAGCCTGCGGGCTCCCAGGTGTCGGTGCCCGCCGCGCCCGTCGACCCCGCCCCCGACGACTGCGTCATGCTCATACCCGCACTCCCTGTCCCCTGCTCGGCTGCGACCCGCACGCTAGGGGGGACCTCTGACATCCGGCTGACGTCCCCACGAACGGCCCGACGGGCGAGGCTAGGACCGGTCTCACCGAGCCACCAAGACCGTCATCCACAGGGGCCTGTGGACAACGGTGGAGGAGGTGTGGAACACGCCGCCGACGATGTGCACACCCTGTTGGTGACTCTGTGGAAAACCTTGATGTGGTCTGCGTCACATAGCGACTGACCTGCGGTTATGCCGATCCACCGGTTGTGGAGAAAGAAAAACTGCCCACTGGTACAGGCCAGTTCCCAGCATCTGGGACGACTGCCGACGTTTGTCGACAAAGCATTCGAGGCCAGCGGTTTCCCACAGGAAGCAGCGGGTTTTGCACAGGGTTCCGGTGGCGCCTAGCCTTCCGCCGTGGTAGTGGTCCGGAGCCCGCGGAGCACCGACGACCACTCCCCCGACCGCGAGATCCTGCGGCTCGCCGTACCCGCCTTCCTGGCCCTGGTCTCCGAACCGCTGTTCCTCCTCGCCGACGCAGCCATCGTCGGCCACCTCGGCACCCCCCAGCTGGCCGCGCTCGGCATCGCCTCGGCGGTGCTCGGGACGCTGGTGAGCCTGTGCGTCTTCCTGGCCTACGGCACCACCGCCTCCGTGGCGCGCCAGCTCGGTGGCGGGCACACCCGGGAGGCACTCGCCCAGGGGGTCGACGGGCTGTGGCTGGCCGCCGGCATCGGCACGGTGATCACCCTCGCCGGCGTGCCCCTGGCGCGGGTGCTCGTCCGGCTGTTCGGACCCGGTGCCCACGTCGAGGACCTGGCTGTCACCTACCTGCACCTCGCCCTGCTCGGGGCCGTGCCGATGCTGCTGGTGCTGGCGGCCACGGGGGTGCTGCGGGGGCTGCAGGACACCCGTACGCCGCTCGCGGTGGCCGTGGCGGGCAACGGCCTCAACGTGGCGCTCAACCTCGTCCTCGTCTACGGCGCCGGGCTCGGCATCGCCGGGTCGGCGCTCGGGACCACCCTGGCCCAGGCCGCCTCGGCCGCTGCGCTGGCGGTCGTCGTGGTGCGGGGCGCCCGCACCTACGACGCCTCGCTGGTGCCGGACCTGCCCGGTATCCGGCGCGCGGGCCGGGCCGGCGTACCACTGCTGGTGCGGACCGTCTGCCTGCGCGCGTCCCTGCTGGTGATGACCTACGCCGCCACCCGGCTCGGTGAGGACGACCTGGCCACCATGCAGCTGGCGCTGACGATCTGGACCTTCCTGGCCTTCGCGCTCGACGCGATCGCGATCGCCGCACAGGCGATCACCGGCCGCTACCTCGGCGCCTCGGACGTGCCGGCCGCGCGCAGGGTCACCGACCGGATGGTCCGGTGGGGCTGGCTGAGCGGCATCTTCACCGGCCTGCTCCTCGCGGGAGGCGCCTACTTCCTGGGGCCGCTGTTCACCCCCGACCCCGCCGTGCGGGGGCTGCTGACGGGGGTCCTCCTCGTCGCTGCGGTCGCCCAACCGCTGGCGGGCGTGGTCTTCGTCCTCGACGGCGTGCTCATCGGCGCCGGGGACGCGGTGTACCTCGCGTGGGCGCAGCTGGGCACGCTCCTGCTCTTCGCCCCCTCCGCCGTGCTGGCGGTCACCGTGCCCACGGGGCACCGCTTGCTCTGGCTGTGGGCGGCCTTCGGCGTCTGCTTCATGGGTGGGCGGGCAGTCACCCTCCTCGCCCGCGCCCGGACCGACCGCTGGATGCGCGCGGGAACCCTGCCGGCGTGACCGGATCCGGACGTCGCTCCCTAGGCTGGGCGCCATGTCGCCGTTGCAGCGCATCGCCATGGGCATGGTGATCGTGGTGGGCACGGCGACGTTCCCGCCCGACCCGTCCCCGTCGTGGGCGCGCTACGACGCGCTGCCCGACCCGGCGGGCTGGGGCCTGGTGCTCTGGGGGGCGCTCGCGCTCGCCCGTGCCGACGACGCCTTCGACAGCGCCCCTTGGCTGGCTGGCCTCGCCGGCCTGGTCAGCATCCCGATGTGGGTGCCGCAGCTTCGCCACCAGCTCGACGCCTCGGGCGAGTGGTTCGCCTCGCTCCCGCAGCTGGTGTTCTGCCTGGTGCTGGCCCGCACCATCGGCGTCGTCGCCACGCAACGGCGTCCGCCGGACACCTTCGTGGCGCAGCGCTTCGGCGTCCTGGTCTGGGGCTTCGCGCTGGCCGCCGTGCTCCCCGTGCTGGCGATCGGCGGCGAGGTGACAGCCTTGGAGAACCCGACCCTGGTCGTCTCCACGCTGGTCAACGTCGCGTTCGTCTACTACCTGTTCCGGGTGCACCGACGCGAGTGGCTCGGGGGACCCGGCCCGCTGGAGGTGCGGCCGGCCCGGCGTCCGCACTGAGCGGCCGGACCGCCGTACACCGAGAACTGGCCTCGAGCACCGAATACTTCCGGTGATCGAGGCCAGTTTCACAGTACGTACTGTGAATCCGACAGGTCGTCAGGCAGGCACCACGTTGAGCTGGACCTGGGCCTCGACCTCGTCGTGGACCTTGACGGTGACGGTGTGGCTGCCCAGCGACTTGATCGGGTTGGCGACCACGATCGTGCGCTTGTCCACCTCGCCGCCGGCCTCGGTGATCGCCGCGGCGATCTCGGCCGGGGTGACCGCGCCGAAGAGACGACCACCCTCGCCCGCGCGCACGCGGACGTGGTAGGTCGACCCCTCCAGCTTGGCCTTGACGGCGACGGCGTGGTCGGCGTCGCGGACCGCACGGCTGGCGCGGGCCTTCTTGATGGACTCGATGGTCCGCTCCCCGCCACGGGTCCAGCGGATCGCGAAGCCACGCGGGATGAGGTAGTTGCGGCCGTAGCCGTCCTTGACCTCGACCACGTCGCCGGCCGCGCCGAGCCCGGGGACCTCCTGGGTCAGGATGAGCTTCATCAGGCGGTCTCCTCTCAGCGCGCCGTGGAGGTGTAGGGCAGGAGCGCGACCTCACGGGCGTTCTTCACGGCCGTGGCCACGTCGCGCTGGTGCTGCACGCAGTTGCCGGTCACCCGACGAGCGCGGATCTTGCCGCGGTCGGAGATGAACTTGCGCAGCAGGTTGGTGTCCTTGTAGTCGACGTAGGACACCTTCTCCTTGCAGAACTGGCAAACCTTCTTCTTGGGCTTGCGCATCACTGCCTTGGCCATTGTGGTGCTCTCCTCTCAAGAGCCCGGTCGTGGACCGGAATGGTGGGCGGATGGATGTGGTGGTCGAGCCGTCAGAACGGCGGCTCGTCGGATCCCTGGCTGGCCCACGGGTCGGACTGGCCGGCTTGGCCACCGCCCTGCTGGCCACCCCAGGAGCCGCCGCCCTGGGGGGCGGAGCCCTGGCCGGCACCGGGGCCGGAGCCCTGAGCGGGGCCCGGGTTGGATCCCTGGCCGGCCCACGGGTCGTCGCCACCCTGGTTGGCGTAGCCGCCGCCACCGCCGCCGCGCTGGGTGCGCGCGACCTTGGCCGTGGCGTACTTCAGGCTCGGGCCGACCTCGTCGACGTCGAGCTCGATGACCGTGCGGCGCTCACCCTCACGGGTCTCGTAGGAGCGCTGCTTCAGCCGCCCCTGGACCATGACCCGCATCCCCTTGGTGAGCGACTCGGCGACGTTCTCGGCCGCCTGCCGCCACACCGAGCAGGACAGGAACAGGGCCTCCCCGTCCTTCCACTCGTTGGTCTGCCGGTCGAAGGTGCGGGGCGTCGAGGCGATCCGGAAGTTCGCGACCGCAGCCCCCGAGGGGGTGAAGCGCAGCTCCGGGTCGTCGACGAGGTTGCCGACGACGGTGATGACGGTCTCGCCTGCCATGTGGGATCTCCCTGGGTGGTGTTCGGCTGATCAGTGCACGTCGGGACGGATCACCTTGGTGCGCAGCACCGACTCGTTCAGCGTGAGCTGACGGTCGAGCTCCTTGACGGTGGCAGGCTCGGCCTGCAGCGTCACCACGGCGTAGATGCCTTCGGCGAACTTGTTGATCTCGTAGGCCAGTCGGCGGCGACCCCAGATGTCGACGTTGTCCACCGACCCACCGTCGTTGCGCACCACGTTGAGGTACGTGTCGAGCGACGGCTGGACGGTGCGCTCCTCGAGGTTGGGGTCGAGGATGACCATGAGCTCGTAGTTACGCATAGCGTTCTCCACCTCCTTCGGACTCAGGCGGCCACGACGGGCGTCGTGGCAGGAGGGCTGTGCGTGGGATGTCTGCTCCCATCGGGGGAGCGGACGCGCCAGGCTACCAACCGCGGCGTACGACGGAGAAATCGTTGTCCACAGGCGCTCCGGGCGAGGTCGGTGGGTCCCCCTAGTCTGGCGTCATGACCGTCCCGATCGGAGCCCACGTCGACCAGGCCGACCCGATTGCCGAGGCGCAGGCGCGCGAGACCTCGCTGGTGCAGTTCTTCCTCGGCGACCCGCAGGGATACCAGGGACCGGAGATCCGCTACCCCGGCGGCGCGACCGCCCTGCGGGAGGCGGCCGAGGCGAACGGCCTCACGCTCTACGTGCACGCGCCCTACCTGGTCAACGTGTCCACCACGAACAACCGGATCCGGATCCCCAGCCGCAAGCTGCTCCAGCAGCACATGGACGCCGCCGCCGAGATCGGCGCGGCCGGCCTGGTCGTCCACGGGGGCCACGTCAACAAGTCGGATGCACCGGAGAAGGGC
Source organism: uncultured Actinomycetota bacterium (assembly GCA_963827025.1). Taxonomy (GTDB): domain Bacteria; phylum Actinomycetota; class Actinomycetes; order Propionibacteriales; family Nocardioidaceae; genus Marmoricola. Next base: position 115,857 of record CAWGZB010000001.1, on the reverse strand, counting down.
TTCGACAACTGGCGCAAGGCGGTCGAGTCGACCGAGATCAAGGTGCCGCTCCTGATCGAGAACACCGCCGGCGGCGACAACGCCATGGCCCGTCACCTCGACCGCATCGCCGGCCTGTGGGACGCCATCGCCGCCGCCGAGGGCTTCGAGCAGGTGGGCTTCTGCCTCGACACCTGCCACGCCTGGGCCGGTGGCATCGAGCTCGGCACCGCGGTGGAGAAGATCCACGCCATCACCGGCCGGATCGACCTCGTGCACGCCAACGACAGTCGCGACGCCTTCGGGTCCGGCGCCGACCGGCACGCCAACTTCGGGGCGGGTCAGATCGACGAGGACGAGCTCGCGGCCGTCGTACGCGACGCTGGTGCGGCGGTGATCTGCGAGACCCCGGGCGGCCCGGAGGGGCACAGCGCCGACGTCGCCTGGCTCCGCGCGCGCGGCGTCTGAGCCGGCGCGGTCAGCGCAGCAGCTCGACGAAGTGCCGCTCGGGGGCCTGGGCGGTCACCAGCAGTCCGACCTGCACCGCCGCCTCGTTGAAGGCGTGCAGAGCCTCGAGGAGCGCGGCGCGTCGCTGCGGCTCCATCGCCTCGACCACGGCGGCCAGCTCCTGGCGACGGCGGCCGAGCACCTGGTCGAGCAGCGCCGCGCCCGCAGTGGTCAGGGCGAGGGCTACCCGGCGAGCGTCTGTGTCGTCGGCATTTCGGCCCACCAGCCCGCGCTCGACAAGCCGGTCGCAGGCCCGGCTGGCGTTGGAGGGATTGATGCCCAGTCCCTCGGCGATCGCGCCCACCGTCATGGGCTGGTACATCCCGACCATCACCAGTGCCCGCACCTGGGGCAGCGGCAGCGCCGGGTCGACCTCCTCCATGGAGCGCACCACGGCTGAGGTGACTGCCCTGCTGGCCACCATGAGCGGTTCGATGTCCACAGCGTTCCTTCCAGATCGGTACGACGGACGCACATCCGTGACGCCTCGGCGACCCGGGGACGCACATCTGTGACGCCTCGGCGAGACCGGCACGCGCGTCGGCCTGCGACCGCTACGACCAGGACATTCTCACCCACCCGGGCAAGGCATGTCTCGTCCCACCCGTGCTTCCCGACTCCCGCCCGTCCCTTCCCGCACGTGCTCCGCAGATTTGTGCGTAAACGCAATCTGTTCGGGTACGCAGGTCGTGAGCTGCCCGCAGGGTCCGCAGCCGGTGGGAACGGCCCACCAGGAGAGGAGCACTCCGTTGAGCCATTCGGTCGCCACCCCGCCCCGGGTGGACCCCGCCACCATCAGCGCCCTCGAGCGTGACCTGCGTTCCCGCGTGGACGGCGAGGTCCGCTTCGACAGCGGCACCCGGGCGACGTACTCGACCGACGCCTCGAACTACCGGCAGGTCCCGTACGGCGTGGTGCTGCCCCGCACCACCGAGGCGGCCGCCGAGGCGATCCGCTGCTGCCGCGACCACGGCGTGCCGATGCTTCCCCGGGGTGGGGGCACCAGCCTGGCCGGGGAGTGCACCAACACCGCCGTGGTGCTCGACTTCACCAAGTACTGCAACCGGCTGCTCTCCGTCGACGTGCAGAACCGCACCTGCGTGGTCGAGCCGGGGATCGTGCTGGACGACCTCAACCGGCAGCTGGCCGACACCGGTCTGCGGTTCGGCCCAGAACCCTCCACGCACCCCAACTGCGCGATCGGCGGCATGATCGGGAACAACTCCTGCGGCGCCACCGCGCAGCGCACCGGCAAGACCGTGGACAACGTCCGGTCCCTCGAGGTGATGCTCGCCGACGGCACCCGGATCACCGCGGGTCGCACCAGCGACGAGGACTACCGCCGCATCGAGTCCCGAGGCGACCGGGAGGCCGAGATCTACCGGACGCTGCGTCGGCTGCGCGACGAGCACGCCGAGGAGATCCGCGAGCGCTACCCCGAGATCCCACGACGGGTCTCCGGCTACAACCTCGACTCCCTGCTGCCCGAGCTCGGTTTCGACATCGCCCGCTTCCTCGTCGGTAGCGAGGGAACCCTCGCCACGGTGCTCACCGCGGAGCTCGAGCTCGTCGAGGTGATCCCCGAGAAGACCCTGGTGATCCTCGGCTACCAGGACGTCTACACCGCCGCCGAGGCGGTGCCCGCGGTCCTCAAGCACGAGCCGATCGCGCTCGAGGGGATCGACGAGTACCTCATCCACGACCAGCAGCTCAAGGGACTCAACGCCGACGCCCTCGAGCAGCTGCCCAAGGGCGCGGGCTTCTTGATGGTGCAGCTCGGCGGTGAGACGCGCGAGGAGGCTGACGCCAGGGCCGAGCGCCTGCTGGACGACCTCGCCGACACCGACCACGAGCCTTGGGCGAAGTTCTTCGACGACCCCGCGCACGAGGAGTCGCTGTGGCTGGTGCGCGAGTCCGGGCTCGGGGCCACCGCCCACGTACCCCACCATCCCGACACCTTCCCGGGTTGGGAGGACTCCGCGGTCGCGCCGGCGGATCTGGGCCCCTACCTCCGCGACCTACGCGCCCTCTTCGACGACTTCGGCTACGCCAGCGACGTCGGACCGAGCCTCTACGGGCACTTCGGGCAGGGCTGTGTGCACACCCGCATCCCCTTCGACCTGCTCACCGCCGAGGGCGTGGAGACCTATCGCCGGTTCGCGCAGCGGGCCGCCGACCTGTGCGTCTCCTACGGCGGCTCCCTCTCCGGCGAGCACGGCGACGGTCAGTCCCGCGGCGAGCTGCTGAGCAAGATGTTCGGCGCCGAGCTCATGGAGGTCATGCAGCGGGTCAAGGCGCTCTTCGACCCCGACAACCAGATGAACCCCGGCAAGGTGGTCGACCCCTACCGCCTCGACGAGAACCTCCGGTTGGGAGGTGACTGGTCGCCCGCCACCCCTCAGGACCTGTTCTTCCGATTCCCCGAGGACGACGGCTCGTTCGCCCAGGCGGCGAACCGCTGCGTGGGCGTCGGAAAGTGCCGACAGCTCACCCACGAGGGCCCCTCGGTGATGTGCCCCTCCTACCAGGTCACCCACGAGGAGGAGCACTCCACCCGCGGCCGGGCCCGGTTGCTGTTCGAGATGCTCGACGGCCACGACGACAGCCCCGTGCAGGACCTGTGGCGCTCCGAGGAGGTCAAGGAGGCCCTGGACCTGTGCCTGGCCTGCAAGGGCTGCAAGCAGGACTGCCCCGCCTCGGTGGACATGGCGACCTACAAGGCCGAGTTCCTCGCCCACCACTACGAGGGACGGCTGCGCCCCCGTGCGGACTACGCCACCGGGTGGCTGCCGCTGGCGGCCCACCTGGTCGGACGGCTGCGACTGGCCCGCGCGGCGAACGCCCTCAGCCACGCCCCCGGCCTGCGCCGCCTGGCACTCGCCGCGGCGGGCCTGGAGGACCGCGAGGTCCCCGTGTTCGCGCACGAGACCCTCCAGCAGTGGTGGGTGCGGCGCACCGTGGACGCACACCGCGGCCATGGGCCCCGCCCCGGAGGAGGTACGACGCGCGGGCGGGTGCTGCTGTGGCCGGACACCTTCACCAACCACTTCAGCCCGGAGATCGGGATCGCGGCCGTGCGCGTGCTCGAGCGTGCCGGCTGGGAGGTCGACATCCCCACCGAGCCGCTGTGCTGCGGCCTCACCTGGATCTCCACCGGACAGCTGAAGACGGCGAAGTCCGTGGTGCAGCGGACGGTCAGCCGGCTCGCGCCCCATGTCGAGCAGGGCGGCCTCGTGGTCGGTCTGGAACCGTCCTGCACGACCGTGTTCCGCTCCGACGCCCCGGACCTGTTCCCCGACGACCACGACGTGAGCCGGTTGCGCGACGCGACCGTCACCTTCGCCGAGCTGCTCATGGAGCACACCCCGGGCTGGGAGCCACCGAACCTCTCCGGGCAGGACGTCCACGCGGTCGCCCAGGTGCACTGCCACCAGCACTCGGTCCTGGGCTGGGAGGCCGACCAGCGCCTGCTGCAGCAGGCCGGCGTGGACAGCGAGCAGCTGGCCTCCGGCTGCTGCGGCCTCGCGGGCAACTTCGGCTTCACCGCCGGGCACGGCGAGGTGAGCGAGGCCTGCGCCGAGCAGGTGCTCCTGCCGCGGCTTCGTCACGAGCCGGGCGACACCGTCGTCCTGGCCGACGGATTCTCCTGCCGCACCCAGATCCACGAGTTCGACAGCGGCGGCCACGAGGGGCGACACCTCGCCGAGCTCCTCGACACCGCCGAGACACGCGGCACGGTCACCGGCCAGATGCCCCTGGACCGCACCCCGGCCCCGGGAGCGCTGGCCCGCACCGCCGCCGTGGCAGCCGTGGTGACTCCGGCCCTGCTGGGCGTTGCCGCGATCGGTCGGCGGGTACTGCACAAGGCCTGAGAGGGGCCGTCACCCGAGCACAACCACCAACAGGAGGACACCCGATGAGCACCAACGTTGCCGACTTCCTGCTCCAGCGACTGCGGGAGTGGAACGTGGACAAGGTCTTCGCCTACCCCGGCGACGGCATCAACGGCATCCTCGGCGCCTTCGGCCGTGCCGACGACCAGCCCGCCTTCATCCAGTCCCGGCACGAGGAGATGAGCGCCTTCGAGGCGGTGGGCTACGCCAAGTTCACCGGCAAGGTCGGTGTCTGCATGGCCACTTCCGGCCCGGGGGCCGTGCACCTGCTCAACGGGCTGTACGACGCCAAGCTCGACCACGTCCCGGTCGTGGCGATCGTCGGCCAGACCGCGCGCAGCGCGATGGGCGGGCACTACCAGCAGGAGGTCGACCTGCTGAGCCTCTTCAAGGACGTGGCCAGCGACTACGTGCAGATGGTCACCGTGCCCGAGCAGCTGCCCAACGTGCTGGACCGGGCGATCAAGGTCGCCCTCGGCCGGCACACCCCGACGGCGATCATCATCCCCTCCGACGTGCAGGAGCTGGAGTACTCCCCTCCGGGCCACGCGTTCAAGGAGGTCCCCTCCAGCCTCGGCATCGACTGGCCGACGGTGGCGCCCGACGACGCCGCCGTACGCCGGGCCGCGGAGATCCTCAACGCGGGGGAGAAGGTCGCCATGCTGGTCGGGCAGGGCGCGCGCGGGGCAGCGGCACAGGTGGAGCGCGTCGCCGACCTGCTCGGCGCCGGCGCCGCCAAGGCGCTGCTGGGCAAGGACGTGCTCAGCGACGAGCTGCCCTGGGGCACCGGCGCCATCGGCCTGCTCGGCACCCGCCCGAGCTACGAGATGATGCGCGACTGCGACACGCTGCTCACCATCGGGTCCAACTTCCCCTACACCCAGTTCATGCCGGGGCTGGACAAGGCCAGGGCCGTGCAGATCGACATCGACCCGACCCAGATCGGGATGCGCTACCCCTACGAGCTCAACCTCGTCGGCGACGCCGCCGCGACCCTGGACGCGCTGATCCCGCACCTGGAGCGCAAGGAGGACCGCAGCTGGCAGGAGCACATCGTCTCCGAGGTCTCCGACTGGAGCGACGCCATGAACGCCGAGGCCGAGGTGACCGGTGACCGGGTCAACCCGATGAAGTTCTTCCGGAGCTGCGACGCACACGCGCCGGACGACACCATCTTCACCTCGGACTCCGGCTCGGCGGCGAACTGGTACGCACGGTTCATCACCATGCGCGGCTCCCGGCGCGGGTCGCTCTCCGGAACGCTGGCCACCATGGGACCGGCGGTCCCCTACGCCATCGGCGCCAAGTTCGGCGAGCCCACGCGTCCGGTCGTGGCCTTCGAGGGCGACGGCGCGATGCAGATGAACGGGCTGGCCGAGCTGATCACGATCCGCCGCTACTGGGAGCAGTGGGCCGACCCGCGGCTGGTGGTCGCCGTGCTGCACAACAACGACCTCAACCAGGTCACCTGGGAGATGCGGGCGATGGGCGGCGATCCCAAGCTGGTCGAGTCCCAGGCGCTGCCGGACATCTCCTACGCGGACTTCGCGGCCGCGCTGGGCTTCCAGGCCATCACCGTGGTGGATCCGGCGCAGCTCGACAGTGCGTGGGAGGCAGCCTTCGCCGCGGACCGGCCGACGTTGATCGACTGCCACACCGATCCCAACTTCCCGCCGATCCCGCCGCACGCCACCATCGAGCAGATGGAGAACTCGGCGGAGGCGATGCTCAAGGGCGACGAGGACCGCTGGGGGGTCATGAAGCAGGGGATCAAGACCAAGGCGCAGGAGATCCTCCACTGACCGCGGCAGCCGGCGCGACCGTCGAGCTGCCTCTCATCGAGGAGGTCACGGCCGAGGCCTACACGGTCCCCACCGACCTGCCCGAGGCCGACGGCACCTTCGCGTGGGACTCCACCACGCTGGTGCTCGTCCGGGTCCGGGCGGGTGGGGCCGAGGGCCTCGGCTGGACCTACGGCGACGCAGCGGTCGCGCGCATGGTGCAGGAGACCGTCGGGCCGGTCGTCCGGGGCCTCGGGGCCGCGGACCCGGTCCGGGCCTGGATGCAGATGCATCACCAGGTGCGCAACACCGGGCGCGACGGCGCGGCCGCACTGGCGGTCTCCGCCGTCGACCTGGCGCTGTGGGACCTCAAGGCGCGCCTGCTCGACCTGCCGCTGCACCGCCTGCTCGGCAGCGCCCACGACGAGGTGCCGGTCTACGGCAGCGGCGGGTTCACCACCTACGACGAGGGTCAGCTCGCGCTGCAGGTGCAGGGCTGGCTCGAGCAGGGGGCCCGCTGGGTGAAGATCAAGATCGGGGAGGGCTGGGGCACCCGCGCCGACCGCGACATCCGTCGTACTCGCCAGGTGCGCGAGCAGGTCGGACCCGATGTCGGGGTCTTCGTGGACGCCAACGGCGGCTACACCGCCAAGCAGGCGATCCGGGTGGCCCGCAGCCTCGAGGAGCTCGACGTCGGCTGGTTCGAGGAGCCGGTGACCTCCGACGACCTCCCGGGTCTACGCCTGGTCCGTGAGCAGGTGCGGCCCGACGTGACCGCCGGGGAGTACGTCTTCGACCTCGACAGCGCCCGGGCGCTGTGCAGCGCCGGCGCGGTCGACTGCCTGCAGCTCGACGTCACCCGGTGTGGCGGCATCACCGGCTGGCAGCGGGCCGCCGCGGTCGCCGAGGCGCACCACCTCGAGGTGTCGGGCCACTGCGCCCCGCACCTGTCGCTCAGCGCGTGCGCAGCGATCCCGAACCTGCGTCACCTGGAGTGGTTCCACGACCACGTCCGGCTCGAACGGATGCTGTTCGACGGCTGCGTCGACCTCGTCGACGGACGGGCACCGCTGCCGGACGCCCCCGGCCACGGCCTGGCCCTCTCGCCCCGGGCGGAGCGCTACCGGGTGGGCTGAGTGCGACTCTCGCGGGAGCGCGCTGCCCCGCTAGCCTCGTGTCCGTGACCCCAGCCCTCACCGTCCGCCCGATCACCGCGCAGCAGCACCTCGACTTCGTCAGGTCGGCCACCGCGGCAGGGGGTGCGGTCAGCTTCCTGCAGACGCCCGGCTGGGGCGCGGTCAAGGCAGAGTGGCGCGCGGAGTCACTGGGCTGGTTCCGCGACGGCCAGGACACCCCGGTGGGAGCGGCGCTGGTGCTCTACCGCCAGCTGCCGCGGGTGCGGCGCTACCTGGCCTACGTCCCCGAGGGCCCCGTCATCGACTGGCGGCATGACGAGCCGGGCGACAGGCTCGGCGGCTGGCTGGACCCCCTGGTCGCGCACGTCCGCGGCCGACGCGCGTTCGGGCTGCGCATCGGCCCCCCGGTGATGACCTCTCGGTGGACCGCCGCCCAGGTCAAGAAGGGCATCGCCGACGACGGCGTCGGACGCCTGGCCGAGCTGGCTCCCGAGGAGCGCAGCGCCGCCGGGGCCCAGGTGGCCTCGGAGCTCGCCGAGCTCGGCTGGCAGGAGCAGCAGACCACCGGCGGCTTCGCCGCCGGCCAGCCGCGGTACGTCTTCCAGATCCCGCTCGTGGACGCCGACGGCAACGCCCGCTCCGAGGACGACGTCCTGCGCGGGATGAACCAGCAGTGGCGACGCAACATCAAGAAGGCCGGCAAGCAGGGCGTCGAGGTCACCACCGGCACCTCGGCTGCCGATCTGAAGGCCTTCCACGACCTCTACGTGCACACCGCCGAGCGCGACGGCTTCACCCCCCGTCCGCTGCGCTACTTCGAGACCATGTTCGAGTCGCTGTCGGGCGACGGCACCCCCGACTCACCCGTGGAGATCCGGCTCTACCTCGGCCACCACGAGGGCGACCTGGTCGCGAGCACGATCTGGATCCGGGTCGGGCGGCACGTCTGGTACTCCTACGGCGCCTCCTCCACCGAGAAGCGCGAGGTCCGGGGCTCCAACGCGGTCCAGTGGCAGATGATCAGCGACGCTCTGGGTGCCGGGGCGCAGGTCTACGACCTTCGCGGCATCACCGACACCCTGGACGCCGAGGACAGCCACGTCGGCCTCATCCAGTTCAAGGTGGGCACCGGCGGCGAGGCCGTCGAGTACGCCGGCGAATGGGACCTGCCGCTGGCCGGTCCGGTCAACCGAGCGCTGTACGCCGCCTTCGCGGCGTACCTGCGGAGACGGTGAGCCGATGGCGCTGACGCTGCGGATCGACGGCCCGCGTTGGCGGGCCCACCTGCGAGAGGTGCTCGAGCGCCACCCGGGCCTGGTTCCGGTCGCCAAGGGGAACGGCTACGGCCTCGGTCTGGGGCGGCTGGCCCGGCGGGCCCAGTCGTTGGGCGTGGACACCTTGGCCGTGGGGACCTACGAGGAGCTGGACGAGGTGGCGCAGCGCTTCGACGGTTCGCTGCTCGTCCTGGCCCCGTGGCGGCCGGGCTCGGACCAGGTGCACGGGGTCGACGAGCGTCGCATCATCCACACGGTGGGCCGGCTGGAGGACGTGGCGGCCCTGGCGGACCCGGCGCGGGGCCGTGGCCCGGCCCGGGTCGTGCTCGAGCGCCTCACCTCCATGCAGCGCCACGGGTTCTCCGCCCGCGACCTGCGCGAGGCGGTCCGGCTGGCGACCGGATCGGGTCTCGAGGTCGAGGGCGTGGCCCTGCACCTCCCGCTCGATCAGGGCGCGACCCGGGGTCACGTGGGTGAGGTGGAGCGCCTGATGAACGACGTGGTCGCGGCCGGCATCGGCAAGCGAGCCCCGGCCACGGTGTGGGTCTCCCACCTGACCGAGATGGAGCTGGAGCTGCTCGGTGCGCGCTATCCCGACTTCCGCTTCCGGCCGCGGATCGGCACCGCACTGTGGTTGGGTGACCGCGGTGCGCTCACGGCGTGGGCCACCGTGCTGGACCGGCACCCGGTCGAACGCGGCGACACCTACGGCTATCGGGGGCGCAGCGCTCCGCGCGCCGGGACGCTGCTGGTGGTCGCCGGGGGAACCTCCCACGGCATCGGGCTGGAGGCTCCGACGGGCGAGCAGACCCTGAAGACGCGGGCCGCGTCGATCGCCCGGGGTGGCCTGGACGCCGCCGGCTTCGTCCGGTCGCCGTTCACCGTCGGCGGCAAGCACCGCCTCTTCGCCGAGCCTCCGCACATGCAGTGCTCGATCCTGTTCCTCCCGGCCGGGGCCCCGGTGCCCGAGATCGGCGAGGAGGTCGCGGTCCGGGTGCGGTTCACCACCACGCTCTTCGACCACGTCGAGATCCTCGGCTGAGCCGACCCGGCCGACCCGGCCGCGGGGTCAGGCGGTCGCGGCCGGCACCGGCCGCGGCGCCGACCACCTCTCCTCGCCCTGCGGCTCTCCCTCGAGGGGCTCGCCCCGCCAGACGTCGCGGACCACCACCGCGACCAGGTAGAGCTGGGCGAGCACGCGGAGGAGGATCGCGACGTCGTAGAGCGGTGCGTCACCCTGCGGATCGGCCAGCCAGCCGCCGAGGTAGAGCCACACCGCCGCGAAGTACAGCAGCTCGCCGGCCTGCCAGATCAAGAGGTCCCGCCACCGTGGCCTGGCGAGCACCGCCAGGGGCAGCAGCCACAAGACGTACTGCGGCGAGTAGACCTTGTTGACCAGCAGGAAGGCCGCCACGACGAGGAAGCCGAGCTGGGCCAGCCGGGGGATCCGCGGCGCCCGGAGCGCGAGCACCGCCACCGCGGCGCAGCACGCGCCGAGCAGGACCCAGCTCCACGCGTTGATCAGGGACACCGAGGTCGTCCAGCCGGCATGCTGCAGCACCAGCCACAGCGAGCCCAGGTCCGCGCCACGCTCGGCGTTGAAGCGCCAGAAGACCTCCCACTCGGCCGGACCGGTCAACCAGGCGGGAACCTGCGCGAGCGCCCAGGCCGCGGCGCTGCCCACCACGGCGAGGACGGCGTCTCGCGCGCGGCGCCGGCGCAGGGCGATCAGCACCACGGCGCCGAGGAGCAGCAGCGGATAGAGCTTGGTCGCGCCCCCGAGGCCGATCAGCACGCCGGTCAGCAGGGACCGGTCGCGAGACCACGCCCACAGCGCACCCGCGACCAGCACCACCGCCAGGAGGTCCCAGTTGACCAGGTCGGTGACCAGGAGCGACGGCGCGAGCACCCACAGCAACGCGTCCCACGGTCGGTGCCGGTGCACCCCGGCGAGCAGCACCGTGGTGGCCAGCAGGCAGCCGAACAGCACCAGCGCGGTGAGCAGGAAGTAGTGGTCCACCTCCGTGGTCATCCCCGGCGACCCCCACAGCGCGTCCGGGTCAGTGGCCCGCCGCTGAGCCATCGGGGGACCGGCCGGCCACAGCAGCGTGAACCGCGCGACCGCCCAGGCGACGTAGGAGATGCCCACGGGGTACTCCATGACCTGGTAGCGGCCCCCGCTGCCGGCGTACGGCCACAGGCCCTCGGCCATGCCCCTGCCGGTGTAGAGATAGGGCACGTCGGAGTAGCACATCTTCCCGTAACGCGCCTGGTCGTTGGACCAGTCGGTCGTCAGGCACGGCACCTGGTGGAGCAGGCTCAGCACGAACCCGACCGTCGCCACGGCGAGCAGCACCCGCACCGGGCTCCACCAGCGGTGCGCACGTGCGTGCCGGCCCACCGGCCCTCCCACCACCTCGCTGAGCCCGCGCGCGACCGGGTCCGTGCGGGTCGGAGCCACGACCCCCTGCACGGGTCCGGGCACCCGACCGGTCCTGGGCTCCACCCCTACGGGCTCGGCGAGGAGGAGGGCTTACCACGGCCGCCGCCGCCGTTACCGCCGCCACCGCCGCCACCACTGCTCGTGGCGGGCGGAGACGGAGCGGGCTGCGAGGTCTTCGAGGTCTCCGAGGGCTTCGGCTTCGGCGTCGGCTTGGGCTTCTTGCTCTTCGTGGGCTTGGGCTTCTCGCTCTTGGTCGGCGAGGGCTTCGGCGGGGGCGGCGTGTACGGCGTGTGGCCCTGCTGCGGTGCCTGTCCGTCGACGAAAGCCGGCGACGGGAAGCTCTCCACGGGCATGTCCTCGAGCACCCCGCTCATCACCGTCGCCCAGGTCCTGGTCGGGTAGTCCGCACCGTAGTAGCTGGGCAGGTAGCCGTTGAGGGCCTCGTTGCCCTTGCCCCGGACATACATCACGGCGGTGGAGACCTGCGGCGTGTAGCCGACGAACCACGAGGAGGAGACGTCTCCGTCCTCGTTGGTCGCGGTGCCGGTCTTGCCCGCCGCCGGGCGGCCCAGAGCCTGCGCGTTCACGCCGGTGCCGCCCTGCACGACCTGCTGGAGCGCGTAGCTGACGTCGGAGGCGATGTCCTCGTCGAGGACCCGGTTGCTCTTGCGCGGCGCGCGGTAGAGCACCTTGCCGTCGCTGTTGCGGGTGACCTTCTTGATCATGAACCAGTCGTGGTGCCGGCCACCGTTGGCGATGGTGGCGTATCCGTTGGCCATGTTGATGGGACTGATCGTGGCCGAGCCCAGCGCGATGCCGGCGTTGGGCTCCAGGCCCGGCGACTTGCGCGGGATGCCCATGTCGACCGCCATCTGCAGGATCTTCTGGGGACCGTCCGGGATCGCCTGGGTCAGGTCGGCGTACGCGGTGTTGATCGACTTCTGCGTGGCGGTCAGCAGGCTGACCTGAGCGCCGTAGTCGGTGCCGCTCCCAGAGCCCTCGTTCTCCACCAGGCTGCCGTCGGGATAGGTGTAGGGGGAGTTGCCCTGGAAGGTGTCCTTGAGCGAGAAGCCGGCGTCGATGCCCGCGGACAGGGCGAACGGCTTGAACGCCGATCCGGGCTGACCGCCCAGCGCCGCCCAGTTGAGCTGGCTCTTGAGGTAGTCCTGGCCGGCGTAGAAGCCGAGCAGGGCACCGGTCTTCACGTCCACCGAGGCGGTGGCGACGTGCAGCTTCTTCAGGCCCGAGGGTCGCACCGAGAGCACTGCCTTGCGGGAGGCCCTCATCGCCTTGCGGGTGAACGTGGTCTCCACCCGCAGCCCCGCGGACTGGATCTGGTCCTCGGGGAACCCGAGCTCGGTGAGCTGGTCACGCACCATCGTGAGCATGAAGCCGTTCTGCCCGCCGTAGCTGTTGGTCGCGTGCGGCTTGACCCGCTTGGGCAGCTTCTGACCGAGCCGGTCGGCCTTGGCGGCGTCGAGGTTTCCCATGCTCGCCATGCCGCGCAGCACGTAGCGATAACGCTGCAGGAGGGCCTGCTTGTTGGACTTGCCCGCGTCCGGGTTCAGGTGTCCGGGCGAGTTCACGATCGCCGCGAGCATCGCCGACTCCTTGACCGTCAGCTTCTTGGCCGGATGCCCGAAGTAGGCGTTCGATGCCGCCTGCACCCCGTAGGCACCCCTGCCGAAGTAGATGGTGTTCAGGTAGCCCTCGAGGATCTCCTGCTTGGACTCCTGCTGCTGCACCTTCAGGGAGAGGAACGCCTCCTTGATCTTGCGGGAGAGCGTCCGCTCCTGGCTGAGGTAGAGGATCTTGACGTACTGCTGGGTGATCGTGGACGCGCCCTGGGTGGCGTTGCCCTGGGCGTTGGAGAAGGCCGCGCGGATGATGCCCTTGGGATCGATCCCGCTGTTGGTGTAGAAGGTGCGGTCCTCCGCCGCGACCGCCGCGTCCTGCATGGACTGCGGGATGTCGGCCAGCGGGATGGACTCACGGTTCTGCTCGGCGAAGCGGCCGATCTTGGCCTTGCCGCCGGAGTAGTACACATAGCTGGCCTGGGCCTGGAAGGCCCGGTTCGGGTCCGGGATCGTCGTCTTCTGGTAGGTGAAGTAGAACACCCCGGCCAGGACGAGGAAGCCCACGACGCCGAGGATCGCGGTCCACTTCAGCACCGCCTTGAGCCGGCGGTGGGGCCGCTGTTGCTTCGAGGTCGTGCCGCCGCCTCTGCCCGCGGCCGAGCGTCCTGACCGCGCGCTGCCCTTAGCGCTCACCGATGTCTGTCCTCACGCCGTCCGTGTCTTGAAGGGGGACCCCCGCAAGACTGCCTGTCCTGTCCAAGCATGTCCGATCCTGCCTGATTGGCTCGACGATATATCGTTGCGATAGGTTGAGTTGATACCGCAGAGGAGGTGCAGCCATGGCGAACAAGGGGGCGACCCTGGAGCTTGCCGTCCTCGGTCTGCTGCACGACTCGCCGCTGCACGGCTATGAGCTGCGCAAGCGGCTGAACCTCCTGCTGGGCTGGACGCGGGTGCTGTCCTACGGCTCTCTCTACCCAGCCTTGAAGCGAATGCTGCGTGCCGGGCTGGTGACAGAGGTCACCAACACCTCACCGGGCCTTTCCCGCCGTCAGCGCATCGTCTACCAGATCACCACCGAGGGTCGCGAGTGGTTCGGCCGGGAGATGTCGATGGTGGCACCCTCGGCCTGGGAGGACGACAACTTCAACATGCGGTTCGCCTTCTTCTCGCGCACCAGCGCAGACGTGCGGATGCGCATCCTCGAGGGTCGGCGTAGCCGCCTGCTGGAGCGTCTGGAGCGTGCGCGCAGCACCCGCCCGGCCGCAGGAGCCAGCGCCAGCGCCCCGGACCGGTGGGTCAGCGAGCTCCAGCGCCACTCCATCGAGTCCGTCGAGCGGGAGGTGCGCTGGCTCACCGACCTGATCGAGGCCGAGCGCGCCGGCCAGGACCGCGCCGGCCAGGAGCACCCGGCCCCACCAGCCACGACCGGCCAGACAGACCACCTGCACACCGAGCAGCACGACGCGAAGTGAGAAAGAGGAGCAACATGGGATCGGTTCGAGTCGCCATCGTCGGAGTCGGCAACTGCGCCAGCTCCCTCGTCCAGGGCGTCGAGTACTACAAGGACGCAGACCCGGCCGGCAACGTCCCGGGCCTGATGCACGTCACCTTCGGGGACTACCACGTCTCCGACGTGGAGTTCGCGGCGGCGTTCGACGTCGACGCCAAGAAGGTCGGCTTCGACCTCTCCGACGCGATCAACAACTCCGAGAACAACACCATCCGGATCTGCGACGTGCCGCCGACCGGCGTGCAGGTCCAACGCGGCCCGACCCTCGACGGTCTCGGGAAGTACTACTCGATGACCATCGAGGAGTCCGACACCGAGCCGGTCGACGTGGTCCAGACGCTGAAGGACTCGCGCGCGGACGTACTGGTGTCCTACCTGCCCGTGGGCTCGGAGGATGCGGACAAGTTCTACGCCCAGTGCGCCCTCGACGCCGGCGTCGCCTTCGTCAACGCGCTGCCGGTCTTCATCGCCTCCGACCCGGTGTGGGCCAAGAAGTTCGAGGACGCCGGCGTGCCGATCGTCGGTGACGACATCAAGTCGCAGGTCGGCGCCACGATCACCCACCGCGTGCTGGCCCGCCTCTTCGAGGACCGCGGCGTGGTGCTCGACCGCACCTACCAGCTCAACGTCGGCGGCAACATGGACTTCAAGAACATGCTCGAGCGCGAGCGCCTGGAGTCCAAGAAGATCTCCAAGACCCAGGCGGTCACCTCCAACCTCTCCCACGACCTGGGGGCCCGCAACGTGCACATCGGGCCGTCGGACTACGTCGAGTGGCTCGACGACCGCAAGTGGGCCTACGTCCGCCTGGAGGGTCGCGCGTTCGGTGACGTCCCGCTCAGCCTGGAGTACAAGCTCGAGGTCTGGGACTCCCCCAACTCCGCCGGGATCATCATCGACGCCATCCGGGCGGCGAAGATCGCCAAGGACCGCGGCATCGGCGGCCCGATCCTCTCCGCGTCGTCGTACCTGATGAAGAGCCCCCCGGTGCAGCGCCCCGACGACCAGGGCCGCGCCTCGGTGGAGGCCTTCATCCGCGGCGAGGTGGACCGCTGACCCGCTGCTGACCGGGGCACCGGCCGCCCGTACGAGACCGGGAACGAGGATCCGTTCAGTAAATTGCCCCGTTCGGGTCATCGACAACGCCCCTCGGCGTATCTATGTTGCTGGTCATGAGCGAAGGCACACCTCCCCCGCCGCCGCCCCCGGGCGAGCAGAACCCCTATGGCGCCGCGGGCACGCCCCCGCCGCCTCCCCCGGGCACGCCCCCGCCCCCAGCGCCGGGCACTCCCGCCGCGTCCCCGCCGGGCGCCGGTCAGGGCATGCCCGCGCCCGGCTACGGCCCGGGTGGCGCCATGGCGGGTCCTCGTCCCGGTGAGCTCCTCGACCGGTTCGTGGCCCGACTGATCGACATGGTCATCCTCTTCGTCGTCAACCTGATCATCACTGTGGCCCTGATCGCCGGCGCGCTCGGGCTCAACGGCGTCAACGGCTTCGGGATGGGCGGCAGCTTCGTCGCCGGTGCCGTCACCGCCGTGATCACGGCGCTGATCAACCTCGGCTACTTCGCCTACATGGAGTCCTCCCAGGGCAAGACCGTCGGCAAGATGGTGATGAAGCTCCGCGTGGAGTCCGAGACCGGCGGCACGCCGACACTCGAGCAGGCCGCCAAGCGCAACATCTGGGTGGCAGCGCCCATCCTGGGCATCATCCCGATCCTGGGTGGCCTGATCGGTTCGGTGCTGGAGCTGGTCGCGATCATCATGATCGCGGTCGGCATCAACAGCGACACCGCCCGTCGCCAGCCGTGGACCGACAAGTTCGCCGGCACCCAGGTGATCAAGGAGGGCTGAGCCCACCGGTCCGTGCAGCGGCAGCCCCGGGAAGGTTCCGGCCTTCCCGGGGCTGTTTGCCGTCCGCGGCCGTGCGGGCCCCTATGTTCTGGGGCATGACCTCACCAGGCCCGGCGTCGTACAGCCCGTTCGACGCGCTGCGCGAGGGTTGGCGAGACTTCCGCACCCGACCGGGCCCGTTCGGTCTGATCGCGCTGGTGATGGTCGCCGTCGGGCTCGGCACGGCCTACCTGGCCGTGGCCGTGGCCGCCACCTGGCTGGTCTCCGACGCGATGTACCAGGTCGACCCGGCCACCGGCGAGGTGACCCTGGCCGCCGGCGGCGGCCTGTTCGCCTCCTGGGTGGTCCCGGCCGCGGTGGTGCCGCTCGTGGCGGGCGTGCCGCTGCAGTTCCTGCTGGCCGGCCTCACCCGGGGCGCCCTGGACCTGCGCGCCGGGCGGCCGGTCACCGTGGCCTCGATGTTCCGGGGATGGGAGAAGGGACAGCTGCTGACCTGCGCCCTCCTGGTCTCCCTGGCGACGTGCGTGGGCACGTTGCTGTGCTCGGTGCCGGGTCTGGTCGTGGCCTTCCTGACCAGCTACGCGACGATCTTCGTGGTCGAGGGCCACCTGGCTCCGGTGCCCGCGATCCGGGCGAGCATCGGCTTCACGCTGGGCAACCTGGGACCCGCCCTGCTGTACTGGCTCCTCGCCGCCGTGGCCCTGACCGCGGGGGCGGCCCTGTGCCTGATCGGCCTGGTGCTGGCGGTCCCCGTGGCCGTCCTCGGACAGGTCGGCACCTACCAGCAGCTGTCCACCGGTCCCGAGTGAGGAGCACGTGTCCGACCTGTTCTGCCCGGCCACCCTGGTCCTGGCGCGGCACGCGACCGCGGAATTCGTCGAGGACGTGTTCTCCGACGAGGGTGGCTCACTGACGCCGGGCGGTCGGGCCGAGGCCGCCGCCCTCGCCGAGTCGGTGGCGGACCGGCGGATCGCCGCCGTGTGGAGCAGCGACTTCGCGCGTGCGGTGCAGACGGCCGAGATCGTGGCCGCTCGGCTGGGCGTGGCGGTGACCACCCGCCCGTCCCTGCGCGAAGTGCACGTCGGCGACCTGGTGGGCGAACCGTTCGACCAGGCCCGCATCGACGCAGTGTCGCGACACTGGCACGAGGGCGACCTGACCGCCGCCTTCCCCGGAGGCGACTCGGGCACCGACATCGTGGCCCGCCACCGCGACCAGCTCGAGGAGATCGCCGACCAGTACCGCGGGGAGACCGTGCTGGTCGTCGGGCACGAGACCGCGTTGTCGATCGTCGTCCCGGTGCTTGCCGGGCTGTCGCCGGACTGGGCCCGCGACCAGCGCTGGGCCAACGCCGGCACCGTCACCATGGAGCACGACGCGGACGGATGGCGACTGTGCTGATCGTTCAGCCGCGCGGCCCGTGGGTCTGCACCCACAGCACCGGTTCCGGCAGCGGCTGCTCCCGCCCGGTGTCGCGCACGGCCGCGAGTGCCTTGCCCGTGTAGACCGGCTCGAGCTCCAGACCCAGGACCGCCGCGTCCCGGACTGCCTGCTGCGAGGCGGGAGTCGGGTCGCCGTACGTCGCTCCGAGCCAGTCCTCGCGCATGGTGAGGTCCGCAGAGCTGATCGTGGCGTCGAGTGGCCCTGCTCCTCGCTCGGCCAGGAGTCCGGCGGTGCGGCAGGCGAGGTCGGCGATGACGTCGGCACCGAGCGGCAAGGCGTCGTTGACCACCACCCCGAAGACCCTGCTGCGGAGGCCGGCCAGGCGCAGGCCGAGCGCGAGACCCGCCGCGGTCCCACCCGAACCGACGGCGGTGACCACCGTGCGCGGCTCAGGGAGGTCGCCGGCCGCCACCTGGTCGGCGATCTCCAGCGCGACCTCGACGTAGCCCAGCGCCCCCACCGGGTTCGACCCGCCGGCGGGGACGTACCACGGCAGCCGGCGGTCCCGGACGGCGAGGCGGGCGAGCAGGGCCGGTGCCGCCAGGCGCAGCCGTGCAGGCGTGGCGAACCGGTGCAGCTCGGCCCCGGAGGCCTCCAGCCGCCGCAGCTGGCCGCGGACGTGGTCGTCGACCGGCTGGTCGACCAGCCCGAGCACCGTGCGCAACCCGACGTCGCCTCCGTAGAGCGCAGCCGCCAGGCCCCAGTGCGTACCGATGCCACCGACGGTGAACAGCGTGCGGGTGCCGCGGCGACGCGCTTCGGGCAGGATCCACTCCAGCTTGCGGACCTTGTTCCCGCCCCAGCCGCCGTCTCCGAACGCGCCCTCGTCCTTGACCCACACCTCCTGGTCACCGACCACCGCCGGGTCGAGACGCCGGACCGGTGTCGGGCCGGTGCCCAGGGCGAGGTGGCCGAGCCGCAACCCGGGGAACCGGTCGTGCAGCAAGGTCACGGCGCGTCCACCAGTCCCTCCGCGCGCGCCCACCCCAGCAAGGCCTCGCGCGCCTCGTCGAGCCCCATCGGTCCCCGGTCCAGGCGCAGCTCCAGCAGGTATCGGTAGGCCTTCCCGACCACCGGCCCCGGACCGACTCCGAGGATCTCCATGATCTGGTTGCCGTCGAGGTCCGGCCGCAGCGAGTCCAGCGCCTCCTGCTCGGTCAGACGCTCGATCCGGGCCTCGAGGTGGTCGTAGGTCCGTCGCAGCCGCTCGGCCTTGCGCCGGTTGCGGGTGGTGCAGTCGGCCCGGGTCAGGACGTGCAGCCGCTCGAGCTCCTCGCCGGCGTCCCGGACGTAGCGCCGCACCGCCGAGTCGGTCCACTCCCCGGAGCCGTAGCCGTGGAAGCGCAGGTGCAGCTCCACCAGCAGGGACACGGCGTCGATCTGCTCCTTGGCGAACCGCAGCGCCTGCATCCGCTTGCGGGTCAGCTTGGCGCCCACGACGTCGTGGTGGTGGAAGGTGACGGTGCCGTTGCCGAGGAACCGCCGTGTCTTCGGTTTGCCGACGTCGTGCATCAGGGCGGCGAAGCGGGCGACGAAGTCGGGGCCGCCCAGCCGCTCCTCCAGCTCGATGGTCTGTTCGAGCACCGTCAGGGTGTGCTCGTAGACGTCCTTGTGGCGGTGGTGCTCGTCGCGCTCCAGGGCGAGGGCCGGCAGCTCGGGAAGCACGTGGGAAGCCAGGTCCGTCTCCACGAGCAGCCGCAGGCCCCGTACCGGGTCGGGCGCCACGACGAGCTTGACCAGCTCGTCGCGCACACGCTCTGCGGAGACGATCGAGATCCGCTCGGCCATGTCGGTCATCGCCTGCACCACCTCTGGTGCGACCGCGAAACCGAGCTGGGCTGCGAACCGCGCGGCGCGCATCATCCGCAACGGGTCGTCGGAGAAGGAGTCCTCGGGCCGCCCGGGGGTGCGCAGGGTCCGGTGGGCGAGGTCGACGATGCCGCCGAACGGGTCCTCGAGCCGTTCCTGCGGCAAGGTGAGCGCCATCGCGTTCACCGTGAAGTCCCGGCGGGCGAGGTCGCCGGCCAGGTTGTCGCCGTACTGCACGTGCGGCTTGCGGCTCTGGCGGTCGTAGGCCTCCGAGCGGTAGGTGGTGATCTCGACCTGCCACTCGCCGTGGCGACAGCCGATCGTGCCGAACGCCCGGCCGATGTCCCACGTCGCGTCGGCCCAGCCCTTGAGCAGGCGCTCGGTGGTCTCCGGGCGCGCCGAGGTGGTGAAGTCCAGGTCGTTGTGCAGCCGCCCCAACATGGCGTCTCGGACCGGTCCTCCGACCAGCGCGATCTCCTCGCCGGCAGCAGCGAACCGGCGGCCCAGCTCGCCGGTCACCGGGGAGATCCGGCGCAGCTCTGCCACCACGCGCTCCTGGACGTCGCGGATCTGCACGGGCTGCTCGGACACGGGAGACCACTCTAGAGGTCGCGGCTGGATAGCCTTTGCCGGTGATCCTCGCCCGCCAGATCGCCCGCGTGCTGAGCGCGAGCCTCCTGGCGGTGGCACTCCTGGCCCTACCCCTGCTGGACGCGGCTCCGGCTTCGGCCAGCTCGGCGGCCCACTCCGCGGGGCGCACCCGCCCGGCCACCGTGGAGGAGCCGGAGACGCTGCCGGTCCACGTGTCCCTGTCCACGCTCTCCCCGGCCGTGCTCCGCTCCCGGGGGTCGGTGACGCTGACCGGCCGCCTGGCCAACAATTCCGCGGACACCTGGCAGGCCCTGAACGTGATGCCTTTCGTCTCCTCGACCCCGATCACGAGTCGTGACGAGCTGGCCCAGGCTGCCGCCACCGAACCCACCGCGGTGGTGGGCAACCGGCTCACCGATCCCGGCACCTATGCCCGGATCGGCGACCTCGGCCCCGGGGAGCGCAGGACCTTCCGGCTGCGCGTGCCGGTGCAGGCTCTCGGCATCAGTGGTGCGCCAGGCGTCTACTGGATCGGCGTGCACGCCTTCGGCGCCAACTCCGCCGGGCGCGGACTGGTGGGCCTGGCCCGGACCTTCATACCGCTCGTGGACCACCACGCGGCGCGCAGGCGCACCACCCCGGTCTCGATCGTGCTGCCGGTGCGCGACCGGGTGCGCCGCGCTCCCGACGGCCGGCTGCAACGACCCAACCACTGGGCGCAGGTGACCGCGCGCAGTGGTCGCCTCGGGCGCATCGTCGCTTTGGCCGCCAGCGCGGGGAACGCTTCGGTCAGCTGGCTCGTCGACCCCGCCGTGCTCGACGCGATGGATGACTTCGCCCACGGAAATCCGTCCCTGGGGCTGGCATCGTCTCCCACGTCACCGGACCGGAGCCCACCGCCGTCCTCGAGCGCTGACGCCGGGCCGCCACCACCTGCCGACGACCGGGACACCCCGAACCGGACGCAGCGGTCCGCCGCCAAGGCGCTGCTCGAGCGACTGGTCGACGAGCTCCGTGCCGACGACCTGATGACCCTCGGGTACGCCGACCCCGACGTGGTGTCCGTGGCCCGAAGGCACCCCCCCATGCTGGCCCGGGCGCTTGCGCTGACCGAACGGCGCCTGCAGGCGCGCGACCTGGTCGGCACCGACGCAGTGGCGCCACCGGACGGGTTCTTCGACCCCGAGCTCCTCGACGGCCTCGACGGCTTCGGGGTCGTGCTGCTCAGTGACCAGGGGCAGCTGGACCAACCGGTCGCCTCCCGGCTGCCCGGCGGACAGGACCTGGTGCTCTCCGACGCCCGTGCCAGCGCAGGTGGTCCGGGTCCCACGCGTCCCCACGGGACGCTGGCGCTGCGCCAGCGCCTCCTCGCGGAGGCCTCGCTCGAGCTGACCTCCCCGTCGCCACGCCCCGTGGTGCTCACCCTCCCACCGCGGTGGGACCCCGGTGGGCACTGGCGGGCGGCACGCCTCTTCGAGACCCTGCGGAGCACCCGATGGGTGCGGCTGACCCCACTGCCGCACGACCCGTCGACCACGTTCTCGGGTCAGCTCCCCTACAGCCGTACCCAGCAGTCCACCGAGCTCGGCGAGCGCAACATCTCCTCCACCCGCCGGCTGGAGCGCACCGGCCACGTGGTCGAGCACCTGCTCACCGGCGACACCACGGTCCCGGACCGGCTCGCCGGCGTGGCCTTCGGCGCCATCTCGTGGTTCGCCCGCGCGCGCCCGCGGGCGGCGGCCGCGCATGTCGACTCCGTGAACAGCGCGGTCCGCTCCCGCCTGGACAAGGTGGTCATCGTCGGCACCGACTTCGTGCTGCTCTCCGGCGGCTCGGGCACCCTGACCGTCGCACTGGTCAACGGGCTCAACCAACCGATCCGGGTGGGCGTCGAGGCGGACGCCGACACCTCGGTGCGCCTCCGCATCCCCGACGCCGTCGAGATCGGCCCGGGTCAGCGCAGCACGATGCGGATCGCGGTCTCCAGCAAGGCAGGGGTGCACGAGGTGACGCTTCGACCGGTCACGGTGCGCGGCGAGCCGGCCGGACGTAACTTCACCTTCAACATGCGCACCAGCCAGGTGAGCCAGCTCATCTGGTTCATCCTGGCGGCCGGCATCGGGCTGCTGGCGGTGATGATCGTGCGCCGGATCATCCTGCGCATCCGACACCACCGCTGGCGCAGCGACGCGCGCGTCGCCAGCGCCTACGAGGACGGGGACTGATGGCCGAGTCGACGTCGTCCTCGGTGCTGTCCTCCAGCGCCGTGATGGCCGCCGGGACGATCGTCTCCCGGCTCAGCGGATTCCTGCGCAGCATCCTGCTGGCCGCCGCGCTGGGCGTCGGGCTGCACGCGGACGTGTTCAACATCGCGAACACGCTGCCGAACATGCTCTACATCCTGCTCGCCGGCGGCGTGTTCAACGCTGTGCTGGTCCCCCAGCTGGTCCGGGCGATGAAGGACGACGAGGACGAGGGCGAGGCCTACACCAACCGCATCGTGACCCTCGCGGGACTGTTCCTGGGCGTCGTCACCATCCTCCTCGTCCTCAGCGCCCCCTGGTTGATGCGGCTCTTCCTCGACCCGGAGTTCTTCACCCCCGAGCTCAGTGCCCAGCGGGAGTCGGTCATCGACTTCGCCCGGTACTGCCTGCCTCAGGTCTTCTTCTACGGCATGTTCGTGCTGGTGGGGCAGGTGCTCAACGCCCGGCGCAGCTTCGGCCCGATGATGTGGGCGCCGATCGCCAACAACGTCGTGGCCGTCACAGTGCTGACGACCTACCTGCTGACCATCGGGCCGGCCGAAGGTGCGCAGAAGCAGGGCGGCTTCACCTCGGGCGCGGAGATGCTCCTCGGCCTCGGCTCGACCCTGGGCATCGTCATCCAGCTGCTGGTGCTCGTCCCCTACCTCCGCGCGGTCGGCTTCCGGTTCCGGCCTCGGTGGGACTTCCGTGGCAGCGGCCTGGGCCACACGCTGCGCCTGGGGGTGTGGACGGTGCTGTTCGTGGTGGTCAACCAGATCGCCTACACCGTCGTCGTCCGCCTGGCGAGCAGCGGCACCGCGGACTCCGCACTGCACGGTGGACAGGTGCGGGGCACCGGCTACACGATCTACTCCAACTCGTTCCTGCTCACGATGCTCCCGCACTCGGTCGTCACCGTGTCGCTGGCCACCGCGATGCTCCCGATGCTCTCCCTGCACGCCGCCGAGGGAAACCTCACCGCGGTCGGCCGTGCGGTCTCCTCCACCCTCCGCTCGGCCCTCGCCCTGGTGGTGCCCTTCGCCGTGCTGCTCGCGATCGCGGCGCTCCCGGTGGCGCAGGTCATCTGGGGCTACGGCAGCGCCGCGAAGGACTACGCCAACTTCGCCCCCTCGCTGGCGCTGTTCTCGATCGGTCTGGTGCTGTTCACCACGCACTACCTGATGCTGCGCGGCTTCTACGCCCTGGAACAGACCCGCCGGGTCTTCTTGATCCAGTGCGCCATCGCCGCCACCAACATCGTCGCCGCCGTCCTGCTCACCCGCGGTGCACCGGTCGCCGAGGTGGCGCCCCGGCTCGTGATCGCCTACTCGGCGTCGTACGCCGTCGGGGCGGTCGTGTCCTCCCTGCAGCTCTCCCGCGCCGTCGGGGGTCTCCAGGGGCGGGTGGTGCTGCGGTTCCTGGTCCGCCTCACCCTGGTGGTGGGGCCCAGCGCCCTGGCGGCCTGGGTGCTGCGCGAGTACGTGACCTCGACGATTCCGGGTACGTCCACGCTGACCGCGGTGGCCCAGCTCGGTGTGCTCGGCGTGGGCTTCTTCGGCTGCTACCTGCTCCTCGCCCGAGCCTTCCGCCTCGCCGAGGTCACCGAGGTGCTCACCCTGGTGACCCGAAGACTTCGGCGGTGACGAATCGCCGGTCGCCCTATCCTGAACATGGTCAAGGTCCGGGACCACGGTGAGGGTCCGGCCGCAGCGGCGGCGCGAACGAGGTGAGGGGAGGTGCGCGTGACCACCGATTCGATCGGTCCCGGCACCCTCCTCGCAGGTCGCTACCGGCTCGAGGACCTGCTCGCCGAGAGCCGCGGGGCCCGCTTCTGGCGGGCGACCGACACCGTGCTGGCCCGCAGTGTCGCGGTGCACGCGCTGCCCAGTGACGACGAGCGCGCCGCCGGCCTGCTCGAGGCGGCCAGGCTCTCGGCCACCGTCTCAGACCCGCACCTGCTGCGGGTGCTGGACTGCGACGCTGCCGACGACGTGACCTGGGTGGTCAACGAGTGGGGCGACGGCATCTCGCTGGACCTGATGCTCCAGCAGAACACGTTGCCACCGAGCCGGGCGGCGTGGCTGGCCCGGGAGGTCGCCGAGGCCATCGCGACCGGACACGCGCACGACGTGTGCCACGGCCGGCTCAATCCCGAGGCGGTGATGGTCACCCACTCCGGCGCCGTCAAGCTGATCGGGTACGTCGTCGACCGAGCCCTGGCCCCGACCCATGAGACCGGACCGTACCGGGATCTCAGCGAGCGCGAGGTCGACGTCATCGACCTCGCCGGCATCCTCTATGCCGCCCTCACCGGACGCTGGCCCGGGGTGTCCCGGTCCCAGGTCCCGGCCGCGCCCCGTGAGGGCCAGCGGGTGCTGCGTCCGCGGCAGGTCCGGGCCGGCGTCCCGAAGTACCTCGACACGCTCTGCGACCGGGTGCTGAACAAGGAGGCCTCCCGCCACGACGCTCCCATCGAGACCGCGCAGGAGATCGCGGCTGCGTTGAGCGACTTCGTCGGCGACCCCTCCAAGGTCGCCCCTCTGGACCCCTCCGCGATCCACCACGAACCCACCCAGCTCATCGCCCTGCCGCAGCTGGAGGAGACCGCGGCCTGGTCACCCTCCGACGAGGCCGACCAGCCCAGTGACTCCGGGCGTGCCGCGGGAGGAGCCGAAGCCGACCTCGAGCAGACCCAGCCGGTCCGCGTCCCGAGCGACGGGGAGGACGCGACCGACCAGGTCGACCTGGCGCCGCTGCGCCCCGCCGTCCCCGACGAGACCTCGACCCCACCGCCGTTCGAGGACTCCCCCGAGCGGCCGCTGTTCGCCTCGGGCCAGCGGCGCACCCCCGTTCCCACCGGCCCGGCGACCTCCGGGACGTCGGGGGGCTCGGGCGAGTTCTGGCCCTTCGTCGACGAGGAGCCGCCGGAGCCACCGACCGGCAAGGAGGGGCGGGGCTGGCTCCGGGTCGCCCTCGGCATCGGCATCGTGGTGCTGCTGGTGGTGGCGATGGTCGTCGCGTTCAACCTCGGGCGGACCGGCAGCCAGACCCGCGGGCAGGACTCCGGCGGCACTGCGTCCGGCAGTAGCTCCCCTCGACCCAAGCCGGTCAAGATCGTCGACGCCCAGGACTTCGACCCCGAGAGCGACACCGGCCAGGAGAACCCCAAGGACACCTCCCTGGCCATCGACGGGGACCCCGACACGGGGTGGCCGACCCTCACCTACCGCGGCAACCCTGCCCTGGGCGGGTTGAAGTCCGGGGTGGGGCTCATCCTCGATCTCGGTGCCGACCACAAGCCCCGCTCGATGTCGATCACCTTCGACCGCGCGCCCACTTCCTTCGAGGTGTACGCCGCGCCGCAGGGCGTCACGTCCGCCCCGAGCAGTCTCGATCAGTTCGACAAGGTGGCCGCCGAGTCCGGCGCCGGCAAGCAGGTCACGGTCAAGCTGGCGCACGAGCCGACCACCCGCTACCTGCTGGTGTGGCTGACCCGGCTGCCGCCGTACCCCGGCGGCTACCGCGGGCAGATCGACGAGGTCACGGTGCACGAATGACCGCCCGCCGGTGACCCACGACGCGGTGGCAGCCGACGACTCGCGCGAGGACCGGGTGTTGCTCGCCGCGCACGTGGCCGGGGACGCGACCGCGTTCGGCACCCTGTTCGCCCGGCACCGGGATCGCCTGTGGGCAGTGGCCCTGCGCACCACCGGAAATCCCGACGACGCGGCGGACGCCCTCCAAGAGGCGATGATCGCGGCGTTCCGTCGTGCCGACGGCTTTCGCGGTGACGCCGCGGTGACCACCTGGCTGCACCGCATCGTCGTCAACGCCTGCCTGGACAGGATCCGACGGCGCACGGTTCGCGCCGCCGACCCGTGGGCGGACGGGCACGACCGCCCCGAGACCTCATCGGCCGACGATCCCGAGGCACAGGCGCTCGCCAGGGACCTGCGGCGGCAGGTGCTCGACGCACTGGGTCGGCTGCCGCCAGAGCAGCGCGCCGCCCTGGTGCTGGTCGACATGGAGGGCTATCGGGTGCAGGAGGCCGCTGCCGTGCTCGAGGTGCCGCCGGGGACGGTGAAGAGCCGTTGCGCGCGTGGTCGGCGACGCCTCGCAGAGCTCCTCGGTGCGGCCCTGGAGGACCCGGCCGAGGCGGGCGGAACCATTCCGGCTCCGGATGCGTCCCATCCGAGTGCCCCTGGAGGCCCTCGGCCGCCGCAGTCGACCCCGCAGCGACATCCGGGAGGAGGAGACCGATGAGCCAGGAACCACCGCGCGGAAGCGACCCCGGAGAGGACCCCGGCACCCAGTCGGGCGCGGACCGGGTGAGCCGACTGCTCCACCAGGTCGGCAGCGAACGACCGGGGCTGCCCCCCGACGTGGCCGCCCGCCTCGAGGGCACTCTCGCGGGGCTCGTGCGCGAGCGCTCTGAGCACGACCAAGGCGGTCGGTCCACCTCGGACGGGGGCGGCGGACATCCGCGCCGCGGACGGCTGCTGCTCGTCGCAGCCACGCTGGTCCTCGTGGCCGGCGCCGGAGGCGTGACCCTGGCCACGGTCACCGGCCGCTCGCAGGACACGACCGCGAGCCGCGCCGGGGGGACGGCGGCGGACACCGGCCCTGGCGCCCCCGAGGCCAGCCTTCCGCTGGGGGGGAAGGCCCAGGAGGGGGCGACGGCCCTGCCCCCGGACGGCGTTCCCGTGGTGCGCCCCGACCACGTCGCGGCCGACGTGCGGGCACTGGTGCGTCAGGACGCCCGCAGGGGCCAGGCACGTCGGGACCGTGCCCCCGTTCCGATGCTGGGCTGCACGGTCCCCCCCGGGGCGAGGCCCGGGCAGGTCCGCACGGTGCTCTACGACGGCGCCGTCGCTTCCCTGGTGCTGCATCCGCCGCAGGCCGGTCGCCGGCTCGTGGAGGTGTGGACCTGCTCGGCCGGGGACCGGCTGGTCAGGATCCGCATCGCCGCCCGCCGCTGAGCGCCGGCGTTGCCGGAATGTCCGGCGCCTACGATGCGTTGAAGGCCACGTCGGGCGCTTCAGCAGCCGCTGGGCTCCGCGCCGTCGTATCGATGCAGAGGAAGACGCAGTGACCGAAGCCAGCAACATCCACGACGTGATCATCGTCGGGTCCGGACCGGCCGGCTACACCGCCGCGGTGTACGCCGCCCGCGCCAATCTGCACCCCCTGGTCTTCGAGGGTGCCGTCACCGCCGGTGGGGCGCTGATGAACACCACCGAGGTCGAGAACTTCCCCGGGTTCCGCGACGGGATCCAGGGCCCGGCGCTGATGGAGGAGATGCGTGCCCAGGCCGAGCGCTTCGGCGCCGAGCTGGTGGCCGACGACGTGGTCGAGGCCGACCTGACCGGTGAGACCAAGGTCGTGCGGACCGCCGACGGTGAGCACCGGGCGCGTGCGGTCGTCCTTGCCATGGGGTCGGCCTACCGCAAGCTCGGCCTGCCCGACGAGGACCGGCTCTCCGGGCACGGGGTCAGCTGGTGCGCGACCTGCGACGGCTTCTTCTTCCGCGACCAGCACATCGCGGTCGTCGGTGGGGGCGACTCCGCGATCGAGGAGGCCACCTTCTTGTCGCGGTTCGGCTCGAAGGTGACACTGATCCATCGCCGTGAGGAGCTGCGCGCCTCGAAGATCATGCAGGAGCGGGCGTTCGCCGACCCGAAGATCGAGTTCGCGTGGAACTCCGAGGTCGTCGGCATCCACGGCGAGGACAAGCTCAGCCACCTGACGCTGCGCGACACCCAGAGCGGTACGGAGCGCAGGCTCGAGGCCACCGGGCTGTTCATCGCCATCGGGCACGACCCGCGCTCGGAGCTGCTGCCGGGGCAGGTCCGGCTCGACGAGGAGGGCTACGTGCTCGTCGACCACCCCTCGACCCGCACGAACCTGGCCGGCGTCTTCGCCTGCGGCGACCTGGTGGACCACGTCTACCGCCAGGCGATCACCGCCGCCGGCACCGGTTGCGCTGCCGCCCTGGACGCCGAGCGCTACCTCGCCGACCTCGACCAGGCGCGGGCCACGCACGACCCCGCCCAGGTCGCGACCGCAAACGTCTGAGAGGTTGGACAGCCCCGAGAGCCAGACCGCGGGACAGCCGGACGGACCCGGGCGGGGGGACGGAAGAATTGTCCGCCGCGCGGTGTTCAATGAGGACTGACGCCCGATGCCACGAACAGGAGCACACATGTCGAACATGCAGGCCGTGACCGACTCCGACTTCGAGACCGAGGTCCTGAAGTCCGACAAGCCGGTGCTGGTCGACTTCTGGGCCGAGTGGTGCGGTCCGTGCCGCCAGGTCAGCCCGATCCTGGACGAGCTCGCCGCCGAGCACGGTGACAGGGTGCGCTTTGTGAAGATGAACGTCGACGAGAACCCGGTCACCCCGTCCAGCTACCGCGTGACCGGCATCCCGACGCTCAACGTCTACAGCAACGGTGAGGTCGTCAAGCAGATCGTGGGCGCTCGGCCGAAGGCTGCCCTGCTCAAGGAGCTCGCCGACTTCATCGGCTGACGTCCAGGCCGACCTCCCGTCGTGGAGACCGCCTACCGTCGTGATGATGCCGGCCCTGCCGTCGACCAGATCATCAGCCTGCTCCAGCGGATCGGGCTGCTGGAGCACCAGGCAGGGCCGGCGTACGACGAGACCGTCGAGCTCGCCGTCCGCGCCTTCCAGCAGCAGCGCGGCCTGACCGTCGACGGCGTCGTCGGGCCCCTCACCTTCCGCCGCCTCGACGAGGCACGCTGGCGACTGGGCGACCGCATCCTGATCCACCTGCCGGCCAGTCTGATGGCGGGCGACGACGTGTACGCGCTCCAGCGCCGACTGCTCGGCCTGGGGTTCCGGGTCGGCCGCGTCGACGGCTACTTCGGGCCCGAGACCGCGGCGGGCGTGCGCGAGTTCCAGCAGAACGTCGGCATCCCACCCGACGGCACCTGCGGTCCGGCGACCCTGAAGGCGCTCACCCGGCTCCGCCCCATGGTGGGGGGCGGCACCCCGAACGCCCTGCGGGCCGAGGAGCGCATCCGCGACGCCGGGCCCCACCTCGGCGGCAAGACCGTGGTGCTCGACGTCGGCCGCGACGACCTGCTCCCCCCGGAGTACGCCGAACGCGCGGCGATGATCCTGCACGACCTCGCGGCCCGCATCGAGGGCCGGCTGGTGGCCATCGGCGTGCAGGCCTACCTCACCACCCTGCCCGGCCGTCCCGCGCCGGAGGAGGCCGAACGGGCCGCCTTCGCCAACCGGGCCCGGGCCGATCTCTTCTGCTCCCTGACCCTGGACGTGGCCGCGAACCCCGGCGTCTGCGGCTGCTCCTGCTACTTCTTCGGCGACAACGAGCACCGCGCATGGTCCTCGGCCGGGGAGCGCTTCGCCGGGCTGGTGCAGCGCGAGGTCGTCGCGCGCACCGACCTGGTCGACCTGCGGTGGCACCCGAAGACCTGGGACGTGCTGCGGCACACCCGGATGCCGGCGGTCCGGCTCGACCCGGGCTACCTCTCCAACGCCGGCGACGCCGAGCGGCTCGGGGAGCCGCGGTTCCGGGACCGGCTGGCCGAGGCGGTGGTGGTCGCGGTGCAGCGGTTCTACCTGACTCCCGAGGTGGACGCCCACACCGGGGTGCTCGAGGCCAGCGAGATCCGCGAGCAGTTCGGCCACTGATCGCTCACCCGCGCGGGGTGCCCTTCGCCGGGGTCGGGCGGGGCTGCACCGGCCCGAGCAGCTTGGACAGGCCTCGCTCCAGCTCCTCGCGGATCCGCAGCGTGGTGCGCAGGTCCATCCGCATCCGTGGATACAACCGGTGCGGGCGGTGGGTGGAGAAGCCGACCGCGAGCAGGAAGTCGGTGGGTACGACGCAACCTCGCGGATGGGAGCGGGAGTCACCGAACGCCTCGACCGCCTTCACCCCGCCCCGGCGCACGAGGTCCTTGGCCATGCCCTGCACGAGCATCCGCGCCAGTCCGCCGCCACGGAAGGCTGGTTCGACGTAGACGGTCGTGAGCACCACGGCGTCGTTGCTGACCGGCGCGGTCGCGAACGCCCGGACCCCCGGGACGTACTGCGGAGGCGCCCACAGGGCGTGCCCGACGACCTCACCGTCGACCACCGCGACCCGGCCGCACGAGCCCCACTCCAGCAGCACCTCGGAGACCCAGCCCGCCTTCTCGGCCGCCTCGGCGCCACGCGCCGCATCGCGTCGGACCGGGTCCAGCTCCCAGAACAGGCACTGGCCACAGTGCCCTGCGAGCAGCGGCAGGTGGTCCACGGTCAGCCGCTCGATCTTGCGGGCCATGGGTCCTCCTCGCGTCGCGATGCGGGTCAGCGTCGTTGGGTGTCCAGGAACTCCTCGATCCGGCCGATCGCCTCGGTCAGGATCTCCAGGTCCGGCAGCGTCACCAGCCGGAAGTGATCGGGCTCGAACCAGTTGAAGCCGGTGCCGTGCGTCACCAGGATCTTCTTGGCCCGCAGCAGGTCGATGACGAACTGCTCGTCGTCCTCGATGCCGAACATCTCGGTGTCCAACCGGGGAAAGCAGTACAGCGCTCCCTGCGGCTCCACGCAGCTGACGCCCTCGATCTGGTTGAGCAGCCGCCAGGCGGTCTTGCTCTGCTCGTAGAACCGCCCGCCGGGATGGATGAACTCGTTGATCGACTGGTAGCCGCCGAGGGCTGTCTGGATGGCGTGCTGGGCCGGCACGTTGGCGCACATCCGCATGTTCGCCAGGAGGGTGAGGCCCTCGAGGAAGTCGGTGGCGAGGTGCCGCGGCCCGGAGACCATCACCCAGCCGGCGCGGTAGCCGCAGACCCGATAGGCCTTGGAGAGACCGCTGAAGGTCAGGCAGAGCACGTCGTCGGCGGCGAACTTCGCGGTGTGGTGGTGCTCGGTCCCGTCGAAGAGGATCTTCTCGTAGATCTCGTCGCTGAACAGAACCAGGCGGTGGCGCCGAGCGATGTCCACCAGTCCCTTGACCGTGGCCTCGCTGTAGACCGAGCCGGTCGGGTTGTTGGGGTTGATGATCACCAGGCCGTGCGTGTCCTCGGTGATCTTGGACTCGATGTCCTCCAGGTCCGGCTCCCAGCCGTTGTCCTCGTCGCAGCGGTAGTGCACCGCGCGCCCGCCGCAGAGCGTCACCGCGCCGGTCCACAACGGGTAGTCGGGTGCGGGCACCAGGATCTCGTTGCCGTCGTCGACGAAGGCCTGCAGGACCAGCGAGATCATCTCCGAGACGCCATTGCCGAGGAAGATGTCGTCGACCGAGGTCTCGGTCAGCCCGTGGGACTGGTAGTACTGCGCGACCGCGGTCCGGGCGGAGTAGATGCCGCGGGAGTCGGAGTAGCCCTGCGACTCCGGCAGGTTGTGGACCATGTCGGCGACGATCGCCTCGGGCGCCTCGAAGCCGAACGGTGCCGGGTTGCCGATGTTCAGCTTCAGGATCTTGTGGCCTTCGGCCTCCAGTCGTTGCGCCTCCACCAGGATGGGCCCGCGGACGTCATAGCGGACGTTCTGGAGCTTGCGGCTCTGCACGATGGGGCGCATGCCCCGATCCTCCCAGACCGTCCTGCGCCGGGCATGGCAATATCTCGTCGTGCGCGACATCACCTACCCGCCCATCATCCTCACCGCCAAGGCGATGTTCCGCGTGCTGGGGCTGCGGTTCCAGATCAGCGGCACCGAGCACGTACCTCGCACCGGTGGGGCGCTGATGGCGTTCAACCACGTCTCCTACGTCGACTTCATCCTCGGCGGGTTGGCGGCGCAGCCCTCGAAGCGACTGGTGCGGTTCATGGCCAAGCGGGAGATCTTCGACCACCGGGTCTCCGGCCCGCTGATGCGTTCGATGCACCACATCTCCGTCGACCGCGCCGACGGTGCCGGGGCGCTGGACGAGGCGCTGCACTACCTCGAGGCCGGGGAGGTGGTGGGCATCTTCCCCGAGGCGACCATCTCGCGGTCCTTCGAGATCAAGGAGCTCAAGACCGGCGCCGCCCGGATCGCCGCCGAGGCGGGCGTGCCGCTGGTCCCCGCGGTGCTGTGGGGCACCCAGCGGCTGTTCACCAAGGACCACCCGCGCGACCTCTCCCGCGGGAAGACCATCGGGATCCGGGTCGGCGAGCCGCTCCACCCCACCGGGGACGATCCCGCCGGCGACACCGCCGAGCTGCACCGCCGGCTCGAGCACCTGCTCGACGAGGCCATCACGGCCTACCCGGCCGACGAACAGCCTGCGGGCTCGTGGTGGTTGCCCGCCTCCCGAGGCGGCAGCGCTCCGAGCCCGGAGGAGGCGGCCCGGCTGGACGCCGAGGAGAAGGCAGCCCGGGCCGCACGCCGCGCCGCCCGGGATGCCGAGTCTCCCTCCCAGGTGGACTGATCGACCCGCCGTACCGCATGTAACGCGCGGTTATGGGCAGTGAGTGCAGCCCCGGGGGCGCACTCAGCCGCAATAACCCCGCGTTACATCGTCTTGAGGGTTTGTCGACAAAGCGATTGACCGCTACGTCGACAAACCCTCAGATCGGCCTGTCGAAGCGGTTGCGTGGGTCGATGATCGAGACCAGGCGCTCCAGGTCGCCCAGCGAGGCGAAGTCGATGGTGATCTTGCCCCGAGAGCGGCCCAGGGTGACCTTGACGCGGGTGTCCAGGCGGTCCGAGAGCCGGTCGGCGACCTCGGTGAGGCCGGGGGCCGAAGGACGCGGCCGGCGCACGGTCGGGCCCTGGTCGTCCTCGTCCGCGCCGGTGCCGTGCTCGCCGACGGTGACGATCTCCTCCAGAGCGCGCACCGAGATGCCTTCGGCGACCACCCGCCCGGCCAACCGGTCCTGGGCACCGGCGTCGCCGACACCCAGCAACGCCCGGGCGTGGCCGGCGCTGAGCACTCCGGCAGCGACCCGGCGCTGCACCGCCGGAGAGAGGTTGAGCAGCCGGAGCATGTTGCTGATCTGCGGTCGGCTGCGCCCGATCCGAGTGGCGAGCTCCTCGTGGGTGCAGCCGAAGTCGTCGAGGAGCTGCTGGTAGGCCGCGGCCTCCTCCAGCGGGTTGAGCTGGGCGCGGTGGAGATTCTCCAGCAAGGCGTCGCGCAGCATCGCGTCGTCGCCGGTGCTCCGCACGATCGCCGGGATCGCCTCCAGCCCGGCCTCCTGGGCGGCACGCCAGCGGCGCTCGCCCATCACCAGCTCGTACGACGGTGTGTCCGGGTCGCCGTCGAGGCGCCGGACCACGATCGGCTGCAGCAGGCCGATCTCGCGCACCGAGTGGACCAGCTCGGCCAGCGCCTCCTCCTCGAAGACCTGGCGTGGTTGTCGGGCGTTGGGACGGATCGCGTCGAGAGGGAGCTCGGCGAAATGAGCGCCCGCCACCGGCCGCGGCGCGTGGGCTGCGTCCGCGTCGGGAGGCGGGGCCCCCGGCGCGGAGGGCTCGGCCGCGGCCGGGGGTTGCGGTGGCACCGGGGGCTCGAGGGTTGCGGTGCGCACAGCGTGCTGCGCGGCGTGCTCGGGAGTCACGTCCTCGCCGTCGGCCGGCGCGGTCGGGATCAACGACCCCAGCCCGCGGCCGAGGCCGCGGCGCACGCCGCTGGGCGCGGGTCCGGCGTGCCGGCTCATGCCCGGACCTCCGGGTCCGGGCCGAGCGAGGGGAGGTGCGGCTGGCTCATGCTGGCTCCTGCGCTGCGGTCGATCCGGATGCCGGGGTGGTGCGGGCTCGGTGGGCGATCTCCCGGGCGGCCTCGAGGTAGCTCAGCGCCCCGGGCGAGGCGGGGTCGTAGGTGAGCACGCTCTGCCCGTAGCCGGGCGCCTCGGAGACCCGGACCGAGCGGGGGATGGCCGTGCGCAGCACTCGGTCACCGAAGTGCTCGCGCACCTCGGCCGCGACGCTGGCCGCGAGGTTGGTGCGCGAGTCGAACATGGTGAGCAGGATGGTGGTGACCTCGAGCTCGGGGTTGAGGTGTGCCCGGACCATCTCCACGGTCTCCAGCAGCTGGCTCAGGCCCTCCAGGGCGTAGTACTCCGCCTGGATCGGGATCAGCATCTCCGCCCCCGCGACCAGGGCGTTGAGGGTCAGCAGGCCGAGCGAGGGCGGGCAGTCGATGAACACGTAGTCGAAGCGGTCCTCGCCCTCGCCGCCGACCAGGGGGTGCGCGGCCAGCGCCTTGCGCATCCGGCCCTCGCGGGCCACGACGCTGACCAGCTCGATCTCCGCGCCGGCGAGGTCGATCGTGGCCGGCACCACGAACAGGTCGGGCAGGTCAGCGTGCGGCTGTGCCACGTCGGCGAGCGCAGCGCCCTCGACCACGACGTCGTAGGAGGAGGGCACGCCGCGACGGTGCTCGGCGTCCAGCGCCGTGGAGGCGTTGCCCTGCGGGTCGAGGTCGATGACCAGCACCCGCATCCCCAGCTGCGCCAGTCCGACGGCCAGGTTGACCGCCGTCGTGGTCTTGCCGACCCCGCCCTTCTGGTTGGCGACCACCATCACGCGGGTGCTGGCAGGTCGGGTCGGACGATCCTGGGGACGGCGCTGCCTGGCCAGCAGC
This sequence comes from uncultured Actinomycetota bacterium, assembly GCA_963827025.1. Taxonomy (GTDB): domain Bacteria; phylum Actinomycetota; class Actinomycetes; order Propionibacteriales; family Nocardioidaceae; genus Marmoricola. Next base: position 81,276 of record CAWGZB010000001.1, on the reverse strand, counting down.
TGGCGCTCCACGGCGCGGGCCATCGGGGTCGAGTCGTCGTAGGTGCGGGACTGCCCGACCAGGTCCGCCGCCGTCGGCACCCGCACCGACGCCGTGGCGAAGACCGAGGGCGGGCTGGCGTACGGGTCGAGGTCCTGGGGACGCACCTTTGCCTCCTCGGTGGAGGTCTCGGGTGGCGGCACGGGTCGTTCCTCCCCTGCTCGGTGCTGTCGGTTTCACGTGAAACGGCCGGGCGCCGATCGTTTCCTCGGTCCTGGTCCGAGGCTCCGACCTGCCGACCGAAGCCCCACGGAGGACTCTTCCACGCTCGAGTCCGGTCACCGGAGAGCCTCGCCGGTGTGCCGGACGGAGTTCAGGAGATCCGCGTGATCCGCACCACGGTGACCGGCGGGTCGGTCCAGCGCGAGCCCACCTGCAGCACCTCGGCCACCCCCACGTCGAGGCGACGCAGCGCCGTGCGGGCCTTGGCCAGCTCCTCGCCCGCCGAGCGGCCCTTGATCGCGAGCATCACGCCACCGGGCCGGACCAGCGGCAGCGACCACCGGACCAGCCGGTCCAGCGGTGCCACGGCTCGCGAGGTGACGACGTCGAAACGCCCGCCCGAGGCGGCGGAGTCGTGCAGGTCCTCCGCTCGCGCGCGCACCACCCGGACGTGTGCGAGGCCGAGCCGCTCGACCGCCTCCTCCAGGAAGGTCGTACGGCGCAGCAGGGGCTCCACCAGCGTGACGAAGAGGTCGGGCCGGTGGATCGCGAGCGGGATGCCCGGGAGCCCGGCGCCACTGCCGAGGTCACAGACCGTCGCACCCGGGACGATCAGCTCCCCGACCGCCGCGCTGTTGACGAGATGCCGTTCCCACACCCGGGCCACCTCGCGGGGACCGATCAGGCCCCGGACGGTGGCCTGCTCACAGAGCAGGGCGGCATAGGCGTGGGCGCTGCGCAGGGCGGGTCCGAAGAGCTCCTCGGCTTCCGCCGTCGGCGGTGGGGTTTCACGTGAAACCGGGGCCGGCTCCGCGCGGAGGGGCGTTTCACGTGAAACCGGCGGCGGCTGCTCGGGCAGCTCGCCGCCGGTCTCGGAGGTCGGGTGGTCGGCGGTCACTCAGCCGGAAGGACCACGACGTGGCGCCGCGGCTCCACGCCGTCGGACTCCGAGCGGAGGCCGGCCGCCGCGACGGCGTCGTGGACGACCTTGCGCTCGAACGGCGACATCGGCTCCAGCGACTGGCCCTCGCCGCTGGAGCGCACCTGCTCGATGGCCTCGGCGGCGAGCGCCTCCAGTGCGCTGCGCCGACGGGCTCGATGGTCACTGATGTCCAGCATCAACCGGGACCGCTCGCCGGTCTCACGGTGCACCGCGAGCCGGGTCAGCTCCTGGAGCGCCTCCAGGACCTCGCCCTGCGCCCCCACCAGCATCGGGAGGTCGGCGCCGACGACGGACACCGTGGCGCGGTCGCCCTCCACGTCCATGTCCAGATCGCCGTCGAGATCGGTGATCTCCAGCAGCTCCTCGAGATAGTCCGCCGCGACCTCCCCCTCCTGCTCCAGCCGCTCGCGGCGGCTGGGCCGGGTGGCGGTCTCCGCCTCCGCGGCGCCGTCGGCCTGGGGAGCCGCTTCTTGGGCCGGCGCGGTGGTCGCCTCCGGCGCCGGGTCCTGCCCGGTTGCCGGATCGCTCGCCTGGTCGGTCATCTGCTCGGGTCCTGCTTCGCTCACGGTGATGCCACTCCCTCGTCGCCTCGGGGGCCACCGGACTCCTGGTCAGGGTCCTGGCCCGGGTTCTGGTTCTTCGGCTTGCCGGCCGGCGGGTTGCCGCCGCTCTTCCTGCGCTGCGCGCGTGACTGGTTCTTGGGCTGCTGGCGCTGCGCAGGCCGCTGCGGGGGCTGCGGCTCAGCGGTCGCCGTACCGTCCTCGGCGGCCTGCTCGACCGCAGGCAGCCCCTTGCGGCGCCGCTTCTCCTCGTCGCGCAGCTGCTTGGCGCGGAAGGCCTCGGTGTTCGGTGCCGGGTTGTTGCGGATCACGTAGAACTGCTGGCCCATCGTCCACAGGTTCGAGGTGGTCCAGTAGAAGAGGACGCCGATCGGGAAGGCGATGCCACCGACGGCGAAGACCAGCGGCAACACGTAGAGCAGCATCTTCTGCTGCTGTGCGTAGGGGCCGCTCAGGGCGTCGGCCGGCATGTTCTTGCTCATCAGCTGGCGCTGGGTGAGGAATGTGGTCGCGGTCATCGCGACCACGAGCACGGCTGCCAGGATGCGCACCCCGACGTCGCTGGTGGAGGTGAAGGTGTCCGAGATGCGCGCGCCGAGGAAGACCGCATCCCCGAACTGCTCGTTGAGCTTCACCGTCATCAGCCCGCGGGGGTTCTCCGGGTTCTTGGCTGCCTGGTCGATGAGCCGGAACAACGACAAGAAGATCGGCATCTGGATCAGCAGCGGAAGGCAGGAGGAGAACGGGTTGGTCTTGGTCTCCCGGTAGAGGTTCATCGTCTCCTGGGCGAGACGCTCCCGGTCGTGGCCGTACTTCTTCTGCAGCTCCTTGACCCGGGGCTGCAGCAGCTGCATGTTGCGGCTGGACTTGATCTGCTTGACGAACAGCGGGATGAGGAGGGCCCGGATCACCAGAGTCAGCCCGATGATCGAGAACACCCAGGCGGCGCCCGACCCCGGACCGAAGATCCCTCCCCACAACTGGTGCCAGCCCAGCAGGACGGCACTGATCGCGAAGTACAGCGGCGTCATGATGAAGCTGCCGAGCTTGCCGAAGAAGGACACTCAGGCTCCTCGAGTCAAGGGGTGGGCGACCGCTCCCGCGGCCGTACTACGCAGGGGTGCGGAGCGCTCCGCGTCTTCCAGGTCGGCATCGCGCTGCGTGGTCTGCCCGCCGGTCGCGTCCCGGCCGGTGCCGGGCACCGGGTCGTAACCCCCCAGGGCCCAGGGGTGGCAGCGCAGCAGCCGGCGCACCGCCAGCCAGGAGCCTCGCAGACTGCCGTGCACCTGCACGGCTTCGAGCGCGTACGCCGAGCAGCTCGGGTGGTAACGACAGACCTGCCCGTAGATCGGGCTGATCGCGAAACGATAAGCGCGCAGAAGTCCGATGAGCAGGAATTTCATCTCAGCTGCCGACCTCGGCTCGGGGTGCGGACCCGGACCGCTCCACGGCGCGGCAGGCCCTCCGCAGACAACGAGCCAGCTCCGCGCCCAGTTCCCCGGAGTCCGCCGTCGCCGCGGACGGGAGCGCGCGCACCACGAGCAGGGCCGAGTCCGGGAGGGCGGCCAGGTGCTCGCGCGTCAGGTGGCGCAGCCGGCGCTTGACCCGGTTGCGGATCACCGCGGGCCCCACGGCGCGAGAGACGACGAATCCTGCGCGGGCTCCGGCGCGCGCAGGCGCGGCTCCCCCGGCCTCGCCGGAGGGCACCAACAGGTGTACGACCAGGAGCGGCCCGCCGGCGCGCTGGCCGCGGCGAACCGTCTGGGAGAACTCCCCGGTGGCTGTCAGCCGGTGGTGAGAGGCGAGCACGGGAGGCCTCGCGGCCTCAGGCCGCGAGGCGGTTGCGGCCCTTGCGACGCCGGGCCGAGAGGATGGCGCGCCCGGCACGGGTGCGCATCCGCAGACGGAAGCCGTGGGTCTTGTGCCGACGGCGGTTGTTGGGCTGGAAGGTGCGCTTGCTCACGTGCTCACTCCACTCGCAGGGGTCTGGGGTCGACGGGCGGACGCGGCGCCGGTCACCGGGGATCCAGTCGGGCGGACGGATGGGGACGTGCGGCACCGGTCGACACCGAATGCGACCTGCCAACGGTACGCGGTGCGGCTCGGGAGGGTCAATTCGGTGGTGCCCGATCCGGATCGCCGGACCGAACCTAGACCGCAACTAGACAGGATGCCCACGATGTGACGCGTGTCGCACGCCTGACACGCCGGGGCCGACGTACTTCCTCCGGCCACCTGTGGAGAACCGGTTGCCTGCGCCGCAAGCGTGTTGTTAGGTTCCAACCTCCTCCAGCCCCGTCGGCGAGCACCTGTTCCTCGGCCGGACCGCGGCCACCCCGCCAGCCCTTGCACAACCTGTGGACAAAGGTGTGGATGAGCGACCGCTCGACCGGGACGACACAACACGTCGCTCGGGCGGCGGGGCGACCAGGGCCTAGGGACGGGAGCGCGCGCAGCGTGGAAAGCACGAACGGCGACGACCTTCCGCTCGACGGCCCCGCAGACCGTCCGGATCCCGAGGTCTCGCTGACCGAGCTGTGGCCCCAGGTCGTCGACACCCTGCCTCCCAGCCAGCGCACCTGGATCATCTCGAGCAGGCCGCTGATGCTCGCCGAGAGCACCGCCGTGGTCGCCGTTCCCAACGAGTTCACCCGCAGCCAGCTCGAGGGCCGGCTGCGGACTCGGATCGAGGACACCCTCACCGAGCGCCTCGGACGCCAGGTGCGTCTGGCGGTGAGTGTGGACCCCACCCTGGAGCCGGGTGCGCACCAGCCCCCGGCCGGGTCGGGCGGCACCGACTTCGCCGAGGGCCCCACCCCCGGCGACGATGACCGGCTGCTGGCGGCCCACCCCTCGACCACACGTCGCCCTGTCGACAAATCGACCGGGCCCCGCGGCGCCGGGACGCAGGTGACCAGCTCGCTGAGCACCGGCATCCCCGACAGCCCGCTGAATCCGCGCTACTCCTTCGAGACCTTCGTCATCGGCTCCTCCAACCGCTTCGCCCACGCTGCGGCCGTCGCGGTCGCCGAGGCGCCGGGCAAGGCCTACAACCCGCTGCTGGTCTACGGCGACTCCGGACTGGGCAAGACGCACCTGCTCCACGCCATCGGCCACTACGTCCGCAACCTGTGGACCGGCGCGAAGATTCGCTACGTCTCCTCCGAGGCGTTCACCAACGACGTGATCAACGCGATCAAGGACGCCAACACCGCCGCGCTGCAGCGCCGTTACCGCGACGTCGACGTCCTGCTCATCGACGACATCCAGTTCCTCGAGGGCAAGCAGCAGACCCAGGAGGAGTTCTTCCACACCTTCAACACGCTGCACAACGCCAACAAGCAGATCGTGATCAGCTCCGACCGGCCGCCCAAGCGGCTGACGCAGCTCGAGGACCGACTGCGCAGCCGGTTCGAGTGGGGTCTGCTCACCGACGTGCAGCCGCCTGATCTAGAGACCCGGATCGCGATCCTGCGCAAGAAGGCAGCGGCCGAGCGGCTCTCCGCGCCCCCCGACGTGCTGGAGTTCATCGCCTCGCGGATCCAGACCAACATCCGCGAGCTCGAGGGCGCGCTGATCCGGGTCAGCGCCTTCGCCAGCATCAACCAGCAAGAGGTCGACATGACTCTTGCCGAGATCGTCTTGAAGGACCTGATCCCCGAAGGCGGCGAGCCCGAGGTCACGGCCGGGCTGATCATCGCCCAGACCGCGTCCTACTTCGGTTTCACGATCGAGGATCTGTGCGGGCCGAGCCGCACCCGCGCCCTGGTGACCGCCCGCCAGATCGCGATGTACCTGTGCCGCGAGCTCACCCAGCTCTCGCTGCCCAAGATCGGCCAGCAGTTCGGCGGTCGCGACCACACCACGGTGATGAACGCCGACCGCCGCATCCGCAAGGACCTCGCCGAACGACGCAACGTCTTCCACCAGGTCACCGAGCTGACCACGCGCATCAAGCAGCAGGCCAAGCAGGCCTAGCCGACACCGGCAGGAGCGGCGGACCCCGGACCAACGGGTACGCCGCCTCGCCGTACCCGCTCCCGGCCACGACACCGCGGCGCAGTTCCCGCCACCAGACTGTGGACCGCGCAGGGCGACACCGTGGATCGGCTGGGGAAGCCCTGTGGACCGACCGCTGCCGTCGACCACAGTCGGGTGGCGGCCCCACAGAGACGTGGGATTCGCCGCGTCGCCGTCCACAACCCGCCGGTGCCAACCTCGCCGTGCTGACCTGCGCAGACGGTGGTTTTCCACAGAATCCACGGCCCCTACTACGACGACTGAATTCCAATTCTCCCTTCGTGACCCGAACTCGGGCTGGTCTCCTGGCTGTGGAGGGGCGGTCCGCGAGGGCACTCCGTGGCAGGATGCAACCCCGCCCGCCCCACGGGCCAGCACCGCCAGCACCAGATGGAGAGACATCAGTGAAGTTCCGCGTCGACCGTGACGTCCTCGCCGACGCCGTCGCCTGGACCGCCCGGTCCCTGCCACTGCGTCCCAGTGCCCCCGTCCTCGCGGGACTGCTCATCGAGGCGGGGAGCTTCGACGAGTCCGGTCCGGGGCTGCGGCTCTCGACCTTCGACTACGAGACCTCTGCACGCGCGACGCTCGAGGCCGAGGTGGGCAGCGAGGGGACCGCTCTGGTCTCCGGTCGGCTGCTGGCCGACATCTGTCGGAGCCTGCCGCAGAAGCCTGTCGAGATGACCATCGACGGCCCGAAGGTGACGCTGACCTGTGGCTCGGCGCGGTTCAGCCTGCAGACCATGCCGGTGGCCGACTATCCCTCGCTGCCCGCCATGCCCGAGGCCCGAGGGACGGTGCCCAGCTCTGCGTTCGCGGCTGCGGTGGCCCAGGCGGTCACCGCAGCGGGTCGCGACGACATGCTCCCGGTGCTCACCGGCGTCCGGCTGGAGCTCGACGGCGACACGATCACCATGCTGGCCACCGACCGCTTCCGGCTCTCCCAGCGCGAGCTCACCTGGTCCCCCGCCTCGCCTGACACCGAGGCCGCTGCCCTGGTGCCCGCCCGGGTGCTGGCCGACACCGCTCGCGCCCTGGCCGGTGGCAACGAGATCTCCATCGCGCTGTCCGGACCGGGCGCCTCTGGCGGCGAGGGGATCATCGGCTTCGAGGGATCCGCCGGCGGCGGCATCCGCCGGACCACCACCCGGCTGCTGGACGGGGAGTTCCCCAAGGTCCGCTCGCTCTTTCCCAACGAGCACCTCACCCTCGCCCGCGTCTCGCGCGAAGCGCTGGTCGACTCGGTCAAGCGAGTGTCCCTGGTGGCCGAGCGCAACAGCGCAGTGCAGCTCGCCTTCTCCGAGGGACAGCTCACCCTCGACGCCGGTTCGGGGGAGGAGGCGATGGCCAGCGAGTCGCTGGAGGCGGAGATCACGGGTGACGACCTGACCACCGGTTTCAACCCGGCGTACCTCCTCGACGGCCTGACCGCCATCGAGACCCCGTTCGTGGAGCTGGCCTTCACCCAGGCGAGCAAGCCCGTCGTAATCTCGGGACTGGCCTCGCTCGACGGCGAGGCCGGGAGCGACTTCCGCTACCTGTTGATGCCGCGCCGCCTGCTCTGAGTCACCCAGGGGCCAGCCGGGTACGGCGTGGTGAGTTGGTGCAGCCAGCCGAACACCCTCAAGGAGGCAGCATGCACATCGGACTCGTCGGGCTCGGGAAGATGGGCGGCAACATGCGCAGCCGGATGCGCACGGCCGGGCTGACCGTGATCGGCTACGACCGCAACCCCGAGGTCAGCGACGTCGACAGCCTCGACACGCTGGTCGCCGAGCTGCCGGACGACCAGCCGCGGGTCGTGTGGGTGATGGTGCCGGCAGGGGACGCCACCCGCGAGACGGTGCGGGCACTGGCCGAGCTCCTCGGCGACGGTGATGTCGTCGTCGACGGCGGCAACTCCAAGTGGACCGACGACCAGGCCAACGCCGACCTGCTCGCCGAGCACAGCGTGGGCTACATCGACTGTGGTGTCTCCGGCGGTGTCTGGGGACTGGAGAACGGTTACGCGCTGATGTGCGGGGGTGCCGCCTCCGACGTGGCCAAGGTGCAGCCGGCCTTCGACGCGCTCCGCCCGCAGGGCGACTGCGGCTTCGTGCACGCCGGCGAGACGCCCGGAGCCGGGCACTACTCCAAGATGGTGCACAACGGCATCGAGTACGCCGTGATGCAGGCCTACGCCGAGGGATTCGAGCTGCTGGAGAAGGCCGAGCTGGTCGAGAACGTCGTCGATGTCTTCGACTCCTGGCGCGAGGGCACCGTGATCCGATCCTGGCTGCTCGACCTGCTGGTCGCGGCGCTGCGGGACGACACCCACCTGGAGAAGCTGCGCGGGTACGCCGATGACTCCGGCGAGGGCCGCTGGACGGTGCAGGAGGCGATCGACAAGGCGGTGCCGATGAACGTCATCGCCGCCTCGCTGTTCGCCCGCTTCGCCTCTCGACAGGACGAGAGCCCGGCGATGAAGGCGGTCGCGGCGATGCGCAACCAGTTCGGCGGTCACGCGGTGCACGCGACGCCTGCCCCCGAGGGCGGCGACGTCGCGGGATCCACCGACGCGCCGCAGAGCGACACCGCGCGGGCGGCGGGCGCCGACTCGGGGACGCAACCGGCAGAGAGCTGACCCATGCACGTCGCCCACCTGTCCCTGCACGACTTCCGGTCCTGGCCCGCTCTGGACCTGGAGCTCGAGGCAGGTGTCACCTCGCTGGTGGGGCGCAACGGGCAGGGCAAGACCAACATCGTCGAGGCCATCGACTACCTCTCCCGGCTCCGCTCGCACCGGGTGGCGGCGGATCTCCCGCTGGTGCGCACCGGGGCCAGCCAGGCGGTGGTGCGCGCCGCGGTCGTGCGCGAGGAGCGGCGCGCGGTGCTCGAGGTCGAGATCAACCCGGGGAGGTCGAACCGGGCGCGGGTGAACCGGGCGCCGCTGCCGCGCGCTCGTGACCTGATCGGGCTGGTGCGCTCGGTCGTGTTCGCCCCCGACGACCTCGCACTGGTCAAGGGCGACCCGTCGGGGCGCCGTACCTTCCTCGACGACCTGCTGGTCCTCCAGCAGCCGCGCTACGCCGGCACGCGCGCGGACTACGAACGAGTGCTCAAGCAGCGCAGCTCGCTGTTGAAGACGGCGCGGACCCGCGGTGCCGCTGCCGAGTCGATGCTCTCGACCCTGGAGGTGTGGGACGTCCGGCTGGCCTCGCTCGGCGCCGAGGTGATGGCGGCGCGGGCCGCTGTCGTCGAGCAGCTCACCCCCCTGCTGGGCAAGGCCTACGAGGCGGTGGCTCGCGGGGCTGCCCGCGAGGACGCCGGCCTCGCCTACCGGCCGAGCTTGGAGTGTGCGATCCATGCCCCGGTCCCCGACCTCGAGCAGGCGGTCCTCGCCGAGATCGGGCGCCGGCGGCGCGAGGAGCTCGACCGCGGGGTCACCCTGGTCGGACCGCACCGCGACGACCTGCTGTGCACGCTCGGCGAGCTGCCGGTCAAGGGCTACGCCAGCCACGGAGAATCGTGGTCGTTCGCCCTCGCGCTCCGGCTCGCCTCCTACGAGCTGCTGCGGGCGCCCGGCGACGACCCGGTGCTGATCCTCGACGACGTCTTCGCCGAGCTCGACTCCGGCCGCCGTGCACAGCTGGCCGAGCTGGTGGCCGGTGCCGAGCAGGTCCTGGTGACCGCCGCCGTGCCCGAGGACGTCCCGACCGCGCTCCGTGACCGCCGCCTCGACGTCGTCGACCAGGAGGTACGCCCCGCGTGACGAACGACCCGCACGAGCCAGAGGGACCCGAGGGACCGGTGGGACCCGAGGAGCCCGGTGCGGAGGCCGCCGCGGCAGCGGAGCCGCACGACGAGGCGGGCCTGGACCTGGCGAAGGCCATTGCCCGCGGGCTCGCCGGCCGCGGGCGGCGGCCGGGCCGTCCCTTCGGACCGGCGCGCAAGCGGCGCCCCCGCGAAGAGGCGACGCTCAGTGGGGCCCATCCCGACGACCGGGACCCCCAGCCGCTGGACGACGTGCTCGGCCGGTTCGTCACCGAGCAGGGGTGGGAGACCGAGCTGCGGGTGCACGGCGTGTTCTCCCGGTGGGGCGCCATCGTCGGCCGGGACGTCGCCGAGCACTGCGTCCCGGAGTCGTTCGCCGACGGCCGCCTGGTCGTCCGCACCGACTCCACCGCCTGGGCCACCCAGATGAAGCTCCTCGCCGCCCAGGTCGTCCGGCGACTCAACGAGGTCCTCGGCGAGCAGACCGTGCAGGTGATCGACGTCATCGGTCCGCGGACCCCGCCCTGGGGCCGGGGCAGGTTCCGGGTCAAGGGGCGCGGCCCCCGGGACACCTACGGCTGAGACGGGCCTGCTTCGCTCAGCCTCCTGGAGGGCACCTGAACGGGCCCTGGTGCGTATGGGGACCCGTCGACCCCCCTGAAACCGGCTGTCAGAGGCCATTGCGGGCCGCTCAGCGTCACTTTTCCGGCCGGATCCCCAGTTTCCGGGGCGCATCCATTCGATTGCGGGGCTCTGACGGGTAGACTGAGGGCACTGGTCGCCGGCAGTCGGAAGGCGGCCATTGCGCTGCCCCGTCCGGGCCTGCGCATCCCGGAGGCGTTGCGCGCCACAGCCGCGACGCCGTGGACAGAAGGACGCACGTGGCCCAAGAGCGCCCCGAGAACACCACCAGCTCCGCTCCGGACCACCCTGTGCCCGACCACCCCGTGCCCGACCACCCCGTGCCCGACCACCCTGGGACCCCGGACGTCGTCCCGGCGAGCATTCTCGAGGGCCACTCCGTGGCCGCCGGCACCTACGACGCCAGCGCGATCCAGGTCCTCGAGGGCCTCGAGGCGGTCCGCAAGCGGCCGGGCATGTACATCGGCTCCACCGGCGAGCGCGGCCTGCACCACCTGGTGTGGGAGGTCGTGGACAACTCCGTCGACGAGGCGCTGGCCGGCTACTGCGACCGGGTGGTGGTGACCGTGCTGCCCGACGGCGCGGTCCAGGTGGTCGACAACGGCCGCGGCATCCCCGTCGACGTCCCTCCCGGACAGGAGCTGCCCGCGGTGACGGTGGTGCTCACCGTCCTGCACGCCGGGGGCAAGTTCGGTGGCGGTGGCTACAAGGTCTCCGGCGGCCTGCACGGCGTGGGTGTCTCGGTGGTCAACGCGCTCTCGAGCCGTCTGGAGGTCGACATCAAGCGGGACGGCTACCGCTGGTTCCAGTCCTTCACGATGGGTGTCCCCGACGGGCCGCTGCAGCGGCTGGAGGAGACCGACGAGACCGGCACCACCACCCGGTTCTGGGCCAACCCCGACATCTTCGAGACCACCGACTACTCCTTCGAGACGATCACCAATCGGTTCCGCGAGATGGCCTTCCTCAACAAGGGCCTGGAGATCGTCGTACGCGACGAGCGGCCGAAGGCCGCCGAGATCGCCGAGGCCGTGCAGGACGACACGGTCGCCAACGAGGTCGACGCCACCGGTGTGGGTGCTCCGCACGTCAGCGAGTCCGGGGGGATGGAACAGCGCTTCCGCTACGAGCGCGGCCTGGTCGACTTCGTCGAGCACCTCAACCGGCGCAAGGACAAGGCCAACCCGACGGTGATCAACTTCGAGGCGCGGCAGGAAGGGAACGACGCCGCTGGCTCCTCGGAGATGAGCCTGGAGCTGGCGATGCAGTGGAACACCTCGTTCACCGAGTCGGTGCACACCTTCGCCAACACGATCAACACCCACGAGGGCGGCACCCACGAGGAGGGGTTCCGGGCCGCTCTCACCTCGCTGGTCAACAACTGGGGCGAGGAGTGGGGCCTGATCAAGAAGCGCGAGGACCGCGTCTCCGGTGACGACATCCGAGAGGGCCTGACCGCGATCATCTCGATCAAGCTGGGGGAGCCGCAGTTCGAGGGCCAGACCAAGACCAAGCTGGGCAACACCGAGGCCAAGGGCTTCGTGCAGCGGGTGGTCAACGAGCAGCTCGGCGACTGGCTGGAGAAGAACCCTGCCGAGGGCAAAGACATCGTGCGCAAGGCGCAGGCTGCCGCGTCGGCGCGGATCGCGGCCCGCAAGGCCCGTGACCTGGCCCGCTCGCGCAAGGGACTCCTCGGCGGCGGTGGACTGCCGGGCAAGCTCAGCGACTGCCAGTCGACCAACCCCGAGGAGTGCGAGGTCTTCATCGTCGAGGGCGACTCGGCGGGCGGCTCGGCCAAAGGCGGTCGCGACCCGCGGATCCAGGCGATCCTGCCGATCCGCGGAAAGATCCTCAACGTCGAGAAGGCCCGCATCGACCGGGTGCTGGCCAACACCGAGGTGCAGGCGATCATCAGCGCGCTCGGCACCGGCATCCACGACGAGTTCGACATCGACAAGCTGCGCTACCACAAGATCGTGCTGATGGCCGACGCCGACGTCGACGGCCACCACATCCAGACGCTCCTGCTCACCCTGCTGTTCCGCTTCATGAAGCCGCTCATCGAGCAGGGCTACGTCTACCTCGCCCAGCCCCCGCTCTACCGGCTGAGGTGGAACAAGCCGCACGAGCACGAGTTCGTCTACTCCGACGCCGAGCGCGAAGCGCTCATCCGCGACGGCGAGGCGGCCGGCAAGAAGCTGCCCAAGGACATGCCGGTCCAGCGCTACAAGGGGCTCGGGGAGATGAACGCCGACGAGCTGTGGGAGACCACGATGGACCCCGACCAGCGGATCCTCCTCCAGGTCCACCTCGAGGACGCTGCCCGGGCCGACGACATGTTCTCGGTGCTGATGGGCGAGGACGTCGAGCAGCGACGGTCGTTCATCCAGCGGAACGCCAAGGATGTTCGGTTCCTTGATATTTGAGGTGCGGAGCGGAGGGGGCCACGGCCGCCGCCGGAACTCTCCGGGGCTCCCAACCACCCCTGCGCACGTTGCACCCCACGCAAACGCGCTTCGCTTGCCTTTGCGCGGGGGACCCCGCGGTAACTCGCTCCGGGGGGCCAGTCCCATCCACGCTCGCCCCGGAGGCCCCGGCGTCGGCCGTGGCCCCGACCCGATCCACCCGCCCGAAAGGCTGATCCGTGACTGAGCTTCCGCCGCCCGTGGAGGGCAACCCGCGCATCCGCGAGGTCGAGCTGCAGGACGAGATGCAGCAGTCCTACATCGACTACGCGATGGCGGTCATCGTCGGGCGGGCGCTGCCCGACGTACGCGACGGCCTGAAGCCCGTGCACCGCCGCGTGCTCTACGCGATGTATGACGGTGGTTACCGTCCCGATCGCGGGTTCTCCAAGTGCTCGCGCGTGGTGGGCGACGTGATGGGTCAGTACCACCCGCACGGCGACAGCGCGATCTACGACACCCTCGTGCGGCTGGCGCAGCCGTGGGTGATGAGCGCTCCGCTGGTCCAGGGACAGGGAAACTTCGGCTCGCCGGGCAACGACCCGGCGGCAGCCATGCGGTACACCGAGTGCCGGATGGCGCCGCTGGCGATGGAGATGGTGCGCGACATCGACGAGGACACCGTCGACTTCACCCCCAACTACGACGGCAAGAGCCAGGAGCCGTCGATCCTGCCCAGCCGGTTCCCCAACCTGCTGGTCAACGGCTCGGCCGGGATCGCGGTCGGGATGGCCACCAACATCCCGCCGCACAACCTGCGCGAGGTCGCCGACGGGGTGCAGTGGGCGCTGGACCACCCCGACGCCTCCCGCGAGGAGCTGCTCGCGGCGCTGCTGGAGCGGGTCAAGGGCCCGGACTTCCCGATGGGCGCCCTGATCGTGGGCCGTGCCGGCATCGAGCAGGCCTACCGCACCGGTCGTGGCTCCATCACCCAGCGCGCGGTTATCGAAATTGACGAGGACACAGCTTCACGTGGGGGCCGCACGATCCTGGTGATCTCCGAGCTGCCCTACATGGTCAACCCCGACAACCTCGCGCTGAAGATCGCCGAGCTCGCCGACTCCGGCAAGGTGCAGGGCATCGCCGACGTGCGCGACGACACCTCCTCGCGCACCGGTCAGCGGCTCGTGGTGGTCCTCAAGCGTGATGCCGTGGCCCGGGTGGTGCTGAACAACCTGTTCAAGCACACCGAGCTGCAGACCAATTTCGGCGCCAACATGCTGGCCCTGGTCGACGGGGTGCCCCGCACGCTGACCCTCGACCAGTTCGTCAGCCACTGGGTGCACCACCAGATCGAGGTCATCCAGCGGCGCACGCGGTTCCGGTTGCGGCGGGCCGAGGAGCAGGCCCACATCTACCGCGGCCTGGTCAAGGCACTGGACATGCTCGACGAGGTCATCGCGCTGATCCGGCGCAGCCCCGACGTCGAGGAGGCCCGCGGGGGCCTGATCCGGCTGCTGGAGATCGACGAGCTCCAGGCCCAGGCGATCCTGGACATGCAGCTGCGCCGGCTGGCCGCCCTTGAGCGCCAGAAGATCATGGACCGCCTCGCCGAGCTCGAGCGGGAGATCGCCGACCTCGAGGACATCCTGGCCAGCGAGCCGCGGCAGCGCTCGATCGTCAGCGACGAGCTCGGCGCGATCGTGGAGAAGTACGGCGCTCCGCGGCGCTCGCAGTTCATCGCAGCCGACGGGGACCTCTCCATGGAGGACCTCATCCCCGACGAGGACCTGGTGGTCACCATCACCCGCGGTGGCTATGCCAAGCGCACCCTCGCCTCGCAGTACCGCACCCAGAAGCGAGGCGGCAAGGGTGTGCGCGGCGCGGCGCTGAAGGGCGACGACGTGGTCGAGCACTTCATGGCCACGACCAACCACCACTGGCTGCTGTTCTTCACTACGGCCGGGCGGGTCTACCGCACCAAGGCCTACAACCTTCCCGAGGCCTCGCGCGACGCCAAGGGCGGACACGTCGCCGGGCTTCTCTCCTTCCAGCCCGACGAACAGATCGCGCAGGTCCTGGCGATCCGCGACTACGACCAGGCGCCCTACCTCGTGCTGGCGACCAAGGCCGGCCTGGTGAAGAAGACCCGGTTGGCGGAGTACAACAGTCCACGGCAGGCCGGCGTCATCGCGATCAACTTCCGCGAGGAAGACGACGAGCTGATCGGTGCCGAGCTCGTCGACGGCGACGACGACATCCTGCTGGTCTCACGCAAGGGCCAGGCGATCCGCTTCACCGCCGACGACAGCCAGCTGCGGCCGATGGGGCGGGCGACCTCCGGTGTGCAGGGCATGAAGTTCCGGGCCGGCGACTCGCTGCTGTCGATGTCGGTGATCCGGGCGGCCCAGATGGCCGCCGAGGCGCGTGCCGAAGCGGGCGAAGCCGCCGCAGGTGCCGAGGGCACCGAGGAGGTCAAGGAGCAGTACGTCTTCACGATCACCGACGGCGGCTTCGCCAAGCGCACCCGCATCTCGGAGTACCGCCGCCAGTCCCGCGGGGGTCTCGGCATCAAGGCGATGTCACTGGCCAACGAGGAGCGGGGCGGCCTGGTTGCCTCGTTCATCGTGGTGGAGGGGGACGAGATCCTCTCCATCACTTCCGGAGGCCAGGTGGTGCGCAGCCCGATCGACGACCACTTCCGGCCCACCGGTCGTTCCACGATGGGCGTGCGGTTCGTGAGCCCGCGTGGGGGCGACACCGTGGCAGTGGTGGCGCGCAGCGTGGAGAAGGACGAGGAGATCGAGGAGGCCGTCGACCAGGCCGAGGCAGTCGAGGACGCCACGAATGCCGTCGCGATCACCTCGGCGGACCAGGATGCAACAATCGGCGCTGACCGCGACGAGGTCGCGGACCCGGCCGGGGGTGGCACCGACCGGGTGGATGACGAGGGATCAGGGGACGAGTGATGGCCGACCGTCACGGCGAAGACCCCATCGCGCCCCGGCGCAGCCTCGGCGGACCCATCCTCCCCCCGCCACCGCCTGCTCTCGCCGAGGAGAACGCCCGCAAGGAGGCCGACGAGGCGGCCAAGCAGGAGAAGAAGGCGCAGGCCGAGGCGCGCAAGCGCGCGGCGGCGGAGAAGAAGACCCAGCAGGCCACGAAGAAGCAGACGGCGAAGAAGACCCCCGCCAAGAAGACCCCGGCCAAGAAGACCCCGGCCAAGAAGACTGCGGCCGACGAGACCGCCAAGAAGGCTGCGGACGCGCCGTCGTCATCGAAGTCGTCGCAGGCACCATCGGCGCTACCGCAGACCGAGGCAGTGGCAGCGCCGGCGCGTCCGGCCCACCCTGCGGAGCCAGTGCGAGAGACCGCTCCGGGACCGATCGGCTCCCAGCGCCGCCGCCGTGCCCGACTGCGGCTGGCGCACGTCGACGCCTGGTCGGTGATGAAGACTGCCTTCCTGCTCTCCATCGCGATGGGCATCGTGCTGGTCGTGGCGGTCGCGGTCGTCTGGTCGGTGCTGGGGTCGGCCGGAGTGTGGGACTCCATCAACTCCACCGTGCAGCAGGCGATCGGCGGCGACAACACCTCCGACTTCGCCATCCAGGACTACCTCGGCACCTCCCGGGTGGTCGGGTTCACGATGGTCGTCGCGGTCATCGACGTCATCTTGATCACCGCGATCGCCACGCTCGGAGCCTTCCTCTACAACCTCGCCGCGGCGCTGCTCGGTGGGGTGGAGGTCACCCTCACCGAGGAGCGCTGACCCCAGGTTGCTGCGCGTCGGATGCGCTTTGTTCGGCGTTCGGCGCATGGGGTAGCCTTCCCTCTCGGTCCGCCCCGGCGGCCCGACGATGCCGGGCCTATAGCTCAGACGGTTAGAGCGCTTCCCTGATAAGGAAGAGGTCAGAGGTTCAAGTCCTCTTAGGCCCACACCACCCACCCAGGAGGCCGGAAGTGAAGAAGCTCGTGCTCGTGGCGATCGCCGCGGCAGGTGCCGTCCTGGCGAAGCGGAAGATCGACGAGGGCAAGCAGGAGCAGGCCCTGTGGCAGGCAGCCACCGACAACGTCGACCCGTCCGCACGCCCGGGCGCCTGACCGACGCCCACCGGGGGCCTTGGCGCAATTGGTAGCGCACCTGCTTTGCAAGCAGGGGGTTAGGGGTTCGAGTCCCCTAGGCTCCACCAGTTCGCCGACCGGGCATTCCGGTGCAGGCCAAGGCCGGCGAGCGGGCAGTTGTGCACCTGCTGGGCAGGCCGAGCGGGCGTTCCTGCACGCCGCCAGTGTGCACGATTGCCCGGTCGGCACGCTGTGGGCGAGCAGAACTGCCCACTCGGCGGAGTTGGAGCGCACCTGGCGGGGGGAAGCAGCGATGGTCTCGACGAGCTCGACCCCCGAGACTGGCGGGGTGACGGCGACGGATCTCCAGTGGCGCGACCTCGGTGCGGCTGACCTGGACACGCACACGCTGCACGAGGTGCTCGCGGTGCGTGCACAGGTGTTCGTGGTGGAGCAGCAGTGTTTCTACCAGGACGTCGACGGGCTCGACCTGGCCGAGGGGACCCGGCACGTGCTCGGCTGGAGCGCCGACCGGCTGGCGGCGTACGCCCGGATCCTTGCGCCGACCGACGAGCAGCCGGCACCGCGGATCGGCCGGGTCCTGGTCATCCCTGAGCTGCGCGGGCGCGACCTCGGTCGCCAGGTCGTACGGCGGGCACTGGCCGTGTGCGCCGAGCAGTGGCCGGGCCTGCCGGTCGAGCTCGCCGCGCAGGCGCACCTCACCCGGTTCTACGCGGAGCTCGGCTTCACCCCGGTGGGTGCGGTGTTCGACGAGGACGGCATCCCGCACCAGTGGATGCGGCAGGCGGGGGAGTAGCCGGCTCAGCCCCCGAGCAGGCCCCCGAGGCCGCTGCTGCCGCCGGCCTTCTCACCGGCGCCCTGGACCACCGACTCACTCGGCTGGACGACGACGAAGCCCTGCCCACCGAAGGCCATCTGGAACATCTCTCCGGTGCCGCCCCGCACCAGCGACTTCAGGCCGCCGGAGTCCACCCGGATGTCGGAGGTGACTCCCGCGGTCCAGAGCACCACGGCCTGGGCGTCGGCGAAGGTGGGGCTTCCGGAGACGTCCAGCGCCACCGGGTCGCCCTTGGTCGTCACCGCGACGTAGCCGGTGCCGCGCAGGGAGACGTTGTAGAGCCCGCCGGTCATCGCGGCGCCACGCGCCTGCAGGCGGTGGATGTCCCACTCGACGGAGGAGGAGAAGGCGAGCACATTGGCGCCGTTGACCGAGAGCAGGTCGTTCTCGAGGTACATGATCTGCACCTCGCTGGCGGAGTCGGCGACGAAGAGCTCTCCGGAGCCGGTGCACTGCATCATGTCGACGCCCTCGCCGGTCATCGCCTGCTTGAACATCTTGCTCAGCCCGCCGGAGCCCTTGTTCTCGAAGCGGACGTCGCCCTGGTAGGCGACCATCGAGCCGGTCCTGGCCCAGACGGGGCCGTAGCCCATCTGGATCTTGAGCAGCTTCTTGTTCTGCAGCGAGAACGGGTCGGCCGACTCGTTCTCCTTGAACTCCTGGAACAGGGAACCGTGGATCGCCATGGCGGGACTCTACGAGGTCGGTCTGGGCGGCGTACTGTTCCGCTCGAAGTCCTTCAGCCGCGGACACCAGAGGCGGGCATGGGATTCCTCGGCCGCCGAGGCGGGCAAGCACCTGCGCGACCTCGGCGTGCTCGCCTACCTCGAGGCGACCGGGGTGGTCGACCTCGCCCTGCGCACCGGTGCCACTGCGCCACCTGCACCCGGCGCAGCGGCGCCACCGCCGCCCCCGGCGACGGCTGACCCGCGTCAGTCGGTCACGCCGACCAGCTCGTCGAGCTCGGTGGCGCTGTGGGCGCAGAACATCGTGATCTGGTCCCTGTGCTCGGCGTGGAGGGAGCGCAGTCGCTCGGCGTTGTCCCGTCGGGTGCGCGCGTCCATCTGCACGGCGTTCTCGAAGAGCGTCAGTGCGAGTGGACACCGGGGCGGTGACGCCTTCTCGGTGTGGTGGAAGTAGGCGTCGCCGGCGTGCAGGAACCACCCGTCACGGGGCCGTCGTACGGCGACCCCGCAGTGTCCGCGGGTGTGTCCCCGCAGCGGGACCAGCAGCAGGTCCTCGTCGAGCACGGTGACCGCCTCGAAGCCGAACCAGCGCTCCCCGTCCTGGGGATCGTGCGCCCGCCAGCGGGGGCCGTGCGCCCACTGGGCGGGCGCGTAGCGCTCCCGCTCCCTGGGGGACCGACGGGTCGTGGCCGCGTCGAGCTCGTCGGTGAACACGTGCACCCGGGCGTCGGGAAAGTCCCCGATGCCGCCGGCGTGGTCGAGGTCGAGGTGGGTGAGCACGATGTCGGTGACGTCGCCCGGGGCGTGCCCCAGGGCACGAACCTGTTCGAGTGCGGTCTCCGCCGGATCCAGGGCGGGGCGCATCGTGGTCACGAACGGTGCGCCGAGTCGACGGCGCGGGGCGGCGAGGTCGCCACTGCCGAACCCGGTGTCGACCAAGGTGAGGCCGCGCTCGCCCTCGACCAGCAGGCAGTGCGCCACCATCCGGGCGGGAGCCAGCCCGAGGCTGCGCGGGGCCATCGTGGCGCAGTTGAGGTGGTGCACGCGCTCGGTCATGCTCGGGATCGTTGCAGGTCGGTGGCCCCAAGGGTCGGGAGGGCTGCTGCGTAGGCTGGCCGGGTGTCCCGGTGGTCTGGAACCGCGCGGTTGCTCGCGCCCCGCTTCTGGGGTGGGCACCTGCTCATGGTCCTGGCCGTCGCGGCTGCGGCCGGGCTCGGTCTGTGGCAGCTGCACGTCTGGGAGGCCGCCCGCTCGAGTGCGTCGCGCGACCTGAGCGCCCAGGCGCCCGTCGCGCTCTCCCGGGTGCTGGGACCCGACGACGTCCTCACCAACGCCGATCCCGGGCGACCGGTGCGGTTCACCGGCAGCTGGCTGGGAGCGGACACGATGTACGTCTCGGGCCGGCGCAGCGGCGGGCAGACCGGCTACTGGGTCGTGACACCCGTGCAGGTGGGCCGCAGCGCCGTTCCCGTGGTGCGCGGCTGGTCCGCCCGCCCGGACGCGGCGCCACCGCAGGGCAGCGCCCGCATCACCGGGTGGCTGCAGCCCTCCGAGGGCACCGGCGTCGTCGACGAGAACCCGCAGGACGACGTGCTGCCCGAGCTGCGGATCGCCAGCATGGTCCAGCACGTCGACGTGGACCTCTACTCGGCGTACGTCGTCTCCCGGACCGCCGATTCCGGGCTGCGCGCGGTCGGCTCGCCGTCGATGCCGGAGGTCTCGGGAACGACCGCGCTGCGCAACCTGCTCTACGCCCTGCAGTGGTGGCTGTTCGCGGGGTTCGCGATCTACATCTGGGTCCGCTGGTGCCGCGACGAGCTCGAGGCCGTGGGCGCCGGTGATGACCGTGACGACCCCGGGAGCGGTCCCGAGCGCGGTCCCGAGAGCGAGGCGCCGACCGCCCGACAGGTACCGTCGGGCGCGTGAGCACGACCCTTCCGGACAACCTGCGCGGGGCGCTGCTGCGCTACCGGGTGATGGCCAACATCGTCGGCGTCCTGCTGATCGTGCTGGTGCTCATCGGCGTGCCGCTGGCCAACTTCGACGGCACGGCGATGTGGGGCGTCTTCCCCAGCACGCCGGTCCTGTGGGCCCAGGGCAGCCGCGGTCACGCGGCCGGTGAGTGGATCACCACGGTGCTCGGCATCGCGCACGGCTACCTCTACATGATCTTCCTGATCACCGCGTTCCTGCTCTCGCGCCGGGCCCGCTGGCCGATCGGCTTCACCCTGGTCACGCTGCTGTGCGGCACCGTGCCGATCCTGAGCTTCTGGGCCGAGCACCGCGCCACCGCGCGCGTCCGCCGCGACCACGGCGCCGGAGCGCCCGGGGCCTCGGCCGCGGGCACGGCCGACGACGGCGCCGTCCGGGTGTGATGGATGGCCCCACCGCCTTCGTCCTCGGGGGCGGGGGACTTCTCGGTGCGGTCGAGGTCGGCATGCTCCGGGCGCTCTTCGAGCGCGACGTCGAGCCCGACGTCGTGCTCGGCACGTCGGTGGGAGCGATCAACGGCCTCGTGGTCGCCGACGAGCCGGGGATGTCCGCGGTCGATCGCCTGGACGAGATGTGGCGCGAGGTCGCCGAGAGCAACCGGGTCTACGCCGACGGCGCCTGGCGCCAGGTGCGCCGTGCGGTCCGGTCCGGCACCCACCTGCACTCGCCCGGGGCGCTGCGGGAGCTCTTGGAGCAGGGGTTCGGCGAACGCACCTTCGCCGACCTGGCCGTGGAGTTCCAGTGCTGCGCCGCGAGCATCGAGCGGGCCGCCGAGCACTGGTTCAGCGCCGGACCGGTCGTCCCCGCGGTGATGGCGAGCGCCGCCGTACCCGGGCTGCTGCCGCCGGCCGAGGTCGCCGGAGAGCACTACCTCGACGGCGGCATCGTCAACTCCATCCCGGTCGGACGCGCCGTCGAGCTCGGCGCGCGGCGGATCTTCGTGCTGCAGGTCGGCCGGGTGGACCGGCCGCTGCGCGTGCCGCGCAAGCCGTGGCAGGTGGCCCGGGTGTCCTTCGAGATCGCTCGCCGGCACCGATTCGTGCGCGAGATGGCCGAGCTCCCCGGCGGGGTAGAAGCCCATGTCCTCCCGGCCGGAGGGTCGGCGCGCCAGGACTCACCCCGGGCCTACCGCGATGCCACGATGGTGGCCGAGCGGATCGAGACGGCGCACCGGCTCAGCGCGGAGTACCTCGAGGACCACCTGTGACCCAGCAGCGCGCGCGCCCCCTGGCGCGGGTGCTGGCGTGGGTGCTGCAACGGATGGTCCTGGCGCCACTGGTGATCGTGGCCACCACGCTGCTGTGGGTGACCCTCCCGCTCTGGCTGCTCGGGACGGGCCTGCTCTCCCCGTTCGTGCCCGGCTGGCTGCGCCCGGTCCGCCTGCTCTGGGTCGCCGTGGTGCACCTGACCCTGGAGACTCTGGCTCTGGTGGAGATGTTCGGCCTGTGGATCGCCTCCGGGTTCGGGTGGCGGCTGCGGACGCCGTTCTTCGAGCGCATCCACTACGACATCGCCCAGGCCTACCTGGTGGTGTTCTTCCGCGAGGCCCGGCGGGTGCTCCGGCTCCGGATCCGGACGGTCGGGCCGACCCCCGAGGCATGGCCCGGCTCGCCGCTGCTGGTGTTCTGCCGGCACGCCGGGCCTGGCGACTCCTTCACGCTGATGTATGCCCTGATGCACTGGTACCACCGCGAGCCGCGGGTGGTGCTCAAGGACAGCCTGGCCTGGGACCCCGCGCTCGGCGTGTTGCTGCGCCGCCTGCCCAGCAGGTTCCTCTCCGGGGCGACCGGTCGCGGTCGTGACCTGGAGGCCGAGGTCGGTGAGCTGGCCGGTGGCCTCGACGACAACGACGCTTTCGTGATCTTTCCCGAGGGCGGAAACTTCACCCCCGAACGCCGGGAACGGGCGATCGGCCGGCTCCACCGGCTCGGCCTGGAGCGGATGGCCATCCGGGCCGAGCAGATGATCCACGTCCTCGCCCCGCGGCCCGGTGGCGTGCTGGCAGCGCTCGATGCAGCCCCGGACGTGGACGTGCTGCTGGTCGGGCACACGGGACTGGACCATGTCCGGACCGTGACCGACGTGTGGCACTCGGTGCCGATGGACAAGGAGCTGCTGATGGGCTGGTGGCGGGTGCCTCGCGCGGAGATCCCGGAGGGACGCGAGGAGCGCATCGACTGGCTCTACGCGTGGTGGCAGCGCATCGACGACTGGGTGGAGGAGCACCGGCCCGTCCAGCTGCCACCCCGCGCGGGGCGCCGCTGAACGGGCCGGATCGTCGGTGACCGGGGCAGCCGGTCAGCTCTTCTTCTTGGCCTTCGCCTCGGGCTCCTGCTCGACGGGCACGTCCTCGGCCGGCGCGTCCGGGGTGGTGACCGGGTGCGGTTCCTCCGCGGCGGCGTCGGAGAGGGTCTCACCCGGCGTGGATCCCGCGGCGTCACCGCCCGCGGCCAGCCCAGCGGCGGTGCCGCCATCGATCGGGGCGTCGGCCACGTGGCTGCCGGCCATCGGGGCCGACGGCGACGCGGGCGCCGGCGTGGGGGTCGGCGCAGGCGCCGGGCTCGGGGCGTACGACGACTGCCAGTTGGCCGACTCGTCCGACCCCAGCAGCTTGCGCGCGGCCACGGCTCCGAGTCCCAGCACCCCGAGGAACACCAGGATCTTTCCCTTGCGGCCCTTGCGCTGGACGTCCTCGCCCTTCAGCGCGGCGGCCGCGAGCTCGCCTCGGCGGCGCGCCTCGCCCGCCTGGGCCCGGGCCTCGTCCACGGCTTTGGCCACGGTCGGCAGCACCTCGGTGTTGAGGCGATCCCGCGCGTTCTCCAGGTGGGGCTGGACGTTCTCGCGGGCCTCGGCGATGCGCGGGGCGAGCTGTTCACGGGCCTCGGCGATGCGCGGGGCGAGCTGTTCACGGGCCTCGGCGATGTGGGGCGCGATCTGTTCGCGGGCCTCGGCCACGCGCGGGGCGAGCTGCTCACGGGCCTCGGCGATGTGGGGCGCGATCTGTTCGCGGGCCTCGGCCACGCGTGGACCGATCTCGTCGCGGGCCCGGTCGACGTGCGGGGTGATCGCCTCGCCGAGGTCGCGCGCGAGCGTGCGCGCGTCGTCGACGATCTTCTCCTTGCGACTCTTGGCAAACATCTGAGCAGCGACTTCCTCTCGTCGGGGGGGCTCGGATCGATCATGCCCGTGGCCGGCGCGGAAATAAACCCGTGTGGCCGCTGACCCGCTGGGTAGCCGGGCCGGCGGTTCGGGGCCACGTGGGAGGATCGACGGCGTACGTCGCCCACGTTCGAAAGGCAATCCATGAGCGACCTGAAGGCCACGCTGCACACCAACCGCGGTGACATCGTCCTCGATCTGTTCCCCCATCAAGCACCGGCCACGGTGGAGAACTTCACCGGTCTGGCCGAGGGCACCAAGGACTACCGCGACGACGCGGGCCGCAGCGGCCAGCGGTTCTACGACGGCCTGGGCTTCCACCGGGTGATCGAGGGCTTCATGATCCAGGGCGGCTGTCCGCTGGGCACCGGCACGGGCGGGCCGGGCTACACGTTCAAGGACGAGTTCCACCCCGAGCTGCAGTTCGACCGGCCCTACCTGCTCGCCATGGCCAACGCCGGACCCGGCACCAACGGCTCGCAGTTCTTCATCACCGTCCAGGCGACCACCTGGCTGAACAACCGGCACACCATCTTCGGCGAGGTGGCCGACCAGGCCAGCCGCGACGTCGTGGACGCGATCGCCGGCACCCCCACGGGCGCGATGGACAAGCCCGCGGACCCCGTGGTGATCGAGTCGGTCGAGATCGAGCGGGAGTGACCCTCCCGCCAGGAGGCGGGCCGGTCCCCGGATCGGCGGCCGACCCGTCCGCCCCGCCCACCTGCTACCGGCACCCGGACCGGGAGACCTGGATCCGGTGCCAGCGCTGCGACCGGCCGATCTGCCCGGACTGCATGCGCTCGGCGGCGGTGGGCTTCCAGTGCCCCGACTGCGTGCGGGAGGGGGTCCGGTCCACCCGCCAGGCCCGCACGCCGTACGGCGGACGTCGGGCGAACGACCCCCGGCGGGTGTCGCTCGTGCTGATCGGGCTCAACGCGCTGGTCTGGCTGGCGATCACCGCCACCGGCGGGAGCCGCAGCCGCTTGGTGGACTACCTGGCGTTGCTGCCGAGCCCGACGGGCAACCAGCTGGCCGACGGCACGGTCGTGCTTCTGCCCAACGTCGGCGACGGCGCATGGTGGCAGCTGCTCACCTCCCAGTTCACCCACGTCGCGCCGCTGCACATCGGCGTCAACATGCTGGCGCTGTACTTCCTCGGCCCGGCTCTGGAGCAGGTTCTGGGCGGCGCCCGGTTCCTGGCCGTCTACCTCGTCTCGGGCATGTGCGGCTCGGCCGCGGTGATGCTGCTCTCGGATCCGCACGGCCAGACCCTCGGCGCCTCGGGTGCGATCTTCGGACTGCTCGGCGCCCTTGCCGTCGTGGCCCTCAAGGTCCACGGCCAGGTGCAGCAGGTGCTGTTCTGGATCGGGTTGAACCTCGTCCTCACCTTCAGCATCCCCGGAATCTCCTGGCAGGGCCACGTCGGCGGCCTCATCGGCGGGGCGGTGATGGGCGCGGCCATGGTCTACGCGCCGCGCAACCACCGAGCGGCGGTCCAGTGGACGGTCACCGGGCTGGTGCTCGCGCTGTCCCTGGGGCTGGTGGCGGTGCGGGTGCTGACCCTGGCGTAGTTCTCCACAGCTGTGGGCAACCCTGTGGAGAACTACACGTGTGTAACTCGGGCGGGCGTCACTCCCACTTGGTGGCGTAAGTGAACCCGACCGCCATGAAGCCGACCCCGACGAGCAGGTTGTACTGGTTGAGGTCCTTCATCACCGGAATCGGCCCGCCGGAGCCGATGAAGTAGAACACCACGATCCAGATCAGGCCGATCAGGAAGCAGCCGAGCATCCCGACCACCACGCCCCGGCCGCGGCCGAGCGGGGTCGACTTGTGCGCGGCGATCACCAGGCCGAGGAAGATCAGCCCGAAGCCGATCAGGAAGTTCCAGCCGGCAAGATCCGACATCCAGGGCAACGGGTCCGACGGCTTCTTGATGCCCGCGCCCGCGACGTACTCGGCGGCGTCCTTGGCGAGGTTGACGTAGACCGCGAGCCAGGCGATGCCGAGCGCCACGACGAGCGCGGCCGCAGCCGTCCGAGGGACAGAGGTCTCGTATCCGCTGGTGCGCAACGGGGTGCGTGCGGACGGCTTGGACACGGTGGTCCTCCTCGAGGGTCGGGGCCTGGGTGGCTCGGCTAGCGTAGTTGGGTCATGACCGAGCCGGATGAGCAGACCCGCGCAGGCGCCGGGCGCGCCGCGCCGAGCCGCGGACGTCGCTGGGCCTGGCACGTGGGCACCGTGGCGGTCTTCGCGGTGGCCGGGGGGCTGTTCGTCACCAGCAGCCTGGACTCCCGGGGCCTGGACCTGCGCGCCTCGAGCGTCACCGACCTCGACACGGTGGTGCGCCAGCAGCGCGAGCGCGTCGACGCACTCCAGCAGCGGGTCGCCGAGCTGAGCGACGAGGTGGACCGGCTGGGCTCGGTCAACGACGCCGAGGTCCGCGACCTCCGCGACCGGGCCGAGGAGCTGCGCGGCCCCGCAGGGTTCGAGGCCGTGCACGGCCCCGGGGTCACGGTGACGCTCGCGGACGCGCCGAAGGACGAGATCCGGGCTGCCGTCGAGTCCGGCGCGGTCACCGCCGACGAGCTGGTCGTGCACCAGCAGGACATCCAGGCCGTCGTCAACGCGCTGTGGACCGGTGGGGCCGAGGCGATGACCGTGCAGGGCCAGCGGGTGATCAGCACGACCGGGATCAAATGTGTGGGCAACACCGTCATCCTGCACGGCGTTCCCTACGCGCCGCCGTACGTGATCACCGCCATCGGGGACATCAGCCTGCTCCGACAGGCCCTGGAGGCCAGCGACTACATCGCCGGCTACCGCACCTACGTCGACACCCACGGGTTGGGCTACCAGGTCGCCACCCGCCGCGACGTCCAGATGCCGGCCTACGAGGGCAGCCCGGAGCTGCGTTACGCCCGGGGCTCCACCGAGCTGACCTCACGGCCCAGCGGGCGCTGAGGGCCCGCGTCGCTCAGGGCGACGGCGTCGAGGACGGCGACTGCGAGGGTGACTTGGAGGGCGACGGCGAGGGTGACGGTGTCGGCGACGGTTCCTCGTAGGTGGAGACCACGATGTAGACGGTGCTGCCCCGGTCGGCGTCGCTGCCCGCGTCCGGACTCTGCCGCAGGACGGTGCCCTTCTTGGCCTTCGTCGACGGGTCCTCCACGACATCGACCTTGAAGCCGGCGCCCTGGAGGATCCGCTTGGCCTCGCTCTCGGTCTTGCCGACCACGTCGGGCACCTTCTGCGGCCCGGCGGACCAGAACAGCGTGATCTTCGAGCCTTCCTTGACCATCGCCCCCGCCGGTGGCTGTTGCTCGACGACCTGGTTCTCCGGCTCGGAGCTGTCCTTCTGGCTCAGCACCACCTCGAAGCCCTTCTCGCGCAGCTGGTCCGCGGCGTCGTTCTTGTCCTTGCCCACCACGTCGGGGACCTCGACCCGCGGCGGTCCGCTGGAGACGACGATGTTCACCTCCGAGCCGACGTCGACCGACTGCTGCGCGTCCGGGTCCTGGGAGATCACCCGTCCGCGGGCGACGTCCGCGCTCTCGGCGGTGGTGGCCTCGCCGACCTTGAGGGCCTGGGCGCGGATGGTCCGCTCGGCCTGCTGCTTCATCATGCCGGTCACGCTGGGCACCTGCACCTGCTCGGTGCCGGAGTTGAGCAGCCGCGGACCGAACACCAGCGCGGCCACGACCAGGGCCAGGAGCAGCAGCGCGAGCAGGATCATCGGGCCGCGTCGCCTGCGCTCCTCCTCGTCCTCGCCCACGGCCGGTACGACGTCGGTGTGGCCGTTGCCCGGCCGGGGGGCGTCGGTGGGCAAGAACGCGGTGGCCGGCGCGGCGGCCACCGCCGGAGCATCCACCGGCTTGCCGGCCAGGTAGCGGTCGAGGTCGGTCTTCATGGCCGCCGCGCTGGCGTAGCGGTCCCCGGGATTCTTGGCCAGCGCCTTCATCACCATGGCGTCGATCTCGGGGGTCAGCTCCTCATCGAAGCTCGACGGCGGCGTCGGCTGCTCGCGGACGTGCTGATAGGCCACCGCGACCGGGCTGTCCCCGACGAACGGGGGACGGCCGGTGAGCAGCTCGTAGAGCAGGCACCCGGTGGAGTAGACGTCGGACCGGGAGTCCACCGTCTCCCCGCGGGCCTGCTCGGGGGAGAGGTACTGGGCGGTGCCCACGACCGCGGCGGTCTGCGTCATCGTGCTGGAGGCGTCCGAGACCGCCCGGGCGATGCCGAAGTCCATCACCTTGACGTCGCCCGAAGGCGTCAGCATCACGTTGCCGGGCTTGATGTCGCGGTGGATGATCCCGGCCCGGTGGCTGTAGTCGAGGGCGGAGAGCACCCCGGAGGTGATCTCCAGCGCTCGCTCGGGCAGGATCTTGCGGCCCTCGCGGAGGATGTCGCGCAGCGTGCGACCGGCGACGTACTCCATCACGATGTAGGGCTGGGCGACGTTGCTTCCGTCGGTGGCCATCTCCTCGCCGGTGTCGTAGACCGACACGATCGCGGGGTGGTTCAGCGACGCGGCCGCCTGCGCCTCACGGCGGAAGCGGGTCTGGAAGGTGGAGTCGCTGGCGAGGTCGGTGCGCAGCCGCTTGATGGCCACGGTGCGACCGAGCCGCACGTCGGTGCCCTTGCGGACCTCGGCCATCCCGCCGCGTCCGAGGAGCTCGCCGACCTCGTAGCGACCGCCGATGCGGTGTGCTTGCGTCATTCGGGGCTACCCCTTCTTCCCGTGACCGTGACCGTGACCGTGACCGGGGCCGTGGCCGTGGCCGTGCCCGTGACCGGACTCGGGTCCCTTGGGCTTGGGCGCCTTGGGCCTGGGCTTGGGCTTGGGCTTGGGCGCGTTCGCCTTGGTTCCCTTGTCGGCCGGCTTCGGCTCTTCGGACGGTGTGCTGGCCGGCGCCCGACCCCACACCTGGAGGCGGATCCTGGTGCCGCGCTCGACCGTCCCGCGGGGGAACAGGTCGGCGACGGTGCGCGCGTCGTGGCTGCCGTCGTTGGCGATCTTCTCGGTGGTCGTCCTCATCCCGAGCTCGCCCAGCTTGCGGCGGACGCGGCCGACCGGCCGGCCGACGTACGCCGATCGCTGCACCACCACCTGGTCGTCCGCGGACACCGGCGCGGCCGACGCGGAGTCCGTGCCGACCGGAGACCCGGACCAGGGGTGCGCGACCAGGAGGAAGGCGAGCAGCAGGATCGCCAGTGCGCCGGCCGCGTAGAGGGGCCACCTGCTGCGATCGCGCGAAGCGGGAGCCACTGCACTCCTCCCCGCCGCCGGGGCGGTGGCGACCGTGGCTGCGGGCAGCCGTCCCCGCAGCGCCCGCGCCAGGGCGGCTCCGTCGGGAAACCGCTCAGCCGGATCCTTGGCCAGGGCCGTCTGCGTGGCGGTCACCAGGTCCGCCGGGATCTCCGGGGGCAGCGCCGGGACGTCGTGCTGGATGTGGGCCAGGGCGATCGCCACCGGGGTGTCCGCCACGAAGGGACGTGCCCCGGTGAGGCACTCGAAGAGCAGGACCCCGAGCGCGTAGACGTCGCTGGCGGCCGTGGCCGACTGGCCGTTCGCCTGCTCGGGGGAGAGGTAGTGGGGCGTCCCGATGATCTGGCCGGTCTGCGTGATCGCCGCGGAGCTCGCTGCCCGGGCGATGCCGAAGTCGGTGACCTTGACCAGCCCGTCCGGGGTGACCAGGAGGTTCGCCGGCTTCACGTCCCGGTGCACCACACCCTCGCGGTGCGCCACCCCCAGCGCCTCGGCCGCCTGGCCGACCAGCGCCCGCGCCCGCTCGGGGTCCAGCGCCTTGCCGCCCTCGAGCAGGTCGGAGAGCGGTCGGCCCTCGACCAGCTCCATCACCAGGAAGGGCGTGCCGTCCTCCAGCACGCCGTAGTCGAACACCGAGGCGATGCCGGGGTGGTGCAGGCCGGCCGCGTGTCGCGCCTCGGCGGCGAACCGCTGGCGGAAGGCGGGATCCTCGGCGTACTCGCGCTTGAGCACCTTGACCGCGACCTCGCGGCCCAGGAGCGTGTCCCGGGCCCGCCAGACCTCCCCCATGCCGCCCGTGGCGATCCGTTCCAGGCGCTCGTAGCGGTCACCGTTCGAGCTCGGCGTGCGCTGGGTGCTCGGCGGGGCGCTCATCCGATCACCGCCTCCATGACCGCCTTGGCGATCGGCGCGGCAAGACCGCTGCCGGAGATGGTGTCCCGTGCGACACCGGCGTCCTGCACGAGGACCGCGACGGCGACCGAAGGGGTGTCGGCGGGCGCGAACGACACGAACCAGGCGTACGGCGGGCGGTCGGGCGCACTCTGGGCCGTGCCGGTCTTGCCGGCCACCTGCACTCCCGGGATCTGGGCGGTGGTGCCGGTGCCGCTCTCCACCACGGCGGTCATCATCTGGGTCAGGTCGCGCGCCGCCGACGGGCTCAGCGCGGGCTGGTCGGGCATCGGCTCGGGATCTGCCTTGTCGAGGACGTCCAGCTTGGGGGACCTGGTCTCGTCGACCAGGTAGGGCTTCATGACCACGCCGTTGTTGGCGATGCCGGCCACCACCATGGCCATCTGCAGCGGCGTCGCGGCCACTTCGTACTGCCCGATCGCGGAGTACGCCGTCTGCGGGGTGTCGGGATTCGCCGGGAACCGGCTCAGCGACTGCCGGGTGAGGGAGTCGTCGAGGTCGTAGAAGTAGCGCTTGCCCCAGCCGAACTTCTCCGCGGTGCTCTGGATCTTGCCGGCACCGACCTTCATGCCCAACCAGCCGAACGCGACGTTGCAGGAGACCTGCAGGGCCCGGGTCAGGCTGATCTGGTCGCCCCCACAGGAAGCGCCGTTCTCGTTGTGGAGGTCCTTGGTGGTCTGCGGCACGTCGAGCGTGGTGCCGCCGGGGACCTGGCTGTCGGGGTTCCACCGGCCGGAGTCGAGCGCGGCGGCGGCCGTGACCAGCTTGAACGTCGACCCCGGCGGGAGCACCTCCTCGATGGCGCGGTTCTCCAGTGGCCGCTTCGGGTCGTCCTCGAGGCCCTGCTTGATCTTGCCGATCGCGCCGAAGTCGTGGCTGGCCAGCTTGTTGGGGTCGAAGGACGGGCTGGAGACCATCGCCAGGATCTTCCCGGTGCGTGGCTCGAGCGCTACCACGGCTGCCTGCACGCCGCTGCCGAGAGCGCGGACGCCCTGCCAGGCCGCGCGCTGGGCATCGGGGTTGATGGTCAGCGTGACGCTGCCGCCCTTGGGCGCCTTCTCGTTGACCAGGTCGATGACCCGGTTGACGAACAGCTTGGAGTCGCTGCCGGAGAGGATCGAGTTCTGGGTCGCTTCCACGCCTCCCAGTCCCCAGTCGCGGGTGTAGTAGCCGGTGAGGTGGGCGTACTGCGAGCCCATGGGGTAGGTGCGCTGGAAGTCGTACTGGTCCTTGGACGGGTTGCTCTCGGCCACTGCCTTGCCGCGCACGACGATGGCGCCGCGTTCGCGGGAGAACTCGGCGTCCCGGACCCGTTTGTTGTCCGGGTGCTTGCTCAGGGAGGTGAGGTCGTCGGCCTGCCAGTACTGCACGTAGGTGGCGTTGATCAGCAACGCCATGAACAACAGCAGGGCGGCGACCGCGAGGTTGCGGATGGGGCGGTTCATAGGTGGCTCACCGGACCTTCACCACCTGGGTGGCGTCGGCGTCGTACCCGCCCTCGGGCTCGAGCAGCTCGGGCGGTGGCCGGCGGGCGTGGTCGGAGATGCGCAGCAACAGCGCGACGATCGCCCAGTTCGCCACCAGGCTCGAGCCGCCGTAGGAGAGGAACGGCGTGGTCAGGCCGGTCAGCGGGATCAGCTTGGTGACCCCGCCGATGACCACGAAGACCTGCAAGGTGAACACCACTGCCAGCCCGGTGGCCATCAGCTTGCCGAAGTCGTCGCGACAGATCAGGGCGGTGCGCAGCGCACGTTCCACGAGGATCCCGTAGAGCAGGATGATCGCCATCACCCCGGTCAGCCCGAGCTCCTCACCCAGTGAGGGCAGGATGAAGTCCGACCACGACAGCGGGGTGATCTGCGGCTGTCCCTGACCCAGGCCACGCCCCACCAGGCCGCCCCAGCCCATCCCGTAGAGGCCCTGGACCAGCTGGTAGGCGTTCGCCTCCGGGTCGAACGGGTGCAGCCAGGCCTCCACCCGCACCTGCACGTGGCTCACGGCGAGGTAGCCCGCGTAGGCCCCGATGGCGAAGAGGGTGCCCCCGACGAGCAACCATCCCGGACGCTCGGTGGCGACGTAGAGCATCAGCAGGAAGAGCCCGAAGAAGAGCAGCGAGGAGCCCAGGTCGCTCTGGAAGACCAGGATGCCCAGCGAGAGCAGCCACATCGCCAGGATCGGTCCCAGGTCACGGCCGCGGGGCAGGTCGACGAAGAGCAACCGGCGTCCGGCGAGCGCGAGCGCGTCCCGGTGCAGCACGAGGTAGCCGGCGAACGCGATCACCAAGAGGACCTTGGCGACCTCTCCCGGCTGGAAGCTGAAGGGGCCGAGGTTGATCCAGATGCGGGAGCCGTTGATGGTCCTGCCGATGACCGGGGCCAGCGGCAGGAGCAGGAGCACGATCGCCGCGAGCCCGGAGGTGTAGGTGAAGGCTTGCAGTCGGCGGTGGTCGGGCAGCGCGACGATCACCACGACGAACAGGACCACGCCGATCGTCATCCAGATCAGCTGGTTGCCCGCGTAGGTGTTGGCGTCGGGATTGCCGGCCTGCCGGGCGAGGTCGATGCGGTGGATCATGGCCAGGCCGAGTCCATTGAGGGCCGAGACGATCGGCAGCAGGATCGGGTCGGCGTACGGCGCGAACCTGCGCACCACCACGTGGCAGCCGAGGACCAGAACGGCCAGCCAGGCGCCGTAGGTGAACAGGTTGACCGGCGCCTTCCCATTGGCCCCGATGCCCACGGCCGCGTAGGCGCCGATGCCGACGACGAGGCTGAGCACGAGCAGCGCGAGCTCGGCGCCTCGACGGCGCCGGTGCACGAAGCCGGTGAGCCCGCCGGGGTGCGCGGCGCCGAAGGCGCTCATGGCGTCTCCTCGCACACCGCGGGGGTCCGGGTCGGTGTGCTCGGTGAGGGTGACGGCGACTCGCTGCCGGAGGACTTCTTCGCACCCGGCTTCGACGACGGCTTGGCGCCGGGCTTCGCCGAGGGCTTCTTCGTCGGTTGCGGCTCCGGGCAGTCGACCTGCCGCACCAGACGAGCCACGACCCCGCGGGCCTCCTCGAGGCTCGAGGAGCTGATCCCGTCCCGCACCTGCCGGGCGTTGTAGGAGGGCAGGTCGCGCAGCTCCAGCTTGGTGCGCTCCTCGACGCGGTGGAGGGTGACCCCGGGGATGTCGGCCTGCACCCCGCGGTAGATCACCACCTGCTCGCCGTCGTTGGAGACGAAGTACTGGTCCTGGGTCCAGCGGTAGGCGCCGAACGCCACCACGCCCACCAGGGCGAGGGCGAGGAGGAGGAAGAGTGCGCGGCGCAGCCACACGAACCGGCGCGGAGGGCGGGGGGCGTAGCGCAGCTCCTCGGGGTCGATGTCGGTCCCCCCGTCCGCGTCGCTCTCGGCGCCGGTGACGGGGGCCAGCTCACCGGTGTCCACCGGACGGGAGGCACGGCCGATGCCGCCCATGCCGCGGGGGCGCGGCTGCTCGGCCGCCGCGCCGACGAGCATCGGCCCGGTGCTGGCCGCGGCACTGGTGTCGGCGTCGGCGACGGCATCGTCGGAGACGACGTCGGCGACCACCACGGTCACGTTGTCGGTGCTGCCGGCCTCCAGCGAGGCGGAGACCAGGCCGACTGCCGCCGCATCCGGGGTGCCCTCGCCGAGGATGCGCGCCAGCGCTGCGTCGTCCAGGGAGCCAGAACAACCGTCGGAGCACACCAGCAGCCGGTCACCCTCGGTGGCCTCGAAGCCGAACACGTCCGGCTCCGGCTCGTGCACACCGTCGACCGCACGCAGGATCAGGTTGCGGTGTGGGTGCACCCGCGCCTCGGCCTCGGTGATGCGGCCTTCGTCGATGAGGCTCTGCACGAAGGTGTGGTCGTGGGTCAGCCGGGACAGCTTCCCCTCGCGGAGGAGGTAGCCGCGGCTGTCCCCGACGTGGCCGACCCCGAGCTGCTCACCGTCGAAGATCACGGCCGTGACGGTGGTCGAGGTGCCCTCGATCTGCGGGTCCTCGGCCACCAGCTCGGCGATGCGGTCGTGGCTGCGGTGGATCGCTCCGGCGAGGGCGGAGAGCATGTCGTCGGCCGGTGGCTGGTCGAGCCGGCGGAGCTCCTGCACCGCCGCGCTGCTGGCGATGTCACCGCGGGCCGAGCCCCCGACGCCGTCGGCCACCACGAGGAGGTTCGGTCCGGCGTACCCCGAGTCCTGGTTGTCCTTGCGGACGCGACCGACGTCGGAGACCGCGGCATAGCTGAGCCTCATCCGGTTGGTCACTTGCGCAGCTCCAGGATCGTCTTGCCGATGCGGACCTGGGTGCCGAGCTGGAGGCTGGCGGGCTGGGAGATGCGGCTGCTGCCGACGTAGGTGCCGTTGGTGGAGCCCAGGTCCTCGACGTACCACTGGTCGCCGGAGCTGACGATCCGGGCGTGCCGGGTGGAGACGTAGTCGTCGTCGAGCCGGATGGCGGCATCGCTGCCACGCCCGATCAGCAGCGGCGCCTTCTCCAGGGAGACCGCCTCACCCTTGTTGGCGCCGTCGATCACGACCACCTGTGTGGGCGCGCCACGCCGCGGTTTCGCGGGCTTGCTCCGGGGGCGTGCGCGCCGCTCGGAACGGCCTCCACCGCGCCCACCTGCCTGCCGTGGCAGGCGCGCCCCGAACATGTCCGAGCGGATCACCGAGATGCAGGAGAGCACGAAGATCCACAGGATCGCCAGGTAGGCGAAGCGGATGAGGACCAGCGTCAGCTCAGACATGTCCGGCGCTCCTGGTCAGGCGCCCTGATGGAGGCGCAGCGACATGGTGGTGTTGCCGATCCGGATCGTGGCCCCGTCGGTGAGGGTGGCGTTCTCGACGCGGCGGCCGTTGACGACCACTCCGTTGGTCGAGCCGAGGTCGTGGACGGTCACCCGCGGCGGACCGCCGGAGTCGGACTCCTGGACCCGGAGCTCGACGTGCCGCCGGGAGACACCGGGGTCGTCGATGCGCAGGTCGGCGTCGTTCCCGCGACCGATCACGATGCCGGGCGGGCCCAGCGGCAGCTGCTGACCGTTGACGACCAGGGCCGCGGTGGCGCGGCGTACCTGGGTGTCGGTGGGGTCGCCGGCGGCCAGGCGACTGCTCGCGATGGCCTTGCTGCGCACCCGGAACCGACCGGTGGTCAGGTCGTCGTTGGGCTCCAGGGTGATCCGCACCGGACCGGTGAAGACGTAGGACTGCTGGGACGCGTGGTCCTTGAGCATGTCGGTCAGCTCGCGGGTCAGCTCGGGGCCCAGCCCCTCGAGCCGCTCGTGGTCGGGCTTGGAGAGCTCGACGTGGAAGTCGTTGGGCACCAGGCGACGGTCGCGGCTGAGGATCTGCGCGGAGTTGTCGACCTCGCGGTTGAGGGCGGCCGCGATCTCCACTGGCTGCACGGCGCTGCGAAAGGTCCGGGCGAAGACACCGGAGATCATCTGCTCGAGCCTGCTCTCGAAGCGTTGCAGTGCGCTCACGGCGCCTCCCCTCGGGATCTCGGTGTCGGCTCGTTCCTTCCCCGCATGGCCATGGTCCAGACCCGGTGCACTGGAGGAGGCTGGGTCGAGTGTGGCCCAGACGGGTGCTCCCGCGATCGTAGCGGCCGTGCGCCCCGGGTCCGGGGCGGGCTTACTCACACCCCGCCGAGGTTTGGAGCTGACCCGCCCAGGCCAGGGCAGCACGCCGGTTTGGGTGGCCCAGAAGGCGTGGGATAGCCTTACGTCCGCTTCTGGCGCGAGTGGCGGAATAGGCAGACGCGCACGGTTCAGGTCCGTGTGCCCGAGAGGGCGTGGGGGTTCAACTCCCCCCTCGCGCACGTGTGCGGAGCCCCGGGTCCTCGGATCCGGGGCTTCGTCCATTTCGCGGACCGGCCCGTGTCGTGGCTGGTGCGCCGGGGATGTTCCGTCGTCGTCGTCGTCGCGGCGCGGCCCTCCTCGTGTCGGCTTGGATGGTGTCTCAGTCAGCTAAGTCGCAGCGGCACCCGAGGGACACGGCGGCATCGCCGGGCTGCCTCGACCACGTCGGGCACATCGCCACCGATAGGCGTTCACGTGTGGGAGTGCGGCAGCCGCCGAAGGCGATGGCGCGCGGCAGCCCGGGGAACCGGCCCGTCCTCGCCTTGGACCGACGCCTTCGGCCGGGCGCCCCCGGTCGAGGGCATCGACCATCCGGTCCAGCGCGCCGAGGGCGCGGAGCACGGACAGCAACGTCTCCGATTGGTTCGGCCTACGTCGCCGGTGCCTCCTCCGGCACGCACCCCTACCCGTCCAATGTCACGGGCGTGGTCTAGGCAACACCTCGCATGGTGAGGGGAAGCCCCGCGAGTTATCCTGCCCGCCCTTGACGTCGGCCCTTTGCCCGGCGGACCGTTGGGACTGGGAATCCGCATCGTCGGCGAAGGGGGACTCATGACCGACGGCAGCTGGGACGACTATGTAGACACGAGCGCGGACACGGGGGCGGATCTGGGCGTGGGCCTGGAGAGCGACCTCGCCGCGATCGATCCGACGGATCCATCCACCGCGGTGCCGGAGGTCTCCGAGGTGGTCAACGACTTCGCCGACCAGACCGAGCTCAGCGGGGCGCTGTCCGACACCGACCAGGTCACCGTCGACTCGGCGGCCTACCAGACCGACCTCGCCACCGACCAGCAGTCCTGGGCGGACTGGAACACCGGGATCGCCGACGAGAACGCGAAGAGCGCGGCCGACTCGGTGGACTACGGCAACCAGATGCTGGCCGAGGGCGAGACCGATCTCGCGGCCGACGCGTTCGAGCAGGCCGACATGTACGCCGGCGACGCCGGCGATGCCTACGACACCGCCGCGTCCAACGAGGACACCACGGCGGACTACCTGCAGAACGCCTCGGACTCGCTGGACACCGTGGACTACTCGCTGGACACCAGCATGGACACCAGCATGGACACCAGCCTCGACACCGGCATGGACACGGGGTTGGACACGGGGTTGGACACCAGCATGGACACGGGCTTGGACACCGGCATGGACACGGGCTTCGACACCGGCTCGGACTACTGAACGCGGCTGACGCGTGAGCTCGACCGGCCCGCCGTCGCAGCGCACCGCCACGGACCGGGTCGCCACCGGGGCCGAGCGAGCCCTCGGCGTACCCATCAGTGCGGTGCGCACGCCGCTGCTCGCCGCGATCCGGCGACTCGGCTTCACGATCACCATCGAGCAGCTCAGCCGGCTCGAGGCCGAGCGGGGCTCGCGCATCGGCGGCCTGACCCTCAGCCCGAAACGGGTCCCGGTCGCGCTGAGGGCCGACCTCGACCCGGAAGGGTCCGGGTGCCGGGTGACCCTGCAGGTCGAGGATCGCTGGGCGATGCCGGTCGGGCGGACCTGGGGAGCGGTCTCGGTGTACCGGACCGTCTTCGCCGACGTCGCCCGCGGCATCGACCGGGCCCTGGAGGATCTCGACCCCTCCGCGGCCCCCGGCTTCCCGCCCTGGTGGCAGCGGCTCGGCGACGGCGACGTCGACTCGATGCGCGGCGCCGCCGAGGTGGCCGCCCGCGCGGGGAAGGTCGTCGCCCGGGGCACCGACCGGTTCCTCGAGGGGCCCAAGGACCCGCGGTCCCGCTCGGCCACCGCGGGCACCCGGACCGACCTGGTCACCTTCCGCCACAACGGACAGGTCCTCGACCTCCCGGCCGAGGTCCTCGACGGCATGCTCACCACGGGTCAGCTCATCTCCGGTCGCTCCGACGCCCTGCCGGCGAACCTGCAGTCCGACGTGCAGTCGTTCGTGATCGGCCTGGAGGAACAGCTCGCGGCCGCGTCGAAGCGCAAGCCCCCGGCCCTGGGCCCGGTGCCGGTCGCCGATCGTCAGCTGCCGGTGGTCAGCTTCCTGCTGCAGCAGACCAAGCTGCGCGAGCAGCTGCCCGTGCGCTTGCTGATGGTGTGCACCACCTGCCGGCTGGAGAAGGTGGTCAACCCCGACTTCGCCCGGATGCGGGAGCGCTCACGGCGGATCAAGCTGCTCACCACCAGCGTCGGCGTGGTCTTCGGCAGCCACAGCATCAGTCCCTACATCGCGCTGGGGCGGCTGGTGCAGATGAAGAAGAGCGAGCCCGACTACGTCTGTCCCCGCTGCCAGGGTCTGGACGCCGACGAGGTCGTGGTGACCTTCTGCCCCGGCTGCGGGGATCGCCGCGACGAGCCCGTGCTCCGGGTCTGCCCCAAGTGCAGCTACGAGTTCCGCAAGCTGATTCCCGCGGCCCCGAGCTGGCGCGAGCTGCCGCCGCCACCGCCCGAACCCGAGCCGCGGCAGCTCCACGCGCCGGCGCTCGCCCCGGCGCCCTCGGCGCCACCGCCGCACCAGCCGGTCGCTCCGCCCGTCGACGCCGTACCGCCGGCCGGATGGCATCTCGACCCCCTCCGGCGCTTCGAGATGCGGTACTGGGACGGCGCGTCCTGGACCCGGCACGTCAGCAACGCCGGTGTCGCAGGCCTCGACCCGGATCCGGTGGCCCCGGCCTGAGCGAGGACGGCCGCGTCGTGGGCAGGTAACCGGCGACGCACGGTCGTCAACTGTGCGGGATGAGGAGCGGCGGAGCAGGAGAGCAAGATGCTGCGGAGGGGGAGAACGGGATAGTCCAGTCTGCGTCGTCCCGCGGGCCGACGATCCTGCGCTCCTCGCCGCGTCGTCCGTGACATGGGACGTCCGCGGTCCCACACTGGTGGCAGCCACCACGTGAGGAGCGCCTCGTGGACTCGATCGAGGGGCATGCCAAGGAGCCGGTCTCGGCCGCACTCGCCGGACCGTACGGGCACCCGTTCCATCCGATGCTGGTCACCGTGCCGATCGGCGCCTGGGTGAGCAGCGTGGTCTTCGACGTGGCCGCCCGGCTCGTCGACGACCGGGCTCCGTTCGACCACGGTGCGAAGTGGCTGATCGCGATCGGTGTGGTCGGGGCGCTGGTCGCCGCGACGGTCGGCTTCCTGGACTACTTCGCCATCGCGAAGGGGACACCGGCGCACCGGGTCGCCGTCGCGCACCTCTCCCTGAACCTCACCGTCACCGGCGCCTTCGCCGGTGACTACGCGTGGCGGGCCTCCGGGGGGACGCCCACGCCCGTGGGTCCGTTCGTGCTGTCGCTGGGCGCACTGGCCGGCCTTGCGGTCTCCGGATGGCTCGGCGGGAAGCTCGCCTACCGGTACGGCGTACGGGTCGCGAGTGAGCGCGTGCAGGCAGAGGGGTACGGCGGGACCGCACGGTCGCGCGCCACCACCGACGAAGGGACCTGACCATGGCAATTGCCGCACTGCTCGCCTGGATCGTCACCGCCGGCTTCGGCTTCTTCATGCTCGGCACCTGGATCTCCCACGGCGGCGCCCGGAACCCGGCGCTCACGCACTTCTCGCCGCCGCTGGCCTTCGGCCACTTCGCCATCGCGGCCAGCGGGCTCGTGGTGTGGGTCATCTACGTGCTCAACGACGCCGACGTGCTCGCGTGGATCTCCTTCGGCATCCTGGTGGTGGCCGCCCTCGGAGGAGATGTGCTCGTGCTGCGGTGGTCGAAGGACCGGCGGGCGCGTGTGGACGGAGCGGTGGCCGCCAGCGCGGAGCGGCGCGGGGTCGACCTCGACGCGGCCGGTGAGGCAGCCGCGAACCGGCTCGCCGAGCAGCAGATTCCCTCTCCGGCGGTGACCCTGCACGGCGTCTTCGCCGGGACGACGATCGTGTTGGTGCTGCTCGCCGCCCTCGGGATCGGCTGAGCCGCGGGTCAGGTCTCGACCAGGCGGGCGAGGCTCTCCAGCGCCATCCGCATGCCCAGCTCCTCGAACTCGTGCACCACCGTCGTCATCCCCTCGGGCACCCGCCAGCAAGCCAGCGCCTCCGGGTCGAGGAGGGCGGCGTACACCTTCGCTCGCGGCGCGCAGACCTTCCAGGACAGCCGAGTGGTGTACACGACAACGGGTTCAGCGCTCACACTCCGGGAGCGGCGCACCCTCGCAGCACGAGGACTTCAGGTGGCACCGCGGACAGAGCCAGCGGTGGGCGGTGCCGTCGTAGGTGTGTCCGCAGCCGTCGCACTCGATCACGCGTCTCAGTGTGCCGCTACAGGTGGCGCCGGACCGGCATCTCGTTCTCATGGGTCCAGCCCGTGCCGAGCCGGCGGCCGGTGAGGTCCTTCCAGCGCAGGCGGACGTAGAGGGGCCGGCTGCCCGCGGCCCACGGGCGGGGGTCCCAGCTCCGCTGGATGCTGGCGATCTCGTCGGCCTCCACCACCCGGTCGGCGGGCCCGACGGCGAGCACGCTCCAACCCTTGTGGTCGGCGTAGTCGATGTGGTCGACCTCGAAGGCGAGCGGCTGGCTCCAGTCGATGCTGGCGATGGCTCCGTACGGCGAGGTGCGGAACACCACGGCCTCGCCCACGACCGAGTAGTTGACCGGATAGACGCGAGGGCCGTCGGAGGTGCAGAACGCGACCCGGCCCACGACACCGCCGGAGAGCAGCTCGCGGCACTTGGAATAGCTCAGCTCGACGGGCTCGTTCACGTCTCGATATTCGCATCCGTGCCGAAGCCGCCACACGGGCGAAGGTCCCGATCCGGACACGGGAACCATGCCGATCGTCTTGTAACGCGGGGTTATGGCCACTGTGTGCCTCCCCGGGGAAGCACTCAGTCTCCATAACCCCGCGTTACATGAGGAGGGGTCGTGCGTGCTACTTGACGAAGGCGTAGAGCACCGAGTGCGCCCGGTCGCCCAGCATGAGCCGGCCGACGTGGTCGCCCGGCGTGGCCCTGCGACCGGGCGCGTAGGTGAGCGTCAGCTCCGCCGACCCGCCGGCGGCGAGGGAGAGGCTCTCCACCGAGCTGGAGAAGCCGTCGCCTCGCACCCGGACCCGGACGTCGATGTCCCTGTCGGTCAGGTTGGTCACCGTCAGCGTCTTGCTGATCGCCCTGCCGGCACCCGACGGGGTCACACCGAAGCTGGTGCTCACCTGCGAGAGTGCCAGGCTGGCCCCGACCGCGTCGTCGACGTCGAGCAGGCCGGCGCCGGTCACCAGCGGGTCGGTCTCCGGGGTGTGGATCGCCCGGGACTGGGTCAGCGTCCCCTCGGTCGCGGTGTTGGTGATCGCCGAGCGCACCTGCTCCGGAGTCCAGTCCGGGTGCGCCTGGCGGACCACGGCCGCAGCGCCGGCCAGGTGCGGGCTGGCCATCGAGGTGCCCTGGTAGAAGGCCCAGCACGGCGCCTCCGTGCACGCAGTGCTGGGCACCGAGGACAGCACGTTGACGCCCGGCGCGACCAGGTCGGGCTTGACTCGGTAGTCCACGTCGGTCGGGCCCTGGCTGGAGAAGTCGCCCATGATGTCGTCGTTGCCGCTGTGCCGGTAGGTGCCGTCACTGCCGATCGTCACCCGGTTCCCGAGCTGGTGCTCCAGCGCACCGGCCGTGGCGAAGCCGGCCATCACGGCGGGGATCGAGGTGGGGAACGCCGGGTCGGTGGCCATCGCGATCGGGTCGCCCGGCACGTTGTTGACCACGATCACGCCCTTGGCGCCCGCCCTCTCGGCGTTGGCCACCTTGGTGCCGAAGGTGCACGCCCCACGAGCGACCAGGACCAGCGCACCGTCCGCCGAGGCGGGGACCGAGGCGATGGCGCAGCCGTCGCCGATGCCGAGGTCCGCGTTGAGAGTGCCTCCGGCGGCGACGAGCGTGCGGGTGAGCGGCTTGGCCGGCACGCCGAAGTCACCCTCGGCGGTGACCGCAAGCTCGTGGTTGTCGGCGTCGGTCACCGGTAGGCCCACGAAGTGGCCCACCGTCGAGGCGCCCGCGGTGAGCGCACGCTCGGCGGAGCCCGGCGAGCCGACGGTGTAGTGCCCGGGTCCCTCGTTGCCTGCGGAGACCGCGACCACGACGCCGGCCCGGTCGAGGTTGTCCACCGCCATGGTGAGCAGGTCCTGGACGCCGCTGGCGCCACCGCCGAGGCTCATGTTGATCACGTCCATGCCGTCCTCGTAGGCGGCCTGGAGGGCGTTCAGGATGTCCTCGCTGCGCGCGTCCTCGATCACCCCGGGGAACACGTTGTAGCTGCCCAGCAGGGCTCGCGGGGCGACGCCGCTCGGGTCGTAGGGCACCGAGGTCCCGTCCACCGTCGCGGGCGTGTGGGCGTCGCAGGCGACGGTGCCGGCCACGTGGGTGCCGTGGTCCTGGACCGCCTCCGGGGTCAGGCCGTAGCGCGCCGCCTTGTTGGCGAACACCCGGGCCGCGATCACCTTGTTGTTGGTGAAGCGCGAGTCGCCGACCTGCCGGTGCTGGGGATAGCCCTTGTCGGAGAAGCACGGGTGGGTGAGGTCGATGCCGGTGTCGACGATGCCGACCTTCACGCCCTCGCCGGCGTGGTCGGGGGCGTCCGGCGAGGCCGTGCTCCATCCCTGCTCCGCGTCGACGAGGGAGAGGTCGGGATCCTCGTGCGCCATCGGCGAGTACGCCGCCTGGTAGCTCACCGACACCACCCCGGGACCTCCGGACAGGGTGCTCAGGTCGGTGCCGTTGAGCCGCACGGTGACGGCGTTGAGTGCGACGTCGAGCTGGCCGGTGACGTGGACGTCGGGGGCGGCGGTCCGCAGCCACTGGCGGAAGTCGTTGCGCTGCTGCGCCAGCAGCGCCCGCTCGTTGCTGGTCCGCTGGTCGGTGAAGTCGACCCTGCCGT
This sequence comes from uncultured Actinomycetota bacterium, assembly GCA_963827025.1. GTDB lineage: Bacteria > Actinomycetota > Actinomycetes > Propionibacteriales > Nocardioidaceae > Marmoricola. Next base: position 39,119 of record CAWGZB010000001.1, on the reverse strand, counting down.
TCTTGCGCGCCGCCTTGACGTCGGTGGCCAGCGGTTCGCGGGAGAGCCGGACGATCGCGCTGCTGTGGTCGACGCCGCCGGGCATCGCGCGGTCGGAGTTGCGGTCGGGGTTGCCGGTGTCCGGACCGGGTGAGGTCGGCGGGGGTGTGCGGGTCGGAGCAGCGACGGCTCCGGAGGCCAGCGCACCACCGACGGTGAGCGTGAGCGCGGTGCCGGCGGCGAGCAGGCTGCCGCGGACCCTGCCGAGATCAGACATGTATGTCTCCACGGGGAAGTGGGCGCGGCCCGATGCGGCCGCGCCCGTGGAAGGTTGTCCCGGCAACCTAGTCCGGACTCACCCCGTGAAGTCGTAGCCCACGCCGGTCAGCTCCTCCGAGCGGGTCCACAGCGCGCGGGCGAGATCGTCGTTGCGCGCGTGCTGGCTGAGCTTCGCCGCGCCGAGCCTTCCCCGCGCCTCGCCGAAGCGCTGCGGCCCGACGTAGGACCCCGGCTCGGCGTACGTCGCCGCCCACAGCGAGGGGTTCGCGCCCGCGGTCGGGGACTGGAAGAACACCGGCAGGACGTAGCGACCAACGGCCCGGATGGCCGCGTTGGCGCCCATGCCGTCCGGTGAGCTGACCAGGTTGGTGGCCGACACGCCCGGATGGGCGGCCGTCACCACCAGCCTGCTCCCCGCCTCGTGGGCCCGCCGGTCCAGCTCGTGGAAGAACAGCAGGTTGGCCAGCTTGGAGTTGCTGTAGGCCTTCTCCGGGCGGTACGACGTCGCGGGGTTGCCCTCCAGGACGGACTCGTCGCCGCCGTGGTGGGCGATCGAGGCCACCACCACGACCCGCGGACGGTCGGCCGCGAGCAACGCCGGCAGCAGCAGCCCGGTGAGGGCGAAGTGGCCGAGGTGGTTGGTGCCGAACTGCAGCTCGAACCCGTCCCGGGTCTCGCGGTAGTGCGGTGGTCGCATCACCCCGGCGTTGTTCACGAGGAGGTCCAGGGGGCCGTCGTACTGCTCGGCGAAGGACCGGACCGAGTCCATGGAGGCGAGGTCGAGCCGCTCCACCCGGGTGTCGCCGGGCATCCTCACCGCAGCCGCCTCCGCGGCCTCGGTGTTGCGGCAGGCCAGCACCACCGCGGCGCCGTGCTCGGCGAGCGCGAGTGCGGTGCGGAAGCCGATGCCGTTGTTGGCGCCGGTCACCACGGCACGCCGGCCGCTGAGGTCAGGCAGGTCTCCGGGACCGAAGTGGGCAAGGTCGGGCAGGTCGGTGCTGTGGGTCATGTCGTCCTCAACGAGTGTCGGTGTGCAGGGTGCCGCCCGAGCCCTTGGTCAGGGACCGGCCGATCACGACCCGCTGGATCTGGTTGGTGCCCTCGAAGATCTGGGTCACCTTGGCCTCGCGCATGAAGCGTTCGACGGGGAAGTCGCGGGTGTAGCCGTAGCCACCCAGGACCTGGACCGCGTCGGTGGTGACCCGCATCGCGGTGTCGGTGGCGGTCAGCTTGGCGATGGAGGCCTCGCGGGAGAACGGGAGCCCGCGGTCCTTCAGCCGGGCGGCGTGCAGGTAGGTCGCGCGGGCGGCCTGGGTGCCGGCCTCCATGTCGGCCAGCAGGAAGGAGAGCCCCTGGAAGTCGGCGATCGCCCGGCCGAACTGCCGCCGCTCGCGGGCCCAGGCGACGGCGTGGTCGACCGCCGCCTGGGCGAGCCCGACGGCGACCGCGGCGATCCCGAGGCGTCCGGAGTCCAGCCCGGCGAGCGCGATCTTGAGGCCGTCGCCCTCGCTGCCCAGCAGGCGCTCGGCCGGCACGCGGGCCGCCTCGAGCCGCATGGTCGCCGTCGTGGAGCCGGTGAGCCCCATCTTGCGCTCCGGCGGGTCGGCGGAGAGTCCCTCGGTGTCGGCCGGCACCAGGAAGCAGGAGATGCCGCCCCGGTCGCCCGGCTCCCCCGAGGTGCGTGCCATCACCTTGTAGAAGTCGGCCTCGCCGCCGTGGGTGGTCCAGGCCTTGGCGCCGTCGAGGACGTAGTCGTCGCCGTCGCGCCGCGCGCGCGTGCTCATCGCGGCCGGGTCGGAGCCCGCCTGGGGCTCGGAGAGGCAGTAGGCGCCGAGCAGCTCGCCGCCGAGCAGGTCGGGCAGCCACCGCTGCCGCTGGTCGGCGGTGCCCGCGGTGGCGAGCCCGAAGCAGGACAGCGCGTGCACCGAGACGCCGACACCGACGCTGGCCCACACCGTGGCGATCTCCTCGACGACCTGCAGGTAGACCTCGTAGGGCTGGCCGCCACCGCCGAGCTCCTCGGGGTAGGGCAGGCCGAGCAGGCCCGCGCGGCCCAGCGTCCGGAACACCTCCCGGGGAAACCGGCCGGCCGCCTCGTCCTCGACGACGCGGGGTGCGAGCTCGCGCTGGGCGATCTCCCGGGTGAGCTCGAGGAGGGAGGTGGCCTCGTCGGTGGGGAGCAGGCGGGTGGCGGGCATGGCAGCGACGTTAGTCCGTGGGCCGTCCGGCACAGAATGAAGGGCATGAGTGACTACCAGCCCGCCGGCGACCGCTACGAGCACATGGACTACCGCTTCTGCGGACGCAGTGGACTGCAGCTGCCGGCGCTCTCGCTCGGGCTGTGGCAGAACTTCGGCACCGACCGTCCGGAGGAGACCCAGCGCGCGATCCTGCGCCGAGCGTTCGACCGCGGGGTCACGCACGTCGACCTGGCCAACAACTACGGTCCGCCGTACGGCCGGGCGGAGGAGAACTTCGGGCGCTACCTGCGTGAGGACTTCGCCGGATTGCGCGACGAGCTGTTGATCTCCACCAAGGCGGGCTGGGACATGTGGCCGGGTCCCTACGGGCAGGGTGGAGGGTCGCGGAAGTACGTCCTGGCCTCGCTCGACCAGTCCCTGGAGCGGATGGGCCTGGACCACGTCGACATCTTCTACAGCCACCGCTTCGACAAGGACACCCCGGTCGAGGAGACGATGGGGGCGCTGGACACCGCCGTGCGTTCGGGCCGGGCGCTGTACGTCGGCATCTCCTCCTACTCCGCCCGGCGGACCCGCGAGGCCGCGACGATCGCCCGCGAGCTGGGCACGCCCCTGCTGATCCACCAGCCGTCGTACTCGATGCTGAACCGCTGGATCGAGAAGGCGCCGCCCGGCGGGTCCGGGAGCAGCCTGCTCGACGAGCTGGAGGAGCAGGGCATGGGCTGCATCGTGTTCACCGCCCTGGCGCAGGGCCTGCTCACCGACCGCTACCTCGACGGCATCCCTGAGGACTCCCGAGCAGCCCGCGGCGAGAGCACCATCCCGCAGGAGCACCTCTCCGAGGCAACGCTGGACCATGTGCGCCGGCTCGACGAGATCGCCCGGGAGCGCGGCCAGAGCCTCGCCCAGATGGCGCTGCAGTGGGTCCTGCGCGAGGAGCGGGTCACCTCCGCGGTCATCGGCGCCTCCTCGGTGGAGCAGCTCGACGCCAACCTCGACGCGCTGCAGGGGCCGCCCTTCACCGAGGACGAGCTCGCGGCGATCGACCAGGACGCCGTCGACGCGGGCGTCAACCTGTGGGCGGAGGTGACCACCGACGAGATCGGCTCGGCCTTCCCGGGCTGAGCACGGCTCTCAGGCGGCCCTCTCCTCCACGGCGACGCAGGCCGCGCCGACGATCCCGGCGGTGTTGCGCAGGACGGCGGGGACGATCTCGGTGCGGACCTCGATGAGCGGGACGAAATGTGCGGCGTGCTTGCTCACCCCGCCGCCGACCACGAACAACGCGGGGTCGAGCAGGCGCTCGAGGGTCGCGTAGTACGTCGTCAGTCGCGCCGCCCACGCCTCCCAGGAGAGCTGCTCGTCCTTGCGGGCCTTGTTCGCCGCACGGGTCTCGGCGTCGTGGCCGTCGATCTCCAGGTGCCCCAGCTCCGCGTTCGGCACCAGCACGCCGTCGTGCACGAGAGCGGTGCCGATCCCGGTGCCGAGCGTGGTGACCACCACCAGGCCGGTGCGTCCGCGGGCGGCACCGTAGCGTGCCTCCGCCACCCCGGCGGCGTCGGCGTCGTTGACGACGTGCACCCTCCGGCCGAGCCGTTCGGTCAGCAACGCGTCCGCGTCGGTGCCGATCCACGACTTGTCGATGTTGGCCGCGGATCCGACCACCCCGCGTCGCACCACGCCCGGGACGGTCACGCCCACCGTCGACTCACCACCGCCGAGCCGGACGAGCAGCTCGGCCATCACCGCTGCCACGGCGCCCGGGGTCGAGGGGTGCGGCGTGTCGATCCGCACCCGGTCGGCGGCGAACTCGCCGGGGCCGAGGTCCACGGGCGCCGCCTTGATCCCGCTGCCGCCGAAGTCGATCCCGATCGGGTGCCCGCTCCCCATCCCGCCAGCGTAGGGCGCGGTGCCGGGCGCCCGTACCATCCGGACGGTGAAGCGGTTCGCCGTCGTGCTGGCCCTCGTCCTGGTCAACCTCCCCGCCGTGCACGACGCGGTGACCCAGCGACAGATCGACCGGGACGGGCGCACGGTGACCGCCGTGGTGCTCGACGCCCGCCGGGTCGGCGGGACCGGGTTCGTCGACTACCGGTTGCCGCGTTCGGTCGACCCGGAGGGGAGGAGGTTCTCCGCCCGGCTCGCGGCCGACGCCTTCGCGCGGGCTCGGGCGGACCGTCGGCTCCCGGTCCGCGTGGTGCCCGGCAAGCCCGCCGCCAACCGGCCGGTCGGGGCGTTGCCGGACCGGCTGCTCCTGTGGGTGGCGCTCGCGGCCGATGCCGTGCTCGGGCTCGTGCTGGTGCTCTGGGTGGCGGCGCGTCGCCGTCGTGAGGACGAGGGCTGAGCGCCTTTACAAACGGCCCCCCCTTGTCAACCGGGCGTGGAGGCCCTACGGTTCCGGGAACGCCGGTTTACAAATCGGCGACAGATGTCAATCCGGACGAAGGACGTGTCATGGCCACCCAGGACCTCCCGGCGGACCAGATCGCCAACTCGACCGTGCCCGCGGGCTCGACCGCGCGGTGGAAGGACAAGAAGCGCTACCTGTGGATGATCGGGCTGGTCGTCCCCTCGTTGGCCCTGGTGGCCTTCGGGATGTTCCAGCTCACCGGCTGGAGCGTGTGGCTGTGGATCGGTCCGATCATCATCCTGCTCGTGGTACCGGCCATCGACCTGATCGCGGGTCTGGACCGGTCCAACCCGCCCGACGAGGTGATCGAGCAGCTGGAGAAGGACAAGTACTACCGCTGGATCACCTATCTCTACCTGCCGATCCAGTACCTCGGCTTCGTGATGGCCTTCGTGTGGATCGCCAAGCCGGAGTGGCTCGGCGTGGCCGAGCTCGCCACCCTCGACAAGGTCGGGATCGCGGCCTCGATCGGGTCCATCGGCGGCATCGGCATCAACACCGCCCACGAGCTGGGGCACAAGAAGGAGAGCCACGAGCGCTGGCTGTCCAAGATCGCGCTGGCGCAGAGCTTCTACGGCCACTTCTACATCGAGCACAACCGCGGGCACCACGTCCGGGTGGCCACCCCCGAGGACCCGGCCAGCAGCCGGTTCGGCGAGAACTTCTACCAGTTCTGGCCGCGCACGGTCTCCGGCTCGCTGAAGAGCGCGTGGAACCTGGAGAAGCGCCGCTACGCCCGCAAGGGCAAGCACCCCTTTCGGATCGGCAACGACGTGCTCAACGCCTGGCTGATGTCGGCGGTGCTCTGGGGTTCCATGATCGCGGTCCTCGGGGTGGGGATCGTGCCGTTCCTCGTGGTCCAGGCCGTGGTGGGTTTCTCGCTGCTCGAGGTCGTCAACTACATGGAGCACTACGGGATGCTCCGGCAGAAGGTCGGCGTGGGTGACCGGCAGCGCTACGAGCGGGTCGACCCCTCGCACTCGTGGAACTCCAACAACATCGCGACCAATGTGCTGCTCTACCACCTGCAGCGGCACAGCGACCACCACGCCAACCCGACCCGGCGCTACCAGACTCTGCGCGACTTCGAGGAGTCTCCGGTGCTGCCCACCGGGTACGCCGGGATGATCGTGCTGGCCATCGTGCCGGCGGTCTGGCGTCGGGTGATGGACCCCCGCGTGCTCGCCCACTTCGGCGGCGACATCAGCCGCGCCAACCTCCATCCCCGCAAGCGGGACCGCATCCTCGCGAAGTACGGCCAGCCGGCACAAGGACGCCTCGGCGACCCCGAACGCAACGCCGCAGCGAGGCAGAGCGAACGACCGAAGCGGGTCTCCGACCAACCCGACGAGGTCCTCGCCGCCAAGTGCCCGAGCTGCCAGTACGTCTACGAGGTCGAACGCGGGGACGAGCACGAGGGCTTCGCGGCCGGCACCGCCTGGGCCGACATCCCGGAGGCCTGGTGCTGCCCCGACTGCGGCGTCCGGGAGAAGGTCGACTTCGTGCCGGTCGACCCCGCCGGCCTGAAGGAGGCCGTGTGATGCGGATCGAGGTGGACCGCGACGTCTGCGAGGGCCACGGCATGTGCGAGGCGATGGCACACGAGTACTTCGAGCTCGACGACGACGACAACCTGGTGGTCCTGGAGCAGTCCCCGCCGGAGACCGACCGCAGCCAGGTGCATGCGGCCGTGGAGTCCTGCCCCGTGCAGGCCCTGGCCCTGCGCGGCTGAACGCTGCGAGGATTCAGGCGCCTACCTCCAGACTGGGAGCCCGATGGACACCGCCCTGCGTCACCCGACCCCGCCGTCCACCCAGCGCGAGCGGCTGCTGGACGCGGCGGCGCGCTTCACCGCCACCCGGGGCTGGGGCGCGCTCACCATGGGCAAGCTGGCCGACGTCGTCGGCGTGAGCCGGCAGACGGTCTACAACGAGATCGGCGGCAAGACCCAGCTCGGTGAGGCCATGGTGATGCGCGAGCTGGAGATGTTCCTCGCCCTGGTCGACTCCGCCTTCCTCGACCACCCCGATGAGCTGGTCCGGGCGATCGAGGCAGCGGCGTACCGCGTCCTCGACACCGCCCGCAACGACCCACTCCTGCATGCCATCCTGAGCAGCTCGCAGGGCGCGGACAGCGAGCTGCTGCCGTGGCTCACCACCCACTCCGAGGGGCTGCTCTCCGCGGCGGGACAGATGGTCCGCGAGCGGGTGGCGACCTACGCCGTGTCGCTGCCCGACGACCGGCTCGAGGTGCTGATCGACATGGTGGTCCGCCTGGTGCTCAGCCACGTGATGCAGCCTGGGGGCGAGCCCGCGGACATCGCGGCCACGGTGGCCTGGATCGCCGCCCGGGTCCTCGGGCCCGCCTGACCGGGGGCTGGGACGATCGGTGATTCAACCGGGGCCCGCACGGTTATCCTCCAATTGTCGGGAGCCGGTCCGTGGGGGGAGCCGGTGGGGTCGCTCATCGAGGGTCATCATGAAACTGTCCGGTGCTGCCACTGCAGCCGCGTGCGTCGCACTCACGCTGGCCAGCGGCTGTGGCGGCCCCCAGGCGCAGACCAGCAATGCGGGTGGCAGCCCTCGGGCCTCGGGTGGCGCCACGGCTGCGGACCCGAAGGTGCCCGTCGTCTCGGGCAGTGCCACCGCGGGCGAGCCCGCGGACCCGTCGACCTCCTCCTCGGCTTCCTCCTCGAAGAAGCAGACCGGGCAGCCGGACCTGTCCGCGGTGAAGGTCAGCGCCCCCTCGGCGCTCAACCAGCCACTGTTGTCCTCCGACGTACTGGTCTACAGCCGCGACACCCTGCCGCAGCAGACCATCAAGAAGATCAGCAACATCGACGGCGTGGTGCACGTCGAGCCCTTCTCGATGGGCTCCTTCTACGTCGACGAGCGCCAGGTCACCTACGCGGCGGTGAACCCCGCGACCTTCCGCCGGTTCACGGTGCCGGGCACCGCCCAGACCCAGGAGGTGTGGGACCGCGTCGCCGGCGGGGAGATCGCCGTCGAGCCGAAGCTGGGCAAGAAGCTGGAGGTGGGCAACGGCTACCTCCAGCTGGGCAACGAGGCCGAGGCCAAGCGGGCGCACATCGGCGCCTACGCCCAGATCCTCGACCCGGCCTACGCGCGGCACATCGATGCCGTCCTGAACTACAAGTGGACCGGGCCGCTGGGGATGACCAAGAGCAACGCCCTGCTGGTGGCGATGGGCTCCCGGTCACCGCAGAGCATCCGCAAGAAGCTCCAGAAGTTCGCCGGGAAGAACGCCAGCATCCAGATCCTCGGCCCCGATCTGGACCTCAAGGCCGCGCAGACCGCGATCCTCACCGGTGGCTCGGTCGCAGCGGCCGTCGGCAAGTTCAACTACACCGCCAACCCCAGCGGCACGATCAACCCCGACCCCCGGTGGGTGCGGGCCAACATCCGTACCCAGACCGTCCCGATCCTGGGCCAGGTGCGCTGCCACCGGGTGATGCTGCTGCAGCTGCGGGCGGCGCTCACCGAGATCGTCACCCGCGGACTGGCCAGCAAGATCCACAAGGGCGAGTACGGCGGTTGCTACTACCCCAGGTTCATCGCCTACAACCCGGCAAAGGGGCTGAGCTTCCACTCCTTCGGAACCGCGATCGACCTGAACGTGCCGGGCAACCAGCGCGGCACCGCCGGGCAGATGGACCGCACCGTGGTGGCGATCTTCAAGAAGTGGGGCTTCGCCTGGGGCGGTGACTGGAACTACACCGACCCCATGCACTTCGAGCTCGACCGGCTGGTCCACGTGGGCTGAGGGCGTCCGGCTAACCTCCCGGCATGCGCGCAGTGCGGGTGAACACCCTGGAGGGCCCCCAGGCCGTCGTCGTCGAGGACATCCCCGAGCCGACCGAGGTGGGACCCTTCGGTCCGCAGCTCCTCGTGGAGGTCGAGGCGGTGGGAGTGTCGTTCCCCGACCTGCTGCTGAGCAGGGGCGACTACCAGCTCAAGCCGGACCTGCCGTTCACCCTGGGGGTGGACTTCGCGGGTGTGGTCGGTTCCGCGCCCGAGGGCAGCGGCTTCTCCGCGGGCGACCGGGTCGCCTGCTGCCTGTCCCACGGGGGTGCCTCGGAGGTGGTGGGTCTCGGCCCGGACAGCGTCTTCCCCCTGCCCGAGACCCTCAGCTTCGAGCAGGGCGCAGCCCTGCCGATGAACTACCTGACCGCCCAGTTCGCGCTGGCCGAGCGCGGCGGGCTGGGCGCGGGCGAGACCGTCCTGGTGCACGGCGCCGCCGGCGGCGTCGGCACCGCGACGATCCAGGTGGCCAAGGGGTACGGCGCTCGCACGATCGGTGTGGTCTCCACCGAGGAGAAGGCCGCGATGGCCCGACGGGCCGGCGCGGACGACGTCGTGCTCGTGGACGGCTTCCGCGACGCGGTCAAGGAGCTGACCGGAGGCGGCGGCGTGGACGTGGTCGTGGACGTGGTCGGTGGTGACCTGATGACCGACTCGCTGCGCTGCCTGAGCACCCAGGGTCGCGTGCTCGTCCTCGGCTTCGCGGCCGGCAGCATCCCGGAGATCAAGGTCAACCGGCTGCTGCTCAACAACGTCGACGTCCGCGGCGTCGGCTGGGGCGCCTACGCGATGATGCGCCCCGGCTACATGCGCCGGCAGTGGGACGAGCTGGTGCCGATGATGGAGTCCGGCGTGATCGACCCACCGATCGGGGCGACGTACCCGCTGGAGGAGTTCGGCCGCGCCCTCCAGGACATGGAGGACCGCAAGACCCTGGGCAAGTCCGTGGTGACGCTGCGCTGAACCCCACCGGGGCCGGGTCAGCCGGTCCCGACCGCCTCGTCGAGGTTCTCCAGCTCCGACCAGTCCACGTGGGCGGTGCGGGCTCGGTACTCCTCGACCGTGCCGGGCCAGTTGGTGGTGATCCGCTCACCGTCGCGGTACCAGCTGGAGCAGCCGGCCCACACGCCGTCGCCGAGCCGCTGCTGCATCTCCCGGTCGTACTCCTCGTAGGTCCGGCGCGCCGGGGCCACGGCGCGGACCCGTCCGGTGGCGAGGGCGTCCGCGAGCTGGGCGACGTACTCGGCCTGCGCCTCCATCATCGCGATGATCGAGCTGCCGCCGAGGTTGGTGTTGGGGCCGTAGATGCAGACGAGGTTGGGAAATCCTGCGACGGCCAGTCCCAGGTGCGCGCGGGCGCCGCCGCTCCACTCCTCGGCGAGCCGGCGCCCTCCGGGGCCGACCACGTCGATGCCGCGCAGGAAGTCGGTCGCGGCGAAGCCCGTGCCCCAGATGATCACCTCGGCCCGGTGCAGCCGGCCGTCGGTGGTGCGGACGCCGTCGGGCTCGACCGCCGCCACCGGGTGCTCGACGAGCTCGACGTGCTCCCGTGCGAGGGCGGGGTACCAGTCGTTGGAGAACAGCACCCGCTTGCAGCCCAGGGCGTAGTCGGGCTGCAGCTTGCGCCGCAGTCCGGGGTCCTTCACCTGACGGCGCAGGTGCAGCCGCCAGACCAGGGCCACCAGCCGCAAGAACGCGTGCGCGACGCGACCGGTCCCGGTGAGGGCGGCGTTGTACTGCTCGGTGAGCCAGTAGACGAATCTGCGCTCGGCCCGCAACGTGGCGGGGAACCGACCGAAGAGCCGGTGGTGCAGGGCGGAGTAGACGCGGTCGGGTCTGGGCATGACGTACGGCGCCGAGCGCTGGAACACCGTCATCGAGCCGACCCGGTCGACGATGCCGGGGACGAACTGGATCGCACTGGCACCGGTCCCGACCACGGCCACGTGCTTGCCGGTCAGGTCGAGGTCGTGGCGCCACCGGGACGAGTGGAAGGACGGGCCGGTGAAGGTCTCGGTCCCCGGCAGCTCGGGCACCACGGGGTTGGACAGCTGCCCGGTGGCGAGCACCAGCAGGTCTGCGTCGTACGCCGGCCCGTCGGCGGTCTCCACCCGCCAGCGGCCTGACTCCCAGCAGGCCGCGGTGACCGTGGTGCCGAGGCGGACCAGGTCGACCAGCCCTTCTCGGGCCGCTGCTGCGCGGATGTAGTCGTGGATCTCCGGCCCGGGGGCATAGCGCCGGCTCCAGTCCGGGTTCTGCGCCCACGACCACGAGTAGAGCGGAGAGGGCACGTCACAGGCCGCGCCGGGGTAGGTGTTGTCCCGCCAGACCCCGCCGATGTCCCGACCCCGCTCGAGCACGGTGATGTCGCGGATCCCGCGCTGCAGCAGGGTGCGTGCGACGCCCAGCCCGCCGAGTCCGGCTCCGACGATGACCACCCGAAGGTTCCGCGTCATGCCGCCGACGGTAGAGCAGCGCATCCGGGGCGAATCGCGTGGTCCCGAGGGTTGGGCCGGTCGTTGTCGGGAACTCTGAGGCCATGTCTTCGCAGCAGCCCCGCGGCGCGATCCTCTTCGACGTCGACGGCACCCTGGTCGACTCCACCTACCACCATGCCCTCGCCTGGCAGCGGGCCTTCGTCCGCGTGGGGACTCCGGTTCCGCTGTGGCGGATCCACCGGGCCATCGGCATGGGCGGTGACCGCCTGGTCGCGCACGTCGCCGGCCAGTCGGTCGAGGATCGCCAGGGTGAGGAGGTCCGCACGGCCTGGCGGGAGGAGTTCGCGCAGATCAGGTCAGAGGTGCTCCCGTTGCCCGGGGCGGCCGAGCTGGTGCGCAAGGCGGCCAAGGAGGGTTACCGAGTGGCGCTCGCCTCCTCTGGTGACCCTGAGTTCTCGCGCGAGTTCATGGAGCTGCTGGGCCTCGCCGACGACGTCGACCTGCTCACCACCTCCGAGGACGCCGACGCCTCCAAGCCGCACCCCGACCTGCTCGAGGTGACCCTGGGCAAGCTGGGCGCCACTCGCGCGGTGATGATCGGCGACACGCCGTACGACGTGGAGTCGGCCGCGCGCGCCGGTCTGCAGTGCGTCGGCCTGCGCTCCGGGGGGTACAGCGAGGCCGAGCTGACCGAGGCCGGCGCCACCCTGGTCGTGGACGCTCCCGAGGACCTGCTCGACCTGGACTGGAAGGACTACCTGCGCGACGTGGAGGAGCAACGATGACCCGCTTCGGCTACACCCTGATGACCGAGCAGACCGGGCCCCGGGAGCTGGTCTCGGACTCCGTCGCCGCTGAGCGGGTCGGTTTCGACTTCGAGGTGATGAGCGACCACTACTTCCCGTGGTTGTCCGCGCAGGGACACGCGCCGTACGCCTGGTCGGTGCTGGGCGCGGTCGCGCACGCCACCGAGAAGGTCGACTTGATGACCTACGTGACCTGCCCGACCGTGCGCTACCACCCCGCCGTGGTGGCCCAGAAGGCCGCGACCGTGCAGCTGCTGGCCGAGGGCCGCTTCACCCTCGGCCTCGGATCCGGGGAGAACCTCAACGAGCACGTCGTCGGCCAGGGCTGGCCGGCACTCTCCCAGCGGCAGGCGATGCTGCGCGAGGCCATCGCGGTGATCCGCGCACTGCACAGCGGCGAGCTGGTGGACCACCACGGGGACTACTTCCAGGTCGACTCCGCCCGGATCTGGGACCTGCCCGACGAGGGAGTCGACCTCGCGGTCGCGGTCGCCGGCGATCGTGCGGTCGCGGAGTTCGCCCCGCTGGCCGACCACCTCGTCGCAGTGGAGCCGAAGCGGGAGATCGTCGAGGCCTGGAACGCCACCGACGGCGCGCCGAAGGTGGGCGAGCAGGCCCGTGGCATCGGACAGATCCCGATCTGCTGGGACCCCGAGAAGGACAAGGCGGTGCAGCGAGCGCACGAGCAGTTCCGCTGGTTCGCCGGCGGCTGGTCGGTCAACGCCGACCTGCCCACGACTGCCGGCTTCGCGGCCGCCACGCAGTTCGTCCGTCCCGAGGACGTCGCCGCCAACATCCCCTGCGGGCCGGACCTCGATGAGCTGGTCGAGGGCATCAAGCCGTTCTGGGAGGCCGGCTTCACCGACGTCGCCCTGGTCCAGGTCGGTGGCGACAGCCAGCAGCAGTTCCTCGACGAGGCCGCCGGGCCCCTGCTGGAGAAGCTCCGCGCCGCGGCCGGCTGAGGCTTGGCGGAAACCGGGCGGCAGGAACTTCAAGGTGTTGTCGAGCCGGGGGTCGATCCGCATCGCGTGGTTGACCCCGCTTTCCGGAGCGGTCAGGGCCGGCTGGCCGCCAGCCGGGAAGCCGTACATCCGGCGCCAGTCCGCGGTCCAGCTGCCCAGCAGCCCTCCAGCATGTCCCCAGGCGAGACGTCGCTGCCGAGCGAGACGTCGGTGAGGTCCCTGGTCAGGTCGTGGGCGGGGTCTCGGTCTCGCTCAGCGGGTCGGTCTCGGTGCCGCTGCGGCCGCCGAGCGCGACGGTGAGCAGACCCTCGCCCTCGATGTGAAAGGTCTCCGACCCGTGGGTGTGCACCGCCATGTCGCCCTCCCGGGACGAGTGCGGGCCGGGACGAGCCCCGACCGACCAGAGACACTCTGCCGCCCGGCGGCTGCGCTGCGCTGCACCTGCCGCCCTCCTGGCCCGCCGGTCCAGTCCAGGAGCAACCCGCGATGTGGTCCCTCCGCTGGTTTGCTCGGGCGGACCCGGACACCTACCAGCCATGACTGCCGAGAACAGACCCGAAGGCGCCCGCCTCGAGGGCCTCGCGACCCTGATCGACTCAGCTCCCGGGCCAGCGCATCGGTTCAGGATCGCGTCAGCCTTCGTCAGCCACCGTGGTGGCATGACGACGACTACCACCACCACGGTTGCTGGCCGGATGGCCAACAAGGTGCCGGAGGTCACTCTCTGGTTCTGGCTCATCAAGGTCTTGTGCACGACTGTCGGCGAGAGCTTCGCCGACTACATCAACGAGACCCTAGGCTTCGGGCTGACCAACACCACTCTGGCCTTCTCAGCAGCGCTCTTGGTGGCGCTGGTGCTGCAGTTCCGGCGGGATCGGTACGTTCCCGGCATCTACTGGATCTCGGTCGTGCTGATCAGCGTCGTCGGCACGCTTGTGACGGACAACCTCACCGACGCGCACCACGTCCCGCTGTGGATCAGCTCCACAGTGTTCGCGGTGCTGCTCGCCGCCGTCTTCGCTGCCTGGTACGCCCGGGAGAGCACGCTCTCGATCCACTCCATCAACACCACCCCGCGCGAGGGCTGGTACTGGCTCGTGGTCCTGGTCACCTTCGCGCTCGGCACGGCGCTCGGCGACTGGACGCTGGAGCTCACCGGATGGTCTCCGGGCGCCTCGATCCTGCTGCCGGCGGGTCTCATCGCGGCGGTCTTCGTCGCCTGGAAGCTGGGTGCCGGTCCGGTGCTGACGTTCTGGATCGCCTACATCCTCACCCGACCCCTGGGTGCGAACATCGGTGACTTCCTCGCCTCGGACCACTCCGAGGGCGGACTCGGGCTCGGGACCCTGTGGACGAGCGTGATCTTCCTGGGAACCATCCTCGCGGTCGTGGTGTACCTCACCGTCACCCGAGTGGACGTGACCGAGGAACATGCCCACCGGATCGAGGTGTGAGATGGCAACGGTGACCCCTCCGGAGACCAGGAACCGGAACGTGAGCAACGAGCAACCACTTCGGGTCCTCGTCGTGACCGACTCCGCGGAGCCGTCCGACCACCTGCTGACGGCCATCCGGCGCCGAGCAGCCGAGTCGGCCGCCCAGTTCCGGGTGCTGGTGCCCAACCCAGCTCGCGCCGAGGTCCACCTGCTGCACCCCGAGCGCCACGACAACGCGGCCGCGGCCGAGCTGGTGCTGCGCCGGGCGCTGCCAGAGCTCGAAGCCGCCGCAGGCGGGCACGTGATCGGCTCGGTGTCGGTGCAGCACGACCCGATGGACGCGATCGAGCACACGCTCCACGACGAGCCCGTCGACGAGATCATGCTCGCGGTGACCGAGCACGCGTTCACCGTGCGCCTGCACCAGGACCTGCGACACCGGTTGGCCCACCTGGGCCTCCCGGTGACGGTCGTCGGCACGGCCGGGGAGGGGCGCTAGGGCAGGCGGTCGCGCGCGTCCCCGTTCATCGGTACGCCGTCGGAAGCCGCACCACGAAGCGAGCCCCTCCCAGCGGGCTGTCCTCGATCGACACGCTGCCGTGGACGGTCTGCACCACCTCGTGGACGATGGCCAGACCGAGGCCGCTGCCGCCGGTCTCACGGGTGCGGGCGTCGTCCAGTCGCACGAAGCGGCCGAAGACCCGCTCGCGCTCCTCGGCGGCGACGCCGTCGCCGTCGTCGTCGACCACGAAGCGGACCTCCGGGCCGTCCTCGACGAGGCTCAGGCAGATCCGGCGTCTGGCGTGGCGCACGGCGTTGGAGAGCAGGTTGTGCACCGCTTGGCCGAGGAGCACCTCGTGCCCCCGCACCTGGCCCGCGCCGACTGCGGAGACGTCGATCGGGGGGCCTCCGGGGGTCCGGAGCCGGGTCGCCTCGGCGAGGACGAGGTCGTCGAGGTCCACGACCGGTCCTGCACCGTCTGTAGGCGCCTCGTCGAGTCGAGCGAGGGTCAGGAGCGCGGAGACCAGCTCCTCCATGCGGTGCTCCTCCGCCAGGACCTCGTCGGCAAGCGCGGTCACGTCGGCGGCTTCAGGGTGCCTGCGGGCCACTTCGGCGACCTGACGGATCGTGGCCAGCGGGGACCGCAGCTCATGCGAGGCGTCGGAGACGAAGCGTCGCTGCGCTCGGTGGGAGTAGTCGATCCGGTCGAGCATCTCGTTGAGTGTCACCGCCAGTCGGGCGATCTGGTCGGTCGAGCCGGGCTCGGGCAGTCGGCGCTCCTCGTGGGCAGAGGAGATCGTCGCCGCCTCGCGCCTCATCGCCTCTACGGGACGCAGCGCCTTACCCATGGCCACCCAGACCGCCAGTGCCAGGACCATCGAGCCCGCAGGCACGGCGACGGTCAGCATCAGCTGGGCGGTGTGGCGAGCCTGGGTCACCTGCTCCTCGGACCGGGCCACGACGACCAGCCGGCCGTCGGCCACCCGACGAGCCACCACGACGTAGCTGTCATGGAGTCCGGCGAACCGCACACCGCTCGAGACGCCCGGAGAGACGCGCATCGGAGTGTCCAGACGGCGGTGGTCGCTCGCCAGCACTCCGCCACGGTTGTCCAGGATCTGGGCTGCCACGTCGTTTCGGCCGGTCACCACGGCCTGGGTGGGCGGGGTGCCCCGACTCAGCTGGGCGGCGATCGACTGCGCCTGCTGGCGCGCGGAGTCCTCGAGTGCGCTCTCGAGGTTCGCATGCAGGGTCCGGACGAACACCACGGCGGCGATCAGCCCCCCGGCCAGGGCGACGGCGGCGGCCGCAGCGGTCACGCGAACCCGGACCGGAACCCGTGCGCGCGACGCGCGGGAGAGTGGTGGCCTCACGCGCCGGGTCTCAACCGGTAGCCGAGACCGCGCAGCGTCTCGATGTCCTGCCGACCGAAGGGCCGGTCCACCTTGCGGCGGAGCCGGGCGATGTAGACCTCGACGATGTTGGGATCACCCTCGAACGCGAAGTCCCACACGTGGGTGAGGATCTCGGACTTGTCCAGCACGGTGCCTGCGTTGCGCATGAGGAACGCCATCAGCGACAGCTCGCGGCTGGTCAGCTCGATCTCCGTCCCCGCGCGGGTGACGGACTTGGCGGCAGGGTCATAGATGAGGTCGCCCACCTGGATCGTCACCGGACGTTCCGTCGGCCCGCGTCGGACCAGCGACCGGATGCGGGCGAGGAGGACCTCGAAGCTGAACGGCTTGGTGACGTAGTCGTCCGCGCCGAGGTCAAGACCCGTGACCTGGTCGACGTCCTCGTCGCGCGCGGTGAGCATCAGGATCGGGGTCCAGTCCTCCTCGGCACGCAGCCGGCGGCAGACCTCGTAGCCGTTGAGGTGCGGCAGCATCACGTCGAGCAGGATGACGTCGTAGGACTGCTCCTGCGCCAGCCACACGGCCTCGCTGCCGTCGGAGGCGAGGTCAACGGCGAAGCCCTCGTCCTCGAGCCCCTTCTTCAGCGACGAGGCGAGTCGGCTCTCGTCCTCGACGACCAGCACGCGCATCATCCGCTCCGTCCTGACCCACGCCTTGTCCGGGGCAGTCAACACTGCGGACCTGTCAGGCACCTGAGAGGTCCGCAGGGAGCGTCGGGAACCATCGATCAGCTGACGGCGATGATCTCTGCGAAGCGCAGCCTCGGACCGCGTCCTCTGGCCAGACCGCTGTCGTGCACCATCGCGACCCGTATTCCGTCGAGCTCCGGCTCCAGCGGTCGGGTGCGCCCCGGCCGCCACGTCCGGTACGTCGCTGTTGCCGGTCAAAGGCGCGTGCTTGACTCGGAGCATGACCACGTTGATCGGCCGACCGAACCCCGCTCTCGTCGTCATCGACGTGCAGAAGGGCGTCATGGAGGGCACCTACGAGCCCGACCGGGTGATCGCCAACGTGGCGACGCTGGTCGAGAAGGCCCGCTCCGCGCAGGTGCCGGTGGTCTGGGTCCAGCACCACGACGAGGGGATGCCGCGCGACACCGAGAAGTGGCAGTACGTCGAGGAGCTGGCCCGCGAGGACGGCGAGCCGGTCGTGCACAAGTCCTACGCCGACTCCTTCGAGGAGACCGACCTCGAGGACGTGCTGGCCGCCTCCGGGGTGAGCCGCCTCTTCCTCGCCGGCGCACAGACCGACGAGTGCGTCCGCTCGACGCTGCACGGTGCGATCGCGCGGGGCTACGACGTCACGCTGGTGGCCGACGCGCACACCACCGAGGACCTCTCCGAGTACGGCGCGCCCACCCCCGACCTGGTGGTGGCCCACACCAACCTCTACTGGAAGTACCACCGTGCTCCGGGTCGGACCGCCGGCACCGTGGAGACCGACGAGGTGGACTTCTCCAGCCAGGGGCCGGACACGCCCGCCTAGGGCCGCGTTGCTTCTGGGCCGCCTTCGGCCGGCTCCGAAGACGCAGCGGGAGGCTCCAGGGAGTGCAGCAGGGCGTGCTGGACGCGGCCCCACTGGTGGCTCCACACCTGCACCGGAGCCAAGGTCCCTTCCAGGATCTCCAGCTGGTGGTCGAGCGCCGTCAGCTCACCCTGCAGCGCCTGGATGCTCTGCCGCTTCGCGTGCACCTCCTCCACCAGGACGTCGAGCTCGTCGGTGAGAGCAGGCACCTGCTCGACGATCGCGCGCAGTGAGGTCAGCATCCGGGTGACCGGGGCGAGCACAGGCTCGGGCACCACGGCCCGGGCACCGGAACTGCCTGCGGTCGCCACCAGCTGGGCCACGGCTCGGGTGCGGTCGAGAAAGAGGTCCACCGCCGAGTGCAGGAGCTCGGCGGGTGCGTCCTGCTGCTTGGTGTTCATGCTGCCTCCGACCCTCGTCCAGCGCGCACGGCGCTCGGAGCGACTGTTGTCGTCCCAGGTCGATGCTCGCCTGCGCGGGCGCGAAGGCGAAGAGCCACAGGTCCTTGCCGGCAAGGCTCGGAGACCCACTCCTGGTCTCTCGGCCCGATGCCCTCTTCGAGCCCGCGGCCTCTTGCGCCTGGTCAGAGCTCCGGGTCGTAGTAGTCGCAGCGGGAGTCGAAGCGGCCGATGTAGTCGCTGGTCGCGGCTGGTTGCTGATGGCGTCTCCGGCCCGGGCGGTCCCTGCCCATCACGCCGGCGGCGCTCGTCGACCGGTCCGCTGCGCTGCGTGCCCGTAGGTGCGCGCCCGTAGGGATTCGAACCCCAAACCTTCTGATCCGTAGTCAGATGCTCTATCCGTTGAGCTACGGGCGCTCGTCCCGGACCACGTTGAACTTCGGACCGAGGACCGCGCCATGCTAGCCGACGGACGACGAGGCGCCGAAATCGGCCGGCGGTCGGCCCGGTCCGGACCAGCACCGTCCACGCTGGATCGATCCAATAGGCGTGCGGCCGCGGCGAGCGTATCTTCACCCGTGAGTCAGCGAATACCCCTGAATGTCAAGGGGTAACGCGAGTTCATCCCGGTGCATGCAACGGCGCGGCCCGGTTCTCATCTGCGACAACTTCACAGCTCCAGGACAAGCTCCGTCGACGCGCTCGACGGCCGGCACGAGTCGTGGCCCCGGCCCGGCGCGCCGCGAATGCTCGAGAGGTAGACCGACTGATGACTGCCGAGACGTCAGAGACCAGCACCGCCCAGGACGCGCCGACCAGCCACCAGGGCATCCTCGACTGGGTCGCCGAGGTCGCCGCGATGACCAAGCCGGACCACATCCACTGGTGCACCGGCTCGGAGGAGGAGTGGGACCAGCTGACCGAGGCGCTGGTGGCGGGAGGCACGTTCGTCAAGCTCGACGAGAGCAAGAAGCCCAACTCGTTCTGGGCACGCACCGACCCGACCGACGTCGCCCGCGTCGAGGACCGCACCTTCATCTGCTCCACGGAGGAGAGGGACGCGGGGCCCACCAACAACTGGATGGACCCCGAGGAGATGAAGTCGGTCATGCGGGGCCTCTACGACGGCTGCATGAAGGGCCGGACGATGTACGTCATCCCCTTCGTGATGGGCCACCTCGAGGCCGAGCACCCGATGTTCGGGGTGGAGATCACCGACTCGGCGTACGTCACGGTCAGCATGCGCGTGATGGCCCGGATGGGCACCTCGGTGTTGCGCAAGATGGAGGAGCTCGAGGACGCCGGCGCGGACTTCCACTGGGTCCCGGCGCTGCACTCGGTCGGGATGCCGCTGGAGGAGGGCCAGGAGGACGTGCCGTGGCCGTGCAGCGACACCAAGTACATCGTGCAGTTCCCCGAGGAGCGGACGATCTGGTCCTACGGCTCGGGCTACGGCGGCAACTCGCTGCTGGGCAAGAAGTGCTACGCCCTGCGCATCGCCAGCGTGATGGCGCGCGACGAGGGCTGGATGGCCGAGCACATGCTGATCCTGAAGCTCACCAGCCCGCAGGGCGTCACCAAGTACGTCGCCGCGGCGTTCCCCAGCGCCTGCGGCAAGACCAACCTGGCGATGCTGCAGCCCACGATCCCGGGCTGGAAGGTCGAGTCCATCGGCGACGACATCGCCTGGATGCGCATCGGTGAGGACGGCCGGCTGTGGGCGGTCAACCCCGAGTACGGCTTCTTCGGCGTCGCCCCCGGCACCAACGAGCACACCAACCCCAACGCGATGCGCACGATCAACATCGGCAACTCGGTGTTCACCAACGTGGCGCTCACCGAGGACGGCGACATCTGGTGGGAAGGGCTGGAGAACAAGCCCGCCCGCGCGACCAGCTGGAAGGGCGAGCCCTGGACGCCGGAGGACGGCGAGAACGGCGTCCTCAGCTCCCACCCCAACTCGCGCTACTGCACGCCGATCAAGCAGTGCCCGATCCTCGCCCCGGAGTACGACGACCCGCGCGGCGTGCCGATCGACGCGATCCTCTTCGGCGGTCGGCGCAAGGACACCGTGCCGCTGGTGACCGAGGCCCGCGACTGGACCCACGGCACCTTCATGGGTGCCACGCTGTCCAGCGAGACGACCGCCGCGGCCACCGGTCAGGTCGGTGTGGTGCGCCGCGACCCGATGGCGATGCTGCCGTTCATCGGCTACAACGCCGGCGACTACTTCAACCACTGGATCAAGATGGGCAAGGAGAACGACGCGGCGAAGATGCCGCGGATCTTCTACGTCAACTGGTTCCGGCGTGACGAGGACGGCAGCTTCTTGTGGCCGGGCTTCGGCGAGAACAGCCGGGTGCTGAAGTGGGTCATCGAGCGCATCGACGGTCAGGCCGAGGCCGTGGAGACGCCGATCGGCTACGTGCCCACCCCCGACGCGCTGGACACCGACGGTCTCGAGATGAGCGCCGAGGAGCTGGAGAAGGCGCTCGAGGTCGACGTGGAGGACTGGAAGCAGGAGATCCCCGGGATCACCGAGTGGTTCGAGAAGTTCGGCCAGGACCTGCCCACGGTGCTGTGGACCGAGCTCGACGGGCTCAAGGCGCGGCTCGGCGAGTGAGCCGCCGCTGAGGCGCACGGCGGCCGGGTCCCGGCATGATGCATCCATGAGCATCGACGGCCCGGAAGCCGGGGACTCCCGGCGCATCCTCCTGGAGGGTGCGGCGGGCGACCTGTTCCGGGAGGTCGTCGCCGAGGGCGTGCTGCCGCGGGACGATCCGCGCGTCGGCGAGGATCATCCGGCCCACGAGGCGTTCGCCCTGCTCCTCGAGCTGGGTCTGCTGCACGACGATGCGCACGCGGGTGGCTTCGTGGCCATGGACCCGACGGCGGTGCAGGCCAGCGTGGTCGCCCCGCTGGGCCGCAGGCTCATGCAGCTGCTCGAGGAGTCAGCGGCCTGGGCGGACGCGCTCGGGTCCTTGGCACAGGTCTATCGGCGTACTCCGGACGCCGACCGCCCGATCAGCGAGATCAGGGGCCTCGCCCACATCAACCGCTTCCTCGAGGCCGCGGTCGACGACGCCGAGGAGGAGCTGCTCACCGCTCAGCCGGCCGGCGCGCGCAAGGCCGTGGTGCTCGACCAGGCCGTCGACCGCGACCTGCGCGCGCTGCGGCGCGGTGTGCGGATGCGCACGCTCTACCAGCACACCGCGCGGCGAAGCAGGACCACGCGTGAGTACGTCGAGCGCATCCTCGCGCACGGCGCGAAGGTGCGGACCCTCGATGAGTTCTTCAACCGGCTCATCGTCATCGACCGTCGGCTCGCGGTGATCCCGGGAGACGCACCGGACGTCGCGGTCGCGATCGTCGACCGCAACCTGGTGTCCTACCTCGCCGACATCTTCGACCGCTCCTGGGAGCGCGGGCTGGGCTACGAGGCCACCGAGGCCACCGCCGACGCGGGCGTCGCCGACGAGGTGCGGCAGCTGACCGTCCGGATGCTCACCGAGGGGCACAGCGACCCGGCCAGCGCCAAGCGGGTCGGCGTCAGCACCCGCACCTACGCCTCCTACGTGGCGGCGCTGAAGCAGGAGTACGGCGTGGAGACACGCTTCCAGCTCGGCTACGCCATGGGAGTGCGAGAGGCCGGCGCCGAGGACTCCATGGACCCGAACGCGACCGACAACGGGGGATGAGGGACCGGGCCCCGGGATCCCGGTCCTTCACTTGCGCTCTGCCTACTTAAAACCCCAACCGGTGTCGGTGGGGATGACGACCGATCCGCTGCCGTGGCCGGCCTTGTCGGCGGTGGCGGGCGAGGCCGCGGTGGCGACCACGGTCGCCGCGAGCAGGGCCCCGGCGAGGGCCTGGGCGACTCGACGAGCGTTCATGGGAGTGGTCCTTTGGATGGGGGGTGGGCCCCTCCATCGTCACCGTCGAAATGTCAGGAATGAAGCGGCGGGGGGCGCAGAAGTGTGCATTGCATGTTCATGCAACTTGCTCCCCCTTGCGAGCCCGGGCCATGAAGACCCGGGCCGCATGGGAGCGGAGGTGGCGGGATTTGAACCCGCGAGAGGGCGTTACCCTCAACCCGCTTAGCAGGCGGGCGCCATAGACCGGACTAGGCGACACCTCCCAGGGGGAACCCGCCGGCTCGCGGAGCCGGACGAGCACGCTCAGGCTAGGGCATCGGGTCGGGCGGCGGAAAATCGGGCGAACTCTGCGTCACCGCAGCCGGCGGTAACCGTGGCCCCGGTCGAGGTGCGCCGAGAGCGCCTGGACGAACGCCTCCGGGTCTCCCTCGAGAACGTCGACCGGGATCGTGGTCGTGCGGCCGTCCCGCAGCCGGAGCACGGCGCAGCGGGTGCCCGAGACCTGTGCGGTCTGCAGGTCCAGCACGTCGGTCCAGCGCGCCTCCCGGGCCTGCGCGGAGCGCAGCCAGCGGACCCGGTATCCCACGTCGTCGAGCCGGACCACCCACCGGCGTACGCCGAGCAGCAGGCCGAGGCCCGAGACGGCGAGGAAGGCCAGGAGCAGCACGCCGCCCACGATCGCGCGGGTGCCGGGCAGCAGCGCGGCGAGCACCACGGTGAGGGCGACAAGGGTGCCCAGCGCGAGGAGGCCCGCACCGAGCAGGCGCATCCGCAACGCGGGGGCGAAGGCGACCTCGACGGTCCCGCCGACGTCCGGTGCAGAGCTCACCGGGTGATTGAACCCGGCAGTGGGCCGCCCACCAAATCAGCCCTTGTCGGGCTCGGGTGAGGTGAGTCACACTCGGGGTCCCACCTGCTCGCGGACGACGTAAGGGGTGGTTCGAGATGGCAGCTCTCGAGACCGCTGTGGACGAACTACGCATGGTCCTGCGCGCCGATCCAGGCGCGCGTGAGTGGCGCTGGCAGGTCCGCAAACGGCTCTCGACCGTGCGCGAGGCGCTCTCGGACAGCCAGGTGCGGCACTGGGACGGCTGGCTGAGCGCCCGGGCCGGAGCCTCCAACCGAGACCGGCGCCGGCTGCAGGCCCGCGTGTCGGCCCTGGCCGCGGTCATCTTGGACCGGATGGACCTCGAGGGCGCCCAGCGCGAGGTGACGCGCCTGGTGGCCGACCTCGACCACTACGTCCAGCGGGTGCACGACCTCCTCTACGACAGCGTGGCGCTGGAGCTCGGCGGCTCCGAGTAGTCCCGGGCCCGGTGCCCGGCGCCCCTCGCAGACCTGGCTCTAGGATCGGCTCCGAGCCTCCGGGTCCCGCCTGGAGTGCTCGGAGGGGTGCCGGAGTGGCCTATCGGAACCGCCTTGAAAGCGGTCGCTGGCAGCGATGTCAGCCGCGGGTTCGAATCCCGCCCCCTCTGCTGGCTGGCTGACCGGGGTTTCAGTGCAGGGAGCGCAGGCGGGCGGGCTCTGGTCGTGGAGCCAGCGCCCCGACCACCCGACGGCCCGGGGTGCGGGCCAGCGCCAGCCCGATGCGGATCAGGACGAACCCGAGGAACAGACCGATCAGCAGGCCGTAGCCGGCGGAGAGCGCGATCCTGGTCCCGTCGCCGTCCCCGAGCAACCGGGCGGTCGCCGGAGCGGTGGTGGCCGCGCCGAACGCGCACATCCACCAGCCCTGCCGGCGGCGCGAGCGCACCGAGACCCCCCAGGCCAGGGCGGGTACGCCGATCAGCGCCTCGATGGGATACGGCACGCCCCCCAGCTGGTCCCGCATCCACCCGGCCAGCTGCTCGACGTTGCCGACCAGCTCGGGAGACCCGTACCGCGCGAGCACCTCGGTGTAGGCCACGATCCCGGCCAGGAACAGCACTCCGAGCAGGGCGGCCACAGCGCCGGCGCGACCCAGGCCGTGCAGGCCGGCGCCCAGGCGGTAGACCAGCGCGATGGCGCCGACGAGGCTGACCCCGAGCACGACGTAGGTGTACCGGGCGATGTCCACGTCCTGGCCGAAGACCGCGACTCCCAGCGCGCCCGTGGTGGCCACGGCCTCGGCGATGAGCACCTCACGCACCACCGCCGTCGCCGTGGGCGCCGGGACGGTGCCCATCAGCGCCAGGCAGGCGGCGAGGATGCCGATGGCCAGCGCGGCGCCGGCGTCGAGGAACGTCCAGTCCGTGCCGACCGCCGCGGCGGCGAGCAGGACGGCGAATGCCCCGGCGAACCACACCCGGCCCCCGACGCGGGCCGAGAGCCCGACGGCCAGCAGGACTCCCAGGAGCGCCGCGGCGCCCTCCTCCACCCGGCGGGAGACGTCGACGAACCGCAGAGCGACCAGGGACGCGCCCACGACCCCGAACGTCGCCGACCACGCGCGGCCGGGCACCTGCTGCAGCTGCGGCACGGTCCGGAGGATATCGGTGGGGCTCCTCCCGGACGGTGCCGCGGCGTCACATGCGCATGTTGGCCAGCGAGGAGTTGGTGCGGCGGACCTCGGTGACCCGGTCGCGGTCCAGCTCGGCCTCCAGCGTCGCCGGGTCGGTGTCCGCCTCGGCCACCACGTCGCCGTCCGGCGCGATCACCATCGAATGGCCGGTGTAGCGGGGCCCCGGCTGGCCGACGCCGAGCACCCACACGGTGTTCTCGATCGCGCGAGCCCGCAGGAGCGTGCGCCAGTGCTCGACCTTCCGGGCGCCGGCCACCCATGCCGCCGGGACCACGAGGGCCTCGGCGCCACCGCGCGCCAGCGCGCGGGCCAGCTCGGGGAAGCGCAGGTCGTAGCAGGTCATCAGGCCCACCGGGAACCCGTGCACGTCCACCACGCACGGCTCCACCGGTCCGGCGGTCACCCGGTCGGACTCGCGGTAGCCGAAGGAGTCGTAGAGGTGGATCTTCCGGTAGGCGGTCAGCCGGTCGGTGTCGGCGAGCACGAGGGTGTTCAGGGGGCGCGGGGGGTCGTATCCCTGCTCGAACATGCCGGCCAGCCAGGCGGTCCCGGTCCGAGACGCCACGTCCCGCACGGCACCGACGAAGGGTCCGTCCAGCGTCTCGGCGTACGGGGCGAGGTCGGAGCCCGGCTCGCCGAAGTCCCGGGCGAAGGCCTCGGGGAGCACCACCAGGTCGCTGCCGCCGGGCGGCAGCGCGGCGGCGATCTCCTCGAGCCCCGCGCGGTTCTCGGCCGGGTCGAGGGCCGAGGCACGCTGCTCGAGCCGGACGCGCAGAGTTCCCATCCGGCCAGAGTGCCAGACTGCCGAGGTGAGGACCACGCGGCCGGAGGACCCGCAGGACGAGCAGGACCGCAAGGACCGCCAGGACTTGGGCGCCGTGGTCCTGACCGGGGGAGGCGGCACCCGGCTCGGCGGTGCGGACAAGGCCGCCCTCGTGCTCGGTGGCCGGTCACTGCTGGCCCGGGCGCTGGACCTTGCCCACGAGGTGGCCGCGAACGATCAGGTCGTGGTGGCCGGTCCCCGGGTCCCGGTGGAGAAGCCGGTGCGCTGGGCGCGTGAGGACCCTCCGGGTGGAGGCCCCGCGGCGGGCCTGCTCGCCGGTGCGGCGCTGCTCGACACCGAGTGGGTGCTCGCGCTGGCGGTGGACATGCCGCTGGTGACCGCGGCGACGGTGCAGCGACTCCGAGACGCTGCGGTCGAGAACGGTGCCCAGGGCGGTGGGCCGGACGGTGCCCCAGACGGTGCCCCAGACGGTGCGCTGCTCGTCGACGACACCGGTCGGCGCCAGCCGCTGTGCGCCGTGTACCGGCGAGCGGCACTCCTCGCGGCCGCGCCCACGGACCCCCACGGGATGGCCGTGCACCGGCTGGTCTCGACGCTGGTCATCAACGAGGTGCGGGCCCGTGCGGCGGAGAGCGGCGACGTGGACACCCCCGAGCAGCTCGACCGGCTCCGCGCGCTGCTGGACCGGTGAGTCCGGGTGACGCGGCCGACACGGGCGCACCTTGCACCAGCACCCGGCGTGGCCCAAGACTGGGGCCTGTGAACCTGCATGACTGGATCGACGAGCTCTGCGACGAGCTCGACATCGAGATCGAGGTGGACGAGGGGCTGGTGCTCGACCTCGCCCGCGACGCGGCACACAACGTCGAGCGCCCGGCGGCGCCGATCACCACCTACCTCCTGGGGTACGCCGCAGCACAGGCGGGCGGCAGCCCCGCGCAGGTGGAGCGGCTGGCCGGTCTCGCCACCGCCCTGGCGCTGCGCTGGGACAAGACGGCCGAGGACCTCGCGCACGAGGACGACGAGGTCGAGGTCGAGCTGGACGACGTCGAGGTCGCCGAGGAGATCGACGCCTGATGCGGGCGGTCGTCGTGCCGGAGCCCGGTGGCCCGGAGGCCATGCACGTCGCGGAGGTCCCCGACCCAGAGCCCGAAGAGGGCGAAGTGGTCCTCGACGTCGTCGCCACCGCCGTCAACCGTGCGGACACCTTGCAGCGACAGGGCTTCTACCCGCCACCGCCCGGGGCCTCGGAGGTCCTCGGCCTGGAGTGCTCGGGCCGCGTCAGCGCCCTGGGGGCGGGCGTCGACGACCTCACTGTGGGCGACGAGGTGTGTGCCCTGCTCGCCGGCGGGGGGTACGCCGAGAAGGTCGCCGTTCCCGCCGGACAGGTGATGCCGGTCCCGACCGGGGTGAGCCTGGAGGACGCCGGCGCGATCCCCGAGGCGGCCTGCACGGTCTGGTCCAACGTCTTCATGGTGGCCCAGCTGCGGGAGGGCGAGCGGCTGCTGGTCCACGGCGGCGCAGGCGGCATCGGCAACCTGGCGATCCAGCTCGGCAGGGCCTTCGGCGCCACCGTGTTCGCCACCGCAGGGTCTCCGGAGAAGCTCGACCTGTGCCGCGAGCTCGGCGCGGACCGGGCGATCAGCTACCGGGACGAGGACTTCGTCGAGGTCCTCGGCGACGCAGGTGGTGCCGACGTCATCCTCGACAACATGGGCGCCAAGTACCTCCCTCGCAACGTGGCGGCACTGGCCACCCAGGGCCGGTTGGTCATCATCGGCATGCAGGGCGGGACCAAGGGCGAGCTCGACATCGCCACGCTGCTGGGCAAGCGCGGTGCGGTGATCGCCACCGCGCTGCGGTCGCGTCCGGTGGCGGAGAAGACCGCGATCTGCCGGGCCGTGGTCGAGCACGTCTGGCCCCGCTACGGCGAGGGACAGATCCGCACCCTCGTGCACGACCGGGTGCCGCTCGACGAGGTTGCCCGCGCCCACCTGTTGCTGGACGAGGGCTCGCACAGCGGGAAGATCCTCCTGCAGGTCTCCTGAGCCCGGTCGGTAGTGTCGGAGCATGACTCCGGATCATCCCGAGGACGGCCCCCGTGGGGGCGGTGAGCGTGTCGTGGTGATCGGGCCCGACGGACGCCCCATCGAGCTGCCCGCCGATCAGGTCGTCGCGCAGCAGCGCGAGCCCGGCGAGGAGCCCCCCGAGGGGACGTCGGAGGCCGAGGACGAGGTCCGCAACCTGACCGACCTCGTGGAGGAGCCGGCCAAGGTGATGCGGATCGGCCGGATGGTCCAGCAGCTGCTCGAAGAGGTGAAGTCGGCCCCGGTCGACGAGCCCGGCCGCAAGCGGCTGGCCACGATCATGCACACCTCCCTGCGGGAGCTGAAGGAGGCGCTGGCCCCGGAGCTCGACGACGAGCTGGAGCGGTTGATCCAACCCTTCGACGAGAACACTCCCACCGAGTCCGAGCTGCGCATCGCCCAGGCTCAGCTGGTCGGCTGGCTCGAGGGTCTCTTCCACGGCATCCAGACCGCGATCTACGCCCAGCAGATGGCGGCCCGCTCCCAGCTCGAGCAGATGCGCCGCGCGCTGCCTCCGGGTGCGGTGCCCGGCATGCAGGGGGGCCGGCTGCAGCCGGGCGAGGAGGAGACGGCCGAGCGCGGCCACCAGGGCGGGATGTACCTCTAGCTCGAACCCCTGGGTTGAGCAGCGAGCGTCAGCGAGCGTGTCGAAACCAGCGCCGCAGCTCCAGCGCGGCGCCGTCCTCGTGCACGGTGGCGGTGACGTCGTCGGCCGCCTGGCGCACCTCGTCCACCGCCTGCCCCATGGCCACCCCCCGGCCGGCCCAGCGCAGCATCTCGATGTCGTTGCGTCCGTCCCCGATCGCCAGCACGTCCTCGGCCTCGACACCGAGCTCCCGGGCGACGTACTCCAGGCCGGAGGCCTTGGAGACCCCCACGGGGGAGAGGTCCAGCCAGGCCGTCCAGCCCACGACGTAGTCGGTGCCGTGCAGACCGAGCCGACCGACCTGCTCGCCGAACTCCTCCACGTCGGCGTTGGGCTCGCGGATGATCACACGACTGACCGGGTCGCCGACGATGTCGTCGAGCGGTGCCTGGATCATCTCCCCGGACAGCTCCCCGTCGGGGAACGGCCGGTTGACCCGGTAACCGACGCCGCGCTCCTCGACCGCGACCAGGGCCTCGGGGTAGCGCTCGAGCACCTGCCGGACCGCCTCGCTGGCGTCGAAGGTCTCCTCGTGCACGACCTCCAGCGGTCGGTAGCGGAAGATCACCGCCCCGTTGGAGGCCACCACCCACACCCGGTCCTGGTCCCCGCCGGGCAGGTCGAGGAGGTCGGCGATCTTGACCATGCCGTGCGGGGACCGGCCACTGGCCAGCACGATGTGCGTGCCGGCGTCCACGGCTGCCTGCACGGCGTCGTAGAGCGGCGGCGCGATCTCCTCGTAGTTCTGGCCGGCGCCCTCGACCCACTTCAGCAGGGTCCCGTCGATGTCGAGGGCCACCAGGCGGGGGACCCACCCCTCGGGCAGCGCGCCGGCTGCGGCCTCGCTCAAGCCCGACCGCCTGCGCCGGGGAGGGGCTCGAGCACGTCCCGGCCCCGGAGGTAGGGCTGCAGCGCAGCGGGGACGCGCACGGAGCCGTCGGCCTGCTGGTGGGTCTCGAGCAGGGCGACGATCGTGCGCGGGATCGCGGTCAGCGTCCCGTTGAGGGTCGCCACCGGACGGATCTCGGTGCCGGACCCCGAGGAGGTGGGGAAGCGCCCGCGGATGTCCAGGCGGCGGGCCTGGAACTCGGTGCAGTTGGAGGTCGAGGTGAGCTCCCGGTAGCGGCCCTGGCTGGGGATCCAGGCCTCGCAGTCGAACTTCCGCTTCGCCGAGAGTCCGAGGTCGCCGGCGGCGATGTCGATCACCCGGTAGGCCAGCTCGAGCTTGTCCAGGAAGTCCTGCTCCCAGGCGAGCAGGCGCTGGTGCTCGGCCTCGGCCTCCTCCAGCGTGGTGAACGCGAACATCTCCACCTTGTCGAACCAGTGCACCCGGAAGATCCCCCGGGTGTCCTTCCCGTGCGAGCCCGCCTCCTTGCGGAAGCACGGGCTGAACGCCACGTAGCGCAGCGGCAACGACTCGGCGTCGAGGATCTCCTCGGAGTGGTACGCCGCGAGCGGCACCTCCGAGGTCCCGACCAGGTAGGTGTCTTGTCCCTCGATGCGGTAGACGTCGTCGGCTGCCTGGCCGAGGAAGCCGGTGCCCTCCATCGCCCGGGGCTTGACCAGCGTCGGCGGGATCACCGTGGTGAAGCCCGCGTCTCGCGCCTGGTCCATCGCCATGTTGACCAGGGCCAGCTCGAGGTCGGCGCCCACGCCGGTCAGGTAGTAGAAGCGGGAACCGGACACCTTGGCGCCACGCTCGAGGTCGATCGCGCCGAGGAGACGGCCCAGCTCGACGTGGTCGCGGGGCTCGAAGCCTTCTGCGACGAAGTCGCGCACGGTGCCCCGCTCGGTCAGCACGACGTAGTCGTCCTCACCGCCGGCCGGCACCTCGTCGGCAGCGGGGTTGGGGATGGCGTAGAGCGCCTCGCGCCACTCCTCCTCGGCCTGGGTCTGCGCGACCTCGGCGGTCTTGACGTCGGCGGCCAAGGTCTTGGTGCGGGTCAGCAGCTCGGCCTTCTCCTCACCGCTGGTCCGGGCGATCAGCTTGCCCAGCTGCTTCTGCTCCGCGCGCAGCTGCTCGAAGTCCGCGATCGCGGTGCGGCGTACCTCGTCGGCCTCCAGCGCGGCATCCACCGCTGCGACGGACAGTCCCCGCTTCTCCTGGGCAGCCCGCAGCCGGTCGGGGTCCTCGCGCAAGAGCCTGGGGTCGATCACCCGGCGAGGATACTGGGCGCGTGGGCTGCCGTCGGTGCCCCAGGGTGGTCACTTCGGTGGCAGCACGACCGTCATGCTCGCGACCTCGAGGGCGACCTCGGGGCTCTGCTTGCCGTAGGGCTGCCACGTCGAGCCGCCCTCTTCCAGCACGTAGGCCCGCAGCCGGGTCCCGTCGGCACAGATCAGCCAGGTCTCCCCGGAGGAGGCGCGGAACCCGGCGGCGAGCTCGCAGGGATTCTTCGGGAGGGCCCGCAGCTGCCGCGAGTCGGTCGGCAGCAGCGTGCCGCCGGCACGCTCGATCGGAGCGTCCAGGCGCGCCTGCATGTCACCTGGGTAGGTCGTGGTCCCGTCGAGGCTCTCGACGTAGGGCTGCGCCGTGTTCGGGTCGAAGGTGTTGGTGAAGACGGTGCCGTGGGAGCGGAGCTCGCCGGACTCCTGAGCCTTCTGCTGGTGCCCGCCGGCGCTGAGGTCCAGCGACCAGACGCCGTAGTGCGCGTCGACCAGGCGCAGGGTCGCGGGCTCGCGGGGGTCGAAGGCCCAGGCGATCGGCCGCATGTCCGCGTCGGCCAGCGCGTGCAGGTCGAGCTCCCTGGGCGATCCGTCCTCCAGCGAGTAGACCTTCAGCTGCCCGCTCTTCTCGCGTGCCGGGGGGATCTCCAGGTCCGGGACGGCCCACCGGCGGTTTCCGCTGACCAGCAGCGGTGTCATGGCCGGATTCGTCGATGCCGCGGTCACCGGCGGAAGTGCCACCTTGTCGGTGGATCCGGTGGCAGGGTTGAAGTGGACGTAGGTGGTCTCGGTCTTCTCCGCGTCACTGCCACCGAGGGCGGTGACGCCGACCAGCCACTCACCTCTTCCCGGGGACTGCGGGGAACCAGAAGGCCCCGGGCCGCCGGACTCGTTGCCGCAGGCCGGGGCGAGCAGCAGCAGGGCTGCAGCAAGGACGAATCCGGCGCGTGCGCGTCGGGCTCTGTGCTCACGCATGTCGTCGCCTTCGACAGGAGGGGAAGTGCATGTTCATCGTCCCACAGGGGCACCAAGGCGCGGGTGCGCGCGCCGGGCGGCGCACCGCCGACGGCATACTCTCCACCACCGCACGGGGTACGCCCGGTGCACCTGCCCACATCCCCGACCCCAGGACCCCGACGTGACCGGAGCCAACCCGCGCCGCAGGCTGATCGCCTGGAGCGGGCTCTGCTTCCTCCTCGTCGCCGTGCTCGGGGTGCTCGTGGACACCGGCTGGTCCCCGCTGCAGCGCCTGGACACCTGGTTCGGCCGGTGGCCGGAGTCGTTCACGGCCGCCCACGACGCCCTGTTCACGTTCTGGAAGTACGTCGCCCTGGCTGCCGGAACCACGGCCGACTTCATCGTCACGGGGGTCGTCGCCGGTCTCCTGCTGCTCAAGCACCACCGTCGGGCCGCGATCTTCAGCGTGGCAGTGATGAGCAGCGTCGGGATCGCCACCACGATCGTCAAGACCGTCGTGGCGCGGGACCGGCCGGTCTGGGACCAGCCGCTGGTGGTGCTGCACTCCTACTCCTATCCCTCGGGCCACTCCTCCAGCATCGCCGCGGCCGCCGGCATCGCGCTGGTGCTGGGCTCGATGCTGCTGCGCCGGCGGAGCACGCGGCGGATGGTGACCGGTGCGGCGATGGCGGTCGCGCTGCTGGTCGGGGCGGACCGGATCTTCCTGGGGGTGCACCACCTCTCCGACGTGGTCGGTGGCTGGCTGCTGGGGGCCGGCGTCGTGCTGGCGTGGTCGGCGTTCTTCGACCCGCAGCCGAAGTCCCTCGTCTTCACCGCCGCCCCGCTGCCCGAGGCCGTGCCGAACCCGCGCAAGAAGCTCGCCGTGGTGCTCAACCCCGTCAAGGTCGACGACCCCGAGCAGTTCAAGGCGCTCGTGGAGTCGCTCGCCCTCACCTCCGGGTACGCCTCGGTGGCCTGGTGGGAGACCAAGATCGAGGACACGGGCCACGGGATGGCCCACGAGGCGGCGGTCAGCGGCGCCGACGTGGTGATGGCGATCGGCGGCGACGGCACCATCCGCGCGGTCTGCGAGGAGCTCGCCGGCACCGGCGTCCCGGTCGGCGTGGTTCCCGCGGGCACCGGCAACCTGCTGGCCCGCAACCTCGACATCCCGCTCTACCTGCGCGCGGCAGTGGATGTCGCGCTGAACGGCCAGGACCGGGCGATCGACATGGTGGAGGTCTCCGGAGACAAGATGGAGCCGACGAACTTCCTGGTGATGGCCGGCATGGGCTTCGACGCGGCGATCATGGAGGGCGTCAACGAGGACATCAAGGCGCGGGTCGGCTGGCTGGCCTACGTCTGGTCGGCACTGAAGTCGCTGATGTTCCCGGCGATCCGGGTGGAGGTCTCTGTCGACGGTGGCGAGTTCACCCGCCACCGCGCCCGCACCCTGGTGATCGGCAACGTCGGCTTCCTCCAGGCCGGGATGCCGCTCCTGCCGGACGCGACCATCGACGACGGCCAGCTCGACCTGGTGATGCTCTATCCCCGCCGGTTCCTCTCCTGGCTGCCCCTGGCCTTCCGCGTGCTGACCAAGAACAAGCGCACCGACGAGACGATCACCCGGAGGACCGGTCAGGAGGTCGTCGTACGCGCCACGGCGGACACCCCGCGCCAGCTGGACGGGGACCTGATCGGCCCCGGCCGCGAGCTGCACGCCCGCTGCGTCCACGGACGTCTGCTGGTCCGCGTCCCGCGCTGAGGGGCCCGTCCCGGTGGGATCGAGCCCTCACTCGGGGTCGAGGTAGAAGACCGGGATCGACCGGTCGGTCCGCTCCTCGTAGAGGCGGTAGTTCGGCCAGGTCCGGAGCATGCGCTCCCAGGCCCGGGCGCGCTCCTCGCCGCGCAGCTCACGTGGGTGGGCGCGGTGCTGCACCCCGTCGCGGCGTACGACGACCGGCTCGCCCCTCTCCTGGGCAGCACGGACGTTGACGACCCACACCGGTGGCCGCGGGGCGCCGAAGTTGGACCCGGCGATCAGGTTGCCTTCCCGATAGGGCACACAGAGCAGGGGGGTGCTGAGCAGACGCCCGGACTTGCGGCCACGCACGGTCAGCATCAGGCCCGGCAGTCCGGCGATCCGGAGCAGGGTCAGCCGGCCCCGGGAGGCGCGCTGGAGGAACTTGTCGGTGGCGGTGATCTGCGGCAGGTACCGCGGCAGCCACGGGATCGCACCGATCCGCACAGCCAGGGGAGTGAAGAGGCCCATTGGCGAGATGCTAGGTCACGGCCGCGCGTGCGAGATGGCGTCGTGCTCCTCGGGGGAGAGCTGCGCCTCGCTGCTCCAGTCGCGGACGCTCTTGGCGTAGGTGCGCGACTCGTTGCGGCCCTGGATCGAGCTGACCACCACGCCGCTGCCGGTGTCGTCGAGGAGGGCCAGCGACCAGGAGAGCTGGCCTCCGGTGTCGGGGAAGGCGTCGTAGCGGATCACCGCGAGGTGGCGCAGTGCCTGCGTCTGCTCTTCCTGCAGCGCCGCGACCTCCTGGCGCAGGGCCCGCGCGTCGGGGGGAAGCCGGCTGGCGTCCCCGCGCACCCTACGCAGGCCCTTGCGCCGCGCCCCGAGCGCGACCACGAACGCCCCCAGCGCGAGCAGGAAGGCGAGAACGGCGAGCACCAGGGCAGCCACGGACACGCGAGCAAGGTTAGTCGTGGGAAACTCGCCCGCGTGAGCGACACGGAGAGCGAGACCCCGCGTCCGGGCCGGATCGCCTACCAGGGCGAGCCCGGAGCCAACTCCGACATCGTGTGCCGTGAGCGCTACCCGCAGATGGAGCCGGTGCCGTGCGCCTCCTTCGAGGACGTCTTCGCCGCGGTGGAGGCCGGGGAGGCCGACCTGGCGATGATCCCGATCGACAACTCGATCGCCGGCCGGGTCGCCGACATCCACCACTTCCTGCCGACCTCCGACCTGCACATCGTCGGCGAGCACTTCCTGCGCATCCAGTTCGCGCTGATGGCTCTCCCCGGCGCCACCCTCGAGGGGATCCGGACCGTGCACAGCCACGTGCACGCCCTCGGCCAGTGCCGCAAGGTCATCCGGGAGCACGACCTGCGACCGGTCATCGCGGGGGACACCGCAGGTGCCGCGCGCGAGGTCGCCGAGAGCGGCGATCCGACCCAGGCCGCGATCTCCCCGCCGCTCGCCGCGGAGACCTACGGCCTGGAGATCCTGCAACCCGACGTCGAGGACGAGGAGCACAACACCACGCGCTTCGTGGTGCTGTCCCGCGACCCCCGCGAGGCCGAGCCCGGCCGGGGGCCGGTGGTGACGACCTTCATCTTCAACGTGCGCAACCTCCCCGCTGCCCTCTACAAGGCACTGGGCGGGTTCGCGACCAACGGGGTCAACATGACCAAGCTGGAGAGCTACATGGTGGGGGGCCACTTCACCGCCACCCAGTTCCTCGCCGAGGTCGACGGCCACCCTGCGGACCTCCCGGTCACGCGCGCCTTCGAGGAGCTCGGCTTCTTCACCACCGACGTGAAGATCCTCGGCGTCTACCCCGCGGACCCGTTCCGGCTCGAGTGAGCGTGGCGCCGGCACGGTGCGGTGACTAGACCAGTTCGTGTCGCTCTTCCCAGGTCGGGCCCGACGGGAGCAAGATTCCGGGCTGTCCGACTTCACTTTCGGGGGTATCTGCCATGCGTGCTGCCTACAAGTTCCTCGCCTACGCCATCGACGTCATGATCTTCTTCCAGGCGGCCGTGGTCGCCTGGGCCCTGTTCGGGCTGAGCAAGTGGGTCGAGGACGGCAACCAGCTCACCAAGGCCTCGATGGAGAGCGACACCTTCAAGTTCACCGCGGAGCGCGGCTTCATGTTCCACGGGATCGGCGGGGAGATGGTCATCCCGCTGCTCGGCCTGATCCTGCTGATCGTCTCCTTCTTCGCCAAGGTGCCCGGCGGGGTGAAGTGGGCGGCGATGCTCTTCGGCGGCATCGTGCTGCAGGTGGTCCTGGCCTTCGTCGCCTTCGGCGTGCCGCTGATCGGGATGCTGCACGGGATCAACGCCCTGCTGCTGTTCTGGCTCGCCTTCCGCGCCGCCCGTGCGGCCGACGAGGTCGAGACCGGCGCCGCTGATGCGCCTGAGGCGGCCGCCGTCAGGTGAGCCCGACCGGCCGGTCCCGGGTCGGCCTGCGCGGGTGGGTCGCGGTCGCGCTCACCCTCGGGCTGGTCCTCCCGCTCGGTTGGATGTGGTGGGCGAGTCGGCTGCCCGGCAGCTACTCCGCCCTGGAGATGGGCTACATGGACTACGGGGGCAAGCCCCCGGCCGGGGAGTCCATGGGCGCCCACGACATGAAGCAGATGGCCCACGCCGAGGCGCCGAGCGTCACCGACCTGGACACGAAGGCGAAGGGCCCGGCTGACACGGTCTTCGACCTGACTGCCCGGGAACAGTCGCACTCCCTGCCCGGCGGGGGCGGGCAGGCGCGGTACACGCTCAACGGCATCTCGCCCGGTCCGGTGCTGGAGGCTCGCGTGGGCGACCTGGTCGAGATCCGGGTGCACAACGCCTCGGTGCGCGCCGGGATCTCGCTGCACTGGCACGGCGTCGACGTGCCCAACGCCGAGGACGGCGTGGCCGGGGT
Organism: uncultured Actinomycetota bacterium; assembly: GCA_963827025.1. Lineage (GTDB taxonomy): Bacteria > Actinomycetota > Actinomycetes > Propionibacteriales > Nocardioidaceae > Marmoricola. The sequence continues at coordinate 3,283 of CAWGZB010000001.1, read as the reverse complement.
CACCCAGGACGCGATCCGGCCCGGGGAGTCCTACACCTACCGGTGGGTCGCGCCGCACGTGGGCACCTACTGGTACCACTCCCACCAGGTCTCCCACGAGCAGGTCGAGGGCGGACTCTTCGGCGCGATCGTGATCCACCCCGGCCCTGGTCGGGGGACCACGACGACGGACCTCGTCGGGGTCTCACACCTGTTCGGCAAGCAGACGCTGAACGGACGTCCGGGGATCCAGCACGTCGTCGCCGAACCGGGCGACCGCTACCGCATCCGCCTGGTCAACACCGACAACGCGTCGTTGACCGCCTGGACCGACGCGCCCTACCGCCTGCTCGCCGTCGACGGGTACGACGTGCACGAGCCCGGCATCGTCGAGGGCAGGTCGGTGAGCATGCCGGCCAGCGGCCGCGTCGACCTGGAGGTCGAGGTGCCCGAGCACGGCGCCGCCCGGGTGCAGCTGCTCGGCGGCGCCGGCTTCGAGATCGGGCCGAAGGGGCAGGAGAGCGCGCCCGTGGCGCAGCCGACCCGCAAGCTGGACCTGCTCACCTACGGCACCCCGACCGACGTGGGCTTCGACCCCGCCCGGCCGGACCGGCAGTTCGACTACTCGATCGGCCGCCGTCCCGGCTTCTTGGACGGGCGTCCTGGCCTGTGGTGGAGCGTCAACGGACACCTCTATCCCGACATGCCCATGTTCGTGGTGTCCGAGGGCGACGTCGTGGTCGTCCGCATCTCCAACCACAGCGGCCAGGTGCACCCCATGCACCTGCACGGCCACCACGCCATCGTGGTGCGGCGCGACGGCAAGCCGGTGACCGGCGCCCCGTGGTGGTTCGACTCCGTGGACGTGCCGGACGGCAGCACCTTCGAGGTCGCCTTCGTCGCCGACAACCCGGGGCTGTGGATGGACCACTGCCACAACCTCATCCACGCCACCCAGGGCCTCGTCACGCACCTGATGTACGAGGGGGTGACCTCCCCGTTCCGCCTGGGCAAGGACTCGGGGAACGAGCCCGAGTAGCGCCTCCCTAGGCTTGCGCGGGTGGATCTCGGCGTCATCGCAATCGTGTTCGGCGCGATCTTCCTCGTGGAGCTTCCGGACAAGACCTTCATCGCGGCGCTCGTGCTCTCCACCCGCTACCGGCCGCTGGCGGTCTGGGTGGGGGTCGGGCTGGCCTTCCTCGTCCAGACGCTGATCGCCGTGCTGGCCGGGCACCTGGCCACGCTGCTTCCCGACGCGGTGCTGAAGTCCGTCGCCCTGGTGATCTTCCTGGCGGGGGCCTTCCTGCTGATCAGGTCAGCGCCCGGAGCGCAGGAGGAGGAGAAGGAGCAGGAGGAGGAGTACGCCGCCCGGGCGAGCGCCGCCCGCACCGGCTGGCGGGCCGTCGGCGCCTCGTTCCTGGTGCTGTTCGCCGCGGAGTGGGGAGACCTCTCCCAGCTGCTGACGATCAGCATGATCGCCCGCTACGGGCAGCCGGTGAGCGTGTTCCTGGGCGCGTGGGGCGCCTTGCTCACCGTGTCGGGCCTCGCCGTGCTCGCCGGCCGCTACCTCCTCCAGCACCTGCGCCTCGCGGTGGTGCACTACATGGGCGGTGGTGTCTGTCTGGTGCTGGCCGCCGTCACGGCGTACGAGCTGATCGGCTGACGGCCGTAGGCTGCCGCCATGACCGGACCTGGGAGCCACCCCGGGGTGTCCACCGAGGTCGGTGCCCTGCGCACCGTGCTGCTGCACCGCCCCGGCCCCGAGCTCACCCGCCTGACCCCACGCAACAACGACAAGCTGCTCTTCGACGGCATCCCGTGGGTCGGCCGCGCCCAGGAGGAGCACGACGCCTTCGCCGAGGCCCTGCGCTCCCGCGGGGTGGAGGTCCTCTACCTCACCCACCTGCTGACCGAGGCCCTGGGGGACCCGGACGCCCGCGCCGACGCCATCGAGGCGGTGACCGGCTCCCTGCGGCTGGGTGAGACGTTGCGCGGTTACCTGCGCACCGCTCTGGCCGACCTCGCGCCGACCGAGCTCACCGCGGTGCTCACGGCGGGACTGCGCAACGACGAGGTGCGCGGCGGGCATGGCCTGGTGACCAGCCTGCTGGCCCGCGACGACTTCTTGATCGACCCGCTGCCCAACCTGTTGTTCACCCGTGACTCCAGTGTCTGGATCGGGGACCGGGTGGCTGTGACCTCCCTGGCGATGCCGGCGCGCGATCGGGAGACGAAGCTGACCGAGCTCATCTACGCCCGGCACCCGCGGTTCGCAGGCACGCCGCGGCTGCACGGCTGGCACCGGGAGAACCTCGAGGGTGGGGACGTCCTGCTGCTGGCGCCCGGTGTCCTCGCCGTCGGCGTGGGCGAGCGCACCACGCCGGCCGGCGCGGAGAGCCTCGCCCGGCAGGTCTTCGCGGCGGACCTGGCGCACACCGTGCTCGCGGTGCCGATCGCCCAGCAACGGGCCACGATGCATCTCGACACGGTCTGCACCATGGTCGACGCCGACAAGATCGTGATGTACCCCAACGTGGCCGACCACCTCCAGGCGTTCCCCGTCACCGCCGGGGCGGACGGCACTCCGGTGGTGGGAGACCCGCAGCCGTTCCTGGTCGCGGCCGCGAAGGCGATGGAGATCGACACGCTGCACCAGATCGACACCGGCCTGGACCCGGTGACCGCAGAGCGCGAGCAGTGGGACGACGGCAACAACACCCTGGCCATCGCCCCCCGCGTGGCGGTCGCCTACGAGCGCAACGTGGAGACCAATACCAGGCTCGAGGCTGCGGGAATCGAGGTCATCGCGATCGCGGGCTCCGAGCTGGGCTCGGGCCGCGGCGGCCCGCGCTGCATGTCCTGTCCCCTGACCCGGGAGCCGGTATAGCCGAGCGCGCGGCGATCGCCGAGCGGGCCGCGCCCGCGCGGTAGGTTTCCCGCGCTCCGCGCGCACAGCGCTCGAACCGACCTGTCTTCCGGAGGATCCATGCGCCGCTCCGTCGTTGCCCTGACCGTCCCGCTGCTGGCGCTGAGTGCCGCCTGCGGCACCTCCTCGGTGAGCAGCTCGGACCTGGAGCAGCAGGTCGACACCCAGCTCACCAAGGTCGTGGGCCAGCAGCCCGACGACGTGTCGTGCCCGAACGACCTCAAGGCCGAGGTCGGCGCGAAGAGCCGCTGCACCCTGACCGCCGACGGCACCAAGTACGGCGTCACCGTGACCGCCACCAAGGTGGAGGGTTCCCGGGTGGAGTTCTCGATCAAGGTCGACGAGAAGCCGATGAGCTGACCGGCCCGGGAAAAGCGA